>CAVVMT010000008.1:0-971807 GCA_963749395.1 Vulcanimicrobiota bacterium
GCACGTGCGCAGCGGGATCACGCTCGCCGCATTTCTCGCCGCGACCAATGGGCAGACGTTCGCACCGTCGCGGTCCGTGGGAGCGCTCTTGAAGGCGCGCTTCTTCGTCGGCCGCCTCTTTCATCGGGACGACGCGCAAAGCAGGCGCGGCCGAAACGTTCGCCGAGCCGGTCTTTTTGACGACGGCGAGAATCGGGAGCGGTCGCTCGCGCCGGCGCACGAACGCGATGGCTTTTTCCGCGTCGTCTACCGGTTCGAGAACGAACAACTCGTCGAAGTCGTCAACCGCACCGTCCACGCCGCGGCGTCGAGCGCGCTCGTTGAAACGCCGGCCGGTTACCGCTTTTATTTCGCGGTCTACGTGCGCGACGTCGGGAAGATCGCGCGCCTCTACATGGCCCTGATCGACCCCGTTCGCAGGCTGATCGTCTATCCGTCACTCTTCAGCGTCCGGGCACGGTGGGCGCAGACCTTCGCGCCACGCCCGTCGAACGCGTAGCATCCGTTCTGGCCCGGACCCGGTGGCTCAGCGCGGCGGGATGAACCCGGGGCCGGTCGTCGCGGTGCCGAGTTCGACGAACCGTTCCCCAAGCTCGGGATGGGCTGCGGCGCGAGCGTGCGGACGGGAGTGGGCGTCTTCGCAGGCGTCCCGCCACCGCCGCCACCAGGGAGAGATCGTGCGACCAGGGAGCCGGCATCAGCATGACCGTCGCAGCTTCCGGGCTCGATGAAGCCAGGGCCCGTCGTGGGAGGTAGCCGGCCTCCCCGGCGACACGTGATGCGGGGCGGCCGTCGGTGCGATCTTGACGCACCCCACCGTTCGGGGGTCCCTGCGGCCCGGCTCCGTGCCCCGGTACCGGCGGCGCTGGGTCGGACCAGCCGCCCGCGGGACATACCCTGGACCAACCGCCGGCGGCAGGTTGCCGTGGACCAGCCGCCACGGGTGACGCCGGGGCCAACCGCCGGTGGCAGGTACCATGAGACCACCGCCGCAGGAAGACGTACCCGGCCAACCGCCGGGGGACGTACCCGGGGCCAACCGCCGGGGGGACGTACCGCGGACCGGTCGCGGAAGGAACGTGGCCCAGGGACCAACCGCCGGAGGAACGTAGCCCCCGGACCGCGAGCCGGTCAGGACGTAACCCGGGCCGGCGACCGCGGGCCCGCGGTCCGCGCAGCCGGTCGGCCCAGCCCGAAGGCGACGTTGAACAGGTTCTGCAGCGCGTTTTTTTCGGTATCGACGTCTTCGAGGTGGGCACGCCGCCGCCCTCGGAGTGCCGTCCATTACAACGAGCTTCCGACCCCTAAGGTCACTCTCAACCGCCCGGCCACGACGATGTCGCCCGCGGTGCAATCGACGCACACGACGACGGTTTCAACCAAAGTCGTGAAGACCGAAGCCGACCGCGCGCTTGACGCGAATCTGAGCCGTCGGGACGGGGTGCCGTTCTACCCTAGTGGCATCGGCATGATGAAAATCGAACTCGAGCGCGCCGTCGCTCACGAAGATCCGTCGGCGGCCCCATCGTTCGTCCCAGGCGCCCACCGTCAACCGGGTCTCGCCCACCGTGAACTCCACCAAGTCGGCGAAGCGCACGAGCGCGCCCGATTTGCCGCCGGTGGCGACGGCGTCGCCGTAGATCCAGCCGAACCGGACACGTGAGGACGTAGAACGCCGCACCGTGTGGCGCTGCGCACCCCGACCGTCCCTGCTTAAGGGAATCAGTTGCTGGTCTTGGGCCAGCGCCCCGGACGGGCTCGCGAACGGTGCGATCGACATTGCGCTCGCGAAAACTGACAAACGAAAGCGTGACGGTCGCTGCACGTGAGAACGCTCCCGGCGGAGCTGCATCCGCCTCGACACTTCGCCGGCGCGTGCGCCGGACGGCCAATCGGTGGCTCGAATTGCGGCGGGATCATCAACATCGAGATCCACTGTGCTGACGGCGATCGCCGCTTGCGGATCGCGGCGCACGTTGGCATGGGCTCTCCTCTCGGAGTGACGTTAGCCGCACGTCAAGAGAAGCAAGAATCATCATTTACAGCGACGTCGATGCTCGAGCTTTCGGTGAAGAACCAGCGGCAGCGCATCGTTCTCTGCTCGACTTACTGAAGACCTCGCGATCGAATGCAATGTTTGTGAAAAAGTCATAGCTAGCACATCTTCAACAAGACCATATAGCTGCAATACGCTTGCTTCAGAAACTCAACCCCTGTAAGCACTTTTGACGATGGTGAGGAAAGTCAATTTCAATGCAAGCGATTCGATTACGAATGGTCTCCGCGATGTTCGCTGCCACGCTGTCGTTGCTCGTTCCATGCGTCACGTTCGCACAAGCGGATTCGGGGATCATGGGCAACTATGCGTGCCGTTCGATCGGCTCGCGACCATGCGACACGAGCGTTACGTTGAACTGCTGAGCAACGGCTACTGGGGCTGGGGGAAGTGCTGCCGGTCGGTGCTGCGATCAACGGCGCGACGGTCGAGTTTGTCAGCGGCAGCGGCGGTCCGGTTCGCTGGGGACCGGCAACGATCGGGCCCAACACGTAGCGTTCACGAGCGGCAGCCAACTCGTCGTCTGGCAGAAGCCGGGAAGCGCCGCTGCTGCTGCCGCCGGCGCATATCGGTGCGCGAGTCTGCCGGGGGCGGCTCGTGCCAAACGGCACGTCCGATCGTCATGGACGGCCAAGGCAGCTGGAAGTGGGGCGCGTCAGGGGCGCGTATACGGTCGTCGGAGCGCGAGATATTTTCACGGGCCGTCCTCCGGGCCGCCGGTTGAGAACCCCGAGCATCGGAAACGGGACGCTGACGTTCCATGCGCCGGCGGGTGCGAGCGTTTGGACGCTACTAGGCGCAGCGGCAACGTGAACTTCTAGCTCATGGCACGCGCCAACAGCTCCCTGCTCGCAGCGTCGGGAACCTGCACGACGATCCCGCAAGTTTGACCGGGTTGGCGAGGGTTAAGGCCTCATAGCGAAACGTTCCGATCGGCGACTCGATCGTGCACGCGTTAGGGACGAGGGGATCGCTGATCTCATAGGCGTCCCACAGTGCACGAGTCTCATGTTCCGCGACGAACTGCTCGCGCAGCCGTTGCAACGTTTCGACGTGGGGACGGCGGCCGACGGCGGAACGGACCATCGCGATGACCGGCGCCAGGTTGGCGGTGAAGCGCTCACCGTGCATCGCTCGCGCTCCTGGGTTCAAGAAGAGCCGTTCGACCGCATTGAACGGCACCTCGTTCTCGCCGATGCCCCAAACGACGCGAAACGCCGCGTTGCAGTCGAGAATCTCCCATGAGGCGGTGATGATGTAGGCCGGGAACGTCATTGCCCGCATCGCCTCCCTCGTCAGTGCGTTCAGTTCGCTCGGATCGTCCGCCGCCGGCGCTCGCCCGGTGAGCGTCAGGAGATACGCGCGTTCCGAGTCGGAGAGGCGCAGGGCATCGGCGACTGCGTGAACGGTCGACTCCGAAACGCCTTCGGCATCGCCGCTTTCGAGCGCCGTGTACCCGAGACGCCGATGCCGGCAAGTTCGGCGACCTCTTCCCGGCGCAGACCGGGGACGCGCCGGCGCGCCCTCGCCGGCAGACCGGCGTCGGCAGGGGACACCCTTGCCCGCCGGTCCTTCAGGAACCGCCGCAACTCCGCCCGCTGTTCTTGATCGCTCATCCCGACACTGTCAAAGGTACGTTTCCCGCGTTGCTGTCCCCGCCTCACGTCCAGCCGTACACTTTGCGACATGGAGATTTCGTTCAACAACAATGTTGCGCTCGTCACCGGGGCGGGCTCGGGGCTCGGGCTCGCGACGGCGCGGGCGTTCGCGCAAGCGGGAGCCTCGGTCGTGCTGGCAGATTCCGACGAAGCGGCCGTGCGCTCTGCCGCCGACGCGCTGATCGCCGGCAATCATCAGGCGCTCGCGATCCGCTGCGACGTGACCGACGACGCGCAAGTGGAAGCGATGGTCGAGCGCACGGTCGCCACGTTCGGGCGGCTCGACGCCGCATACAACAATGCCGGCATTCAGAACGTCCTGGCCGATACCGCCGATGCGACGCGCGACGATTTCGACCGCGTGATGGCGGTCAATCTTCGCGGCGTGTGGAGCTGCATGAAGTTCGAGCTGCAGCAGATGCGCAAGCAAGGGAGTGGCGCGATCGTCAACTGCTCGTCCATCGGTGGACTCGTGGGCGGAGCCGGACGCGGGACGTATCATGCGGCCAAGTACGGCGTCCTCGGGCTCACGACGACGGCGGCCCTAGAGTATGCAGCGAACGGCATTCGCATCAACGCCGTCTGTCCGGGACTGTTCGATACGCCGATGAGCGATCGCATGAAGGCGGCCGGTCAAACCGAAGCGCTCGAAGCGATGTTGAAGGAGGTGCCGATCGGGCGCCTCGGCCGTCCGGAGGAGATCGCCGACGCCGTCCTGTGGCTCTGCAGCCCGGCATCGAGCATGGTCGTCGGACACGCACTCGTGGTCGACGGCGGTTACACCATTCACTGAGTTCATCGGGAGCAACACCATGCACGTCCAACACCCCGGCTCGCAGCCGTCCGCCAAGGGACCCGAGGAATACTTCACCGGCACGGTACGGATCGATCCGCTCTTCCCGGCGACCGAACCGTCGCGCGTCAGCGCCGGCATCGTCACCTTCGAGCCGTGCGCGCGATCGGCGTGGCACACGCATCCGTTAGGGCAAAAACTCGTCGTGACGGCGGGCTGCGGACGCGTCCAACGTTGGGGAGGTCCATCGAGGAAATCCGTCCCGGAGACGTGGTGATCATCGCCCCCAACGAGAAGCACTGGCACGGCGCGGCGCCGACCACCGCCATGACGCACATCGCCATTCAGGAAACCCTCGACGGCCGGAACGTCGACTGGCTCGAGAAGGTGACCGACGAACAATACCAATCCGTTCCCGCCGGCGAAGGCTTGGAAGAACACGCCCCTTAAGGCGCCGGCTCGACCTCGACGAGCCCTTCCAGCGCCAATCTGCGGACGACGAGCCAGCGATTCTCGGGCGCGAGCGCGGGGTCGATGTCGCCGTAGCGCACCGCGCCTCGGAGCAACTGTTCGAGGGCGGGGGCGCAGAAAAGCGGGAATGCGAGCGAGCGGCTCGGCGCGAGCAGGTCGACCGTCTTGCGTCGCCGGCGGAGGGTGAGCGGAAGGTCGTCACGCGGCCGCACGATCGCATCATCGGGCGGCGCGGCAGGCTCGGGCAACCGGTCGAACGCGCCGCGCGCGCTGGTCCGCGGCAGCCCATGCAAGGCGTTGAGGGCGACCTCGCGCGCGAGTTCGACGCGTTCAGAAGAAGACTGGATCGCGAATGCCGACAGCAACGCGGCAACGCGCGCCTCGAAGGCGGGATCGTCGGCCCAGCCCGGCGCGAGCGCGCGCCGGAAGCTAACGTCGGCGTCGCTCGCCATGCGCAGCAAAATATCGACGATCTCGGCCATGCGCACGGGCGCGAGCGCGAAGGTGACGTGCAACGAGCGTGCGCCGCCCGCGCGTGCCTCGTGAAGGTAACCGCGCGGCAGATACAGCGTATCGCCCGGCCGCAGCGTCACGTCGCGGTTCAACGTCAGTGCCGCCCGATCGACGGGACCGGCAAACGGCTGCGTCTCGAGCGGCAACGGGACGGTGGGTTCGTAGACGCGCCACGTCTTCTCGCCGTCGATTTGGATCGTCAGCGTGTCGTGCGTGTCGTAGTGCACGGCGAAGCCTTGCGACGACGCCGGCGTGAAGTAGACGTTCGCCTGCGCGTACGCTTGCAAGTCGCGCTGCAGGGCGGTACAAAACTGCTGCAGCCGGCTGCTGAACGCGCCCGCGTCCTTGACGATCAGGGTGTAGCCGTTCGCGAAGTGCGCGACGACCTTGCGCGGATCGATCGTCGCCACGACCGCCGCCCCTTGGCCCCGCACCGCGCCGGCGCGCCGCGCCGTCGTGAACTCGTCGAGCGCCAGATCGGGCATCCCCTCGCGAACGAGGGCGAACTTCTCGGCGTCGGACGATCCGGTCGCGAGCGTGTCTTCCAGCTCGCTCACCGAGTAGACGGCGGCGAAGTACGCCGGATCGTTCCGCGCGACGTGCAGGGGCTCGCGCTCGTAGAAGCGCTCGAAGAACTCTTCGAGCGTCCACGGCGCGAGCACCCGCGCGAGCGCTGTTACTTGATCTCGACCTTGGCGCCGACTTCCGCGAGCTTGGCTTGGATCTTCTCGGCTTCATCCTTGGGGATGCCGGTCTTGATCGCCTTGGGCGCGCTCTCGACGAACGACTTGGCTTCGGTCAGGCCGAGGCTCGTCAGCTCGCGAACGGCCTTGATGACCTTGATCTTCTCGCTCCCGATGTCGGTGAGGACCGCGTCGAACTCGGTCTGCTCGACCGGGGCCGCTGCGGCCGCGGCCGGTGCACCGGCGGCCGCAACCGCGACCGGCGCGGCGGCGGAAACGCCCCACTTCTCTTCGAGGGCTTTGACGAGCTCGTTGAGCTCGAGGACGGTGAGTTTCTCGACTTGATCGATGAGATCGGCAACTGCCATGTGAATCGTGCTCCTTACGATGCTGACTCGGCGAGTTGCTTCTCGCGAGCGCTGAGAACGCGGACGAGGCCGCTAGAGTTGGCTGAGAGGACGTACGCGAGGTTGCGCAGCGGGCTCGACAAGAGTCCGAGCACCTTCGCTTGCAGTTCCGCCTTGGGCGGAAGCGAGGCGAGGGCCGCAACCGAGGCCGCGTCGATCAGCTTGCCGTCGACGTAGGCGGCCTTGACTTCGACCGGCTTCGTGCCGTCGGAGAACGCTTTGAGCGCCTTGGCGGGCGCGACGGGATCTTCGCCCGCGAAGACGACGCCGGTCGGGCCGGCGAGGTACTGCTCGAGCAGGGTGGCGAGTTCGTCGCCGGCGGCGATCGAGAACAGCGTGTTCTTCACGACGGCATAGGTCGTGCCGTCCTTGCGCAACTCACCGCGCAGCTTCGAGATCTCCTCGACCGTCAGCCCGGCGTAATTGGTGAAGAACAGGTTCTTCGCGTCAGCGATGCGCTGACGCAGTTCCTCGATGGTCGCTTCTTTTTTGGCGGTCGGCATAGGTTGGGGGCGCCTTTCGAAAAACAAAACGCCTCCGAATTCCCCACGAGGAACGAGGCGTCGAGGCGCGAGCGGTACGGCCGACCGGCCGAACAATTCGAGACTGACATCCTCGGTAGGCGCTTGCGCATTATCCGCCGGAGCGGACCTACGGTCTTCGGAGCCATCGAAGAGTATACCGGAACCGCCGCCTGGGCGCAAGGCCGCCGCGCTAATCGGGTGAAGGCAGCCCGGACCGCGATGCTCTAGAACACGGCCAATGCCACAACTGGCAGGCGTTCGGCGCTTGCTCGGCAGGAACGTCGTACTTGCTATCTCCCAATGGAGGCGACGGAGCTTCCCCTCGCCTGGGAGGGCTTGTCATGCGTCCTCGCGTTCTCGCGCTCGTGCTGACCGTCGCCACGGTATGTTTCACGCCGGGTACGGGCTCGGGCCAGCAGTTCTCACCCGTTGCGGTAACGCCTACCGTGACGCCGACGGTCACGCAGAGTGCGTCGGGTTTGAACGCCGCGAAGGGAGCGACGAGTTTCGGCAGCGCGAACACGACCCTGAGCGGGGGCGATAATCCGACCGCCGCAGTCAACGTCTCCGTGAACGTCAATCTCAATACGAGTTGGTACAACCAGCCCTACACCAACATGGACGGCACGGCCGCGACCAACCCGTGTTACGGCTCGAGCTTCGCGTTGACGCAATCCTACATTCAGGCCCACGAAATGCAGCACGTGGCGCAGATCCAAGCCGACATCAACACGTATTTCGCCCAGAATCCCGTGACGTACGACCCCAAGAGCGGGGTGTGGAAGTTCAACGGTGCCGCTACCAATGCGGGCGCCATCCAGCAGCGGATCAACGACTACGTCAAGTCGGAAGTGAACGCGATTACGAACGAAGACCAAGCCGAATATGCCGCCAAAGACGCAGGCGGTGCGTTCGGCGCGCTCGAGAGCGGGGCACGAGCCGCCTCGTGCACCGAGTTCATGAACGCCGTCGGCAACAATCTGCTCGCGCTGATGCGTCAGGCGGCCGACACGATCGAGGATATCAACGCTCATCTCAAAGATGCGCAAACGCAGGCAAATTCAGCGACGGCCGACGCCCAGAAGGCGTTGTCGGCAGCCCAAGACGCGCTCGCCGCAGCGCAGAAATGCGATTGGGAGGCATTCAAGAAGGCACTCCAGCGCTATAAAACGGCGTTGGCGGCGGCGCTGGCGGCTTTGAATCGGTCGCAAGGCTGGCTCGACGAAGCCAACGATGCGGACCATGCCGGAAAATTGAGCAACCTCGCGGCGCAGTACGATGCCGCCAAAGCAGCCGCAGGCGTGACGGCTTTCAAAGCAAAGCTCGATCCCAAAAAGGGCGATACCGGCGACAGCATGCGGGCGAACATCGACAAGACGCTCGCGAACCTGCGTGCGCAAACGGCCGCCATCACGGCCCAGAACGCGGCCACGGGCGCCAAACTCAAGCGCGTGAAGGGCATCATGGACGAGGCTTGGGCGGCGCTACTGAAGTGCGTCAAAGCGGGCGATCCGAACTTCCAAACCGTGCAAGAGGCACACCAGGACTACGAAGGTCACGGCGGCTATCTCCCGGCGCCCAAGGCGACTCCCACTCCGTCGCCGACGCCTGCGCCGACTGCGAAACCGATCGATAAGGACGCGAGCTTCACCCCGGTCCAGCCGTCAGCGGGCGATGGAGCGCAGCCCGGTCAACAAGCCTACGTTCCGCCGGTTGCCGGTCCCGGCTCGGAAATCGTCACCACGTTCGTCGACCCGCAGCAGAGCGGTCCGACGGACGTCGTCGTCGGCATCGTGACCGCCGGCGGCACGTCGTATTACCGCACCCGCACCAGCAGCGACGGTCACGTGCGCTTCCGCTTGCCGCTGCTCGCCGGCGCGGCCGCCGTGACGGGCTACGTGCTGGCGAAGGGTTTCGATTCGGCGGGCCGGCTCGACGGCAACGCGGGGGAGGGCGCCGTCACGAGCGACGGCCCAGTGCCGAACACCGATGCGCTTCCGAACGTTCCGAGCCGCGGTGCCGTCATTCATTCGGGCTCGACGGCCTACGACCGCGCGCCGGGTCAAGGCATCGTGCGCGTCGAGACGTCGGGAACGGTGCCCGAACGCACGACGCTGGAAGTCGACGGCAAGACCGACGGCATCGTTACGCGAGCTGTGTCCAACCGCAGCGCAGTCGGCGAACTGCGCAGCGACGTTCCGCTGGGCCGGCACACGATCGACGTGAACTCCGGCGGCGTGCGCAGCAATGCGTTCCAAACCGACGTCGTCGAGATCCACCCGTCGCCGCTGCCGCCGTCATTCGTCGGCCAGACCGTGCCGCTCGTCGTCGAGGTCAACGGGCTCGGCAGCGACCCTGCGACCATGACCTTCGCCGTCGGCGGCGGAGCTACGCTCGAAGACGGTTCGGCGACCAAAACGGTGGAGGTGGCCAACGGGGTGGCGCGGGTGGGCGTGCGCGGCACCCACCAGGGCCAAGTGCTCGTACGCTACCACCTCCACGTGACGCTCTAGACACAGCCCGCTATTCGGTGAAGTCGAGCCCCGGCAGGTCAGGGGGGAGCACGTCCTCTGCCATGACCGGCGCGTGCCGGGTGGCGGGGCTCGGGATCACCTCACCGGGACGCGCGACCTCCAGGCGGCCGAATCCCTCCGCCTGCGGTTGCGTGTAGACCTGGACGAGCCGTTCCGGTACGTCGACGATCCAATACTCCGGCACGCCGGCCTGCGCGTAGAGCCGGCCCTTCTTCAGGCGATCGTACCGCAGCGACGAGACCGCGACCTCGACCAGGAGCACGACGTCCTTTGGACGCGCCCGGCGCTGCGAGTACTCGTCGGCGCGCTCGCGCAGCACGATCGCGTCCGGTTGCGGCAACGACCAATCCCCGATTCGCATCGGAAGCTGGACGAAGATCACGTAGGGCTCCGGGAAGCGCTGCACGAGCCGTCGAGTGACGCGGGCGATCCCCGAGTTGTGCGGGTCCCCTGACGGGCTCATGGCGACAATCTCGCCGTCGATGAGTTCGACGCGTTCGTCGGGGCCGATGATCTCCAGTTCCGCCATCCGTTCGTACTCGTCGACGGTGAAGCGGCGGGTCTTATACTCGATCGACATCGATAGCACACCCCCGATCGTCACCCACGGAGATGACCGCAGCGTGACGCGCCGATGTCCGACTTCCGCAAGGCACGGGGGTCGGGCCTTTCGCCGGCTCGGCGTGCCGAAAGCAAAGGACCGCCGGTTACAGCGGTCCCTTACACGCGTCGATTGCGCTGCGTCCGGGTTTACGCGGAGGTGGCGGCCGTCGCTTTCACTTTGTTCGGGTCGACTTTGACGCCCGGGCCCATCGTGCTCGTCAGCGTGACGCTGCGAATGTAGGTACCCTTGGCGGCGGCCGGCTTGGCGCGCACGATCGCGTCGAGCAGGGTCGCGATGTTCTCCGCGAGCTTGGCTTCGTCGAAGCTCGCCTTGCCGACGATCGTATGCACGATGCCGGTCTTGTCGAGGCGGTACTCGACCTTGCCGCTCTTGATGTCGCGGATCGCGTTGCCGATGTTCGGCGTCACGGTGCCCGACTTGGGGTTCGGCATCTTCTGCGCGAGGATACGGCCGAGGTTCGAGCCGACCGCGCCCATCATGTCCGGCGTGGCGACCGCGACGTCGAAATCGGTGAAGCCGCCCTTGATCTTCTCGATCAGGTCCGCCTCGCCGACGAGGTCGGCGCCGGCCGCTTCCGCGTCGCGTGCTTTGTCGCCCTTGGCGAACGCGATCACGCGCACCGTACGGCCGGTCCCGTTCGGAAGCAGCACCGTGCCGCGTACGTTCTGATCGCTCTTCTTCGGGTCGACGCCCAGGCGAATGTGCGCCTCGATCGTCTCGTCGAACTTGGCCTTGGCGTTCTTCTTGACGATCCCGGTCGCTTCGGGGATGTCGTAGAGTTTCGTGCGGTCGTAATCCGCCGCCAGCGCCTTGTAGCGCTTGCCATGCACGCTGCTCATGCTACCTCCACGCCCATCGAGCGGGCGGTGCCGGCGATGATCTTGATCGCGGCTTCGACGTCGTTGGCGTTGAGGTCGGCCATCTTCGTCTGCGCGATTTCGCGGATCTGCGCGTCGCTGAGCTTGCCGACCTTGTTGCGGTTGGGTTCCTTCGAGCCGGACTCGATCTTGAGCGCCTGCTTGATCAGGAACGACGCCGGCGGCGTCTTGGTGATGAACGTGAACGTGCGGTCTTCGAAGACCGTGATCTCGACCGGGATGATCATCCCCGCCTGGCTCTGCGTGCGCTCGTTGTACTGCTTGCAGAAATCCATGATGTTCAGCGAGTACGGACCGAGCGCCGGGCCGACCGGCGGAGCGGGCGTCGCTTTACCGGCCGGCAGTTGCAGGCCGATCTTTCCGACGACTTTCTTAGCCATGGGTTCTCCTTGCGACCGTGCGCCGAGCGGCTGCACGCGTCTCCCCCCGAAAATAATGCCGCGGGCGCCGGGGTTCGCGGTCCGCAACCCTCGGAGTATACCACGAGCTCCGCACGGCTGTCACGGCCGTGCGAGCTACGCTGGAGGGGCAGGACGCTAGGCCGGAACGGGGAGGCCGGGCATCCCGTGGGCGTGCCGCAGGTGGGCGAACCACCGCACGTGCGCCAGCACGGCGAAGTTCATCAGCAGAAAGTCGACGTACAGCCCAGGAATCGCGACCAGCCCTTCGATCCAGGGCGAGATCAGGCCGAGCATCCCCAGGACGATTGCCACGGCGACGCCGACGGCGAAGTTGATGAACGACACCAGGAACAGCAGGCCCAGGGTGTGCCAGAACAGGTGCGCGGTCAGATGCCACGACACGGCGAACGGGTTCGCGTCGCCCTCCGGCATGAGGTAGGCGTAGTACGTCATCGAGAGACGCACGCCGATCCAGATCCCCGGGATGACGAACAGGACGAGCCCGATCCCGATCGCTACCGCCAGCGCGATCCCCAGCAGAATCACGACGAAGACGCGCTCGAGCGTCCAGCGGAAGTCCGGCCGAAGCGTGCGAATCGCCGCCGCCGCAGCATAGAACGAGGCCACCAAGGTGACGACCGATGCGCCGTAGTCGGACCCGGAATGCGTCCCGTGACTGGCCAGAGCAGCCGTCAACGCCAAGACGGCCCCGATGGCGATGAGCACGTAATACACGTTGATGCGCGATCGCATCAACGGCAACGCGTCGCGCCACGCACCTGCGATGATCCCGGTAACGGTCTCGGACGTTGGAACGTTTGTGACGGACATCGTGCCTCCAGCAGCGAGTAGGCTGCACGCCTGCTTGGCGGCAAGGGAGGTCCTACACCTCCTGCGGGCCGCAAAGGCGGCGCTGCGTCACACCCGGTCGGACAGCTCGGCGGCGCCCTCGTTCGGGCGCGGCAAAAACCCGACCCCGTGCCGGTTGGCGAGTTCGCTTCCCAGATAGGCGGCGATGAGGAGCAACAGCGCACCGAGCGCGGTGACGACGATGCCGGGGCGCCACCCGGGGTCGTGGGCGCGTAGCGCCCATGCGATGACGAACACGGCGAGCGTCGCCAGACTCCACCACAGATGCCCGCGCGCCACGCTCGCGGCCTTCGCGCTCAGGCGAACCGTGCGGTAATCGATGTAGCCGCACAGCGAGGCAACGACCGCAACGATCGTGCCCATCGCGAGTTCGACGACGCTCATCCGAAACCAGAACGGGTCGCCCGTGACCGAGCCGGCGACGTCGGTGACCAGCGCCCCGGTCCAGAACGCGACCGGAAACGGGATCAGGATCAGGTGCAGCGGGTGCTTGAGAATGTTCGCCTTGCCCTGCATCGGCGCGCGCTATCCGGCGATTTCGTACGCCAGCGCCACGGCGTCGTCCAGTGCGAGCCGTGCGCCGTCGGTAAGCTGCCGGGCGACGTCCGCTTCGCCGATCTGTTCGGTCGCCAGGGCGAGCATCTCACGCCGATAACGGGCTTGATGCGGCTGGAACGGCGTGCGCAGGCGGGCGTACTCCGCCTCTTCGAATCCGTACAACCGCACGGCGCCGCGCGGGTGGCGCTTGCGGCACATCGCGATCTCGGCGATCACCGAGATCGAGCGCACCGCTTGCAGGCGATTCTGCACGGTGAGATTGAGCGGCAGCGCGCGCAGCGCGTAAGCGGCACTTGCTTCGTACGCACGCGCGACCGCGAGGAACGAGGCGAGGTTGTTGAGCGCGACTGCGAGGCTCGCGGTGTTGCGCACCCGCTCGAGTGCCGCGACCGCGTCGGCCCCGGCACTGATGGAGCGCACGGTCAGCCCCGCCATCCCGTACGCCAAGGCGATGTTCGTCAGCGCAAGGGCGATGCCGTCGAGCCGGCCGATCTCGCGGTAGAGGGCGAGCGCGGTGTGGTAGTGCTCGAGCGCGCACGCCGCGTCGCCCCGCTCGATGACGTCCTTGACCCCAAGCAACACGTGCACGTGCGCCGCGCCGTCTTTGACGCCGGCGGCTTCGTGCAGCAGCAGCGCTTCACGCAACGCGCGATCGGCGCCCGCGAAATCGTCACCCATCGCGATGCGGGCGGCGGCGCTCTGGGCGAGCGCGCCGCCGATGAGGCGCGGTTCGCCGCCGCGTTGCGCGAGGTCCCGGGCCCGGCCGGCGGCTTCGAGCGCGTCGGCATGGCGCCATGAGACGTTGGCAAAATGTGCTTGCCACACGGAAGCCCGGGCCCGCGCCAGGTCGGGCGCATCGCTCCGGGCAACCGCTTGCGCGAGCGCGTAGCCTTCGTGCGGCAGCCCGAGGTCGCTGAACAGGGGCAAGAGTGACAGGCGAAAGCGCGCACCGTCGCCGGCATCGTCGGTTGCGGAAAGTCGCGCGAGCGCGGCCCGAAAATTCGCCAGCTCGCGCTCGAGCGGCGGCAACCACGAAGCGGTCGGCGTTGCGTCGTACGCTTGCGCCGCGCGGGCGGCGCGGCTTGCGAAGTACGCTCCGTGAGCGCGCTCCAGCGCGGCGGTCTCACCGGCCTCACTCGCGCGGATGCGGGCATACTCGCGAGCCGAATCGAGCAACGCGAAGCGGTGCCCGGCCTCCCGCGAGTGAGCGCGCAAGACGAGCGACCGTTCGACGAGGGTGGCGAGCACGTCGGTTGTTTCGTCGGGTTCGAGCGCTGCGACGCCGGCCGCGGCGGCCAGCGTCCATCCGCCGGCAAAGACTGAGAGCAGACGAAACACCCGTTGCTCGCGCTCTTCCAGCGTGGCATAGCTCACGTCGTAGAGCTTGCGCAGCAAGTCTTCGTGGGCCGCGTGCTCACGCGCAGCTTTGTCGCGCCGCGGCGCAATCGAAGCGCTCACGGTCTCGTGCAACTCGGCCAGCGTCATCGCGCCGAGGTTCGCGGCGGCCAACTCGAGCGCGAGCGGAAGGCCATCCAAGTGCCGGCACACCGCTTGGGCGAGCGCCGGGTACGCATCGATTTCCGCGCGCGCAGCGTCGGGCGCGCGCGCCTTGAATGTGGCCAAAGCGGCCCGTTCGTCGAGTGGGGGGACCAGCACGATGCGCTCCACCCCGGTGCCCAACGCCGACCGGCTCGTCACCAGTAGCCGAACGCGCGGGGCCGCCGCACAGGCGTCGGCGATCGCGCGCACCGCTCCGCTCACGTGTTCGGCGCCGTCGAACACGAGCAGCATGTTTTGGCGGCGGAGAAACGTGCCCAAGGCGGCGAGCGCGGCGGCATCATCCCGGGCACGGATGCCGAATTGCTCGGCGACCCGCATCGCGACCAGCTCGGCCGCGACGATCGGCGCGAGTTCGACGACGGTGACGCCGTGCGCGAAGCGCGCGGCGACCGCGTGCGCCAAGGCGAGGGCGAGGGTGCTCTTCCCGCTTCCGCCGGATCCCGTCAACGTGAGGACCGGCTGGATCTCGATCAGGGCGGTCAGTTCGTCCAGCAACTGCGCGCGGCCGAAGAGCACTGTGCGCAGCGGCGGAAGCGTCCGCTGCGGGACGCCGGTGGCAGGCTTGCGGCGTTCCGCGACTTCGTCGGCGGCGACGACCCGGTCGCGGCCGTATTGCTTCGCCGCGTAGAGCGCCGCGTCGGCTGCCTCGAGCGCCACGCCCAGCGCGCCGTGCTCGGCCGGCGCGACGACCGCGGCCACGCCGATACTGACCGTCACCGGCACGGGGACGCCGTTGCCGGGTGAAAATGCCAGCGCGCCGATCGCCGCGCGCATCCGCTCCGCGCGCGCGACGGCGGTTCGCAGCTCGCAAGCGCGGAAGAACACCGCGAACTCCTCGCCACCGTAGCGTGCCACGACGTCGCCCGGCACCGCCGCGCCCTGCAACGCCTCGGCCACGCGGCGCAGGCACGCATCCCCGGCCGCATGCCCGAAACGATCGTTGAACGACTTGAAGAAATCGATGTCGACCATCGCGACGGCGAACGGCGCTTCGCCCGGCTCGGCCAGCGCATCGCGCGCACAGCATCCAGCGCACGCCGGTTCGGCAAGCCGGTCAGCTCGTCGGTGAGCGCAAGCGACCGCAGCGTCTGGGCGTCGAGTTCCATCAGAGCCTCCCGCACCGTGGTACGGGCCTGTTGGCGCTTGGTTGGGGGCTAGACCTTTTCGATCTGATAGAACTCGAGTTCGACCGGCGTCTCCCGGCCGAAGATCGAGATGAGCGCGCGGACCTTCTCTTTTTCCGGCTGGATCTCGTCGACGATGCCGGTGAAATCGAAGAACGGTCCGGAGGTGACCTTGACGCGGTCGCCCTTGGCGAAGTCGATCTTGAGCTTGGGGGTTTCGATGCCCATCTGCTTGAGGATCGTCTTGACTTCTTTGTCTTGCAGGGGAATCGGTTTCTCGCCGCTGCCCGGGCTGCCGACGAAGCCGGTCACGCCCGACGTATTCCGTACGACGTACCACGACGCATCGTCCATGTCCATCTCGACGAGCACGTAGCCGGGGAACACCTTCTTGGGCGTGATCTTGCGCTTGCCGTCCTTGAACTCGACCTCATCTTCCATCGGGACGAGCACGCGGAAGATCTTGTCCTGCATGTTCATCGAGTGGATGCGGCGTTCGAGGTTCGCCTTGACCTTGTTCTCGTAGCCGGAGTACGTGTGGATCACGTACCATTTGCGGCGGTCGTTCTTCTCTTTGTTGGTCGCGGGCGCGGGGGGCGCGGGCGCTTGCACTGGCGCGGCGGCGTCGTTCATATGGATCCCTTAGTGATGGAGCAGGCCGAAGAGCCACGTGAGGGCGGAGTCGATGCAGTAGGTGAAGAGGCCGATACCCACCACGAGGCCGATCGTCAGCACCGTTGCCGAGGTCCACTCCTGGCGGCTCGGCCACGTCACGCGCTTCATCTCCGAAACGAGGCCGCGGAAGAACGCCTGCGTGCGCTGCACGCCGTCTGCCTGCGTCGTTCCCGTCGCCCTGTTCATGTGCGCTCCGAATACTTCATCACTGTTGGAAAATCTGGCAGGGCAGACAGGACTCGAACCTGCAACCAACGGTTTTGGAGACCGCTACTCTACCAATTGAGCTACTGCCCTTCGCTCGCCGGCCGTGCCTGTACGGCTTCGCGCCGGTCTACTTGGTCTCCCGGTGCGACCGGTGGCAGCGGCAAAAGCGGCAATATTTCTTCAGTTCGAGCCGCTCGCTCGTATGCTGCCGGTTCTTTTGCGTGTTGTAGTTGCGCCGCTTGCATTCGTTGCACGCCAGCACCACCATCACGCGATTTTCTTTCTTGGCCATCTCGAGTTTCCGTCGCGCTCCCTGCCGAACATGAAAGAAACGGACTTGCGCCCGTTACCGAACACAGATTATACCGTGTGGCCGGCGAAAAGACAAGTGGTGCGCCCGACTGGAATCGAACCAGCAACCTGAGGCTTAGGAGTCCCCCGCTCTATCCTGTTGAGCTACGGGCGCGCGCATGGGCTCTTCTCCTTCAGGGGGCCGCGATCTTGGCCCGCGCTGGGGTGAACGCTTGCCTGGCTGCCCCGGCGGAGCGACTCGAACGGAGACTAGGTTGCCACACGGCTGCGTGCGAATCACCGCAACTGGATGAAGCTCGGGGCGTTCGTACTTTTCGCATTGATCTCGTCATGCGGCGGCGGCAACCCCTTCGGTGGCGGCAGCTCGCTACCGCCGCCCAGGGCGAACACGCCCATCGCCGCGTTCCTGCCGCTCGGCGCGGGGAACGCCTGGACGTTCGCCTCGGGCTCGCAGATGCACGACATGGGGGTCGCCGCGATCGCGTGCACGTGCGCCCTCGCGGCGCTCGCACCGGAGCAAATCGACGTCATCGACGCGACCCAAACCTACGCCGGGTCACTGTTCTACGCCAAGCTGACGGCCGCGTCGGGCCCCTACGTCGGTCAGCGGCTGACCTATTTGGCCGCGCTCTCGACGGACCGCGGCGTGACCGTCTTCTACCCCGCGGATACGAGCGACGGTGCCCCGGGTGTCGCCGTCGTCAGCGACACCCCGTCGGTCGGCCAGCGCTTCGACGATTTCAATGCCGAGGCGGTCTCGACGATCGCCTCGATCAACGGCACTCAGCCCTACCAGGCCGAGCAGATCACCGCGATCGCGGTCGACCAGTTGGTGGCGAACGCCTGGACCGGCAGCTTGGGGTTCGCGCAGGGCGTCGGCTTCACGAGCGTGTCGTCGGCGATGGGCGCTACCGCGCTGACCGCGTTCACGGTGGGACCGTCGAGCCAGTCGCTTCGCCGCAGCGTTGCGGCCGCCGCGACCGGAACCGGCGTCGCGGCCGGCACCTTTCTGAGCGGCGCCGGGCAGATTTACAACAGCGCGATCAGCGGCCACTCGGTGTTGTAAACCGAAGGTTTTTCTTTTCACGAAAAATGCAAACGTTTTTCGCCATGGAATAGAGCGGCCAGCGCCCCGCACGGTTCGCACTTCGTCCCCTTCAGGAGAGACCGATGGCTTCGTCCACGACGCAAACGCACATTCCGCCGATGAGTACGGCCCCGGCCGGCTTTTCCATCGAGCGCGATCTGCCCGCGGGGTTCGCGGAATTCTATCGCCCGCTGCACGATGAGTTCACGCCGCGCCAGGCGGCCCTGATCGAGAAGCGGCACGCCGCCCTGGCCGCGTCGCTGGCGGGCACCAAGCCCGATCACTTGCCGCCGTCGGAAGCGACCACGACCTCCTGGTCGATCGAACTGCCCGCGTGGTGCCAAGACCAGCGCAATCAGATGACCGGGCCCGCCGACGACCACGAACTGGTCGTGAAGATGCTCAACTCCGGCGCTCCCGGGGTGATGCTCGACCTCGAAGATTCGATGGCCAACGATTGGGAGCACACCCTGCTCGGGATCGACAACACGATCGCGGCGCTCTACGGTGAACTGACCTACGACGACAAGAAACGGGGGCGCACCGTCGGCATCACGCCGAGCGCGACCGTCGTCTGGACGCGCGTTCGCGGCTTGCACTTGAGCCAGGCCGGCGTATACGCCGAACCGACGTCGGCGTCACTGTTCGATCTGGCCCTCTTCTACTTCAAGACCGACATGGCGCGGCTCGCGCATCCGCCGGCGATCTACATTCCGAAATCGGAGTCGGCCGAGGAAGCGCTCTGGTGGCGCGACGTCTTCCAGCGCGTCGCGCAGGCCAAGGGCATCGAGCGCACGAGCATCAAGTGCATGGCGCTCGTCGAAGCGCATCCGCTCGCGTATCAACTCGAGGAATTCGCGTACAACTTGCGCGAGCACCTGATCGGCCTCAACCTCGGGCGTTGGGACTACATGGCGAGCCTGATCCACTTCAACCTCAACGATCCCGCGTGGGTGCTGCCCGACCGCAACACGATTCCGTTCGACGTCCCGTTCTTCCAGAATCTGCGCGAACTGATCCCCGAGATCACGCACAAGCACGGCATGATGGCGATCGGGGGAATGACCGCACTGTTCCCCGACCGCGCGAACCCCGAGTTGAACGCGCGCGCGCTCTCGGTCCTCGAAAAGGACAAGAAGAACGAAGCGATGTGCCTGATGGACGGCGCGTGGACCGGCCATCCCGACCAAAACGAAATCGCGGTCGCGCAGTTTCCGGCCCCCAACCAAGTGCATGCGCGCAAGCCGAACGCGCCGCGGTATCCCGACCTGCGCCCGTCGGTCGAAGGCGTCGGCGCGCGCACCGAAGCGGGCACGCGCGCCGCGGTCCGCACCGCGACCCGCTATCGCAACGGTTATCTCAACGGCTTGGGTGCGAGCCTGCTCGACGGCTACATGGAAGACCTCGCGACCGACCGCATCTACCGCTTGATGATCGCGCAGCGCATCAAGCACGGCATGCACACCGCCGCCGACGTTTCCCGCATCTTCGACGAAGAGCTCGAGGCGCTGCTCCCCGGCCTCGACGAATCCGCCGCCGCGCGGATGCGCGAAGCCCGCAAGCAAAGCGAAGCGATGATCGCCGGCGAGTTTTTCGATCCGGTTTGAAAGGCGCTCCGGGCCATAGCCCTGCGCGCCCCCCACGCCTGCGGCGCGGGGCCCCCGGGCCGTCGGGCCCTTCGGCACTTGCTTTGAGAGGTTGATTCCCCGTGGGGGCCCGTAAGGGGCCGCCGTGGTGATGACGCTTATTGTCCGGGGCGGGCTGGGCGCGTTGGGGGCGGGGTGGGCGCGTTGGGGGCGGGGTGGGCTGGCTTGGGGGGCTTTACCAGGAGCGGGGGGCTTTGGGCGAGCATGGGCGGGCCATGCGGAAAAAAACTTTCGGGCGGGGGCGGTTTTTGGGGGCGGCGGGGGCGTTCGCCTCGATTGGACTTGTCGGGTTGCCGGCGCGAGCGGCTGAGTTCTCCTTCAAGTGGGGGAATGCGACGCCGATCGATCATCCGCTGACGGTGCGCCAGATTCAGATTGCGGATGCGATCAAGAAGGCGACCAAAGGGCGGTTTGAGATCGCGATCTTTTATAATAGCCAGCTCGGCGGCGATACGGCGATGTTGTCGCAGGTGCGGTCCGGGGCGCTTCAGCTGTATTCGGGATTCGGCGGGATTTATGCGATCATCGCGCCGATTGCGGGGATCGAGGCGATCGGATTTGCGTTTCGCACGCAGAAGGAAGCGCTCGCGACGCTGGACGGCCCGCTGGGCGCGTACATTCGCAAAGACATGGAGACCAAGGGGCTGCACGTGTTCGAGCGGCCGTGGGTCAACGGGTTTCGGCAGGTGACGACCAGCACGCATCCGGTGGCGCTCCCGCCCGATTTCAGTGGGTTGAAAATTCGTACGCCTAATGCGAAGATCTGGATCGATCTGTTCCAGACACTGGGGGCGGCGCCGACGCCGATCGATGCGAACGAGATGTACACCGCGCTGCAGACCAAGGTCGTCGACGCGCAAGAGAATCCGTATGCGATCATCGAGACCTACAAGCTCTATGAAGTGCAGAAGTACATCAGCGTAACGAACCACATGTTCTCGAGCTTTTGGGCGGTCGCGAACCCGGAGGCCTACGCCGGTTTACCGTCCGACTACCAGAAACTGTTGACGGACGCGATCAATGCGGCCGCCTTGCAGCAGCGCAACGACATGCAAGAGCTCAACGAGTCGCTGGCCGACAAACTCCACCGCCGCGGCATGATCATCAATCAGGTCGATCAGACGCCGTTCCGGGCGAAGTTGACGGCGGGCGGATTCTATGCGCGTTGGAAAGAGACGTACGGCGCGACCGCGTGGAGCCTGCTGGAGGCGTCGGTCGGCAAGCTCGGTTGACGCGGGTCGATTAGGCGAAGCCGAGCCGGCGCAACTGCTCGAGCGGCGTGCGCGTCGCGCAGCTTCCGAGCGAGGCGATGAAGCGTTCTCGGGCGCGCATCACCGCGATCGGTCCAAGCTCGAAGTCGCGCCAGGCGAACCGTTTGTCGTCGAGCGTGAATGCGAGCGGGTCGGTCTCCTCGAGGACTTCGACGAGCTCGAGGTCGTCGAGCATCCGCTGCTCGCAGAAGATCGCCGCCCCGATGACGTTGAGGAAACCGTGCTGCATCCCGGCAGCCGGGTCGGACTGCGGAAGCGCGCGGTTCAAGCCGGCCGCGAGCTTGATCCGCACGTGACGCTCCGCGAACTCGGAGATAAAGCACGCAACCTGTTCGGCGCTGGGCACGCACGCCCCGCCGCAGCGAAGTTTCGCCCCGGCGCGAACCGGCTCGCCGGCGCGCAATAGCTCCTCGTTCAAACCGCCGACGGCGTCGGCGGCCAGCGGCAGATCGTCGCGCCAATGGTCCCCGAGCGGGATTTCGAAGAAGAGTTCGAGTTCACGATGCGCGAGCCGAGGCGGCAGCACGGACAAGATTCCGCGCAGCGCCTTGGTGCCGGTGTTGATCGGAACCCGCATCTCCAGCGCGCGGACGGTTACCCCGCCCGCGCTGGGGTCGAGCGCCTCGGCGACGCGCAGCAGTTCGCCGGCCACTCCGGTGAGCCACGCGCCGGGACCCGGGTCGAGCACGATCCCGACGCTCACCGGCCCGCGCCTGGCCGCCGCAAACTCGCCGAAGCGGGGGGCCGGGACCATGAACGAGCCTTGCACCCATCCGTCGGGGCCACTCGCAAAACCGGTGTGCGCGGCCAGCGCGCGTTCCATGGGAACATCGCCGCCCGCGAAGAGCGATGCGTCGTCGATCAGCTTCGCCAGAAACGCCTGCCGGGCCGTCCCCGCCGCAACGGTCGAATCGTGCATTGCAAGAGGGTTCGGCACGAATTGCAGAAACCTGCGCGGGTGCGCGCCGTTGTGCAACGGGTCATCCGGGCTGCGGTCCGCGTCGAGAACCGGACCGTCGGTTCCATCGACCGCGGATTCGTCGTGCTGGTCGGGGTTTCGGTCGACGACGACGAGGCCGACGCCGACGCCCTGGCCGCCAAGATCGCCGGGCTGCGCATCTGCGACGACGCCGACGGGGCGATGAACCTCGCCCTGACCGACGTCGGCGGCGCCGCGCTGATCGTTTCGCAGTTCACGCTGCTGGGCGATGCGCGCAAAGGGCGACGGCCCTCCTTCATCACCGCGGCTCGCGGCGACCACGCGCGCGAACTCTACGAGCGCGTCGTGCGGCGCGTCGCCGACGCCGGCGTCGAGGTCGCCACCGGCATCTTCGGCGCCGAGATGCACGTCGAACTGATCAACGACGGCCCCGTCACGATCCTCCTCGACACGACCCGCCTCTTCTAACCCCGCCGCACCCTGCGCGTGGCTTGAACCGTGCCACCGAGGGCGGCTCGAAGCGCGCAGCGCGAGAACGCGATGGCTTCAGGCGTCCAGTCCGCAAGCCACTAGTGGCCTGCGACCGGGACTCGCGAGGACGCGAAGCGCTCCCACGCCGACGTCGGGACGTCGTGCTCCGCGGCCATCTCCTCGCCACCGCCGGGCGCGAGGCCGGCTGCCGCGAGCTGCGACCTAGCATCTGCGACGTAGGCGGCATTCGGATAGTCGTGCACCAGCCACGCGACGGTCCGGCGCGCGAGGTCGTTTCCGCGATCGCTGCCGGCCTTCAAATACGCACCTTCGAGCTTGTACAAATCCTTGGCGATCCACGGGTCGTTCGGGAAGCGATGCTCCCAGTCGTGGATCGCATCGGTCACGAACGCGAGCGGACCGTCGAGCACCGCTGCCGGATCCGATCCGTCGGCGAGCCGGTCACCACCGTCCTTGATCATGTTGGAGATCCCAAGCACGCTGATACGGAAGCGTCCGAAGTATTCATCAGCCGGTGCCAATCCGCTCTGCGGGGTATCCTGCGCCCATGCGGGCACCGATAAAGCCGCCAGCGCAATCGCTAAAAACGCGATACGAGCAAACATGAAACGCCACTCCTGTTCTATCGTGAAGGGTGCGTGGGATTAGGGACTCTTTAGAACGGCGCCGGCAGCAGCGGACTCCAAGGCTCATCTATGCTAACCGGGCATATCGTTTGTTAGACACCATAGTCCCGGATCACGAGGGCGCTCATGAACTCTTCATCTTTCGTCAGATCCTTCGCCGCGACGGCCGTTGCCGTTGCGCTGTGTTTCGTCATGCCGGCGCTCGCGCGCGCCGATGGCGACGACGGCGGTCCAAGCGTTGCGCGCATCGGGCTCGCCGACGGTAACGTCGCCGTGCAACGCGGTGACGGCAACGCTTCGACGGCGGCGGCGATCAACGCGCCGGTGCTGCCGGGCGACTACATCACGACCGGGCAGCCGGGGCGCGCCGAAGTGCAGCTCGACGGCCGGTCGATCGTACGGATCGGCGAGAACGCGCAAGTGCGCCTCGCCGCCCTCGATCCGGGCAATCGCGCGGTCCAACTCGCGGCCGGAACGGTCGCGGTGCGGCTCTACCCGGGATCGAGCCTCGCAATCGCCGTCGACACGCCCTCGGTCACCGTGCGTCCGCGCCAAAGCGGGCTCTACCGCATCACCGTCACGCCCGACGGCAAGACCGACGTCACGGTGCGCGGCGGACAGACGGCGGTCGAAACGCCGTCGGGCGCGCAAATCTTGGGGCCCGGCACGACGCTGATCGCGCAAGGCCCCGCGTCGGGGCCGTCGATCACCACGACGACCGCGGTCGCGTTCGACGACTTCGACCGCTTCGACGGCGACCGCGACCACGCCGACGCCGCGCCGCCCAACGTCGCGTACGCGAATCCCAACATCGACGGGCTCGCCGACGTCGACGCGAACGGGCAGTGGGTGCAAGACCCGTCGTACGGCCAAGTGTGGATCCCGGCCGGGGTGCCGGCCGGCTGGGCTCCGTACCGCGACGGCCGCTGGGCCTGGGAGAACGGTTACGGCTGGACGTGGGTCTCCGCCGAACCGTGGGGCTGGGCGCCGTACCATTACGGAAGCTGGTACCATTCCGTCGCCTACGGCTGGGGTTGGGTGCCGCCTTCGCCGGTCGTCGTCGCCCCGTGGCGTCCCGCGATGGTTGCGTTCCTCTCGTTCGGGATCGGCACGCCCGGTTTTTCGGTCGGCGTGAACTTCGGCGGCGTCGGTATCGGCTTCGGCAATATCGGCTGGGTCCCGTTGGCGCCGGGCGAAGCCTGGCACCCGTGGTGGGGACCGCACTGGGGAACGAGCGTCACCAACGTCAACGTCACGAACGTCACCAACATCAACGTGGTGAAGGTGTATCGGAACGCCGCGTATCCCGGCGCGGTCACCGGCGTCAACGGCCAGCGCTTCGTGCAGGGCGACTTCACGCACAACGTCGCGGTCGCGCCGAGCCAATTGCGGCAAGCGCAGGTCGTGCACGGCGCGTTGCCGGTCGTCCCCTCGGCCCGCAACTTGCAGTACAGCGATCGCCCCGTGCCGGCGCAACTCGCCGCCCATCCGGCGTTTGCGAACCACACGTTTGCCGGCTCCGCGGTCACCCCGTCGCGTACGCCGTTCCAACAAGAGCGTTCGGCGATGACCGCCTACGTGTCACACGCGACGCCCGGCGCAAACGCTGCGCCCGCGGCCGCGCGTCCAATCGAGAACGCGCAACCGGGATTCGCGAACAACGGCGCGTGGCGTCAGTTCAACGCACAACGCGGTACGCCGAATCAGGAAGCCGCGTTCCACGCCGCCGCCTCGCAGCCGCAACGGCAGCCCGCGGCGGCGGCCGAAGTGCCGGCCCCGCAAACACACGCTGCCTGGGCCGGCGACGCGAACTCGCGACCGTCGTACGCGATGCCTGGACGCACGACGGCTGCGGAACCCGCTGCGAAGGCGCCCGAGTATAACCGCGCAACGGCACCCGAGTACACGCGGGCTGCCGCGCCGGCACAGCCTTATTCCCGCCCGGCCGCGTCGTACGCACGGCCGGCTTCGCCGAGTTACGCGAGCCCGGCGCGCGTCCCGGCATATCATGCGCCGGCTGCTGCGTCCCACGCAGGCGCGGCGGCTGCGCACCGCGCGGTGCCGCCGCCGCGATAGCGGCCGAGCTACTGCCTGATCGTCGGACGGCTCGTGTCGTTCGGCGCGTCGATGCGACTGCGGACGATGGCTTCCATGCCCTCGTCCGCAGTGCGCTTCCGGCAGAGCTCGTGACCGCAGCGACACGCTTTGAGGCGGTCGTACTGCTTCTTGTCCCGCGCGAGATCGGAGATCTCGACGCCGTGCTCGCCGCAGTACAAGCTGCAAGGACCCTGCGAGACCATGTCGTCGTCGCCGCATGCGACGTTGATGCAGAAATATCGAGGATGCACGACCGGCTTGACGGCCTGGATGTCGGGTTTGTCGCTCAGTGCCATGCGCCGACTGTACCCTTCTGTCCACGGTTTCTTAACGAGCGAGCCACCGGCTCTTCGCTGCAATGAGAAAACGGGCGTTCGTCGTCGCTTGAAGGGAAGGGGGACTCATCGCGGAGCAAGATAGCTGGCCCGCATCCCGTTTTCTCAAGGGGTAAACTATATGGCGCTTACCTCTAAGGCCGAGACCGTGGCCCACTTGCTCGTGAGTGCGCGCGTCTTGGCGGCGGCCGAACCGGCGTTCGCGCAATGGCAGGCGCGCGTGCAAGCGGCCGCGCTCCAATCCGGCGGTTGCTCGGGCTGCGAACTGTGGCCGCCGAGCGTGCCCGACCAGTTGGACACGATAACGATTTTGCGCTTCGCGACCGTCGAGGACATGCGGCGCTGGCGCGAGTCGGACGAACATCGCCGCCTCGAGGCCGAGGCCGCGTCGCTCGTGGACGGAGGGCGGCTGCTCGAGATCGCCGGCGGGGCGGCGGCCGCCTACAGCCCGCAAAGCAGCGTCACCGAAGTGATCGTCACCGATATCAAGCGCGGCAAGGAGAGGACTATCGGCGCTGGGCCGATCGCATCCAACAGGCGCAGACCAAATTCGAGGGCTATCGCGGCTCCTACGTGCAGCCGCCCAAGGCCGGCAGCGACAGTTGGACGACGCTGTTGCGCTTCGACACCGTCGAGCAGCTGCAGGTCTGGCTCGAGTCCCCGCAACGCCGCGCGCTGCTCGCCGAAGCCGAGCCGCTCGTCGAGCGCACGACGATCGAACGGGTCGACTCTTCGTTCCCCGGCTGGGTACCCAACGACCCCAAGACCGGCAAGCCACCCTCCGACTTGAAGACGGCCGCGCTCGTGCTGCTCTGTCTGTATCCGCTCGTGCTGCTCCAAGTGCACTTCACGGTGCCGCACCTCGCGATGTTCTCGCCGGGCATCACGACGTTCATCATCAACTCGATGAACGTCGCGCTGCTCACCTGGGTGCTGATGCCGCTGGCGATCGTGACCTTCAAAAAGTGGATCTATCCCGAAGGCGAAGCGCGCTGGCTCGAATTCGTCTTCCCGGCGATCGTGCTCGTCGTCTATGCGCTCGAACTGTTGCTGCTGCGACCCGTCCTCGAATAGGAGCCGGCGATGAACCTCACGACCGTCACGTCCGTCAAGCGCCCCACGTCGGCCGACGAGGTACCTTCGTGGAACCCCGGCTACGCTTGGCTCGCCGGCGGCACCTGGCTCTTCTCCGAGCCGCAAATCGCGACCGACACCCTGATCGATCTCGTGGGCTTACGCTGGCCGGCGCTGACCGTGTCGGACGACGGATTGGAGATCGGCGCCACCTGCCGCATCGTCGACCTCGACCGCTTCGTGCCGCCCCCGCATTGGCGCGCCGGTCCGCTGCTGCGCGAGTGCTGCCGGTCCTTTCTCGCCTCGTTCAAGATCTGGAACGCGGCGACGGTCGGCGGGAACGTCTGCATGTCGCTTCCCGCCGGGCCGATGATCTCGCTCGTCACCGCGCTCGACGGCGTCTGCACGCTGTGGCCGCGCGAGGGCGAGCCACGCCACGTCGCGGCGGTCGACTTCGTGACCGGCAACCATCAGAACGTGCTGCAGCCCGGCGAACTCTTGCGCAGCATCCGTCTGCCGGCCGCGTCGCTCGCACGCCGCTACGCGTTCCGCCGTTCGTCGCTCACCCATCTGGGGCGCTCGTCGGTCCTCCTCATCGGCACGGCCGCCGGACACGGGTGAAACGAGCATCACGATCACCGCCGCCACCGTGCGTCCCGTCCAACTGCGCTTTGCGCGCGTGCCCGAAGCGCACGAATTGCAGCACGCCATCGATGCAAACATTTCCGAGGAGCTCTACTTGCACGACGTCCACGGTTCGCCGCCGTATCGCAAGCGCATGACCCACTATTTTGCCGAACAGATCCGCGCGGAGCTCGCCTCCCAGCCATGAATTTCAGCGTCAACGGCAAGCGCTTCTCGGTCGAGCCGGAGCCGGGCCAATGCCTGCGCACGTTTCTGCGCCAACTCGGATGGTACGGGGTCAAGAAAGGATGCGACGCCGGCGACTGCGGCGCGTGCACCGTTTGGCTCGACGGCGAGCCCTATCACAGCTGCCTGGTGCCCGGCGTTCCGGGCCGAAGACCGCGCGATCACGACGATCGAGGGTTTGCAACAGGACGGCAAACTGCATCCGATGCAGCAGGCGTTTCTCGACGCGCAGGCGTTCCAATGCGGGTTCTGCACGGCCGGCATGATCATGACGGCGGCGACGTTCGACGACGAGGCGCGCGCCGATCTGCCGCGCCATCTCAAAGGGAACCTGTGCCGCTGCACCGGTTACCACGCGATCCATGACGCCATCGCCGGCGTGAAAACCGTCGACGAAGACGTCGCCGGTCGGGCCTGTGGTGCCAGCTTGCGCAATCCGTTCGGTGAATCGATCGTCACCGGACATGCGCGCTACACGCTCGACGTCGCGATGGAGAACCTGCTGCACCTCAAGGTATTGCGCTCGCCGCACGCGCACGCGCGGATCACCGCGATTCACAAGGAAAAAGCGCTGGCCCATCCCGGCGTGGTCGACGTCTACACCTGGGAAGACGTCCCGCGCCGGCTCTACTCCACCGCCACGCACGAAGATCATCTTGTCGACCCCGACGACACCTACATGCTCGACAACGTCGTGCGCTTCGTCGGCCAGCGCGTCGCGGCGGTCGTCGCCGAAACGGAGGCCGCGGCGGAGAACGCGTGCCGCCTGCTCGAAGTCGAATACGAGTTCCTCCCCGCGGTGTTCGATCCCGAAGCGGCGATGGAGCCCGGGGCGCCGGTGTTGCACGACAAAGGCACGCACGCGAGCGCGCTCGGAGCCGGGCCGAACATCTACGTCGACATCCACGGCGAGATCGGAAGCGTCGCGGCCGGGTTTGCCGAGGCCGACGCGATCCACGAACGCACGTACTCGACGAGCCGCGTGCAGCACGTGCATCTGGAGACGCTCGGGAGCATCGCCTGGGAGGGCTCCGACGGACGGCTCCACGTGCGCACCAGCTCGCAAGCGCCGTTCGTCGCAAAGGCAAAACTCGCGTACCTCTTCGGGCTATACCCGAGCAACGTCCACGTGTTCACGGAACGCGTCGGAGGCGGCTTCGGCGGCAAGCAAGAGATGCTGACCGAAGATCTGTGCGTGCTCGCGACCCTCAAGACGAAGCGGCCCGTCATGTGGGAATATACGCGCCAAGAGCAATTCACGGCCGCGTCGACGCGCCATCAGATGACGACGCACGTCAAGCTGGGCGCAAAGCGCGACGGAACGCTGACCGCGATGCAGTTTCGGGTCGTCTCGAACACCGGTGCGTACGGCAACCACGCCGGCGAAACCCTGGCCGCCTCGCTCGGCGGCCCGATTGCGGTGTATCGCTGCCCCAACAAGAAGGCCGACGGGTACGCCGTCTACACGAACATGGTGCCGGGCGGCGGTTTTCGCGGCTACGGCTCGTCGCAGACCTGCTTCGCCATCGAGTGCGCGATCGACGAATTGGCCAAGGTGCTCGACATCGATCCGATCGCGATGCGCCGCAAGAACATGATCGGCGCCCAAGATTGGATGGAATCGGTCTGGAAAGATCCCTCCGACGCGACGATGGGAAGCTACGGCCTCTCAGAATGTCTCGACAACGTCGAGACCGCGATGCGCAGCGGGCGCGGTTTGCCCAAACCCGAGGGCGACGATTGGCTGGAAGGCAGCGGAATCGCGATCGCGATGCTCGACTGCGGACCGCCGACGGAGCACCGTTCCGGCGGCCACATGCAACTGCTCGCCGACGGTAGCTACCATCTCGCGATCGGCTCGGCGGAGTTCGGAAATGGCTCGGTCACGTCGCACCGGCAGATCGCGGCGGCGGTGCTCGACGCGCGTGCCGGCCAGATCGCGATCGTCAACGCCGACACCGACAAGACGCCTTACGACACCGGCACTTTCGCCAGCACCGGCACCGTCGTCGCGGGGAAAGCGGTCGCGTTGACCGCCGAGGCGTTGCGCGACGCGATCGTCAAGTGCGCGGCCGCGGTCAGCGGCGCCGACCCGAGCGAGTGCCGCCTCGACGGCGACGGCGTCATCTGCGGCTCCGGCCGCATCAGCCTCCAGGACCTGTACCGCGCGGGCAGCGAGCGCGGATTCGTCTTCGACGTCGCGCGGCGCGCGTATCTCGCGCCGCGCTCGGTCGCCTTCAACGCCCACGGCGTGCGGCTGGCGGTGCATCGCATCACCGGCGAGATCGCGATCTTGCACAGCGTGCACGCGGCCGACATCGGCACCGTGATCAACCCGATGCAGGCCGCCGGCCAGATCGAGGGCGGCATCGCGCAGGGCTTCGGCTGGGTGCTCTACGAGAAGATGGTGTACGACGAGCACGGCGCCATGGTCAATCCGGCACTGCGCAACTACCGCATCCCCGCATTCGCGGATACGCCGCGGACCGAATTGACGTTCGCCTCGACGCACGACGCGATCGGCCCGCTCGGCGCCAAGTCGCAAGGCGAATGCTGCATCAACCCGGTCGCCCCAGCGGTCGCCAACGCGGTCGCGAACGCGACCGGCGTGCGGATCGCCGATCTGCCGCTGACGCCCGATCGCGTGATGGAGCACCTGCCCGTGCAGTTGATGATATGAGCTTGGCAGGGCGGCACTGACGGAGCGCAGCCCACGATGCCGCTCGCGATCCGAGTAAGAAAAACGTGGAGCCCCCGATGGGGATTGAACCCATGGCCTCGTCCTTACCAAGGACGTGCTCTACCACTGAGCTACAGGGGCATCTCTCGAACTCCAGCTGCGTTGCCGCACCGCTTATGTGCGAAGCACGATGCGCCCTGCGGCGCGTCGCTGGCGCTCGAGATCACTGGAGCGGGCGGCGAGAATCGAACTCGCGACTTCTGCTTGGAAGGCAGAGGCATTACCACTATGCAACGCCCGCGGACTTTGGGCAGGGCTGGATTCGAACCAGCGTAGAGCTTTCGCTCGACGGATTTACAGTCCGTTGCCTTTAACCACTCGACCACCTACCCACGATCCACGGCTCACCGCAGCCCCCCAACTTCGCGCCGGTCGTGCTGGAGCCTCCAGGCTCCACTTCTTACGCCGGCTTAATGGCAAAGCGGCGCCTTCCCGCTAGGCTGGATGCTGAGCCGCCTTGCGAGCCCTCGCGCAGCGCACGGCGAGGCTCGAACGGAATCACGTAAAGGAGTCGCATTTGAAGGCACCTCTCTTCGGCGCGTCTTGCGCCTTGCTGACAGCGCTTGCGCTGTCGGGCTGCGGTGGCGGAGGCAGCAGCGCCACGCCCTCCGCCGGCGTCGGCAATTCGGGCAACGGAGCCCCGTTGGGATCTGTGCCCGTCGCAGGATCGTCGACGCCGGCGCCGGCAGCCGCAATCCCGCCGGCCTCGTCGCTGAATCAGGTGACGAGCTACACCGTGTACACCGGTACCGCGGGCACCCAGCCGGTCGTTGCGGTCGTGCCGTTCGGCGCCGGCACCCCGTCGGGACTCGCCAATGCCGCGCCCGCGCCGGGCGCGTACGTCGCCTATCCCGACGGCAGCGTGCAAGTCGCCGACGTGCTTGGAAACTTCGATGCGGCGCAGTCGTCGTGGGCGCAAGCCAATGCAAGCGGCCTGCTCGCGAATGCGAATCTCAATCCGGCCGTCACGGTGGCCGTGCCCGCCAGCGCCACGCCGGCCCAGCCGGTCGAAGCGACCGTGCTCGCGTCCGCGTCCGGCCAATCCGCCACCGCCGCAACGCCGGGAACACCGGCGACCCTGTCCGCCAATGCCGACCTTACCACGATTCACGTATTGCCGCGCAACGTGGCGCTCTTCGACAACGAGCGGCGTACGTTCGTGGCCTTCGGCGTCGACACGAACGGTAACCCGATCGGCTTGAGCGGCGCGAACGTGCGCTGGAGCGTCGATGTTCCGGTTGGGTGCAGCAACGCGCCGGGCGGGACGATCGCCGTCAACGCGAGCGATGCGTCGAAGGCGACGTACGCGCCGCCGGCGACCGGTTCGTTCCCGCAGGGCTGCCAGGATATCGTCAGAGCGCGCATCGCCGCGACCGCCGGCACGCTTTCGGGAGCCGGTAGCGCGTACTATTACGACGTCGCGACCGCCGTGCAGCTGAGCGGCACCGTTGCCGATCGCTCCGGTCACGCCGTGCCGACCGGCGTCATCAGCTTCACCAGCAGCACCGGCGGCTTCGGCGCGGGCGACCTCTTGGGCGCCATCAACGGCGGTGCGTACGCGCGGCTCGTGCCCGCAAACGCGACGCTGACGGCCATCGCCGGAAACATCGCGCGCACCGCGACTCCGGCGATCGCCTACTTCGCGCTCACGCCTTCGTCCGTGGCCTCCGGCGCCGGCGCAACGCGTCAGACGCAGAATTTTGCCGAAACGGCCCAACCTGCGCAGAACCCGCTCAAGGCGCTGCCACCCATTTCGCGCGCGATCGTCGACGGTGCAGTGGTGAAGCACTTGGCCGACGCGCGGCCTCCGTTCGGCGTGCCGAACGCTTCGGGCGCATTCCCCGCCGGAAGTGCCGAGGCAATCCTCGCCAGCCCCACCCCCAACGCGTCGGGCACGTTGACGAGCGGCCTTCTCAGCGGATGGCTTTACAAGTGGGACAGCACCGGAAAGATCGCGGTGTTCGCCGAGCCGTCCAGCGAGCTGGGCGGCCGTAGCGTGATGCAAGTGACTGCCGGCGCAACGACCTTCAACGGTGCCGCCTGTCCCGCATCGCACGCCTGCTTTTCCTACACCCTCTGGTACAACGCGGCGGGCCTGAACTTGCCGTCGAACCCAAGCGCTCTCACGAGCCCGATCGCGTCGCTGCCGGCCGGGACCGTCCTCGACACCGACGGTGCGTTCGCTCAGCCGGCCGGAGCGCCGAATCCCTACCAGATCCAGTGGTTGCAGAACGACTACTCAGCAGGCCACCAAACGCAGGGCCATCCGCTGTACACGCACGTGCTCGTCTACTCGGCGACCCCGGGATCGCAGAGCGCTTCGTTGACCGACAACTGGACGAACGCCGACGGCAAGCCGGCCGGTAGCGTCACCGCGCAGCGCATCGCATCGACGCAATCCGGCGTCTTGTACACGTACTCGGGGACGGCGACCCGCACGTACTACGCAAGCGCCGGATCGACCGGCACCACGACGCAAGTCACGTACGGCTTCAACGGCACGATGCTGGCTGGATGCGCGGGGACGTTCGCGTCGACGCTCACCGCATCGCCGAACGCCACCGACACCGGAACGGTCGTCAACTGGATCGTCAACTCGGACGCGCAAGAGAGCGCGACCGGATTGCAAGCTACGGGCAACGTGCAGAACCCGAACGTCACCGGCCTGACGCATCCGCCGACGGTCGCCACGTTCACCGAGGATGAAAACGGCTTCGTCACGGTCACGACCGATCCGTCGCTCGGATCGACTCCAGGCACCTTCCACATCTAGCCGGGAGGTCCGCGGAGCCCGAAAGTCCGATACTACCTGTCTGCTGCCCTTCAACGGAGAGGTAAAGAACCTGACTTTCCGAAGCAGGGAGCTTGCACTCCACTCTGGCAGATCAGGTTATGGCGCGAGCAACAATCAAGAACAGTTCCACTGCGACGCGGCGGCCGGCGGCGAAAGCCCCGGCTCCGCCGCCCGCACGGGCCCAGAAACTCTCCGTAAATGTTACGAGCGACGTCGCGCGCCGTCTGAAAAGGTTGGCTTTCGAACAGCAACTAAGCGAAAGTTCGATCGTTGAGGTCGCGCTGCAGTTGCTGTTCACGCGCGGCACCGACACGTCGCTGGGATCGCTCTTGCGGCAGCACGGCGCCTCGCTGCGCCGGCGCCCCACCGACTAGCAGGCAACTCCTCCCAACGAAATCGACCGCGGACGGCAAGGCTCGCTTGCTCGATTTCAGCCTTTGATAACGGCTAGTCGAGCGCGTCGCGCAGCGCGTTTCGTTCGCGGTCGGCGCGCGTCCGGTCTCGATTGGTACCGCGACGGGGCATGGGACCGCCGGGGCGCTTGCGCAACGCAATCGCCTTTTCGGCTCCCAACTTGGCCTTCGCCGGCACCTTCTTTGCCATGACACGCTCATTGTACCATGCCCTCGAGGGCGCTCACGCGGCTAGGTAGCGCGCGAGCATCTCGTAGGCGACGTTCGCGCCGGTGATCGGCAATAGGACCCGCTTGCCGGCAAAACGCTCGGGTCGGCGCATGACATAGGCGAGCCCGGCGACCCCCGAGGGCTCCGCGAGTTGATGGGCGTGAGCCAGCAGAAAGCGCATCGCATCGATGAGGTCGACGTCGTCGACGAGCGCGAAGTCGTCGAGATGTTCGCGCAACAACGCGCGCGGCAAGTCGAACGACTCACGCACCGCCAAGCCTTCCGCCAGGGTCGCGTGCGTCGCATAGCGCACGTGCTGCCCGGCATGCCACGAGTCGTGGGTCGCGGGCGCTTGACGGCTGGCGACCGCAATCGTTTCGCAGCCCGGCTGCATCGCCTTGGCCACGAGCGCGGTGGCGGCGGCGATCGAGCCGCCGCCGGCGGGCACCACGACCGCATCGAACCGGCGGCGCGAGAACGCCTCGAGGGCCGCGGTTCCAACCCCCGCGATCAGCAGCGGTTCGTTGCCGGTCGAGACGAAGCGCATGCCCTCGCGCACTGCGGCGGCGCTCGCGAGCGCGGCGCTCTCATCGAAGTCCGCGCCTTCCAGGCGCACCTGCGCGCCCATCGAGCGCATCGCTTCGACTTTGCACGGATTGGCGTCGCGCGGCGCATACACGACGACCGGCACGCCGAAGCTGCGGCCCGCGAACGCGATCGATTGGCCGTGGTTGCCGGTCGACGCGGTCACGACGCCGCACGCGCGCACCGTATCGGCATGACGCGCCATCCAGTTGATCCCGCCACGCACCTTGAATGCACCGGTCGGCTGCGCGGTCTCGAGTTTGAGCCAAGCATCGACGCCGAGCGCGCGCGCGAACAGCGGATGCTGCACAAGCGGCGTCTCGGGTAGATGCGGCCGAAGCCGGGCCGCGGCCGCCACGACGTCGGCATGCGTCACTTGCTCGGCATGGTAGGGGTCCGGCGCGCGATCCGCGAGCGGCGAGAGGGTCATCTACGGGCTCCCATCGGTTGAGTGGTCGCAAACAAAAAAGCCCTCACCGGTCCGGTGAGGGCTTTCGCAATCTCGACGTTCGATCGATCAGCGCGAAACCAACACCGGCCCTTGGAGGCGGCTAATGCTGATAATGATCGCGACGATCGCCCGCTGCATGGCAGGCATGGTACCATGCCCCCGGCGGCCAGTCAATGGGCGGAGAACGGTGCACCGTGCGCCGAAGCGCGCCCCATGAGCGTGCCATCCGGACCGCCGCCCGTGCTGACCTTGCAGACGGAGCATCTACGGCTCGCACCGCGCGACGCCTCGCACGCCGGCGCATTTCTCGCGTACAACGAGCGCAACCGCACGCACTTCGCCCCCTGGGAGCCCGTCCGCGGCTCGACGCTCGCGGACTACGAAGCCGAACTCGCGCGGGGCGCGGCGGAGATGGAGCGCGGGGCGGCGGCGCTCTTCTTCGCCTTCGAGCACGCGGGCGCCGACGTCGTCGCGACCGTCAACCTCCACCACATCGTCCGTGGGGTGTTGCAATCCGCGACGCTCGGCTACAACGTCGACGCCGCCTGCGTCGGCCGAGGTTACGCGACCGAGATGTCGCGCGCCGTCATTCGCTACGCGTTCGACGAGCTGCGTCTCCATCGCGTCGAAGCCAGCTATCAGCCGCACAACGAGCCGAGCGGGCGCGTCCTGCGCAAGCTCGGGTTCACCGTCGAGGGTTATTCGCGCGATTTTCTCTACATCGCGGGCGCGTGGCGCGATGCGATTCGGGTCGCCCTCGTCAATCCGGCGTGGGCGCCGGAAGCGTCACCGTGAGCGGATCCGGCCTTGTCGTCGAAGGGTTGGCGAAGGCTTTCGGCAGCTTCACGGCGTTGCGCGACGTGACGTTCTCGGTGGCCGCCGGGAGTACGTTCGGCCTGCTGGGGCCCAACGGCGCGGGCAAAACGACGACCATGCGGCTCGTGCTCGGCATCCTCGCGCCCGATCGCGGAACGGTGCGCTGGGACGGGCGGGACGTCGGGGCCCAAGCGCGCCGCTTCTTCGGCTACCTGCCCGAAGAACGCGGCCTGTACGCGAAGGTCCCGGTGCGCGAGCAGATCGTCTACTTCGGCCGGCTGCACGGGCTCGATGCGCGCGAGGCCGGCCGGCGCGCCGGCGCAATGTTGGAGCGCCTCGGGCTCGCGGCCCACGCCTCGCGCCCGGCCGGCGAACTCTCGAAGGGCAATCAGCAGAAGGTGCAGCTGGCGTGTGCGGTCGTCCACGAGCCGCCGCTGCTCGTGCTCGACGAGCCGTTCTCCGGCCTCGACATTCCCAACGCGGAGATCGTGCTCGGCCTGTTGCGCGACATCCAATCCCGCGGGACGACGTTGATCCTCTCGAGCCATCAGCTCTGGCAACTCGAAGACCTTTGCGACGCGTTCTGCATCATCGCCGGCGGGGCGACCCGGTTGCACGGAACCCTCGCGGAACTCCGCGCCGGATGGGGTACTCGCGTGCTCGCCGTCGCCCCCGACGGACCGGCGCTGCGCACGGTCCTCGACCAATCGCACTACGACGCGCTGCCGGCGCCCGCGGGGACGCTGCGCTATCGCATTCCGGCCACGACCGACCGCGCGGCGCTGCTGCGCCGGCTCGTGGCGGCGGGCGACGTGGTGGCCTTCGAATGCCTCGAGCCGCCGCTCGCGGAGATCTATCTCGACGCCACGCAGGCGCCGGGATGAGCGCGTTCCGCATCGTGTTCGCAGCGGAATTGCGGCGCCGCTTGCGCTCGCGCGCGTTTCAATTGAGCACGATCTTCGGGATGGTGGGTGTCGGGATCGCGATCCTGCTCCCGGGCATCCTGCAGAACTCGATCGACACGTCGACCAGGGCCGTCGTCCTCGCCGGTCCGGCCGCGCTGACCGGTGCGGCGCGCACGCTGCTGGCCAAGGATTTCACGGTCGCCGGAACCGTGCCGTCGCTGCCCGACCCGGTCACCACGCAGTGGCTGCACCGTTACCGGGCGAACGCTGCGGTCGGCCTCGCCGCCGGCGCGAACGGCAGGCTAAAGATCGACCTGTATCTCACCGATCTGGGGACCGTCGATCATCGCATGACCCGCGATTTGCTCCCGTTGGGCATCGCGCTGCGAACGCACGTGGGAATTGCCGAAGTCGGCGATACGCTGAACGTGGTCGTGGCGACGCACGGCGTCGAAACGCGTTTCGCCGACGAGAACCAAGCGCAAGCGGCGCAGCTGGTCGACTTCGGGTTGTTGATGTTTCTCTATATAACCGCGATCCTCAACGGCAGCGCGGTTGGCCTGTCGGTGGTCGAAGAGAAAACCAGCCGCACGGCGGAGCTGCTGGTCGCCGCCGTGTCGCCCGCGACGCTGCTCAGCGCGAAGATCGCCGCGCTGGGCGTCGCGGGGGCGTGCCAATTGTTGCTGTGGCTCGGGGCCACCGTCGCCGTCGCCAGGTACGTCGCCGGCGCCGCCGCCGACTCCGTGCTGGCGTCGCTGCGCCCCGAAGTCGCCGTCTTGTTCGTCGTCTTCCTGGTCATCGGGTACCTGCAGTATGCGACCCTGATCGCGGGCGCGTCGGCGCTCGTCAACCGCACCGAAGATTCGAGCACCGTGACGATCCCGCTCTACGTTCCGCTGATATGCGCGCTCCTGGTCGCCCAGTACGCGACGTTTTCGCCGTCGAGCCCGATCTCGGTCGTGACCAGCATGATTCCGGTGCTCTCGCCGTACGTCATGTTCATCCGCGTGGCTACGACGAACGTGCCGCTGTGGCAACTCGTGCTGGCGATCGCGCTCGACCTCGCGGTGCTCGTCCCGATCGCCATCGCCGCCGGCAAGCTCTATCGCGTGGGCCTGCTGTCCTTCGGGCGGCCGCCGACGCTCTCGCAGATGTGGCGCACGATCGTGCAGCGATCGTGAGCGGCGCCGGCCCTACATCCGCTTGCTGATCGACACCATGAACGAACGCGTCACCGTGCCGAACTCCTCGCCGGAGCCGGTGCTCAAGTACTGTTGGATCGAGTTGGTGTCGTTGAAGAACTGATTCTCGGGGATCAGCTGCTGGTGACCGAAGTACCCGTAGTTCTGGGTCGCTTCGTTGAAGATGTTCTGCATCCCGAAGGTCAGCGTGTACCCGTTGCGCGTCGACTTCGAGATGAAGCCGTCCCAAGTGTTGTAGCCGGCGCGTTCCTTGGGATTGTTCGAGCCGACGACATACCCGTCCATGCGCACCTCGAGGCCACGGTTCGCATAGTTGACGCCGACGTTGGCTTGATTGGGCGGGATGCCTTGCACTTGGCCGCCGTTGACGATGAACGGGTTGCTCTGCAGGATGTAGTTGTTGATGCCGTTCTGCACGACCCACTGGAGATTGTACGAGTAGTCGATGTAGAACTGGCGCGTAAAGCGTTGGCGCCCGGTCAGCTCGATGCCCTTCGAGACCGCGCTCGCGGCGTTGTACGTCGTCGAGATGGCCAGATACGGAATGACGCTGCTCGGCGTCGCGGGGTCGACCCCGGGGCATCCGGCGCTGGCGATCTTGGCGGCGTACTGCTGCAGCAGCGCCGAGGGGATCGTCACCGCACCGTACTGCGTCAACGGCTCGGCCGCGGAGAACAGCTGATTGAGCACGCCCGTGTAGTACAGGTTCACTTGCACCGACGAGTCGCCCTTGAACTTGTGCGCGTACCCGACTTCGTAGTCGTTGCCTTGCTCGGACCGCGATACTCGGTTTCCGCCGAGCCGATCACGTTGTACGGCGTGCACGACGGGTTGAGGCTCGAAGGATTGCCGTTGAGCACCGGCGGCCCGTTGGCCTTGAGTTCGGCCGCCGGATCGCCGGTCGAATGTCCGTACGTGAGGCGCACGATGTCGGCGGGCGCCGGCCGGAAGACGAGCGAGACCCGCGGATCGAACGACGTCTGGTTGTCGACGCTCGAGTTCTTGATCCAGAACGCGCCGAAGGCCGAAAACGGGCCGGGGTGAACGTGTACTGTCCGCGCGCGAACCCGCTGTTGTAGTGCGCGGACGCGGGCGGCGTGTAGTTGAAGAGGCCCTGGCCGAGCACGTTGTAGTTGAGCCGCGAGTCGGCCTGGTATTCGCCGAAGTACCCGTATCCGGCCTCGGCCTTGTCGCTGATCGCCATCTCGTCGGTCACGAGCCAGCCCTGCGAATTGACGAACTGCGAGTACGCGGTCCCCGCATACATCGTGCCGGTCGGTCCAGGCCGCCCCGGCCTGCTCGGAGCTCTTGTAGTATTTGTAGTAGTTGTAGAACCCGTCCGCCGTGATCGTGTGGATTCCCGACGTCGTCTGCAGGCGGAAGTGGTAGTCGCTCATGTTGGTGCCGCGGTTGCGATCGGCGCCGCCGCCGTACGGGCCGGATGATGCCGCCGCCCAGTTGGCGGCCGTCGAGCACGCCGTGTCGCCGGCGGCGTCGATGATGACGGTGTAGCCCGACTTGGCGCCGCCGCGATCGGTCGGGAGCGCGCAATTCGGCGCGTTGGCCTGGATCTGCGCGAGCCGCGTATCGTAGGGGATGTTGTCGTTGTCGCCGTTGCCGGTCGAGTCGGCTTGCTGGCCGCTCGAATAGACCGTGGCGGTGAAATTCGTGTTGTTGGAAAGGTTGTAGCGCAGCTTCGCGACGCCGCCCTTGATGACGGTGTTCTGGCTGACCGAATACGTGTTCAGATTCAAGTTGCAAGCCGAGATGTCGTTGCCCGACGTACATTCGCCGCCGTTGTTCAGGTTGGCGCTGTTTTCGGCCGGCCCGTCTGCGCGACCAGACCGGGCGAGAACATCCCGTACGTTCCGTTGACGCCGTACGCGGCCGCGTACTGGATCTTGCCGGCCGTGCCGGTCGCGACCGCCGCGGTCTGCTGGCGCCCTTGGTTGCCGATCCCTTCGAGCAGATCGTACTGCGGTTTGACGCTGGGGTTGATCGTCTGCATGTCGACGGTGCCGCCGATCGCGTCGACGCCGTACAAGCCGCTCGCGCCCGACCCGAACGTGACCTGCACTTTGCTCAAGCCGAAGATCGGCGTGTCGGCGTAGTTGAACGACGTAGGATAGCTGCCGCCGCCGTTGATGCCGTAGACGCCGATCGGGCCCACCGGGTGGCCGTCGAGCAGCGCGACCGTTTCGGACGCGCCGAGGCCGCGGATGTTGATGTACGTGTCGTCGCCGGGAGATGACGACAGCCCCTCGCCGTCGACGCCCGGAAGTTTGACCAGCGCGTCGGCGAGCCGGATGTTGTCTTCCTTCTGCAGGACGTTGGGATCGAGCGTGCGCGTGATCGTGGTGGTCGACGCGAAGGCACTCGTGGTCGTCGCCTGTACGCTGCCGATCGTCTGCAGGCTCCCGCCCTGGTTGACGCTGGCCCGGTTGACCGCGAGATTCAGTGCCGTTTCCTGACCTTGGGTCACGACGAATTCGCGCGACTGCGAGGTGACGTAGCCGTTCGCCTGGATCAGGATCGTGTAGAGCCCCGGCTTCACCCCGTCGATCGTGAACGATCCTCGCGCATTCGACTTGACCGTTTTCACGGTCACCCCATCGGCGGAGAGCACTAGGGTCGCACCCGAGAGCGGCAGGCCGTTGGACTGGTCCAGAAGGACGCCGCTGATGCGGCCGTTCGCCGCCTGCGCAGGTGCTGCGACGGCGGCGGAAATGACGAACGCCGCTGCCAAGGCAACGGCGATCACACGGCGGCTCATAGTTACCACGAGGCGCTGCACGGGCGAGTTCACGAGTCGTACCCCAAAAGCAATGATGGCCGCTCGGTTAACTTCCTCGGCGGCCCAATTTGGAACGGTACGGACCCGAGCTTAAACTGAGGCTAACTCGACATTAAGCAGCCCGAAAGAACCCATAATGCGGCGCCGATCAGCTCGTGGACTCCCCCGTCGCCACCGGGGGCGGCCCCTCGAGCGCCGCGGCGAGGGTGCGCGCGGACAGCATCCCGGTGGGCGCCCCACTCGCGTCGACGACCGGAAGGTGGCGGATGCCGAGCGCGATCATCCGCATGGCGACGACCGCGACGTCGTCGTCCGGCCGCACCGTCATCGGATCGGCCGACATGAAACGGGCCGCGGTCGTCTCCCGCGGATCGATGCCGTCGGCGATCGCCTGCACCAGATCCCGCTCGGTGATGATCCCCAACAGCCGGCCTTCGCGCATGACCGTGGCCGAACCGCAATCCTCGAGCCGCATGCAATGCGCGACCTCGGCGAGGCTCGCCTCGGGCGCGACCGACAGCAGCGGATTGACCGGAAGATCGCTGACTCGCATCGTTATTCCACCTCGTAGTGCGTCGGCACCATCGTCTGCAACGCCTTCGGCGGACGCTCGTAGGAGCGCTTCTGCCGCGGAGGCACCTCGACGCGTTCGTGGGCCACGGACTCATATGGCACGAGCGACAGCAGATGCGCGATCAGATTCAAGTGCGCGCTCTTCTTGTTGTCGGTTTCGACGACGTACCAGGGCGACTCTTTGACGTCGGTGTAGGCGAACATCTGATCCTTGGCCTCGGAGTAATCGACCCACCGCGCGCGCGCTTGGACGTCCATCGGACTGAGTTTCCAGCGTTTGCGCGGGTCGTTGATCCGCGCTTGAAAGCGGCGCTCCTGTTCCTCGTCGCTCACCGAGAGCCAGTACTTGATCAGCACGATCCCCGAGCGGATCAGCATGCGCTCGAACTGCGGGCAAGTGCGCATGAAGTCGTCGTACTCGTCTTGCGTGCAGAATCCCATCACGTGCTCGACGCCCGCGCGATTGTACCAGCTGCGGTCGAAGAGCACGATCTCGCCGGCCGAGGGAAGGTGCGCGACGTAGCGCTGAAAGTACCATTGGGTGCGCTCGCGTTCCGTCGGCGCGGGCAGCGCGACGACGCGGCAAAACCGCGGGTTCAGCATCGCCGTGATCCGCTTGATCATCCCGCCTTTGCCGGCCGTGTCGCGCCCTTCGAAGATGACGACGACCCGCAAACCCTGATGGCGAACCCACTCCTCCAAGAGGAGCAGTTCGGTCTGGAGCCGCTTGAGTTCCTTATCGTATTCTTTGGACGTCAAGCGTCCCGATTTTTGTGCTGCCACGATCGCGGGCCAACTCCAAACCCGAACGCCGGTAAGCGAAGCGAGCCGACGCGCGGACTCGAACCGCGGACCCTCAACTTACAAGGTTGACGCTCTACCAACTGAGCTACGTCGGCTTAGCGGCCAGCTTTCGCGTTGCCGAGCCGCGCTCCTCGACCGGGCTCTAGCTCCCCGTGCAGTAGGCTTCCTCGCTCTTCTTGACGTCGCCGTCGAACTTTGCCCCGGCCGGGCGCGTGTACGTGATCGTCACGATGCCGCTCCCGTCGGGGACGACGATGCGGTTGATCGTCACCGGCCCGGTCGTGAACTCGATCACGTGGGCCGTCTTGCCGGCGCACGCGCGGTCGGCGTCGGTCGCCGGCTTGATCTGGTTGCTCGAGAGATTCTTCGCGATCGCGGCGAGCGCGTCGTCGTAGGACGTCGACGTGTCGCGAATGACGATCAACGACTGCACGTCGCCCGAGTGTTGCCATTGCTGGACCGATCTGGCGGTGTCGGTCGACGGGGCCACGGAGGCTTTATCCCAGCCGGGCGGCCCCGCAAAGGCGATGTCGGCCGCGCGCGCCGACCCCACCGTCCCGGCCAGCGCGAGCGTTACGAGCAGGAAGCGTTTCATATCGCTAGAGCCTACCATACCGGCGCCGCCGCGCCGTTCGGCGCGCGCATAACGCGCCGCCGCCTCCGTTGGCCGTTTGTCAGGAGAAAAGCCATCGCCGCCCCTTGGGAGCGGCGATGGCCATCGTGGTCGGGTGCGCTCAAGCGCGCAGCGCCGGTGAACCCCCTACGGAAGCTCGATTTCCAGAGGTTCTTCTCGATCTTGCGCTTGACGCGCTGCAGCGCGTTGTCGATCGACTTCACGTGGCGGTTCAAATCGCGCGCCATCTCCTGGTAGCTCTTGCCCTCCAGATACGAGAGGAGCACCTGCGACTCGAGGTCGGAGAGGTTCTCTTGGATGCGCTCCTTGATATCCTCGGAGACCTCCTGGTTGATCACCAGCTCCTCGGGGTCGGAGGTCTTCTGCGACGCCATGACGTCGAGCAGCGTGCGCTCGCTATCCTCGTCGTAGATCGGCTTGTTCAGCGAGATGTACTGATTGAGGGGGATGTGCTTCTGCCGGGTCGCGGTCTTGATCGCCGTGATGATCTGCCGCGTGATGCACAGCTCGGCGAAGGCGCGGAAGCTCGAAAGCTTGTCAGCTTTGAAGTCGCGGACGGCCTTGTAGAGGCCGATCATCCCTTCTTGGATGATGTCCTCGCGGTCCGCCCCGATCAGGAAGTAGCTCTTGGCCTTGATGCGGACGAAGTTCTTGTACTTGTTGAGCAAGAACTCCATCGCGAGGTTGTCGCCGGACTTGGCCGAGGAGACCAGATCTTCGTCGGGCCGCTCGTGGTAGTCCAGACCTTCCTGCGCGGGTTGCGTCAGCGCCATATTCGTGATGATACCTCTTTGGAACCGATATGCCGAAAATCGCGGGCCGGGGCCCGTCGAGCCGGGCACATCCCATCTATAATAGGAGTCCCCTTTTCGGGCGTCAAGGCAAAAGGCGGCAGAGATTTCGAAGCTCGCCCGTCTCAGGCCGGCTCGGCGGGCTCGAAGCGGCGCTGGCGGACGATCTCGTAGAGCAGGATTCCGGCCGCCACCGAGGCATTGAGCGAGCCGACGCTGCCCAGCAGGGGGATCGCCAAGAGGCCGTCGCAGGCCGCCCGGACCGGCTGGGAGAGCCCGTCGCCCTCGGCCCCGATCACGAGCGCGACGTCCATCGTGAAGTCGGCCCGGGCGTAGGGAACCCCGCCGTCGCCGGCCGCGCCGTAGATCCAGAGGCCGGCCTTCTTCAGCGTGCGGAGCGCCTGGGCGACGTTGCCGACCCGGGCCACGGGAACGTACGCCGACGCTCCGGCCGACGCTTTGCGGACGGTCGCATTGATGCCGGCCGAGCGGCGGTCGGGGATGACGACCGCTCCGGCACCCGCGCACTCGGCCGTGCGCAGGATCGCGCCGACGTTGTGCGGATCGGTCAGATGGTCGAGCACGACGATCGGGGCCGGGCCCCGGCGCGCGGCGAGCGCGTCCTCGAGGGTCACGTAGTCGAACGGCACCCCGAACGCGACGACGCTCTGATGCGCCTTGTACGGGAAGCTGGCGAAAAAGCCGCGGCTCTCGAAGCGCACCGGGACCCCGGCTTCGCGCGCGCCCTCCAGCACCGGCCGCAGGGCCGGATCGCGCTTGCGCTCGTCGGCGACGTGGATGCGGCGCAACTTCTCGCCCGCGGCGAGGGCCTCGCTGACCGCGTGCACGCCGTAGACGACGTCGTCGAGATCGGGCGCCGGCGGCCGGCGCTGGGTGCCGGGCCTTACGCGTCGACGGTCCACGTCGTCCCGTCGCGCGAGTCTTTCAAGATGACCCGCACGCCGGCCAGGACGTCGCGCAGCCGGTCGGCCTCGGCGAAGTCTTTGGCTTTGCGGGCCGCGTTGCGGGCCGCGATGATCGTCTCGATCGCCGCTTCGGGGCCGCCTCCGTTGAGGTGCAGGCCGGGTACCGCTTCGCGCAGCCGGGCGACGAAATCGTCGGGAAACGCGAGCGCGCCGGGCGCGGCCGGCTCCGCGAGCCACGCCGGCTGCGGTTCGATCCCGATCACGCAGAGCATGTCGTGGAGCTCGCGCAAGGCCCCCGCCGGGGTCGCGTGTTGCGCTTCCAGGTGGCCCGGGTTGGCCGCTGCGGCCAAGATCTTGCTCAAGGCGACCGACGTGTTCATGTCGTCGTCCAGCGCCCGCGTGACGGCCTGCCCCAGCGACTCCGAACGCTCCAACGCGTCACCCATCACCCCGCCGGCCGCGCGCGTGCAGCGCCCGGTACCCGGTGCGAATCGTCTGCAAGGTGACGGTCGCGCCGTCGATCGACGCTTCGGTGAAGTTCATCGGCTTGCGGTAGCCGGTCTGCAGGAACAGCAGCCGGATCGCCTGCGGGTCGTGGCGCTCGAGCAACGACGAGAGCGGTTCGAAATTGCCGAGCGACTTCGACATCTTGCGGTTGTCGAACATCAGCAGGCCGCCGTGCATCCACAGGTTGGCCATCCGGCCGCCGTAGAGCCCTTCGGTCTGCGCGATCTCGTTCTCGTGGTGCGGAAAGACCAGGTCGAAGCCGCCCCCGTGAATGTCGAACGGTTCCCCCAGCAGCGCGTGCGACATCGCCGAGCACTCGATGTGCCAGCCCGGACGCCCGTCGCCGTACCGCGACGGCCACGCGGGTTCCCCCGGCTTGGCGAATTTCCACAGCGCGAAGTCGAGCGGATCGCGCTTGTCTTCGTCGACGGCGATCCGCGCGCCGACGAGCAACTCGTCGATGTTGCGCCCGGACAACGCGCCGTAACGCGGAAACTCGCGCACGCTGAAATACACGCCATCGGTCGACGGGTAGGCGAGCCCCTTGGTGACGAGCGCGTCGATCATCCCGGTGATCTCGGCGATATAGCTGGTCGCGCGCGGCTCCTCGTCGGGCTCGCGCACCCCGAGCTTGCGCATCGACGCTTTGAACGACGCGAAATGACCTTCGACGATGTCGCGCCACGAACGGCCGCTCTCGCGCGCCGCGTGGATGCTGCGATCGTCGATGTCGGTCACGTTCTGGACGTAGGTGACGGCGTAGCCGGAGGCTTCGAGCCAGCGCCGCAGCACGTCGAAGAACAAGAACGAGCGCGCGTGCCCGAGGTGCGCCTCGGCCGACGGCGTCAGCCCGCACACGTACATCCGCACATGTTCGTCGCGCAGCGGCTGAAACGGTTCGACGCGGCGCGTGCGGGTGTTATAGAGCTGCAGAGATGTCCGGGTCACCGGCGTCTTTCAGGCGGTCCTCGAGCGCGGCGATGCGGCGCGTCAGATCGGCGATCGTTTGGGCGTGGGGATCGGGCATGTCGACGTGCGGCCGCGCGGAGACCGAATGCACCGGCTTGCCGTCGCGCAGCACGACGCGCCCGGGGATGCCGACGACGGTGGAATTCGGCGGGACGTCCTTGACGACGACCGAGCCCGCCCCGACCTTCGAGTTGTCGCCGATCGTGATGTCGCCGAGCACCGCGGCGTGCAAACCGACGGTCACGTTGTCACCGAGCGTCGGGTGGCGCTTGCCGTGGCTCAGGCTCGTGCCGCCGAGCGTGACCCCCTGATAGATCGTTACGTTGTCGCCGACTTCGGCGGTCTCGCCGATCACGACCCCCATCCCATGGTCGATGAAAAAGCCTTTGCCGATCGTGGCCCCGGGGTGGATCTCGATCCCGGTCGCAAAGCGCACGACGTGCGAGAGAAAGCGCGGCAAGATGCGGGATTCCGGCCCGGTGGAGGGCGTGGATGCCGCGGTGGGCCGTGATCGCGTGGAAGCCGGGGTACGACAAAACGACGTCGAGCCAGCCGTTCGAGGCCGGGTCGCGTTCGAGCGGGGCACGCAGGTCGGAGAGTAACGTCTCGAGCGCTTCGTTTGGCACGGTCCTGTGCAATTTCAACTCGTCGCGCCGATGTCCGGTTTCGCCTCGCTTGCTCCCCCGCCCGCGACGACCGCGACGGCGTAGGCGGCGATCCCGCTCCCGTCGCCCGTGTAGCCCATGCCCTCGCTCGTCTTGGCCTTGACGCTGACCGCTGTCGCGGGGAGATCGAGCGCCGCGGCGATCCGGTCGCGCATCGCGTCGAGGAACGGCGCCAGCCGGGGCGCCTGCACGACGGCGGTCGCGTCGACCGAGCGAATCGCGAACCCGGCCGTTGCCGCCATCGTGCCGCAGGCGGCCAGGAGCACCATCGAGTCGGCCCCGCGCCACCGCGGGTCGCTGTCTTTGAAGTGGCGGCCGATCTCGCCCAGCGCGCAGGCGCCGAGCACCGCGTCGCTGACCGCGTGGGCGAGCGCGTCGCCGTCGGAGTGGCCCAGCGGTCCGCGTTCGAAGGGGATCGTGACCCCCCCCAGGACGAACGGCCGGCCTTCGACCAGCCGGTGGGCGTCGAAGCCATGCCCCACGCGCGCCTCGGCGCGGGGGTCGTACGCGTCGGCTTCGATTTCGAAACGGATCTCGGGCTCGATGAGGCGGGCCACGACGAGCATGCTGCTGGCCGGCCGGATCGCTCCGAATGCTTCGCCGTGGGCGAGCCCGGCGGCGTGGCAATCCGCCGGATCGCCGACGTACATGCGCGTGCGGACCACCGCCTCCAGCCCCAAGCCGAGGCGTTCCAAGGCGGCCGCCACGTTTCCGATCGCGGCCAGAGCCTGCTCGTACGCCCCGGGTCCCGCGATCCGGCCGTCGGGGCCGAAGCCGGTGGTGCCGGCCACGCTGACGAGCGTCCCCGCGCGGACGATCCGCGAGTAGCCGTAGCGGGCTTCCCACGGGGCGCTGGAGCCGAGCCGGATCACGCGCGCGGCGCCGTGTGCGAGAAGTGTGTCGTGTAGAGCGATTCCGGGCCGGCGACCGCGCGCAGGTGTTCGCCGAAGCCCCGCAGATTGTGCGCCGCGACGAAGGCGCGGACGACGGCCGCACTGGGCAGGTCGCGATCGACCCCGTCGATCGTGCCGCCGCGCCGGCTCAAGTCGTCGCAGATCGCGTCGGCCGCGGTCGGGTCGACATAGACCTCGACCAGCAGGATGTCGTCTTCGGCGACCGGAGGCACGGTGCGGGTCTTGGCGATCGCTTCGGCCCGCACGAGATCCTCGGGCACGGTCACCTTGAAATTTTCGGGCGAAGCGGGGACGACGATCACGTCGAGGCCCAGCCGTTCGAGCAGCGTCGCATCGTCGGTCGCGCGCAACTGGTGCTGCTCGGCCTCGACGTGCGCCCGCCGCAGATCGCGCGCGGTCGCGCACTGCGGCGTCTGTGCCGCCCACAGCTCGGTGCGGTCGAGCGTGCGCGTGACCTTCAACTCGGGCCGGCGCGCAACTTTGACCGTCTCGACGACCGGCGCGGCGAGCAGCGCCGCCGTCCCCGGACGCACGATCCGCATCGCCGCCCGCACGTCGTGGGGACGCACGAGCGGGCGCGCGCCGTCGTGCACGAAGATCGCGTCGCACCCCTCCGGCGCAGCCTTCACGCCACGCGCCACGCTCGCTTGCCGGTCGTCACCTCCCGCGACGATCGCGAGTGCGGCGTGAGTGACCCGCGGCGCGAGGACCGCCTGCATGCGCTCGATCAGCTCGGCTTCGGTGACGACGACGATCGCCGCGACTTCCGGCATCGCGTCGAAGGTCGCGACCGACCAGGCGATCATCGGCGTCCCGGCGATGTCGATCAGTTGTTTGGGTTGCCCGAAGCGCGTCCCGCGCCCGGCTGCAACCACGACCGCACACCAGATCACGGGCGCTTCAGCCGCGCGAAGATCATCCGGCCCGCGACCGTCTGCAACACGCTGGTCACGATGACGTCGCTCGACTCACCGATGAGCCGGCGTCCGTTTTCGACCACGATCATCGTCCCGTCGTCGAGATAGCCGACGCCTTGCTGCGGCTCGCGCCCGTCGCGGATGATCGCGACATGCAGCTCCTCGCCCGGCAACACGACCGGTTTCACCGCGTTGGCCAGTTGGTTGATGTTGAGCACCGCCACGCCTTCCACGTTCGCCACCCGGCTCAAGTTGTAATCGTTGGTCACGAGTTTTCCACCGCGCTCGCGCGCCAACCGCACGAGCTTCGCGTCGACCGCGCGGGTATCGTCGTAATCCCGCTCGACGATCTCGAGCGGAACGCTCTCCTGAAGCTTCGCGAGCACGTCGAGCCCGCGCCGTCCGCGCGTGCGCTTGAGCGGATCGACCGAGTCGGCGATCAGTTGCAGTTCGCCGAGCACGAAACGCGGCAGCAAGAGCGGTCCGTCGAGAAAGCCGCTCTCGACGATCTCGACGATGCGGCCGTCGACGATGATCGACGTATCGATGATCTTGGGAATTGCCGCCGGGGCCGGCGCGACCGCGGGCCCGGCGGCGGCTAACCGGCCGAGCGCCACGCGCTGCTTCGCGCCGACGCGCGCCCCGAGGTAAGCAGCGAAGATGCTGACGATGATGTACAGCGCGATCGCGACGTAGCCGCCGACGGCGCCGGCGAACGTGATGAACTCGAAGAGGACGCTCTTGACGAGAAACGCGACGACCAAGCCCGCGATCAAGCCGATCGCGCCGCCGATCAGCTCGCCGGGAGCGAGCTTGTCGATCGCCCGCTCGACGGAGTTCAACTCGCTCTCGAACAGCGTTTGCGCGTACGGCGCGAGCAACACGCCGATCAGCGCGCCGGCAACCGGCGCCACGATCAGCAGGGCTACCTGCCATGCCTGGCTCGCGACGTGGAGCGAGATCGCGCGCAGATACGTCTCGCGTCCGACGAGGAAGCCCGTCGTCGCAAAGACGGCGGCGAACAGAATCCGCAGCAGTCCGGTCGCGAAACCGCGCGCCGGAGCGCTAGCCGGCGAGGAAGGCACTGCAGACATCGTTTGCGACGAAACGCCCGGCGCGAGTGAGCCGGACCCGCTCGGAATCGACTGTTACCATACCGGCGATTTGCAAATCCCCAACGACCGTCTCATAGTGCGCCAAGACGTCGACCGCGTACCGGTTCTCGAACCCCGCCAGGTCGACCCCTTCGCTGGTCCGCAGCGCGAGCATCAGCGCTTCCCCGAGCGCCGCATCGCCCTCGAGCTTCTCGCTCTCGCCTGGGATGGGACTGTGACCTTCGAGGGCCGCGCAGTAGGCGTCGAACTCGCGCGTGTGCACGCTGCGGCAACCGTCGAGGTACGACGCGGCGCCGACGCCCAAACCGACGTATTCGCCGTTGGCCCAGTAGTTGGCATTGTGCCGCGAGCGAAAGCCCGGCCTGGCGAAGTTGCTGATCTCGTAGTGTTCGTAACCATGCCGCGTCAGGGTCGAGATCGCCTCGTCGTAGAGCGCGGCTTCGAGATCTTCCGACGCGAACGCCGCCGGCTCGCGCGCTTGCCAGTCGGCGAAGCGCGTCCCGGTCTCGACCGTCAGCCCGTAGGTCGAGATGTGTTCGACGTCCAGCGCGAGCGCCGCTTCGAGGGTGCGCCGCCACGCGCCGACGCTCGTGCCGGGCGCGCCGAAGATCAGATCGAGCGAGACGTTCTTGAAGCCCGCGGCCCGGGCGCGCGCCACCACGGCAGCGACGTCGCCGGGCGAATGGGCGCGGCCGAGCACCCGCAGCTCCGCCGCGTCGAACGACTGCACGCCGATCGACAAGCGGTTGATCCCGGCGGCGCGGTAGGCGGCGAAGCCCTCGCAGAGCTCCAAATCAGGATTGATCTCGACCGTCGCCTCGGCGTCGCCGGGCAGGTCGAAGCGGGCTCGCAAACGGGCCACGAGCGCCGCGATCGTTTCGGGAGCGAAGGTGTTCGGCGTGCCGCCGCCTAGGAACAGCGTTTGCCCGTGCCGGGCGGGGGCTCGCGCGATCTCCGCCTCGAGCGCCGCCAAGTAACGCTGGGCCTGCGAACGGCGCAGCGGCCACTTGGCAAAGTCGCAGTACGGGCAGATGTACGGACAGAACGGGAGGTGGACGTAAATGCCGGCCGGCGCGCGCGCGCTCACTGCGGCCCCGCGATCGTGAACGCGCCGACCGCCCCGGCGCCGGTGTGCGCCGCGATCACCGGCCCGGCCTCGAGCACGCCGAGATAGGCCGGCGTGCCCGGCAAGCGTTCGACGATACGGTCGTAGATCGACATCGCGAGTTCGGGAACGTTCGTATGCATCACCATCAGCCGGGCGGTTTCGACGTTGCCGACGTTGGACAATGCCGCCTCGATCATCGCGTCCTGCGCGCGCGCGAAGGTGCGCACCCGCGCCTCTTCTTCCACCCGGCCGTCGACGAGCCGCAGCACCGGCAGAACCTTGACGAGCGAACCGATCAGCGCGCGCGAGCGCGACACCCGGCCGGTCCGCACGGCGTGCGAGAGGTCGGGGATCGTCGCGTACCCCATCTGGCGCGCGCGGTCGCCGTCGAGTTCGGCGACGACGGCGGCGGCGTTCGCCCCGGTCGCGGCGAGCTCGGCGGCGTGCAGCACCTGCAGCGCGAGCCCGCCCGCGACCGCATGCGAGTCGACGAGCGCGATCGTCGCGCCGGGGAAGACGAGCGCGGCGGCGCGGGCGGCGTTGATCGTTCCCGAATAGGTCTGCGCGATCGTCAGCACGACGATCTCGTTGCCCGCCTCGACGTGCGGGCGGAAGGCCTCCTCGAACATCGCCGGGGTCGGTTGCGCGGTCGTCGGCAACGCGCGTTCGGTCGCGAGCTTGCGGTAGAACTCGGCGCGCGAGAGGTCGATGCGGTCGCGATAGCGCCGGTCGCCGAAGTTGACGAACAGCGGCACGACCTCGATCCCGAGCCGCTCCGCCTCGGCCGGATCGATGTCCGCCGTGCTATCCGTGACGATCGCCGTCGGCATGCCGGCGGGTTACGCTTCTCGTGCGACCAGCGGATCGACCAGCGCTGCGATCTTGCCGACCACGTCGGCGTTGCTCTCGGTGGCCGCGCTGCGAATCGCATTGCGGATGGCATGCCGGGTCGCCCGGCCGTGGGTGACGATGCAGTTCCCGCGCACGCCGAGCAACGGTGCACCGCCGTACGTCTCGTAGTCGAAGCGGGCGCGCAGGCGCTTGAGGGCGGGCTTGACGAGCAGCGCCCCGACCTTGACGAGCGGGTTGGAGCCGCGCAGCTCCTCGACGACGACCCGGGCCGCGCCCGCGACGACCCCTTCCCCAAACTTCAGGATCACGTTGCCGACGAAGCCGTCGCAGACGACGACGTCGGCGACCGTCTCGAGCAGGTCTTTGCCCTCGACGTTCCCCACGAACGTCAGCGGCGACGCTTCGAGCAGCGCCGCCGCTTCGATCGCGACCGCGTTGCCCTTGGTCCGTTCTTCGCCGACCGAGATGACCCCGACGCGCGGGTTGGCCGTGCCGAGCACCGCTTGCGCGTACGCCGCCCCCATGATGCCGAACTGCAGCAGCCACTCGGGCCGGCAGTCGACGTTGGCACCTGCGTCGATCAGCACGACCGGGCCGCGCAGCGCCGGCAGCACGGCGGCGATCGCCGGCCGCGCGATGCCGGCGATCGTGCGCAGCCGGATCAGCGCGATCGCCAGGAACGCGCCGCTGTTGCCGGCCGAGACGACCGCGTCGGCGCTGCCGTCGCGGACCAGGTTGACCGCGACCCCCAAACTCGTTTGATCGGCCCGGCGCACCGCGTGGGAGGGATGCTCGTCCATCGCCACCGCGCCCGCCGCTTCGACGATCTCGATGCCGTCGGCGCCGGGCCCGTTCAGCAGCGGCGCGATCGCGGCGCGTTCGCCCACGAGCAGGATCTTGCCGTCGCCTTCGGCGTTGGCCAGCATCGCGCCGGCGACGATCTCGGCCGGGGCGTGATCCCCGCCCATCGCGTCGACGGCGATGCGCGGCGGAGCCGCCTTCACGTCACCGTTCAACGGCGATCACGTATTCGAGCTGGGGCGCGCCGCCGGCGACCACCTCGACGGTGACGCCGGCGAAGCGCTCGCCGAGCACCGCCGCGGTGCGCTGGGCGTCACGCTCGTCTTGGGAACCGCCGTAGTAGAGGGTCACGAGGCCCCCGGCGCCCGCCCCGAGTTCCGCCGCGACGTCACTTGCGAGTTCCGGCAGACTGGCCGCCGTCAGGAGCCGGCCGCCGAGCGTCGCGGCCGGCTGCCCTTCGGCGACGGTCGTGGCTCCGATGCGGCAGGCCTTTCCGGCATGGAACAGCGCGGCCGTGCCGACGCCGGCGATCCGCTCGAGGACGTGCTCGGGGTCGAGGCCGTCCGGCGGCTCGGGCCCGAGCGCGATCAGCGCCGCGACGTTGGCCGCGGCGTCGCGAGTCGGCACGACGACGACCCGGCCGGGCGCAAGGGCCGCCGCTTCGCGGGCCGCCAGCACGACGTTCGCGTCGCCGCACAGCAAGTACGCGGTCGCGGCGTTGGCGGCGTCGAGCGCTTCGAGCAGCTGTTTGACGCTCGGATTGGCGCCCGGCGCGACGAGGACCGCCTCGCCGCCCAGGTCGCGGGCGACCGCGGCGAAGCCCTCGCCCGGCATGACCGCGACCGCGACCGCGGAACGGCGCGCTCCGGCAACCACCAAGGTGCGGTGCTGCTTCGCCATGTCGTCGACTTTGAGCCGTGTCAGGGTTCCGTACCGGGCGGCCAAGAGCTGCACCGCTTCAGGATCGCCGGTGTGGACGTGGACTTTGATTTCCGGCGCCGCGCCGGCGACGATCAGCGAATCGCCCAGGGAAGCCAGCTCGTCGCGCAAGGCCGCCGTGTCCCCGCGCGCATCCTCCAGGATGAACTCCGTGCAAAAGCGGTAGCGGCCCACGTCTTGGCGGGCCGCGTACGCGCGCTTGCGCTCGGTGCTGGGCAGGAAGCGGCTCGACTCGCGCCCGTCGCCCGCGCGGAACCGCACGATCCCTTCGAGGAAATAGACGAACCCGGCGCCCCCGCTGTCGACGACGCCGGCTTCCTTGAGCATGGGCAGCTGGTCGGGGGTACGCTCCAGGGCGGCGCTGGCCGCCTGCAGGATCGCGTCGGCGAAGGCGTCGAGGTCGGGCTCGGCCGACTCGCCGGCTTGATGCGCGGCGGTCGCGGCCGCGTCGGCGACCGAGAGAATCGTCCCCTCGACCGGCCGCTGCAGCGCGGCCCGGGCGGTCTCGACCGCGTCGCGGATCGCGCGCGCCAAGCCCGCCGGATCGACTGCGTCGCGGTCGCGCACGTTGCGCGCGAAGCCGCGGAACATCTGCGAAAAGATGACCCCGGAGTTGCCCCGGGCGCCGAGCAAGCTCGCGTGCGCGGCGGCGTCGGCCACCGCGCAGAGGGGCTGATCCTTCACCCGGGCGGCCGCTCGGGCTGCCGCCATGGAGGTCAAATACATATTGGAACCGGTATCCCCGTCGGGGACCGGAAAAACGTTGAGGTCGTTGAGGACCTCGCGGTATTTGCGTAAGAAATACGTGCCGGCGGCGACGAACTTCGAGAAAGCTCGTCCGTCGAGCATGGTAACAGCCATGGCGGCTGAACCGTTCTGCGCGGCCGTTGCCACCCCTTGGCCGGGTGTGCTACAATCCCGAGGTTGTCGCCCGGGTCCCCGCAACGCGGTGGCTGCCGACGGCGAGTGCATCCCATTTTCACGAGGCGGACCATACCATGGCGAAACGGTGCGACGTGTGCGGCAAGGGCCCGATGGCGGGCAACAATGTCAGCCACGCGATGAACAAGACGAAGCGGCGCTGGTTGCCCAACCTGCAAGCCGTGCGCATCGTCGAGGAGCGCGGCACGCACCGCACCGCGCGCGTGTGCGCCAGCTGCTTGCGCAGCAAGCGCGTCAAGCGCGCCGGCTAAATGGGTTCAGGCCTTGCGCCTGAACCCGTCGTCCCGCGCTTGGCGCTTGGCACGTCTTCTCAATGGCCTAGCTAGTAGATGATTTGGTTCGCCGGGGGGGCGAACCGGAGGCGGGCGGCTTCGTCCTCGGTCGAGGGAATGGCGGTCGTCGTCACCCCGAACCGGCGCACGTATTTGATCGCCGGTTCGTCGTCGATGTAGCCCTTCGGGCGGAACTCTTCGAACGCGCCGACCGGGTCGACCGTCGCACCGCCGTAGCTGCTGGTCCGCAGGACCGCGAGCGAGGCCAGCGCCGACGCGAGCATCGTCGACGCGAACGGGGTGGCGCCGAGCGTCATGAAGACGGCCATCCCGGCGGTGAACGAATCGCCCGCACCGTACCCGGGGAACGCGGTGTAGAACGGGGTGAACACGCGCTGATACGTGTAGCCGTTGGAGAAGACGTTCATGATCTCACGCTTCTCGGTGTTGCGCGTGAACGAAGTGATGACGCCCGTCTCGGGGCCGATCCGCGCCAACCCGTCGAGCATCGCGCGCTCGGACGTCGTGCGCTGGCGCGGGATGCTCAGGAGCATCTCCGCCTCGAAGCGGTTGGGCGTGATCACCTGCGCGTGGCCCACCAGCTCGGAGCGGATGGCGCGCACCGTTTCCGCCGATACGTAGAGCCCGCGCCGGTAGTCGCCCATGACCGGATCGTAGACGACGAGCCCCTTGAACGCGACCAGCAACTCGGCGACGATCGTCACGTGCGTGGCCGTCGGCAAATAGCCGATCACGATCACCGACGGGTCTTGGCTCAAGAGGAACGTCACCGCGCGGCGGAACCGCACCGGGTCGGTCACCATTTGGAGCCGGCCGTCCATGCCGCCGCGCGCGCTCGCCCACGACGACGGGACCGACACGACGCGGACGCCCATTTGATTGGCGACCGCGATGATCGCGTCGTTGCCGAGATAGCCCATCCCGACGGCGTTCGCAATGCTGCCGAGCAGCGGGTAGGGCTTCTCCTCTTTCTCTTTATCCACGCAGATGGTCCCAGCCCGAGTGCGGCACGTGCACCAGTTTGCCGTCTGCGTTTTGCATCTGCACGGCGCTCCCCTCGGTAAAATGGCCAACCGCCACCAACGGGCGCCCGAAGCGCCGGTCGAATCGGGCCGCCAAGTGCGCGAACGCGTGGCGTTGCACGGCGACGATCAACTCGAAATCCTCGCCGCCGCCGAGCACGTACGGCGCGCTCTCGGCGCCGCGCAGCGCGCACCATCGCACGACGCTCGGCGCCGCCGGGAGCGTTTCGAACAGCGCGCCGCAGCCGGAACGCCGGCACATGCGGGCGACGTCGGTCGAGAGCCCGTCCGAGCAGTCCATCATCGCGCGCACGTGGCGCGATGCACCCAGCCAACGGCCTTCGGCGATGCGCGGTTCCGGCGTGCGATACGTCCGCACCGCGCCGGCCAGCACCGGATCGGCGGCCAGTTCGGGGCGTTCGAGCAAGATCTCCAAGCCGGCGCGGCTCGCCCCGAGCGGTCCCGTCACCGCCAAGACGTCGCCCGGCCGCGCGCCGTCACGCGTCTTGCGATTCGACGGACGCACCTCGCCGACGACCGTGATCGCGAGCGTCAGCGCGGGCGCGCGCGTCAGGTCGCCGCCGACGATCGGGGTGGCCGTGCGGTGCGCGAGCGAGGCGATCCCGGCATAGCATTCGAGGATCCAGCTCTCTTCGGTGCCGGGCGGCATGCCGAGCACGACCGTCGCGAGCACCGGGCGGGCTCCCATCGCGGCGGCGTCGCTGAGGTTCGAGGCCAGCGCGCGCACGCCGACGTCGTGCGCGCTCATCAGATCGCGGCGAAAGTGCACGCCCTCGACGAGCGCGTCGGTCGTGATGACGCTCTCCGCCGAACGCGAAGGCTTCCACACCGCGGCGTCGTCGCCGATGTCGACGCGGATGCGCGGCGAGGCGCCGTTCGCGAGCACTTCGCGCAGCGCCGCGATCAGCGCGTCTTCGTTCAGCGGGCCGCTGCCGAATACGCCGCTTCGGCGCGCGCTTTGAGCGCCTGCACCGCGCCGGCCGGATCGGGCGCGTCGAACACGCTCGAGCCGGCGACCAGCACGCGCGCGCCGGCTTCGACCGCGCGCTCGATGTTCGCCGAGCCGATGCCGCCGTCGACTTCGAGCTCGATCTGCGGATAGGTCGAATCGATCATCGTGCGCGCCTCGCGCAGCTTGCGCAGGGTGTGCTCGATGAACGGCTGGCCGCCGAAGCCCGGATTGACGCTCATGACGAGCAGCAGATCGATCTGTTCCATCAGGTCTTGCAGCATCGAGACGGGCGTGCCGGGGTTGATCGCGATCCCGGCCTTCGCGCCGATCGACCGCAGGTACGTCAAAAGCCGATGCTGGTGCACCGTCGCTTCGTAGTGGAACGTGATGATGTCGGCGCCGGCTTTGCGAAAGTCGTCGACGTACTTCTCGGGTTCGACGATCATCAGGTGGCAATCGAACGTCAAGTTCGTGACTTTGCGGATGTCCTTGACGATCTTGGGGCCCCAGGTGATGTTGGGCACGAACCGCCCGTCCATCGAGTCGAGATGCAGGTAGTCGGCGCCCGCGCGTTCGACGGTGGCGATCTGTTCGCTCAGGCGGCTGAAATCGGCCGAGAGCAGCGACGGCGCCAAATGGATCATCGAGCCACCTTCGCCGCGCCGTGGGGCGCGGCCGGTCCCGGTTCGGGCGCTTCTTTGCCCAGGATCGTCGTTTCGAGCAACTCGTTGTTCACGTACGTATTCATTTCCGCAGTGCCGATGACGGTGAGGTTGAAGTCGAGCTGTTGGCCGCCTTGGGCAAATCCGTTGTAGACGTTCCAGACACCGGTCTCGTCGCGGATCTCCACCCTGACCTGCGCCGAGTCGTCCTCGATCGGGACGCGCACCGACGCGTGCACTTGTCGCACCAGGTAGCCGTACTGATGCGGACCGGCGCTCACCTGCAGCGACACCGGGGCGAACGGATCGATGTGCGCGCCGGCCGGCGGGCTCTGGCGCACGATCGTGCCGCGCGGCGGGCCTTGCAAGCCGAAGGGCGTCCAGACGATTTGGCCGAGGTGGATCTTCCGCTGGGCCGCGAGATCGCGCGCCTCGTCGATCGACTGGTTGACGAAGTCGGGCACCGTCACCGACTCGGGCGGCCCTTTCGAGAGCACGAGCCGCACCGTCGATCCTTCGCGCACGCTCTGCAACGGCACCGGATCCTGCGAAAGCACGTGATTGGCGGGCACGTCGTCGTTGGGGACGACTTTGGTCGAGGCGATGATCAGATGGCGGCGGCTGCAGTTCAGCCGCGCTTCGCGCAGCGACATGTACCGCAGATCGGGCATCGGAAAGATGTTGACGCCGTTGCTGACGATGATCGCGAGCTGGCGCCCTTCGCGCACGTGCGAACCCGCAGGTGGCTGTTGCCCCATCACGACCCCTTGCGGGAAACGGTCGCTGGGCTGACGCGCGACGACGACGAGTTTGAGATTGAGCCGGTCGGCTTCGGCGCTCGCATCGGATTCCGCCGTGCCGATCAGCGCCGGCACGAGCACGGTAGCGGCCGACGGGACGAAGAACTCTTTGATCGAGCGCCCGAACCACACCGCGACGCCGGTCGCGAACGCGAGCGAGAGGGCGAAGAGCCAATCGCGGTTGAGCCAGCCGCCGCCACGCGAACGCCGCGGCTTCTCGAGTTCGACGGCGACGTCGCCCTCAGACAACTATGCGAGCGCTTCGAGTTGCGCGTCGTCGAACTCGACGTTCGAGTAGACGCGTTGCACGTCTTCGTGCTCTTCGAGGGCGTCGAGAAAAGCGAGGATCGCAGCGGTTTGATCGCCGGCCGGGACGGTCGTCTGTTTCGCCACCATCGCGAGCTCCGCCGACTTGACCGCCAGCCCGGCAGCTTCGAGCGCCTCGCGCACGGCCATCACCCGGTCGGGCTCGGTGATCACTTCGCTCGGCTCACCGTAGCGCAGATCGATCACCCCGTCGACGAGCGCCAACTCCGTCAGCGCGTCCTCGCTCTTGCCGCGCGGGTCGACTTCGACGATGCCGCGCGCGTCGAACATCCAGCCGACGCTGCCGAGCTCGCCGAGCGTGCCGCCGTTGCGGCTGAACAGAAAGCGCATCTCGGCCGCGGTGCGATTGCGATTGTCGGTCGCCGCGTCGACGACGACCGCCGAGCCGGCCGGGCCGTACCCTTCGTAGCGGATCTCTTCGATCTCGCGTTCGCCGTCGGCGCCCGACGCGCGGGCGATCAAGCGTTTGATGTTGTCCTGCGGCATGTTGGCGCCGCGCGCTTTGTCGACCGCCATCTTCAAGCGATAGTTCGCCTCGGGATCGGCCGAACCGCCCTTGGCGGCGAGGATGATCTCGCGGCTGAGCTTGGTGAACAGCGCGCCGCGCTGCGCGTCGGCTTTGCCCTTACGCAGCTTGATGTTATGCCATTTCGAATGTCCAGACATCTCTTCTCAAATCCAGTTGAAGCCGAAATGCAGCCACGACGACCACATCCGTTGATACCAGGCGTCGTACGAGATGCCGACCCCGGCGAGGATCGGATAGAAGTACCAGAATGCGAGGAACGACGCCACCAGGAACCCGCCCACAGCCCAGCGCCCCGCCGGCACCCAGCGCATCCACAGGCGTTGCAACAGCACGGTGTTCGCCAGCACGATCACCGCGAGGTTCGGAAAGAAGTGGTACTCGAACGCGATGCGCGGCGAGCCGATCCACGGGAGCCATTGCAGGAAATAGGCGACGACCAGCAGCGTGTAGCCCTTGTTGCGCTCTTTCCACGCCAGGAACGCGATATAGGGAACCGACGCGAGCCCGAGCCACCACACGAACGGGTTCGGCAGCGCGAGGATCTCGGCGACGCAGCACTTCGCGCTGTCTTGCGCGGCCGCCCCAACCCGAAAGTCGTGATAGTAATACGAGATCGGACGTTCGAGCAGCGGCCACTGCCACCACACCGACTGATACGGATGGGTCGCCTTGAGGTCGTGATGGTACTGGTACATTTGATGCTGCAGGGCGATCAGATCGGAAATGTTGTGGCCGAGCGTGTAGTACGGAATGTACGCGAGCAGGTAGATCGTGCCGCCGATGAAGAGCATCATCGTGACGACGACGTCGAGCGGGAAGCCGAACGGGTTGCCGTAGATCGCCGGGCGGCGCAGATAGCGCTGGGCGACGACGCCCAGCGCGATGAACCAGACGACGAAGAAGTCGAACAGCCCGTTCCATTTGCTCGCGCCCAAGAGTCCGGCCACGACCGCGAGCGCCACCAGCCAGAAGCGCGCTTCTTTGGCGCGCAGCACCGACGATGCAACGCTCATCACGCCGTCGGCGGTGAACCGCGCGGTCGCCTCGGGGGTCTCGTAGCGCTCGCTGCCGTCGCGCGAGTACGCGATCCGCAAGTCCTCGTCTTCGTACACGAGGTCGCCCTTTTGCGCGCGGGTCGCGCTGCCGACGACGACCGCGCTCTTCTTGGTCGACTGCAGTTCACCGCCGTCGGGGCTGATCAGCACGACCGACGACGCTTCGCTGACCACCTGCGCTCCGTCGGCGTACGACGTCGTGACCCCGCTGCTGGCCAGGAAGCGCGGCACGAAGAGCCGCCCGAGCAGATACGCGCCGGCGAGCACGTACAAGAACATGATCGAGTACGAGAGAAACGTCGGCGGCTGCGCCCCCAGCCGGTTGACGAGGTACGAGAACGCGATCGCCAACAGCGTGCCGGCGCCCATCGTCGCGATGAACGGGGTGCCGAAGCGTTGCGGGGCGTTGACGACCTGGCGCACTTGCGCGGCCAGCCAATAGCGGTAGAACGCGTAGAGGGTCGCGAGCGAGAGGAACGCGACCGTGATCTCCGGGGTCGCGATCCGCGACTGCACGTAGTGGAAGCCGTCGAAGGTCAGCATGCCGGCGGCGATCGCCGAGAACATCGTCGAGCCGGTCAGCCGCTTGGCAAACGCGTAGAGGACGTAGACCATCAGCGCGCCGACGACGACGTTGAGAAACCGCCAGCCACCCGACCAATCGCCGTGCTGGAGGCCGCCGAAGAGCATGATCGAGGCCGTGATCACGAGCTTGGTCACGGGCGGGTGCGTCCACTCGAACTGCTCGATGTGCTTGAGGTATTCTTCGCCCGAACGCGCGTAATAGATCTCGTCGAAAATCTTCTCGCCCGGCAGATAGTACCACAGCGCGCAGAGCACGAACGAAACGGCCGTCCAGCCGGCGGCCAGCAGGTAATCGAGGCGCGTGAACGCCGCGATCCCCTCCAGCGGTGAGAACCAGCGGCGCGCGCCGGCCTCGAATGCGGCGCGCGCCGCGCCGAAGACGTCGGTGCCGGCGCCGGCCGCGGCCGTTTCGCGCGGCGTTCTCCCGCGCGCGACCGCTTCGGCCGGCGACTCGAACGCGCCGCCCAAGAACACGTAGCCCAGCACGAAGAAGAGCACGACGTTGAGGGCCGCCAGCGGGTGCGTGATCGAAGGCCAGAGATCGAACGGGTTGGTCCCGGCGATCTTCTGCTCGACGACTTGCTGGTACCAGAGCGAATATGCGAGGTTGACCAGCAGGGTCACGGTGAGGATCGCCGCCCCGTAGAGATAGCGCCGCCCCCTCCAAATCAGCGGGATGCAGAACAGGAACGCATCGTAGACGTAGCGCTCGTGCATGCGCGTCGAGAGGGTGAAGAACGCGAACATCAGCAGCATCGCGGCTTCGAGGAAGCCGACCGTGTCGCGGCGCTGCAGGTACCGGGCGACGATCAAGGCAGTGGCTGCCAGCACGAGCACGATGCCCCAGACGTACATCGCGCCGAGCGACACCGACCCGAACGTGATCGGCTGCGCGTCGCTCTGCCAGAACGGCCGGAAGATCGCGTAGAGATTGAACGCGTTGATCGTGTTGTATTGGTACACGTTGCTGCCGAACGCGTACCGCTCGAGCAGCCAGCGGAAATCGGCGATCGGATTCGCGTTCGTGTGGAAGAGCGCGCAGATGGCGTAGGTCATCACGAGCGCCGCCAGGATGCCCAGGCCCGTGCCCGCCAAGCGGCGGGCCCGCTCGGCGGCGTCGCCGGTCGCGAACGCGTAGGCCAAGAACAGCGGGATCAACAGCGCCGCTTGCGGCTTGATCAAGAGCGAAAACGCCAGCGCGAGCCAGCCGAGCACGAACAGCGTGCGCTCCGACGCCGGCGGGCGCGAGGGCGCCAGCATCAGCGCGAAGATGCCCGCCAGCGCGATCCCCCCGCTGATCGAGTCGATCTGTCCCCAGAACGACGAGACGTAGATCGCCGCCGGGTTGAGCAAGAAGAATGCCGCCGCGATCAGCGCCCACCAGAGGGTTCCGAAGCGCTTGACGATCGCGTAGATCAGTACCGCATCGACCAAGTCCATGAGGATCGCCGGCATCTTGACGAGGATCCTCAGCAGCGCATAGCTCGGGTCGCCGCCGGTGAAGTGCAAGATCGACGAATAGAGATGCCCGACGAGCCACAGCACGAGGAAGTAGCCGGGCGGATAATCCGCAAAGCCCGCCTTCGCGTAGAAGTCACCGAAGGGGTGCGCCCCCAGCGTCAGCGACCAGCTCTCGAACGCCGCGACGTCGTTGTGGAAACCGTCGCCGTTGACGAACAGCATGCGCAGGACGAAGCCCGCCAGGAGCAGGCCGTAGAGGGCCCACGCCGGCGCCTCCGTCCGGTCGGCTGCCGCCGCCCCCCGCACCGTCGTACTCACGGCTTCGCCTCGTCAACCCGGATCAGCGGCCCGATGCGAAGCATCACGCCACCCGCTGGGCGCTGGCGTTGAGGAACTCGCGCACCGCGCCGCTGCGGTCGATCTGCGCCGCCGAGGCGACCTCGTCGGCTTCGGTCAGATAGTGGCGCTCGGCGCGGTCGGCTTCCGCGCGCGCTCCGAGGGCGTCGAGCGCACCGATCACGCGCTGGACCGCCTGGGCATCGGCTTCGGCGGTGTGCGCGTAGCGCTCCGCGACGACGTCGCGCTCGGGCGACGGAGGTCCGTCCAAGACCCACACGACGGGGAACGTCCACTTGCGCCGTGCGATGTCGGCGCCGCTGGGCTTTCCGGTTTGCTCGGTTAGGCCCCACGTGCCGAGCACGTCGTCGCGAATTTGAAACGCCAGCCCGTACGCGCGCCCCAGCCGCCCGTAGTCGCGGGCGCGATCGACGCTCGCCCCGGCCGCCAGCGCGCCGAGCTCGCACGAGGCCGCGAACAGCGCCGCCGTCTTGCCGTTGATCATCGCGGCGTAGTCGGCCATCCGCACGCGCTCCGCGCTCTCGAAGCTGATGTCCATCCCTTGTCCGGCGCACATCTCGAGATTCGCTTCGTGCAGCGTGCGCGTCATCGTCGCGACCCGCTCGCTCGGCAGGTTCGCCGCGTTGGCCAGCAGCGAGAGGTAGCTGATCGCGCACAGCGAGTCGCCGGCGTTGATCCCGTGCGCCACGCCGAATTTCGACCACACGGTCGTGCGCCCGTGGCGCAATTCGTCGCCGTCCTCGATGTCGTCGTGCACCAGCGAGTAGTTGTGCAACACTTCGATGGCGACTGCCGCATCCAACGCGCACGCGGGCGGCGCGCCCTCTTCGACCGCGACCCGCAGCAGGAGCTGCGCGCGCAAGCGCTTGCCGCGCTTCGCGTTCGCCTGCGCGCCGTACCCGAAGTGATAGCGGATCATCTCGTACACCGGAGACGAGCCGTCGTAACCGCGAACTACACCCTCGAGATAGCTCTCGAAGGTGTCAGCGAGCGTCACGTTTTCCGATGGACGTTGCAGCAGCAAGGGGCATGGTTCCGTTTCAGGCGTTCCTGGGGGCGAGGGCATCGAACGCGGGCGGGGAGCCTGCGGGACGCGTTTACGCCGAGAGCGCCGCGGCGCCTCGGCCGATCGCCTCCATGCGCGCTTCCACTTGGTCGACGAGCCAGCCGGGCGTCGAAGCGCCCGACATCAGCCCGGCCACCTTCACTCCGTCGAACCACGAGGGTTCGAGTTCGTCGGGCCCCTCGATGTGATAGGCCCGCGCCCCGTTGTGCTCGGCAAGCTCGGCGAGATGCCGCGTGTTGGCCGAGGTCTTCCCGCCGACGACGACCATCACCTCGACCGTCTTGGCCAGAGCTTGCGCCTCCGACTGCCGGTTGTGGGTGTCGGTGCAGATCGTGTTGACCGCGCGCACTTCGTGATACTTGGCCGTCAAGCGTTTGACGATTTCGGTGAAACCGGCCCCCGACCACGTCGACTGCACGACAACGCCGACCCGGCTGGCGCGCGGCAACAACTCGACGTCCTCGGGCTTGGTGATGCACCAAGCGCCGGGCACGTGGCTGAGCGTGCCCTTGACCTCGGGGTGGTGCTGATCGCCCACGACGATGATCTTGTAGCCTTCGCTCTTGAGCCGCTCCGCCTCGACGTGGATCTTGGTCACCATCGGGCAGGTCGCGTCGACGACCTTGAGATGCTTCTCGGCGGCCTTTTCGAACACGCTGACCGGCAAGCCGTGGGCGCGCACGAACAGCGTGCCCGATTCGACCTCGTCGATCGAGTGCGCGTTGCGCAGCCCTTTCTCTTCGAAATCGGCGACCATCTGCGGGTTGTGGACGATGTGGCCGAGCGTCGTGACGACCCCGTCGGCCGCGACCGTTTCCTCGGCCTTCTTCAGCGTGATGGCTACGCCGAAGCAGAAGCCCTGGGTCTTGGCCTTCCTAATTTGCACGAATCGACTCCCTTAGCGCCGCAATCTCGCTCATGATCTCATCCGTCCACTTCGACAGAGCCTCGCGTGGCGCTTTCTCGCGGTCCTTCACAAAGTAGATCGGTTTCCCGAACGCGACCGTGACCGGGCGGCGAAAGCGAGCCCCGCTCGTCCCGCTCAAGTAGGCGGGCACGACCGGAGCACCGGACAGCTGGGCCAGGAGCGCGGCCCCGGTCTTGGCCCGGTGGCGGCCGTCCGGGTTGCGGCCCCCTTCCGGGAAGATGCCCACCGCCACTCCCTCCCGTAACGTCCGGACCGACACTTTGATCGCATTGACGTCGCCTTTCCCCCGGTCGACCGGAAAGGCGCCGAGCGCCCGGATCAACGGCCCGAGGACCGGGATCCCGAACAGCTCGATCTTCGCCATGTACGAGATGCGGCGCGGCGCGGCGGCTCCGAGCAGCGGCGGGTCGAGGTAGGCGACGTGGTTGCTGGCCACGATTAGCGGCCCGTGCAACGGCACGTTCTCCGCCCCGATCACCCGCAGGCCCCACAGGGTTCGCGCCACCCCGATGACGACGGCGCGGCAGAAAGCGTAGACCCCGGTGATGTCGGTGGCAGCGGGCGAAGTAGGCATCGCCGTTCGCGTTCGCGCGCGGCGTCGGCCATCTCTCCTGGACGGCTCAGCGGTCGGTGTCGACCGGCTGCGTCGCCTTGAGGGCGATGATCGCGCTCAGCGAGAGCTGCGCTTGGATCGTCACCGGCGGTGCCGGCGTCTGCGCGTAGTCGAACATGTCGGCCAGGGCGTCGGCGCGGGCGTCGACGGTGCCCAACGTCCCGAGATTCCAGTTGTTCTCGACGAAGTGCAACAGGCTCCCGAAGTCGTGGTTCACGTGCGACACGTAACCGGGCTTGGCATACGGCGAGACGACGATCAGCGGAACGCGAAAGCCGTAGCTGATCCCGTCGCCGAACCCCGGCGGCGGCGCGACGTGATCGTACCAGCCCCCCGAGTCGTCCCACGTGACGAAGATCGCGGTGTTCGACGCGTAGGGGCTCCCTTCGATCGCGTTGACGACCGCGGCCACCCACGACGGTCCGCTCGAATTGAGCGTGCCGGCGTGGTCCGAAGCCGCGGCCGGGGGCGTGATCCAGCTGACGGCGGGCAGCGTGCCGGCCGACACGTCGGCGAAGAACGTGTACTCGGGCGACGAGACGTTCGCGGTCCAATCCGTCCCGTAGCGGATGTGGTGAATCGCGTCGTAGGCGGAAACCTGGCCGTCGAGATCGACGCCGTTGCTGAAGCCGGTGTAGTATTTCCAGCCGACGTGCTTGGCGTCGAGCAGATCGCCGAGGGTCTGGTAATCGAAGCACGGGAACGGTCCCGGCGAAACGACGGCATTGCTCGCATCGAGCGTCTCGACCGTCGAGCCGGGCGGTGAATCGCAGCCCCACACGAGGTTGACGTCGGGATTCGTCGCGTTCTCCGGGTCGCCGATCGCGCGCCCCGACTGGCCGGCGATCAGATATTGATGCCCGGGAAACGAGGGCGCGATCTGCGAGGAGAACATGCGGTCGGCGATCGCGTAATGCTCTGCCATCTGCCAGTACGGCAGGGTTTCGGCGCGCGGCAAATACGCGTAGACGAACGTGTTCGGCGTGCTGAAAGTCGGACCGCCCGCGACCGTGTCGGACACCGGGTCGAGGTCGAACCCGTCCATCTTGCCGTTGTCGTATTCGGTCAGCAAGGAGCTGCGCTCGTGGCTGGGGTCGGGCGCTTCTTCGAACGGGACCGGCTGCAGCGCGACGGTCGCGCCGGTATGCGTCTGTCCGGACGCAACCGTGTCGGCGCCCGGATAGCCGTTGAAGACGTCGTCGAAGGTCCGGTTCTCTTGGATGACGATCACGACGTGCGCGATCGGCGAGCCGGTCACTTGGCCAAAGAAACGCCGGCGTTGCCGCCGGCCGAAACGCTTCCTCCCCCGCCTACCGTCGTCGTCTGGGATGCGACCGCGCCGGACGGCGGCGTCGACGACGCCCCGCCGCCTCCGCCGCACGCGGTGCCGATGCATGAGAGCGAGAGCGAACACGCCAACAGGGCGATCCGGCGCACGGCAATGCCTCCTTGAAGGCGTTTACGATCGAAGCGCTGGCATCGTATCCCGAACCGGAGCGGGCTAAACCCGGCCTCAGGCGGGCGCTCGCGGGCCGCCGATCCGCGCTTGCATCGCGTCGAGCACCGCGTCGACGGAGAGGTCGGTCGAGTCGAGGACGATGGCATCGGCGGCCGGCCGCAACGGCGCGACCGGGCGCGACTCGTCGAGCCGGTCGCGCTCGGCGATCTGGGCGGTGACGTCGGGCAGCGCCGCACTGCGGCCGGCGGCCGCGAGTTCGGCATGCCGGCGGCCGGCGCGCTGGGCGAGCGAGGCGGTGAGGAAAAACTTGTGCGCCGCATCGGGGAGCACGACCGTGCCGATGTCGCGGCCGGCCATGACCACCGGCCCGCCCTCGGCGACCGCCCGCTGCTTGGCGACCATCGCGTCGCGCACCCCGGGGTGGGCGGCCACCGTGGAAACGACTGAGGTTACGTCGGCGCCCGTCAGGCGCTCGGTCACGTCCGCGCCGTCGACCGTGACGCGATAGCCGGGGCCCTCGCCGGGATCGGGGACGATCCGCAGGTCGGTCGCTTCGAGCGCCCGGCCCAGGGCCTGCCCGTTGTCGGCATCGATCCCGTCACGTAGCGCCACGAAGGCCAGGGCGCGGTACATCGCGCCGGTGTCGAGATAGAGCTTTCCCAGGCGCTTTGCAAGCAAACGAGCGACCGTCGTCTTCCCGCTCGCCACCGGGCCGTCGATCGCCACGTGGTCGTTGGACATCGCGACCGCGTTCGTCGGTCGCACCTGCGCTCACTCCCCAAACTGCCGATGTTAAGAAAAGGTAAACTCCAGGCACACAGCCGACCGGGGGGCTGCAGGATGACGGCAATGCTCGCGCAGGATGCGCTCGGGGCCCATGGTTCGACGGTCGAGGCGGTCGAAACGATCGTCGCCGTCATGGCGGCGGAGGTCGCCCGCGTCCGGGTCGCGCTCGGCAAGATCGCCGCCAACGCACAGCGCCAGACCGGGTCGCTGCGCGAGATCGCCGGCTCCGCCCAACACGCGGCGCGCGAGGCCGGCGACACGATGGCCGTCGTCGCGCAAGCGCGGGCCCAAGCGCGAAACGCCGAGCGCCAGACCGCCGCGGTCGCGGCTCAGGTCGGCGATCTCGCAGGCGGCGTCAGCCGGCTCTCCGACCTCACGCAAGAGGCGATGGAGCAAGTCGCGGCGCTGGTCAACCTCACCGAGCGCCTCGACGAGGTCGTCGACTTCGTGCGCGACGTATCCGAACGCACGAACCTGCTCTCGCTCAACGCATCGATCGAGGCCGCTCGCGCGGGCGCGCATGGCCGCGGTTTCACCGTCGTGGCGACTGAGATCCGCCGGCTTGCCGAATCGACCCGGGCGGCGACGCGCGAGATGGAGGGCCTGCTCTCCGGCGTGCGAGCCCGCGCGCTCTCCAGCGGTGAGATCACCCGCCGCACCGGCGACGCGGTCGCCACGAACCGCACCGCGTCCGAGGCGGCGCGCGCCGGTCTGGCGACGATCGACGGCGCCGTCGCCGACGTGCTGGGCGCCTTCGAACGCGTCGAAGGCGCGATCGGCGCGCACGTTGCCCAGAGTGAGGAGTACCAGCGCACCGCCGAGGAAGTGCTCGAAACGTCGCACTCGCACTACAACGAAGCCGCTCAGAGCGTGCTTTCGATCAACTCGCTTCAGTACCATACCACCGCCGTCTCGGCGACGATGACGCCCCCGCGCTGGACCCGCGACCGTGCGTTTCGGGTCGTGACGCTGCTCGATGCGGCCTCGCTCCCCGGGCAGACGCTCCTGCGCTTTCGCGAGAACGTCGTCCGGCGCACCGGAGGCCGGGTTCGCGTCGAAGTCGAGACCTCGTACAAGTCGCGCGGGCTCGGGCAGTTTCAAACGCTCATCGACTTGCGGATGGGCGAGGTCGCGCTGTCCGCGGTCACCAGCTCCGTCGTCGGCAACGTGCTGCGCCAAGCGCAGACCCTGGAGTTGCCGTTCCTGTTCGACTCGCGCGACCATGCCAACGCGCTGTTCGACGGTCCGTTCGGGCGCGGGCTGCTCGCCCAAGCACGGGATTTGGGCCTCGTCGGACTCGGCTACGTCGAGAACGGCTTCCGGCACCTCAGCAACGACGTGCGGCCGGTCGCGACGCCGGAGGATCTCGCCGGGCTGCGCATGCGCATCGTCGAGTCGCCGATCTATCTCTTCTTCGCCGAATGCCTGCGGATGACGCCGGAGCCGATCGGCATCGACCAGTTGTACGACGCGCTGCGCGCCAAACGCGTCGACGGCCAGGACAATCCGGTCGCCAACGTGCACGCCATGCGGCTCTACGAGGCGCAGCGCTATCTGACCCTGACCGCGCACTGCTATTCCGCGCAAATCGTGCTCGCGAACGCGGCGATCTTCGACCAGCTCGGCGAGTTCCGCGACGACGTCGTGGCGGCGCTCGACGAAGCGATCGCGTGGCAGCGCCGCTACGCCGCCGAGCTCGATCGCGACGTCGTCGAACGGCTGCGCCGGAAAATCGAGGTCCGCGTGCTGACGCCGCCCGAGCGCGAACGCTTTGTCAAGGCCGTCGAACCGGTCTATCAACGCGTCGAGTTCTTGCTCGGCCGCGAAACCCTCGCCGAAGTGCGCGCTGCCGCCAACGCAGCCCGGCCCTTATAGCTGAGACACCGTCCATACGGTAGCCGACGATCTTCACGCTACGCGCACAGTAACTTAACGATACGCTCGACATTTGGCCGCGGTTTCGTGGCCCCATCTGCCTAAGTATTGGGTGAACGGCGTCCGTTCATCGTCGACGGTTCTCGCCGCAACGAAGCCCGCGCACTTAGGAAGGCTCCGACCTTGCTCGACCTCGAACGCAAGCAAGCTTTTAAGAGCTCGCCGCTGTCGGCCATTCACCTCGCGGCGCAGGCGGCCGCAGCCGCCGAACCGGCGGACGTCGACATGCCCTCCTCCTTGACCGACTCGTTGGCCGGCCTCGTGACGGCGATGTCGTCGGACGTCGACCGGGTGCGGGTCGCGTTGTGGAAGATCGCCGACAACACGCAGCGGCAGACCGGCACCCTGCACGAGATGGTCGTGTCGGCGCACGGCGCGGCGCGCGAATCGGGCGATACGATGGCGGTCGTGGTGCAAGCCCGCGAACAGGCGCACAGCGCCGAGCGCCAGACCGAAGCGGTGACCGCCGAGGTCGACGAGCTCGCGCAGGGCGTCGGCGCACTGGCGCACCTCTCGCGCGAGGCGATGGAGCAAGTCGCCGCGCTGGTCACCCTCACCGAACGGCTCAACGAGATCGTCGACTTCGTGCGCGAGGTATCCGAACGCACGAATCTGCTGTCGCTCAACGCGTCGATCGAAGCGGCCCGCGCCGGCACGCACGGACGCGGGTTCACCGTCGTCGCGAGCGAGATCCGCAAGCTCGCCGAGTCGACGCGGTCCGCGACCCGCGAGATGGAAACCCTGCTGGGCGGCGTCCGGCAGCGCGCCCTCTCGAGCAGCGAGATCACGCGGCGTGCCGACGCGGCAGTCGCGGCGAGCCGGCAGACGTCGGAGTCGGCGCTCTCGGGGCTGCGCGTCATCGACGCCGCGGTCGACGACGTCTTGGGGGTTTTCGACCGGGTCCAAAGCGCGATCACCGAACAAGTCAAACAGAGCGAAGCGTTCGCGCGCACCGCCGAGGGCGTACTGGCGGCATCCCGTTCCCACTACGACGAAGCCGCGCACAGCGTCTTGTCGATCAATTCGCTTCAGTACCACACGAGCTCGATCTCGGCCGAGATGGCGCCGCCCTCGTGGTCGCCTGAACGGCCCTTCCGGGTTGCGACCTTGCTCGATGCGGACTCGTTGCCGGGCCGCACCCTGTTGCGCTTCCGCGACAACGTGCGGGCGCGGACGAAGGGCCGCCTGCGCATCGAAGTCGAGACGTCGTACAAGTCGCGCGGGCTCGGACAGTTTCAAACGCTCATCGACTTACGCATGGGCGAGATCGCGCTCTCGGCAGTCACGAGTTCCGTGCTGGGCAACATCTTGCGCGACGCGCAAGCCCTGGAGCTGCCGTTCTTGTTCGACTCGCGCGAACACGCCAACGCGGTCTTCGACGGCCCGTTCGGACGGCGGCTCCTCGATGCGGCGAGCGACCTCGGGCTCGTCGGGCTCGGCTTCGTCGAGAACGGTTTTCGCCAGCTGAGCAACAGCGTGCGGCCGATCGCGACGCCGGAGGATCTCGCCGACCTGCGCGTGCGCATCGTCGAATCGCCGATCTACCTCTTCTTCGCCGAGTGCTTGCGCATGACGCCGGTCCCGCTCGGGCTCGACAAGCTCTACGACGCGCTGCGCACCAAGCAGGTGCACGCCCAAGACAACCCGCTGCCCAACTTCGTGGCGCTGCGCTTGCGCGACGTGCAGCCGCACCTGACGCTGACCTCGCACTGCTATTCGCCACAGATCATCGTCGCCAACGCCCAGATATTCGCGCAGCTCGGAGAGTTCCGCGACGACGTCACCGCCGCGCTCGATGAAGCGATCGCGTGGCATCGCCGCTACGCGGGCGAACTCGACCGCGAGGCGCTCGCGCAACTGTCGGGCAAAGTACAAGTGCGCACGCTCGACGCGCTCGGCCGCCAACGGTTCGTCAAGGCGGTCGAACCCGTCTACGAGCGCATGGAGCTGCTGATCGGGGCGCAAGCCGTCGCAGCGGTGCGCAACGCCGCCGCCGCCGCCCGGGGACGCCGCATCTCCTGATCGACGACCGGGGACGCTGTCTCCGGGGCGCGCGGGAGGCGCCTTGCGGCGGCGGGAACGAGCCCGGGTGGCCAAAGCCAAGACGCTCTTCTTCTGCGCGCAGTGCGGACACGAGTCGACGCGTTGGCTCGGGCGCTGCCCCGCCTGTGAAGCCTGGAACTCGTTCGCCGAAGCGCCGGCTCCGGCCAAACGCGACCTGCGCGCGGCGAACGTGCGGGTGGCGGCCGAACCGATCCGCCCGCTGCGGCTCGCCGACATCGACACGGCGCGCAACGAGCGGCTGACGACCGGGATCGGCGAATTCGACCGGCTGCTCGGCGGTGGCCTGGTTCCGGGCAGCCTGGTGCTGCTCGGCGGGCCGCCCGGGGCCGGCAAGTCGACGCTGCTGCTGCAGATCGCCGACCGGCTCGCGCACGCCGGCGGACCGGTCGTGTACGTCAGCGGCGAAGAGTCGGCGGCCCAAACGAAGCTGCGCGCACAGCGCTTGCGGGTCGAGGGCGACGTCCTGGTGTTCGCGGAGACGAACCTGCGCGCGCTCCTCGACACGCTCGAAGGGCTGCGGCCAACGGTGCTCGTCGTCGACTCGATCCAAACGGTCGCGTTGCCCGAGCTCGAGTCGTACGCCGGGAGCGTCGCGCAGATCCGCGATTGCGCGCAGGCGCTGATGGAGTTCGCCAAGCGCACGGGCTGCGCGACCGTGCTCGTCGGCCACGTGACCAAAGACGGCGCGATCGCCGGCCCGCGTCTGCTCGAGCACCTCGTCGATACGGTGCTGTACTTCGAGGGCGACCAGAGCGGCGAGTACCGGATCGTGCGCGCGTACAAGAACCGCTTCGGCAGCGTCGACGAGATCTGCGTGTTCGCGATGGGCGAACGCGGCATGGACGAGATCGTCAATCCGTCGCAACTGTTTCTCTCCCATCGCGACGCCCGGCCGAGCGGCTCGTGCATCGTGTCGAGCCTCGTCGGTTCGCGCCCGGTGCTGATCGAAGTGCAGGCGCTCGTCGGCGAGACCAGTTACGGCACGCCGCGCCGGCTCGCCGCGAATCTCGACCAGGCGCGGCTCGCGATGATCATCGCGGTGCTGGAACGCCGTGCCGGGCTGCAACTCGGCGGGCACGACGTGTACGCGTCGGTGGCCGGAGGCTTGAGGGTCAGCGAACCGGCGGCCGATCTCGGAATCGCGCTCGCGATCGCCTCGGCGTTCCGCGGCACGGCGCTCGACGCGCAGACGATCGCCTTCGGCGAACTCGGCCTCTCCGGCGAGGTGCGCGCGGTGTCGCAAACCGCGCGCCGCGTGAGCGAAGCGAAGAAGCTCGGGTTCACGCGCATCATCGCCCCGGTGTCGCCGCGCGCCGATGCCGTCGCCGGCACCGAAGCCGTGCGCGACGTCGCGGCGGCGATCGAAGCGGCGCTGCGGTAACGCCGTGCCGTCCGCGCTGTTCGAGATCGTGCCGAACGTGTCGGAGGGTCGCGACGCGACCGTGGTCGACGCGTGCGCGGCCGCCATGGAACGGGCCGGGGCGCGCGTGATCGACCGCACGAGCGACCACGTCCACCACCGGAGCGTGCTGACCGCGGTCGGGAGCGCGTCCGAGGTCGTCGCGGCCGCGGTCGCGCTGGCCGGGGCCGCCCGCGACCGCATCGATCTGCGCGCTCACCGGGGGCGCACCCGCGCATCGGGGCGCTCGACGTGCTCCCGTTCGTGCCGCTGCGCGGCGCGACGCTCGCCGACGCCGCCGCGTTGGCACGCGAGGCGGCCGAGCGCATTTGGGAAATGTGGCGCATCCCGTGCCTGCTCTACGGTGCGGCCGCGACCGCCGCGCACCGCGAACCGCTCGCGGCGCTGCGCACCGGAGAATTCGAGGGGCTCGCGCGAGCGCTGGCGCGACCCGCGCTGGCGTCCCGATTTCGGCGACGAAGCGCATCCGAGCGCCGGTGCGATCGCGGTCGGCGCACGCGAGGTCTTGATCGCGTTCAACGTCGAGCTGCGCACCGGCGAGCTGGCCGTGGCACGCCGGATCGCGCGTGCGTTGCGCGAGCGTGACGGCGGTCTGCGCACGCTGCGCGCGCTCGGGATCGCGCTCGGACCAGGCCGCGTGCAAGTGTCCTTCAACATCACCGACTACCGTGCGACGCCGGTCTACCGGATCGTGGAACTCGTGCGCATCCTTGCCGCTCGCGAAGGCGTCGCAGTCGCCGGCTGCGAGCTGATCGGGCTCGCGCCCCAAGCCGCCATCGATGAGAGCGCTCGATTTTACCTGGAAACCTTGGGTTAGAACCCGATCCTCACGCGCGCGACGGGTGAGCCGCCGAGGGCTACCGCCGCCTCGCGCTGCCGGGTAATGATGCGAGGGGACCCGCGCAAACGGGCGAAGCGTCGCGGCATGGCCTCGCCGTTTCGTTCGATCTTCGTCACCGTCGCGCTCGCCGCGGCGGCCTTGCTTCCGGCCGCGGTGACTGGCCCAAGCGCCGGCACCGTCCGCGTCGCCGCCGGCCGCGCTCGGCACCGCGTCGCCGGCGGTCGTGCCGCCGCTCGGCCTGCCCTCGGTCGCTCCCGCTTCGCCGCCCGCGGCCCCCGGCTCGCCGGCCGCCGCGCTGCCGACGCCGGCGCCGCTGCCGACGATTCCGCCCGGCTCGAACGGCATCGTCAAGACGCTTGCGAACGGGCTGCGCGTGGTCGTCGTCGAGGATCCGGCCGCGGCCGTCGTGCAGACCGCAATGTGGTACCGCTTCGGCTCGCTCTACGAGACGCCGGGCAAGACCGGACTCGCGCACGCGCTCGAACACATGATGTTCCGCGGCACGCCCGATCTCAACGGCGGCGGCCTCGACGACGTCGCTGCCCGCTTGGGCGCGGAGATGAACGCCGACACGACCAACGACTACACGCATTTCTACTTCGTCGTGCCGGCCGATCAGCTCGACTTGACGCTGCACATCGAAGCCGACCGCATGCAGCACCTGCTGCTCTCGGCCGCCGATTGGAATCTCGAGCGCGGCGCGGTGCTCGCCGAGATCGAGCGCGACCAGAGCGACCCGGGTTCGAAGTTGTACTATGCGGTGCGCCGCGCCGCTTGGCCCACGTCGCCGTACGGGCTGACGGCGCTGGGCGAGAAGCGCGACGTGCAGCGCGCGACCGTCGCCGACCTGCGCCACTATCACCAGACGTGGTACGCGCCGAACAACGCGACCCTCGTGGTCACCGGCGACGTGAAAGCCGCCGACGTGTTCGCTCGCGCCGAGAAATACTTCGGCGGCATTGCGGCCAAGCAGCTCCCGGCCCAGCGCCCGGGGCCGGCCCCCGCCGCGGCAACCGGGGCGCGGGTTGCGGTCGAGTGCCGACTTTCCGTACACCGCCGTCGAACTCGCGTATCAAATTCCCGGCGACGTGCAGCACGGCACCGCCGCGGCACAACTGCTCGCCTCGATCATCAGCAACGAACGCTCGGCCTTCTTTCCCGCGCTCGTCGAGAGCGGCGTGACGCTGGGCGACGGCGCGTTCCCCGACGTCGACTTGCGCGGCGGCCTGCTGCACGTCGCGATGTACGTGGCGCCCGGGCACACCGCCGACGAAGCGATCAAGGCGTCGAATCGACCCTCGCGGCGCAACGCGCGCAGGGGTTCCCGGCCGACTTGGTCGCGGCCGCGAAACGCTCGTCGCTCAGCAACACGATCTATGCGCGTGACTCGATCTCGGGGTTGGGCGACGGCGTCGGCTACGCGCGCGGCGTCGAGCAGCGGCCGCCGTCGTACGACGATGCGCTGGTCAGCGCGGTGACCGTCGATGAGATCAACGCGGCCGCGAAGGCCTACCTCGATCGGCCCAACGTGGTGGGCGTGCTGACGCCGTCGCAACCCAAGCCCGGCGCGAAGGGCCCCGGCGGCACGCCGACCTCGGGCGTGTCGGACAACTTCAGCTCGCGCGTGCCGAGCGGGCCGGTCTACGAAGCTCCCTGGGTGCGCACGGCGCTGGCCAAACCGATCGAGATCGGCAGCCGCATCCATCCGACCTCGTTCACGCTCGCCAACGGGATGCAGGTCGTCGTGCAGCGCGTCCCGGCGATCCACCGTCTTCGTCTCGGGACGATCGCGGCGGCAATCCGCGTTCGACCCGCCCGGCAAGGACGGCACCGGCGATCTGGCCGCGACGTCTTGTCGTACGGCGGCGCCAAATCGATTCCAGGCCCAGCGCGCGATCTCCGACGTGCTGGCGGCCTCGATCGACTCGGCACGTCGTTCGACGCACACGGCTTCGCGCGCGATCTGCCGGCGCTGCTCGACGTGCTCTCCGACGGCGAACGACACCCGGCGTATCCGGAGCGCTACGTCGCCTTGATCCGCTCGCAGACGCTCTCGGCGATCGCCAAACGCGGACAGAATCCGGACTATCTGGCCGGGCGCGCGTTCGACAAGTTGCTGCTGCCCGCGGGCGACCCGATGCTGCGCGAGCCGACCGCCGAGTCGGTCAAAGCGATCACCGTCGACGACCTGCGGCAGTACGCCTCGACGTACTTCCGGCCCGATCTCACGACGCTCTCCATCGTCGGCGACGTCGATCCGGCCGCCGTGCGCGCGCAAGTCGAAGCGGCCTTCGGCACGTGGGCGAACAACGGGCCCAAGCCCGATGTCGCGCTGCCGCCGATCCCGTACCCGCGGCCCGCGTCGACGCTGCGTCCCCGCCGACCGCGACCAGGTGAGCGTGCGGCTCGGACAACCGGCGCTGGCCCGCGGGAATCCCGACTTCTACGCGCTCAACTTGCTCAACGAAGTGCTCGGCGGCGGCGGCGGCTTCGACACCCGGCTCGTGAAGGAGATTCGCGTCAAGCGCGGCCTCGTGTACACGGTGGCGAGTTCGCTACGCGTGTCGCCGTACCGCGGCACCCTCGACTTCTCGCTGGGCGCGAATCCGGCGAACGTCAAAGCCGCGGTCAATCTGATCCGCCAGCAGATGCAGTTGCTGCAGCGCGAACCGGTCGGGAGCGCCGAGTTGCTGCGAGCGCGGACGAAGCTGGTTGCGGGGGCGCTCGTCGCCCAGCAGTCGACCGACGCGATCACCGCTCAGGTCGACAATTTGCAGATCAACCGCCTGCCGTTGGACTACTACACGACCTTCGCCCGCCGCTATGCGGCCGTCACGCCGGCCAACGTGCAGCGGGTGGCGAAACAGTATCTGCGGCCGGAAGGGCTCGTCGGCGTGTACGTCGGCCCGCGCTTTTGAGCCCCACTCGACCCGGGAACAAGCAGCGCGACTGCATCCCCGCACGAAGGAAGCCACGATGACGCAAACCCTCAACGCCACGTTCGAAACGATCAATCCGGCCACCGGCGAGGTGCTCGAGTCGTTCGTCCCCTACGACGACGACGAACTCGATGCGATCCTCGACCGCGCGACCGCGGCGCAACGGGCGTGGCGCGAAACGACCTTCGCGGAGCGCGGCGCCGCGCTGCGCAACGTCGCGGCCGTGTTGCGTGAAAACAAGACGCAGCTCGCGGAATTCGCGACCCGCGAGATGGGCAAGCCGATCGTCGAAGGCGAAGCCGAAGTCGAGAAGTGCGCGTGGAACTGCGAGTTCTACGCCGAGAACGCGGAGCGGTTTCTCGCCGATACGCCGGCCGCATCGGGCGCCTCGGAGAGCTACGTCGCCTTCAGGCCCTTGGCACGGTGCTTGCGATCATGCCGTGGAACTACCCCTACTGGCAAGTGCTGCGCTTCGCGGCGCCGGCGTTGATGGGCGGCAACGTCGCGGTCCTCAAGCACGCGAGCAACGTTTCGCGCTGCGCGCTGGAAATCGAGGACGTCTTCCGCACGGCGGGGCTCCCCGAGGGCGTGTTCTCGACGGTGATCGTCCCCGGCGCCGAGATGCGCAGGCTGATCGAAGATCCGCGCGTCGCCGCGGTAACGCTCACCGGGAGTTCGCCCGCGGGACGGCAAGTCGCGAGCATCGCCGGCGGCGCGCTCAAGAAGACCGTCCTCGAACTGGGGGGCTCCGACGCCTTCATCGTGCTCGCCGACGCCGACATCGCGACGGCGGCGAAGTGGGCGGTGAAAGCGCGTTTCCAGAACACCGGCCAGAGTTGCATCGCGGCCAAGCGGTTCATCGTCGAATCGATGGCGTACGACGCCTTCCTCGAAGCGTTCCGGCGCGAGACCGAGGCGCTCGTGGTGGGCGATCCGCTGCAGCGCGCGACCCAAGTCGGCCCGATGGCGCGCGCCGACCTGCGCGCCGATCTTGCGAGCCAAGTCGAACGCACCGTAGCGGCCGGCGGCCGCATCGTAACGGGCGGCGAAGCGCTCGAAGGTCCCGGAGCCTTCTACCGTCCCACGATCGTCGACGGCGTCGACGACACGATGCCGATGTTCCGCGAAGAGACGTTCGGTCCGGCGGCGGCGGTCGTCTTCGCCCGCGACGCGGATCACGCGCTCGCACTCGCCAACGACTCCGAGTTCGGCTTGGGCGGAAACATCTGGACCGCCGACATCGAACGCGCCAAGCACCTCGCCAAAACGTGGGAGACCGGCGGCGTGTTCATCAACGGCATGACGGCGTCGGATCCCCGGCTGCCGTTCGGTGGCGTGAAGCACAGCGGTTACGGGCGCGAGCTCTCGTCGTTCGGCATCCAGGAGTTCGTCAACATCCAAACCGTGTGGATCGGCCCGCCGAAAGCCGAGGCGCAGCCCAAACCCGCGAGCGAGTGACGCGCGACGCGATCGTCGCGCTGCTGCAAGGCATCTACGGCGACCGGCGGTCCGAACACCTCAAGATGCCGTTCGTGCCGCACATCGACGTCATGCTGAGCGTTGCGCAGACGCTCGAGCCGAGCCTCGAACGCGCCGACTACGAAAAGCTGACCGCGCTGATCCTCTTTCACGATCTGGTCATGGTCTATCCCGACTTCGTGTTCCCCGCCGAGGTCAACGCTGCGATTGCCGCTACCGGCCTCACGCTGCCGGAGCTCGAGATCGTTTCCTTCAAGCACCTGCGCGACGAATACGGCAAGGACGATTGGTCGGCGATCGTTCCGCGCTACGTCGGCAATCTGCTCGCGTTCGGCTCGGAGGTGTGCCTGATCCACGCCCTGATCTGCTGGAGCTCGCACATCGTCTTCTGCGTCCGAAACGACAACCGGCACTACGTCGACAACCTGGCGATAATGCAGCGCGAGTTCGAGGCGAAGCTCGCGAGCGCGCCCGGATACCGGTACGCCGCCGCGATCGCCACGATGTTGGCGCGCTACGCCTTGGAGCTGAAAACGGCAGACCGTGCGCTCGACCCGGGGTGTGACTTCCGCCTTTCGCACCCGTGAACTGCGCCCGACGAGGCGCTCCGGAATTTCTAGCAGAAACGACCAGGGCATGAGCCAGGCAGCCGGCGACGGCGGTCACTTCCCCGGCGGCTGGCAGCCTGTCCGCTACGAACGCCGCTGCCAACAACGCCACGAGCTCCTCGCCGCCGCCCTGCAGGACGCAATCGAGGTGTGTCGCTCGCGTCCCGATGTCGCACGGCTCCTGGTTTTCGGTTCCTTTGCTCGCGGCGAGATCACTCCGTGGAGCGATCTCGATCTGCTGGTCGTCGCCGACGGCGACGTTCGCCAGGCGACCGACGCAATCTACGCCCGTGGCGCTATGGGAGACGTGATCGGCGTTCCCTCTGCATCGTGGAAGGACCGGCTCGCGCGAAATCCGTTCGGGGAGCAGATCCTGCGCGAAGCCGTCGAAGCGTATGCACGTCCCGAAAGCTGAACGCGTCGCTCGTTGGCGCGCTGCGGCGGCAGAAGATCGCGACTTGGCCGAAGCGATCGTCCAGCGCTTTCCCCATCTCGCGTGCTATCTTCAAGGCGACGCACGCCACCGCAGCGACTGATCGCCATTCACGGTGCCGGCGTGCGAGGTGCGGCTAAGGCAACGATCGAGACCCCGCTGTATTCAGAAGCAGAACGAGAACATGCGAGGATGTCGATGCCATGCGCCGAACCGACGGCGCGAATCCGGGCGCACTGCAGTGGGATGCGTGCAAGCCGCCGGTAATCGGTGGCGTCGTAGGCGGTAAGGCTCGTCCCGGACGAGACATAGAGCCGATCGCCGAGTCCGGCCACGGAAAACCTACTCGTAGGCGCGCCGCCTTCGATGACGGAGAATCGCGCGGTCTTTCCCTGCCAGCTCAGTGCACGCAGCGCCGCATCATCGACGATGAAATAATGGTTGAACCATGGGCCGCCGACGAGCACGGGCCCGCGTACGGTACTCAGTTTCTCTCCCGAGAGCGCAAAGAGACCGATGACGGGTCCACTGGCAAGGACGACGCGCCCGCCATCGACGATCGCGGCCGGGCGGCCGGTACGCGGTCCGTTGCACTGGCTGTCGGTGTACGACAACGGCGGCATGTCCAACAGATACGGCACTTCGCGCCAGGCGAGGACCGGACCGTACGGCTTCGGCGTTGCCGTGTTCAATGATATGAATCTCAGCGTGTCGCGGTAGCAGGCGAACGAAACGTCACCGATCGAGTCCGATTGCGCGATGACGAAGTTGCCGTCGAATTGCAGCACGTCCGCCACGTACGGCAGCGTCCCGACGAGCTTACCGGTCTTCGTGTCGAGGGACTCGAGTTGTCCGTTGATCGTCGCGCCACCGCGCGAGCTGAGCGTCACGACGTAACTCCCATCGAGTATGAGCCGCCGGTAGCCCCCCTCGGTCTTGGTGAACCAACGGCGCGTTCCATCCGGAAGGTACGACGCGACGCCGTCCTGCGCTCCGACGACCAAACCGCTTTCGTCCGCGTCGATCGGTCCGCCGCTCCCCTGCCGGCGCCACCGCATGCTTCCCGTCGCGACGTCGAATGCGGCCAAATCGAGCAGGGCGGGTGCGCCGGACGGCTGTTCCAGGCTCGCGTAGACGAGCGGCCCGATCGGAAAAACGGAAGTGGCCGTAGCAGTTCGCCATCGCGTCCGTCCGCTGCGAAGGTCGATGGCTTCCAGCCCACGTTTCGATGAAACGTAGACGGTGTCGTCCGCCATGGCGGAGACGATAGTCGACGTATAGTTTCCCGGCACCGCGTCCGTGCGCCGCCACACGACGCTGTCGGCGGCGGCGACGGAGCCTCCGTTGATGAGGAGCACGAGCAGCGCCACGATCGCCCTCGCGCCGAACGCTATCCGTTCCCGTCGTCCGCCCGGCATATAGCGCGCTTCTGGCAGCCGGCGAACGACTCTTGCCGCTACGGCTTACGCTTCGATGAGTTGTTTGCGTTCCTGGCGTAGGAAGAACAGCGGCGAGGAGATCAGGAAATCGGCCGAGGCGCGGTTGCACGCGATCGGGACGTTGTAGAGCACCGCGAGGCGTAGCAGCGCTTTGACGTCGACGTCGTGCGGTTGCGTCCGCAGCGGATCCCAGAAGAAAATGACCAGGTCGAGGGTGCCCTCGGCGATCATCGCGCCGACCTGCGCGTCGCCGCCCAACGGTCCTGAGAGGAGCAACTCGATCGAGAGCCCGGTCGCTTGCGAAACGCGCTTTCCGGTGGTGCCGGTCGCGAGCAATTCACACCGCGACAGCGTTCCGGCGTTGAACTCCGCCCACTCCACCAGAGCGTCTTTACACGCATCGTGCGCGATGAGCACGACGCGAGGGATTCGTTGATCCGTCGCTCCGAGGAGACCGTACATCTGCGTGTCCATGCCGTTATTGTACTCGCAAGACGTAGCAAATGCCAACGCATCGCCCGGCGTCGAGGTGGTAGAAACATCCCTCGCCCAAAAGCGTCCCCGTGATCGACCTTAGGCCGCGCGGCGCCGCACCGGAATGTAACTCGTCACGACGAGCACGATGCCGATGACCAGCGCTGCGACATCGAGCGCCACGAGGTACGCTTCGGGCAGCGACCGCGGCGCATGAAAAGCAAGCACGGCGGACGGCGCCGATATCATTGCCCAACCTGCAAGGTACGGAGCGACTCGCGGGCCCCAACGGCCCCGCGCACGCGATCGACGCGCGAGCCGAGCGGCGAGAGGTGAACGATCTCGATCGAAGCGATCTCGCCGAGGCCGATTTCGCGCCGATAGCTGATGCCGACGCTGAGCTTGACCGCGCGATCCGTTACCCGCACGGTAGCGAAACACTTGAACAGCACGAATGCTATCATGCCGGCCCACAAGAAGATCCAGCACGAATTCAGCAGTTCGATGTCGTGCGGCAGACGCCACTCCGTGATGCCGAAAGCCGCGCTCATCAACGCAAGCATGATGATGCCCGCGCTCGCGAGCTGCGTTTTGCGATATACCGTCGTTTCCCGGTCGTTCATGCCCACACTCCGCCGCGAACGTTCGGCGCCGCACCGCACCGGTTCCCGTTACGCTACCGCATCGCGTTCTCGAAGTGGCGGACGCGGTGCAGGCCCTCGCGGACGCGCTCGACCGGTGCCACCCAGCTCAGGCGCAGCCAGCCTTCCAGCGCCTCGCCGAACGCCATGCCGGGGATCGTGATCACGTTCTCGTTCTTCGCGAGCGCTTTGGCCGCGGCCAGCGAGTCGGCGTGTTCGCCCGGCAACTTGACGATCGCGTAGAACGTGCCCTCGACCGGCACGTGGCGTAGTTCGCTTTCATCGAGCGCCGCCACGACCGCGTCGCGCTGGCGCTCGTACCACGGAATCTGTTCGGTCAGCGCCCCGGGGGTCGCGAAGATCTCGTGCGCGATCCGCTGCGCGAACGTGTTGGCCGTCACGGTCAGCCAGGCTTGCACCTTCGTCAGCGCGGCCGCCGTGTGCGGTGCGGCGATCGTCCAGCCGAAACGCATGCCCGTCAGCGCGTTGCTCTTCGAGAGCGAATTGCAGACGATCGTGTGCGGGTAGACGTCGGCGAGGTAGCCGGCGTCGTCGACGAACGTCAGCTCGCGATAGATCTCGTCGTGCAGCACGTACACCGGCTCGCCGCCGCGCGCGAGCAGGCCCGCCGCAAGCTTCTCCGCCTCGCCGCGCGAGATGACGCGCCCGGTCGGATTGCACGGCGACACGATGACGATCATGCGCGTCGCCGGCGTCACCGCCGCCAATACCCGGTCCGCGTCGAACGCGAAGTCGTCGGCCTCGGCGAGCGACACCAGGTCGCAGCCCACGCCTTCGAGTTGCGCGATCTTCGGATACGTCGGGAACACCGGCTCGACGACGAGCAGCCGGTCCTTCGCCGGATCGAGCAGCGTTTTGATCGCCATATAGACGGCCTCTTGCGAACCGCCCGGCGTCAAGCAGACCGACGCGGCCGTATCCATGCCGGGATACGCATAGTGCTTGGCGATCGTTTCGCGCAATGCACGTCGCCGGCATTGACGGTATATTTGCACCCGTGCTCGCCGACCCACGCGGTCGCCGCTTCGAAAAACCGCATCTGGGGCAGGAGCGACGGCTCGCCCAGGCCGAGATCGATCGAGTCGGGCCGACGCAGGGCCGCGATCTCGCGGATCAGCGAACCTTCGATCCCGGCTGCGAGCGGGTTCATACCGCCACCTCGAATTCGCGCAGCGCCGCTTCGAGCGAGGTCTTGCGATCGGTCGAGGCTTTGCGCTCGCCGATAATCAACGCGCACGGCGTGCCGAACTCGCCCGCCGGGAATTGCTTCGGTAACGAACCGGGGATGACGACGCAGCGCGGCGGCACGACACCGCGCGAGATCGCGGGCGCGCTGCCGCGCACGTCGACGATCGGCGTGCTCGACGTGAGCACGACCCCGGCGCCGAGCACCGCCTCGCGGCCCACGCGCACGCCCTCGACGACGATGCAGCGCGAGCCGATGAAGGCGCCGTCCTCGACGATCACCGGCGCGGCCTGCGGCGGCTCGAGCACGCCCCCGATCCCGACCCCGCCCGCGAGGTGCACGTTCTTGCCGATCTGCGCGCACGAGCCGACGGTCGCCCAGGTGTCGACCATCGAACCTTCGTCGACGTAGGCCCCGATGTTGACGAAGCCCGGCATCAGGATCGCGCCTCGGCCCAGGAAAGAGCCGTAGCGCGCCACCCCGCCCGGGACGCAGCGCACCCCGAGTTCCTTGAAGTTGCTCTTCATGCGGATCTTGTCGAAGTAGGTGAACGGGTTTCCGTCGCCCATCGGCTCGGTCGTCCGGCGCCCGAAATAGAGCAAGATCGCCTGTTTGACCCAGCCGTTGGTCACCCACCCGTCGCCGTGCGGCTCGGCGACCCGCAGGGTGCCGCGGTCGAGCGCCTCGATCACCGCGTCGACCACCGATCCGTCGCCCGCGCCGGGGCGCCCCTCGGCCAGCGCCGCGATCCCCTCGTGCATCTCCTCGTTCGTCATGCCGCCGCTTTTGCCGCCCGGGGCGCGCGTCCCGCCCGAGAAGGTGGCCAAGCGCGGCGGCGAAACACCCCTTCCCCACCCCTGCCGAGTAGGAGCCATCGTGCCGAACACGCCCGACGACGACAAGCGCATCAACGCCATCCGCGCGCTCTCGATCGACGCCGTCCAAAAAGCGAACTCCGGCCACCCGGGCATGCCGCTCGGCGCGGCCGCCGAAGCCTTCGCGATCTTCACCCGCCACCTGCGCTTCAACCCGAAGGACCCGGCGTGGTTCAACCGCGACCGCTTCGTGCTCAGCGCCGGGCACGCGTCGATGCTGCTCTACTCGGTCCTCTACCTGACCGGCTACGACGTGACCCTCGACGACCTCGAGAACTTCCGCCAGTGGGGCAGCAAGACGCCGGGTCACCCCGAGCAGCACCACACGCCGGGCGTCGAAGTGACGACCGGGCCGCTGGGCCAGGGCTTCGCCAACGCGGTCGGGCTCGCGATGGCCGAGGCGCACCTCGGCGCGATCTACAACCAGGGCGACGCCAAGATCGTCGACCACTTTACCTACGTGATGTGCGGCGACGGCGACCTGATGGAAGGCGTCGCTTCGGAGTCGGCTTCGCTCGCCGGCCACCTCGGCCTCGGCAAGCTGATCGCGATCTACGACGACAACAAAGTCTCGCTGGCCGGCCCGACGTCGGTCACGTTCACCGAGGACGTCGGCGCCCGCTTCGACGCGTACGGCTGGCACGTGCAGAACGTCCCGATCGACGAGTCGAACAACGCCGACGCGATCTCCGAAGCGATCGACATCGCCAAGAACGTCACCGACCGGCCGTCGATCATCCTGGTGCGCTCGCACATCGGCTACGAATCGCCGCGCCAAGACTCGTATACGGCGCACGGCGAGCCGCTCGGCGCGGAGAACGTTCTCAAGACGAAAGTGGCGCTCGGGTGGCCGACCGAGCCGGCGTTCTTCGTGCCCGACGACGTGCTCGCGTGGTGGCGCGGCGTCGGCGAGCGCGGCCAAAAACTCGAATCCGACTGGAACGCCGGCTTCGACTCCTGGAAAGGCGCCAATCCGGCGTTGGCCGCGCAGTTCGAGCGCGCGCGCGACGCCAAGCTGCCGGAGTCGATTGCGTGGCCCGCATTCAACGCCGACAACGGCGCGGTCGCCACGCGCGACGCGGGCGGCACCGTGATGAACGCGATCGCCGCCGCGCTGCCCGAACTGGTCGGCGGTTCGGCCGACCTCGACCCGTCGACCAAGACCTACCTGAAGGATCAGGGCAACTTCCAGATCGGGACGTACGAAGGCCGCAACGTGCACTTCGGCGTGCGCGAGTTCGCGATGGGCGCCGCCGCGAACGGGATGGCCGCCCACGGCGGGTTGTTGCCGTTCACCGCGACCTTCTTCAACTTCTACGACTACATGAAGGCCGCGATGCGGTTGGGCGCGCTCAACAAGAACCGCATCATCTACGTCTTCACGCACGACTCGGTCTTCCTGGGTGAGGACGGCCCGACGCACCAGCCGATCGAGCAGCTCGCGAGCCTGCGGGCCACGCCGAACGTCAACACCTATCGTCCGGCCGACGCATTCGAGACGCTCGAGTGCTGGAAGCTCGCCGTGCAGCCCGACGCCGGCGTTTCGGTCCTCGTGCTGACACGGCAAAAAGTTCCGTACTTGGGCGATCGCGACGGAAGCGGCGTGGCGCGCGGCGCGTACGTGCTGCGCGACACCGAAGGGACGCCCGACCTGATCCTGATCGCGACCGGCTCGGAAGTCTCGCTCGCGCTGGAAGCCGCGCACTTGCTCGGCGACCGCGGACTCGCGGCGCGGGTCGTGTCGATGCCGTGCTGGGAGCGCTTCGCCGCGCAAGATCAGGCATATCGCGACAGCGTGTTGCCGCCGGCCGTCGAAGCGCGGATGTCGATCGAAGCGGGCGCGACGTTCGGCTGGGACCGCTGGGTCGGCTCGCGCGGCCTGACCTTCGGGATCGACCACTTCGGCGCGTCGGCGCCGGCCGCGGCGATCGCCAAGGGCTTCGGCTTCACGCCCGAGCACGTCGCGGAGCTCGCCGCCGGCCTCTTACAGCCCGTCTGATCCACCCCGCGGCGGGGAAACGTCGCAATATGTCCTTAATGATTCGCCGCTACGATCGACCGGTGGGGCCGGCTAGCCCTTAATCTGCACCTCGCACGATGGAGCACACGATGGGAACGCAACTGCACCAACTCAACGAGTTCGGGCAAAGTATCTGGCTCGACAACATCCGCCGCAACATGTTCGCATCGGGCGATCTGCACCGCTTGATCGCCGACGGGCTGCGCGGCATGACGTCCAACCCGACCATCTTCGAGAAAGCGATCGGCGCCGGCAACGACTACGACGAACAGTTGCAGAGCCTCGTCGGGACCGAGCACGAACCGGTCAAGCTCTTCTGGGCGCTCGCGGTCCGCGACATCCAGTCGGCGTGCGATGAATTCCGGCAACTGTACGACAGCACGAACGGCGGCGACGGGTTCGTCAGCCTGGAAGTCTCGCCGTTGCTCGCGCACGACACGGCCGGGACGATCGCCGCAGCGAAGGAGCTGTGGGCGCTGGTCGACCGTCCGAACCTGATGGTCAAGATCCCCGGAACGCCCGAGGGGCCGCCCGCGATCCGCGCCGTGATCGGCAGCGGGATCAACGTCAACGTGACGCTGCTCTTCTCGGTCGAGCAGTACGAGGCCGCCGCCAATGCGTTCCTCGGGGGGCTCGAAGACCGGGCCGGTCGCGGCGAACCGATCGACCGGATCGCCTCGGTGGCCAGCGTCTTCGTCTCGCGGATCGACGTCGCGGTCGACAAAGCGCTCGACGCGAAAATCGCGGCCGGAGCTGCCGAGCTCACGAACTTGCTCGGAAAGACCGCGACCGCGAACACGAAGCTGATCTATCAGAAGTACTTGGAACTCTTCGAGAGCGAGCGCTTCGAAAAGCTCAAGGCGAAAGGCGGCCGCGTGCAGCGCCCGCTGTGGGCGAGCACCTCGACGAAGAACCCGCATTACCCCGATCTGATGTACGTCGGGCCGCTGGTCGGGAAGAACACCGTCAACACGGTGCCGCCGAACACGCTCGAAGCGATCGTCGACCACGGCACGTTCAAGGCCGACGCCGTGCTCGAAGATCTCGACGCGGCCCGCGCCGACCTCGCCGCCGTCGAAAAAGCCGGCATCTCGCTCGAGAAAGTCAACAACGACTTGCAAGTCGAGGGCGTCTCGTCGTTCAGCGATTCGTTCAACGCCATGCTGGCCGCCATCACCTACAAAGCCAAAGCCCTCGAAGGCAGCGTACGCTGATGGCCGGGAGCGCCCTTTAACATGCTCACGAGTCCGGTTTCCGACACGACGCCTTCGAGCGACGGCAATCCGCTCCGGGCGGGAATGACGAGCGACCGGATCGCGGATCCGTGCACCGTCGTCTTCTTCGGCGCCAGCGGCGATCTCATGAAGCGCATGCTGCTGCCCGCGATGTACAATCTGCGGCTGGGCGAGGTGCTGCCGGGCAACTTCGGCATCATCGGCGTTTCGCGCACGAAGTTCTCCGACGACGACTTCCGTAAGGACATGAAGGACAGCGTTGACGAGTTCTCACGCAGCGGGCCGGCGCGCGACCCGCTCTGGAGCGACTTCGCCCGGCGGCTGTCGTACGTCGGCGGCGACTTCGACGACCCGGCCACCTTCGCGCAACTCAAAGCCAAGCTCGAAGCCAACGACGCGAACCTCAAGACCGGCGGAAACCGGCTCTTCTATCTCTCGACGCCGCCCAGCGTCTTCTCCGTCATCGTCGACCAATTGCAGAAAGCCGGGCTCGCCCCGCGCGACAACCCCAAGGGCTGGACGCGCATCATCGTCGAGAAGCCGTTCGGCACCGACCTCGCTTCGGCGCGCGCGCTGCAAACCGACATCAGCCGGGTGTTCGACGAAAAGCAGATCTACCGCATCGACCACTACCTCGGCAAAGAGCCCGTGCAGGACATCATGGCGCTGCGGTTCGCGAACATGATCTTCGAGCCGGTCTGGAACCGCTATTACGTCAACTCGGTGCAGATCACCGCGGCCGAGACGGTCGGCGTCGAGTTGCGGGGCGGCTACTACGACCACTCCGGCGCGCTGCGCGACATGATCCAGAACCACGTGATCAATTTGCTCGCGCTCGTCGCGATGGAGGCGCCCGTCAGCTCCGACGCCGACGCGATCCGCGACGAGAAGTTCAAGGTGCTCTCGGCACTGCGCCCGATTCAACCCGACCTGATCTCGCATCATGCGGCGCGCGGCCAGTACGGCGCCGGCCAGATCGACGGCAAGCCCGTTCCGGGTTACCGCGACGAGCCCGACGTCGATCCCAAGTCGAACACCGAGACGTATGCGGCGGTCAAGTTCTACATCGACAACTGGCGCTGGGCCGACGTGCCGTTCTTCCTGCGCAGCGGCAAGCGGCTCGCGCGCAAGTCGTCGGAGATCGCGGTCATCTTCCGCCGCATCCCGCACCGCCTCTTCGGCGATGCGGGGGACACCGTCGAACGCAACGTGCTCGTCATGAAGATCGAACCCGACGCCGGCATCTCGCTGCGCTTCTCGGCGAAAGTCCCCGGGCCCAAGATGCACATCCGCTCGGTCAGCATGGATTTCAACTACGGCACCGGCTTCGGCGTCGTTTCGGCGCCCGCGTACGAGCGGCTGATCGGCGACGCGATGCGCGGCGATGCGACGCTGTTCACGCGCTGGGACGCCGTCCAGCAAGCGTGGGAAGCGGTGACGCCGATCCTGGAGAACTGGCTCGACACCAAGGACCCGACCTTTCCCAACTATGCAGCGGGCACCGACGGACCGCAGGCGGCCGACGTCATGCTCCAGCAAGACGACCGCTCGTCCGCGTCCCTCATGCCTTGGAGGCGCGTTTAGCCCATGGAAGTCACGCACCGCACCCCCGTGGAGGCCGACGCCATTCGCAGTGAGTTCGATCGCGCCCGGCAGGCGGCGGTCGACGGAGACTCGATCAGCGCTTCGACCCTGAACTTCATCGTGTTCATCGACGACCGCGACCATCGCGATTGGGTCGTCGAGCGGGCGCTGAAGATCGCCGACAAGCACCCGTCGCGGCTGCTGCTACTCGACGCGACCGCCGAGCACGACGACGCGTTCGTCGTCACCGCGAGCACGGAGGAGGGCGGCTCGATGGTGCTGACCGAGCGCGTCGAGATCCCGGTCGGCAAACTGGAGCCGGCGCGGATGGGGTCGCTCGTGATGGCCCTGACCCGGCCCGACGTGCCGAGCGTGCTGTGGTGGACCGCCCCCCACGTGACGACCGACCCGCGCTTCGGGCCGCTCGCCGACGTTGTCAGCAACGTGCTCGTCGATTCGTCGGGGACGGTGCGGGACGGCATCACCTTGGTCGGGCTCGAGCGCTTTTGGGAGCGCCACAACCGGACGTGCCTGGTCGATCTCGCGTGGATGCGGCTCTCACCGTGGCGCGACATGATCGCCGGCTCGTTCGACGGTCCCAATATACGGAAAGAACTTTTTTCGCTGCGGCGGCTGCGCGTCGTGTCGGGAACCGACGCCGAGGCCTACTACATCGCCGGGTGGCTGGCGAGCCGGCTGGGGTGGCAAGTGGCCGGGCCGCGCAAGTTCACCGACCGCAACGGGCTGCCGGTCGACTTCGTCGTCGAACGCTCGGGAGAGATGCGGCGCGTCACCACGGTCGAACTCGATAGTTTGGCGACGCAATATTCCGCCACGCTCACCGAAGATCCGACAGTCGTGGCGCTCAAGGCCGACGGCGAATACGTGCGCCCGGCAACCCTCGCGACGCTATCGAAGATCGACAACGCGTCGTTGATCGAACGCGCGATCCTCGAACCCTCGGCCGACGAGATCTTCGAAACCTCGCTGCGGATCGCCGCACAGCTGCTGGCTTAGAAGAGGACCATGACCGACAGCGAACGCGGCGACCTCATCGTCGCCGAAGACCCCGGGACGCTCGCTCAACGCGTCGCCGACCGCGTGGTGGACGAAGCGCGATTTGCGATCATGAAGCGCGGCATCTTTCACATCGCGCTCGCCGGCGGCACGACGCCCAAGGCCGCCTACGAGATTCTGGCCGCGCGGCCGACCTGCGAGTTGGTAGCGTGGAAAGACGTGCGCTTCTACTTCGGCGACGAGCGTTGCGTGCCGCCCGACGACGAACAGTCGAACTACCGGATGGCACGGCTCGCGATGCTCGAACCGCTTGCGATCCCGGCCGAGCACGTCTTCCGGATGCGTGGTGAGGACGATCCGGCCGCCGGCGCGGCGGCTTATGCCGGCGTGCTGCGCGAGGAGCTCGGTGCGTTACCGGTGTTCGACCTCATCATGCTCGGCATGGGACCCGACGGACACACCGCCTCGCTGTTCCCGGGCAACCCGCTCCCGCAGGACGACCGGCTCGTCGACGCGCCTTGGGTCGAGAAGTTCAACACCTTCCGCCTGACGCTGACGCCGCGGGTGATCAATGCGGCCCGCGCGGTGATCGTGTCCACCGAGGGCGACGCGAAGGCCGATGCGCTGCACGCGGCGCTCGAGGGCCCGTACGACCCAGCGCAGACGCCGATCCAAATCGTGCGCCCGCAGGACGGCGACTTGACGTGGTACGTCGACCGCGCGGCCGCCGCGAAGCTCGCGAACCGCGGCAATTAAACCCGGTTGGCGGGATAGGCGATCGACAGTGCGCCGTAGTGGATGCCGCGTACGTAGAGCGCGACCGAGAGGTCGTTGAAGATCTCGCCGGTGTCGCGCGCGTACGATTGCACGAGGTAGGGGCGGCTCGCGTCTTTGCGGCGCATCTGGATGCCGGCACGTTCCAATTCGCGGCGGCCGATCCGCGGCGGCAGCGCGTCCGCCCCTTCGAGCCCGACGCGCGCGCAACGTAAGCTCGTCCGGTCGTCGAAAATCGGCTTGACGCGGTTGTTCGCACGGTCGACATCGGGATTGCCGGTGATCGGGGCCCGTAGTTTGCGGTAGTGCGCGATGTGGAACGCGTTGAGGTCTTGCACGCACACCGCCGTATAGTCGGGATGTTCGTCGGTGTAACGGTCGACGATCTTGCACAGCGCGACGTCGATGGCGGCGTCGTAGGCGGTGCCGTACTTCGGCGGATCGAACCGGTCCCGCACCCGGCTCACGTCGAAGAGCCGTGAGAGCGCGAGCGCTTCGCGGCCTTTGAGTTCGCGGTACACCGGATTGAGCAGATCGTCGAGGGTCGCCCGTCCCGAGGTCAGGAGCGCCTCGAACGCCGCCTCGACCTCGCGCGCCGCCGCGTCGGCGACGAGGAGCGCACTTTCGACGAACGTCCCGAGCTGGTAGTGCCCCACGATCGCCTGCATGCGGCTGTTGAGATCGCCGATCCGCAAGTCTTTGGCTTGCACCGAGGCGCGCAGGCTTTCGGCCGCGCGCTGCGCGGCGTCGCGCACGTCGGAGGCCAGCATGCGCAGCGCGGAAGCCTGCTCCTCCGACGCCGATGCGATCGCGGTTGCGTGCGCGCGATTGTCCTCGGCGCTCGACACCAGCGAGGCGATCGCGCCGGCGATGTGCGTCGACGTGTCGTGCAGGCGCGACGTCGATGCGAGCGCGCCGCGGAGGGCGCCGTGCATCGCCCCGATCTCGGTCCGCACGTGCGCCAGGCGCGTCTCGATGTCGTGCGTCACCTTGGCCGTCTGGTCGGAAAGCTTGCCGATCTCGTCGGCGACGACCGCGAACGTGCGGCCGCGGTCGCCGGCGTGCGCGGCTTCGATGTTGGCGTTGATCGAGAGCAGGTGCGTCTGCCCCGCGATGTCTTCGATCACGTCGAGCGACGAGGCGATTTCCGCTACCCGGGAAGCGACCTGCGCGCCGACGTCGGTCAGGCGCCTGATCGTGTCGGCCGCAGCCGCCAATTCGGTGGCGGCGGTGCCGGCCGCGTCGACAGCCGTGCGCGACGTCGTCTCGGTGTGGGTCGCCGTTTGCAACGAACGGGTCGCGACCTTGGCGACGTCGGCCACGCTTTCGACCATTTGCGCGAGGGTGGCGATCGACGCTTCCATTCTGTCGGCTTGGCCCCCGCCTTCGCGCCCGATGCGATCGAGAAAGAAGCCGTTGCGAGCGATCCCGCTCGAAACGTCGTTCGAAAGCGTCGCGATCTCCGCCATGTCGCTGGCGATCCGCTCGGCCATCCGGTTGAGCGCCCGCCGCAGGGCGCGCTCGCGGTGGTCGCCCACCGCTTCGGGCAGCCGGGCCTTCAGGCTGACCGTCCCGTCTGTTAAGCCGTCTACGAAAGCGACCAAATCGTCGGCCGGATCTTCTATGCGATGGATCACATCCTTTACGATATCGTTACACGACGGCATAACGCATCGTACAGACGGCGGGTCTAGCCCCTTTTCGTTAACCCGGAGGTCGAACGGTGGGGGTGCCGGGAGGGAGCACGCCCGGCGCCGGAGTCGATTGTAAGACCGGCGTCGCGGACGTGCCCGGTGCGGGCGTGGCCCCGATTGGACCGGGCGTGCTGCCTGGATTGGGCGGATTGGTCCCAAAAGCAGCCGAGTTCACCGTACCATTTGCCGGTGCGGCCGTCGCGAGCGGGTTTGGTCCGAGGTTCTGCAAGGTGCTCGTGCCCAAGCGACTGACGTCGATGTTGTTCTGCGCGAAGATCGACCCGCTGACGCGCTCGAGTTCGACGACCGCCCGGTTGAGATCGGTTTGGGATTGCAGCTCGAGCCCGCGATTGTTCGCCAGCTCGAGTTCGCGCTGCAGCACGAGGAACGTCGTCGACTCGCCCGCGGCAAAACGGCGGCGCTCGCTCTGGTAGACCTGCTCGGACGCGGCCCGGGCCGCGCTGGCCGACGTCAGGCGGTACCGCGCCAGGCGGTAGGCTTGGATCGCGTTGATCGCCTCGGCCTTGATGCGCTGGATCACCTGTACCTCGGTGACGTCGAGCTGCCGTTCCTGCTCGAGCGCGATCTTGTAGTTGGCGATCGCCGTACGGTTGCGGATCGGGAAGCCGATCGTCAGCGCGGCGGAATACGTCGGGAATTTGTTCGAGAGCGTATTGTTCGCCGACGTACCCAGGCCGCCGTTGAGGTAACTGGGACCCGCCGGCAAACCGAACCCGACCGGCGCGAGCTGCTGCCCCGGCGGCAGGCCGCGATTGGCAATGGCGATGAGCTGATTGATCGCGGTGACTTGCGGCAGCAACAGGCCGACGAACGGATTCTGCGACAGGTTTCCGTTGGGGTATCCGGCGAGCCCGTTGGTCGAGTAGCCCAGATTCAAATCGATCTGCGGCTTCTTCTGGTCCTTGAAGTACGCGAGGTTGATGTCGGCGCTGCGCCGCTCGTCGCGCACCGCGACGATCTCGGGCCGGGTGCGCAGCGCCTGCACGATCAAGTCGTTGAGCGACGGTTCCGGCGGCAGCTGCACGACGTTGGTCGTCGGCACGAGGTTCGCTTGCCAGAGCGGATCGGCGGGATTGGCGATGATCAACTGCTTGAGCGTCGTCTGGAGCTGCTGCACCGTCTGCAGCGCCGAGAACACGTTGGACTGAAAGACGTTGACCTGAGTGTTCGCCTCGACGATGTCGGCGTTGGCGACCTGCCCTTGGGCCGCCAGCCGCCGGTTGCTCTGCGCCTGAGCCGTCGCTTCGCGCAAACCCTCTTCCTGAATGCCGACGTTGCGCCAGGCATACACGAGCTGCCAGTAGGCATCAGCGACGTTCACGACCGCCGTCGACGCCGACTCGAGCGCGTTCTGCGCGTTCGTGCTCTGATTGACGAGCGCCAGCGCGATTTGACGGCGCGCGTCGGCGCTGGTCGTGTTGCGCCCGAGCGGCTGCGTCAGCGTGAACCCGAGCGACGTCGGATAGTACGAGTTCAAACCGTTGGCGGTGTTGTTCGAGGTAATGTCGTTGCCGCTGGCGGTGACGCTGTACTCGGTGCCGTTCGGCAAAAGGCCCGAGAGGCCGGCGTTCGCGCCGAAGCTGTTCGTGATGACCGCAGTTCCGTTGGGCCCGGCTTGGAACGGCGAAAGCGGCGCCTGTGACGTGCTCGAATAGCTCGGCTGCACGTGGAAGCGGATGTCGTACGCGCCTTGCGCCGCGACGATCTGGTATCCGGCGATGCGCTGGTTCGTCTGCGCGACGGCGAGATCGGGATCTTTGGCGAGCGCGAGCGCGACCGCGCTGTCGAGCGTGATCCCGACGAAGGGCTGCTGGGTGATGCCGACGAGGTCGCCCGATGGCGGATTGACCGGCGGCGCGACGTACGCCGGAGCGATCGGCGGAACTTCGGGCAACACGGCCGGCGGGGGAGGCGCCGGCAATTGCGCTCCGCCTGCAGCCTGGCCCGTCCCCGATCCGAGGCTCGGGGCGGTCATCGTGCCGGTCTGCCGCGTTGCCGCTGCCGGTGAGGCCGCGGGCGCCGGCGACGAACCCTGCGCCGAAGCGGCGGGCGCGAACGACTGCGCGGCGAGGACGAGCAACAAGCCGAGCGCGGCTCGAGACGAATGACCTTGCACGATGTCCTAACTCCTATTCGATAGCCATCGCGGCGCGCTGCGGCCGCGAGCGCCGCATGAAAACGACCAGCGGGCACAGCGCGATCGTGATGACGGCGGTGACGCGCGACGTGTCGGCGTACGCGAGCGCGAGCGCTTGCGTGCTGACCATGCGGTTCAGTTGTGAGAGAGCGCTTTGTGAATGTTCCCCGCCGTTGCTATTGAGAAAGCGGGCGACCGCCGGACGGCTGGTCGTAATCCCGGCGGCCAGGTTCGTCTGGTGCATCGCGGTGCCGCGCCCGATGATCGTCACGAGCACTGCGATCGCGAAACTGCCGCCGATTTGGCGCGCCAGATTGAAAAATGCCGACGCCGCCGGGATGTCTTTCACCGCAACGCCGCCGCCGAGCACGAGCAGCGAAAGCGGAACGAATATCTGCGAAAGGCCTAGTCCGCTGACGACGAGCGGCCAGAAGAACGTCCAGAAACTCGCGTCGGTCGTCGTCACCCGGGCCAGCATCGCATTCGAAATCCCGAGCAAGAAGAATCCCAGCCCCACCATGATGCGGGTATCGACCTTGCCGCGCATCGCAACGGCGGCCGCGAACGGGGTCACCAGGGCGACGGCCGCGGCCCGCATGACCAGCAACTCGCCCGAATCGGTCGCCGTAAATCCGAGCAGCCCCTGCACGAACTGCGGCAAGACGAGCACGCTGCCGTACAAGCTGATCCCGAGCACCATGCCGAGCGCGCTGCCGGCCGCAACCGACCGGTAGCGCAGCACGTGCAGGTCGACGACCGGGATCTTCGTGCCGAACAGCTCCCACAGCACGAACGCAACCAGGCCCAGGATCGCGACGACGCTGCACGCGACGATCGATTCGTCTGCGAACCAATCTTTCTGCTGCCCCTGGTCGAGGACGTACTGCATCGACCCGATCCCGACCGCGAGCAGCGCCAGCCCCCAGCGGTCGAGCGGCATCTTCCGCGCCGGGGCCGGATTGCGGAGGTACATCCACACGAGGACCGCCGCCAGCACGCCGAGCGGGATGTTGACGAAAAACGCCCAGCGCCATGAGAAGTTGTCGGTGATCCATCCGCCGATCGACGGCCCGAGCGTCGGCCCGACGATGACCCCCATCGCGAAGATGCCCTGCGCTTTCCCCTGCTCGCGCAGTGGAAACGTCTCGCGCAAGATCGCTTGCGACGTCGAGATCAAACCGCCGCCGCCAAGCCCTTGCACGATGCGCCAGAACACGAGTTCTTCGAGCGACCCCGAGACGCCGCACATCAGCGAGGCCAGCGTGAACAGCACGATCGACGCGAAGTAGTACTGGCGCCGCCCGAAGCGCATCTGCAGCCACGGCGTGATCGGGATGACGATCACGTTGGCGATCAGGTAGCCCGTGCCGATCCACGCCGCCTGGTCGATGCTCGCGCCGAAATTGCCTTCGATGTTGGGCAGCGCGACGTTCACGATCGTGACGTCGACGATCTCCAGCAGGGTCGCGATGATCACCGCCGCGGTCACGACGAACCGGCGGAAGCCGTACTCGATGACGGTGCTTTCGCTAGAGTGGGCGCTCATCGGCGGTTCGCTCCCGCTAGGCTCCGCGAATCACTTGACGCGCACGGAGGTCTCGACCGACATTCCGGGACGCAGCGGATGGTCCGGCGTTTGGTTGTCGACCGCGATCCGCACCGGGATGCGCTGGGTGACCTTCACGAAGTTCCCGGTCGCGTTCTGCGCCGGCACCAGGCTGTAGGTGTTTTCCGAGGCCGGGTTGATCGCTTCGACGTGGCCCCGGAACTTGTAGCCCTTGTACGCGTCGACGTTGATGTCGACTTCCTGGCCGGGCTTCATGCTGCCGACTTGGGTCTCTTTATAGTTGGCGGTGATGTAGACGCGGTTGAGCGGTACGAGTTCGAGCAGGGCCTGTCCCGGCGCGACCGTCTGACCGACTTCAACCGACTTCTGGCCCACGTAGCCGTCGGCGGGCGCGTGGATGCGGGTGTAGTTCAGCTGGTCGAGGGCGGTCTTCACCTGGGCTTCGAGCGAGCCGACTTGCGCGTACTGCGCCTGCGCTTGCGCTTCGCTCGCCGGGATGCGGTAGGGCGCGTCCGACTCGTTCAGCTTGCCCTGGGCCGTTGCGAGCGCTCCCTGCTGCGAGGTGATCGTCGCCTGGGCGGCGGCCGCGGAGGCTGCGTATTGCCCGACCTTCTGGCGCGCCGCGGCGACGTTCGCGAGCGCTTCTTGCAGTTGCGACTGGGCTTGCTGGTACGCCGCCCGCTCGGCGTCGAGCTGCGAGCGCGCCACGTCGCCCGTGTTGACGAGGCTTTGGGTACGCTGCAGATCGGCTTGCGCCTTGGCGAGATTCTGCTTCGCCGCCGGCACCGCATCTTGGGCCGAAACGAGATCGCTCTGCGCGACGGCGATCTGTTGCTGCGCCGCCGCATACTGCGCCTGGGCGCTAGCGATCATCGCCCGCGCCGACGAGATGCCGCCCGCGTTTTCGCTGTTTTGCGCCGCTTGCTGATCGCGCGTCAGCGCGACGTTGGCATCGGCGGCGCGCGCTTGCGCCATCTGCGCGTCGCGCGCGGCGACGGCTTGATTGTAGCGCTCGCGCTCGTCGCGGTCGTCGAGCTGGATCAGCAACTCGCCCTTGGTGACGCGCTGGTTGGTGTCGACGAAAATCTTGTCGACCCGCTCGTTGATCTTGCTCGTCACTTCGATCGTGTCGGCGTCAACGTGCGCGTCGTCGGTCGTTTCGTGCGTGGTCGCATAGGCGAGCCATTTGATCCCGAAGATCAGCGCCAGGACGATCGCCACCGCCGCCACCGCATAGATGACGAAGCGCAACCAGGCGGGGCGTTGGCGCTTGGGCTTGGGCGCTGCTTCGTGTGCCGGTTCGCTGCTCACGGGACGCGACGTTCCATTGGCCGGAGCGGCTTCCGTCTTAGTCGGAGCGCCGGTCTCACGCTGATCCACGGTTATCTCTTGCTCCATTCAGAAAAATGTCGACGCACAGCGCCGCTACGGCCTCCACCGGTCTATCCGTCGTGATCAACTTCTTGGGGACGACGATCCCGAAGAGCATTCCCAAGAACACCTTGGTGAGCACTTCCGGTTCCCCGCGCACCAGACCGGCGGCGACGAACTGGCGAAACCGGTCGACGACCCGCTCCTTGAGCATCACCGGTCCGCGCCACGTGACCTCGACCCCCTCGGGATCGCGGGCTTCCTCGGCCATCCCGATGCAGATCATTTCCCGGTTTGCCGCCAACACAGTCATGATGCCGGCCGCGATCGCGCGCAGATCGGCCGCGATGTCGCCCGAGTTCGCACCTAGGATCTGCTCGGAATAGGCCGCGCCGCAGTAGTGCTCGCGCATCTGGTCGAGCAGCGCCTGCTTGGTGCCGAAGTGGCGGAACACCGTCGCCTCGTTGACGCCGGCCTTCTCGGCGATGTCGCGGGTCGTCGTCCCGCGCGTGCCGTTGAGCAGCCACAGCTCGCGCGCAGCCGCCATGATACGCTCGCGCGTCGTTTCGGCTTGGACGCGGTAGGTATCACTTAACTTCAGCATCGGGCCGTTTCTTCGTAAAGACGGAATCGTCGAGCGCGACGTTGGTGTGATAGTCGGAGTACACGGCCCGGGCGCGCGCCTTGATGAAGGGAATCGCGATCGTCGCCTCTTGTTCGACGACGACCGCGTAACCGTCGATCGTGCTGTACTTTTGATCCAGTTCGATCGTCCCGCCGTTGTAGTAGTGATAGACCATCGCGTCGACCGTGTCGTTGACCGGGTCGACCAGCACGTCCTCATGATCGATCATGCCGCGCACCCGCTGCACCATGCGCAGATCGACGTCGTCGTGCCCCCCGAAGTCGCGCGTGCCGTCGTAAGCGATCGTGAACCGCTTGTTCCAAGACGCGGGGTCGCCGATGTCGGCGTAGATCTTGTCGAAACCCTTGGCGTACGGCGGCACCTTGTTGAAGACGACTTCGTAGTTGTTCGGACGCTTGAAGTAGGTATCGCCGTCGAGCTGGGGCGCCAGGAACGGGAAACTCGTCATGTGGATGTCGACGTGCACCTTCGCTTGGAACGAATCGAGCGTCGGGTTGCGCTCGACCAGCTTCGCGATCAACGCCTGCGGATCGACCTGCGCGTCACCTTGGGCGCGGACCGTTCCCGGCCCGAGCAAGAAGGCCGCGATGCCCACCAGGGCGGCCGCGACCCGCAGCCCCGGAGACCGTTTGCCCGGGTCCCGACGGCGGCCGCGAAGGCTGGCGTTCGGCGAGTTCCACGTTGGGATGCACGCTGAAGACGTGGTCGAGGCCGGTCGTGGCCAGGGTCCGCAGCACGTCGGGACGGTTGGCGACGAGCGCGATGCTCCCGCCCACGTCGCGCAGCCGGCGCAGGCCGCTGATGAGCCCGGCGATCCGCGCGACGTCGAGGGTCGGCAGCAGGTCCAGCCCGACGATCAGCTTGTGGCCCTCGCTCTGCAGCGCAGCGGTCACCGCCTGCCCTAGGGCCTCTTTGGAAGCGGCCAGGTCGCCGCTGGGAAGTTCGAAATACGTAGCGTCCATGTGCGCCTGCCGTCGTCAGGAGAGGGAGAGGGTCCCGCCGGTCGACGGGGCGCCAGTGAGTACTTGCACGCAGTTAGATTACCATCCGGAAGGTCTCGATGCAAGCACTTACACGCATTTTGTGAGGAACGCATGAGATCGGCCCTCAACCTAGCCACATTGGCCCATGAGGCAGGCCTAAAAAATCCCTCGATCGTCGTCCGCAGCCTGGCCGACCCCCCAGGTGCGGACGAGGGCCACGCCGCCGGCGAGCCGATCTATCCGGCGAGCATGATCAAGGTGCCGCTGGCGGTCGCCTGCACGCGGTGGATGGAGGAACCGGGCGGGCCGGGACCGGCCGCGGAACTGACCGTCGGCAGCGGCGACATGACGCCCAGCGATCCGCCCTCACCGCTCGCGCCCGGGGAGCGCCGCACCCTCGGCGAGCTGATCGACCTGATGCTGACCCGCTCGGACAACGTGGCGACCAACGTGCTGATCGAAGCACTGGGCCGGCCGCGCATCGCGCAGCTGCTTGCGCCGCTGGGCTTGCCGGCCACCGCCGTCCGGCGCAAGCTCTCGGGCGCCGACCCATTGATCGACGACCCGGGTGCCACCGGCCGCAACGCGCACCCGGCCGCCGACGCGGCCCGGCTGTTCGAGGCGATTGCCCGGCGTTCGATCCCGCGCGCCGCCTGGATCGAGGAGATCCTGGCCCGTCAGTTCTGGAACGACCGGCTTTCGGGCGGCCTGCAGCCCGGCGACCGGTTCGCCCACAAGACCGGCGAGACGGACGACGTGAATCACGACGGCGGGATCCTCCGAACGGCAGCGGGCGCCACGTTCGTCATCGTGGTATACACGAGCCTCGGTCCGTCCGATGACCCTGGAAGGAGGTTCGCACAGTTCATGCGCGAGCTCCGTCCCCGCATTGAGTAGGTAGCTTGGAGCTCGCCCAAAAACCGGCCGCCGACGATCTGGACATTCCCCGCCTGCGCGAGTTCGGGGAAACGATCTCGCATGCGTCGGAAGCCGTACGGCATGCGTCGGAGTCGCTGGCGGCGACCGCGCAGGAGCAGACGACGCTCATGCTCGCGCTCTCCGACTCGGCGCAGATCCTGGCCAAGGAATCGACCGCGGTCGCGAGCCGCCTCGAGTCGACCCGCGCGCAGGCCCAGGCCGCCGGCGCCGACCTCGACGCCTCGCTGGACATCGTCGAGGAACTGCTCAATTCGGTTCAGCGGCTGGCCGAGCTCTCGATCGGGACCGCCGCCGCGATGGACGATTTCGGGCGCCTGATGGGCGAGATCGGGCTGATGACCGAGTTCGTCGAGGACGTTTCCGACGAAACGCAGCTGTTGGCCCTCAACGCGGCCATCGAGGCGGCGCGCGCCGGGAAGCACGGACTGGGCTTCGCGGTCGTCGCCGGCGAGGTGGGGCGGCTCGCCAAGACGACCGGCGAATCGACCTCCGCGATCAAGCAGCTCGTCACCCAGATCCAGCAGCAAGCCGAATTGACGATCGCGTCGGTGCGCGACAGCGCCGACCGTGCGGCGGCGTCGGCCCCGGTCGCGGAGGCGGCGCGCGAAGGCCTCAAAGGCGTCGCCGGGCTCGCGCGGGAGGTCTCCCGCACGCTCGACGACGCGGTGCAGCTCGGACACACGCACAGCGAGTCCGCGGCCCAGCTCAAACACGAGACCGAGGGCCTCGCCGAGAGCGCGGCCGAGCAAGGGCGCCAGGCGCTCGAAGCGGCCTTCTCCACCCAGCGGCTGGCATACTACGGCGCCGAGATCGTCTACGTCTCGCGCCCCAAGGCGGCGGCGCGCGAGCTGATGACGTTCACTGCGGCGACCCAATTGCCGCCCGGGTACCCGCCGTCGATCGGGTTCTCGCGCTTCGGCGAGAAGCTCGCCGAATACACCGACGGGCGGCTGACGGTCAAGCTGCAATCGCCGTACGCCGCGCCCGAGATGGAGCTGCTGATGCGGGTGCGCTCGGGCGAGATCGACTTCGCCAGCGTGACCACGTACGTGGCCAGCGCGCTCCTCCCGCTGGCGCAGATCTTCGACCTCCCGTTCCTCTTCGCCAACGCCCAAGACGCGCACGCGGTGCTCGACGGCGGCCTCGGGCGGCGGGTGCTCAACTCGTTCGAAGCCTACGGCCTGACCGGCATGGGCTACTTCGAGAACGGCATCCGCCACTTCACCAACAACGTGCGCGAGGTCAGCCGCCCCGAGGACCTCCAAGGGCTCGCGATCCGCATTCAGGACTCGGTCGTGTACCTGGCCCTGATGCACGCTTTGCGGGCAACGCCCCGCGTCATTCCGTTCAACCGCGTCTACGACGCGCTCAAGAACGGCGAAGTCGACGGCCAGGAAAACCCGCTGCCCAACATGCTGGGGACGCGCATGTTCGAGGTGCAGAAATATCTGACGCTCAGCGCCCATGCGTACAACACGCAGGTGATCCTGGCCAACAGCGAACGGTTGCGCAACCTCTCCGACGACGACCGCGACGCGATCCGGCGCGCCTTCGACGATGCGATCCCGTTCCACCGTGAAGCGGCCGCCAAGGCCGACGAGGCGGCGCTCGCGGAGCTGCGCAAATACATGCAAGTGCGTCCGCTCAGCAACGACGAACGCAACGAGTTCATCCGCGCCGCGTACTTCGTCTGGGAACGGATGCAGCCGCTCTTCGACGACGAGATCTACGACCTGCTCCTAGGCGGCGACTTGGTCTCGTTCGACCGTCAGCTCTCACCCGAAGAGCTGCGCGCGTCGCAGCGCAGTTTCACCCTCGACGACATCGTCGAGGCGATCGACTCGTCGGTGATCGCGGTGCGGCAGACGGCGACGCAGTCGGCCGGCCATTCGCACGCACAGGTGCCGCGGCTCAACGACTTGGCGCGCCGTTCGGGGCAGATGAGCGACCGGAACGAGGCCGTCGCGCAGCGTTTCGGCTCGCTGCAAGAACGCTTCGACGTCGCCCAGCTCGAGATCGGCAGCACCCGCGCCACGGTGCAGGAGCTGGCGCGCGCGGTCGCGTCGCTCGCGCAAATGGCCGCCGACAGCCGTCGCGCGCTCGACCAATTCGCCACCCTCATGGGGCAGATCGGCGACATCATCCAACTCGTGCGCTCGGTCTCCGATCGCACGAATCTGCTGGCACTCAACGCTGCGATCGAGGCGGCGCGCGCCGGCGAATTCGGCAAGGGCTTCAACGTCGTCGCGAGCGAGGTGCGCAGCCTGGCCGACAAGACGCGGGCCTCGACGCAGCAAATGAAAGGCGTGCTCGCCGATCTGAGCGGGCGCGGAAAGTCGGCCGGTTCGGCGATCGCGTCGGGCGTCGGCGAGGCCGAACGCAGCGCGCGCCAAGCGGCGGCGGCCGAAGACGCACTCGACCGGATCGGGACGTTCGCCGCGGCGGTCGTCGAAACGCTCGCGATCGCGGCCAAGGAAACGAGCGAGGAAGCCAAGCGCGCGTTCGCGATGCGGGGCAACTTCGAGCAAATGGCCGTCATGATCGAAAACCACGGCACCGAAAGCCTCGAGTCGGTCAAGACGACCGACGATCTCGAACGGCAGCGCAACGCGCTGTTCGGCCCGGGGCAACGGGCGCTGCGCGCCGGCCGGCGCTGACGCCGCTCACAGCCTTCGCTCGGCGAGAGGCCACGCTGGACGGTCGCGAAAGCTTAAACTTCCCTAAACGTCGGACAGCTAGGATGAGGCGGCATGTTGAATGCTTCGCCCTCGATCTCCCTGCACACCGAGATCCCGGGGCCTAAATCACGCGCGTATTTGGAACGGCGGCGCGCCGTCGTTGCCCGCGGCGTCGCCGAAGGCGTCCCCATCTGCGTCGAACGCGCGCACGGCGCGACCGTGACCGACGTCGACGGCAACACGTTCATCGACTTCGCCGGCGGCATCGGCGTCGTCAACGCCGGACACACGCCGGCGCCGGTCGTCGCTGCGATCGCTGCCCAGGCGCAGCAGCTCATTCATAGTTGCTTCATGGTCGCCGGGTACGAGCCGTACGTGGCGTTGGCGGAAGCGCTGGTCGCGCTCGTGCCCGCCGCGTTCGAGAAGAGAGTGCTGCTGGTCAACAGCGGGTCGGAAGCCGTCGAGAACGCGATCAAGATCGCGCGCTCGGCGACCGGCCGGGACGCGATCGTCGCCTTCTCGCACGCCTATCACGGGCGCACCCTGCTGACGATGACCCTGACCGCGAAGCATCAGAACTACAAGAAGGGCTTCGGCCCGTTCGCGCCCGAGATCTATCGCGCGCCGTTCCCGTTCGAGTACGGCGGCACTCACGTGGCGGCGGCGATCCACGCCCTCGAGCGGCTCGTCGACCACGAGGTGGGTCCCGAGCGCGTCGCCGCGATCGTCATCGAGCCGGTGGCGGGCGAAGGCGGCTACATCCCCGTGCCGCCGGAGTTCATGCGCCATCTGCGCGCGCTGTGCGACCGCACCGGCGCGGTGCTGATCCTCGACGAGGTCCAGACCGGATTCGGGCGCACCGGCACGATGTTCGCCTTCGAACAGGCAGGCATCGAGTTCGACCTGCTGTGTCTGGCCAAATCGCTGGCCGCCGGGATGCCGCTGGCCGCGGTGGTCGGCCGGCAGGCGTTGATGGACGCGCCCTTGCCGGGCGGCCTCGGCGGCACCTACTCCGGCAATCCGGTCGCCTGCGCGGCCGCGCTCGCGACCCTCGAGATCATGCGTGCGCCGGAATTCTTGCCGCGCGCGGTCGCGGTGGGACGGCGCGTGCGCGCGCGGTTCGAGCGGTGGGCCGCGACGATGCCGCTGGTCGGCGACGTGCGCGGCCTGGGCCCGATGCTGGCGCTCGAACTCGTCGCCGACCGCGCCGCCAAGAAGCCGGCGCCGGCGGCGACTGCCGCGGCCGTGCGCCACGCGTACGAGCACGGCTTGATCCTGGTGCGCGCCGGATCGCACGGCAACGTCATCCGCTTCATGGCACCGCTCGTCATCGACGACGCCGAACTCGACGAAGGGCTCGACGTCCTCGAAGGAGCGCTCACCTTCGCAGCATCGATCGAAGAGGAAGGGACACGATGATACAGACGCCGCCCACTCCCGCGCGCTCCGACGGCCGCCACGACGAGATCTTCGGGTCGGAAGTCCTCGAACACGTCGCGCCCGACCTCACGTTTCCGGCCTTCCAGATGCCGGCTGAGGCTGCGTACCAGCTCGTTCACGACGAGTTGTACCTCGACGGCAACGCACGCCAGAACCTCGCGACGTTCTGTCAAACCTGGGACGATCAGTACGTCCACAAACTGATGGACCTCTCGATCAACAAGAACTGGATCGACAAGGAAGAGTATCCGCAGTCGGCGGCGATCGATCTGCGCTGCGTCAACATGATGGCCGATCTCTGGAACGCGCCGAAGTCCCCCGACGGAGCGACCGGCACGAACACGATCGGCTCGAGCGAAGCGTGCATGCTCGGCGGCATGGCGATGAAATGGCGCTGGCGCGCGAAAATGCGCGCGCAGAACAAGTCGATCGAGAAGCCGAATCTCGTATGCGGTCCGGTGCAGGTGTGCTGGCACAAGTTCGGCGTGTACTGGGACGTCGAGATCCGTGAGATCCAGATGGAGCACGGGCGGCTCTTCCTCGACCCCGAACGGATGCTGGCCGCGGTCGACGAGAACACGATCGGCGTCGTGCCGACGTTCGGGGTGACGCACACCGGCAATTACGAGTTTCCCGAGCCGCTGCACCGCGCGCTCGACGACCTCCAAGCGCGTACCGGCCTCGATATCGACATGCACGTCGACGCCGCCAGCGGCGGCTTCCTCGCGCCCTTCTGCGCTCCCGACATCGTCTGGGATTTCCGCTTGCCACGCGTCAAGTCGATCAGCACGTCGGGCCACAAGTTCGGGCTTGCGCCGCTCGGATGCGGATGGATCGTCTGGCGCGACGCTGCCTCGCTGCCCGAAGAGCTGGTCTTCCACGTCGACTATCTGGGCGGAAAAGTCGGCACCTTCGCGATCAATTTCTCGCGCCCGGCCGGCCAGGTGATCTCGCAGTATTACGAGTTCCTGCGCCTCGGCCGCGACGGCTACATGAAAGTCCACTTGTCGTCGTATCGCGTGGCCGGTTACCTTGCCCGGCAACTCGAAGGACTCGGGCCGTTCCATTTCTACTCCACGGGCAATCCGGCCGAGGGCATCCCGGCCGTGTCATTCCGCATCGAGGAAGGCGCCGATCCCGGCTACACGCTCTACGACCTCTCCGACCGGCTACGGGCGAGCGGCTGGCAAGTACCCGCCTTCGCGCTCTCGGGCGGCGCCTCCGACGTCAGCGTCATGCGCATCATGTGCCGCCGCGGCTTCTCGATGGACATGGCCGCGCTGCTCGTGCGCGACATCAAGGTCGCACTGCGCTTCTTCGAAACCCACCCGCGCCCGGCGATCCACCACCTGGAGGGCACCGGCTTCCACCACTAGGGTTCAGGCCTTGCGCCCGAACCCGTCGCCCCGCGCTTCGCGCTTGGCGGCCTGCGGTTCACGCTCGTGAGATGCGCCGATCCAGAGGACGATCTTCCGCTGCGTGTAATCGCGGTCGGGATGTTTCCTGGAGGATATGTTTTTGCGCACTACTCATAAATTTCTCGCATTTGCCTGCATTGCGGCGCTCTCGGTGAGCGCGCCGGGGCTGGCCGCGGGCGGCCCGATGGCCGGGAAAACGGTCAAGATCGGCGTCATCGCCGACGTCACCGGGGCGGCCGGCGTGTACGGGACGTCGCAAAAGAACGCGTACGACATGGCCAACGACGACTTCAAGTCGGGCAAGCTCGACGCCGGCGGCGCGACCGTCACGTTCGACGTGCAAGACGCGGCAACCGATCCGGCCCAAGTGGTCAACATCATGCAGAAGTTCATCACCGACGGGCAGACCGCGCTCGTCCTGGGGCCGACGCTGTCGGGCGAGGCCTTCAAGGCGTTCCCGCTCGCGGCCAAGGCGAACTTCCCGGCCATGGGCACCTCGACGACCGCCGAGGGCGTCACGGCGATCGGCGCGAGCATCTATCGCGACGCGCTGGCCGAGTCGCAGGTGATCCCGACGACGGTGAGCCGCACGCACGGGGCCTGGAAGTACAAGACGGCAGCGATCATCTACGGCGACGACAACGCGTTCACCAAGACCGACGGCGACTTGTTCAAAACGATCTTCGACTCGAACGGCGTCGCTGTGGTCGACACCGAGACGTTTCACATCAAGGATACCGACTTCTCATCGGCGTTGACGAAGATCGCAAGCAAGAAGCCCGACGTCATCGCGATCGGCGCGTTGTTTCCCGAAGCGACCAAGATCATCCAACAAGCCGGCAAGCTCGGCTTGAAGGTGCACATGATCGGCGGCAACGGGCTCAATTCGCCCGACATGTACTCGGTTGCCGGGCCGGCCGCCCAGGGCACCGTCGTCGGCGCGGCCTGGTTCCAGGGCGCGAAGTATCCGAGCAACATCGACTTCGTCAAGCGCTACACCGCCAAGTACGGCAAGCCGCCCGATCAGTTCGCGGCTCAATCGTACGCTGCGGCCCAGATCGTCGCCTACGTGGTCGCTCACGGCGCAACGAACTCGGCCGACGTGCTCAAGGCCTTGCAGACGCTCAGCCAAGTGCAAACGGTCCTCGGCCCGATCGCCTTCGACACCAAGCGCGACGTGCGTTCGTCGCCCGTCATCCTGGAGATCGTCAAAGACGGCTTCGCTTATTTTCACTAGCGCCTTCGCGCTAGTGAAAAGTGGTTGGAAAGGCGCTCCGGGCAACGCCCTGCGCGCCCCCCACGCCGGGGGCGTGGGGCCCCCCTGTCTTGGCGGGCCTCCGCATTGCGGCTTGGCGGGGGATTCCCCGAGGGCCCGCCTTGGGACATTGCGTAGGTAGGCGGGATGGTCCGGGGCGGGCTTTTCTTGTGCGGTGGCGGTGCTAGCGTGACGGGGTACGCCCCGAGTTAACGGTGGGGTGATGCTGGGGCAGCAGGTTCTCAATGCGTTGTTTCTTGGGTCGGTGTACGCGGTGTTTGCCGTCGGGTATACGCTTGTGTTTGGCGTGCTCGACATCTTGAATTTGGCGCATGCGGCGATTTTTACGGCCGCCGCGTATGCTTCGCTTTCGCTGGCGATGGCGGGGTGGCCGATTCCGGCGGCGTTCTTGGCGGCGGCTGCGCTGGCCGGGGTATTGGGGATTTTGCTCGATCGGGTTGCGTTTGCGCCGCTGCGCGCGCGGCGCGCCGATAATCTGGCGCCGCTGATCTCGAGTATCGGAGTCGCGATCATCGTCGGCGCGGTGTTGCGGGGAATCTACGGCGTCGACGAGCGGCACTTCGTGCTCGGCGGGCAAGAAGCGGCGCCGATTCGGCTGGGGCCGGTCGTGTTCACCACGACCGAGCTTGCCATCTTGTTCACCGCGCTTGCGATGATGGTGATGCTCAGCTATACGCTGCGCGCGACGCCGCTGGGGCGGCGCATCCGGGCGGTCGCGGAAGATCGGGTCGCCGCGGCGCTGCTCGGCGTCGACTTGCAGCGCACGATCTCCGAGACGTTCTTCATCGCGTCGTCGATGGGGGGAGCGGCAGGCGTGCTCGTCGCGCTGCAATACAACAGCGTCACGCTCGACATGAGCGCGCCGATCGAGCTCAAGGGGCTAGCCGTGATCATCCTGGGCGGGATGGGCAGCGTCACCGGTGCGGTGATCGGCGGGTTCATCATCGGCGGGGTTGAGACGGCCGCCATCGCGCTAGGCCTCTCGGCGTGGCGCGACGCGATCGCCTTCGGGCTCATGTTCCTGATCTTGGTCTTGAAACCGAGCGGGCTTTTCGGGCGGCGCGCGCTGCGCGCCGCATGATCGCCGCTTTGGCCGCGTTCTACGCGTCGCATTCGCAACTGATCAACCAGGTCGGCACGAACGCGCTGCTGGCGCTGTCGCTCTCGATCTGTTTGATGGCCGGCCAGCTTGCGCTCGCGCAAGCGGCCTTCATGGGGATCGGGGCGTACGCGAGCGCCATCGCCGCGTTGTCGTGGGGTTGGGGCTTGCCGGCATCGGCCGCGCTCGCGATCGTGTGCGCGGCGATCGCGGGCGGGTTGCTCGCGTTGCCGGTGCGGCGTTTGCGCGGTGTGTTCTTGGCGATCGCGACGGTCGGGTTCGGCGAGATGGTGCGCGTGCTGGCGAACAACCTCTCGATCACCGGCGGGGCCGAAGGGCTCGCGAGCATTCCGAACGACGCGAACACCTGGTGGGTGTACGGAGCGCTCCTCGTCGTCGCGATCGGGTTCTTCGTTCTGCAACGATCGAAGTACGGGCTCGCGATCGCGGTTTCACGCGAAGACGAGACCGCGGCGCGCGGGGTCGGCATCGACGTGGCGCAAGTACGCTTCGCGACCCTGGTGGCGGGCGGCGCGATCGCCGGGCTCGCGGGCGCGCTGTACGCGCACGGCAACTTCTTCATCACCCCGAGCGACTTCGCATTCGGACGCATGGAAGAGATCCTCGTGTTCTGCGTGATCGGCGGCGCGACCAGTCCGATCGGCGCGGTGATCGGGGCGACGGCGTTGACGATCTTGCCCGAAGTGATCCGCTTTCTGCACGATTTCCGCGAGGTCGTCGACGGCGCGATCTTGCTCGCGGTCGTCATCTTCGCCCCGCGCGGGATCGCGGGACTGTGGCAGCGCTCGTGAGCGACGGGCAGAACGCGCTCAAGCTCGACCGCGTGGCCGTGCGCTACGGCGGCGTCGCGGCGCTGCGGGACGTCTCGCTCGATCTCTCGCCGGGAACGATCGTCGGCCTCATCGGGCCCAACGGTGCCGGCAAGACGACCCTGATCAACGCGACGACCGGGGTGACCGCGATCGCCGGCGGAACGGTCGCGCTCGGGGCCCGCCGGCTCGACCGCATGCGGGTGCACGACATCGCCCGCGCGGGCGTCGTGCGCACCTATCAGAACATCCGCCTTTTCGGGCGTCTGACGGTCGCGCAAAATCTCGCCGCCGGAGCGTACAAACGGCCGGGGCTGCTCTCCGGCGCACAGGCCCGGCAGTTGCTCGAACGCGCCGGGATCGGTCACCTCGCGCTCGAAGCGAGCGCCGGTTCGCTGCCGTACGGCGATCAGCGGCGGCTCGAGATCGCGCGCGCGCTCGCGAGCGAGCCGGCGATCCTGATGCTCGACGAACCGGCCGCGGGCATGAATCCCAACGAGACGGCGACCTTGGGCACGACGATCCGGCGGCTCGCCGTCGAAGGGATCGGCATCCTGTTGATCGAGCACGACATGGCGCTCGTGCGCGCGGTGTGCGACCGCGTCGTCGTGTTGAACTTCGGCGAAGTGATCGCGCGCGGCACGCCGGCCGAGATCGCGCTCGATCCCGCGGTCGTCGAAGCGTACCTCGGGTCGGGAGCGGCATGAACGCCGAGGCGTTGTTGGCGGTCGACGACCTCGTCGCCGGCTACGGCAAGATCGAAGTGCTGCACGGCATCTCGCTGTCGGTGCGCGAAGGCACGCTGTGCGCGATCGTCGGCGCCAACGGCGCCGGCAAGACGACGTTGCTCTCGGCAATCTCGGCGATCTTGGCGACGCGCGGCGGCCGCATCACGTTCGCCGGGCGCGACATCACCCACGACAAACCGCATCGCATCGTCCGCGCCGGGATCGCGCACGTGCCCGAAGGTCGGCGCATGCTGCCGTATATGACGGTCGAGGACAATCTGCTCGTCGCTTCGTCGATCCGCCGCGACGGCGGCGTGCCGGCCGACCTCGACGCACTCTACGCCCGCTTTCCGATCCTGCGCGAACGGCGCGCGGTGTTCGCCGGGTCGCTCTCCGGCGGCGAACAGCAGATGCTCGCGATCGCGCGCGCGCTGATCGGCCGCCCGCTCCTGCTGCTGCTCGACGAACCGTCGATGGGGCTGGCCCCCAAACTCGTCGAGGCGATCTTCGGGATCATCGCCGAAGAGCGCGCGCGCGGGACGTCGATCTTGCTCGTCGAGCAAAACGCGCGCAAAGCGCTCGCGATCGCCGACTACGCCTACGTCCTCGACCGCGGTCGCATCACGCTCGAGGGCCCAGGCGTCGATCTCCTCGCCGACGAGAACGTGACGGCCGCCTACCTCGGCGGCTGAGGGCTAACTCGGCGGGAGCGGCGTGAAGAACAAGACGTCGATCTTGCCGTCGGGGTCGGTATGAAACACACCGTTGAGGCCGCCGTTAGCGAGCTGCATCGTGTATCCGTTGGGTCCCGGCGTGACGCTCTGCAGCGCCCCGAAACGCGCGTGCACCTGGTCCATCGCCGTCTGCAACGCCGTAACCGGCGCCAGCGCGAGCAACGACGGCGCGAACCACGCCGGGTCCAGCTGCGGTGCGGCATACAACGCCTTGAGCCGCTCGGCGCCCGCTGCCGTAGCCGGCGGCTGGAAAAAGAACGTCGTGATCGCGCCGCTGCCGTCGAGCGCGATGACCGCGTGCCCGATCCCGCTCGAAAACGTCAATGCATACACGTTGCCTTGCGCGACGACCGCCGTGGGTTTCCCGAGCGTCTTTTGAAACGACGCGAACATCGCGCGCAGCGCGTCGAACGGTGCTGCCGACAAGAAGCTCGCGGCGAACATACTGCTCGCCGGTGGCCCGGCGAACAACGCTTGGAGCACCGCCGCCGGATCGTTCGGCGCGGGTGAGGCGTCCGCAAACGCCGGCCGCGGGGCCAGAGCCACGCTCGCGACAGACCAGACGAAGACCGAACGTTTCAGCGACACACACCCTCCCAGATTTCGGCCGCCGTCAACGCAGCCGCTTGCCCTCGACCAGCATGGCCACCGCCTTCTGCGCCCGCGAGACCCGCGTTTCGTCCTTTTTGGCGCCCGCGATCCACTCGACGTACTCTTTCTTGTGCGAGTAGGCCAACGCCTCGAAAGCCGTCCGCGCGGGCGCGGCCGAACGCAAAGCCGCGGCCAGTTCCGGCGGCACCGTAACCACGCGTTCGAGCACGTCGCGCTCGAGGACGACCTCGACCGTGTCGCCGCACTTGACCTTGGCGCCCTTCTGCAGTTCTTTGCTCACCGGCATCGCGTGCGTTCCGTCGCCTTCGGGCAGAAGCGAGTTCCGAAACGCGAACCCATTGAGCGTGCCGCTTACGGCGACCCGTCCGCGCGAGCCGAAGACCGCCGCGACGTCGAAAGGAATCGGGAGAAACACCCACGCCGACTTCGGTCCGCGCCCGATCAGCTCGGCGTTGAAACGCTGCGCCATGCTCGTCTCCTTACAAGCCGTTCCACCCGTTGAACGGGGCGGGCTTCGCGAACGGCGGTCCCACTTCGATCGTGATATCTTCGTGGGCGGTCAGTTCGATCTTGCGCAAGTTGCCGGTATACGCTTGGCCGTCGATCCAAGCGCGCACCTCGCCCCCCGGGGGCGGTTTGGCGCCGGCCACGTTCGCGCGCGACAGCGGCACGCCCCAGATGTCGAAGAACTCTCCGAGGGTGAACGACTCGACCTTCGGCGCCTCGACGTGGATGATGCCGTCGGGCGTATGCGTGTGCAACCAGTAGAAGCACGGCGCGAACAACGGACGTCCGACGTCGGAGGGCACGAGCACCGGCTTGCCCCGGTTCAAGATTGTTAAGTGCTGATGAATATGGAACGCGGTCCCTTCCATCTGCTCGCACGGAATGCCGTCGACGGGGCTGCCGTCGGCGCCCGCGGCGAACGCGCGCAACGGCATCAACAAGCCGAGCGACAACGCGACGACGAGAGCGAAGTTCCTGGTGATGACGCGCACGAAGGCGACCTTTCAATCTTAAAGCGGCTTTAACATTCTGGTGCTACGGTAACGCCGTGCTGGGGCTTGCATTCCTTCGCCGAAACTCGATCAGCGGATCGCTGATCTTCACCATCGGCGCGATCGTGCTGATGACGACGATCGCGGTCTCCGTCGCCGGATACTTCAGCGCCCGTTCGACGATCGAGCATGAATTCCGCGATCAGCTCGCCGGGCTGAGCCGGCAGGCGATGGCGCAACAAGACACCTATCTCGCGGGCCGCATGGAAGAGTTGCGGCAACTCGTCTTCACCGAGCTGGTCGAAAACCCGAACCTCTCGGTGCAAGACGAAAACAAGATCTTGTGGAACTACGCACGCGCCTTCGGCTCGTCGCGTTACACCGATCTGTCGATCCTCGACCTCGACGGCAAGGTCGTGGCCAGCACCGGCTCCCCGCAGTTCGCGCCAACCGCGCCGTGGTTGGCAACGCTGAAGAACGCGATTCGGCCGGGGATCGTCGGCTGGACGACGTTCACCGATCAAGCGACGCCGCAACTGATCGTGTATGCGCCGTTGACCTTCGTCGATGCGACCGCCGGCGTTGCGACCCGCGCCGCACACCGTGGCACGCTCATCGGGCGGCTTCCCGATACCGAGATGGCCGCCTTGTTGCGCGGCGTGCCGATCGACGCCTCGTCGTCGCTCTTTCTCATGCGCGGCGATACGATGGTGGCGTCGAACGCCGGCGCCGGCGCGCCGCAACTCTCGGCCCGCGGCCAGGCAATCGACGCATCGGCGCAGCAGACGCAGAGCGCCGGCAACGTCGGGCTCACCGTCCTCGCGCTGATGAACCGCAGCGCGATCGACGCTCCCGTGCGCGACCTGGCGTGGCGCTCGGCCGTCGTCGGCATCGTCGTTTTCCTGCTCGCGTCGTTGGCCGCGGTTTGGACGGCGCGCCGCATCGCGCGCCCGGTCCGCGCGGTCGCCACCGCGGCTCACGAGCTCTCACGCGGCAACCTCGACTCGAGCGTCGACGTGTCGCACCTGCGGCTCGCCGAATTGCGCGACCTCGGTTCGTCGTTCAACTCGATGGCGCACGCGCTGCGTTCGGTGATCGAAGGGATCGAGTCGAGCTCCAAGACGATCTTCGGGGCGGTCCACAACAATCTCGATCAAGCGATCTCGGTCAGCAGCGGCATGGAACAGCAAGCCAGCGCCACCGCGCAGATCGCAGCAGCCTTGAGCGAGGCAGGTGCCGGGGCGCGCGCCATCGGCGACGACTGCGCGCGGCTCGCGAACAGCGCGCGCGGCGGCCTCGCATCGATCGACCGCCTCGTCGGCATCATCGATACGACGAACTCCGCCCTCGCGCAGTTGCGCGAGTCGATCGACCGCTCCAACGTCGCCGGCAAGGCGCTCGCGCAGCAAGCGATCGCAGTCGCCGATCGCGCGCGCGAAGTCGGGCACCGCACCGACGACTCGAGCCGCTCGGCGAGCGACGGGCTCAACGCGGTGCGCGGGGTCGTTGCCGACATCCAGAGCGTCGGCTCGAGTTTGCTCGACACGGTCGAACGCCTCGAACATCTCGCCCAGGCTAGCGCGAAGACGATCCAAGCTCAGGTCGACGTGATCGGCGACATGGCCGAACGCTCCAAGCTGCTCGCGCTCAACGCCGGCATCGAAGCCGCGCGCGCCGGCGATACCGGACGCGGTTTTGCGGTGATCGCGGGCGAGTTACACCGCCTGGCGAGCGGCTCCAAGAGCGCCGGCGACGAGGTGAAACTGCTCGTGGGCCAGGTGATCTCCGAGACGCAGTCGCTCGTCGTGCAGGCCAAGACCGCGAGCGAACTCGCGCGCGGGGCGATCGAACGCGCGAAGAACACCGGGGCGACGATCGACACGCTCGTCCTCTCGATCGACGGCAACGCGGCCGACGTGCGGCAGATCGGCGCGATCGCCGCGGAGCAGGCGAGCCGGACGACCGACATCGAGACCGCAACCGAAGAGATGCGCTCGATGGCGTTGCAAACGGCGCAAGCTTCGCGCGCCGTCGGCGAACTGTCGCGCGAGGTGCGCGGCACGGTCGAATTCGCGACCAGCGTCGCGACCCAAGTCGCGCAGGCGACGGGCGAACAAGTCGAGACCTTCGCGGTGATCGAGCAGAACGCCAACGACATCGAACGTGCGACCGCCGCCGCCGCCCAAGCCGCACAAGTTTCGCTCGACGCGACGCACCGGCTGCAGACCGAAGTCGAAGCGCTCGTCGCGCGCGTCGGCGGGTTCGCGAAGGGCGACGCCCGCGTCCCGATCTCCCCGGCACCCCCGGCCAGCTTGCCCGCCGGCCGCCGGCCCGCGCGCGAGGGCCGGCTCGCGCGCAGCGGCGCGGCCTGACGTCGATCGCCGGGGGCCGGCTTAGCGGTGGCGCTCGGCGATGCGGTGCGCGATCTCGCGTGCCGTCGCGCGCGCGCTGACCGGTTCGACGATCTCCGCTTCGCCGCCCCAGCCCAGCGTCCAGCGCACGACTTCTTCGGGATCGGCGATCGTGTACGTGATCTCGACGCTGCCGTCGGCACGGCGCTCGACGCGGCGCTCGCGCGTGACGGTCGCCGCCACCGCCGCCTTCGCGACGACCGGCGAGAAGCGCACCCGCACCGCGGTGAGCGTTTGCGCGTGCCACACGCCGCTGACGCTGTTGGCGCCCCACGTTTCGAGATTGAACTCCGCCGGCCGTTCGAACGTCGTCGGCAGCAGCGACGGTTCGCTGACGTTGTCGACCGCGAACACGCGCATGTCGGTGCGGTCGTGATCGTAGCCCACGAGGTAGATCCGGCCGCTCGACACGATGAAACCGTACGGATCGACGCGCCGGTCGGTGCGCCGGCCGTTCTTGTCGATGTACGCGAATTGCACGCGCCGCCGGCTGCGCTCCGCGGCTTGGAGCTTTTCGAAGACGCGCTCGACGTCGGGTTCGAGCGCGACCTCGTCCAAGCGGATTGCGAGCGACGGTCCGCGTTCGGCTTCGCCCGTCGTGCGCCGGTCGGCTGACGAGAGCAGTTTGCCGGCGGCCTCGTCGATGTAGCTCGCGAGGGTCCCACCGAGCGACGAACCGAGGCGCTTGAGGGTGACGAGGCCGACCAGCTCGCGCGAATTGAGATTGAGCCGCTTGAGGCTGTAGCCTTCGGAGAACCGGTACGTCCCGGTGGCCCGGTCGAAGTACCACGGGAAGCCGGCATCGGAGAGGATCGCCAGGTAGCGCCGCAGGCTACGCGTGCTCGGCACTTTGCCTTCGGCGATGCGCTCTTTGAGTTGTTCGAAGGAATGCCGTCCTTCGTCGATCGCGTTCAACAGACGGACGAGCAGAACGACCTTTGGTTCGGCGCGCTCGTCGCTCGAATTGTCACCCCTCACGCGGACGGGGATTCGCGGCGGGGGCGTGTTTCTCCAGCAGCTTGGTCAGCGCGTAGACGTGCTGGGTCGCGGGCGTCGGCACGCCGATCAGCGCCCCGAGCTCGACGACCGCGCCGACGAGCGCCTCGATCTCTAGCGGCCGCCCCAGTTCGAGATCTTGCAGCATCGACGTCTTGTGCGCGCCGACCCGGCGCGCACCGTCGATCCGCTTCTCGATCGAGATTCCGATCTCGATTCCCAACTGCTCCGCGATCGCGATCGATTCGGCCATCATCTCGGCCACGATCGTGCACACGCCCGGATCGTCGGCCATGTCGACGAGCGTCGCGCGCGTCAACGCGCTGATCGGATTGAACGACGCGTTGCCGAGGATCTTCACCCACACTTCGCGCCGCACGTCGGCTTCCATCGGCGCCTTGAGGCCGCCCGCGACGAACGCCTGCGAGATCGCCTCGAGCCGCGGCGTGATCGTGCGGTCGAGCTCGCCGAGCGCGTAGCGCGTGCCTTCGCTGTGCCGGATGATGCCCGGTTCGACGATCTCGGTCGAACAGTAAATCACCGAACCGACGATCCGCGACGGCGCGATCGCCGCGGTCAGCACGCCCCCGGGATCGACGCTCTGCAGAATCGTCCCGTCGTAGGGGCCGCCGTGACGTTGGAAATACCACCACGGGATGCCGTTCTGCATCGTGACGACGGTCGTCGCGTCGTGCACGATGTGCGGCAGTGCGCCGAGGACGTCGGGCAAATGATGCGCCTTGACCGCCAACACCGCAACGTCGACCGGGCCGATCTCCGCGATCGTCCCCACCGCGCGCGGACGCGCGTGGAAGTCGCCGCGCGGGCTCTGCACGTGGATGCCCCGCGCCTGCATCGCCTCGAGATGCGGGCCGCGCGCGTAGACGGTCACCTCGGCGCCGCCGCGCGCGAGCGCCGCACCGACATACGCGCCGATGGCGCCCGCTCCGATGATCGCTACGTGCATGCCGCGCGATTCATCCCTCCGCGAGGCGGTGCCTTGTGGCCTGTCGTAATCGCTGCTCCATGACGCTTGCCGACTTAATCGAACAGGGTGCCGACGACCATGCCGCGCTTGCCCTGCCTAACGGGCCGACCATCACTTACGCGGCCCTGCGCCGTCATGTTTCCGCGATCGGCGGCGCCGTCGCGCGGCTGGGCATCGGCCCCGGAGACCGGGTTGCCGCCAGCCTGGTCAACGGCCCCGCGCTCGTGCTCGCCTTCTTCGGCATCGCCAACGCCCGCGCGACCGCCGCGCCGCTGAACCCGGCCTACACGGTCGACGAGTTCGCGTTCTACCTAGAAGATATTGCGCCCAAGCTTCTCGTATGTGCTCCCGGCGACGGTTCGCCGTCGCGGGCCGCGGCGGCCCGGCTCGGCATCCCGGTCGTGGAGCTCGCGCTCGACGCCAGCGGGGCGCCGGCCTTCGACGGAACCCCGCTGCCCGACGCCGAGAGCCTCGTCCCCGAAGAGGACGATCCGGCGCTCTTCCTCCACACGAGCGGCACGACGAGCCGGCCCAAAGGCGTCGGCTTGACGCACTACAACCTCTCGACCTCGGCCGACAACATCCGCCGCTGGTACCGGCTCGATGCGGGCGACGTGTCGCTGTGCATCATGCCGCTCTTCCACATCCACGGCATCGTCTTCTCGACGCTCTCCGTCATGCTCGCCGGCGGGACGGTCGTCGTTCCGGAGCGCTTCTCCGCGAGCGCCTTCTGGCCGCTGATCGCGGGCTTCGGCGTCACGATCGTCAGCGCGGTGCCGACGATCTATCGCACGCTCTTGCTGCGTGCCGATAGCGACGGGGCGCCGCAGCCCGGCGAACACACCCTGCGGCTGATGCGCAGCTCGAGCGCGCCGATGCCCGCCGACACCCTGCGCGCGCTCGAAGCGCGTTTCGGGGTGCCGGTGATCGAGGCGTACTCGATGACCGAAGCGTCGCACCAGATGTGCGCGAATCCGCTCGACGGCGAACGGCGTCCCGGCACGGTCGGGGTCGGCGCGCACGTCGACGTCGCGATCATGGACGAGGACGGAGCGCTCCTGCCGGCCGGCGCGGTGGGCGAAGTCGTCGTGCGCGGGGCGAACGTGACGAGCGGGTACCACAACAATCCGGCCGCCAACAAGGCGGCATTCACGAACGGATGGTTCCGCACCGGCGATTTCGGGCGCCTCGACGAACACGGATACCTGACGCTCGTCGGGCGGATCAAGGAGCTGATCAATCGCGCCGGCGAGAAGATTTCGCCGGTCGAGGTCGACGAAGCGCTGCTCGCGATGCCGTCGGTCGTCGAAGCGGTCAGCTTCGCCTACCCCGACGAGAAGTACGGCGAGGTCGTCGCGTGCGCGCTGGTGCTCGAAGGCGACGCGTCGCCGGCCGACGTGCTCGCCGGCGCGCGCGCGCGGCTCGCGCCGTTCAAGGTGCCCTCGGTCGTGTTCGTCGCCGAGGCGATTCCGCGCACCGCCACCGGGAAGGTGCAGCGCCGCGCCGTTGCCGAGGCCTTCGCGGCGGCGACCCCGGTCGTCGTCTAGGTCGCCGTGGGCGCGGCCCGTCACCCAAACGTGAACGAGTACACCTCGGCTCCGGGGTCGAGAAACTCGATCGTGAACTGCCGGTCGACGATCGGTTCGGGTTGCCGGATCAGCTGATACAGCCGCGGTTCGCGCACGGTGCCGTTGCCGGCGGCATCGACGTCGACGCCGTGGGCGACGCCGGGAGCACGCCCGTCGACTAGCACCCGAAACCGCACCGGCTTCCCGGGCACGGCCGGACCCATGACGAGATGCAGATCGCGCGCATGGAAACGATAGACGATACGGCCGGTCGCGCCGTTGAGGACGGCCGATTGAGGCTTGACGGTCCAAATTCCCGGAAAGCGCCCAAGTATTGAGCCGTAATTGTGCGGGAGCCACGTAGTCGCGGGGCCTCCCAGGTGAGGCACCGCCGGGCGACGCGAAGTTCTCGGCGCGGTCGCTGCCGAGGTACGTTTCCGGCGTCTTCAAGCTGCTCCAATCGGCGGCGGCTTCAACTCCGCGCGCATCGACCGGTACGGCGCGCGTTACGGCACCGCCGTGCCCTGCCTCGGCCAGCAGCTGCACGATCACCGACTGGGCTTGGTCGTAGTCGCCCTCGCCGAACTGATGGTGCCGGATGCGGCCTTTCGCATCGATGAAGTACAGCGCGGGCCAGTACTCGTTCTTGAACGCTCGCCATATCGCGTAGTCGTTGTCGATCGCGATCGGATAGCCGACCCCGATCTCGGCGGCCGCACGTCGCACGTTGCCGAGGTCGTGCTCGAACGGGAACTCCGGAGTGTGCACGCCGATGACGACGAGCCCGTCGTCCTTGTATCGTTGGGCCCACGCCCGAACGTAGGGGAACGAACGCCGCCAATTGATGCACGAATAGGTCCAGAAGTCGACGACGACCACGTGCCCGCGCAACGCGGAGCTCGTCAGCGGCGCCGAGTTGAGCCAGGCGTTCGCGCCCTTCAGCGACGGGAACTCGCCCTCGGCGGCGAGCGGCGCGCGAGCGGGGAACATCTTCTCTGCCATGCTCGTGTCCTTGGCTGGAGTCGCGACGGGCATTCCGATCGAACCGGCCAGCATTGCCGCGAGAAAAAGAAAGGCGGGACGCAACCGCGTGGTCCCGCAGCGGAGGCTCATGGTGACGTTTCGGCCGGCGAGCGTCTAAGGAGTGTGCTCGGTCGCCGGATCGATGTGGAACGTCACCTGGATCCACTTGTTGTAGGCGGCGTTGAACTGCGCCGGGGTCAGCGCATTGGTGAGATCGGGGCCGGCGACGGGCTTGGCGGTGACGCTGCCGATCGTTTGCATCTTCCCGTCGGACATGTGCATGCTGACCGCGAACGGCTTGCAGACGAGCGGCGTCGACGTCGCGACCATCTTCGCACTGGCAGTTTCGTTCGATTGCGCCGGGCGGCAGATCATCGTCGCCATGTCGCCTTCGGGCTTCGCGAGCGTCACGGTCACGAGGCTCAACAGGGCAACGGGCAACGCGAGGGCGGCGATGAGAGGGGCCGGGTTCCTGAAAGACACGAGTGCGCTCCTAGTGGGTGGCGTGCTGATGCATCCATCCTACGGCCGGCGCGCCTCGCGCGTCTTGAAAGATCGTCCGGTCGTACCGACGCAGTATCGTCCTATCCGCGCGAAGCAGCAGGCTTGTCCCATGCGCTGCAAGTGCGTCCGAAGCGCAGACCTCGCCGCAAGCGATCTGGGCGCCGGCTCGGCGAACCCCGGCGGCCGCCTTCCCTTTGGGACGATCAGGCCGTGACGATTTTGGCGGCGTCGTGGAGGCCGAGCACCTCGACGGATTGCTCGCGCATCTTGTACTTTTGGATCTTTCCGGTGACCGTCATCGGGAAGCTCTCGACGAAGACGACGTAGTGCGGGATCTTGTAGTGCGCGATCTTGCCGCGGCAGAACTCGCGCACGGCCTCGGCGTCGAGCGCGGTGCCGTCGTGCTTGATGATCCACGCGCACAGCTGTTCGCCGAACTTGACGTCGGGCACGCCGACGACCGAGACGTCTTTGATCGCCGGATGCGTGAACAGGAACTCCTCGACCTCGCGCGGGTATACGTTCTCGCCGCCGCGGATCACCATGTCTTTGATGCGCCCGCTGATGTTGACGTAGCCTTCGTCGTCCATCACGGCGATGTCGCCGGTGTGCATGTAGCGGGCCGCGTCGATCGCGCGCGCGGTATTCTCCGGGTCGTTCCAGTAGCCGAGCATCACGAGGTAGCCGCGCGTGCACAGTTCGCCCGGCGTGCCGCGCGGCACGATGCGGCCCGCCTCGTCGACGATCTTGCACTCGACGTGCGGATGGATGCGCCCGACGGTCGTCGTGCGCTTCTCGACCGAGTCGTCGGCGCCCGTCTGAAACGATACCGGCGACGTTTCGGTCATCCCGTAGCAGATGGTCACTTCGGGCATGTGCATCTCGGTCTGCACGCGCTTCATGATCTCGACGGGGCACGGTGAGCCCGCCATGATCCCGGTGCGCAGCGTCGAGAGATCGTACTGCGCGAAATCGGGCTCGTTCAGTTCGGCGATGAACATCGTCGGCACGCCGTAGAGCGACGTGCAGCGCTCGGCCTGCACCGCTTCGAGCGCCGCTTTCGGCTCGAACGACGGCGACGGGATCACCATCGTCGCGCCGTGCGTGATGCACGCGAGGTTCGCGAGCACCATGCCGAAGCAGTGGTAGAACGGCACCGGGATGCAGACGCGGTCGCGCTCGGTGTAACGGCATCCTTCACCGATGAAGAATCCGTTGTTGAGGATGTTGTGGTGCGAGAGGGTCGCGCCTTTCGGGAAGCCGGTCGTCCCCGAAGTGTACTGGATGTTGATCGCGTCGTCGAACTGGCAGCGCTCGTAGCGCTCGCGGAACGCCTCCTCGCTCGTCTGTTCGGCCATCGCGGCGACCGCCGTCCACGCGAGCGAGCCGGCGAGATGCACGTCGTCGTCGTCGCCGATGACGACGACCGTCCGCAGCTGCGGCAAGCTCGGGCGCACTTCCTCGATCATGCGCAGATATTCGCTCGTCTTGTGGCGCACCGCGCAGAGCAGCACGCTGACGCCGCTCTGCTCGAGCACGTAGGCGACTTCGGACGTCCGGTACGCCGGGTTGACGTTGACCAGGATCGCGCCGATCTTCGGGGTCGCGAACTGCGCGACGATCCACTCCGCGTTGTTCGGCGACCAGATCCCGACCCGGTCACCGTGCTGCACCCCCAGCGCCATCAGCCCGCGCGCGAACCGGTCGGTCTCCGAACGCAGCTCGGCGTAGCTCAGGCGAACCCCTTGGCGGCACGAGACCACGGCATCCGTCTCGGGGAAGCGCGCGGCGATCCCGTCGAAATGCTTGCCGATCGTCTCCCCGATCAACGGCACGCTGCTGGCCCCGTGGGCGTAACTGTCCATCGCCTACCCCCTCAAATGCTGTGCGCCTGGATTCATCGGGCCATGGCCAACCCCTCGAAAGGTGGATAACGCCGCGGCCATATGCCTCGATGACGAGGTTCGTAGCACGCTCGAGCGGGATGCCGCGCGTCGCGGCATGGGCCTGCCCACCTACCTTCGCGAACTGACGGCCGGAGAGCGCGAGCCGTACGCAAAGCGGAGATCCGGCGTCGGATTGTCGCGGTTGTCGGACTCTATCGTACGGCGATCTTGGCCATCATGCCGCCGTCCTCGTGGTCGAGGATGTGGCAGTGGAAGACGAACGTGCCGCGCACGACGTCGTCGCGGAAGTCGGCTAGGAGGCGAACGCGGCCGGGAGACGTCTTGCCGCCCGCCGCATGGCGGCGATAGGGGACGGTGACGGTGTCGGCCCAAAAGCGCTGCCGGTTGGGCACGCCGTCGACGTCTTCGACGATGAAATGCACCTGGTGCAAATGGAAGGCGTGTATCTCGTCGCTGTCGTTCTCGATCGTCCACTCCTCGACCGTTCCGGCGCGCGCGACGATCAGCGGCTGGTCGGAAAGCTTGAAAGCCCGATCGTCGATGTAGAACGCATGCCGCGCGTTGCTTTCGCTGAGCCGGATCGTGCGGCGTGCCGCCACGGGCGGGAGCGGAACGCGATACGCAACGGGCGGATGCGACGCCGGCTGCATCTCGGTCCCGCCCATGTGCCGGTCGTTGAAGAAGGTCGCGAGGGTGACCGCGGGCGTCGGATCGCCGTCCTTGCCGGTGTCGACCGCGCGCGAGCGCAGGGCCGTCGGCTTCAGGCGTCCGACGGCCACGAATTCGGCGCGCGCGCCGGGCGCGAGCAAGATGTGGTCGACCGGCGCCATCTCCGGTCCACCGCCCGGAGCATCGGCAAGCGGCACGCCGTCCTGCGCGACGAGCCGTAATTGCTCCCCATCGACGGCGAGATCGAAGTAGCGGTCGGCAGCCGCGTTGACGACCCGGAAGAACTCCGGCTCACCAGGTGCAATACCGATCTGCGGCTGCCGCACATCGTTGACGGTGATCGTGCTGGGCGGAAGCTTCTTCTTGGCGGAATTACAACCGGGCCGCGGGCTCGAGCCCGGTGACGGAACGCCGCGGCAGCCTCATCGGTGTCGGCGTAGGAGTCGCGTAGGATGAGGAGCCGCTCGCGCATGCCGACGACGTGGGGAGCCTCGGCGCCGATCCCTTCGATCACGATCGCCCCCGACATCCCGTTGCCGGTTTGCCACTGTGTCTCGCCGTGCGGATGCGTGTGGTACCAGTAGACGACCCGGCGGATGATCGCGCGGGATGTGCACGAGGTAATCGGTGGACTGGCCCGGCGCGAGCAGCGTGTCGAGCACATCGTCGCCCGGGCGTTTCGGCGAGACCGTCAGTCCGTGAAAATGCAGGTTCGACGCATTCGCGTGGCCGCCCAGAGCCTTGCGCATCGAGTTCTCGAAGTGAACGGCGATCGTGTCGCCGGGACTCACGTGAATGGTCGGCGGCCTCAACACGCCGGCGGCATAGCAGTTGAGGCGCCCCGGCTTCGGGATCGGACCAAGCGGTGAGATCGACTCGCGCGACGCCGTGCGTGCTCCAGAGCCTGCGGCGGGGCGCTGAGCCGCGATCCGAAAGGCACCGGAATTCACACGCAACGGTCCGCCGAGCGAAACCGGCGCCACCGGCTTCGGCGTCATCGCAGCGCTGTGCGCCGCTACCCAGGTGAAGAGCACCCCCGCGACGGCCAGGCATCCGATCCCGGCAGCTCGCGCAACGCGAATCACGTCGCGGTCGGGCTACGGTCCGCCGGGGATCGGCAAGTACGTAATCACCTTGTTGGTGAGCAGATTGTACGTCGGGCTGATGAGATGCGCGTCGCTCGTCGAGCGCGGGGCGGTGAAGAACGCCTGAAGATCGATCACGGCGACGTAATCCAATGGATAATCGAATATCAGCGCGTACGATTTGGAACCGATCGTCGTCGTCGCGACCGCGTGCGGGTCGTGCGGGAAGTTGAACGAGTTTCCGTTCGGTTCGGTCGGCAGCGACACGAACACGTAATCGCCCAGCGTCGGCGTCGTCGTCGCCGCAGTGGGCAACTGTCCGACGCCGATAGCTCCGGGATCCGCATACTCTGCCCCGAAGAAGACGAAGTGGTTGGTCGCGTCAACCGCGACGTCGGTGATCTGATAGAAAGCCCCCGGCACGTTCTGAGGAACCAGCGGCTGAGCGAATGCAGTGTCGGAAAAGTACTGCTGGCCCGGGAAGAATCCGCTGCCGGTCGGACCGGGCGCCGGGACGCCTAGCTGGACGTTGGGGAGCGACATCAAATACAGCGGGAAACCTTCGGTGTTTGCTCCGATCAACGAACTGTAGCCGTAGCGTTCGTATTCCTCCGGGGCGACGGCGATGCCGGTCGTCGGGTCGACGGCTCCGGCATCGGGGTCTTGAATCGAGATCGCCGGCGCCGTTGACGACGGCGCCGGAATCGGCGCGAAGAACGTGTAGAGTTTACTCGACGGGATGTCGACCAGGTCCAACGTCGCCGGAGTCCCGCTATACTGCGGCGACCAAACCTGATCGGTCGCAACGTCGTAGCCGAAGTTCTCCGAAGCGTTGGCCGCAATCGTCTTGATGTGAGAATACGGCGGCGTGAGGCCGTAGAGTTCGTAGCCGTTCTTGCTCGAGATGATGATCGCGTTGTCGGTCGCGTCGAACACAACCCCGCACACGACGCAGGTCCCGCCGCTATACGAGGTTAGGCCTGACGCATCCGTCTTGAATTGCGTCGTCAAGGACGAAGCACCGGTGTTACTGACGTTGACGACGTCGATTCGGCCCTGCGTGTCGAGGTAGTTGATGCAATAGAGGGTCGCTCCGGTGGAGGTCGTGTTCGCCGCGCACTCGTTGGGGGCCGGCGAGATCGGAATCGGGCTCGGCGTGGCCGAGGGCGATGCTGCCGGCACCGACGTTCCGGTCGCCGCCGGTGCACGCTTGATCGCCGCCTCCTTGGCCAGGTACGAATCCCACCATGCTTCCAACTGTTGCTGATCGAGCCCGGCGGGCGGCATCGGGAAGCCCTGCGGCTGCTTGGCGCTGGAACTGCTGCTCTGGATCACGCCGCTGAGCGCGACGGTCACTTGCGCGAGGCCGTTCACGGCCGGCACGAACGCATACGTCGTCGTGCCAACGGTGACGACCGCGATCGCAACCGCGCCCCCCGACGAAACGCCGCCGCTGGGGATCAGCGTGGCGTTCGTGATCTTCGAGGCGCTGATGCCCGGGGCGGTCGCCGAGAAAATGGCGCTTCCGATCGCGGCGCCGCTGTAGAGCACGCTGACGCTTGCACCGGAGTTCGTGACGGTCGACGTCGAGAGGGCGGTCGCGCCCGACGTGTCGCTGTCGGCTAGGGTGATCGTCAGCGGCTTTCCGCTCGCGTCCACATACGGCGAGTTCGCCGCATCGAGAATCGTATAGCCGTCGGCATCGAGGGCCGCGACCGTCAACGGAATCGTAGCCGACGTGCCGATCGGCGGGGTCGGCTTGGCCCAATGTCAGCGTGATCCCTGCCACGACGCCCGACAGCGTGACCGGGAACGTATTCGCCTGACCGGCGACGACCGTTTGGCCCGTCAGCGTCGTCGTCGAGAGTTTGTTGCCCGCGGCGTTGAGCCCGTCGTACGTCGTGAGGGTGAACGAGAGATTCTTGCCGGCCAGCACCGATGCGGAAACACTGCACGTCGTGTAGCCGCCCGACGCCGAGCAGTTCGGCGACGAGGGCGTCAGATTCGCCTTCGTGGTCGTCGTCTTTCCGCCGGCGGTTATCGCGATCGCGATCGACTGCGTCGCCGCCGAGATGTATTGCGGCGAACGGCTCGAGGCTTGCGTCGCCGGCGCGGGCGGGATCTTGACGAGGAACGTCGCCGTTCCATTTTGCGCCGCATTGCTCTGCGTGCCGGGACCACCGCCGCTCGCGGTGCCGCCGGCCGGCGCCTCCGCCGCCGCATCCCGTTATCATAGCGGCGCACAGCGCCGCAGCTATCCACCAGCCGCGCTTCATGCTGCCTCCTAATTTATCGGGAAGGTTGTCGTCGTCAAGGTGATCGGTACAGCGACGGTGTTGCCCGACGCGTCGGAGACGGTCATCGTGCACATGGCCGGCGGTCGTTCCCGGGGCGACACTTGTAGGACTTGCGATCCCGGGCCGCCGGTCGTGGCCGTCACGACCGCGATAGAGTCGAACCCGAGCCGCACGTGTTGCTCTGCGAGAATCGGCCGGAATAGCCGCGCTTCGGTGACGGTCACGGTCTGGGCCGGGTCGGTCGTCGCGCCGAAGTTGACGGCCACCGGCGAGGCGACGAGCACCGGCTTGTGGCGTCGCGGTCGGAGTAGGCGTAGGCGGCGGCGCGGTCGGAGTCGGGCGTGGGCGGCGGCCCGGTCGGGGTGGGCTCGGCGAGGGCGTCACGATCGATGCCGGCGTGTAGACCGTGAACGCATAGAGCCGGCCGGCGACCAACGTCACCCCGAGGTTCGTCGTGAACGTGACTTGCGTGGCCGCGGCGTTGACGACGCCCGGGCCGACGACTTGATATTGCCAACCCCGATTGCTGGAATCATAAACCGCGATGAAGTACTGCTGCCCGGCGACGATGCCCGGGAACGATAGGTCGCGGTCGTCGTGCCCGACGCGGTGATGTTCGTGAAGGCGTGAAAGCGACGTACAAATACGTCGTGACTGCCCGAGAGCGGCGACCGCACGTCTTGCACGGCGCGACCGAGCGACGCGAGAACCGGCACAGCCGTCGGGCGCGCACCGCCGCCGTCGTCAGCATTGTCGTCCCGGCCGGCGCGTTCAACGTGCTCGGCATCGTCATGTGAACGCATAGCCGACCGGCGCCGGCACCGGCAGCGCGCTGCCCGCCGCGGGCAGCGTCAGCGTCTCGGTGACGGCGACGGCGGGCCGATCGACAATGTGCCGACGCCGTTGGTCGCTCCGCTTGCCGAGGCGGTGACCGCGACCGTGCTGCCGGCCAAACCGTTGCTGCCGTTGTAGCTCAGCGTCGCGGTCGCTCCCGGCGCGGCCAGGCTGGTCGTCGACAGCGTCGTGGCACCGGACGTGTCCGAGTCGACGAGCGTCACCGGCGAGGCGTAATTGCCCGGCAAGGCGATCGCGTTGCCGCCCGCATCGAGCGCGGTGACGGCGACGGTCGCGGTCGCGGGGGTCCCCGCCGCGAAGGTCGACTGCGACAGCGTAACGGAGAGGGTCGCGATCTGTCCGCCGAGCGTGATCGCGACGTTGTTGGTCACGCCGGCGACGACCGTGTACGACGTCGTCCCCGTCGACAGCACGCTGCCGGCGGCGTTGGTCTGCGAATACAAATTCACCGTGAACGCGTCGGTCCCGACCGGTGCGAGCACGGTCGCCGAACACGCCGTCGCCGGGGGCGGACAATTCGCGGTCGACGTCACCGGCGAGCTGCCCGATGCCGTCGCGCTGATCGACATCGACTGCGTCGACGGCGAAACGTACTGCGGATCGCGGGCCGCGGCCGACGCCGCGCGCGGAATGACCACCGTCACCTGCACGGGCGACCGCTGTTGCGTCGCTGCTGCTACTTGCGAGACCGGAGGAGCGGAACTACCGCTCCCGCCGCCGCCGCAACCGGCAAACAGCGCCGCTGCTAAAAGCGCCGCCGGCATGCCCGTGGCCCAACGCCGGTGAACCCGCATGAATGTTCCTTGCTGCAGAGCTACACAAGCCGGCTCGCATCACGCAAAGCGGGACCGAGACCCCGGCGCTTTTTGGCGCAGCCAAAGGTTGCTCCTGCGCCCGCCACTCCGCCCGGAGGCATTGAGGGCGCCGTCACTCCGGGTCGGAGAAGAGCATCTCCAGGTCTTCGCGCGTCAACGACTTCGCGACCGCGCTGTCTGCTTTGATCACCGCTCGCGAGAGCGCGTTCTTGCGTTCCGCCAGGGTACGAATCTTCTCCTCGACCGTGCCGCGGGTGACGAGCCGGTACGCGGTGACGGCGCGATGCTGCCCGATGCGGTGGGTCCGGTCGATGGCCTGCCGCTCCACGGCCGGGTTCCACCACGGGTCGTACAGCATCACGTAATCGGCGGCGGTCAGCGTCAGCCCGACGCCGCCGGCCTTGAGCGAACACAGGAAGAGAGGCGGACCGTCTTGACGCATGAAGCGCTCGACCTCGTCGCGGCGGTCGCGGTCCTTGGTCGATCCGTCGAGATACCCGTAGGTCAAATTGCGTTCCGCAAGCGACTTGCGCATCACCCGCAGCATCGACGCAAACGCGCTGAACACGAGCACGCGATGGCCCGCCGAGACGATCTCTTCGACCATCTCGAGGAACGTCTCGAACTTGCCGCTGGCTTCGGGATCGTCGAGGTGCGCCGGCACGATCAGGCCGGGATGGGCGCAGATTTGGCGCAGGCGGGTCAGCGCGGCGAGCACGTGGACGCTCGCGCCCTCGGGCGCGCCTTCCTCGTAGTGCGCGAGCACGTCGCGCCGCGCCGCCTCGGCGACGCCGCGATAGAGCCGCAACTGCGTCGGCGAAAGGTCGCACTCGACGACGATCTCCGTGCGTTCCGGCAACTCTTTGGCGACGTCTTCTTTCGTGCGCCGCAGCACGAACGGTTCCAGACGCGAGCGCAGCTGCGCGGCGGCCTTCTCGTTCCCGTCGGCGATCGGCAATTCGAAGCGGCGGCGGAACGACGACTCGGTGCCGAGCAACCCGGGTTCGAGGAACGCGAAGATCGCCCACAGATCGCGTAGCGAGTTCTCGACCGGCGTTCCGGTGAGCGCCAGCCGGTGATCGGCGTGCAGCGCACGCACGACCTTCGCAATTTGCGAGCTCGGATTCTTGGCGTTCTGCGCCTCGTCGAGCACGAGGGTGCGAAAACGATGGTGCGAGAGCTGCTGCGCGTCGAGCCGCGCCAGCGCGTACGACGTGATGATGACGTCGTGATCGGCGATCTCGTCGAAGCGCGCCGCGCGCTCGCTTCCCGACGAGAGCCGCATCGTGCGCAAGCCCGGGCCGAACCGCGCGATCTCGTGTTCCCAGGTGTGCGTGACCGACGTCGGAGCGATCACCAGCGTCGGCGCCGGGCCTTCATGCTCCTTACGCCAGAGCAGGTACGAAATGACCGTCAGCGTCTTGCCGGTGCCCATGTCGTCGGCCAGGATCCCGCCGAAGCCGAACGACGCCAAGTATGCGAGAAAGTCGAGACCCTTGCGCTGGTACCCGCGCAGGATGTCGGCCAGCGACGCGGGCGGCTCGACCTCCGCGATGCCGGCGAACTCGCGCAGCCGCTCGCGCAGCGCTTCGACTTCCGGCGGCAGCACGATCGCGCCGAAGGCGTCGTGCAGTTCGTCGCGCAGTGCGATCAGCGCGGCGAGCCCGGTGCGGCGGCGGTCGGCCAGGTCGGTCAGCAACGCTTCGCGCTCGCGCAGGCGCGCGACGTCGACCAGCTTGCCGCGCACCTCGGCGTAGCGCCCGTTGCCCGCGAGCAGCGCGGTGATCTCCTTGGGCGTCAGCGGCTCGCCGGCGCCGACGAACACGTCGACCGAAAGCGCGAACCAATCCCGTTCTTCGGCATCTTCGCGGCGCGCCGAGACGGCGATGTCGAGCTCCGTTTCGCCGCGGCGCAGCGCGTCGAGCGCGGAATCGAGGCGCACCTCGACGTCGTCCCACTCGCCGAGGGTCTGCTGCAGGAACGCCGCCGCGCGGTCGGGCCCGAACAGCGCGAACGCGTCGCCGCCGCGCGGCACGAAGCCCGCATCGACGAAGCGGCGCGCGAAGTTGCGGGCGACGCCCGAACCGAAGCGCACGTAATGGTCGCCGACGCGTGCGATCGAGCCGACCCCGGCGAAGGGCGCGGCCGCGCCGGTCACTTTGTCGACCAGCGCCAGGCGCGCGAGCAGCGCCCCCTCCGACCAGCGCATCGTCGCCACGACCGCCGGCGACTGCGCGTCGGTCACGCCGAGCGCGGCGCGCTCCTCGGGCGGCAGCAGCGGCGCCGCGAGCATGATCGCTTTGGGCGAGGGCAGCGCGCCGTTGAGCGCGGGCTGGGAAGCCGCGACGGCCGCGTCGATCACCTTGCGCGGGTCGAAGCTGCCGTCGAGCAGATACGCGGTGTGCCCCAAGGCGAGCCATCCCGGCGGCCCATCGAGCAGCAGCCCCCCGGCGGGGGCGAGGCGCTCGCCGTCGAGGGTTTCCAGCCGCGGCACGAACCGGTCGCGGTCGCGCGCGGCGCGCAGCCGCAGCCCGCGCACGTCGATGCCGAACGGCGGTAATTCGGACGGGTGACGATTCGCCGCGGGATTGTCGTCGAAGCGCACCCGCGGGTGGCGCGCCAAGGCGAAGAACGCCCGCGCGAGCGCGGTCGTGACGGTGCCCGTCGGCGTTCCGACTTGGCGCTGGCCGAAGGCTTCGAGCACCGCTTCGTCGCGCAGCAGCGCGCGGTCGGCGGTATCCCAGTCGTCGGGGGGCGTCCCGTCCATCATCGTCACGATCGCGGCCGCGTCGCGGATCACCCCGCGCAGCCGCGGGGTGTCGAGGAAGAGCGTCCCCATCATGCCCTTCCCGTCGGGCGAGGAGATGACGACCCACACGCTGCGCGCGCGCAGCTGGCTCGTCTCCGCACCCGGGGCCGGGATCCAACCGTAGTCGACCGCTTCGGCCACGCCGTTCTCGGCCGCCGGGGCGGCCAGCATCTCGTCGCTCTGCGTGCGGACCGCTTCGAGTGCCGCGACGATGTGCTCGCACACTCCGCTGCCGCCGCACGAGCAGAGCGGCCGCAAGGCCTGCGGCCCGGTGCCGGTCGACCACTCGACGACGACCCCGACCGGCGCCTTGCCGTTCGTGATCGTCGCCTCGATCTTCACCTCGTCGACGGCACGCAACGTGACCCGGCCTTCTGATACGAGGCCGAGTCCGTTTCGTGCCAGGTCTCGCGCGAACCAGTTTCCGATCTGCGCCGGAAGCCGGGCTCGCCATACGGCAAACGGCGTCAAAGCGCGCCCACGGGGAATCGAACTCGCGCCACGACTGGTGAGCGCGCGTGAAGCATGGGGGCCCCACGCCCCCGGCGTGGGGGGCGCGGAGCCTGGGGCGGAGCGCCTTTCAAACTTAGACTGCTTGCGGCTCCGGAGGGGGCGGCGCGGGGAGATCCACGTTGGGGATCTTCGAGAAGCGCAGCTTCTCCGGGTTGTCGGCGTCGACTTCCGCCAGGATGCGGTCGCCGCTGCCGAACCGGCCGCGAAGCATTTCCTCCGCGAGCTCGTCCTCGACTTCGCGTTGGATCGCGCGGCGGAGGGGACGGGCGCCGAACTGCGGATCCCAGCCCTTCTTCGCGAGCAGCGCCTTGGCTTCGTCGGTGACTTCGAGGTGCATGTCCTGAGCTTTGACTTCGCGGATGACTTTCGCCAGCTCGAGCCCGACGATCTGTTCGATCTCCTCGCGCGTGAGCTGATGGAAGACGACGATCTCGTCGACGCGGTTGAGGAACTCGGGCCGGAACGTGTGCTTGACTTCCTCGAGCACCTTGTTCTTCATCCGCTCGTACATCTGCGCTTCGTCTTGGCCGGTGCCTTTTTGCGGCCGGAAGCCGATCTCGGTGTTCGACGTCATGCCGGTCGCGCCGACGTTCGACGTCATGATGATCACCGAGTTCTTGAAGTCGACGACGCGCCCCTGAGAGTCGGTCAGGCGGCCGTCTTCGAGCACTTGCAGCAGCAAGTTGAACACGTCGGGATGGGCCTTCTCGATCTCGTCGAGCAGCACGACCGAGTACGGACGGCGGCGCACCGCCTCGGTGAGCTGTCCGCCTTCTTCGTACCCGACGTATCCGGGAGGAGCTCCGACGAGCCGGCTACACGGCGTACTTCTCCATGTACTCCGACATGTCGATGCGGATCATCGACTCGCCGTCGTCGAAGAGAAACTCCGCTACCGAGCGCGCGACTTCGGTCTTGCCGACGCCGGTCGGCCCGAGGAAGATGAACGACCCGATCGGGCGCTTGGGATTCTTCAAGCCCGCCCGCGAGCGCCGGATCGCGCGCGTGATCACTTCGATCGCCTGGTCTTGCCCGACGACGCGTTTGTGGAGCTGGTCTTTCATGCCGAGCAGCTTCTCGGTCTCGGCCTGCGCGAGACGCTGCACCGGAATGTGCGTCCACGAGCTGACGATGTGGGCGATGTCGTCCTCGGTGACCTTGAGGTTCTTGTCGGCGGTCAGCTTCGACTCTTGCCACTCGGCTTCGAGGCGCTGCTTCTCGAGGCGCAGCTTCTCCTCGCGGTCGCGAATCGCAGCCGCCTTCTCGAACTCTTGCGACTTGACGACTTGCTCTTTTTCTTGCTTGACCTTGCGGATCTCGTTCTCGATGTCGCGGATTTCCTTGGGCGGCAACGTCGCTTGCAGACGCACGCGCGAGGCCGCTTCGTCGACCAAGTCGACCGCCTTGTCGGGCAGGAAGCGATCGGAGATGTACCGGTCGCCGAGCTTGGCCGCCGCGACCAGCGCTTCGTCGGTGATCGTCACCTTGTGATGCGCCTCGTAGCGGTCGCGCAGGCCCTTGAGGATCTCGACCGTCTCCTCGACCGACGGCTCGCCGACCATGATCGGCTGGAAGCGGCGTTCGAGGGCCGAGTCCTTCTCGATGTGCTTGCGGAACTCGTTGAGCGTCGTTGCGCCGATGCACTGCAGCTCGCCGCGCGCCAGCGCCGGCTTGATGATGTTGCTCGCATCGATCGCGCCTTCGGCGGCGCCCGCGCCGACGAGGGTGTGCAACTCGTCGATGAACAGGATGATCTCCCCGGCCGCGCCGCGGATCTCGTCCATCACGCGCTTCATGCGCTCTTCGAATTCGCCGCGATACTTCGTGCCCGCGACCAAGCCCGCGAGGTCGAGCGTGATCACGCGGCGGTCGCGCAGCGGTTCGGGCACTTCGGCCTTGATCACGCGTTGCGCGAGACCTTCGGCGATCGCCGTCTTGCCGACGCCCGGCTCGCCGATCAGCGCGGGGTTGTTCTTCGTGCGCCGCGAGAGGATCTGGATGACGCGTTCGATCTCGTTCGCCCGGCCGATGACCGGATCGAGCTTGTTCTCGCGGGCGAGGGTCGTGAGGTCGCGGCCGTAGGCGTCGAGCGTCGGCGTCTTCGACTTGCCCTTGGGCGCGGGCGGTTGGCCCTCGGCCCCGAGCAGCGACGTCGTCTGCACCCGCACCTTGGCCGGATCGACGCCGAGGTTCGTCAGCACGCGCGCCGCGACGCCTTCGCCTTCACGAATGAGGCCGAGCAGCAAGTGCTCGGTCCCGATGTAGTTGTGGTTCAGCTGGCGCGCTTCTTCGAACGCCAACTCGATCACGCGCTTGGCGCGCGGCGTGAACACCATCTCCTGTTGGACGGTTTGCCCGCCGCGGCCGACGATCGCCTCGACCTCTTGGCGTACTTTCGCTAAGTTCACGCCGAGCGTCTCGAGCACTTTTGCCGCGAGGCTTTCACCCTCGGAGATGATGCCCAGGAGGATGTGCTCGGTCCCGATGTAGTTGTTCCCGAGCCTCTGGGCCTCTTCTTGCGCGAGCACGATGCTGCGCCGCGCTCGTTCGGTAAAAGGTTCCCACATTGACATACTTCAGACTCCCTGTCGCGCTCGCCGTCTCATCCGTGGCGCTCGCACCCTTCGGCTCCGATCCGGCGACCGTCGATGATGGATCAACCGTCGCCAAGCGTCGAAAAGTTGCAGTCACCGGGTCCGTCGAGAGCGGGCTGGCACCGTGCCCTACTCGTCGCTTGGTGTTCGAAATCCCCTCTTCCCAAAATCCAAAAGTCGCTCTCCGAGCCTCCGGGAACGCCGCGCGCGCGAGCGCGGTCAGACACTCTCACCGCATCCGCCGAAACGGGCGCCGGTAGAGCGAGAGGACGGCCCGAGCGTGGCTTCCGCCGCCGGGCCGCTTCGAGACGCTGAAATCTTCGCTCAGCAGGGAGATGATGAACAATCCGCGGCCCGACTCGCTGTAGACGTCGCGCGGCAGGGCCGGGACGTGGTGGAAGCCCGGGCCCTCGTCGAGGACGTGCAACACCGGCGCGGTCCCGCTCCAGTCGACGGTCACTTCGATCGGCCCCGGCGCATAGCGGGCCGCATTGCCCACCAGTTCGCCGAAGACGACCTCGGCTTTGTGCACGCTCTCGAGCTCCGCCGACCGGGCCAGCAGCCCGTGCGTGAAGGCGCGCCGCGCCGATTGCCCGGCGCGCGCGTCGGTCGCGTCGAAGAACCAGCGCTCGATCGGTTTGACCTCCCCGGCGAGCGGCCCGGCTTGGCCGGCGGTGCCGACGCCCACGACCAGGATGGCGACGTCGTCTTTGGCCGGGGCGTCGCCGAGCAGGGCCTGCCGGATCGCCTGGGCCGGACGGGCGCCCAGCAGCGCCGAACCCTCGCCAAGTAGCTCGCGCAAGCGCTCCTCGCCGTCGGCCGGCCGGCGCGTCGCCTCGGTGAGCCCGTCGGTGTAGAACACGAGGTACGAGCCCGGCTCGATCCCGACGGATCTTGCCCCGGCTGTCCTTGGCAACTTGCCGCAGGCCGAGCGGCAGGCCACCGTCGGAGAGCAGTTCGACCGTGCCGTCCGGATGGCGCAGCATCGGCGGCGGATGGCCGGCCGAGGAGTACGTGAAGGTCGCCGGCGACCGGATCGAAGACCCCGACGAAAGCCGTCACGAGCTGGTCCGGGATGTTCGAGCGCCAGCGCCCGGTCGGCGGCGTCGAGCATCAGCGCCGGATCGGCGTGCACCTGCGCGATGCCGCGGATGATCTGGCGCATGTTGCCCATCGTGACGGCGGCGCGCAAGCCGTTCCCGGCCACGTCGCCGATCGACACGACGACCCGCCCGTCGGCGAGCCGCACCGCGTCGTACCAGTCGCCGCCGACCTGCGCCTCGTCGTTGGCCGGCACGTAGACCGCGTCGAAGGTCGTGCCGTGGAGGGTCGGCAGCTCGGACGGGAGCGAGGCTTCCTGAAACGATTGTGCGACCCGGTGCTCGCGTTCGAACTCGGTGGCGCGCAACACCGCCATCCCCGCCCGCCGCCCGAGTTCTTCGAGCACCGGTACGTCGTCGGCCGCATAGCGGCGCCCGGAGTCGCCGTAGAGCAGCGAGATCGCCCCGAGCGTCATCCCTTCGGCCACCAGCGGCACCGACACGACCGACGCCATGCCCAGCTGTTCGTAGATCGCCAATTCCGCCGCATCGGCGATCGCCTCTTCCGCGGCCGCCGCCGGCGGGTCGTCGATCAGGTCGGTGCGGCCGGTCCGGATCGTGTACGGGCTCCCGCGGGCAGCCTGCGGGTTGAGGTGCACCCGCCCGGCGAGACGCTGCGCCAGCGCATGCTTACCGGGATCGGCATGCGCGATCGCCACCGTGCGGATGCGCCCCTCGCGCGTCCGTACGTCGATCTGGCACCAGTCTCCGAACTGCGGCACCACGAACCGCGCCAGGCTCTGCAGCGTCGCCTCGAGGTCGAGCGAGAGCGTCAAGATCCGGCTCGCGTCGGAGAGGAACGTGCGCTCCAGCGCCGAGCGGCGCATGTCGTGGATGTCGGTGATCGTGCCGGTGAAGCGAACGATGCGACCCGAGCCGTCGCGTTGCGCCAGCGCCCGGCCGGCGTGCCAGCGGTACGCGCCGTCGGCCCGCCGCAGCCGGAACTCGCTCGCGAATCCGGCGCTGCTCGCGCTCGCGGCCTCCCACTGGCGCATCGCGCCGGCGACGTCGTGCGGATGCACGGCCGCCAGCCACCCGAGGCCGTATCCGGACTCGACCGGCAGCCCCGTGTAGACGCCGTAGGCCTCGCTCAAGAACGTCACCCCGCGCTCGAGATCGCCTTCGAGCACGATGTGCGGCATCGACGCCGCGAGGGTGCGGAACCGCTCCTCGTTCGCGCGCAGCTCGGCCGTCGCGCGTTCGCGAATCTCGGCCGCGTTGAGCTGCGCGTAGACGCGCGCGAGCAGTTCCTCCGACGAAAACGGTTTGACGAGGTAGTCGTCGGCCCCGCGCTGCAAGCCTTCGATCGCGGCGCCCTCGCCGGCGCGCGCCGACAGCATGACGAACGGGATCGTCGCCAGCGCCGGGTCGTTGCGCACGCACCGGATCAGCTCGAAGCCGTCCATCTCGGGCATCATCACGTCGCTGACGACCAGGTCGAACGGCTCTCGCCGCAGCGCGTCGAGCGCTTCGACGCCGTTGCGCACCGCCACGACGTCGTGCCGCGGGGCGAGCACGCGGGCGACGTACGCACGCAAATCGCCGTTGTCGTCGGCCAACAGGATGCGCCCGCGCTTGCCGCTGCCGTTGTCGGCCGGCGCGAGGACGCCGTCGGCACGCACGATCGTCGAATCGACTTCCGCCAGATACTGATCGACGACGCTCGCGTAGCCGCCGGGCCGCGCGCCGGTGACGACCTTCGCCGGATCGAGATGTTCGCGACCCAGCGGAATGCGCACCGTGAACGCGGTCCCCTTGCCGACCTCGCTGCGCACGTCGACCGAGCCGCCGTGGAGGTGCACCAACTCCTCGACCAGCGCAAGGCCGATGCCGCTGCCTTCGTGCGACCGCGATTTCGCGCCGCGCACCCGGCGGAAGCGCTCGAACACGTAGCGGCAAATCGGCTTGGGGGATGCCGATCCCCGTGTCGCTGACCACGAGCTCGACCGCGTCGCCGTCGGTGCGAAGACGCAAGCCGATCTCGCCCGCGTGGGTGAATTTCAAGGCGTTCGAAAGCAGGTTGAGGACGATCATCTCCCACATCGAGCGGTCGACGAAGGCGAGCTCCCGCAGGTCGATGTCGACGACGAAACGCAGACCTGCGCTTTCCACCGCCGAGCGGAAGAGGCCGCCGAGATCCTGCGTCACGCGTCGCGAGATCGGTCTCGACGAACGTCGCGTCGTTGCGGCCGGCTTCGAGGCGCGAGAACTCGAGCAGCGTGTTGACGAGCTTCAGCAGCCGCAGCGCGTTGCGGTGCGCGGTCTCGAGCAGCGGCGCATCGTCGGGAGCGGCCCTGCGCAGCAATTCGGCGACGGGTCCGAGCATCAGCGTCAGCGGCGTGCGGAATTCGTGGCTGACGTTGGAGAAGAACTCGATCTTCGCGCGGTCGAGTTCGGCGAGCGCCTCGGCGCGTTTGCGCTCGTTCTCATAGGCGCGCGCGCTCGAGATCGCGGCCGCGATTTGCCCGGCGATCAGCTCGAAAAGGCTGCGGTACCGGTCGTCGAACGTTTGGCGCGGGTTGATGCCCGCGATCAGGAACCCGGCCGGCTCGTTGGCGATGCCCGAGAGGATCGGCACGGCGACCGCTTCGCGCGGCGGACTCGGGCCACGGTCCGCGCGGCACCCGCTCGAGGAGCCGTTCGAGGTGCGGGATGCGCACCAACGCGCCGCTGCGCAACGCTTCGTGCAGCGGCCATGGACCGTCGCCGTCGCGGGTCAAGTCGACCTCCGCCGGGCTCGCGTCGGCCCCGCAGCCGGTCAAGCCGGAAGCCGCTGCCAGGCGCGCCGTGCTCCGCGTCTCGTTCACGAGATAGATCAGTGAGAACGGAACGCTGCGCGCGTAGCGGGCGAGCGTCGCCGCGGCCATCCGGCACTCTTCTTCAGCGCTTCTGGCCTCGGTGCCGTGCGCTGCCAAGTCGCGCAGCAGCAACACGCGGCGTTCGCCGATGACCTTCTCGGTCGTCTCCTGAACCGTGCACAGCACGCCGCCGATGCCGTTCGGCCGCCATCGGGTCGGGGATCGGGCTGTACGACCACGTGAAGTACAACTCCCCGACGAACCCGTTCCGGTTGATGTCGAGCAAGACGTCTTCATTCCAGGTCGCCGGGCCGCCCTCGTGCACGCCGGAGATCTGTGGGCCGATGACGTCCCAAATCTCGCGCCAGCAGTCTTCTGCCCGCTGCCCGAGCGCCGCCGGGTGTTTGTTGCCCATGATCGGCAGGTAAGGGTCGTTGTAGAACTGGATCAGCTCCGGACCCCACCAGAACACCATCGGGAAACGGCTGGCCAGCGCGACGTCGAGCATCGTCTGCAGTTCGAGCGGCCACTCGCTGGGAGCCCCGAGCGGGGTCGCCGACCAATCCTTGCGCGCGATCAGCTCCGACATGATCGGGGACACCGAAACGCGGCTGGCCCGAAACGCACCCGCGCGGGGAAGAACGTCGTCTACGCTCGCCACGCCTTCCTCTCTCCGGTGCAAAGCAAAACAGCGGGCCGCGTCGGAGCCGGAAGGCACCCGCGCATACCCGGAAGTCGTCGTCGCCGAGGGCTTCCTACCATCCTTGCCGTCGCTCATACCCCGGTTCGCCGCCCCGATAAACGCGCAGATGGGTCGGGCCTGCGCGGACCGAACTTCGGCGCATGGACGACATCCTCGAAACGTTGCAGGCGTGGCGCGCCTCGGGGCGGCGGGTGGCACTCGCGACCGTGGTCGGGATCGAACGCTCGGCCCCTCGCGGGCCTGGCGCGACGATGGCCGTGAACGATTTGGGCGAGGTCGCCGGGTCGGTGAGCGGCGGCTGCGTCGAAGGGGCGGTCTATGAGGAAGCGCAGGCCGTGCTGGCGGGCGCGAAGCCGAAAGTCGTCACCTACGGCATCAGCGACGAGAGTGCGATCTCGGTCGGGCTGACGTGCGGCGGCGTGATCCACGTTTTCGTGGAGGCCCTCGACTGGTGACGCTCTTCGAGCGCCTGGCCGAAGCGATCCAAGCCGAGCGGCCCATCGCCCTCGTGACCCGCCTCGACGGCGACGCCGCCGGCGCAAAACTGCTCGTCGACGGGCGCGAAGCGCTGGGCGGCCTGGGAAACGCCGGCCTCGACCACGCCGCCGCCGCCGAAGCGCGTGCGCTACTGGCCGTCGGGGGGACCGGGACACGGACCCTCGGCGAAGACGGCGAGCCGACCGGAGTCGGCGTGCGCGTGTTCATTCAGGCGTTCGCGCCGGCTCCGGCGATGTACGTTTTCGGCGCGATCGACTTCTCGCGTGCGATGACGCGTATCGGGCAATTCCTCGGCTACCGCGTCACCGTGATCGACGCACGCCCGGTGTTCGCGACCCGGGCCCGGTTCCCCGATGCCGACAACGTCGTGGTCGCCTGGCCCGACGAATTTCTCGCCAACGCGCCGGTCGACGAGCGCACCGCGATCGTCGTGCTCACCCACGATCCGAAATTCGACATCCCGCTGCTGTGCGTGGCGCTGCAGACGGACGCCGGCTACATCGGCGTGATGGGAAGCCGCGGCACGCAGGCCGAGCGAGTGCCGCTGCTACGGGCGGCGGGCGTGGACGATGCCGGCCTGGCGCGCATCTGCGCTCCGGTCGGCCTCGACTTGGGCGCGCAGACGCCGGAAGAGACCGCGATCTCGATCGCGGCCGAACTGATCGCGCTGCGCCACGAACGCGGCGGCGGGCGGCTGACGGGCGGAACCCGGCCGATTCACGACGCCGCATTCGCCCCGGCCTCGACAGCGCGATGAACGAGCCGCTCGTCCACGGTTCGCAAGCCGCGCCGTCGGACAACGCGCGCTTGCAGGGCGTCGCGGTCGTGCTGCTGAGCCTCCTCGCGATGACGCTGTTCTTGCCGGCGGCGTACTTCGGATGGCAAGACCGCGGCACGTTCGGCTTCACGACGTTGCGGCTATCGAACGCGATCCGCACGGTGGCGCTCGACTCGCCCGCCGGGCGCGCCGGCATCCACAAGGGCGACCGGATCGACATGACGTCGCTGCCGCTGCTCGAACGGGTACGCCTCGATTATCCGGCACCGAATCAAAAGGCGACCTTCGTCGTCATCTCCGGGCACAGCCGCAGTGAGGTCACGCTGATCGCCCAGGCGGCGAAGCCGATGCCCGAGTATCTGCGCTGGCTGGTCTTCGGCGAGTTCCTGACGTGGATGGCGTTCATCATCATCGGCGCGACGCTCGTGTTCTTGCGGCCCGCCCCGATGACGTGGTGGCTGTGGCTCTATTGTCTGGGCATCGTGCCGGTCAACGAGCTGATCGGGCACTACTGGTACGTCGACGACGAGACGTTCTTCACGATCACGGTCCTGGCAAGGTTTTTCCTCGGCGGGCTCTCGGCGATTCCCTTGCTGCCGTTTCTCTTGCGCTTCCCGTTCGACAAGCTCGAAGGATGGCGCCGCCGCCTGCGTCCGCCTTCGGTCACGTTCGCGATCCTCGCGTGCGTGTATTACGCGGTGATCATTTGGCGTGCGCTGAGCACGGTGGGCACGCCGTACTACAGCCTGCTCAACGCGCTGCCGGCGGCGATCACGTATTTCGCGGGCGCGGCGATCCTCGTCGTGACGTACACGCAGGCCCGCGGGCTCGACCGCCAGCGGTTGAAGTGGGCCGTGTTCGGGATGTCGTTCACGTTCTTCGCGCAGCTGCTCGTGTACTTGCCGATCCCGGCGTTCTTGACGACGCTCGCGGAGACGATCTCGGTCGTGATGCCGCTCTCGGTCGCGTACGCTGCGTTGCGCCACCGGTTGATCGACGTGCACTTCGTCATCAACCGCGCGATCGTGTACGGCGTTCTCACCGCGACCCTGGTTGCGTTCGTCAGCCTGCTCGACTGGATCAGCGAACATTTTCTCGCCGACTTCCACCTCGCGGTCTACGCCGAAGCGGGCCTGACGATCGGCCTGGGATTCGTCTTGAACAAGCTGCACCGGCAACTGGAAGCGGCGACCGACGTCGCCTTCTTCCGCGCCCGCCGCCGGGCCGAGCAACATCTCAAGCGGGTCGCGGCCTCGCTCGCCTATGCCGACCGGCTCGATTCGATCGACGAATCGCTGGTCGACGAACCACTGCATGCGTTCGAGCTTGCATCGGCAGCGGTTTTTCATTACGACGAGCAAACGAGCGGGTTCGTGCGCGGGCGCTCGATCGGATGGGGCGACGCGCACGAGTCGCGGTTCGAGCGTGACGACGCCGTGGTGCGCTACCTCGAAGTCGAACGCGGACCGCTCCGCGCCGGGGCGATCAGGTCGCTGCAGCGCAATCTGCCCCACGGGCTCGCCGCCCCGGCCTTGCTCGTCCCGGTCCTCAGCCGCCAGCAGATGCAAGCCTTCGTCGTTTACGGCGCCCACGCCGACGGTGCCGACATCGACCCCGACGAATTGGAGTCGCTCGCCGCGCTCGCGCCCGGCGCGGCCGCGGCCTTCGATCACGTCGACATGCTCAAGCTCCAAGCAGAGCTCGACGCCTACCGCAAGCGCGCCGAAGTCGAAGCGGCGATCATCGAGCGGCTGCGGCCCGCGTCGGCGACGTAAGATGACAGCGCCACCATACGAACCCCGGAAGCGGAGCACGAGTTCGTCGCCGGCTTCGTGGAGAGGATCGGGAGAACTCAACCTGGGAATGGGTCGATTGCCTGTCGAACGCAGCCCCCGCGGGGCCGGCTATTGAGCACTTAACCGTTGCGTATTTGCGTATTAAGGAAGGTGGATTCTTGATGCTCGAGCGTCTTCATGTATGGCACGCGCTCGCCATATTTGCCCTCGGCACGTTGATCGCAGGTTGCAGCGGCAGCAACAGCAATGTCGCGCTAACCCCGGGGCCCACGCCGGCCCCGACGGCGGCCCCGACAGCCAGCCCCACAACCGCCCCAACAGCCAGCCCTACGCCCAGCCCTACGCCCAGTCCGACGCCACAGCCGGCCAAAGGCAGCGCCGCGTGTACCAGCGGCGCCTCTCCGGTAAGCACGACCGTCCCGATCAATGCAGGCACGACCACCATAACCGGTCCTACGGTCGGCGGGTGTTCGGCCTCCATCACGCTGGCAAACGTCACGACCAGCGGAACCGCTACGATCACGACGCAGTTGACCGCTCCGGCGGGGCTTGCGGCGCCGCCGGCAACTGGGAACAACTCGCCGCCGGCGGGCTTTGCTTTGCCGTTTACCGCCGTCTTCTACACGGTCATCACGTTCAACAACGCGGTCGGACAATCGAGTAGCAGCACGCCGGCGATCGCCGACACGGTGGCGAACCTGGTTCCGGGGAACCCCGGCGGGAATTTCTTCAGTGCGACGTGGCTTACGAGCCCGCCGTCGGCCAACGCGTTTCAGGGGTACAACAGCAACTGCAGCGGCGTGAACGTCCCCCTGACCGCCTCCGGAAACACGCTCACCGCCGCCGCCCAAAGTTGCAGCGGAGCCGGCTCATCGGTCCCCGCGGGTGCGACACTCACGAATGCGCTGGTTTACTTCTGACCCGCTCGGAGCGGGTAAAGGCGTCACGGGACGTTTCGCCTTTACCCGCATTGCGGTAAAGGCCGGTCAGCTTCGGAAGGAGGCATGAATGGCACAGAAGCTGGCTCCCTGCCTCTGGTTCGACGGAAATGCGGAGGACGCCGCCGGATTCTATGCGGAGACCTTCCCCGACAGCCGTATCGACGCCGTCAACCGCTCACCGGCCGACTTCCCCAATGGCAACGTGGGTGACGTGTTGACAGTCGAGTTTACCATTCTCGGCACTTCGTTTTTGGGGCTCAATGGTGGTCCTGGGTTCAGCTTCGACGAGGCAATCTCGTTTCAAGTCTATACCGACGACCAAGAGGAAACCGATCGCTACTGGCATGCCATCGTTGATCACGGCGGTTCGGCGGGGGACTGCGGTTGGTGCAAGGACCGGTTCGGGCTTTCATGGCAGATCGTTCCGCGTGCGCTGATGGATGCGCTGAAGAGTTCAGACCGGTCGGCCGGCGAGCGCGCGATGAACGCGATGATGCAAATGAAGAAAATCGACATCGCGACTATCGAAGCGGCTGTAAAAGGAGTCACCGCGCGAAAGTGATTTCACGCAGCGTGGCAGGCGGCCAAGGACGCCACGGCGTCCCGCTCCCTTCAGCGTTTACTGTCCGGCTCGGCTCGTGACGCCCGAGCCGCGGCAACGAGTTGCTCCCTTCGAGCGCAGCCGATCGCAAGAACGACGATGGCGAGATCCAAGAGCAGCGTAAGACCGTTGGCGACGATGATCGGCGCAGATTTCAGGGCGTAGCCGTACAGAAGCCATAGGGCGACGCCGATGCTCATGATCGACCAGCACGTCACCGACACGCCGCGCGCGTCGCGCGTGCGCAGGAGCTGAACGGCCTGCGGTAAGCTGGCGCCGGTGGTGAGGCACGCGGCGACGTATCCGAGGATATCGGGAGCGGTCATCCGGGTTCACTCGGTTCGACGCCGGCGTCGTGCGGGAAGGCGGCGAGGGTGGCGCTGAGCTCGACGGCAGCCGCCCGAAGCTGCTCGACGAGCTGCGCAAGCGTCGCCGCGACAGCGGCGGCGTCACTGCTTGCCGTGGCGAGGACCGCCGAAGTGTCGCGGATTTGCGCGCCGGTCAACGGATTCGATCTGGTCGCTGATGTAAGCTCGGACGCGAGGTCGTCGATGAGGCGGGCGGCGATACGAAGGCGACCGGCTTCGTTGCCGAGCGCTCTCGTCGCGTCCTTCAAGGAGTCGGTCGTGGGGCGCCGTTCGCTTTGCGCGACGGCAATCTCCGCGATCTTGGCGTTGATGTCCCTGAGGTTGGAGGCGATGGAGTCGATGAGTCGCGCTGCGGCTCGCCCCTCGCGAATGTTGTGCGGCATTGCGTTCGAGCTGTCGACGACGGCTTACGTTCGCCCTGAGTTCGCAGGGCGGCGTCCTACGCTCGATCCGCTCGTGCTCTGCACTCCGATCGTGTAGGTTCGCGTGACGTTCTTCGAGATGACGCCGGTCGTGAAGCGATAGTCGCTCTGCGACCACGCGTAGATTTCGCACACGTCGCCGACGCCGCCGGGGACGAAGTAGACCGCGTTCGTTTCCTGCGTGAGTTCGAAGAACTGCGGCTCGAGGTCGCTGATCTGCTCCACGCGGGCCCACGCTTGGGTCGCGATCGAGGACGGCACGTTGCACGCGCCGGGGATCGCGACGAACGCTTCGCTGTAGGTGTCGGTGTAGAGCGGGTTCTGCGGCGTGCCGCCGGGATACCAGACGGCGGGCGTATAGTTCGAGACGGGACCCGGGGCCGGGCTCGTGACCTGTTGCGTGACCGGGATGTACGGCGCCGTTCCGGGGGCGCCGGCGACCGGCACGCCCACGTTGGTCGTCACGCCGTTCCCCGCGGCGTTGAAGTTCGTCCCCGTACCGCCGGCGGTCGAACTGCCGGTGTACTGATTCGGCAGCGTCTGGGTGAAGCCGCGCGAGCCGTCGGCGTTCTGTTGCAAGCTGGCGACTTCGGCACCCGTATAGCCTTCGGTGAACGGAACGCCGTTGTCGCTCCAGCTCGTGTTCGCGTGCGGCAGAACGTCATCTTGAAACGATCCCGAAGCGGGATAGGCGACCGTCGCGTCCGTCGTCCCGGCCACCCAGCCGGTGACCGGCGACGTGACGGTCCCCGCGTTGACGTCGACGTACGCCTTTCCGTAGAGCGACTCGGTCGACGCCGCGGGCGGCGCGACCATGTAGCCGCGATACTCGTCGCGCGTCTCGACTTCTGGCGCGACCGTCGTGGCCGGCGCCGTCTGGGCGTACGTCGCCACCCGATGGTTGTCGTACAAATTCGAAACGCCGTTGAAACTCGCGCCGGAATGGTTGATGTATGCCTCGGTCAAGGTGTAGGCATACACCGACGCGTTGGGCTGGGGGGCGCCGGTGTTGTTGTATTGCGTCACGACCGCTTGCGCGGTGCCGGTCAGCGTGCGCGGCTGAGCGTAGCCGTAAAAGCGGTCGGCGATGTACTGGAACGTGCCGGCGGTGACCGCCGAGGGCGGTACGCCCGGCGCCGACGCGCCGATCTGCGTCGCGCCCACCGGAAGCCCGCCGATCGCGAGGATGCCGGTGTTCGCGTCGGTCGGCGCATACGTGAGCGTGACCGCCGTCGCGGGCGAGGTGACGGTCACCGTCGAGAGCGCCGTCACGCCCGACGTGTCGGCATTCGTCAGCGTGATCGGATTCGTGTAGTCGCCGGGGCCGATGATGATCGCGCCGCTCGCGTCCTTGGCGGTCACCACGACCGGGAGCGACGTCGCGTAGCCGCCCGGAATCACGTTGGCGCCGTCGGTGACGCTGACCGCGATGCTGGCCACGGTCCCGTTCACCGTCACCGGCAGCGAGAAGTTCGGCGTGCTGATCGCCATGGAGGCCGTCCCGACGCCGAGCGTGTTTCCGGTCCCCGTCGCCCCTTGGTAGAACGTGAACACGAACGTATCGGTCCCGGCCGGTGCGCTGAGCGGCACCGTGCAGGTGCGGGCCGCCGCCGTCCCGGTCGTCGTCGTGCACAGGGTCGACGTGCTCGAGACGTCGGCGTAGGTCGCGGTCGCGCCGTTGACCGAGATGCCGACGCTCGAGGCGGCCGGCGAGATGAACTGCGCCTGCCGCGCCGCGGCCTGCGCCGGCCGAAGCGGGATGCTCAGGGTCGCGTTCCCGGAGTACGACGCGCTCGCCCGGGCCTGCGCCGGAACGGAGGACGGACTTCCGCCCCCACCACCGCAAGCCGCGAGCGCAGCGATCAGGGTCAACGCCGAGGCGACGCTCTGCGCGGTGCGGCTCACGGCTTGCCCCGCGCGGGGCTCGCGCTCGGACGCGGCAGGGCCTGAAGGTTCGCGCTGCCGGGAATATTGGTCGGCGTGGCCACCGGCGTGGCTTGCTGGGTCGTCCCGTGGGTGCTGCTCGCCGAAACGCCGGCCGCGATCCCGGCCGCTCCGACCGCGGCGGCCGCGCCGACCGCCGCCGCACTCCCCGCCGCCGCGCCTGCCGCACCGGCGGCCGGAGCCGCGCCCGCCGCGGCCGAGCCGCCTGCGGCCGCGCCGCCGGCCGCAGTGCTCGCGGTCCCGATGCCGGGCGCAAAGGCGGTCGTCGTCGAGGCGCTCGTGCTCAACCCGGTCCCGCCGAAGCCCGAAAGGACCGCCGACGAGGTGGCGGCGACCGTGACGACGCCGGCGAGGGAAACGAACAGCGTCTGTCCCGTCAGCAGCGGAATCTGCCGGCCGGTCGCGACGATCGTCACCACCGCGTCGTTGGGCCCGCACTGGATACACGAGATGACGTCGCCGTTGGTCGGCGAGGTCTGGATCAACCCGATCGTCCCCCGGACCGCGAGCTGCGAGGTGACCGTCACGAACCGGTAGTTCGCCTGCGCACCCGTCGGATGCTGAACCGAAAACCGGATCGCTCCCGTTCTCGAGCGTCAGCGTGGTCGGCGTCGCGGCGGTCGCATCGTTGAACTTGCCGACCTGGATCGACGTGCTTTGCCCGAGCGCGACCTGCGAAGAATCCGGGAGGACGAGCAGACCGTTCGACGCCGCCTGCGTAACGGCGTAGTCGTCGTCCGGCAGCACGAGGTTCCCTCCGACCGGGACGAACGTGCCGTTCGCGCCGGCCTTGTAACCGACGCTGCCACGCACGCGCTGGAGGTTCTTGTCCGCCGTCTGCGCGTTGACGGGCAGCGTCGCGAGCAGCCCCGCGACGGCGGTGACCGCCACGACCCGCTTCGATACCACGTTGATCGGAGATTCCAAAGATGCGCCTCGCACGAACCGCCGCAAACGCAACGACGAGGGCGGCAGTACGCGATTGCCTCCACGTCGAGCGCGACATCCTTTGACGGGCCCCGGGTGAAACTCTCTTGCTTAAGCGAGCGACGGCCCTACGAGCCGGCGATCCGATCGACGAGGCAGTCTGCGAGCACGCCCTCATCGAGCCGCAAATCGAGCGACCGCACTGCCAGTGCGCCGCCGGCGACCGACATCGGCGCGACGACACGCTGCCGGGGCTTGAGAAACCCGTTCATTTCGCCCGCGAGATCGAGTCCCAGTTTCGCGGACGCGACCGCCTCGCCGAAGCAACCGACGTCGCTCGCCACGCCGTTGCCAAGCACGACGCGCAGCCCATGTTCGCGAGCGCAGCCGATCTGCTCTTCCAGCAGCGCAAAGCTGCCTGACTTCATGAGCTTGAACTTCACGAAGCCCACTCCCGGGCACGCGGCGGCTCGCCGGATCGACTCCAAATCGACGATCGACTCGTCGAGCATGACCGGTACGTCCGGGTGATGGAGAGCGCCGATCGCGTCCCAGTCGCCGGTCGCGACCGGTTGTTCGAACAACTGAACGAACTCCGGATCGAGACCGCGCAAAAAAGCCTGCGCTGCGTCGAGTGTGTAGCCCTGATTCGCGTCGATGCGCAAGAACGGCCGCGTTCCCGTAGCTCGAATCGCGGCTTGCACCGTGGCGACCTTGCCGAGGTCCTTACCGACGTCCCAGCCGACTTTCATCTTCAGGGTGCGGTAGCCCTCGGCGAGCAGCGCGCGCACGTCCTCCTGCATCGCGTCCGGGGTTGCTCCGAGAATGGTGCCGATCAGCGGAATCTCGAATTGAGCCGGAGCGGTGCGCGCGAATGCCGGCCACTCCAGGGGCGTCATCAGCGACGCGACCAAAAACGGCTGTTCCTCGAGATAGGGCCCTAACAACGCGGCGAAGCTGTCGCGGTCGTGGCGCAGAACCTCGGGCAGCAGAGCGTTCAGGCCGCGCCACAACGACTCTTGCGTGTCGGAACTGTACCCGGGTACGGGGCACGCCTCGCCATACGCGACCGTTCCGTCTGCATACCGCAACATCGTGATGAATGCGTCGAACACTTCGATTGCATCGTACGCCACGACGTAGGGCCGTCGCAGCGGCAAGCGAATCCAATCGGCGCCGTAGCCGACGATCTGCGTTTTGCCGCCGCCCACCGTCGCCGTCATCAGAAGGGCCGGTCGCCCCGCACCTGCATGCGATGCATAACCCGGCGCGCTTGCGCATCGAACGCGTCGCGACGGTGCATCGCGCACCGGTTGTCCCAAACGATCAAATCGCCGGCCTTCCACTGCTGTGTCCACGTGAAGCCGGGATCGGCCGCGTGCGCCCACAATTCGTCGAGTAGCGCCTCGCTCTCTTCCAGTGAAAGTCCTTCGACGTACGCGTTCTTGCGGCGCCCGAGGAACAGCGCTTTGCGCCCCGTTTCGGGATGCGTTCGCACGAGCGGATGAAACGCTCCCGGCGCGTCGCGAGGGTCTTCGACTTCGACGCAGCCTGCCCGGAGTTCGCCCGCGCTGTTCCGGGAAGCGTCATGTTTGCAGCGCAAGCCCGCGATCCGTGCCTGCAGCCCGGCCGGCAGCGCGTCGTAAGCCCGATACATGTTCGAAAAACCGGTATCGCCGCCGCTAGCGGGCACTTCGAGAGCGTAGAGCAAGCTCGCCGTCGGCGTCATCACGACGTACGACATGTCGGTGTGCCATTCGGACTCATAGCTGCCCAAACTCCCGATGGGACGCCCATCCTCCACGACGTTCGAGATGATCAGCACTTCGGGTTTGCCGGGGACGAAATTGGTCGTCGTCGTGTCCTTCGGCGCGCGGTCGAGTTCGCCGAAGCGACGGCTGAACGCGATGAGGTCGTCGTCGGTGAGCACCTGGGCGCGGAAGCGCAACACGAGGTGTTCGAGCCATGCCTTCTTGATCGCGGCGAACGCGTCTTCGTCGATCTGCGCGAGCGCAATGCCGCTCACGTCCGCGCCCAAGGCATGACCCGTCGGCGTCACTTTGACGTCGGCTTGCGTGAATAACGGCATCGTGCTTCCTCTCATTCCTCACACACCCATGATTTCACGCCACTTGTCGACCACTTCGGGCAGTGCCTGCAGCATGTGGTCTGCCGTCATGCGCGTGTAGTGCATCTTCGACAACACGAGCCCAGTGCCCGACGGCACGTCGGCGCGCAAGGGAAAATTGAACGTTTTTGCCATGACCCGCGAATATTCGACCGAGAAGTGGAAGCTCTCGAAAAGCCGGGCCGCGTTCGGATGAGGCGCGTCTTTGAGCACCGCGACGGGTGCGACCATGATTTGCGTGTCGTCTTCGGGATAGACGACGGTGATGCTGCTCCCCTGCGACCGCTTGAGCCACGCGTAGGCGTCCTGGCCGGAGCCGATCTCACGCTCGCCGCTTACCACGTCGTTGATCGCGTCGAGGGACGAACGGCCGATCTTGGGACGGTTGTCGGCGAGCTTCTTGAAATAGTCCCAGCCGTACTTCTCGTGCATCGCGATGCCCCACGCACCCAGATAAGCACTGAATCCCGGATTGCCCACGCTGAGCTTGTCGCGGTATGCCGGATCGAGCAATGCCGTCCACCGGTTGGGGGTACCGGTGACGGCTTTGGGATTGTACTGAATGATCAGAAACCCGATCGCGCCGGTTTGATACGCCTCATCGGGATCGATGTGACTGATCGACGGCAGCAGCCGATCTGCCTCAGCGGGGCGGTACGGGGCGAGCGCGCCCATCCGCTTGAAGGCGACGAAGTGCCCCTCGTCGGCGTCGGCGACGACGTCGCACTCTTTGATCCCGGCCCGGAAGTTCTGCACCGTGCGCTCGTACACGACGGTCGCCGTCTGGCGCATGAGCGACACGTCGACTCCCGGATACTTCAATTGGAAAGCATCGGCCACTGCCTGCGCCGTATCTTGCGAGTAGGAAGAGACCCACCAAGTGACTTTGCCTTCGGCCTTGGCCGCGGCATAGAGCCGCTCGAGGTCGTCGCCCGGCGTGGCAGCCGCGGGCCGGCCGGGGACTAATGCGGCTGCGGTCACGCCGGCCGCGGCACCGGCAATGAAATCGCGACGGCCCAGACACTTCATCGACGAACCCTCTCTGGCAGTCAAATGTATCCGGCCCGGGCGAAGCCGTCCATAAGGGGAAAAAGCACCCCCAGGAACCGCGTTTCCCGGATAGAAACGATGTTTCTCCATGGAGCAGAGCTTCGAGCCCCTCGAGTCGGTCGGACGGGTCCTCGACGTCCTCGAGGCATTCGACGGAGCCGGCGCGGAGCTGGGGGTGAGCGAATGCGCGAAACTCACCGGCATCAACAAGAGCACCGTCTACCGCATCCTCGCCACCCTCGAGCAGCGCGGCTACGTGCGCCAGGATGCGCGGAGCGGCCGGTATCTGCTCACGCACCGCTGGTGGCGGATCGGCCGCCACGCGATGGGCGCGAACGGTTTGGTGGCGGTCGCTCACCCTCACTTGATCGCCCTGCGCGAGCGGTTCGGCGAAACGGTCCTCCTCGCGGTCTATGGGGGCGACGGGACCGCCACCTACGTCGACGTCGTCGACGGCTCGCATCCGGTGCGCTCGACGAGCGAGGTCGGTGCGCGCGTCCCGGCAACGGTCACCTCGGCGGGAAAGATGCTGCTCGCGCATCAGCCGGAGAGCGAGCGACGGCGCGTCGCCCAGACGTTGCACCCGTTCACCCCGGCGAGCATCGTCGACCCGGCCGCGTTTCTGGCCGAACTCCAAATCACGCGCGAACGCGGCTACGCGCTCAACCGCGGCGAGTTCCGCAGCGGCGTCAGCGGGGTCTCGGTGATCGTCGGCGACGACGCGGGGCTGGCGATCGCAGCCGTTGGGCTGTGCCTTCCCGACTTCCGCTTCGAGAGCCACCCGATGAGCGACAGGCTCGGCGCGTTGCGCGCCACGAGCGCCGGAATCTCGCGCGAGCTGGGCTACGGAAAGGCACGCGCGACGGCATGATCGGCACGACCGCACCGGCCGAGCGGCGCACGTGGGTCGGCGCGCCCGTTCCGCGCAAAGAAGACCCGGCGCTGCTCGCGGGCGAGGGCCGCTTCATCGACGACCTCTCGCCGTATCCCAACCTCCATCACGCCGCGATCCTGCGCAGCCCATACGCGCACGCGCGGATCGTGTCGATCGATACTTCCGCGGCGCTGGCGATCGACGGCGTCGTGGGCGTCGTCACCGGCGCGGACGTGGCCGCGGCCTGCACGCCGTTCGCGGTCGGCATCGAGTCGCATCCGGTGTTCTACCCTTGCGCCGTCACGCGAGCGCGGTACGCCGGCGAGCCGGTCGCGGTCGTCGTCGCGCGCGATCGCTACGTCGCCGAAGACGCGCTCGAAGCGATCGACGTGGAATACGAGCCGCTCGACGCGGTCGTCGAAATCGACGACGCCTTGCGGCCCGCGAGCACGCCCTTGCACGAGGAAGTCGGCTCGAACGTCGTGCACGACCGGCGGTTCACCTACGGCGACGTCGACGGCGCGTTCGCCAACGCCGAGCTCGTCGTCGACGAGCGGTTCGACTTCCCCAAGTACGGCTCGACCCCGATCGAGACGTACGGCGTCATCGCGCGGTACGAACGCGGCTCGGGAACGTACGTCGTGCACGCGAACTTTCACGGCCCGTTCGTCCTGCACGCGGTGATGGCGGGGGCGTTGCGCGTTCCGGGCCACCGGTTGCGCCTGATGGTGCCGCCCGACATCGGCGGATCCTACGGCATCAAATCCGGCGTGTATCCGTACATCGTGTTGATCGCGCTCGCGAGCCGCTTGTGCGGCGTGCCGGTCAAGTGGATCGAAGACCGCCTCGAGCATCTCGCAGCCTCGTCCAGCTCGACCGACCGGGTGACGTGGGCGCAAGCCGCGGTGCTGCGCGACGGGACGATCCTGGGCCTGCGGCTCGATCAAGTCGACAACGTCGGCGCGTACGTCCGCGCGCCCGAGCCGGCGTGCCTGTACCGCATGCACGGCACCGTCACCGGCGCGTACCGCATCCCGGTCGTCGGGATCCGCAATCGCCTGGTGACGACGAACAAATTGCCGACCGGTCTCAATCGCGGGTACGGCGGCCAGGAGCAATACTTCACCCTCGAACGGTTGGTGGCGCTGATCGCGAAGCGGCTCGATCTCGACGTCGCCGACGTCGTGCGGCGCAACCTGCTGCGGCGTGACGAATTTCCCTATCACGCGCCGCCCGGCTCGGTGTACGACAGCGGCGACTACGAGGCCGCGTTCGAGCTTGCGCTCGAGCGCGCGGATTACGCCGGACTGCGCGCCAAGCGCGCCGCGGCGCGCGCCGCGGGGCGCGTGGCGGGGATCGGCATCGGTTGCATCGTCGAGCCGTCGGGCTCGAACATGGGCTACATCTCGGTCGCGCTGCCGAAGGCGCTGCGCGATCGTTCGCTGCCGAAGTCGGGGTGCACCGAGGCCGCGACGGTTTCGATCGATCCGCTCGGCTCGATCTCGGTGCGCCTGTCGACGACGCCGCAGGGGCAAGGCCATGCGACGGTCGCCGCGCAGATCGTCGCCGACGAGCTCGGGGTCACGCCGGACGCGGTCGGCGTCGTCGCCGAGATGGACACGCAAACGTCGGCGTGGTCGATCGCCTCGGGGTCGTACTCGTCGCGCTTCGCGCCGGTCGCGTCGGTGGCGATTCGCAACGCCGCGCGCAAAGCCGCCGGGAAGCTGCGCGCGATCGCCGCCCACCAGTTCGGCGTCGCGACCGAAGACGTCACCCTCGCGGGCGGGAAGGCCACGACCCTCGACGGCGCGCAGAGCGCGTCGCTCAAGCGCCTGGCGGGGACCGCGCACTGGCATCCGCTGGCGCTCCCGCCCGGCATGGAGCCCGGGGTGTTCGAGACTGCGGCCTTCACGATCGACGTGCTCGCGCCGCCCGACGACGACGACCGCGTCGACTCGTCGGCCGTCTACGGCTTCATCGCCGACGTCTGTTACGTCGAGATCGATCGCGAGACGGGGCACGTCGACATCGGCGCCTACGTCACCGTGCACGACTCGGGCACGGTGCTCAACCCCTTGATCGTCGAGGGCCAGATCCGCGGCGGCTTCGCGCACGGCCTCGGCGGAGCGCTGTTCGAGGAGATGAGCTACGACGCCGACGGTACGCTGCGCAGCGGCACGTTCGCCGACTACGTCATCCCGACCGCAACCGAGATGCCGCCGCTCGTCGTCGACCACGCCGACGTCGTCTCGCCGTTCACGCCGCTGGGCGCCAAGGGCGTGGGCGAAGGCAATTCGATGAGCGTTCCGGTCGTCATCGCCAACGCGGTCGCCGACGCCCTCGGCCTCGATTCCGTTAGCCTGCCGTTGACGCCCCACCGCGTGTGGGCACTCCTCCAGGACGCACGCGCATGAAGCCGGCCGCGTTCGCGTACGTCAGGCCGGAAAGCGTCGATGAAGCGGTCGCCGCGCTCGCCGAGTACGGCGAGGACGGGAAGGTGCTCGCCGGCGGGCAGTCGCTGGTCGCGACGATGAGCATGCGGCTCGCGCGGCCGGCGGCCGTCGTCGACATCAATCGCCTGCCGGGCCTGGCGACGATCGCCGTCCGCGACGGGGCGCTGCACGTCGGGGCGCTCGCGCGCCAGGCCGACGTCGAGCGCGACGCAGCCGCCGCCGCGGCCGTCCCGTTGCTCGCGCAGGCGCTGCCCTACGTCGGACATTGGCAGACCCGCAACCGGGGCACGATCTGCGGGTCGCTCGCGCACGCCGACCCAAGTGCGGAACTGCCGCTCGTCGCGGTCGCGCTCGACGCGTCGATCGACGTGCGCTCGCATCGCGGCGCGCGCACGATCCCGGCGCACGGGTTCTTCGAATCGTACTTCACGACCGCGCTCCAAGCCGACGAACTCGTCACCGGCGCCTCGTTCCCGGTGCGTCGCGAACGCTGGGGCTTCGCGTTCGAGGAGTTCGCCGAACGGCACGGCGACTTCGCGATCGTGGCGGTCGCCTGCGCGCTCCATCTCGAACCGGGCGGCGCGCTCTCCGACCTGCGCCTGGTGCTCGGCGGCGTCGACGAACGCCCTCGCGCGGTCGCCGCGCAGCGTTGGTACGGACGCGTGCCCGGCGCAGCCGATCTCGACGAGATCGCCGCGGCCGCGGCCGCCGATCTCGACCCGCCCGACGATCTGCGCGGCTCGCGCGCGTACCGCCGCGCGCTCGTACGCTCGCAATCGCGCCGCGCGCTCGCGCGCGCACTGGCGGCGGCGCGGGCGACGCTGGCGGGCGGGGCCTGACGCGATGATGAACGTCGACCAAGATGCCCGCGCCGCGATCTCGCTGCACGTCGACGGCCGCCCGGTGCAAGCCGCCGTCGCGCCGCGCCTGCTGCTCTCGGATTTTCTGCGCGGCGAGTGCGGCGCGACCGGCGTGCACGTCGGTTGCGAGCACGGCGTGTGCGGCGCGTGCACGATCTCGCTCGACGGCCGAGCGGTGCGCGCGTGCCTGCTGTTCGCGATCCAAGCCGACGGGGCACGCATCGAAACGGTCGCCTCGCTCGGCGAACCCGAGCGGCTCTCCCCGTTGCAAGCGCAGTTCCAGGCGCATCACGCGTTGCAGTGCGGCTTCTGCACGCCCGGGATCCTGATCTCGGCGCAAGCGTACCTCGACGAGCACCCGCATCCGGAGCGCCGCGACGTGGAAGAACTGCTCTCCGGGCACCTCTGCCGCTGCACCGGCTACACGCCGATCGTCGACGCGATCCTCGCGACCGCCGCCGAGGCGCAGCCGTGATCGATCTCGGCTCGAGCTTCCGCGCCTCGGTCGAACGCGATCCGCACGCGCTCGCGATCGTCGACGGCGACCTGCGCCTCGATTACGCCGCGTGGCTCGAACGCATCGAACGCGTCGCCGCCGGCCTGGCCGCGTACGGCCTGCAACGCGGCGACCGGCTCCTGGTGGTGCTGCAGAACGGCGAACCGATGGGCACGCTCTACTGGGCCGCGCAGCTGCTCGGCGTGACGTTCACGCCGGTGAATTGGCGGCTCGGACGGAGCGAACTCGACTACATCGTCGCCGACGCCGAACCGCGCTGCGCGGTGGTCGACGCAACCGTCCCGGACGCGGTCGCCGCGGTGCGCGCGCTACCGGCGCTGACGGTCGGCGCGAGCGCCTCCGGCCGAGGCACGTACGACGCGCTGCTCGGCGCAACCCCTGCGCCCAACGGGCGCGGCCCGGCGCGCGCTTCCGGCGACGCATACTCGATCATGCTCTATACCTCGGGCACGACCGGGAAGCCCAAGGGCGTGCCGCGCACCCACTTCGCCGAGCGGATCGCGGCCCTCGCGCACGTCGCGCAGAACCGCTACGTGCGGCGCGAATGCACCCTGGGCGTGATGCCGCTCTATCACACGATGGGTATCCGCTCGCTGATCGCGATGACGCTGCTCAACGGCACGTTTGTCGCCATGCCGAAGTGGGAACCGGCGCGGGCGGCCGAAGCGATCGAACGGGAACGGGTCACCAACCTCTACCTGGCGCCGACGCTCTACTACGACCTGCTCGCGGTCGACGGGATCGAGCGCCGCGACTTGCGTTCGCTGCGCAAGCTCGGCTACGCCGGCGCGCCGATGACGCCGGCACTCGTCGAGCGCTGTTACGCGCGCTTCGCTCCCGACGTGTTCGTCAACCACTACGGATCGACCGAGATCTACACGTTCGCGATCAACGAAGATCTGCGCGCCAAGCCCGCGTCGGCCGGAAAGGCGGGGATCAACGAACGCGTGCGCGTCGTGCAAACCGGCTCGCACGATCCCCAAGCGCGCTGCGCTCCCGGCGAACCGGGCGAGATCGCGGTGCACTTGAGCTCGCCCGAAGCGTTCGCCGGCTACTGGAAACGCCCCGACGCCGACGCGAAAGCGATCGCGCACGGCTGGTACTTCACCGGCGACTCGGGCTGCGTCGACGAGGACGGCGATCTCTTCGTGTTGGGCCGCGTCGACGACATGATCATCAGCGGGGGCGAGAACGTCTACCCGGCTGAAGTGGAGGACGTGCTCGCAACCTGCGAGGCGGTCGGGCGGATCGCGGTCGTCGGGATGCCCGACGAACGGCTCGGGCAGCGGATCGTCGCGTTCGTCGAACCCGTGCGGGCCGGCGTCACCGGCGCCGAGCTCGACGCGTTCGCGCGCGCCAGCGGCATGACCGGCTTCAAACGGCCGCGCGAATACGTGTTCGTCCGCGCGATCCCGCAGTCGCCCTCCGGCAAGATTTTGCGCACCAAACTGCGCGCGGGCGAATACGAACGCCTGCCGGCATCCCCCCCGCAAGGAGCAACGCTTCCATGACCCTTCTCGACGACGCCGCGACCCTCGCGCAGTACGCCCTGCGCGTCGACCGCGACCCGGCGCTCTTCCGCGCGACGATCGTCCTCGACGATCCCACGCGGCACAACACGGTCCCGTTCTACGCGCGCACGCTGCTCGCCGGGATCTTCACCGAGCTCGAAGCCGACGACGCGGTCCGCGTCATCGTCGTGAAAGGCGCCGGCAGCGAGGCCTTCAGCGCCGGCGGCCATATCGGCCAATTCCTCGAGCAAGACCCCGAGGCGCTCTCCGACCTCGCCTGGAACGTCGGCGCGCCGGAACGCTGTCCCAAGCCCGTCATCGCGCAACTTCAAGGCTTTACCTTCGGGGTCGGCTTCGAGCTCTCGCTCGCGTGCGACTGGCGCATCGCCGCGACCACGACGCTGCTCGCGCTGCCCGAGATCAAGCTGGGCATGATCCCCGGGAGCGGCGGCAGCCAGCGCGTCGCGCGGATCGCCGGCCTCGGACGCGCGAAGGACATGGTGATGCGCGGCCGCCGCATCAAGGCGGACGAAGCGCTCGCGTGGGGCCTGGTCACCACGGTCGTCCCGCCGGAGCAGCTCGACGCAACCGTCGCCGGTCTCGTCGCGGAGCTCGCGGCACTCCCGCAACCGGCGCTGCGCACCCTCAAGCGCGTGCTCAACGCGGCCTACGACGCGCCGCTGCACGTCGCGATGGACCTCGAGGGCCGGGAGTACGCGCGCTTGCGCACGACCCCCGACTTCATCGAAGGCGTCACCGCCTTCACGAGCAAACGAGCGCCGAAATTTCCCAGTCACGAGTCGAACGGAAAGGCCGGCGCATGATCCTGGAGGACAGCTTCGAAGAAGCCGCGCCGGTCGACCGGGTGTGGCCCGTACTGAAGGACATCCCGCGCGTTTCGGCCTGCATCCCCAACGCCACGATCACCGAAATGGTCGACGACCGTACTTTCAAGGCATCGGTCGGGGTGAAGGTCGGCCCGGTGTCGGTCAATTACAAAGCGACGATCACCATCGAGTCGATGGACGACGAAACGCACACCGCGAAGTTCAAGGTCGACGGCCAGGACGTCAAGGGGCGCGGCGGCGTGCACGCGCAGGTCACCTCGCAGGCGGTCGCGAGCGGCACGGGGACGCGCGTCACGCTGCACACCGACGCCAAGATCAGCGGCATCGTGGCGACCGTCGGCGGCCGGCTGATCGAAGGCGTGGCGAAAAAGACCGTCGCGCAATTCGCCGAGAACCTCTCCAAGATCGTCTAGGGTGGAGAGCGAGGTCGTCGCCGTCGTGCTGGCGGCGGGACGAGCGACGCGATTCGGTGCGCCGAAGCTCCTGGTGGCGGTCGATGGGACGCCGCTCGTCGAGCGCGCCCTCGCGGCCGCCGCCGGACGCCGCACGATCGTCGTCGCGTCGGCCGCGGTAGCAGCGCACCTCGCCCGGCACTGCGCGCTCGGTGCCGGCACGACGGTGGTGGTCAACGACGAGCCGGAACGCGGCATGGCGCATTCGCTGCGCCTGGCCGATGCGGCGGCGCCGCGCGGCGCCGCGCTCTTGGTGCTGCTCGCGGACATGCCGAACGTCGACGCCGCCCTGGCCGACCGCGTCGTGGCCGCAAGCGGCCCCGGCGTCGACATCGTCGCCCCGTACGCCGGGTCGACGCCGGCGCATCCGGTCCTCATCGGCCCGCGCGCGCGCAGCGCGATTGCGGAGTTGCCCGACGGCGACTCGATCCGCCGGCTGCGCGAATCGAAATATTACCGGCGCGTGCAGCTCGACCTCGGCGACGCGCGCTACGCGCGCGACATCGACCGTCCCGCCGACCTCGAGCCCGAGCCGGCTCCTCCGCTAGCGGCCGACCTTTCCGGGCGCGCGTAGCGCCGGCGGTTCGGGTGGGACGTCGTGCTCGCTCGCACGATGCGGGGCGAGCGCCCAGCGGTCGCGCCCCGCGGCTTTGGCCGCATAGAGCGCGCCGTCGGCGAGACGCAGCAGTTCGGCATGGTGGTCGAAGGCGGCGCTGCTCAGCGCCCACGCGATGCCGATGCTGATGCTCACGCCGGCACACTGCCCGTCGGGCCCCGGCACGGTCACCGCCCGGACGGCGCGCAAGAGGCGTTCCGCGATCGCCCGCGCGCTGTCGGCGTCGAGGTCGACGAGCATCGCGACGAACTCTTCGCCACCGTAGCGCGCGACCAGGTCGGAACCGCGCGAGAGTTCCCGGCGCAGCACCGAGCCGAGTTTCTCGAGCAGATCGTCGCCGACACCGTGGCCGAACGTGTCGTTGAACCGCTTGAAGTAATCGACGTCGATCATCAGGACCGCGACGGAGAGCCCCTTGCGGCGGCTGACGCCGAAGACGAACTGCGCCGCGTCGTCGAAGCTGCGGCGGTTGCGCAACCCCGTCAGCGGATCGAGCAGCGCGAAGTTCGCGATCCGCGAATACAGCGACTCCACTTCGCTCAGGAGCACGCCCAACAGCACGGTTGCGGTGATCAGCGTTTCGACCTTCCCGACATACCACGAGAACGTGTAACGGGATGTCGAGAACGTGTTGAGCGCACCGTCGAGCCCGGTCGCGAAGAGCGCGACCGCCAGCCACACGTGGAGCGCCGAGGGGCGCCGGACGCGCGCCACGATCGAAGCGCAGACGAAGAGATTCAACGTGGTGACCAGCGGCGCGGCGGCATGCGTATAAGCGGGAAGAAAGCGCCCCGTTTCGACCCAGCGCGGCAGCTGCGCGTGCAAGCTCCACACCGCGCAGCCCAGTGCCGCGGCGGCCAGCGCGACGCCGCCCAGCACGCGATTGCCCAGCTCCTTGACCGTGCCTTGATCGATCCAGCGTCCGCGCAGCAACGGATCGACCCACAGACACGTCCCGACGATCAGCGGAAAGAGGACGTGCCAGATCAGCCAGAGCGTGATCGAGACCTGCTGCAGCTGCTTGCCGAAAAAGAAGATGTTGGGAAATGCCAGCAGATACGGCATCGTGAGCACGCCGGTGACGCAGTACGCGCAGGCGATCGCAAGGAAGCCGACCGTCCCGGTGACGCGAAAGTTTACGTAGAGCAGAAAGGCGGTCAGCAAGTCGGCCGCGCACCAGAGCGTCGCGACGATCGAGATGAACGCCGGCAGATGCGGGCCTTGCAGGCCGCCGAGCCGGATCGACAGCAGCGATCCGGCGAGCAAGCTCAACGCCACGGCGACGGCGAGGAGCTTGCTCCTTACCGATGCGCCTGCATCCGCCGCAGCGGTGGACGTCATCGGCCGGTCATTCGACGCGGGCTCGCCCGTACCGCCCGTCAGTTGTCGAGTGGTTGCTTTGTCACTGGACCATCGGGCGGCCACAGCTCGGCGACCGGCAGTTTCCACCCTGCGAACAGCTCCGGCACGCGAATCTCGTCGCCGTCGCGCAGCACTTCGTCGTCCCAGCCGGCGCGCACGATAGCCACCTCGCATGCCCGGGGATCGACATAGACGCCGACCAGCGCGCCCAACGCCAGGAAGGCCCGCAGCTTGGCGAACACCTCGCTGCGCCGGTCGCTCGAGGAGCGCACCTCGACGACGAACTCCGGGGTTGCGCGCGCGTACGCGCTCGGTACGCTGCGCAGCCGCTCGTACGAAACGAACGACACGTCGGGCGCGCGCACGTCGCCGTTGGGCAGCACGTAACCGCCGTCGGCGCCGGCCAGCGTTCCGAGTCGCCGTGCCTCGACGTAGGGCGCGAGCCTCGATGCGAATCGTAGTGCCACGGCGGCCGCCCGGATGTCCGAGGGGCTCATGACCACGACCTTGCCGCCGACCAACTCCATCTGCAGGTCGGGGAAGGCGGCTTGCAGCTTTTCCAAATCGCGCACGCCGAGCATCATCGTCCTCCGATTATACGGCGCCGTGTCCGGAAAGTGAACGGAATCGTTCCGGCCGGAACCAACCGGAGCGGTCCTGAAGTCTAGGGCTTCGCGGGCATGGCCCGGCGCGCGACGACCATCCATCAGAAAACCGGAGGAACACCATGCCGACCCAAGACCAAGTTCGAGAAGCGCTCGCGACCGTCGAAGACCCCGAACTGCACATGGGGATCGTCGACCTCGGCCTCATCTACGACATCGCGGTGTCCGGCGACGAGAGCGAGAACGTCGCCGTCACGATGACCCTGACGTCGCCGATGTGCCCCGTGGGGCCGATGTTCAAGCAAGCGGTCGAATCGAAAGTCGAGTCGATGGACGGCGTCAAGGGCGTGCAGGTCGACATCACCTTCGACCCGCCCTGGGACCCGCGCACGATGGCCAGCGACGACGCCAAGCTCCAACTCGGCATCTGGTAGCGCTTTCCGGTCCGAGAGCGCGGGGCGGCGGTTCATTCGCGAACCGCAGGTCGACCGCGCCAAGCGCGAAGCGCGAGGCGGCGGGTTGCGGCGTAAGGGCCCCAACCCACCAAGGGGCGCTCTTCTGCCGGTTCGAAGCCCGCGTCGATGTTGGATTCGGAATCGCGGGACTACCTGACGACGCGCGGGCGCGAAAAGGCGCTCGAGCGGATGCGCGAGGAGTCGCTCGCCCCGGCCGGGCAAGAGGCGATCGATCGCCAGCACGCGCGCGGCAAACGCACCGCCCGCGAACGCATCGACGCGCTCGTCGATCCGGATTCGTTCGTCGAACTCGACCGCTTCGCGGTCCACCGCACCACCGCGTTCGGGCTCGACGAGAAGCTCTTTCTCGGCGACGGCGTCGTCACCGGCCGGGCCACGATCGACGGGCGCCAGATCTTCCTCTTCTCGCAGGACTTCACCGTGCTGGGCGGGTCGCTCGGCGAAGTGTTCGCCGAGAAGATCTGCAAGGTGATGGACCTCGCCGTGCGCACCGGCTCGCCGGTGATCGGCATCAACGACTCGGGCGGCGCGCGCATCCAAGAAGGCGTCGTCAGCCTCGGCGGCTACGCGGAGATCTTCTGGCGCAACGTCCAGGCCAGCGGCGTCATCCCGCAGATCAGTCTGATCGCCGGGCCGTGCGCCGGCGGCGCGGTGTACTCGCCGGCGATCACCGACTTCACGATCATGGTCGAAGGCATCGCGCAGATGTTCATCACCGGCCCCGAGATCATCAAGACGGTGACCGGCGAGGAGGTGACGTTCGAGGAACTCGGCGGCGCGATCACCCACGCGACCCGCAGCGGGGTCACGCACTTGACGGCCGTGGACGAAGACGAGATGGTCGAACAGACGCGCCGCCTGCTCTCGTTCGTCCCGCAAAACAATCTCGAAGACCCGCCGCTCGTCCCGACCGATGACGACCCGATGCGCACGGTCGACGAGCTCGACGATCTGATCCCCGACTCGCCGAACAAGCCGTACAACATCCTCGACGCGATCGTCCCGTGTCTGGACGACAACGACTTCTTCGAGATCCAGCCGCTCTACGCGACCAACCTCGTCGTCGGCTTCGGCCGCGTCGGCGGCCGCTCGATCGGGATCGTCGCGAACCAGCCGCAATCGCTCGCCGGGGTGCTCGACATCGACTCGTCGATCAAGGGCGCGCGCTTCGTGCGTTTCTGCGACGCGTTCAACATCCCGCTGGTCACCTTCGTCGACGTGCCCGGCTTCCTGCCCGGCACGAATCAAGAGTACGGCGGCATCATCAAGCACGGCGCGAAGCTGCTCTATGCGTTCGCCGAAGCGACGGTGCCGAAGATCACGGTCATCACGCGCAAGGCCTACGGCGGCGCGTACGACGTCATGGCGTCCAAACACATTCGCGCCGACGTCAACGTCGCGTGGCCGACGGCCGAGATCGCGGTCATGGGTCCGGCCGGCGCGGTGCGCACGATCTTCCGCCGCGAGATCGCGAGCGCGCCGATCCCCGAAGCCAAAGCCGACGAACTGATCGCGCGCTACACCGAGCGGTTCGCGAACCCGTTCATCGCGGCCCAGCGCGGCTACATCGACGACGTGATCGATGCGCACGACACGCGGCGCGTCATCGCGCGTTCGCTCGACATTCTCGCCAACAAACGCGTCGAACGCCCGCAGCGTAAACACGGCAACATCCCGCTGTAGTGTCACGAGGAGGATCGCGTGCGCAGGATCGATTTCGTCCGGTTCGCGGGCGGGGCGGCCGCCGTGCCGGGTCTCATGCGAAGCGCTGAAGCGGCGACCGGCGGCACTGCCGTCGCCGACTTGCGCTTCGGCCACGCTCCGCTGCCGGACGCGACGCCCGGCTACGACCCGGCCGGCGACGCCAAGGCGCTGATCGCCGCCACCACCCCCTCGCCGGCCGCGCAACCGATTCCGGGCCGCCAATACCTCGGGTCGTATGCGCTCGGCGAGCGGTACGTCATTCGCGTTCCGGCGCGCTGGAACGGCGATCTCGTCGTCGCCGGGACGCCGGCCTTCCGCAGCGAGTTCGCGAGCGATGCCGTGTGGAGCGACCTGGTGCTCTCCAAAGGCTATGCGTACGCCGCCAGCAACAAGGGGATCGCGGTCAACGCCGTCGTCGAAAGCATCACCGACGTCGTCTCACCGCCCACCGCATACCCGATCCCATTCGACAGCGGTGGCCTCGAGAGCAAGGGCCTCGCAATTCGCATCGGCGCGCTCGGCCCGAAAGTTTCGATCGCGAGCTGGAACGACGACTACGTCGCGCTGGTCGCGTTCGCGCGCAATCTGCTGCGCGACGAGTACGGCCGCGCGCCGCAGCGCACCCTGGCGGTCGGGCTCTCGAACGGCGGCGCGCAAGTGCGGACGCTGCTCGAAACGCGGCCCGACCTGGTCGACGGCGGCGTCGACTGGGCGGGCGTGTACTGGAATCCCGACAACAGCCTCCTGACGTATCTGCCGCCGTTCCTGCACGCGATGCAGAACTACGTCGTCAGCGGGTTTCGCTCGGCGGAGTCGGCCGCCGCGATCGCCGCGGCCGGATTTCCGCCCGACGTCACCCAGGACGACCTCGCCCATCCTTCGCTGTGGTGCGAGTACTACTCGAACGTCGCCCCGTACTATGCCGATCTCACCGTCTACGCATACGCGCTGCTGATCGACCCGGCGGCCTCCGCCGACTACGCCAAGACGCCGCTGAAGCCGAACACGTGGGACGCCAAACGGCTTCCCGGAACGATCGACGGCACGGGGCTGGCCCGGGCCGAACTGCGCGCCGCCTACGCGCCGTCGGCCGACGCGAAGCGCGCGATCGCGACCTTCGCGCACAGCGGCGCGATCGGCCGGCCGTTGATCTCGATCGCCGGCACCCGCGACACCTTCATCACGCCCTCGCACAATGCGGTCGCATACGCCGACGCGGTGCGCGCCGCCGGACGGAGCGCGCAGCACGCGCTGTATCTGGTCGAGGGCGGGACGCACGTCGATACGTTCGTGGCATTCGGATACGGGCTCGTCCCGCAAGCGCCGTTCGCCTGGGCCGCGTTCGCCGCGCTGGAGCGCACGGTGCACGCGGCGGCCCCGCTCCCCGGCGCCGGCACGACGCGCACGATCACCGCGCCCGCGCAGATCACCGCGTGAAGAGGCTAATGCAACGGCCGGCCCGGAATACGTAAGACTTGTGAAGCTGTTGGAAGGCAAGACGGCGCTGGTGACGGGCGTCGCGAATCGCTGGAGCATCGCCACCGGCATCGCCCGCGCGTTCGTGGCGCACGGGGCCCGCGTCATGCTCGCCTATCAAAACGAACGAGTGCTCGCGGAAGTGGAGCGATTGGCCGCCGAGATCGGCGCGACGACGATCGAATGCGACGTGAGCAACGACGCGATGCTCGCCCGCCTCGGCCAAGAAGCACCGCCGCTCGACGTGCTCGTGCACTGCATCGCGTTCGCCAACAAGGACGATCTCGGCGGCAAAACCTACCAGACCTCACGCGCCGGGTTCGCACTCGCGCTCGACGTTTCGGCGTACTCGCTGCTCGCGCTGGTCGACGCGCTGCACGAGCGGCTCAACGACGGCGCAAGCGTCATCGCCCTGACGTATCTCGGCGCGACCGCGATCGTCCCATCGTACAACGTGATGGGCATCGCCAAAGCCGCGCTCGAGGCCGCCGTCCGCTACGCCGCCTACGACTTGGGCGAACGCGGCATCCGCGTCAACGCGATCTCCGCCGGACCGATCAAGACGGCGGCGATGCGGGCCGTCGGAGGCTCGTCGCGCATGATCCCCTTCGTCGAAGCGGTTGCCCCGCTGCGCCGGGGCGTCACGCCCGAAGACGTCGGCAACACGGCCGTCTATCTGGCGTCCGACCTGTCGCGCGCGGTGACCGCCGACGTGCACTTCGTCGACGGCGGCTATCACGCGATGGGCATGCTCGACGTTCCCGAGCGCCGTCCGTGAACGACAACCTGCTCGCCGAACTGGCCGCCATCGCCACTACCCTCACCCTGTTCGAGCCGGCGCCGCCCACTGCCGAATCGCCGCGCGCGCGCTGGGCGCTCGCGAACCGCATCGACGCGCCGCTCGACCTCTTGCGCCGCGCTCCGCGCGCCAACCCTTGGCGCATCGCCGGAAGGCTCCGCCGTGTCTGACTTTCCCATCCGCAAGCTGCTCGTGGCCAACCGCGGCGAGATCGCGATCCGCGTCATGCGCTCGGCCAAGGAGCTCGGCATCGCGACCGTCGCGGTGTATTCCGAGGCCGACCGCGACGCGCTCCACGTGCGCTTCGCCGGCGAAGCGTATCTGCTCGGGCCGGCGCAACCGGCGCAAAGCTACCTCAACGTCGAGAAGATCCTCGAAATCGCCGCGCGCAGCGGGGCCGATGCGATCCATCCCGGCTACGGATTCTTGGCCGAGAACGCTAACTTCGCCCGCGCGGTCGTCGCCGCAGGCCTCGTTTGGGTGGGCCCGCACGCCGCCGCGATCGACGCGATGGGCGACAAAGTACGGGCCCGCGTCGCGATGGTCGCGGCCGGGGTCCCGGTCGTCCCCGGCGGAACCGAAGCGATCGCCGACGCCGCCGGGGCGCGCGCGGCGGCGGAAAAGTACGGGCTGCCGCTGGCGCTCAAAGCGTCGGGAGGCGGCGGCGGCAAGGGGCTCAAGGTCGCCCGCACCCTCGATGAGATCGACTCGGCGTTCGCGACCGCAGTCCGCGAAGCCGAAGCGTATTTCAAGAACCCGATGGTGTACGCCGAACGCTACCTCGACAATCCCAAACACGTCGAGCTGCAGGTCTTGGCCGACAAGCACGGCCACGTCGTGCACGTCGGCGAGCGAGACTGCTCGCTGCAGCGGCGCCACCAGAAAGTGTGGGAAGAGGCCCCGGCCGCGATCCCCGAGGCGGTGCGCCGCGGGATGCGCGACGCGGGCGTGCGGGCGGCGCAGGCGATCGGCTACGACAGCGTCGGCACGATCGAATGCCTGGTCGCCGGCGACGAGTTCTTCTTCCTCGAGATGAACACGCGCATTCAAGTCGAGCATACGGTCAGCGAGATGATCTCGGGACTCGACCTCGTGCGCGAGCAATTGCGGGTCGCCGCCGGGTTGCCGCTCGACGTCACCCAAGACGCGATCGACTTCCACGGCCATGCGATCGAAGTGCGCGTCAACGCCGAAGATCCGGCCAAGAACTTCCGGCCCGCGCCCGGCACCGTCACCCAGTACCGCGAGCCCGGCGGCTTCGGCGTGCGGGTCGACTCGGCCGCGTTCCCGGGCTTCACGGTCGTGCCCGACTACGACTCGATGATCGCCAAGCTCATCGTCTGGGCGCGCTCGCGCGACGAAGCGCTCGAGCGTCTGCGCCGCGCGATCGACGAGTTCGTCATCGTCGGCGTGCCGACGACGCTGCCGCTGCTGCGCGAGCTGATCGACTTCGCGCCCGTGCGCGACGCGTCGTACGGCACCGCCACCCTCGAACCGTTCGCCGCGTCGCGCGCCGGCGCGCTTGCGGCCGGCGCCGCGGCCGGGAACGGCGCCGTCGCGGTCGCCGTCGCCGCGCCGGCCGAGGGCGACGCGGGCGTGCTGCGCGTCGAAGTCAACGACCGGCTCTTCCGCGTGCGATGGATCGACAGGCCGGTCGCGGCCGGTGCGGCCGCGGGCGGGACCGCTCCCAAGCCCAAGAAGGGCGGCGAGCGGCGCAGCAACGCGCCGGCCGGAAACGACGTGCTCTCGCCGATCCACGGCGTCGTCGTCGAAGTGCCGGTCGCGCAGGGCGACACCGTGACCGCGAATCAAGTCGTCGCGGTGATCGAAGCGATGAAGATGATGAACGAGATCCGCGCCCACAAAGCGGGGACGGTGCAAAAGGTGCACGTCGCCGCGGGCGCGACCGTCGAGACGCGGGCCCCGCTGTTGACGATCGAGTGAAGCGCGCCGCCGTCGCGCTGCTCGCGCTCGTGCTTTGCGGGCGGAGCGCCGGCGCGGCGGAGTGCACGCTGGGAGCGCAGCGGGCAGTGATTCCGCTGCGCGCGGTGACCAACAATCTCAAAAACGGCTGGCACGTGCGGATCTCGGTGGGCGGCGGCCCGCTGCACTCCGTGCAAGTCGACACCGGTTCGCGCGGCCTCGCGGTTCCGCGCAGCACGATCGGCGCCGCCGCGGTCGACACCGGGAAGCCGGGACAGATCGCGTACTCGAGCAGCGGCCGCATCCTGCGCGGCGAATATTACATGGCCAAAGTGACGCTCGAGGCGGGCGCGGAGCGCATCGAGACCGCGCCGATGCCGGTGCTCGGCGTCGAGCGCGTCGATTGCGCGCCCGGCTACCCGCGCTGTTCGCCGCGCGATCGCGTCACCGCGCTCGGCATGGCCGGGGTCGGCTTCGGGCGGCACGGATTCGGAGCGGGCGGCGCCGGCCTCGGCGACCCGCTCGATGCGAACCTGTTCCTGCGAATCGCCCCGGTCGTGTCGGGCGCGATGCACGCGGGTTACGTCATCGCGGCCGACCGCATCGAACTCGGGCTGACGGCGCAGAACACCGCCGGCTTCGCGTTCGTCCCCCTCGCGAAATCGGCGACGACCCCGGGCGACTGGGAAACCACTCCCGGGTGCTTCGCCTTCCCGGCAGTGACCCCGCCGTTCGCGGCCTGCGGCACGGTGCTGGTCGACACGGGCTTGGCGACGATGATCTTCTCGCTGCCCGCGGCGCAACGGCCACCGGCGCTCGCCCGGGCCATCCCCGGCGGGACGGCGATCAGCGTTACCGCACCCGGTCCGAACGGGCCGGCGTTCACCTATGAGGCGACGAACGGAGCGCCCGCCGGCGCGGGCCTGCCGCCGGTGCTCGCGCGGTGGTCGGGAAGCTCACGGACGACGGCGTTCGTCAATACCGGGCGCTACGTCATCGCTCGCACCGACTACGCGTTCGACGCCGTCTGCGGACGGGTCGGGTTCCGGGTCCGTACGCCCTGACGCGACCTCTCGCTCGACGTTGAGCACCGCCATGAGCCGGGTAACGCCGCCCGGCTCCTGCATCACCGAGAAGCCGCGCGCAAGCCGGCCGAGGAGGTAGAGCCCGCGTCCCCGTTCGGCGAGCGGATCGGCCGGCAGCGCGCCCCGCGTCGGCACGTCGGCGCCCAAGTCGCCGACGATAATCACGGCTTCGTCCATCGTCCAGTCGAGCACGATCTCGACGTCGCCGGGCGCGTGCTCGACCGCGTTGGCCAGCAGTTCGCCGATCGCGACTTCCGCCGAGGTCAGGTCGCAACCGGCGCGCGCGTGCTCGCGCAGCAGTTCGGAGATGTCGCGGCGGATCGCGTGCGCTTGCGCCCGGTCGCGCGCCGGCAGCGTCCACGTGCTGCGCACCGGACGCGGCGCGACGGCCGCGACCAAAATCGCGATGTCGTCGGTCTGCGGCTTACGCGCCAGCACCCGTTCCTTGATCGATTGCGCGGGATCGCGCGAAGGGCTCGCGTACTCGGCCGCCACCGCCTCGGCGAGCGCGCGTTCGCCGCCCAGCAGATCGCGGGAGAACTCGATCAGCCCGTCGGTGTACAGCACGAGCAACGCGCCGCGCTCGAGACCCACCGTGAAGACCGCGGTGTCTTCGGGGCCGCGCAGCCCCAACGGCAAGCCGGCGCAATCGAGCGCGCGCACCCCGCCCGAATCCGCCAGGAGCGGCGGCGGATGGCCGGCGGTCGCGTACGTGAACGTCCCCGCGGCCGGGTCGATGATCCCGAAGATCGCGGTGACGATCGTAGCCCGGTCGTGCTGCAGCAGCATCCGGTTCGCGCGTTCCAGCACGACCGCAGGATCGGAGTCGCCGAGGGCGGCCGCGTGGATCGACTGCCGCACGCTTCCCATGACGACCGCGGCCAGGAGTCCGTGACCGGTCACGTCGCCGATCGAGACCGCGACGCGGCCGTCGCCCAGGGCGAAGGCGTCGTACCAGTCGCCGCCGACTTCGGATTCAGCCGCGGCGGGCGAATACGCGGTCGAGAACGACAGCCCCGGCACCTTCGGCGCCGACGCGGGCAACATCGCGCGCTGCAGCGTGTCGGCCACCCGGTGCTCGCGTTCGAACAGCCGCGCATTGTCGATCGCGAGCGCGCACCGGTAGGCCAGCTCGGCGGCGAACCGCCGGTCGCCGTCGTAGTAGCGGCGGGTCGAGTCGCACAACGCGAAGGTCAGCGCGCCGAGCACGGTCCCATGCGCGATCAACGGCACCGAGAGGACGTACGCTTCGCCCGCAAAGACGACGTGGCCGGCATCGTCGGCGCTCGATTCGTACACGACCGGTTCCGAGATCGGCCAGAACAGCGGCAAGCCGCGGATGCGCCCCGGGACTTCGAGACGGCCGCGGATGACGATCGGGTAGCGGTGCACCCAGCGTTGTAGGGCCGCGTTTCGCTCCGCATCGACGTGCGCGATCGCTTCGGTGCGAATGCGCCCGTCGGCATCCGCCAGATCGACCCGGCAAAAATCGGCAAACAGCGGCAGCGGCACGGTCGCGATCGTGCGCAGCGTCTGCGCGAGGTCGAGCGACTCCGCGAGCCGTTTGCTCGCGTCGGAAAGCCAGGCGTCGAGCTCGGCGCCGCGCACTTCGACCGTGATGTCGTGCACGAGCGACAGGATCGAGACGAGCCGTCCCTCGGCATCGTACAGTGCCGAATTGTACCACTCGCAGAGCAGCACGCGGCCGTCTTTGGCAACGTTGCGGTTGACGACGACGTTGCGGCGCTCGGCGCCGCGGCGCAGCCGGTCGGTCACCGCCTCGAACTCACCGGTGTCGCCGGGATGCACCAGCCCCGACTCGCCGACCTCGCGGCCGACCAGTTCCTCAGGCGCGAAACCGAACAGGTCGGCGGCGCGCCGGGAACAGTGGGTGATCCTGAACGCATGGTCGCACTCGATGACGCCGAGCGGAGAATTTTCGACATGATAGCGCAACCGTTGCGCCTCGAGCGAAAGACCCTGGTCGTCGTACATCAAACGATTCCCGGGTGCGCTTTCAAGACGTCCCAAGCACGATCGTTCGGGTCGCGCTGATCCTCGGTTTTGCGATCGATGCGTTCGTAGCCATCCTCGCCTTGTTCTTCCAGAATCTGCTCGGCCCGCTCCTGGACGTGCCGACCAAAGATCCCGCGCTCACCACGGTGGCGGGGGGTGAATTCCTGGTCGCGGCGATGGTGTACCTCACCGCGCTGCGGTTTCCGACGACGGCGCGGCCCCTCCTGTGGATATGCGCGCTCGACCAAGCACTGGCGGCGGTGTTGCCGGCGATCGAAATCGCCCGCGGGCACGTCGTCGCCACCTGGAAAACGATCGGCCCCATCCCCGGCAACGTACTCCTCGCCGCAATCTTCGTCTACGGCGCGCGCCGCGCCGATCGGGCGGATGGTCTGCGGACGTGAAGAAAGGTCAATCATGAGCAGCGACAAGCCGAGCCGCGCCCGCGACGAGAACGGCAGCGGTATCCCGATCCTTCCGTTCTATACTGACGGCGATCCGGCCGGCGAAGTGCCCGGAAAGTACCCGTTCACGCGCGGCGTGCGGGCCGACATGTACCGCGGCCGGCTCTGGACGATGCGCCAATACGCCGGCTTCGGCAGCGCCGCCGAGTCGAACGCGCGCTACCGCTACCTGCTCGCCCGGGCACAGACCGGCTTGTCGGTCGCGTTCGATCTGCCGACGCAGCTCGGGCTACGACTCCGACGCGCCGCAGTCGCGCGGCGAAGTCGGCAAGGTCGGGGTCGCGATCGACACGGTCGCCGACATCGAACGCTCTTCGACGGGATCCCGCTCGACAAAGTGACCGTCTCGATGACGATCAACGCGCCCGCTTCGATCCTGCTCGCGATGGTGCTCGCCGTCGCGCGCCGCCGCGGCATCCCGTTCGACAAACTCGGCGGCACGGTGCAGAACGACGTGCTCAAGGAGTACGTCGCGCGCGGCACCTACATCTATCCGCCGGCACCGTCGATGCGCCTGGTCACCGACGTGATGGCGTACTGCGCGCGCGAACGTGCCCGAAGTGGAACACGATCTCGATCTCCGGTTACCACATCCGCGAAGCCGGCTCGACCGCGCTCGAAGAGATCGCGTTCACGCTCGCCAACGCGAAGGCGTACCTGCGGGCGGCGCGCGGCCGCCGGCCTCGACGTCGACGAGGTCGCGCCGCGCATCTCGTTCTTCTGGAACGCGCACAACGACTTCTTCGAAGAGATCGCCAAGTTCCGCGCCGCGCGCTCGCTGTGGGCGCACATCGTGCGCGACGAGTTCGGCTCGCACGGACCCGCGCTCGCAGATGCTGCGCTTCCACACGCAGACCGGCGGCTCGACGCTGACCGCGCAAGAACCCGACAACAACGTCGTGCGGGTGACGATGCAGGCGCTCGCGGCGGTGCTCGGCGGCACGCAGTCGCTGCACACGAACGGCAAGGACGAAGCGCTGGGCTTGCCGACCGCCGAGGCGGCCAAGCGTCGCCCTGCGCACGCAGCAGATCATCGGCTACGAGAGCGGCGTCACCGACGTCGTCGACCCGCTGGCCGGCTCGTACTACGTCGAAGCGCTGACCGAAGGCGCTGATCGACCGCGCCGCGCGATCTGATCGCCGAAGTCGACGCGCTCGGCGGCAGCGTCGACGCGATCGAGAGCGGGCTGGATGCAGAGCGCGCATCGCCGACTCGGCGTACCGCGCGCAACAGGCGATCGAGACGCGGCGCCGCGGTCGTCGTCGGCGTCAACAAGTTCGCCGACGGCGCGCGCGCGCGTGCACATTCCGATCCAGCGCATCGACGCGGCGATCGAAGCGCGAACAGGTCGCGCGGCTGCGCGCCTTCCGCGCGGCGCGCGACGGCGGCCGCCGTCGAGCGGCGCTCGCCGACGTGCGGCGCGCCGCCGACGCGGGCGACAATCTGATGCCGCATCTTCGTCGAAGCGGTCGACGCCGGCGCGACGCTCGGCGAGATCGCGAACGCGCTGCGCGACGGTCTTCGGGGTCTACGTCGCGCGCCGAGGTGCGTCGCATGAACGGCGGTCGATCGACCACGTCGCGATCGTCGTCGCCGACCTCGAGGCGCACGATCGCGCTCTACATGCAACACGCTGGGCTTCGAGCAAGTCTATCGCGAGATCGTCGCCGACCAGGGCGTCGAGGCGGTCGGCCTGCGGGCCGGCGACTCGGTCATCGAGCTGCTGCGCCCGCTCTCGGACGACTCGCCGATCGCGCGCTTCCGCGGCGAGGCGGCGACCAAGCTGCACCACACCGCCTACCGCGTCGACGACGTCGCGGCCGAACTCGCCAAGCTCAAAAGCGCAGGGCGTGCGGCTGATCGACGAACGGCCGCGCCGCGGCGCGCACGGCAACCTGATCGCGTTCCTGCACCCCAAGTCGACCGGCGGCGTTCTGATCGAGCTGTGCCAGCACGTCGGGTAGTCGCGTGAAGATCGTCGACATCGTCGAGCGGGCCGCGCCGATGCACGCGCCGATCCGCAACGCGTGGATCGACTTCTCGCAGATGACCGCGTCGACCGTCGCGGTCGTCACCGACGTGATGCGCGACGGGCGGCTCGTGATCGGCTACGGCTTCAACTCGAACGGGCGTTATGCGGCCAGCGGGATCGTGCAGGAACGCCTGATCCCGCGGCTGCGGCGCGCGCCGCCCGAAGCGCTCGTCAACGACGACGGGACGAACCTCGATCCGTTCAAGATCCGGGACGTGATGATGACCGGCGAGAAGCCCGGCGGGCACGGGGAACGCTCGGTCGCGGTCGGGACGATCGACATGGCGGTGTGGGACGCGGTCGCCAAGATCGAAGGTCAACCCCTGTACCGTCTGCTCGCGAACCGCTTCGGGAGCGGGACCCCCGACGAGCGTGTCTTCACGTACGCCGCGGGCGGCTATTACGCGCCGGGCAAGGATCTCGCGGCGCTGCAAGACGAGATGCGCGCGTACCTCGCGCTCGGCTACACCGTGGTCAAGATGAAAGTCGGCGGCGCCCCGCTCGACGAAGACCTGCGGCGGATCGAAGCGGTGCTCGCGGTCGTCGGCGACGGTTCCGCGCTGATGGTCGACGTCAACGGCCGCTTCACCCTCGATGAGGCGTTGCACTTCGGCGCGGCGATCGCACCGTACGGGCTGCGCTGGTACGAAGAGCCGTGCGACCCGCTCGACTACGACGCGATGGCGCAGCTGGCCGCGCGCTACGACGGGCCGCTCGCCACCGGAGAGAACCTCTTCTCGTTCGCCGACGCGCGCAACCTCGTGCGGTACGGCGGCATGCGGGCCGATCGCGACTGGCTGCAATTCGATCCGGTCCTCAGTTACGGGCTCGTCGAGTACCTGCGCATCCTCGCGATGCTGCCGGAGTACGGCTGGTCGGCGCGCCGCTGCATCCCGCACGGCGGCCACCAGTTCGCGCTCGGGATCGCGGCCGGGCTCGGCTTGGGCGGCAACGAGTCGTATCCGCAGGTGTTCGCGCCCTTCGGCGGGTTCGCCGACAACGTGCCGATCGACGCCGGCTACGCGCGCCTGCCCGACATCCCCGGCATCGGCTTCGAAGCCAAACCACGCCTCATGGAAGTGTTCCGGCTGACCGCGGCGTAGCCGCGAGGACGTGCGCGGCCAACGCTCTCTCTAGCGGCGCTCGCGCGCGAGGTCGACGTCGATCTGCGTTTCGAACGTTCGATCCCACGGCAGCGTGATCGTCATGCCCGCATCCCGGTACTGCGGATAGATGCGCGCGAGCAAGTCGAGCCCGCGTTGCCACAAGAGCCAACGGTTTTGACTGGCGATGCCTTCGGCGACTTCGGGGAGCAAGTACGTGTGGTCTTCGACGCCCGCTTTGGCAAGCATATCGTTGATCGCCGGACGCACGAAGTCGTGGAAAGCGTAGTCGTCGACGTAGCGGTCGAGCATGAACTGCGCGTGGGCGCGCGCCGCGAACGTGCCCGCGCGCTTCGCGAGCAGCACCGTCAGCGCTTCGGGGACCGCCGTGCCGACGGTGTTCGCGGTCGTGTTCCACGACGCGAACGCGTCGATCCGGCCGGCGAGCTTCGCCGCGATCAACTCGTCGACGAGCGCGCGCTGCTCGGGCATCGAGTCGCCGAGAAACGTCAGGTCGGCGACGGCGACGATTGCCGCGCGCCACGGCGGCGGCGATCGCGGCCAGAAACGCGCGTCTCCTGTGCGGCGCTCGTGTTCGTCACGCGCACGAAGAGGGTCACGTCGGCGTCGCGCGCGACCCGCTGTGCGCCTGCACGCGCGCACGATGTCGGCGACGGTCGTATCGATCGGCGCGAATTCGAGCGGGTCGTTGTCGGCACCGCCGTCGGGCCGCGAGTAGACGACGTCGATCGCCGGCGATCGCGCGGCCCGGTCGACGAGCGCGCGCGCCAGCAGCACCATGCCCAGTTCGTCGGCGCCCGGTTCGATCGCGGCGCGCGCGCCGAGCCCCCACGTCCGACGAACGCCCGCAGCGCCGCCAAATCGCGCAAGTGCAGGCCTTGCGGACCGGCGTCGTCTTGTCCGAGCACCAGCCGGTCGAAGCCGCCTTCGGCGGTGAGCTGCAGTTCGAAGAGATCGACGTCGAGATCGCGCGCGCGGGCCGCGGGATACGCGTCGAGCACCGGGCCCAAGCGCGCCCGCAAGCGCTGCGCGGTCGCGATGTCGTCCGCGCGCTGCGGCGGATCGGGAGAGGTTCGCGTAACGCGTCGGCAGCTCGACGTCGTCGCCGGCCGCAAAGAAGCCGGCCGCTGCCCCCAGGTTCCGGCACGCCGGTCGGGGCCAAGCGCATCACCGTGCCGAACGCGTCAGAAGCGCGCCTGCGGACGCAAGGCGCGCAGCGCCGCGGCGTCGCGCAGGCGCGAGATCGCGAGGAACGCCGGCGTCTGCGGCGTGCGCGCGGCGATCAGGCCGCCGTAGGCGAGCATGTCGGCCGACAGCACGAACGCAAAGGCCGGCTGCGTGTCGTCCGAACGCAGCCAACGCGCGACCGCGTCGGGGTCGCCGAAGGTCAAATAGCGGCCGAGCGCGTGCGCCGGCGGGGTCGCACGTCGATGCCGGCGATCGCGCCGAGCATGACCGGCAATTGGTACGTGACCGGACGATCGTCGAGCGGGACGAGCGCGAGCACCGGGCGCGCTTGCGCGCGCGCCGGCGAGGCCCCGCACGCCAACAGCGCGAGCGCCAGCGCGAACGCGGCAACGAACCGCCTCACATCGGCTGCAAGGAGCGCGAAACGAGGCGAATCTGCAGGTTCTGCGCCGGGACTTCGAGCCCGTCGAGCACCATCGTTTGGGGGTCGTACCACACCCGCAGCGGCGTCGGCGAGGCGAACGCGACCGACACGTCACCTGCTTCCACGAACGCCGGCCGCGGGATCGTGCCGTCGTCGCCGCTGGCGAGCACGAGCGGAAATCCGACCGCGCGCAGCGGCAGCACGCCGGTGAGCACCTTGGGCTGCCAGAACGCGATCTGCGCGGGCAGCAGCGCAAACCCGCTGACGAAGGCCTGATCGAAGATGCTGAAGTGCGCCGATCCGGCCACGAGCGAGATCGTCTCCGGCGCCGGGCCGACGCCCGCGACCTGCGCGTGCGCATCGTCGAGGGTCACGTGCCGCGACTCGCTGCGGCTGTCGGTCGCGTAGGCGCTCTCGTATTCGATCGGGGCCAGCGTCGCGGCGCTGACTTTCGAGTGGATCGTCGCCGTCGCCGGCCCGACCGCGGCGCGCTCGTCGATCGCGATCGAGTCGCCGTCGCGCCGCAACACGACTTGCGAGCGCCCGAACTCGGCGTCGTTCGCGTAGAGCGCGTAGACGTACGTTCCGTCGGGGGGCGCCCCCGGAGCGGCCGGCGCGGCGCCGGCCGGCGTGCCCATGACCGCAAGCACCACGCGGCCAGCAAGAGTCGAGCGATCATCCCACGCCTCCGATCGCGGCGCGCAGCGACCCGCCGCGCTCGTCGAGCAATCCGCGCGCGGCCTCGGGATCGAGGCCGCAGCGCGCCATGGTGACGGCGATCTTCACGCGGCCGCCGGCGCGTTCGAGCAAGTCGCGGGCCGCGGTTTCGTCGACCGCGGCCAGCCGCTGCACGAGGCCCAGCGCGCGCCGGCGCAGCTTCGCGTTCGAGGCAACGACGTCGACCATCAAGTTGTCGTAGACGCGGCCGAGGCGCACCATCACCCCGGTCGAGAGCGCGTTGAGCGCGATCTTCTGAGCCGTCCCCGCCTTCAGGCGCGTCGAGCCGGCCAGCGCTTCGGCCCCGGTCGGCATCGCGATCGCCAGCTCGGCGGCGGCGGCGAGCGGGCTCGACGCCACGTTGACGAGCGCGACGGTGAACGCGCCCTTCTCGCGCGCGGCCGCGACCGCACCGACAACGTAGCGGGCGCGGCCGCTCGCCGAGATCCCGACGACCGCATCGCGCGCGGTCACGAGGTCGAAGAACGCGTGCCGCCCGGCCGCCTCGTCGTCTTCGGCGCCTTCGACCGGCTGGACGAGCGCCGCGGGACCGCCCGCGATGTGGCCGCGGACGAGCGCCGGCGGCACTCCGAAGGTCGGCGGGCACTCGGCCGCATCGAGGATGCCGAGCCGTCCGCTCGTCCCCGCTCCGACGTAGTGCAGCGTCCCGCCCTCGCGCAGCCGCGCGGCGATCGCCTCGACGGCGGCGGCCAGCGGTTCGGCGGCGCGCAGGACGGCGTCGACCGCATCGTGCGCCGGCGCGACCAGCGCGCGCACGAGGGCCGGGCCCGCGAGCGCGTCGAGCCCCGCGGTCGCCGGGTCGCGGGCTTCGGTGTCGGCCGGCTCCGCGTTCAGCGCGGCACCTCGGCGAGCAGTGCGTTCGCGAGCCGCAACGCGCCGACGTGCGGCGCCGAGGCGGAGTGGACGACGGCCGCTTCGGGCAAGTCGACGCGCAGGCGCGCTTCGAGCCGTTCGGTCAAGAACGAACGCGCATCGAGCAGGCCGCCGGTCAGCACGATCGTCACCGGCCGGTGCTCGAGCTCGGCGAGCCGGGCGACGTCGAACGCCAAGTCGCCGAGGTCGTTGGCGGCGCGTTCGACGATCTCGCGCGACGCCCGGTTGCCCTTGCCGGCAAAGGCGACGATGCTCGGCGCCATCGCCGCGATCTTCGCCGGATCGATCCGCCGGTCGTAGACGCGCGCGATCAACTCGTCGCGCGACGCCACCGCGAGCACCCGCTCGACCAGCGCCGCGGTCTCCTCGTGCCGCGCCCGCCCGTCGAGCGCGCGCCCGAGCAGCTTCACGGCGGCGAACCCGATTGCGAACGCCGAACCCTCATCGCCGATCAGGTACCCCATGCCGCCGGCGCGGTGCGCGGTGCGCCCGTTGTCGGCGTAGGCGACCGAGCCGGTGCCCGCGATCAGGGCGATCCCCGGCCCTTCGGGAACGGCCCCGCGCAGCGCGATCGCGGCGTCGTCGCCGACGCGCACCCGGGCTTTGGGGAACGCGCTCCCGACCAGCGCTTCGAGCGCCCGGGCCACCGACGCGCGGCCGGCGCCAGACGCGCCGATGTAGACGGCGCTCGGCCGCGCCCCCGCCAGGGCGGTGCGAATCGTGCGCACGATGACGTCGGCCGCGTCGTCGACCCCGAGGGTCGTCGCGTTGGCGCCCGGCCCCGTCGCGGTGCGCTCGACCGCGCCGCCGTAGCCGAGCGCAGCGGTCGTCGAGGAAGCGCCCGCGTCGACACCGACGATCGGATCAGCCATGCGGCCGAGTTCGCACGCCCCGGGCCGAACCCTCGAAGGGAACGCTAAAGGAGCGCCTCCGCCAGCCGCGCCACCCCGGCGTCGATCGCCGCTTCGTCGACCTCGGCGAACCCGAAGATGAACTCGTGCGGACGCGGCGCGTCGAGGTAGCACGAACGCGTCGTCGCCAGCGTCACGCCCGCCTTGGCGGCCCGGGCCACGAACCGGTCGTCGTCGTCGACCGGCAGCCGGGCCATCAAATGCATCCCCGCGCTGTCGCCGATCACCTCGACGTCGCCGGCGTGGCGGCGCAGTGCCGCCAACAGCACCTCGCGCCGGCTGCGGTAGAGCGCGCGCATGCGGCGGACGTGCCGCTCGAAGTGACCTTCGTTCAGAAAGTCGGCCAGCGCGCACTGTTCGACGATCGGCGACTGGCGGTCGCAGAACGCCTTGGCTTGCACGAACACGTGGCGCAGCGGCGCCGGGATCACGACGTACCCGATGCGCAGCGCGGGAAACATCGTCTTCGAGAACGTGCCGACGTAGACGACCCGCCCGTCGGTATCGAGGCCCTGCAGCGCGGCGATCGGTGCACCGCCGTAGCGATACGCGCTGTCGTAGTCGTCCTCGAACACGACCGCGCGCGCGCGCGATGCCCAGCGCAACAGTTCGAGCCGGCGCGCGAGCGACAGCACGACGCCGGTCGGAAACTGATGCGACGGGGTGACGTAGACGAGCCGCACGGGGCCGCACGCGGCGAGCTCGTCGACCCGCATCCCCTCGTTGTCGACCCGCACCCCGCACAGCTCCGCTCCCTGCGCGGCGAACGTGCGCTGCGCGCCCCGGTAGCCGGGTTCCTCGATTGCCACGATGTCGCCGGGCTCGATGAGGATTCGCGCCGTCAGGTCGATCGCTTGTTGCGACCCCGTGACGATCACGACATCGTCGGCCGTGCACTCCACCGCCCGCACCCGGCCCAAGTAGGCGGCGATCGCTTCGCGCAGCGGCGGGTGGCCCGCCGGATCGGGCGCGTAGTCGAAGCGCCGCCCGCCTTCGCGGATCGCGCGCGCGACCAGCCGCCTCCAGATGTGATAGGGAAACGCGTCGAAAGCCGGGCGACCGTCGCGAAAATCGACGTTCCCCGCGATCCTCGGCGGTTCGAGCGCGCCGGTGCGCTCGAGCGAAGCGCCGTACGCGGAGAGCCGGAACGACTCGTGCTGCGCGGGTTCGGCCGCCGTCCCCGAACGCGCCGCCGGCTCGTCGGGAAGCTCGGTGCTCACGAACGTGCCCGAGCCGATCGCGGCTTCGAGATAGCCTTCGCTCTGCAGATGGGCGAAGCTCGCGGTGACGGTGGCGCGCGAAATCGACAACGATTCCGCGAGCATGCGCGACGATGGTAGACGGGTTCCGCGCGCGAGCCGTCCACTCACGATGGCGCTACGGAGTTCGTCGTACAACTGGCGGTGCAGCGGAACGTCGCGACCGCGATCGAGCGAAATCGGTACGTCCAAAATGTTCAGTCTATAAAGTGGACTGGCGCGTCTTGTAAACAATGGTACTTGCCGCCATGCAACCGCGCTATGTACATTACGTTGTACAAACCACGCTCGCTCTATCCAATCCGCGCACGCTCGACGACGCGGCGGGGGAGGCGCGCGTGGTGCCGATTTTCACGATCTTCGCGAAGTTTTGCAAACATTGTGCAAAGAGCGAACGCGGATGAACAACAGCGCGCTAAACATCCATTCAATCGGGAGCGCGTCGTCGCGTAGAGTGAGACTCAACCTCGACACCATGCGAAGCGGAGCACTCTACCATGACCGATATCCCGCGCCTGCGCGCGCAATGCCTCAATTATTGGGAAGTTCTGGCGCAAGCGATCGCGCTGATCTCGCCGACGATGACCGCGGCGTTGATCGTACCGCTGATGTACGGCACGACCGGAACCGCGAGCTGGCTCGCATACGCGTTCGGCACCGTCATGCTCTTGTTCGTCGCTTTCAACCTGAACCAATTCGCACGCCGCTCGTCACATACCGGCTCGATGTTTCTCTACACCGTCGCGGGCTTGGGCCCGACCACGGGCGGCTTGTCGGGCTGGTGTTTGATCTGGGCGTACGTGTTCATCGGCACCGCCGGCGTCACCGGTTTCACGATCTTCGCCCAGCAATTACTCGGCTTCATGGGGCTCCACGTGCCGGCGATCGTGCTGTTCGCGCTGTGCGCACTTGCGAGTTGGTACCTCGCCTATAAGGACATCCGGCTCTCGACGATCTTGATGCTGATCATCGAGTCGGCCTCGGTCGGGATCATCTTGATCCTGGCGTTCATGGTGCTCGGCCATCCCGGCATGACCTTCGACGCGACCCAGTTCACTTTCAAGGACAGCTCGCTCTCGTCGCTGGGCCTGGGCGTCGTGATCGCGATCTTCAGCTTGGTCGGGTTCGAATGCGCGACCGCGTTCGGCGAGGAGGCGCAGAACCCGCTCAAGACGATCCCGCGCGCGGTCATCGCGAGCTTGCTGATCACCGGCGCGTTCTTCGTGTTCATCTCCTACGTCGAGATCGCCGGCTTGCGTGGCGCCAACCCGCCGCTCGACAAGCTGACGACGCCGCTGTCGACCCTCTCGGAACTGATCCACGTCGGGTGGCTGCAGATCCCGATCGACGTCGGCGCGATGATCAGCTTCTTCTCGCTCGCGCTCTCGTGCATGAACGCCGGCGCGCGGGTCGTCTATCAGATGGGACGCTTCGGGTTCTTCCACGCCGCCACCGGCGCCGCGCATCCGTCGAATGCGACCCCGCACGTCGCGGTGACGGTGATCGCGATCCTCGAGTTCGGCATCGCCTCGCTGATGACGTTCATGGGCCTGGCGGTCTCCGACGCGTTCGGCGACGCGGGAACGTTCGGTGCCTTCGGATTCCTCGGCGCCTACGTGTTCGTCTCGATCGCGGCGCCGATGTACCTGAAGAAGCTCGGCGAGCTCAAGGCGCGCGACACGGCGTTCGCGGTGCTCGCGCTCGTCTGTCTGCTCGTGCCGGCGGTCGGCAGCGTCTATCCGGTCCCGGCCCCGCCGGTCAACGCGTTCCCGTACATCTTCCTCGCGTACTTCATCATCGGACTCGTCATCTTCTTGGCCCGGCGTAAGGCGACGATGCCGAGCGGTTTCGACGAGCCGCCGCAGGTCGCAGCCCCCGCCGCGTCATGATGGGTTCGGCGCTCGCAAGCCCAGCGCTCGTGTTATGCGAGCGCTGGGGCGAGCATGGCGTCTTGGGCTCGGCGTAGTTGCCAGAGGAACGAGTCGGCGGGGACGTCGACGTCGTCGAGCCCGATCGGGTGATCTTGCGGCACGTCGCGGATCAACCGCAGGCCGCTCGCGAGCCCGAGCGGGACGAGGCGGCGTTCGCGAACCGAGCGCGCGTCGGCGATCGAGCCGTAGCACGCGAAGCCGCCCTCGCCGTCGATCAAGTCGCCGGCGCGCATCGCTTGGCGGGTGGCACCGATCACGTCGCACGACTGTCCGAAGCGCGGCGCGCCGGTCGGTTCGCCCCGGCCCCCGACGCGCGCGATCGACACGCCGAGCTCGAGCCCGATCAGGTGGTACGGGCGCCACATCGCCGCGAACTGCCCGGTCGCGTCGGTCGAGAGGCCGTACTCGTCGAACGTCTTGCGCGCGTAGGCGTCGTCCGACGTGAACACGACGAAGACGCCCCAGCGCAAGTTGCCCGGCACGAAACCGCCGCGCTCGTCCATGCAGGTGACGACGTCGACGATCCCGCCGGCGTCCGCATAGCGCTGCGCGAGCCCTTCGGCCGGCGTCGGGGTGAAGCTCAAACCGCCGTCGGGCGCCCGCAGCCCGCTCGCGTTGGCGACCGCGACCATCTCGATCGCCGACTTCGTGCCGTCGAGGAACGAGTTGAACATCTTGGGATTGAAGTCGCCGCCGGCGATTTGTTCGGCGGTGAAGCCGTAGATCTCGAGCGCCGTCGAGGGGGTGCTGCGGCGGTATTCCGGCATGTACTTCGTGCCTTTACCGGCCGCCACGACCCGCAGCCCGCAGGTCTGCGCCCAGTCGATCAGCTCGCAGATCAGCGCGGGCTGGTCGCCGTACGCGAGGCTGTAGACGACCCCGTTGCGGCGCGCGAGTTCGTGCAGGTAGGGCCCGACGACGACGTCGGCTTCGACCGTGACCATGATGACCGAACGTCCCGCCTCGATCGCGCGCACCGCGTGCAGCGCCCCCGCCGCCTCGTGGCCGGTCGCTTCGATGACGATGTCGACCTCGCACTGCGCCGCCAGTTCGCCGCTGGGCACGAGGGCGGTGCGGCCGCCGCGCGCCACGTCGTTGGCGGCCGAGGCCGACGTGGCCTCGGCGAACGCATCGGGCGCCCAGCCGGCGCGCACCGCCGCGCTGCGCGCGCGCACGAGGTCGAGGTCGGCGAGGGCGACGAGTTGCACCCCGCGCATCAAGCGCAATTGGGCGAGGATCATCGTGCCGAACTTGCCGGCTCCGATTTGGGCCACCCGGATCGGGCGGCCCTCGGCCTCACGCTGGGCCAACAACAACGCATCGCTCATCGACCTTCTCCTGCGGCTGCGACTTCACGGGCGACCTTCGCGACTGCGGCCGCAAGTCCGTGCGGCACGAGCGCGCCGAGCACGGCCGCGCGCGCCGCACCGGTGACCCGTGGCAATCCCGCGGCCCGCTCGCGCAACGTTTCGTAGCCGAGCACCGCGAACGCGATCGCCTCCTTCGCATCGGCGTCGATCCCGTGCACGTCGCTGGGCTCGACCGGGATGCCGTCGAGCTCCGCGCGCAAGGCGGCCAGCAACGCCGGATTGCGGGCCCCGCCGCCGCTGACGATCGTGCGCGCCGGACGCGTGCCGTGCGCGCGGATCGCGGCCGCGACCGAACGCGGCCGTCAGCGCCGCGAGCGTCGCCGCTCCGTCTTCGAGCGAGCAACTCGCCAGCGCCGGCCACGCGGCCAGGAAGTGCTCGCCGAAGCGTTCGCGTCCGGTCGACTTCGGCGGCCGCATCGCAAAGTACGGATCGGTCAACATCGCTCCGAGCAACGCCTCGTCGACCGTTCCCGCCGCCGCGAAGCGGCCGTCGCGGTCGAACGTCTGCGTGCCGCCGGTCCGCGCGGCGACGAAGGCATCGAGCAGCATGACGCCCGGACCGCTGTCGAAGGCGACGGCGTCCGCAGGCTTCGCGCCCGCGGGCAACACGGTGAGGTTGGCGATCCCGCCGAGGTTGAGCGCGACGCGTGCCTCGCCGGCGGAAGCGAGCAACAGCGCGTCGACGTACGGCACGAGCGGCGCGCCCTGGCCGCCCGCGGCGCAGTCGGCACGCCGGAAATCGAACGCCACCGTCGCGCCGAGCGCGTCGCGCAGCACGTACGGATCGCCGGCTTGCAGCGTCAGCCGGCGCGCGCCGTCGTGGTACATCGTTTGCCCGTGGGTCGCCACCAAGTCGACGCGTTCGGCACCGACGACCGCGCGCGCGGCCTGCGCGAACGCGATGCCGAGCTCGCGGTCGAGCGCCGCCAGGGTGGCGAGCGTCGCGTCGTTGGGCGGCAGCGCGGCCCGCAAGCGCGCGCGCAGGGCCGGCGCGTGCGCGACGGTCGCGAACCGCACCACGTCGACGGCATAGCGTTCGCCGCGCGGCACGACGTCGACCAATGCGACGTCGATGCCGTCGAGCGACGTGCCCGACATCAACCCGGCGACGCGCACGTCAGCCGGCGTCCGCCGCCGCGACGACGGCATCGCACACCGCCGCCCGCACGTCGCGCAGATCGTTGCGCCCGAAGTGCACCGCGTTGGTCAACAGGACGATCGTGAGATCGCGCTGCGGATCGGCCCACACGCACGTTCCGGTGAAGCCCGTATGGCCGAACGCATCGCGCGAGATCTTCACCCCGCACGAGTTCTCGTCGGTCGTGCGCAGCGCCCACCCGAGACCGCGGCGCAAGACCGGATCGGGGGCGGCCTGCGCGATCGCTTCACGCGCGAGCGCCGGAGCCAGGGGCGATGGCCGTCCGCGCGCGGCGGCAAGGTACGCGTCGGCCACCCGCGCGACGTCACGCGCCGTGCCGAACAACCCCGCGTGCCCGGCGACCCCGTTCATCAGGTGCGCCTTTTCATCGTGAACGGTGCCTTGCACGAGCCCGCGCCACGCGTCGCGTTCGGTCGCCGGCACGTCGAGCCGCCGGCCCGCCGGCACCCCGAACGCCGTGCCTTCGAGTTCGAGCGGCGCGAGCAACGTCGCCGTCACCGCGGGCAAGGAGCGCCTGTAACACCGTTCGAGCAGCGCCCCGAGCGCGATGAACCCGAGGTCGGAATAGATGACCCGCGCGCCCGGCGCCGCGACCAGCTCGCGGGTCAGCGCGAACGCGACGACGTCGCGATCGAACAGGGTGCGATAATCCGCCCCCGACTGCATGCCCGACGTGTGCGCCAACAGCATGCGCAGCGTGATCGGGGCATGCGCGGTGCGCCGCCACGGCGCAATCCGGTCCGCAAGCGGTACGTCGAGCGCGAGCGTGCCCTGGGCGACGGCGCGCAACGCCGCCGTCGACACGGCGACCTTCGTCAGCGAAGCGAGATCGAAGCGCGTGTCGACGACGACCGGCCGTCCGTCGCCACTGCTGCGGGTTGCTCCGAACGCGCGCTCGTGGCGCAGCCGGCCGGCGCGTTCGACGCGCAGGACCGCCCCCGAGAAGCGCGTTCCGAGCGCTGCCTCGACGACGCGGTCGGCAGCCGCAAACGCGTGCTTCACCGGGCGCCCAGCCCGCCCCCGAGCGGCCAGCCCGCGAGCGCGACCGGCAACGTTCCGGTCGCGTTGACGCGGCCCACGATCACGTCGGCGAGCCCGTCGAAACTGATTTGTTCGTCGCCGTAGGTACAGACGAGCGTTCGCGCTTGCGGAAAGCAGTCGGCATCGTACGGTTCGCGCGCACAGACGACGAGCGCATCGGGCGCCGCCTCGAGCAGCGCCGCGGCCGCCGCGCGTTGGGCGGGCAGGAGCGCCGCCCGGCGGGTGACGATCGCGACCCGGCGCGGCACCGGGGTGCGCAGCAGATCGAGCAGCAGCGCGAGATCCCCGGCCGCGGGCTCGAGCGCGATGCGCAACATCTCGCTCTTACGGCGGCGCGAGCGCAGCGCGGCGTTGAGCGACCCCGAGCCGGCCGCGAGGCCGCCCGCGCCCTCAGCCGTGACGCCTTCGAACGACACGACCGTCACCGGCACGTCGCCGCCGGCAGCCGGATCGCCGCGCAACACCGTGACCGCGCGGCGCGCGATCTCCAGCCCGAGTTCGCCATCGGGCTCGCCCGCGGTCTCGCCCGCGACCGCGCCGGCAAAGCGCTCGCGCAAGCTCAGCACGCGGGCGGCGGCGGCGTGCACGCGCGCTGCCGGCAGCTCGCCCGCTTCCACCGCAGCGACGATCCCGTCGAGCGCGGCCCGCGCGGCGCCGGTCCCGGCGCTCGCGCAGATGCAATCGGCGCCGGCAGCCAGCGCGGCTGCCGCGGCCGTCCCGGGCCCCGCCGAAGCGGCGATCGCCTGCATCTCGAGCGCGTCGGTGAACACGACCCCGGCGAAGCCCAGTTCGCGGCGCAACAGGGTATCGAGCAGCGCCGGCGAGAGCGACGCCGGGCGCTCCGCGTCGAACGCCGGCACGCGCACGTGCGCGGCCATGACGGCCGGCACCCCGGCCGCGATCGCGGCGCGGAACGGCACCAGCTCGCGTGCGCGCAGGGTCGCCCCGTCAACGTCGAGCGAAGGCAAGGCGACGTGCGAGTCGAGGGCGGTCGCGCCGTGCCCCGGAAAGTGTTTGGCCGTGGACGCGATCCCGCCCGCGGCGAAGCCGCGCACGAGCGCGGCGCCGAGTTCCGCGACGCGCTGCGGATCGCTGCCGAGCGCGCGCGCGCCGATCGCCGTGTTCTCCGGCGCGAGCGCGAGGTCGAGCACCGGTGCGAGATCGACGTTGAAGCCGAAGCGCACGACGTCGCGCGCCAGCCGGGCCCCGGCGCGAAATGCCAACGCCGCGTCGCCGGTCGCGCCGAGCGCCATCATCGACGGCATCTCTCCGAGGTCGCCGCGCAGCCGCGCCACCCGTCCGCCCTCCTGATCGACGGCCCGCAGCGGCGGTGCTTCGCTACCGTACAAAGCGCACAGCGCGGCCATCTGCGCGCGCATCGCGGCGGGCTGCCCGGCGTTGCGCGCGAACGCGATCACCCCGCCGGGCAACGCCCCGAGCGCCGCCGGGACGCCGGCGGGTTCGCCGTCATAGCCGGCGCAGATCGTCGCCGCGGCGGCCGCGCGCAGCGAGGACCACATCGCTAACGGATACGGATCAGTTGCGCGCTGTATTGCGTGCCGGTCAGGCTCGTCCAGATCACGAGCTTCGTGCCGCGCGCGATGTCGGCCAAGGTATGATACGCCGCATCGTTGCCCTCGATCGCGGTGCTCGGCGGCACGAGTACGTCGACCTTCGCACGCGGCGGCCCCTGCGAAGGCGCGAGCGGCTGCAGCGTGATGACGGCGCGCTGGTAGTCGACCGCGAGCACGGTGCCGGCGATCGTGCCGCCGTTGTGCGGGCGCGGGTGCGGCGCTTCGGCCGGCGCGGACGGTGAGGGCGAGACCTCGGCCGCGCGCGCCGCGCCGGGGCCGGCCGGCAGCGCGGTCGCGGCTGCCCACAGGGCCGCCAGAACAAGGACGAAAGCCGCGCGTCGAACCATGCACACACGGTAACGCGGCGCACGAGAAAGGCGTTTCAACGAGATGCCGATTCCAACGAAGACCCTCGGTTCGACGGGGGTGACTGTCACCCGCCTTGGCTTGGGCGGCGAAGGCGTCCTGCGGACGTTCGGCCGTGAAGTACCCGCCGGAGCGCTGATCGAGGCCGCGCTCGCCGGCGGAATCACGTACCTGGAGTCGGCGCGCGCCTATGCGGGAAGCGAACGGTACTACGGCACCGCCTTGCGCGGACGGCGCGACGGGCTCTTCATCGCCAGCAAGGCCCACGACCGCACGCGTCACGGTGCGCTCGCGATGCTGGAGACGACCTTGACGGCGATGCGGCTCGATGTCCTCGATTTGTGGCAATTCCACGACATCCGCGAGTGGAGCGAGGTCGAAGCGCTCGCCGACCCGGGTGGGGCGTACGCCGCGTTCGTCGAGGCCAAGGCACGCGGGCTCGTGCGCTTCATCGGCGTCACCGGCCATCACGACCCCGCCGTGCTTCAGGCAGCGGTCGAGCGGGCCGCCTTCGACACCGTGCTGCTGCCGGTCAACCCGGCCGAAGGCTGCCTCCCCGACGCCTTCGAGCGGACGGTGATCCCGGCGGCCCGGGCGCGCGGCATGGGCGTCGTCGGCATGAAGGTCTTCGCGGCGGGGCTCCTCTTCGGGCCCGCGGGCGGCGGCATAGGGGTCGACGAGGCGCTGCGCTACGCGCTCTCGGCCGACGTCGACACGGTCGTCGCCGGGTTCAACGACCCCGGCGAACTGGCTGCGGCGGCCACCGCCGCGGCCCGCTTCGAACCGCTCGCCGAACCGGACCGGCGCGCGCTGGAAGCGCGCGTCGCGGCTGCTGCACCCGGCCTCGCGTACTACCGCGGTTCGGCGGCCAGCGCCTCGGCATAGCCTTCGCGCGCCCGCGCACCCGCCGCCTCGAGGTCGTCGAGGGCCGTCAGGTCGGCCAGGGCCGCCCGGTCGCGCGCGAGCGCCGCGTCCAGCGCGGCCCGGTCGCCGGACGCGGCGGCCCGGGCCACGGCCGCGAGGCCGCGGAGACGGCGCACGTTGTCGTCGCTGGCGGGCAATCCGGCGAGCGCCAGCCGCAGGGCAACGAGCGCTTCGTCGGCCGCCCTTGCGCCCACCGCCTCGAGCCCGCGATAGAGCGGCGCGGCCGCCGGCGAGGCACTGCGCGAGGCAAGGCTCTGCTCGATGGCCTCGCTCTTTGTGAGCGAGCCGTCGAGAAGGTACCGGTCGATGGGATGGAAGAGCATGGACGATGACGTTCGCGGTGCGCGCTTTGCTCGTCCCGCTCGTGCTCCTCTCGCTGCTCGGCGCCGCGGCCGCTCCCCCGAACCCAACGGCGAGCAGCATCCTGGCCCGGTTCCGGGCGGTGAACGGCGAGGCGTGGCGCTTCCATCTTTCGGATAGCTATGAAGAACGGCGCGAGGAGCGCGACGATGACGTCCACGTCGAGACCCTCGATGCGCGGCGGCTCGAGCGCCGGTGTGCCGGCGGCATCTGCAGCGGCGACTTCTACGACGGCTCGCGCTTCTACGTCGTCGGCGTCAACGGCACCGCGCTCGCCCAGCCGAGCGACCCCGGGGCGGCCGCGCGTACGTACGAGACGATCGCCGGCTACGCGTTCGCGCGGCCCGACGCGGGCGCCGAGGGCATCACGGTCGACGAACGCGGCACCCAGACGTTCGGAACGTCGCACGTGTACGTTTTGGGCGTCACCCGGGGCGACGGTCCGCCGCTCGAGGCCTGGATCGACACGAAGACGTACGCCCTGCGGGCGATCGCCGACAGCGGCGGACAGGTGCTCGCGGAGTTCCGCGACGTGCGCGCGGTCGGGCCGCTGCGCCTGCCGTTCGAGGTGCGCCGCGCCGGCGCCGTCGTGCGCGAATACCGCGAGCGGCGCATCGTTCCGGGACCGCTCGACGTGCCGGCGGGGCTCGTGCCGTCGTTCTCGCAACAGCCCGACATGACGTTCGAGGGCGACGCTCCGCTCGTCGCCTGCACGATCGCCGGTCAGAGCGTGCCGTGCATGATCGACACCGGAAGCGCCGGCCTCGCGATGAGCCTCGAACTCGCCGAGCGGCTCAAGCTCGAACCGTTCGGGGCTGAAGTGGTGCAGGGCGTCGGCTCGTACGCGACCGGCTTCGTGCGCGCCGGCCCGCTGACGGTCGGCTCCGCGACCTTCCCGCCGGCGCTGTACCTCGTGCTGCACGACATCCACGAGCACGGCATCGACCTGGTGATCGGCGCCGACGTGCTCGCCAACGTTCAGTTGCAAATCGACTATGCGAGTAAGACGGTGCGGCTCTCGCCGCCGGGCGCGGCGATCCCGGGCGCGAGCGTGCCGCTCGCGTTCGACCGTCTCCTCCCGTTCGTCGCGGTGCGGCTCGGTGCGCTCGACACGAGCCTCGCGGTCGATACCGGCGATGCCTCGACGATCGACCTGTCGCTGCCGTTCTACGACTCGCATCCGGAGCTGTTCGCGCCGGCCGGCGCGGCCGGGGTCAGCGGCGTCGGTGGCTCCAGCACGCAGGTGACCGGCCGGATCGCCGACGTCGGCATCGGCGATTTCACCGTGCACAACCAAGCGATCGGAGCGACCGCGCGGATCGTGGCCACCGAAGGCCGCCTCGGCAACGGGTTCCTCTCGCACTTCACGGTCACGCTCGACTATCGCACCCAGCGGTTGGGACTGGTGCCACGGGACCGCGATCCCTCGCTCGCGAACGCGCAACGTTAATCCGTGTACTTCGAAGACTACGCCCCGGGCCGAATCTACGAAACCGTCGCGATCGACGTCACCGCCGAGGCGATCGTCGCGTTCGCGCGCGAGTTCGATCCCCAGCCGTTCCATCTGAGCGAAGAGGCCGGCCGGGCGTCGATCTTCGGCGGCCTCGTCGCGAGCGGCTGGCATACGTGCGCGCTGGCGATGAAGCTCTTCATCGGCAGCGAGTTCGCCCCGGCCGCGGGCTCGGTCGGGATGGGGGTCGACGCGATTCGCTGGCCCCGCCCGCTGCGCCCCGGCGACAGCGTGCGGCTGCGGCTCGAGGTGCTGGAAACGCGGGTCTCGTCGAGCCGCAAGGACATGGGCCTGGGGCGCATCGAGATGACGCTGTTCAACCAGCACGGCGAACCGGTGTTGAACCAGGTGGCCCGGGTCATGATCCCGCGCGGCCGCGCGAGCCAAGCCTCTTAAGGCGAGATAACCTTTTCTTAAGCATAGCATTACGCTCCGGTGGTTCAATCCGACCGCGCGGCCTCGTCGCCGCCGCCGTCGACCGTAAGGAGCAGTACCATTCGTACGTCGCGCAGAGTGTATGTCGTGCTCGCCCTGGCGTTGGCCCTCGGCGCGGCGGCTCCGGCCCTCGCTTCGGCCACGCACCTGAGCGAGACGGGGTCGACCCTGCTCTATCCGCTGATGACCGAATGGGTGAAGAGTTACACCGCCGCCCACGCCGACGTCGACATCAGCACCGAGCCCAGCGGCAGCGGCAAGGGGATCAGCGACGCGATCTCGGGGGCCGTGCAAATCGGGGCCTCCGACGCCTACATGAGCGACAAGCAGATCGCGCAGGCGCCGCTGCTGAACATCCCGGTCGCGGTCAGCGGGCAATTCGTCGCCTACAACCTGCCCGCGCTGGGCGACGCGCACCTCAAGCTCTCCGGGGTCGTTTTGGCCGGGATCTACGCCGGGACGGTGCACTTCTGGGACGATCCGCAGATCGTGGCCCTCAACAAGGATTTGGCGGCGAAACTGCCCCACGCCGACATCATCCCGATCCACCGCTCCGACGGCTCGGGCGATACCTTTCTCTTCACCCAGTACCTGTCGTACACGACCCCGAGTTGGGCCAAGGACCCCGGTTTCGGCACCCGCATCGCGTGGCCGCCGGGGACGAAGGGCCAAGGGGCGGTGCAAAACGCGGGCGTCGTCGATCTGTGCCGCAACGTCAACGGATCGGTGGCCTACGTGGGCATCAGCTTTTTCGATCAGGCCGACGCCTATCATCTCGGCTACGCGGCGCTGCAGAACCGCGACGGAAAGTTCGTGTTGCCCTCGAACGAGACGTTCGCCGCCGCCGCCGCCGGCATGATCGATAAGCTCCCGAAGGACGCCCGCATGTCGCTGATCTACGGGCCGGGCGCGAATGCCTATCCGCTGACGAACTTCGAATATGCGATCGTGCGCGCCGTCCAGCCGAGCAAAGATGTCGCGGATGCGCTCGCGAAGTTCCTCTCATGGGTCGTGTCGCCGGCGGGCGGAAACGCGCCGTCTTATCTGGGCCGGGTGCACTTCATTCCGTTGCCCGACTCGGTGCTCAAAGCGAGCCAAGCCCAAATCGCGCTGATAAAATAGCGCCCTTCCCGGACTCTACGCGGCCGATGGGCCGGAAATCCCGTTGAGCCCGCTAGGGCGTCCGGTCGCGATCGTCACCGGCGGGGGCAGCGGCATCGGCGAAGCGACCTGTGAGGTCCTGGCGCGTGACGGTTTCTTCGTCGTCGTCGCCGATCGCGACGAAGCCCGGGCCCGCGCGGTCGCCGAACGCTGCGGGGGGCTCCCGGTGGCGGTCGACGTGGCCGACGAGCGTTCGGTCGTGGGCATGCTCGCGGCGACCGCGAAAGCGGGTGGCGGGCGCCTCGACGCGCTGGCGACGTCGGCCGGGGTCTCCGATACGACGCCGTTCATGGAGCTTGGACCCGAAGCGTTTGCGCGCATCTACGCGATCAACGTCATCGGAACGTTCCTCTGCATCCGCGAGGCGGCCAAATTGATGCGCGCGGGGGCGCGGATCTGCACGGTGTCGAGCGTCGCCGGCAAGCGCGGCGGCGGCCTGGCGGGAACGGCGGCCTACGCATCGTCCAAAGGCGCCGTCCTCGCGTTGACGCGCAATGCGGCGCGTTCGCTCGCGCCGCACGGCATCGCGGTCAACGGCGTCTGCCCGGCCGGGACCGATACGCCGATGGGCGCGCAAGTAATGCCCGACGAAGCCGCGCGCGCCCACGTGGCCGCGCTGACGCCGATCGGCCGGCGCGCGAAGGCGTCGGAAGTCGCCGAAACGATCGCGTTCCTGCTCTCGCCGCGGGCGAGCTACGTCCTGGGCGAGATCGTCAACGTCGACGGCGGCGTGATGATGGATTAGGAGCGGGCGCTCCGATACGCGGCGATGAGATCGGTGACGAGGATCCCTTCGATCCGCATGCCGCCGAGCCGTGAGTTCGCGACTCGTACGGAACTCAAGTCGACGTTCGTGAAGTGCGCATCGCGGAGGCTGACGTCGCGAAACGCGGCCGCGGAGGCGTTGACATTGGAGAACGTCGACTTGGAGAGATCGACGTTGCCGAACGCCGTGCTCGCCAACCTCACGTCCGTGAACCGCGATCCGGTCAGGTCGCGACGCTCGACGGAAATCGGGGCGCCCGGGGCTGTCCGCGGACCCCTCATCTGCCCGAAAACCAGGAGATTCCCATCGGGGGCCACGACCGTCAGCTCGCGCTGGCCGTAAGGCTGGTCGAGCGGCCCATGGACGTGCCCCGCAGGCAGGCCGGCCAACTTTGGCCGCAGTTCCTCGTAGAGCGCGTCCACGTCGTGCACGTCGACGTAGTACGCGTAGCGACCGTCCCCGGCCGGAACCGGGGCTTGGGCGGCGTCTTCCATGAGCCGAATGCCCACCGACTCGCGCCGCACGTACGCGTAGTCGCCGGCGCGGTAAGAGACTTCGAATGAGAGTACGCCGCAAAAGAACGCGAGCGCACCCTCGAGTGAGCTCACGCTCATGAACGGCGTCACTTGGATGAAGTTCGACATGAAGCGCTCCTGACTCAGATCTTCAGTTGCCAAGGGTTCCAGTACGTTTGGGCCGGCGCCGGCGAGAAGTGCTGCAAGTCGGTATTGTACGCGAACACGACCCGCTCGTAGAACAGGACGATCGTCGGGAGCTGTTGTGCGATCTCGCGCTGCACGTCGCCGAACGCCGCCTTGCGCTGCGCCGTGTCGTAGGTCGCCGCGGCCCGGTCGAAGGCGGCGTCGACGGCCGGATCGCTCCAGAACGGGATGTCGTTGCCGTGGGGCGGCATCGCATCCGAGGCATAGAAGTTGCGGTGGTCGGGGTCCGCGCCGGCAAACCAGTCGTAGAGAGCGACCTGGTAGTGGCCCTCGCGCAAGATCCCGCCCGGCCCGTTCTTGAACAAAATGCTCGCCGGGTAATTCTTGATCTCGGCGTCGACGCCGACGTTGCGCCATTGCTGTTGGATCACCGTCTGCTGCACGCGCCGCAGCGTCTCTTCCGTCGTCGTGCTGAACGTGAACGCCAAGCGCGTTCCGTCGCGCACGCGGATCCCGTCGGGCCCCGCCTTCCAGCCGAGCGCATCGAGCGCCGCCCGCGCGGCGTTCGGATCGAACGGATGATGCGCGACGTTCGGCGTGTAGGCCCACGAGACAACGGGCGATTGATCGGCTTCGGCCAGGTCGCCGAGTCCGTGCAGCGTTCTCTCGACCAAGCCCGCGCGATCGATCGCCTGCGCCAGCGCGGCGCGCAACCGCACGTCGGCGAAGAGCGGGTCGCGCATGTTGAAGTCGAGATGACGCCACGCAAACTCCGGAACCGCGATCGTGCGTACTCCGGCGATCGCTCGGTACTCGTCCCACTTGTCTTGCGACGCGTACGTGACGAGGTCGAGTTCGTGCGTCTGCATTTGTGCGAGCATGGTATTTTGGTCGTAAAGCGTGTGATAAGCAATCTCGCGCAGCGAGGGCTTGCCGAGATAGAAGTCGTCGTTGGCCGAGAGCCGCACTTCCGATCCTCGGTCCCACGACGTCACTTTGAACGGACCGCTGCCGACCGGCTTCGCATTGTATGCTGCCGTATTGAGCGAGCCGCGCGCGTCGTTGAGTGCACCCAGCAAATGATAGGGCAGGATCGGAGCGTTCCCCGAGGTCGCCCAGAACGTCGGCAAGTAGGCCGCGTATTTGCGCCGGAGATGGACGACGGCGACGAGCGGATCGCGATGGTCGATCGATGCGATCTCGCGCCAACCGGTCGTATTGATCACGTTATTGGCCGGATTCATCACCGCCCGCCACGTGAACCAAAGGTCGGCGCTCGTCAGCGGTGCACCGTCCTGCCAGCGCATGCCCGGTCGCAGCCGGTAAACGAGCGTCAAGCCGTCCTTGCTCACCCCGCCGTTCGCGGGGGTGGGGACGGCTGATAGCGCGTCGGGATGCGGCTCCCCGCGTGGATCGAAGCGCACCGCGAACGAATAGATCAAGGCGCACAGGTCGGACGTGACGACCTTGTTATCGAGCAGGCAATTGAGCGAGTTAGGCTCGCCGATTTCACCTGCCCGCAAGACGCCCGGGACAGTCCATGGATGTCCGCTTTCGCCCGGCGCCGAGCCGACCCGCGTGCAGCCCGCAAGCGCCAGAGCCCCCACCAACAGCGACAAAAGTACGCCCCGGCGCCAATTGTTCGGCACCAATGTAAAGGGAGTGTTCGAGAGAAGAGTATTCGCGGTTAAGATGTCGGTGAGCACTTGTATCCCTTACCGGCAACGCGCTATAGTGTCAGGCGAGGCTCGACCGCGGGTTGATTAGACGGAGCGAGTTGGCGGCCTGTCGCCAACAGTCTAAAGTCAGCAGCGGTAAGCTCGGGCAAGCGGAACCCTTCCAAGGAAAACCGCGTTGCCTTGCCAGGACGGGAGCCCGCGAATCTATCGCGTTGCGACTCGACTGCCTTCAGACTGCTCTAAACGCTTTAGGAACTTAAGAAAGGACTACCATGAAGTTCATTATGGCAGTCGTTGCATCGTGCGCTCTCGCGATTGGTGCAGCGATCATTCCGGCCGAAGCCGCCACCTCGAGTGCCCCGTTCTCGGTCGGCGTCAGCGCCGCCGCGCTGGCCTCGATCTCGATCAACAACTCGACGATCACGTGCGCCCCGAACGATACGATCACCGCCCACTTCGCCTGCTCGACCACGACCGTCACCGGTTCGCTGCGCAGCACGCCGACCGGCACCGCCAGCCTGACGATCACCTCGCCCGCAGGGCCGATCGTCGGCACCGGCGGCAACTCGATTCCGATCTCGTCGCTCCAAGTGTCGTGCACGAGCACCGGCACCGGTAAGAATGCCACCCCCGCGACCCTGGCCACGCAAACGGCCCTGACGGCCAGCGCGTCGACGACCTGCGCGAGCTGGACGACCCTGCCCGTCGTCACGAGCCTCAACGTCGTCGCCGCCTTCTTCATCGACGACACCCAGGTCGCAGCCGACACCTACACGACGCTGACCGGTTTCAACGTCGTCGCGACGGCCACCTAAGACCGGTCGCGACGTGCGTGAGGTTCGGGTGCCTGCTCTCGCCGTTCTGCTGACGTCGGCCCTCCTCTTCGCCTGCACCGTGGGCGAAGCGGGGGCCGACGTCGGCATGACCGTTCAACCCCTGGTCATTCAGTTCAAAGCCGATCCCGGCGTCGAATCGTTCGCCAAGGTCACGGTTGACAACAGCGGATCGGAAGCGCTCCGGGTGACCGTGCAGCAGGTCGACTGGCGCACGGCCGTCGACGGCGCGGTCAAGATGGAGCGCGTCGGCACGGAAGGCGCCAACTCGCTCAACCCCTATTTGAAGATCTCCGCGCCCGGCTTCGTGCTCGGTCCGGGCGAACGGCGCGAGTTGACGGTGACCGCGCGCATCCCGGCCGAATATTCCGCGAAGAGCGCGACGACGTGGGGCGGCTTCTTTATCCGCGGCAGCGCCGCGAACGGCCCGCTCGGGGCGTTCGGTCCGGCCGCGACCGTGCTCGCGTACAACACGATCGGCGACCCCGCGCGCCACATGCAACTCCTCGCCTTGAACGTCGAACAGACCGGGCCCGGCGCGGTGCGCATGTTCTCGCGGCTGCGCAACGACGGCGCGAATTTCGTCCGGCCGAGCGCCCGGCTCATGATCGCGCAGGGCGCGCGCATCGTCGCCGACACGACCGTCGGGAACAACACGGTGTTCCCCGGCGACTTACGCGTGATCCAACACGACTTCAAGGAGCTTGCGCCGGGGCAGTACCGGCTCGACGCGACGTTTGATTACGGTGGTGCGACCTTAGTCGAGGGCGTCACCACTTTCACGGTCAAATAACTTGGGCAGCACACGCCGCGCGCTGGTCTCGATCGCGCTCGCGGCGTGCGCGTTTGTTTTTTGCGGCGAAGGCGCGCTGGCGGCGGCCAGCGTCAGCGTCAGCATCTCGAGCGGTACACCCGTCGTCTGGGTGATACCCGACGTCACGAACGCCGCGCTCGCGCCGAATACCGGGGTGATGACCGGGAGCATCACCGTCACGACGACCGCCGGGGGCGGCGGCGGTACGGTCGCGATCAGCGCGCCGGCGAACTTCGCCGGGACCGGCGGTTCGACGATCGATCTCGGGCTGATCAAGGCGACCTGCGCGCGCGGCACCGCCGGAACGTGGTTCGTCCCCGCGAGCGCGGTCACGATCGTGCCCGGCGGGACCTCGGCCGCCTGCGCGACGATCCTGTCGAACGAAAGCGGCAAAACCGGAACGTTCACCGTCTCCTTCACCATCAACGACCGCTACGATTCCGTTGCGCCGATCGACGCCGACACCTGGGAGGCCGTCAACAACTTCTCGATCGTCGCGACCGCAAATTGAACGCCCGGGCGCCCGGCCGCATGTGCCGTTTTAGCGCGGCCAAGCGGAGCGCCGCCACGGTGGTCGCCGGCGTGCTGTTTGCGGTCCTGACGTGCGGCGTCGTCTCGAGCCAGCCCGACGCACCGCACGCGGTGACGGTGGTGGTCGACGACCGCCCCGCGGGAACGGTGCTGCTGCAGCCCGGCAACGGCGGCCCGCTCATCGCCTTCGGCCCGCTGGCCCGCGCCTTGGGTTGGCACTTCAGCGCCTACGGAAAGACGCTCGAACTCGCCGGCGACGGGCGGCGGCTGAAATTGACCGTCGGCTCGACGCGAGTCATCGAGGGCGGCGCCGACGTCGCGCCGCTCGGCGCGGCACCGGTGGAGATCGGCGGCTCGGCGTATCTCGCGGTCGCCGACGTCGCGCCGCTCTTCTACGTCCGCACGAAGCTCGACGGAAACCGCCTCGTCGTCTCGACGGCGACGCTCGATTCGAGCGTCGTGACCGTCAAGGAAGTCAAGGCGACGCCCACCCCCTCGCCGGCCCCGACCGGGAAGGCCGCCGCGCCGCCGCCACCGCCCGCCCGTCAGGCCGCGAGCGTCTCGATGTCGCTCAACGCCATCGGCAACCAGCGTTACTATCAATTCGGCATCATCTCGAACACGTCGGGCGTGCGCAGCAACGTCATGATGACCGGCGCGAGCCAATTGGGGGCGCCGGCGGGCTCGGTCACCGTCGGGCCCACTTCGCGGAACGTGACGGTCGGTGATACCAACGACCCGCTCAGCGGCATCATCATGCGCAACGGGGCGCTCGACGGCGTCGACGCATACGACCGGGCATCGGGGACCGACGTCACCGTCGGGAAGCGGGCCGCGGGGCAAGGCGAATTCGCGTTCTCCCGCCGCCGCCAAGCGGTCTCCCAGAGCATCGCGATCCTCACGCAGTACGGGAAATTCGATCAAGTGCTCGCCCGTGAAACCTTCCAGTCGAAGGAATCGTGGGGCGAACTCGACCGCGAAGCGCTGCTGGGCACCAAAGGCGGCGGGTTCGGGATGTACGCGCGGACCGAAGGACGCACGTTCATCGAAGGCACGGCAACGGCCGCGATGAGCGGGCTCCCGCTGCAAAACAACGACGCTCCGCTGCAACTTGACGTCGCGCGGCACACGAGCGACAACGTGACGGTGCGCGCCGGCTTCATTTCCGGCTATCAGTTGAAATTCACGCCGTTCACGTCGGTCAACGTGCGCGACCAGAACATGACGTTCTCCGGGACCCTCGGCGGCGGCGCTTCGCAAGTCGGCGCGGCGTACGCCGGCAGCCGCTTCAACGGCCAGCTCTACGTCGGTGCCGGCGTCGGCGGCCGCACGTCGTACCTCTACGCGGCGACGCCGGTCGACCGCCTGACGCTGAGCCTGACGAGCCTCGTCACCACCTCGAGCCGGGATGCGACGCTGGAACTGCAGACCCAGGGCCACGCGGTCAACTTCCTCGCCGGCGTCGAGAACGTCGGATCGACGACCGCCGCGACGCACTTCGGGCCGGTCGTCGGCGCCTCGGTGCCGGTCTTCCCCGGGCTCGCCGCGCAAGTCGCGTTCAACCCCACCGCGGCCGGCAACAACGTCCGTTTCGGGCTCGTCGCATCGTTCAAGGCGAACAATCAGCCGGTGATCCACAGCGACCGGGTCGTGGTCACGGTCGTCGGCGGAGACGACGCCGGACCGATGACGCTCTACGTCGACGGTGCGCCGGGCAAGAAGTTCAGCGGCTCGACCGTCAGCGCCGACATCACGCGCGGGCCGCACCTGATCTCGGTGGAGACCGACGATCAAGCGCAGGGGACGCCTGAAGTGCGCCTCGACGTGCAGCACGGTTCGGCCGTGACCGTACAGCTCGCGCCGCAGCGGGTCATCAAGGGCCACCTGCGGATCGACGCTCCGGCTTCGCAGATTCCGAGCTACTTCACCGTCGCCGGAGTGAGCGTGCAGATGCAGCCGTCGGGGCAGTTGGCGGTGGTCGGGCCCGATGGCGCGTTCTCGTTTCCGCTGCAAGCCGTCGAACCCGGCGCGACCTTGACGGTCGATCCGAGCACGCTGCCGCCCGATCTGGGGCTCGAAGCGCCGGTCGCAGTCCCGGAGGCGGGGACCGCCGAGCTCGTCCTGATCCCCACCAAGAAAGTCGAGAAGATCTACTTCCCGAGCGGCAAGTAACCCCCGCCGCACGCGGGCGCTGGCGGGGCGGTGTTCGAAGAGTGGGCGCGATGAGCATCGAGCACGCGGACGTCATCGTCATCGGGAGCGGACAGGGCGGGGTGCCGTTGGCGGTCGACCTCGCGCGCGAAGGCAAACGCGTCGTGCTGTTCGAGCGCGGCCCCCTCGGGGGCACGTGCATCAACGTCGGCTGCACGCCGTCTAAAGCGTTCCTCGCGGCCGCGCATGCCGCCGGGCGCGCGCGCGGCGCGGCCTCGCTGGGCGTGCACGCCGACGTGCGGGTCGATTTTCCGGCCGTCATGGACCGCGTGCGCGGCATCGTCGCGAGCTTCTCGAGCGGCATCGGACGGCGCATCAGCGACGCCGGCGTGTACTGCGTTCACGCCGAAGCGAAATTCGTCGCGCCCAACACGGTCAGCGGGGGAAACTACACCGTCGAAGCCCCGCTCGTCATCCTCGACGTCGGCGGCCGCGCCGTTCATCCCGACATCCCCGGGCTGGCCGGGACGCCGTTTCTCACCAACGAGAACGTCTTCACCCTGCGCAGCTTGCCGCCGCGCACCGTCGTGATCGGCGGCGGGTACATCGGCCTTGAACTCGGACAGGGACTTGCGCGCTGCGGCAGCAGCGTGCGCATCGTTCACCGCGCCGACCGCATCCTCAACGCCGAGGAGCCCGAATCCTCGGCAGCGCTGACCCGCCAGCTCGAGCACGACGGCGTCGCCCTCAGCCTCAACGCGGAGACGGCTGCGGTGTCGTACGACGGTAAAGCGTTCGCGGTCACCCTGAGCGACGGCGGCGTCCTGCATGCCGAAGCGCTGCTGGTCGCAACCGGACGCGTCTCGAACGCGGCGAGCGTCGATCCGGCGGCCGGCGGCGTCGACCTCGACGCCCGCGGATTCGTCAAGATCGACGACCGTTTCCGCACCACGGCGCCGGGCGTCTACGCGATCGGCGACTGCGCCGGACAGCCGGCGTTCACCCACGTGTCGTGGGAAGACTATCGGCGCGTGAAGTCGATCTTGGCGGGCGGCGACCGCACGCGCAACGACCGGCCGCTCGCGTACACGACGTTCACCGAGCCGCAAGTCGCGCGCGTCGGCTATACCCTCGAACAAGCGCGCGCGGCCGGCATCGACGCCCGGGCCGGGACGATCCCGCTCGAGTACGTCGCGCGCGCGATCGAGTGGGACCAGACCAACGGCTTCTACCGCATGGTGATCGACAAGGCGAACGACCGCATCATCGGGGCGACGCTCGTCGGCTATGAAGCCGGCGAACTGATTCACGTCTTCATCGCGCACATGATGTCGAACGCGACCCGCGCGACCCTCGACGCGTCGATGCACGTGCATCCGACGTATGCGGAGGGGCTCCCGAGCCTGGCGCGCAGTTTCAGCTGACGAGCCGGCGGCTCCAGTCGTTGTGCTCGCGGATCACCGGTTCCATGTCGACGGTCGTCAGGCGCCCTTCGCTCACGACCGGCCGGCCGTTGACGACCGTATAGAAAGCCTTGTGGGGCGTGCAGAACGCGGCCGCGGCGACCGGGTCGTTCAAGCCGCCGGCGACGTCCACCGTGTCGAGCCGGATCGTGAAGAAATCGGCGCAGCGGCCGGGCTCCAGCGCCCCGATGTCGTCGCGTTGCAGCACCTTCGCGCCGCCGAGCGTCCCGAGTTCGAGGGCTTCGCGCGCGGTCATCCACTCGCCCGCGCGCAGCGGATGCGACTGCGGGAGCAGCGCGTACGCCGACGGCCCTTCCGGGGGGCGCAGCCCCATGCGCAGCCGGGCCAGCAGCATCGCTTGCCGCACCTCGGCCAGCAGATTCGAGGAGTCGTTACTCGCTGAACCGTCGACGCCGAGCCCGACCTTCACCCCGGCCTCCATGTAGGCCTTGACCGGCGCGATCCCCAGGCCAGCCGCATGTTGGAACTGGGACAATGCGCGACCCCGCACCCCGCCTGCGCGAACTTCGCGATCTCGCGATGATCGACGTGCACCGCATGCGCGAACCACACGTCGCCGGCGAGCCACCCGGCCGACTCCATGTAGTCGACCGGCCGGAGGCCGTAACGCTCGAGCGTGTACCGCTCCTCGTCGAGGGTCTCGCAGAGGTGGGTGTGCAGCATCACGTTCAGCGACCGTGCGAGGGCCGCCGTCTCCTTCAACAGCTCGACGGAGACCGAGAACGGCGAGCAGGGCGCAAGCGCGATGCGCAGCATCGAACCGGGAGCCGGATCGTGATACTGCGCGACCAGCCGCGCGCTGTCTTCGAGGATGAACGTTTCGTCGTCGACGCAGTCGTCGGGCGGCAAGCCGCCGCGCGATTCGCCCAACGACATCGAGCCGCGGCTGGCGTGAAAGCGCACGCCGATGTCGCGCGCAGCTTCGATCTGGACGTCGAGCGTGTTGCCGTTCTTGAAGACGTAGGTGTGGTCGAAGACCGTCGTGCAGCCCGACAGCAAGAGTTCGGCCAAGCCGACGAGCGTGCTGGTTCGCGAGGCGGCCGCGTTCGTGTTGGCCCAGATGCGATATTGCGCTTTCAGCCACGCGAACAGATTGTTGTTCTGCACCGCCGGAATGTTGCGCACCAGCGTTTGGTTCAGGTGGTGGTGCGTGTTGACCAACCCGGGGAGCAGCATTTGGCCGCTGCAGTCGAGCACGGTGTCGGCCGTCGCGGGCAGCTCGGCGGCCGCGCCGACGCTCTCGATGACGCCGTCGACGGCGTAGAGGCTCGCGTTGCGCAACTCGCGACGCTCGCCGTCAAACGTGACGAGCACGTCGGCATCCTTTGCCAGGAGCGAGGTCACGGGCACACCGGGCCGCGCGCGGCGCGAGCCTTCAAAACCACCGTTTCACTTTGAGAATCGTCATCAGAATGATCACCGACGCGACGTTGAGCCCGATCGCGAAGATCCAGAACATTTGTGGAGACTTGATGTGCTCGACGAGCCAGTCGAAGTTTTGACCGAAAAATCCGGTCGTAAACATCATCGGGAGGAAGATCGTCGCGATAAAGGTTAGCTGCTTATTGGCTTCGGCCTGCTTGTTGGCCACCAGGGAGAGCTGAATGTCGATCACGCTGTTGACGAGGTCGCGCAGCGCATCGAGCTGCTCGACGACCGTGCTCGACCGCTTGTACGCGTCGCGCACGTAGATCAGGATCTCCTTGTCGAGAAATTCGAGTTCGTTGCGCAGCATCGGATGCAGGATTTCGCGCATGGGCAGCGCTTCGCGCCGCATCTGCTGGACCTCGCGCTTGAGGTCGAGCAACTCGAGCGGAACGGTCGCTCGCTTCCGGCTGCCGTCGAACACCGCGTCTTGCAGCGCGTCGACCTTGTCCTCGAGGCGATCGACGAGTGGAAAGTACTTGTCGACGATGCCGCTCAGCAGCGTGTACATGAAGAGCCCCGTGCTGCGCCGGTGGCGCTGCGCTCCGGCATTCCACCGGTGCTCGAGGTCGCTCAGATCGAAATACGGCTTGCGCCGGATCGTGACGACGAACTCTTCGGCCGCGAACACGACGATCTCCGGGACTTCCTCGTCGCGGTCGTTGCCCACCACGGTCGCCGCGACCACGTACCAGAAGTCGTCGTAGGTGTCGATCTTGGGACGGTCGTGCAAGCGCATCGCGTCCTCGATCGCCAACGGATGCAGCTTGAACGTCTCGCGTAAGACCGCGAGCTCGTCCGGCGTCGGATCGACCAGATCGAGCCAGACGAAAGCGTCTTTTCCGAACTCGACCGCCGCCGCGCGGAAGTCGCTCAAGGCCGCCGGTGCGGCGTTGGGGCGGTATACGGTGCACCGGCCGTACCGCGGCGTCCGGCTCGGCCTCGGTGGGGTCTGCCGGGGCAAGACTCATGGGACGGCCCTTCGATCCGTACCCCGGGCCTTCTTGCGCCTCCTCGAGGGTTATGCCGTCCTTAAGCTTCGCTCAACGGTGTTTGAGCGACACGACCACCAGGATCACGACCCAGGCGACCAGCGCCCCGGCCAAGAGCGAACGCAGGCTGCGGCGGCGCGGCGATTCCGGCATCCGGTTCACGCCGAAGATCCCGGCGATCAAGCCGATCGTCACGAGTGAATACGCGAGCGAGGACACCATGGTCACGACGAATCTCCGCCTAGGTCGCTAGGAAGCCAGCTCCGCCGCGGTGAGCCCCATGAGGTCGGCGATCCGCTGGCGGTCGTGCATCAGCTCCGCTGCTTCACCCTGGTACACGATCCGCCCGTCGTCCATCACGTAGGCCCGGTCGGCGATCTTGAGAGCGAGCAGCGCGTTCTGCTCGACGAGCACAATCGCGACACCGCGTGCGCTTCATCTCCCTCGAGATGCGGTAGACGTCCTCGACGATGAGGGCGCGAGGCCCTGCGACGGCTCGTCGACCAGCAACAGATCCGGATTCGCGACCAGCGCGCGGCCGATGGCGAGCATCTCCTGTTCGCCGCCGGGAGCCGGCCCGACTTGCGCCAGCGCAGCTCGAGCAGCTTGGGAAGTGCTCGAAGACACGCTGGATCGTCCAGTCGCCTGCCTTGCGGCCGTTCTCGGCGAGCTGCAAGATTCGAGCGTGGTCAAGTCCTTGAACATCCGGCGGCCCTCGGGAACGTAGCCGATGCCCATCCGCGCGACCTGATACGGCGACATCCGGCGATCGGCTTCCGTGAAAACGACGATCTACCGGAGCGCGGGGGCGTCAGCCCCAGGATGCTGCGCATCGTCGTCGTCTTGCCGGCGCCGTTGAGTCCGAGCAGCGCGACGAGCTCGCCCTGCCGACTTCGAGCCGACGTCGCGCAGGATGTGGCTCTTGCCGTAGAACGTGTTGAGCTTCGTCGACGTCGCAGAAGCACCGTCAGACATGTCGAGGACTTCCTTTCCGAGATACGCTTCGCGGACGACCGTATTCGCGCTGCGATCTCCGCCGGCGCGCCCTCCGCGAGCAGCTGCCGCGATCCAGCACGGTGATCTGCTGCGCGAGCGAGAGGACGACGCGCATGTTGTGCTCGACGAAGAGCGACGGTCAGGCCGAGCCGCGTCGTGCAAATCGCGGATGACGGCCATGATGCGCGACGTGTCGGCTTCGGCGAGCCCCGCCATCGGCTCGTCGAGCAGCACGAGGTTCGGCTCGGTCGAGAGGCTCGTCGCGATTTCGACCAGACCGCTGGCTGCCGTGCGAGAGCTCGCGACCCGCGCCGCTGCGCGCGCCCCAGATTGACGAAGCCGAGGAGCTCGTCGATCTTTCCGTTCGATCCCTTCGCGTCCGACGGCGTCGGCGTGGTCGAACGGAACGCACCGCGACATTGGCTCTGGACGCCGATCAGGAGGTTCTCGTACGACGGAGAGCTCCGGGAAGACGCTCGGGGTTTGAAACGTCCGGCCCATCCCCATGCGGATGCGCTGGTAGTTCGTCATCCGGGTGATGTCTGACGCCCTTGAACGGGACCGTCCTTCATCGGGAAAGTAAAATCCCGATAGCGAGTTGAAGAAAGTCGTTTTTCCGGCGCCGTTGGGCCCGATCACGGCATGAATCGTCCCGGGCCGTCAACTTGAGCGACACGTTCTCGACCGCGTGCACCCCGCCGAAGTGCTTGCTGACGTTCTTGGCTTCGAGAGAGACTCGCCGCCGTTCAAGGGTGCGACTCCGTTGTCGGCCAGCGAGCGATTGATCCCGGAACCGCTGCGGCTCGTTCGACTGCGCTGGAGCCGGGGACGTTCGGGCTCCGGCACCTCCGCCGCGCGAGCGCAATCTCGATCGCGTACCCAGGATTCCCTTGGGGAAGCCGAGGACGCATGCGACGAACAGGGCGCCGAGGAGAATCTGCCACGCGGCGTCGATCGTCGAGATGATGTCTTTGCCGATGACGAAGATGATCGCGCCGACGAACGGGCCCAAGATCGTGCCGGCGCCACCCAGAATCATCATCAGCACGAAGTCGCCCGATTGGTGCCAGTCGAGCAGCAGCGGGATACGCGAAAGTAATCGAGCAGTCCGTAACAGCGCGCCCGCCAAGCCGCGTCGATCACCGAGACGACCAGCATCCCGACGAAGATGAAGCGATCGGTGTTGATCGCCGAGATAGCGGACCCGCACCTCGTTCTGTTTGATGGCGACCAGGGTGCGACCGAACGGCGAGCGCACGAGAAACCAGATACAGCGACGACGACCACCGACGAAGCGATCAGCACCGTAGAAGTAGTACAGGCGCCTTGCAGCGAGTGTGCCGCCGATCAGCTCGAGCCGCGGACGGCGGGAAGTCATCCCGTCTTCGCCGCCGGTCGACGTCGCTGAGCGGTAGGCGATGAAATAGAATACTTGGCCGAACGCGATCGATCAAGCAGGGCGAAGTAGATCCGCGCCGCCGCAGCAGGAACGGCCCGATGAGAAGCGACCCGAGCAGCCCGCACGCGATGCCGAACAGCGATCGCAGGTGATGAAGTCCGGCGTTGAAGTACTTGATCGAAAGCGCCCGCGCCGTAGGCGCCCAAGCCGAAGAACGCCGCGTTGCCCGAACGCCAGGATCCCGGTGTAGCCGACGAGCAGATTGACGCCATCGCGGCCATCGCGAACGAGCAGCACGTCGGTGGCGACGCGACGATGTCGAGTTGAATCGGCGGCGCGCCCAGCAACGGCGCGCAGACGAGGACCACGAGCAGCACGACGATCGCGATGAGGTTACCCCGGCTGATGTTTTTCACCCGAAAATGCCCTCTTCACCGAACAGTCCGCGCGGGCGCACCAGCAGGATGCCGGCCATCAAGACGTACATCACGATCTCGCTCGCGGCCGGGATGTAGAGCGTCGTCAAGCTGATCGTCAGGCCGATCAGGAGCCCGCCGACGATCGCTCCGAACAGGCTTCCCATCCCGCCGACGATCACGGTGACGAACGCCGGCATCAGCAGCGAGTTGCCGCTCTGCGGGTTGAGCCCAAGAGGCCCGCGGCGAGCACGCCGGCGACGCCCGCGAGCAGGATCCCCAGGCCGAAGTTCACCATGTAGAGCACTTGCGTGTTCGTGCCGAGCGCCGCGATCATCTCGGCGTCCTGCACGGCCGCGCGCAGCCGGAACCCGAAGCGCGTCTTCTGCAAGAACAGCACGAGCGCGCCGATGATCACCACCAGCGACAACGCGATGAACAGCCGGTAGATCGGAAACTCCGTCAAGCCCAAGAACTGCAGCGACACGGTTCCGGCCAGCGACGGCGGCGGCGAGAACGGGACCCCGTTGGGCCCCCAGATCAAGCGGTAAACTTCTTCCGCGATCAACGAAACGCCGAAGGTCAGCAACAGGCTGTAGATGTGGTCGCGTTTGTAGAGCGGGCGCATCAGCGTTCGTTCCATGATGACGCCGACGACCACCGCCAGGAGCGGCGCCGCGATCAGCGCGACGTAGAAATTCATGCCGACGGCGACCAGCGAGAACGCGAGGTAGCCGGCGAGCGTCATGAACGAGCCGTGCGCCATGTTGACCGTTCCGGTCAAGTTCATGATCAACGATAGCCCGATCGCCACCACCGCGTAGAACGCGCCGAGGATCAAGCCGTTGAAGATTTCGGGTGCGACGTGCGCCATCTCAATGTAGCCTCGAAGGCGAGAGGGATCGCCAGATCCCCCTCGCCCCCCTCGATTCGTGGTTGGTGTTTTACGAAGCCGTTCGCGCGCCGGTCACGGGAATGACATCGTGCAAACCTTCGCTTTTTCGGCGACGGACTGCTCGATGTCGGCGGCCTCTTGACGGTCGATGATGTCGAAGACGTCGTACTTGTCGGTCGGCGTCCCCTGGGGCCGCACCGAGCCGAGCCACATCGGCCACATCAGCTGATGGTCCTCTGCGCGGTAGTAAGTCTCGCCTTCGAAGACGGTGCGGAACTTCGCACCCGCCAACGTCTTCGCAAGCTTGACCGCGTCGGTGCCCTTGGCTTCGTTGACCGCCCACAGCAGCCGGTCCATCGTGATGTAGCCGAAGGCGCTACGCGCGGTCGGCGGGGTCGAGTACTTCTTCGTGTACGTCGCGATGAAGTCGTTGGCGAGTTTGTTGCCCGTGCCGATGACGCTCGCGCCTTTGTAGTACCATTCGACGCCCCAGTAGCCGACGCGCGCGGCGTCGGGCAACGCCCACACCGCTTCGAGTTCGACCTGCGGCCCGCCGATCGGCAACTTCTTGACCAACCCGAACGAGTTGGCTTGCTTGAGACAGTTGACGAAGTCGTCGCCCTGCACGAGCACCAGCAGCAAGTCGGGCTTGGCGGCTTCGACTTTCGTGAGGTACGGGCTGAAGTCGGTCGTGCCCAGCGGCGTGAGGTCGGTGCCGACGAACGTCACCCCGATCTTGTTCGCGACGTCGCGATACCCGGCTTCGAGCGCGTGACCGAACGCATAGTCGGGGATGATCATGTACCACTTTTTGCCGAACTTCTTCGCCAGCGAATTGCCGGTCGCGTGCGTTTCCATCCAAGTGCTGTGGCACGTGCGGAACGTGCTCCAGTTGCACGCCTTGCCGGTCACGTCGTCGCTGTGCCCGCCCGAATCGATGAAGAGCGTGTTGAGCGCGTTCGCGGCGCCGGCCACGGCGATCGAGACGCCGCTGTTGATCGTGCCCATCAGGACGGGACACTTGTCTTGGTTGATGAGCTTGCGGGCTTTTTCGACCGCGACGCCGGGGTTGTTGTTGTTGTCTTCGGCGACCGTCGTCACCTTAGTGCCGCCCATGACGCCGCCTTTGGCGTTCCACGCGTCCATCGCCATTTCGGCGCCGCGCGTTTCGCTCTGTGCGTAGGCTGCGTACACGCCGGTGTACTCGTAGTCCAGACCAACCTTGAGGACGTCGGCCGCGAATGCGCGGCTCGGAAGGATTGCAGGGAAACCGGTAACGAGGCCGGCCGACGTGATCGCCGCGGCCTTGACGAATCGTTTCCTGTCGAGCGTCAAATCCGACATGGAGTGCTCCTATCTGCGCCCAGGAATGAGTAACAAATTTCTTCCGCTAGATGAAAACAAGTTCCCGAAAACGGGAATTGCGCGGTACGATTTCGCTTCGGAGGCCTGGTTCCTCCGACCGCGAAGTAATAGTCAATCGGAAAAGCGGCACGCCTCCGGAACGTATCGAACGGTGGTCGTCGTCTCGTATTACGTCGGAGGAATTTTTTTGGACGCTAAAGGCCGTTATCATGCCACGCACGGGCTCGTCACCGGCATCGGGCTGACGGTAATCCATCTCGGCGCCTGTCTCGCGTTCATCCCGGCGTTCACGTCGTGGAGCGCGGTGATCGTGGCGTTCGTTCTCTATTACATCACCGGGGCGATCGGCGTGACGCTGGGCTACCACCGCGTGCTGACGCACCGCAGCGCCCGGCTGGCAAAACCGCTCGAGTACCTGGCGACGTTCTGCGGCGTGCTCGCGCTGCAGGGTGGCCCGATCGACTGGGTTGCCACCCATCGCGCCCACCACGCCCACACCGACGCCGACGGCGATCCGCACGACGGCCGCAAGGGCCTGTGGTGGACGCACGTCGCGTGGCTCTACATGCCCAACGAGAGCCGTTTGACGCCCGCCGAGATGGTGCGCATGGCGCCCGACTTGGCGAACGACCCCTTCTTCAAGTTCATGGAGCGGACGACGCTCATGTGGCAGGTCGTTCTCGGCGTCGTCCTGTTCGCGCTCGGCGGATGGTCGTGGGTCGTGTGGGGCATCTTCGTGCGGCTCGTCGCCGTCTACCACATCACGTGGGCGGTCAACAGCTTCACCCACTCCAGCGGCTACCGCACCTTCAAGACCGGCGACTTGTCCACCAACAATTGGATGGTCGGCCTGCTCGCATGGGGCGAGGGCTGGCACAACAACCACCACGCCTTCCCGTTCTCGGCGCGCCACGGCCTGCGCTGGTTCGAGATCGACATGACGTGGATGACGATCCGCTTCTTACGCGCGGTGCGCCTGGCCCGGGACGTCAAGTTGCCGTCCGCCCAGATGCTGAGCAAGCTCGCCTTCGACCCGGCCCCGTTCGTCAAAGTCCCCAGCGACCGCGCCGCTTAGTGCGTTGCGGCCTGGAGGCCGCAACGCTTGGCGTCAAGGGATGCGGGAGTTTATTTGCCTTCGATCGCTTCGGGGGTGCCGGTCAGGTCTTCAAGTTCGTTGATTTGGCCGCCGCTCTGGATGTGCTCGTGCAGGTGATCGCCGGTGTCGACCGGCGCCGTCGACAGCACGTAGGCGTAATGGTTGTGCCCGGTCTCTAACTTCCCGACGAGGACCCGGCCGTCGGCCAGCGTCGCGCGGACGGTCTTGTTGAGGTAAGGCTGGATCTCGGCGTCGGTCATGGCGGGGAACTCTCCTCGTTTCCGGCTAGGTGGGCCTCGCTCGGCGGCGGCAGCCCGAAAATCTGTCTACGGCATTCATCCGGCGGCGCCTCCAGCGGCGTACCGGGGTCATGAAACGACAGCACTTCCTCGAGCACGTGGCATGGACCGGCGCGGCCGGGATCGCGTACGCCGTTGGTGCGTCCGGGCTGGCGACGGCGCCCGCCGGCGCGCAAACGACGGCCGCGACCTTCGTGCAGATCAGTGATTCCCACATCGGCTTCCATCAAGCGGCGAACCCCGACGTCGCCGCGACCTTGCAAGAGACCGTCGCGGCGATCAACGCGATGCCGGTGCAGCCCGCATTCGTCATGCACACCGGCGACGTGACGCATCTCTCCAAGCCCGACGAGTTCGACACCGCGAGGCAGCTGCTCGCGACCCTGAAGGCACCGCTGATCGTCATCCCGGGGGAACACGACGGCCTGGGCGGATTCGGCAACTTCAGCGCGGCGTTCGGGCGCAAGGACGCCAAGGACGGCTGGTTCTCGTGGGATCAAAGCGGCGTGCATTACATCGCGCTGGTCAACGTCTTCAACTTCGAGAAGATGGGGCTCTTGACGCAGCCGCAACTCGATTGGCTGGCGTCGGACTTGCGCGGCCGCGCGAAGGACACGCCGCTCGTCGTGTTCGCCCACGTGCCGCTCTACGCGCTGTTTCCCGAATGGGGATGGACGACCGAAGACGGCGCCAAGGCGCTCGCGTTGCTCGCGCCGTTCTCGCGCGTGACGATCCTCAACGGCCACATCCACCAGATCGTGACCCATAGCGACGGCCATCTCCGCTTTGCGACTGCCGCTGCGACCGCGTATCCGCAGCCGGCGCCGGGCACCGCGAGCGGCCCCGGTCCGCTCAAGGTGCCCGACGACCAGCTGCTCTCGGTGCTCGGATACCGCACCGTCGAACTGACGCCGGGCCGCGACGCCGCGGTCGCGGACCATTCGCTCGCGACGCCGGGGTAGCGCGCCATGCGGTGAGGATCGGCCCGGGAAGCTCGCGAACGTTTCGCACGCCATGAACATTGCGCTAGCCGGCATCGCGGTCACGCTCGACAAGCCGGCGAATCTCGCCAAGATCGCCGCCTACGCGGAACGCGCCGCCCGCGCCGGCGCGCGGCTGGTCGTCTTTCCGGAAGCGGCCATGTGCACGTTCCCCCCGGCGCGCGAGCCGCTCGCGCCGCACGCCGAGGCGCTCGACGGCCCGTTCGTCACCCGCCTGCGCGAACTCGCGCGGGCTCACGGCGTCGCGATCGTGGCCGGTATGTTCGAGCGCGCGCCCGATCCGGCGCGCGCGTACAATACGCTCGCCGCGGTCGACGCGCGGGGCGACCTCGCCGGCACCTATCGCAAGGTGCATCTCTACGACGCGTTCGGGTATCGCGAGTCCGACCGCGTCGCGCCCGGCGACGGGGCTCTGCTGACGCTGGACGTCGACGGCATGTGCATCGGCGTACAAACGTGCTACGACCTGCGCTTTCCTGAAATCACGCGGCGCCTGGCCGACCGCGGAGCCGACGTCGTCGTCCTTCCGGCGGCCTGGTTCGCCGGACCGCTCAAGGAGATGCACCTCGAAACCCTGGCCCGGGCGCGGGCGATCGAGAACACCGTCTACTTTTGCGTGGCCGATCAGGCCGGCAGTGCGGTGGTGGGCAACAGCGCCGTGTACGATCCCCTCGGCACGACGCTCGCGGCGGGCGGCGAAGAGGAAGCGCTCGTGGTCGCGACCCTCTCGCCCGAACGGATCGCAACGGTGCGCGCCAAGCTTCCCTCGCTGCAGAACCGCCGGCTCGCGATCTACGCCAACTGGGCCGAGGAGAGCGCACGCAAAGATTTGACCGGCGCCGGCTCGTGAAAGACGATCGCGTGCTCGTGTACTCGACCGACGGTTCGCTCCCGCTTCCCAAGCCCGCGAAGCGCGCGCAGCCGGCCGCGCCGCGCGGACCGCAGCCGCCCGACGACGGCGTCGTGCGGGTCGCGCGCGAGAAGCGGCGCGCGGGCATCATGACGATCGTTACGGGGCTCCCTCCGGCGGAGGTCGAAGCTGCCGCCAAGACACTCCGCCGCCTCTGCGGGAGCGGCGGCACCGCGAAGAACGGCGTGGTCGAGCTGCAAGGCGACCACCGCGACCGCGTCGTCGCCTACTTCGAAGGACTACAACGGCGCGTCAAGCGCGCCGGCGGATAAGCGATGAAAAAAGAAGCCAAGGTCGGATCGATGCTCGTCGGGGGACAGCCCACCGACGAGGAGATCGCGGGATTTCGCGAGCGCGGCTACGGCGTGCTCGTCAACGTGCGCATGCCCGAAGAGCTGGACGAACCGGAGGGGCCCAAGGCCGAGGCCGCCGGACTGCGCTACGCGAGCGAAGGATTCACCGGTGCGACGCTTTCGCACGCGCACGTCGCCGCGATCGAACGCGCGCTCGAAGCGGTCGAGTCGAAAGAGGTCATCATCCATTGAGCCGGCGGGACGCGTGCCGCGGTCGTGGCAGCCGTCATCGAAGCGAAGCGGGCCGGCGGAGGGAAACCTGAAGCGGTCGCGCTGCTGGAGCAGGCCGGATACTGGCCCCTGGACGATCCGTACCGGACGTTCATCGAAACCTACTTTTCGCACTGAACGGCCGCGCGCGACGGCGCGACGGGAGTACTGACGCGTGCGCATCGGACGCGTGTTCGGCATCGACATCAAGATCCACGTCAGCTGGCTCTTCGTGTTCGCGCTCGTCACCTGGACGCTCGCGAGCGACGTCGGCCCGCTGCGCCATCTCGACATCACGCCCGGGCAACGCTGGCTCCTGGGCGCGGTCACGTCGCTGCTCTTCTTCGCGAGCGTGCTGATCCACGAGTTGGCCCACTCGCTGGTCGCGCGTTCGCGCGGCATCCCGATCCAAGGGATCACGCTGTGGATCTTCGGCGGCGTCTCGAGCTTCGAAGGCGAGCCGACGACCGCGCCGAGCGAGGCGTGGATCGCGCTCGTCGGGCCGCTCGCGAGCCTGGTGCTCGCGGCGATCTTCTATGGGCTCGCCGTCGTCGTCAACCCGCTGACGCCGCTGGGCGAAGCGTTCGGCTACCTCGCGCTGGCGAACTTGATCTTGGGCATCTTCAACATCTTGCCGGCGTTCCCACTCGACGGCGGCCGCGTGCTCCACGCGGTGATCTGGCGCGCGACCGGCGACCGCCTGCGCGCGACCGGCATCGCGGTGGCGACCGGCCGCGTCCTGGCGTGGCTCTTGATCGCGTACGGCATCTACGAGACGCTGACGTTCGGGTTCGGCGGCGGCTTGTGGCTGACGTTCATCGGCTGGTTCCTGCTGCAGGCCGGCGGCGCCGAAGCCTTTCAGGCGCGCCTGACCGCGGCGCTGGCAGGCCACGCCGTCGGTGAATTGGCCACGATGCCGGCAGCGACCGTGCCCGCCAACGCGACCGTCGCCGAAGCGGTGCAGATCCTGCTCAAGAGCGGGCAGAGCGCGCTGCCGGTGATGCTCGGCGACCGTTTCGTGGGCGTCGTCTCGGTGCGCGAACTCTCCAAAGGGGGCGACGCCGCCGCCCAGTACGTGACCGCGGTGATGACCCGGGCCGAAGACCTCGCGCCGCTCGATCCGCAGAGCGGGGCCGTCGACGCGCTCCACGCGCTCGCCAAATCGGGCGCGGGGCTGCTGCCGATCGTCGACAAGAGCGGAACGCTGGTTGGTTTCGTCACCGTCGAAGGGGTCATGCGGTGGATGTCGTTCGAGCGGGAGCGAACGTTACGCACGGTTCACTCGGAACACGCGGCTTGACCGCGCACCCGGAACACGGAGGGAAACCATGGTCCTAGCAAATCTCAGCAAGCACTGGTGGCTCATCACGATCCGCGGCGTGCTCGCGGTGCTGGCCGGCCTGGCGGCGTTGATTTTTCCCGAGATCGCGGTCCTCGCGCTGATCATCGTCTTTGGCGCCTACGCCTTCGTCGATGGCATCTTCGCATTCTTCGCCGCCTTCCGGCTCTCGGCGGGCGACGGCGGCCGCTTCTGGTTCCTCTTCCTCGAGGGTATCCTCGGCGTGGTCGTCGGTCTCTACGTGCTGTTCGCGCCGCCCGCGTCGGTGGCGCTCTCGTTCGCGATCGTGCTCGCCGCGTGGGCGATCATCACCGGCGTCATGGCGATCGTCACCGCGTTCACCGTGCGCGCGCACATGCCCGACGAATGGTTGTGGGTGCTCTCCGGCGCGGCCTCGGTCGTGCTGGGCGGCCTGATCTTCATCTTCCCGGGCGCCGGGCTGCTGGCGTTCGCGATCATGTTCGGCGCCTACGCACTCGTGGCCGGCATCGCCCTGATCGTGCTCTCGATCCGGTTGCGCAAGCGGCACCTGACGGGCGCCGCCGCGTAAGTCGCTAGCCGCTCAAGAAGGCGTCGACGCTTCGCGCGAATTCGTCGAAGTGACTGCGGTGCAAGCTGTGCGTTGAGCCTTCCCACGTGCGCATCGTGACGTTGCGGCCACCGTGGCGGCGCACGAAGTCGGCGTCCTCGGGGCTGACGACCGTCTCCGACGGATCGGCGAGCGCGACGTAGAGCGGCAGCGGGTAGTTGACGATCCGCTCGCGCAAGTCCCAACGTCCTTCGTCGACCCCGTTTTCGCGGCCGATGCGCTCGACCGGTTCCAAGTCCATGTGGCGCAGCGCGTGAATCTTGCCGGCGAGATCGAGTTCGTGCGTGCCGGGGTACGTCGCGATGATCTCGGCCTCGCGCTCGGCCCCGGTCTTGGCGAACAGCGGGCGCAAATCGTCGATGTATTCCTTCTCCCAGTCGCCCGGCGGCTGGTGGATGAGCGGATCGATGGCGATGACGGTCCGCGCCGGCACCTGCAAGCCGGCCAGGATCACGACCGCTCCGCCCCAGGAGTGCCCGATCAGCGCGTCGATCGGGCCGGCGATCGCATCGCGCACCGTTTGCAATCGGCAACGCTGCGGGCGAGCGTCATCGGCCCGTGAACGTGGGCCGCGTCGCCGTGACCGCGCTGGTCGTACGCCCACACGCGGTAGGCGAGCGCAAAACGGGTTGCGAACCGGGCCCACCCGCGCCGGGAGCTCGTGATCCCGTGCACGCACAAGAGGTTCGGCCCCGCGTCGCCCCAGCGTTCGAGCACGGTCGTCGCGCCGTCGTCGAACGTGATCTTCTGCTCCTGCGCGTTCATCGCGGTTGCGCTTCCCACGTCCGTCCGGCGTTCCTCCCTAAAGAACCCAAGGAATTCGCGTCCGGTGCGGCGCACCGCCGCGCATGCGACTAGGCTCCCTCGTGTTCGGTGCGCTGCAGGCGGTCGCGGCCGTGCGGGTGCTCGTTCGCCTCGCGGCCGGAGGCGAAACGATCCCGCAGACCTCGCCGCACCGCGAGCGCGCGGTCACCGCCATCGTGCCCGTCCTCGACGAGCAAGATCGCCTCGGACCGGCGCTCGAAGCGCTCTCGCGCGCACGGCCCCGCGCTCGGCGCGATCCTGGTGGTCGACGGCGGATCTCGCGACGCGACCCACGCGGTCGTCGAGCGCGCGCGGATGCACGATCCTCGCATCCGCTGGATCGACGCGAGCCCCGTTCCGCAAGGCTGGAACGGCAAGGCATGGGGACTCGCCAGCGGTTTGGCGGCGTCTGAAGAATCGGATGAGTGGATCGCGACGATCGATGCCGACGTGCGGACGAGCGCTGCATTGCTCGACAGCCTCGTTGCGTTCGCGCGCCGGCGTTCGCTCGATGCGCTATCCGTCGCCACCCGTCAGGACGTCGACGACCTCCTGGACGGCCTGCTCCATCCCGCGCTGCTGGCCACGCTGGTGTACCGTTACGGACGGCCCGGCACGGTCGCCGAACGCAGTGCCGACGTGCAAGCGAATGGCCAATGTTTTCTCGTGCGGCGCAATGCGCTGGCCGCCACCGGAGCTTTCGACCGTGCGCGCGACTCGCGCTGCGAGGACATCACGGTGGCGCGCATCCTCGCGGGCGCGGGCTTCCGCACCGGCTTCTTCGAAACGGACGCACCGGTGAACGTGCAGATGTACGCGAACTGGCGTGAGACGCTGCGCAACTGGCCGCGTTCGCTGCCCGCCGTCGATCGTTTTCAGCGCGCGGAGCCCATCTGGCGTTTGGTCGAGGCCGCGCTCGTGCAGGCCGCGCCGCTGCTCGTGCTGGCCTTCGGCGGCCGCCGGCTTCACCCGCGCCTGCGCGCGTTCAACGCGGGCCTGCTGTTCGCGCGCCTCGGCGTCCTTGCCGGCATGCGCCGCGCCTATCGCCGCGTGCCCCCGACGTACTGGCTCTCGCCGCTGCTCGACGCGCCGGCCCTCGTGCTGCTCGTCGCCAGCATCCTGCGCCGCGACCATCGCTGGCGCGGGCGTCTGCTCGTCGAGGCCGCACCGTGACGCGCTTCTTCACGTTCGTCTCCACCATGCGCGCGATCAGCTTCATCTTCGTGGCGCTGCACGTCGCCGCGCTGATCCTGGGGCTCTTCGGCATGCTGGTGGCGATCCCGCATCCGGAACTGTGGGTCGGCAACAAGGAGGGCGAAGCGTTCTTCGCGCTCGCGCTCTCGCGCGACGGGGCGACCGGCCTCGTGCTGGCGACGATTGCGATGTTGGCCTACGGGTTCTACGCGCTCGGGTGGCGCAAGACGGTGATCTTCTTCGTGTGCTCGTTCGCGCTTTCGGCGACCGCGGAACTCGTCGGCACGAAAACGGGGTTCCCGTTCGGCGGCTACGAGTACACGGATTTTCTCGGCGCAAAGATCCTGGGCCGGGTGCCCTATAGCGTGCCGCTGTCGTGGTTCTACATGGGCTTCGCGAGCTACATCCTCGCGGCCGCGTTCGTGGGTAACCGCAATCCGCGCGCGAATCCGCTGTGGGCGGTGCTGCTCGGAACGTGGCTGCTGACGACGTGGGATCTGGTGCTCGATCCGGCGATGGCGAGCCCCGCGATGCGTTACATCCACTTCTGGATCTGGCACACGCAAGGGCCGTACTTCGGGATGCCGCTCGGCAACCTCGTCGGCTGGTTCGGCACCGGCTTCGTGTTCATCGGCGTCGCGCGCCTGTGGTGGCGCACCGATTTGGACCCCAAGGGCCTGCCGCTCGACATTCCGTTCATCGTGTACGTCGTCAACATTCTGTGGGCGATGGTCTTGAGCACGAGCGCGGGCCTGTGGCCGAGCGCGGTGGCGGCGATCGTCACCAGCATTCTGCCGGCCGTCCTCGCCCGGCGCAGCCGCAGCCGCGGTTCGGTTTCGTCGGCCTCGTACTGAGCGGCATGCGCGCGATCGCGCGCGCGTGGCTGGCGGCCCGGGCCGACGTCGACCTGCACGGCGCCGAGTACGTTCCCGCGCGCGGCCCGGCGCTGATCGTCGCCCGCCATTACCACCACCTCGACGACGGGCTCGTGCTGCTCGGCGCCTTGCCGCGAACGCCGCGGCTGTTCGTGGCGCTCGACTGGACGCAGACGCCGCGCGAGCGGCTGGCGATGGAGTCGCTGTGCCGCGTCGCGCGCTGGCCGGTCGCTTTACGCGACGCCGATCCCCAAAGCCCGTCGTCGGCGTACAAGCCTCAGAGAGCGGCGCGAGTACCTGCGCTCCGCGCTGGCCGCCGCCGTCCGGCTCTTGGCCGCCGGCGAAGTGCTCGCGATCTTCCCCGAAGGCCATCCGACGATCGATCCGCATCACACGCGCAAGGCCGGTGAGGAATTTCTCCCGTTCGCGCACGGGTTCGCGCACATCGTGCGGGCCGCCCAGCGGCGCGGCCTGCCGAGCATCCCGGTGTTGCCGCTCGGATTTCACTACGCGCAGGGTGGGGCGCGATGCGTGATCCACGCCCGGATCGGCGAACCGCTCTACCTCACCGCCGGCGGCGGCGAAGCCCTGCTCGCCGCCCGCGCCGAAGCGGTCGTCCGCCGGTTGTCTAGAAGCTGATGCCCTCAGGCGACGACATCGTCGTGTTGCTGCCGATGTAGGTGGAATTCGGCGTGATGTTGCCGTTGAACGATTGACCGCTCGCGTAGAACGTCACCGAGTCGTTCAGCAAATTGACGACGTACAGTCCTGAAATTCCCGAGACGTTGCTGTACCAGACGCCGACCGGCGTCGAGAGACCGGTGCTCGTGCCTTGAAGGACCGCGATCGGGGCGACGTTGCCGGTCGCGCCCGGGGCATACTCGGTGATCGACGGCGTCGCGGAATTCGCGACGTAGAGGTTGCCGCTCGCATCCAAGGCGATCCCGGCCGGACCGTTGAGCAAGGTGTTGGTTCCGGTGATCGCCTGAGCGGGGGTGGCGTTGCCCATCGAGCCGGCGCCGGCGGAGAAGACGAGCACCGCGCCGACGACTTGCGGCGCCGTCTGCGCGGTGGCCACCGACACGTAGACGTTGTTGGAGCCGTCGATATAGAGCCCGTCGGGCTTGTTCAGCTGCGTGTTCGTCCCGCTGATCGTGTTGATCGGGGCAACGTTGCCGGTGGCTCCCGCGGCGAATTCGAGGATCTGATTGCTGCCGTAGTTGGCGACCCAGATGTTCAGCTTGGAATCGAGTGCAATGCCCGACGGCTGATTGAGCAGCGTGTTGCTCCCGCTGATCGTCTGCGTCGGCACCACCGACCCGTTCGCACCGGCGGCAAACACCGTGATCGTCGACGTCGCCGTCGCCGCGTTGGTGACGTAGATGTTGCCGCTCGGATCGCGCGCGATGAACTCCGGCGTCGCGAAGGACGCCGAGGAGATCGTGTTCACCGGCGCCGGATTGACCGTGCCGGACGCGTTGGAATTGAACGCGACGATCGTTCCGTTACCCGAGTTGACGACGTAGAACGGAGCTCCGTTGCCGTTGTTCGGAACCACGTTGTTCGAGCTCTTCGTACACCCGGCGAGGGCTATGCAAGCCAGCAGCCCCGCGACGACGCTTCGGTGGAAACGGTTGTACTGCATCGGCTCCCTTGTGCGATACCCGGGGATGCTCTACCTGCCTCGGCTACTGCAGGCGCGCGTCGGCCAGGTCGAGGTCGTATTCGACCTTGCGATAGATATCGTCCGGAATTTCGCCACTGGCCCGGAGCCGTTTGATCTCGCGACGCTCGGCTTGCAGAGCTTCGGCTTGGAGCCGATGATCGAGCCGGCTCTCGTCCGACTCCTCGTCGCGCCCTCCCACGTGGCTGCGCAGATGTTCGATGCGGTGCTCGTACTCGGCCGTGATCCGGCCGGCCACCTCCCAATCGGTTTCGCTCGTGAAATCGGGCTCGAGCTGCCGCAAGCGAACGATGCCGGCTTCCAAAGCCGCCACGCGCACCTCCATCTCGCGCTCTTCGAGCCGTTCCTCACCGTCGAAACGCAGCCAGCGCAAGATCGGAATCAAGCTCAAGCCCTGCCCGACCAGCGTCGCGAAAATGACCGCGAACGTGATCACGATGATCGTTCCGCGGTACGCGAACGCCGGCAGCGCGAGCGCCGCCGCGAGCGACACGATCCCGCGCATGCCCGACCACGCGAGCACGAACAAGTAGCTCTGCGGCGGGAGCGGATCGACCCGCCGAATCTGCGGGATCATGCGCGGCAGGATGGCAGCGGGATACACCCATACGAAGCGCACGACGATCACGGTCACCACGATTGCCGCGCACGCCGCGAGGGTGCGTCCGTCGAGCGGCACCGCCCGCACGATCGCACGCAGCTGCAGCCCGATGACGATGAAGACGAACGCATTGAGCAGATACGTCAGCAGATCCCATGCGGCTTTGCCGATCAGCCGCGTCTGCGGCGAATAGACGTACGCCTTGCGGCCCACGTACAGACCGCCGACGACGGTGGCCAACACGCCCGAGACGCCGGCGGCTTCGGCCGACAGATAGCACGCGTAGGGGGCGGCGAACAGCAACAGGTTGTCGAGCAGCGAGTCGGAGCCCGCGTCGCCGCGCGCCGCGATCTGCGCGACCCAGATGATGACGTAGCCGACCGCGTACCCGATCAACAATCCGCCGAGCGCGACCCCGACGAACGCCAGGGCCGCCCGCGCCGGCGAGAACGCGCCCGTCAGCGCGGCGACGAGCGCGAAGCGATAGATCACCAGCGCCGTCGCATCGTTGACGAGCCCCTCACCGTCGAGCACCGCGATGACGCGCCGCGGCACCGAGAAGCGCTCGAAGATCGCGCCCGCCGCCACCGCGTCGGGCGGGGCGACGATCGCCCCGAGGATCACCGCAACCGCCCATGGCATGGCCGGAAAGATCGAGCGCGCCACGAGCGCGACGGTCGCCGTCGTGAACACGACCAGGCCGATCGCGAGCAACAGAATCGGGCGCGTGTTGCGGCGGAACTCGCGCCAATCCGTCGACCAGCCCCCGCTCCACAGCAGCGGCGGCAAGACGATGAGGAAGATCCACTGCGGATCGACCTCGATCGGCGGCATTCCGGGGATCAGCGCGATCGCCACGCCGCCGATAACGAACACGATCGGGTACGGCAGCATGAAGCGCTTGGCGACGTACGCGAACGCGAGCGTCGCGACGAGCAAGCCGAAGAGCAGATACGGCGCTTCGTGTCCCAGGCTCATCGGCGGAAGAAAAAGATCAGCGTCATCGCGGTGCCTACGAACACGACGAAGCCGCGCACCGCGAGCGGCGGCGCACGCCGCACGATGCGCGCCCCGAAGTAACCGCCCGCCACGGCCGCGACGGCCATCACGACCGCTTCGGGCCACGCGACGACGCGCGCGATGACGAACGGCACGACCGACACGCCGTTGATCACGAAGGCGAGGTAGTTCTTCACCGCGTTCATGCGCGCGAGCGACATCGCGTTGGTCACCGCGAAGAGCGCCAGCATCATGATGCCGATGCCCGCGCCGAAATAGCCGCCGTAGACGGCGACCGGGAAGAGTCCGGCCAAGGCGCCGAAGCCACCGCCGGAGTGCGGCCCGGCCGAGCGGCGCAGCCACGGGCTCGCCGCGAACAGCAGCGTCGCGAATCCAAGCAAGTAAGGGATCAGCCGCGCGAATGCCGCCTCGGGCGTGTGCAACAGCAGTACGGCGCCGATCAGCGCGCCGGCGGCGCTGACGACGCTCATCGCGACGAGCCCTTCGCGCCCCGCGCCGAAGTCGGAGCGGAATCCGCCGACCGCCCCGAGGTTGCCGATCCACATCGCGGTGTTGTTCGTCGCATTGGCCACGATCGGAGGAAGTCCCAAGAGCAAGAGCGTCGGGAATGAAACGAAGCTGCCGCCGCCGGCCGCGGCATTGAGGCCGCCTGCGATCAGCGCCGCGAAGGCGGCCAGCGCGAAATGGACGATCAGGTGGCCGGAAGTCTCGGCAGCGGCATGTCGGCCGCGCTTCGCGCGCCTTCAGGCGCCTCCTCTCGGCCTGCTCCGCTTCGCGCGGTACATAGCGTCGTCGGCTGCGCGCAAGAGTTCGTCGCGACGCTGGCCGCGCTCGGGCGCGGAGGCGGCCGCGCCGACGCTGACGCGCAGCGGCACGCGTTCGTTCAAGCAGACGAAGTCGATGCGCGCGACGTTGCCGGCGATGCGCGCACCCAGCCGCACCGCGCCCTCGAGTGCCGCCTGCGGGGCGATGACGACGAATTCGTCGCCGCCATAGCGCGCGGCGATCTCGCCGCTGCGCTTGGCTTCGGTGCCGATGACGGAAGCGACCGCGCGCAGCGCTTCGTCGCCGACCGCGTGCCCGAACCGATCGTTGATCGGCTTGAACGCATCGAGGTCGACGAAGATCAGCGCGATGGGCAGGGCGGAACGGATGGCGCGCAGCCATTCCCGCGCAAACGCCGCCTCGAAGCCGGCGCGATTCATCAGACCGGTCAGCAAGTCCTGATGGTTGACGGCCGTGAGGTTGTCGACCAGGCGCTGCAAACGGACGATCTCGTGGCGCGCGAGATTCAGCTCGTCGCGCAATTGCACGACCGGATCGGCAGCGCGGTCGCGGGCGCCGCGACTGAAGCTCGGCGTCATGTCGCCGAGGGCGTCGGCGGAAGGGCGCGCAAGCGCGCGTCGCTGCAGTCGAGAGGCTGCGCCTGCGCGAGCGTCCCGTCGAGATCGGCGCCGACGGCAAGCGCGCCGCACGCGAGGGGCGACGACGACGCTGGCACCCCGCCGGCATACGGAACGAACGAGCCGTCGCGTTTGATCGCAAAGGTGAACGTGTCGTAGGTAGTGGTCCCGTCGAAGAGCGCTAGCGGCGTGTCCAGCGTCCCGGTCAGGACGACGTTCCCGGCGAGGTAGCCGTCGTAGATCTGCACCGTTGACGGCCCCGATGCGGCGGACGTGACGGTTAAGGTCGAGCCGTCGACGGCCGCGACCGCTCGCGCTTGATCGAGCAGCGATTGCATAGCGAACATCGCGCTCGCCTGCTGCGCGGGCCGATGCGTGCCGTAGAACCCGCCGCGCATGCCCACCCACATGCCCATGAGCATGACGACGACGATGAGCGTTTCCCACAGCGTGACGCCTCGTTCGTCGATCGGGCCGTCCATGCTTTGCTACCAGATGCTGGACGAACGGCGCGATGAGATGAACCCGGCGATGACGATGGCGATCGTCCCGCCCGCGAGCATCGTACCGAGCATCCACATAGGCGCGCCGCGGGTCGCCAAATAGACGATCCAGCCGATCAGCACGGCACCCATCAGTCCGTAGCCCAGGACGTTATTGTTGCGTCCCATGACGTTCCTCGCTCGTTAGTATGGAGCTTGATTTGCGTCGGGGTCGTTCCACGACGGCGACTGTTTGTCGGAAGGCGCGGGTGTTTGCCCGCTAGGCGGACAGCTGCCGCTGTTCGGGCCGTCCAGACAGGTCTGCACGGGATCGAGCGTCGAGTCGATGCCGGCGCCCGGTGCCTGCGGATCGCAGCCCGCGCCGGTGCTCGCGCAGCCGCCGGTGTCGGCCGCACCGTTGACGACCTCGTTGGCAACCGACGCAGAATCTTGTTCGCCAAGCAGCTCCGCATACGGCGGCTGGGCCCATGCACGAACGATCACGCGATGCCTTCTCGTCAGCATCGCATGACCGCCGTCGTCGAGCACGGAGACGTCGACATCGACGGCAACCCGTCGTTCCCACACCCCGTCCGCGCGCTCGACGTTACTCGACGTCACGTTCGCCGCACTGCCGATCACATCACTCTCGCCCGCGACGGTATACGAAGCGGAGCCCGAAAGATGACAGACGGTTGACGATGTATCGCATAGCGGAATTGGCGCCATTGCGCGCACTGCCCCGAGCGGGCTCGTTGCGGCATTGCCGGTGGAGACGAGCGCCGACTCCGCTGCGGCAACGCCCGCAACGACATCGGATCGTGCAGCCGCGTACGCTACCTCTTCCATGCGCACGATCCGCTCGGCCGCATGCGCTTGCGCGGCGTTGGCGAGCACCGACACCATGCCGAGCGAACACGTCGCGAGCACCGCAAGCAGTCCCATGACGAAGGGAAGCATCGCCGCTCACGGATTCGCCAACGCCGATGCCGGCAGCGACTGCGACACCGTCTCCGCGCCGTATTGCGCGCTCCCGGTCACGGCGACTGCCGCCCCGCTCGAACCGACGCTGACGGTCACCGTGCCCGCCGCCGACGTGCTCGAAGGGGGCGCGGTGACGGTCCATGAGGTCGGTGCGGCGCCCGTTAACGCGGTCCCGTTCGCCGGATCGTTCTGCGCGGAGGCCTGCTGGTCGACGCCGACGCTGGACACGATGTCGCGCACCGTATCTTGACCGGCTTCAGCCTGCGACGCATGCGCCGCCGAACCCAAGCCTCCGGCGACCGACAGGACGCAGACCGCGACGATGAGGCAGGCGACGATCGCCTCGAGCGAACCGGAGCCACGTTCATCGTTCAGCCAACACGCCTCCACGCTGAGGCACTTTCTTATCCTCAATAAAAGTACTTGCACCATCAACATCTGCTATCGACGTCCTCCCGTCTACCTGATAATATACTATTCGCAGAACTTTTACAAACACATTACCGACATTTAAGGCAGGGCCGCGCGGTACGGGAGGACGCATGAGGCTAACGGGAGCCCGGCTTCGGCCGCTGGACGAGCGTGGCACGATCTGGGATGCCTTGATTGGAGCGGCGGTCGTCGTCTTGGGGCTGGGGGCGACGCTGACCGGGACGGTGGCGGTATCGCACTTTGCACACCAGACGATTCCAGCCGAAGCCCAACTCGTCGACTTGGGCAATCTGATCGACGGGACGACCCGCGACGCCCACTCGTCGATCGCCTTGTTCACGCCGGCGCAAGACGTCGGGAACAACGACAATGGCGACGGCCACGAGCTCGACTTCTACGTGCGCGACGCGCAAGGGGCCGGCCATTTCTGGGCCTACTGTTTTCGCGGCAGCTCCGGCGCATGCAGTGCGCCGCAGCCGCTGAGCAGCGTGGCGCGCTATCACTACGCGTGGCCCGACCTCGTGCAGAACGGCGGCGGCGGAGCAGCGTATGACGGAGGCGCCGTGCCGAACATCGCTACCTTCAGCGCGCGTACCGTCGCAGCATCGCAACTGCTCGATCCGAACGTCAACCCGTACAGCGCGTCGTACCTGACGGCGGCGGGGATCACGCATATCACCGACGTCGCGCAAGCGACCGGGTATCCCGGCGTCACGAGCGGGAACAGCGTCACGATCGTGACCGCCTCGAACGCGAGCGGCACGCGAAGCGTGCACCTGTTGGCCCGGCAGCTGGCGCCCTCGCGCACGGTGCCGGTTGCAACCTACACACCGTCGCCGAATCCGTTCACGCTCTCGACCGGGTCGATCGACTTTCGCAATCCGATCGCTCCCGCGAAGACGGTCACGTTATCGGAGGCGAACTACGGAACGCGAACGACGACCCCGCCCCAGACCTATGCGATCTCCGGCGATACCTGCAGACGGGCGACGAGCGAGGCGCCGGGCTCGCCGCTGACGCCCGCCACCGACGGGTCGGGCGACGCCGTCGTGACGTTAACGCCGATCAAGCGGCTCACGAGCGGCGAAAGCTGCGCGTACACCTTCACCGACAATGCGCCGCAGAACGACGTTCTTCACGTCACGGTCGGGAGCACGTACGTGCCTTCGATCGCCGGGCCGCCGGGCGGCTTCGTCCGCTTGGGGAATGCGTCGAGCGTGCTGGTGCAGTTCACGTTTACCGAACGCAATTACGACGTAAGCGCGAAGGGCGGTGGGATCACGTCGCTGAGCGCGAGCGGCTCGTGTTCCTCACCGACGGTCTCGAGTGAAGCGCTCAACGCAGGCGACTACAGTGCCACGGTCGTCGCGACGGCGACCGTCGCCGGGCCATGCACGGTGGGCGCCGTCGATACCTACGGGCAAGCCGCATCGTCGACGGCCTCCGTGTACGGCACGCTGAGCGTCTCGCCCGACCCCATCAGTTTCGCAAACTCGGCAGCGGCACCGATCGGCTCGACCATCTCGGATCCTGGATTTGCGGGGACGCTCAGCGAGCAGCTGATCGACTGCGGCAACGGCGTCGTCGCGTCGCCGTCCGCCGGCACCGATCAGTATCATGCGACGTGGTACCCGCAAGGCCCGTCGGGCCAATGTACGTGGCAGGTATCGGACGGATCGTCGACCGTCGATGTTCCGGTGGTCGTGGGGTTCGGTCCGCTGAGCGTCGCGCCCAACCCCATCGCCTTCGCGAACCCCGGCGCATCTCCGATCCCGACGATCGTCTCGGATCCCGGCTTCACCGGGGTTCTGAGCGGACAGGTAACCAACTGCACCAACGGCATCGACGCCTGGCCGGCCGCCGGGACGGACCAATTCCACGCGACGTGGTACCCGCAAGGGCCGTCCGGTACGTGCACGTGGGTGGTCAGCGACGGGGTCAACACGGTGAACGTGCCGGTCACGGTCGGTGTCGCTCCGACGCCGAACCCGACGCTCACGCGGGGGCCGCTGATCGTCAATCCCACGACACTCAACCTCGCCTCGATCGGCGCCACGGCCGCCTTCGCGGTCAGCGAAGCGAATTATACCGGCACGTTCAGCATCGAATCGACGCAAGCACAAGGCAGCGATTGCAGTTACACGGCGACCGTTCAAGGTCTGCCAAGCCTGCTGACCCTCGCGACGGTTGCGCCGAGCGCCCAAGAGGCGACCAGCACGACCCCAGTCGGCTTCACCGTCACCGAAGGCGTCAACGCCGCAAGCTGCACGATGTTCGTGATCGACGACGGCACGAATCCACCCGCCCCGGTGCAAGTGAATTACACCGGCGCGCCGCAATTCGGCCCAATATCGTTCAACCCGCCGTCGCTGACGTGGGCCCCGACCGACGGGGCCTATCAGTGGGCCGCGATCAACGACCCCGGCTTTGCCGGCACGATCGCCATCTCATCGAATTGCAGCGCATTCACGATGGGCAACAACCAGCAAACCGGCGTACAGGTCGGCGCCCTCACCGCGCAATCATTCGCCTACGGAAACGGAAACACGCTATCGATCGCGCTCGCCCCAAATTCCGCGGGCAACGGCCAAACCTGCGGAGTCACCGCCAGCGACGGAACCACGATAGCAACGTTGTCGGTGATGGATCTCGCATCAGCTACGACAGGCAACGATCCATCCCCATCTCCGAGCCCTTCCTTGCCCGGGCAAACGATCGTAGGAATGGCGTCCGGTATGATGACCGCATCGCGTGGCTGCCACTATTCTGGCGTTGATAACCAAGTCTTGAAATGCACAACCGGTGGGAGCGCAGCCTTTGTCGCTGGTGGATCAGAATACACCTCAACATGCGGAGTCGCACTCTGGAACGTTGAAAACGTATGCATACTAACTGGAACGTACATTAGCGTTGCCAGCTCAGCGCCGGTCGACTTCTACACCGCAAGCACAAATACATATATCGGATCGGGATGCGCCGTCTCACCTGGGGAAACGCCAATGGTTTACGGCGCGACGAACTCGATAATCACTGGTACGGCGGCAGAATCCGTTGGCCAGATGAACTCCGATGGCTCTTGGTCGCCGCCCAATCCGGGCATATTCTGGATCGACTTTGGCATCGTGGCGAACGCGGATGGCAGCACAGCAGATGCAGTATGCACAAGCACCTACAACTACTCAGTTACCGCGGTTCAGTGAGCGAGCAAATCCAAATTCTTCGCCTGAAGAATTAAGGGCAAACTAGCCAACCTCCCAACGAAGATGGATTGCGAAACATCTAGCGAGGATCGCTCAACCACATTTGAGCCCCGAAGTGCCCCGCATCCAAGCTAGCCCCATAATAAATGTTCGCATTATTTGTCGCACTCCCGTATGGCGGGTTTCCAATAATGTACGAGTAGGCCGGTCCCGTCCAGCCGCTGCAGCTTTGAAAGCCAGACGAAGTAGTGAGGCCCGATGGCGAGACGAACGGTTGCGCGTACGCGAATAGCGGAACGGGTGTGTCGGTGTTCTGCAAAAGTTCCTCTTGAAGTAGAGCAATGCTGTTCTCCAAGAGGAACTCATCGGGAATTAGCAAGTTTAGACCTAGTTGAGCGCGACCTTGGTTCGCTCCGTTGAGACAGTCTTGCTCTGGGGCACTCAAGAGCCCGAGTCGGAGCGTTCCTCCCAACTGGGATGGCGCATAGGTCACGTCGGGATATGGTGCAGGGACTGGCGCCAGGACGACATTTGTCCCAGTTGATATTGTGATTGACATATGGAGAGTTGGGCGATTATCGACTGGCGCTGCAGACTCCGATCCGATGAGAACCTCGTATTTTCCGGTAGCTGCGTCGAATGAAAACGCGCCGTCGGAGCCAGTTTTGGCAACCGACGAGTAAGGAGCCCCCACAGTGTACGGCGATGTGGCGATCGTTATGCCGGGTAGCGGCGAGCCGCTGGCCAGATCGACCACTACTCCGGAGACGACCGCGACGGCCGGCGTTGGTGTCGCCGGAACCGGAGTCACGGGCGCGATTGTTGTGCTCGCTGCGGGGAGAGGGTTATTGCTACTTTCGCCTCCTCCGCCGCCACATGCCACGAGCAGCGTTCCCACGAGGAGCGTGCCTGCGAAGAAGCCGACGCGTCGCGCTGCTTCCACCTCATCGGCGTTCATCATGATAGACACCCAGCTTTCATGACAGGCGTTTGCCGCTCAGAACGGCGCAACGCGTAATGACCCTAGTCGGAGGCCTCGCAGCTCTCACCGTAGTTATCGGCTAGGACCACGCAAAACCATCGCGGCACTTCATCGGCGCCATCTTAAGAAGCAATTAAGACGCGATGCCCCAACCGGGTGTCGTAGAGGGGCTACGCCGGCTCACGAGCGCTTTCGGCGGTATTTCGTTTCGATGGCTCCGAGGCGCGCCTCGATTCGATCGAACCGTTCTCTCACTTCTCCCGCGAATGCGGCGCTCCGAGCCTCGACGGCGTCGAGCCTTCGATCGACGTGATCGAACCGCTTCACAAGCGAGAAGTCCATGGCATCGAGTCGACGATCGTACGCGTCGAATCGACGATCGTGCGCGTCGAATCGGCGATCGTGATCGTCCAACTTTGCTGCGATCCGACTCAGCCCAAACTCCACCGCACCCTTCAGGTCGAGGATGGCTTCCATCAGTTCGTAGGGCGTGGGCGGATCGGGCTGCATTGCTCTCGACGATACGCGACTCAGGTGTCGAAAACATTGTGGAAAAGTGGCCGCCCTGAGGGAGAACCGCGCTTCTCACGAATTCTGCCGAGAGTCGCGCCGCACCATCGGTGCCACCCCTCCGGAGAGACGCCATGTCCACAGCCCCGCTGATCGTCGAAGTCGCGCTGAACGGTACGGTCACGAAGGAACAGAATCCCCACGTTCCCCTGGCGCCGGGCGAGGTGGCGGCTTCGGTCGACGCGTGCATCCGCGCGGGTGCGTCGATCTTCCATTCGCATGCGCGGCAGGCGAACATCGGAGCGGAGAACGGGCGGCACTCGAGCGCGCTCTACATCGAGGCGCTCCGCGAGATCTTCGCGGCGCATCCCGGCACGCTGCTCTATCCGACGCTTCCCGGCGGCGGGAAGGGGCTCTCGATGGCCGAGCGGTTCGCGCACATCGCCGAGATCGACGACGCGGGGCTCCTGCGCGTGGCCCCGGTCGACCCGGGGACGATCAACTTCGGCCGGCCCGACGCCGACGGCGTACCGCGCACGTCGGTGCTCAAAGAGACGAGCTTCGACGACGTCGACTATGCGTTCCGATTCTGCCGCGAACGGCATCTCGGCTGCTCGTTATCGATCTTCGAGCCGGGTTTCCTGCGGCTCACGATGGCGCATTACCGTGCGGGCACGTTGCCGGCCGGCTCGATGGTCAAGTTCGAGTTCGCCGACACGTGGGCGCTCTTCGGGCTTCCCTCGACCGAGATCGGACTGACCGCCTACCTCAGCATGCTGGAAGACAGCGCGATCCCGTGGATGGTCTCGCTGCGCGGCGGCGACGTCACCAAAGGCATCGGGCTCGCGCGCTCCGCGATCGAACGCGGCGGACACGTCCGCGTCGGCATCCACGATTACGCCGGCCCGGGAACTCCGGCCAACGAGGAACTCGTCGCCGAAGTCGTCGCGCTGGGACGATCCTTGGGGCGCGAGCCGGCGACCGTCGAGCAAACCGCCGAACTGCTCGGACTGCCCCAGCGCATCGCGTCCGTCGATTGAGGCAACTGGCGCGGCAGCGACGGTCAGCTTCGCGACCGTTTGTGCGCCGCCTCAGCGCGCTCCCAGGGCGAGGATCTTCGCGGTAACGAGCCACACGAGGTAGCCGCTCGCGGGCGCCGCCGTCAGATTGACGCACGCGAGACTGCCCTTCTTCATCTCGACGTCACCGCCAATCAAGTGGCCGATCGTAGCGCTCATGCTCGGCTCGTGGCCGACGAACATCACCCCGCTCGCGCCCGAGCGCTCCGCGATCATCTCCGCGAGTCGCCCGGGGCCAAAACCCAGGCCTACACGATCGTCTTCGACGAGGCGCTCGCGCAGCTTCAACGCCTTGGCGACGATCGCGGCGGTCTGCTTCGCGCGCACGAGCGGACTCGTCACGATCGCGTCGAGATCGAGCGCCAGCGCCGCCATCGCGTCGGCCTCGAGCGCCATCAACTTGCGCCCCGCATCCGTGAGCGGCCGGTCGAAATCCGGTCCGTCGAATTCGTCGGCTTCCACCGCGATTCCGTGACGCAAGAAGTAGCATCTCATCCGCGACGACTACGCGAGCCAAAGCAAAAGACCCGCCGGATCGCTCCGGCGGGTCTTCTCTTCGGTCTGGGCTTACAAGTCTTCGGGGTTGATCCCGCGCGGCTTGTACTGCGTGCGCGTCGGAGGCACGTTGACGGCGAGCTCGGGCTCGTAGTCTCCCTCGTAGTGCACGGTGGCCTCTTGCAAGCGCTGGCGCTTGTACGGACCCATCTTGCCGTCGTCGAGCGTCTCTTGCAAGGCGCCGTCGTCGGCGGTGATGCCCTCGTAGCCGCCGTCGAGGAAGAGCTGGTGGCGCGGACGGCCTTCGTCGTCGAGGTCTTGCCCTTCGGGCGCGATCTCGAGATTGCGGTACCGCGACATGCCCGTCCCCGCCGGGATCAGCTTGCCGATGATGACGTTTTCCTTCAGGCCCAGGAGCGGGTCGTGTTTGCCCTTGATCGCGGCGTCGGTGAGGACGCGCGTCGTTTCCTGGAAGCTCGCCGCCGAGAGGAACGACTCGGTCGCGAGCGACGCCTTCGTGACGCCCAGGAGCACCGGGCTCGCTTCGGCCTTCTTCTGGCCCGCCGCATCCATCTTCTCGTTCTCTTCCGCGAAGTTCGCGGCTTCGATGAGCTGTCCGGGGAGCATGCGGGTGTCGCCGCCGTCGACGATCTTCACCTTGCGCAGCATCGAACGCACGATCACTTCGATGTGCTTGTCGTTGATGTCGACGCCTTGCGAGCGGTAGACCTTCTGGACTTCTTGCACGAGGTAGTTCTGCAACGCCGTCTCGCCCTTGATCCGCAAGATGTCGTGCGGGTTGAGCGAGCCTTCGTTGAGCTGATCGCCGGCCGTGACCGTCTGGCCGTCCTGGATCGCGAGGTGCGTGCCGAGCGGCACGTCGTACTCGTGTTCCTGACCTTCGGCGTCGGTGACGATCGCGACGCGCTTGTTCTTCTCGTCGGTGAGCCGCACCGTGCCGGTCGTCTCCGTGATGACCGCCTGCCCCTTGGGCTTGCGGGCCTCGAAGATTTCCTCGACGCGCGGAAGACCGGTGATGATGTCTTCGGTCGCGACGCCGCCGGTGTGGAAGGTGCGCAGCGTCAGCTGCGTGCCGGGCTCGCCGATCGACTGCGCGGCGATGATGCCCACCGCTTCGCCGATGTCGACTTTCTGCCCGGTCGCCAGATTGCGCCCGTAGCACATCGCGCACACGCCGTACTTGGCCTGGCACGTGAGCACCGAACGGATCTTGACCGGCGAGATGCCCGCGGCGATGATCGCCTTGGCCTTGTCTTCGTCGATCTCTTCGTCGCGCCGGACGAGCTTGTTCTTCGGCTTCTCCGGATCTTTGATGTCCTCGGCCGCGCGGCGTCCGATGATGCGGTCGGTCAGCGGCTCGATCGTCTCTTTGCCGACGCGGATGTCGCTGACCGTGATGCCGTTGGCGGTGCCGCAATCTTCCTCGCGGATGATCACGTCCTGCGCGACGTCGACGAGACGGCGCGTCAGGTAGCCCGAGTCGGCCGTGCGCAGCGCGGTGTCGGCGAGACCCTTGCGCGCGCCGTGCGTCGAGATGAAGTACTCGAGGACGGTCAGGCCCTCTTTGAGCGACGCCTTGACCGGGATCTCGAGGATCCGGCCCGACGGGTCGGACATCAGCCCGCGCATGCCGCCGAGCTGCTTGACCTGCGCGATCGAACCGCGCGCGCCCGAGGTCGCCATCATGAACACCGGGTTGAGCGGGTTCTGCGCGGCCTGCATCGCGAGCGTGACGTCTTCACTGGCCTTCGACCAGATCTCGATCGTCTTGTTGTACTGCTCGTCCTGCGAGATGAAGCCCTGATCGAAGAGCCGGTGCAGGTCGTCGACCGACGCCTGCGCGTTGTCGAGCAGCTCGTACTTCTCTTGCGGCACGACGATGTCGCTGATCGACACGGTCGTCCCCGACTGCGTCGCGTAGCGGAAGCCGAGCGTCTTGATCGAGTCGAGGAACTTGGCCGTCTCGGCGTTACCGTACTTGCGGTAGCAGTCGGTGATCAGCTTCTTGAGCGCGCTCTTGTCGACGATCTGGTTGACGAACGGATGGTTCCACTCTTCGGGGAACGCGTCGTTGAAGATCACGCGGCCGGCGGTCGTCTTATGACGCACGCCGCGCACCCGCACTTCGATCCACTCTTGCAAGCCGATCAGGCGATGCTCGAAGGCCATGATCGCATCCGTTAGAAGTCGGCGAACGCGCGCATCTTCTTGGCTTCGCCGTTGATCGCGGCGCTTGGCCGGTTGGCCGTTCACGCCGGTCGACGTGTCGATCATGTCGTCCTGCGAGCTCGCCCTTGGCCGGCCCCTTGTACTCTTCGCGCTGGAACGTGAGGTAGTACAGGCCCAAGACCATGTCTTGGGTCGGGATCGACACCGGATTCCCGAAGCTCGGCTGCAGGATGTTGTTCGAGCGAGAGCATCAGGATGCGCGCTTCGGCCTGCGCTCCCGCGGAGAGCGGAAGATGGACGGCCATCTGGTCGCCGTCGAAGTCGGCGTTGTACGGGGTGCAGACGAGCGGATGCAGATGGATGGCCTTGCCTTCCACCAGCACCGGCTCGAAGGCCTGAATGCCCAGGCGATGGAGCGTCGGCGCGCGGTTGAGCAGCACCGGGTGCTCGCGAATCACTTCGTCGAGCACGTCCCACACTTCCGGACGCACGCGTTCGACCATGCGTTTCGCGCTCTTGATGTTGTGCGCTTGGCCGCGGTCGACGAGCTTCTTCATCACGAACGGCTTGAAGAGCTCGAGCGCCATCTCTTTGGGCAGGCCGCACTGGTGCAGCTTGAGGTTCGGGCCGACGACGATGACCGAACGGCCCGAGTAGTCGACGCGCTTGCCGAGCAGGTTCTGCCGGAAGCGGCCCTGCTTGCCCTTGAGGATGTCGGAGAGCGATTTGAGCGGACGGTTGTTGGGGCCCGTGACCGGACGGCCGCGGCGGCCGTTGTCGATCAGCGCGTCGACGGCCTCCTGCAGCATCCGCTTTTCGTTCTTGATGATGATCTCGGGCGCCGAAAGCTCGAGCAGCCGCTTGAGGCGGTTGTTGCGGTTGATGACGCGGCGATAGAGATCGTTGAGATCGGACGTGGCGAAGCGGCCGCCGTCGAGCTGCACCATCGGGCGCAGTTCCGGCGCGATGACCGGGACGGCGGAGAGGATCATCCACTCGGGCTTGTTGCCCGAGGACAAGAACGCTTCGACGACTTCGAGCCGTTTGATCGCCTTGACGCGCTTCTGGCCGGTCGTCTCTTTGAATTCCTTGCGGAGGTCTTCTTGCAGCTTGCGCAGGTTCAGATCGCGCAGCAGTTCGCGGATCGCCTCCGCGCCCATGCCGGCCTTGAACGCGTTGCCGAACTTGTCGCGCGCTTCGCGGTACTTCTGCTCGGTGAGGATCTCGCGCTTGGTCAGCGACGTGCTGCCCGGATCGATGACGACGTAGGCGGCGAAGTAGATCGACCTTCTCGAGCTGCCGCGGCGACATGTCGAGCAGGATGCCGATGCGCGAGGGCACGCCCTTGAAATACCAGATGTGGCGTGACCGGCGTGGCCAGCTCGATGTGGCCCATGCGCTCGCGGCGCACCTTCGCGCGGGTGATCTCGACGCCGCAGCGGTCGCAGATCATGCCCTTGAAGCGGATGCGCTTGTACTTGCCGCAGTGGCATTCCCAGTCTTTGGTGGGCCCGAAGATCTTCTCGCAGAAGAGGCCGTCGCGCTCGGGTTTGAGCGTGCGGTAGTTGATCGTCTCCGGCTTCTTGACTTCGCCGAACGACCACGCGCGAATTTGCTCCGGGCTGAGCAAGCCCGATGCGCATCGCATCGAAATTGTTGACGTCGAGAAGATTCATCCGTTACCTCGGGGCTGGGCCACCCCAAAAAAATCCGGCCGCACAACGCGAAAGAGAGTCCGACCTCGCGGTCAGACCCTAACTTTGTGGTTATCGGCCGGGGGACATAGGCGCATAGCATACCATGCCGGGTCAATTCCGTCAAGGTTTCGCGCCAGAGTCCTTCCTTATAGGCCGCCGGTTTTGATTCCAGGCAGCCGGCGCCGGCCATGCCGCCGGTGCTCGAGACCTCGGCCATTCCGACGAGCATGCGAGCGATCGTCGTATACCAGGGTGCCCGCGGGTAGCCGACTGATGCCGGCGACGCGCAGGCGTTTTCTGTCCGACCACAGGTCGCGCGCGCCGGTTGGATCACCGGGCCCGACACCGGGCTAGGACAAGATGTTGATCGCCCGCCCGGCGATGAGCGCCAGCACGCACAACGAGGTCAGCGATTCGAGCGACATCAGCACCTTGGCAGTCGCCGTTACGGGAAGCGTGTCGGCCGGGCTGAAGGCGGTCGCGTTCGTGAACGCCAGGTACAGATAGTCGATGAACGACGGCCGCCAGTCGGGGTCGTCGCACTGCGGCTGCTGGTCCTGAAGGAACCAGAAGTGCTTGCGAGCCGCCCGCCCTTCGGCCCGCGCACGCGGCCCGCCGCGGTCGAGTTCCCAATACCACAGCGCGAAGGCGATCACGTTCGTCAGCCACAACTCGACCGCCGAATCGAGCAGCTCGAGCCCGCTTGCCTTATTGCCCTTGATCAGCGCCGAAGCGATCAGCGTGACGACCGCGGTGATGTTGCCGACCGTGACGATCGAGACCAGCGCGATCGTCGTCAACCGCCGGTGCCGCCCGAGAAACGTCTCGTCGAGGAACGGCATCGCGAGCGGCACCAGCAGCAAGAGCTCGAGCGACGGCAGCAGCCAACTGGGGCCGAGCGTGAAGCGCTCGGGCAGCCGGTAGTAGATGACGACTGCCAACAGGACCGCGAACGAGGGCAGGAATCGATCGGCGAGCCGGCTGCCGGTTGTCATGATCGCCGATGAATGCGGCGTCGACGGCCCGCGCTCTTCTTCCGGCCGGCGGTTTACCCGAGCGCGGTCGCCATCCGCGCGAGCGCGCGGGCGTGCAGCCGCGACACGTGCCGTTGTGAGATGCGAAGCCGGCGGGCGAGTTCGTCCTGCGTCATCCCCAAGGCGTAGACGCCGAGCACGACCGTCCGCTCGCGCTCGGGCAACGCTTCGACCGCGACGAGCGCGGCCACCCGCTCTTCGATGCCGGGGGCGGGCGCTTGCGGTTCGGCCAGCAGCGAGACGGCCGCCCCGCCGTGCAACCCGCGTACCTCGTCGGCGGCCCGCCCCGGGATGCCCAGGGTTCGCGCCACCTCGTCCGCGCGCGGTTCGCGACCGGCGCTCGCCGCCAGCGCGTCGTAGGCGAGAAGGTAGCGCCGCTCGAGCGCGCGCACGGCGCGCGGCACGCGCACGATCCCTTCGACGTCGCGCACGTAGTGCATCAGTTCGCCGACGATCGTGCGCCACGCGTACCGTTCGAACGCGCGTGCGCCGCCGCCGCCGTACCGCTCGCACGCCTTGATCAACCCGATGACCGCCACGTGCTCCAAGTCGGCACGGTCGCCGGCGCGCCGATGAAACCGTCGCGCCGCCCGCGCCGCCAAGTCGCGCAGCCGGTCGACGACGGCATTGCGGTGCTCGACCGTCGGCGCCCGAGCGTACCGGTCCAGCGCAATCTGAACTTGCGTCGCGTGCGACATTCACCACACCCCGTAACGAAGGCGTTCATCACTGCGTTATAAACTCCCTCGAAGGTATGGCGAAATTGTGTTCGGCGTATGTTCGCAATACTACCGAAGTGGGGCGGCGGCAACCCGCAAGACGGCGCGCGCGTGGCTGCCCCTCGTCGCGCGCAGCGCCACGTGAAACTCTTCCGTCAGCGCCGCGACCATGTACAAGCCGCGTCCGGACTCGCTGAAGATGTCGGGCAGCGACGGAACGTGACGAAAGCCCGGGCCTTCGTCGACGACGTGCAGCACGAGGTCGACTCCGGTCGCATCGGCGATCACTTCCACCGGGCCTGCGGCGTGACGCACGACGTTGCTGACCAATTCACCGAAAACGATTTCGGCGAACTGCGCTTCGTCGGTGCCACCGAGCCGGCTCCCGACGAAATGCGCGAATTCGTGGCGCGCGTGCTGCGCCGCGCGCGGGTCGTCGCTGCAAAACGTCCAGCGCCGCAATTGCGTTGCGGCGGCCGCGGCCGCGCGGCGCGCACCGTAGTCGACGTCGACGGTCAGGATCGCGACGTCGTCGCGCGGCCCGTCGGCGAGCACTGCGGAGAACAACGCCTGTGCGGGGTCGTTGCTCCCCGCGCAACGGTTCAGCACGTCTTTGACCGCACGCATGCCGCTGAGCACGTCGCGCGTCGCCTCCACCAGCCCGTCGGTGTAGAGCACGAGCAACGAGCCGTTGGGCAACGGGACGACCGACGACTTCGCGTTCTCGCGAGTCCGCAGCCCGAGCGGCAAGCCGTAATCCGACAGTTCGGTCACGGTCCCGTCGGGCGCGCGCAAGAGCGCCGGCGGGTGCCCGGCGCTCGCGTACGTCAGGGTCATCGCGATCGGATCCACGACACCGACGAACGCCGTCACCATGCGATGCGGCGACTCCAGCCGCAGCGCACGGTCGGCCGCGTCGAGCATCAGCACCGGATCGGCGTGCACCTGCGCGATGCCCCGGATCGCTTGGCGCATCGTCCCCATCGTCACCGCGGCCGACAGACCGCTGCCGGACACGTCGCCGATCGAGACGACGACACGGCCGTCGGGTAGCCGGAACGCATCGTACCAATCGCCGCCGATCTTCGCTTCGTCGCTGCTCGGGACGTACACGGCGCTGAAGCGCAGGCCGAGCACGTCGGGCAGCGCGGCGGGCAGCGACGCCGCCTGCAGCGCGTCGGCGACGCGTTGCTGCTGTTCGAAGAGCTGCAGGTTTTCGATTGCCAGCCCGACGTGGCGCCCGAGTTCGCGCGCAACCGGCAGGATGCGGTCGTCGTAGCGGCCCCCGTCTTCGGTCAGCATCAGCGTGATCGTCCCGATCGGCGCGCCGCGGCCCAAAAGCGGGACGACCATCGCCGCCTCCGAGCCGGCGCTCGCGTACGGCTCGGGTAGCTGCGCAGCGGAGGCGAGCCGCCCCGCGAGCCATTCGCTCCCCCGCGCGTAGAGTTTCACGTTCCCCAGTTCCAGGGCGCCGCGCACGCCGTGCTCCGCGCGCGACACCGGGCGGACGCGGCCGGCCAACTGCCGCCCTGCGCGGTCCCGCTCGGGGTCGCGGTGCCTGAACACGATCGTCTCAACGCGGTCTTGGCGGTCGAGCATGTCGATTTGACACCAGTCGCCGAGCGCCGGCACGCACAGGCGTGCGATGTTCGCGAGCGCCGGTCGCGCCCGCAGCGCCCCGGCCAGCGAGCGGCTCACCTCGGCGAGAAACGTCTGCGCTTGCTCCGCGCGCTTGCGCTCGTCGATGTCGGTACAGGTGCCGAACCACCATGCGGCACCGTCGCGCAAGCGACGCGCCCGCACCAAGAACCAGCGATACGAGCCGTCGGCACCACGCAAACGGTATTCGGTCTCGTAATCGACTGCGCTGCGGGTCGCCTCGCGCCACGCACGGGCCGCCCGACGCCGGTCGTCGGGGTGCACAGCTTCGAGCCAACGGTTTCCCGTGGACCCTTCGGCCGAGAGCCCCGTATAGTGCAACCAGCGCTCGTTCGCCTGAAGCTGCGCGCCCTTTTCATCCGAGATCCAGACCATTTGCGGGATCGCGTGGATGATTCTCACCAGGAACGACTCGGCGAGCGGTCCCACCATCTCGAGCGTGTCGTTTGCGACGGGGCCTGCTAGGCGCTTGATCTCCCGATGCACGTCAGAACCCCACCATCATCGCCCAGGTACCCAATTGCGCGAAGCGATGAACGTCGTTCCATGCGATTTCCCAGCTTCAGCGCGCGACCGGCGGGCTTATGGGAGGTGCGACCGATGCAGGCGGACCGATGACGTACGGATTGGGATGCAGCGGCGGGATCGTTCGAATCGGGTCGTAGCCCGGTTGCCGCACCGGCGCGCCGGGCGCGTTGCTGATGCACGTCTGCGCGACGGCGAGCGCCGGTGAGAGCGAACAACCGTACAATGCGGGCGGCGGGATGTTCGGCGAAGCGGCGAGCGGTGCCACGTACTGCGGTCCGCGCGCCGCCGCGAAGGGATACGGTTGCGGTGCAATCGCGCCGAGCGAGGCCGTAAACGGAACCGCATGGATCGTGCCGGGCGACGGCGCGATGAAATACCAGAAGCGGCGTTGGCCCGAAGAGCCGCGCACGATGCGCAGTTCGAGCACGTGCTCGCCGTCGCCGAGCGGCTCGCCCTCGTGAACCGTCAAGGCGTGCACCCCGAACGTCGTTTCTGCGGTCACGTCGCGACCGTCGAGTTCGACGCGCGCATCGGCCGCCGACAGCGATGCCGCCGGAACGCCGGTGACTTCGGCGCCGATCTGAACCGAGGCCGCAAGCACCGGCAGCATCTGGGCGGCGAGCGCTCCCAGGAGCGCCGCAATGACGACCGTGGGCCTTGCCACTTGGATTTGGTTGGCGACCGGGAACAAGGGCATCGTATGGTTCAACCCGTTCTCCGCCCAAAAGGGCTCACATGAGCTCGTCCGCGGCTGCGATGATCTTCGATCTCGATGGAACGCTGATCGACAGCGTTTACCAGCACGTCGTCGCATGGCACCAAGCGCTCTCCGAAGCCGGCATCGAACTCGCGATCTGGCGCGTGCACCGGCGCATCGGCATGAGCGGCGGTTTGATGCTGCAGGCGCTGACGCGCGAACTCGAACGCGACCTCGATCCCGACTTCGCGACCAAGCTCGGCGCCGCGCACGATCGAGCGTTCTTGGATCAGCTCTCGAACGTTCGTCCGCTTCCGGGGGCGAATGCGCTGCTTCATGCGTTGACCGAGGCCGGCGTCCCATGGGCGATCGCAACGAGTGGCGGCATGCGCACCGGCAAGCCGTCGCTGGAGCTGCTCGATCTGCCGGCCGGCGCACCGGTTGTAACCCGCGACGACGTGCAGTACGCGAAGCCCAATCCCGATCTGTTCCTCGCGGCGGCGCGGGCGCTCGGCGTCGATCCCCACGACGCATTCGTCGTCGGCGACTCGGTGTGGGACGTGCTGGCCGCTCATCGCGCGCATGCGTTCGCGATCGGCTTGCTGGCGGGCGGTTACGGCGCCGACGAACTCGAGCGTGCCGGGGCGTATCGCGTCTATGCCGATCCGTTGGACCTGCTGCGCCACGTCGACGAGTTGGGGATCCGCGACATGTCCGGACCAGCGCTCACCCGCTGAGGCTATTCGCGCTCGCCGGCTGCACCCGGCCGGCTGCCGGGATGTCCGGGGTCGGCCGCATGCTCGGGGTTCTCCCGCTCGTCTTCGGTGCGCTGACGCTCCCGCTGCGAAGACGTCGGGCGCTCCTCCGGCGTCGGACGCGGGGTGACTTCGGGCGGTTGCGCGGTGGGATGGTCGGCGTCGCTCGTCATACCTACCAACGTGCCCGACGCGAGCCGCCCCTAAGCACGGCACGGCCCGGAGTGCGGGAGCACAACATCCGACGGGTCGTTTGGACGCCGAAGCTGCGCGGGTAGAAGCGACGTGTGCGCCAAGGGAATGAGGAGCGGTGACGGGTCCGAGAATCTATAATTTGTTTCCGCTCCTGGCGGGGTCGATCGACCGCTGGCAGCCGCACCTCGAACGCATTGCAGCGATGCAGTTCGACTGGATCTACGTCAATCCGATCTTCGAGACGGGCGGCTCGCGCAGCCTCTATGCCGTGCGCGACTACTTGCGCCTCGACGAGCGCTTTGCGACCACGCCGGCACGCAAGCTCGACGAGGTGCGCCCATTTCTGCAAGCGGCCGCCGCGCGCGAACTTCGCGTGATGATCGACCTGGTCGCGAACCACACCGCCAACGACTCGCCGCTCGTCAGCGCCCATCCGGAGTGGTACGTGCACGACGAGGACGGAGCGGTCGCTTCGCCGTTCGCCGTCGATCCGGCGGATACGAGCAAGAAGACCGTATGGGGCGACCTCGCCGAACTCGACTGGAGCGAGCGTCCCGTCCGCGCTGAAATCGTACGCTTCTATTGCGACGTCGTGCAGCGTTACCTCGAGGCCGGCTTTCGCGGTTTCCGTTGCGATGCGGCGTACAAGATTCCGGGCGCGGTGTGGGGCGAGATCATCGCTGCGGCACGCAGCCTCGATCCGCACGTCACCTTCGCAGCCGAGACCCTCGGCGCGCCGCTCGCGACGATCGAACAACTCGCGGGCGCCGGGTTCGACTATCTCTTCAACAGCGCGAAGTGGTGGGACTTCAGCGCGCAGTGGCTGCTCGAACAATACGAGCAATTCCGCTCGATCGCGCCCTCGATCGCGTTCCCCGAAAGCCACGACACGCCGCGGCTGCGCGCGGAGTTGCAGGCCGAAGGCATCGTCGACCGCGAGGCCGTCGAACGCGCCTACGAGTTCCGCTATACCTTCGCCGCCGTCTTCTCGAGCGGCGTGATGATGCCGATGGGCTACGAGTACGGCTTCGCGGAGCCCCTGCACGTCGTCGACACGACGCCGAGCGACTGGGAGCAACCGCTGTTCGATCTCTCCGAGCGGATCGCGGCCGTCAACGCGATGAAGGCCGCGACGCCGGCGCTCAACGTCGAAGGCCCGCAGCGCCGCGTCAGCATACCGACCGCGTGGCCCCTCGAGCTCGTCCGCGAAGCGCAAGACGCGACTCAAGTCGTCGTCCTGCTCGTCAACCCCGATCCAGAGGCCGGCGCGGCGATCCCGGTGACGCGGGCGCTCGCCCTCGCCGACGACGCGGGCGCCGGGGTCGACGCGAAGCATCTCGTCGAGCTGACGCCCGCGGCGCCGGTGCCGCTCGATGGGACGCTCGAAGTGGCCGCGCAGAGCGTCCGCGTCTTCGCCTCGACGCGCAACGGCACGACCCGCGCTGCGCTCCCGGCGCCCCCCGCCGTCGCCGCTCGCGCCGGGTTGAGCGACGCGTACACCGATCGCTCGATCGTCATCGAGGACATCTATCCCGAAGTCGACTCGGGGCGCTATCCGGTCAAGCGCATCGTCTGGGACACGTTCGACGTGTGGGCCGACATCTTCAAGGAGGGCCACGACGCGGTCGCAGCCGTGCTCCTGTACCGCGCCGTCGACGAACCGGAATGGCGCGAGTCGCCGTTCGCACTCTACGGCAACGACCGCTGGCACGCCTCATTCTTGCTCGACCGCAACATCCGCTATCAATACACGATCGAGGCCTGGACCGCGCAATTCGCCGACCGGCGGGATGCGGTGCGCTACGACCGCATCCTCGAAGTGGTGTGCGATCGCGCGGTCGCGCGTTTCGGGGCCTGGTACGAAATGTTTCCGCGTTCGGCGGGCACCGATCCGGCCCGCAGCGCGACGTTCGCGCAAGCCGAGCTCCGGCTGACCGACATCGCCGCGATGGGCTTCGACGTCGTCTATCTGCCGCCGATCCACCCGATCGGCTACGCGCATCGCAAAGGCCGCAACAACGCGCTCGAAGCGGCGCCGGGCGATCCCGGCAGCCCGTGGGCGATCGGAAACGCCGACGGCGGCCACACGGCGATCGACCCTGGGCTCGGCACGCTCGACGACTTCCGCCGCTTCGTCGCGACCGCGCGCAATCTCGGCCTCGAAGTCGCGCTCGACTACGCACTGCAGACGTCGCCCGACCATCCGTACGTCAAAGCGCACCCGGAATGGTTCACGTTCAGGCCCGACGGCACGATCCAGTACGCGGAGAACCCGCCCAAGAAATACGAAGACATCGTCAACTTCAACTGGGCGTCGCCGGCGCGTGAGGCGCTCTGGAATGAACTCCGCGACGTCGTGCTCTTCTGGGTCGATGCCGGCGTGCGGATCTTTCGCGTCGACAATCCGCACACCAAGCCGGTGCCGTTCTGGCAGTGGATGATCCGCGAAGTACAAACGCGCCATCCCGACGTCATCTTCCTCAGCGAAGCCTTCACCCGGCCCAAGATGATGCGCATGCTCGCCAAGGCCGGTTTCTCGCAGTCATACACGTACTTCACGTGGCGCAACGCGAAGCAGGAGCTGATCGACTACCTCGTCGAGCTGACGCAGTCCGACGTGCGCGAGTATTTCCGGCCCAATTTCTTCGCCAACACCCCGGACATCTTGACGCCGTACCTGCAGGTCGGCGGCCGGGCGGCCTTCTTGGTACGCTTGACGCTGGCCGCGACCCTGGCGAGCGCCTACGGGATCTACAGCGGGTTCGAATTGCTCGAACACGAGGCCGCCCCGGGGCGCGAAGAGTACGCCGATTCCGAAAAGTACGCGATCAAAGTGCGCGACTGGGACGCACCCGGCAACATCAAAGCCGAGATCGCCGCGATCAATCGCATCCGGCGCGAAAACCCTGCCCTGCACCAGCTCTTGAACCTGCGTTTCTACTATGCCGGGAACGAACAGGTGCTCTGGTACGGCAAAGCGACCGCCGAGCGTGACAACATCATCCTGGTCGCCGTCAACCTCGATCCGTTCGCGCGCCAAGAGAGCGACCTGGAGGTGCCGCGCGCGCAACTCGACTTGCCCGAGGGACCCGTGGAGGTAGAAGAGTTGTTGAGCGGCGAGCGCCGCACGTGGGCGGGCGCAACGGCGATCGTCGCCTTCGACCCGCAGCGCAACCCCGTCGAAGTGTACCGCGTCGTCCGGTGAGCGCGAAGATCGAAGACTACGCGATGGTGGGCGACATGCACACCGCGGCCCTGATCTCGCGCGCCGGATCGGTCGACTGGCTCTGCGTCCCGCGCTTCGATTCCAACGCGTGTTTCGCGGCGCTCTTGGGCACGCGCGAGAACGGGCACTGGCAGCTCGGGCCTTCCGAACCGGTGCTGCGGACGACCCGCCGCTACCGTCCCGAGACGCTGATCCTCGAGACGGTCCACGAGACCGCGCACGGCGCGGTGCGGGTAACCGATTTCATGCCGATGCGCATGGAGCATCCGCGGCTCGTGCGGCGCGTCGAGGGACTGCGCGGGCAGGTGGCGATGGAGACCGAGATCGTGCTGCGTTTCGACTACGGCTCGATCGTCCCGTGGATCCATCGCGAGGGCGACGCGATCGTCGCAATCAGCGGACCCGACGGTGTCGTGATCCATTCCGGCGTCGCACTCGAAGGCTTCGGCATGCGCACCCAAGGCGCGTTCACGGTGGAGGCCGGGCACGCGCGCGAGATCACGATGACGTTCTTTCCTTCGCCGCAAGCGGCGCCCAAGCCGGTCGATGCGTACGGAGCGCAGCGCGCGAGCGAGGAATGGTGGCACCAGTGGGCCGGGCAGTGCAAGTACGAGGGACCGTGGCGTGAGGCCGTCGTCCGCTCGCTGATCACGTTACAAGCGCTGACGTACGTCCCCACCGGCGGGATCGTCGCCGCGCCGACGTCGTCGCTGCCCGAGTCGCTGGGCGGCGTGCGGAATTGGGACTACCGCTTCTGCTGGCTGCGCGACGCGACGTTCACCCTGCTCGCGCTCCATCACGGCGGCTACCCGGCCTCGGCGCGAGCGTGGCACGATTGGCTCTTGCGCGCGGCCGCGGGCGATCCGTCCAAGCTGCAGATCGTGTACGGGATCGGGGGCGAACGGCGCCTCGAGGAGGCCGAGTTGGATTGGCTGCCGGGCTACGACGATTCGCACCCGGTGCGCATCGGCAACGCGGCTTCGCATCAGTTCCAGCTCGACGTGTACGGCGAGGTGATCGACGCGGTGCTGCAGGCGCGGCGCGCGGGCGCCAAGGAGCGCGGCGACACGCTCGATCTGCTGCGCCAGCTTGGCGACGAAGTGATCCGGCGGTGGCGAGAACCGGATCGCGGCATGTGGGAGATGCGCGGCGCCCCCCGGCATTTCACCCACTCCAAGGTGATGGCGTGGGTGGCGCTCGACCGCATGTGCGCGATGGAACGCGATTTCGCTCCCGAGGACGTGGCCCGGTGGAAAGCGGCCCGCGAGGCGGTTCACGACGACGTGTGCGCGCACGGATACGATCAGGAGCGCCGCACGTTCGTCCAAGCCTACGGATCGCCGGCGCTCGACGCCTCTTCGCTCTTGATGCCGATCGTCGGGTTTCTGCCGTGGGACGATCCGCGCGTGATCGGTACCGTCGCCGCCGTCGAGCGCGAGTTGCTGCAAGACGGGCTCGTCAAGCGCTACTCGACGCACGCCTCGAGCGACAGCGACGCCCTCCCGCCGGGCGAAGGGGTGTTTCTCGCGTGCAGCTTCTGGCTCGCCGACTACTACTGCCTCGCGGGCCGCTTCGACGACGCGCGGATCCTCTTCGAACGGTTGCTCGGGCTGGCCAACGACGTCGGGCTCTTGTCGGAAGAATACGATCCGCAACGCAAGCGGCTAGTCGGGAACTTCCCTCAGGCGTTCTCGCACGTCGGCTTGGTCAACACCGCCCTCAACCTCGCCCGGGACCGCGGCCCCGCCAAGGATCGTAGCGAGGCCGCCCTCGTTCGCGCGGTATGACGGCCGACGGCGCGGGCTTGCAGCCGGATCCGCTCTGGTACAAAGATGCGGTCATCTACCAATTGCACGTCAAGGCCTTCTTCGACTCGACCAACGACGGCATCGGCGACTTCACCGGATTGACCGAGAAGCTCGACTACATCCGCGATCTCGGCGCGACGTGCGTTTGGCTGATGCCGTTCTATCCGTCGCCGCTGCGCGACGACGGCTACGACATCGCCGATTATCGCAGCGTCCATCCGAGCTACGGCACGTCTCCGATTTCCGGCGCTTCATCCGCGAGGCCCACAAACGCGGCCTGCGCGTGATGACGGAACTCGTCATCAACCACACCTCCGATCAGCATCCGTGGTTCCAGCGCGCGCGGCGGGCGCGTCCGGGCTCGACGTTGCGCAATTTCTACGTGTGGAGCGACACCGATCGCAAATACGCCGGCACCCGCGTCATCTTCACCGATACCGAAGCGTCGAACTGGACCTGGGATCCGGTCGCGAAGGCGTACTACTGGCACCGGTTCTTTTCGCACCAGCCCGACCTCAACTTCGACAACCCGCGGGTGATCGAGTCGGTCCTCGACGTCATGCGCTTCTGGTTCGAAGCCGGGGTCGACGGGATGCGGCTCGACGCGGTGCCCTATCTCTGCGAGCGCGAGGGCACGAACAACGAGAACCTGCCCGAGACGCACGCGATCCTCAAGGTGCTGCGCGCGGTCGTCCAAGCCGACTTTCCGGGGCGCGTGTTCCTCGCCGAAGCGAACCAATGGCCGGAAGACGTCCGCGCCTATTTCGGTGACGGCGACGAAGCGCACATGTGTTTCCACTTTCCGCTGATGCCGCGGATGTTCTTGGCGCTCGCCGACGAGGACCGCTATCCGATCTACGACATCATGCGCCAGACGCCGGAAATTCCCCAGACGGCGCAGTGGGCGATCTTCCTGCGCAACCACGACGAGCTGACCCTCGAGATGGTGACCGATCGCGAGCGCGAGCTGCTCTACGGCGCGTACGCCTCCGAAGCGCGCGCGCGCATCAACGTCGGCATCCGGCGCCGGCTCGCGCCGCTGATGGAGAACGACCGGCGCAAGATCGAGCTGCTCAACAGCTTGCTCTTCTCGATGCCGGGCACGCCGATCGTCTACTACGGCGACGAGATCGGCATGGGCGACAACATCTATCTGGGCGACCGCGACGGCGTTCGCACGCCGATGCAATGGACGCCCGACCGCAACGGCGGCTTCTCGCGCGCCGATCCGGCGCGGCTCTACCTGCCCCCCAACATGGACACCGTGTACGGGTACACCGCGGTCAACGTCGAGTCGCAGACGCGCAGCGCGAGCTCGCTCTTGAACTGGATGCGGCGCCTGATCGCGGTGCGCCAGGCGCACCAAGTGTTCGGCCGCGGCGCGATCGAGTTTCTCCATCCGGGCAACCGGAAGATTGCGGCCTATCTGCGCTCGTACGAAGACGAGACCGTGCTGTGCGTCGCCAATCTGTCGCGCTCGCCGCAGGCGGTCGCGCTCGATCTCTCGCGCTACCTCGGACGTGTCCCCGTCGAGATGCTCGGCTGGAGCCCGTTCCCGGCCATCGACAGCGACCGGTACGTGCTGACGCTTCCCGGGTATGCCTTCTTTTGGTTCTTCCTCGCAGAAGAGGCGCAATCACCCACCTGGATGGCCAACGTGCCGGAGAAGATGCCCGAATTCGTGACGCTCGTGCTTCCGCACGGCTGGCGCAGCCTGCTCGATGAACCCGCGCGGACGCTGCTCGAACGCGACGTGCTGCCCGCGTACTTGCCCAAGCAACGCTGGTTCGGCGGCAAGACGATGGCGATCCGCAAGGTCGAGATCGTCGCCGCCGAGCCGGTCGCCGGCGAAGATGCGGAGGTCGTGCTGGTCGTGCGGGTGACGTTCGATGCCGGCGAGCAGCTCTATCAGTTGCCGATCGCGCTGGCCGGCGAGAGCGTCTCGGAGTTCGCGACCGGTGTCGTGCGCACGGGTTTGGCGCGCTACCGCACCCACGCGTCGAGCGGCATCATCTACGACGCGATCGTCAGCGACGACTTCCCGCGGCGCATCGTCGCGGCGATGCGCACGCCGCCGGCCGACGGGGCGTTGCTCTTCACCGGGAGCGAGGCGCTCGCGAGCAGCCCGGTCGTCGACGACGAGTCCGTGCGCGGCGCCGACGTCGAACAGAGCAATACCTCGGCGATGATCGGCGACCGGTTCATCCTCAAGACCTACCGTCGCGTGCGGCCCGGCATCCATCCGGAGATCGAGGTCGCGCGTTTTCTCGACCGCGTCGGCTACCGCAACGTTCCGCCACTGCTCGGCACATACGCGCTGCGCGGCGGTGACGGCCGCGAAGAGCTCGCGCTCGGGACGCTGCAAGAGTTTCTCCACAACCGCGGCGACGCATGGACGATGACGCTCAACTATCTCGAACGCTATCTCGATGCGCGCCGCGCGACCGCTGCGGCCGGGCCCGACAGCGAGCCGCACGCCGAGTACGAGGGGCGCGCCGCGGCCCTCGGGGCGGTGACCGCCGACCTGCATCGCGCGTTCGCATCCGACGACCGCGATCCCGCGTTCGCCCCCGAGGCGGTGACGCCGGCCGACCTCGCCGCTTGGGCGCAGGAAGCACAAGAGACCGCGATCCGCGCGTTCGATGCGCTTGCGGCCGCGAGCGCGACGCTCCCGCCTAGCGTGCGCGACGACGCGCTGCGGCTCGCGTCACGCCGCGACGACGTGCTGGCGGCGATCGCGTCGATGCTGCCGGCGGCCGTCAACGCCACCAAGACGCGCTATCACGGGGACTTTCATCTCGGCCAGGTGCTCGTGCTCGAGAACGGCTTCAGTATCGTCGACTTCGAAGGCGAACCCGCGCGGCCGTTCGAGGAACGACGCCGCAAGTCGTCGCCGCTACGTGACGTCGCCGGCATGTTGCGCTCGTTCAACTATGCCGCCGTCGCGGCGCTCGGCGGCCTGACGATGCAGCGGCCGGAAGACCAGAGCGGGCTCGAACCGTACGCCGCCGAGTGGGAACGGCGCGTGTCGGACGGCTTCATGCAAGGCTACGTCACGCGCATCGCCGGCACGTCGTCGTATCCTTCCGACCCGCAGCACGCGCGCTGCCTGCTCGATCTCTTCCTGCTGAACAAGGCGTTCTACGAGATGTCGTACGAACTGGCGAACCGGCCCGCGTGGCTACGGATTCCCCTGCAAGGGGTGCGCGCGATCCTCGATCGCTCACCGGCATGAAGCACGCGCACGAGATGCCCTTCGGGGCCCAAACGACGCCCGGCGGCGTGCGGTTCGCCTTGTGGGCGCCCAGCGCCGGGGCGGTCGACGTCCACGTCGAACGGCTCGGCGCGCTGCCGATGGAACCGCGCCCGGATGGCTGGTTCGAGTTGCTCGCTGCCGGCGCGCGCGCCGGCGACCGGTACGCGTTCGCCATCGACGGCAAGACGTCGCCGCTCGTGCCCGATCCGGCCTCGCGCTACCAACCCGACGACGTGCACGCGATGAGCGAAGTCGTCGATCCGCTGGCGTTCGAGTGGACCGATGACGACTGGGCGGGACTGCCTTGGGAAGAGCACGTCTTCTACGAATTGCACGTCGGAACGTTCACCCCGGAAGGGACGTTCGGCGCGGCCGCCGCCAAGCTCGACGCGCTCGCCGATCTGGGGATCACCGCCGTCGAGCTCATGCCGCTCTCCGAAGCGCCCGGGGCGCACAACTGGGGCTACGACGGCGTGTTCCCGTACGCGCCGGAACACCGCTACGGCACGCCGGCCGACCTCAAACGCTTCGTGTGCGAAGCGCACCGCCGCGGGCTGGCGGTGTTCGTCGACGTCGTGTACAACCACTTCGGCCCCGAAGGAAACTACTTGCACGCCTACGCGCCGCAGTTCTTCACCGAGCGCTATCACACGCCGTGGGGCGCCGCCCTCGACTACGAAGACCGCCGGCCGGTGCGCGAGTTCGCGATCCACAACGCCCTCTATTGGATCGACGAGTATCACGTCGACGGATTGCGCCTCGATGCCGTGCACACGATCTACGACGGCACGCGGCCGGCGATCCTCGACGAGCTCGCAGCGCGCGTGCGCGCGGCCTTCCCGGCGCGACGCGTCCATCTGGTTCTCGAGAACGACGACAACCAAGCTGCCCTCTTGACCCCGTACGACGCGCAGTGGGACGACGACGTTCACCATGCGTTGCACGTCGCAATCACCGGCGAGGACGGCGGCTATTACCGCGACTATGCCGACCCCGTCGGCAAACTCGCGCGCACCTTGGCCGAGGGTTTCGCCTATCAAGGCGACCCGTCGATCAACCGCGACGGAGCGCCGCGCGGCACCCCTAGCGGCGATCTCCCACCGACGAAGTTCGTACCGTTCTTGCAGAATCACGATCAGATCGGAAATCGCGCCTTCGGCGAACGCATCAGCGCACTCGCTCCGCCCGAGGCCGTGCGCGCCGCCGCGGCGGTCAACCTGCTCACGCCGATGATCCCGCTTTTGTTCATGGGCGAAGAATGGGCCGCCTCGACGCCGTTTCAATTCTTCTGCGACTTCAGCGGCGATCTAGCCGGCGCGGTCCGCGAAGGGCGGCGCCGGGAGTTTGCGGCATTCGCGCAGTTCTCGTCGGAGGAAGCGCGGGCGCGCATCCCCGATCCCTCCGACCCGGCGACGTTCGCCCGTTGCGTCCTGCGCTGGGACGAGCGCGAGCGCGCGCCGCATCGCGAGATGCTGGCGTTCTACCAGGAGGCGCTGGCGGCGCGCCGGCGCGATATCGTGCCGCATCTGGCGGGCACCGCCGCGCATCGCGCGCACGTCGACCGGCTGGGCGAACGCGGCGTCCGGGCGCGGTGGACGCTCGGCGACGGCGCGGTGCTCGAATTGACTGCGAATCTCGGCCCCGACCCGTCGCCGGCCCCGCCCGATCCGCTGGAAGGGCGCACGGTGTTCGAGACCGGCGGCGCCGCAAGCGGCGGCCCGCTAGCGCCGTGGTCGGTACGCGCCGTGCTGCGCGAGAACGGCGCCGCGTGAACGAGCAGCGCACGATCCCGGCCTCGACCTACCGGGTTCAGCTCAACCATACGTTCACGTTCGACGACGCTTCGGCGATCGTCGATTACCTATCGCGGCTGGGCATCAGCCATCTCTACACGTCCCCGTTCCTGCGCGCGCGCCCGGGCAGCATGCACGGCTACGACATCGTCGACCACACCCGCTTCAACCCCGAAATCGGATCGGCGGAAGACTTCGAACGGCTCGCCGACCATCTCCACACCCGCGACATGGGGCTGGTCCTCGACTTCGTGCCCAACCACATGGGGGTGGGCGGGTCGGAGAACCCGTGGTGGAACGACGTGCTCGAGTGGGGTGAGAGCTCGCCCTACGCGCGCTTCTTCGACATCGATTGGGACCCGATGCGCCGTGAATTGCACGGCAAGGTGCTGCTGCCGTTCTTGGGCGAGCGCTATGGGGCGATTCTGGAAAGCGGTCAACTCGAGCTGCGGTTGGACGAAGACGGCAGCTTCGCGGTGTGGTATTACATCCATCGCTTCCCGCTCCACCCGAGCGCGTACGCGCCGATCCTCGAACGCGCGGCCGCGATCGCAGGCCACGACGAGGCGCCGCGGCTGCGTGCAATGGCGGCCGCATTTCACGCGGTTGCGGTGCGCCCCAAAGGACGCCCGGCGATCGAGGAGGCGCGCGAACGCGCGAGCGCGCTCAAAGGCCAACTCGCCGAGGCCGCGCGCGAGCCGGCCATCGCGAGCGCGCTCGATGCGGCCCGCGCCACATACAACGGCGATCCGGAACACCCTGAGTCCTTTCGCGATCTGTACCATCTGCTCTCGCAGCAGGCCTACCGGCCGGCATTGTGGCGGGTCGCGTTCGATGAGATCAACTACCGGCGCTTCTTCGACGTCAACGAGCTGGCGGGCTTGCGCATGGAAGACTCCGAGTGCTTCGCGATCACCCACGAGCTCGTGTTCGACCTGCTAGCGCGGCGGCGCATCGACGGTCTGCGCATCGACCACGTCGACGGGCTCTACGATCCCGCCGGCTATTGCCGGCTGCTGCGTTCGCGGTCGCAAGCGCTCGACAATCCGCTATACCTGGTCGTCGAGAAGATCACCGCGTACCACGAAGAGTTGCGCGCCGACTGGGAAGTGGACGGCACGACCGGCTACGAGTTCGTCAATCTCGTCAACGGCCTGTTCGTCGACGCGTCGAACGAGCGCCGCTTCAACGCGCTCTATCGCCGTTTCTCCGACGATCAGCTCGCGTTCGACGAGATCCTCTATCGCTGCAAGCAACGGATCATCCGGGTCGAACTGGCGAGCGAAATGGCGGTGCTGGCCGGCGCGCTCGATCGGATCGCGCACGCGAATCTCGACTCGGCCGACTATACGCTGCACGCCCTCCGCGAAGCGCTGACCGAAGTGGTGGCGGCCTTTCCGGTATACCGCACGTACGTCAGCGGCGGCGAGCTCTCGCCGGAAGACCGGCGCTACATCGAATGGTCGGTCGCGCAAGCTCGCAAGCGCAGCGCCTTGCCCGACGGCTCGATCTTCGACTTCATCGAACGCGTGCTCACGACCGACATCGTCCGCGACGAAGAGGCGTCGCGGTATCCACGGATGGCGGTGCTCCGCTTCGCGATGAAGTTCCAGCAGTACACGAGTCCGGTCATGGCCAAATCGCTCGAGGATACGGCGTTCTATCGATATCTCCGGCTCGCGTCGCTCAACGAGGTCGGGGGCGACCCCCGGCGCTTCGGGAGCTCGGTGGCGGCCTTCCACCGCGCGACGCAGCTGCGAGCGAAACGCTCGCCGCACGCGATGCTCGCCACCGCAACCCACGATACCAAGCGCGGCGAAGACGTCCGCGCGCGCATCGACGTGCTTTCGGAGATTCCCGCAGAGTGGCGCACGGCGCTCGGGCGCTGGCAGCGCTACAACGCGCGCAAGCGTTCGGAGATCGACGGCGCGGTCGCCCCGCATCCGGCCGACGAGTACCTCTTCTATCAGACGCTCGCCGGCGCGTGGCCGATGAGTCTGATGGACCCCGAGCACCTCGATCCGCACGCGCTCGGCGCGCTCGCCGAACGCATCACCGCCTACATGACCAAAGCGTTGCGCGAAGGAAAGGTGCGCTCCAGCTGGACCGCCCCCAATGCCGCCTACGAAGAGGCGGTGTCGAGCTTCGTCGCGCGCACGCTCGACGGCGCGGCGAAGTCGCTCTTCCTGCCCGACTTCGCACGCTTCGCGCACCGGGTCGCCTACGTGGGAGCCTACAACGGCCTCGCCCAGATCGTGCTCAAGGTCATGTCGCCGGGCGTACCCGATACCTATCAGGGGACCGAGCTTTGGGATTTGACCTTGGTCGATCCCGACAACCGCCGTCCGGTCGATTACGCGCAACGTTCGGCCCTGCTCGCGCAGTGCGAGATGCGCACCGACCTCGGCGCGTACGCCGCGGAACTACTCGATCGCTGGCAGGACGGCCGGATCAAGCTCTATACGCTCTGGCGCGCGTTGCGCTATCGCAACGCGCACCCCGACGACTTCATCGCCGGCCCGTACGAGCCGCTCGCCGCGTCGGGACGCGACGCCGACCGCGTCTGCGCGTTTGCCCGGCAAGAGGTCGTTGTGATCGTGCCGCGCCTCGTCGCGCCGCTGCTGCTCGAACGCGACGGAATTCGCACGGCGCCCGAGTGGAGCGCCGACACGGAGATCGCGCTCCCGGAGCGGATGCGCGGGGTCCCGCTGCGCCACCTCTTCACCGGCGCACCGGTCCCGGCAGGCGCGACCGTTGCGGTCGCCGGCGTGCTCGGGCCGTTCCCGGTAGCCGTCCTCGTGCCGGCCGAACTCGCCTAAGCGCGCCCCTTCTTCGGCCGGTCGTAGACCGCGCGCAATTCGTCCTTGGCGGCTTCCAGAACCGCGCGCCGCTGCTCCGGGAGATTCTTGCCGGCGCGATTGATGTAGAGGTTCAGCATCGACATCGCCGAGCGGAAGGGCTCGGCCTTGCGGCGGTGGCTCTCTTCCGCCGAGTGCTTTAGCGAGAGAGCGATCGCATGCGCGTCGTCCTGCGCGAACACGCCCTGCTCGAGATCGAGCGCATCGCTGTGTTCGGTAACGTTCTTCGACCATCGTCGTGCCGGCATAGTGATGCCGCTTATTCCCACGGGCGGCATGCGCGCCACGCGTTTAGCCCGCCCCTTCGCCGGGGAGATGCGCGGCCATGGAGCAATCGACGAAACGCTGCGACAATCTGGCTTGCGTGTGCGACATTCCGGCCGGGCAATCGATCTGTAGCGAGTACTGTGGCGACGCACCGCCCGAGGATATCCGCTGCCGCTGCGAGCACGCCAAGTGCGCGCACGAAATGGAAGCGGAGTTGACGGGCACGCTTTAGGCCGCTCGCTAGGAAACGCACCGGCCCCTGCGCAACTTCCGCGCGTGACGTCATGGTTCACCGGCGCGGGGTTCGAGCCTCACGGCGAATGCTATCTCTGGACCCCCGGGCTGATCATGCTCCACGTCGTATCGGACGCGTTGATCGCGCTCGCGTATTATTCGATCCCGGTGGCGCTCGTCTACTTCGTCTACCGGCGGGCCGACTTACCGTTCGGCGCGCTCTTCTGGATGTTCGGCGTCTTCATCGTCGCGTGCGGGACAACGCACGTGCTCTCGATCTACGAGATCTGGCACGGGGCATACTGGCTCTCCGGAACGGTCAAGGCGATCACCGCGCTCGCCTCGGTGGCGACTGCCGTCGTGCTCGTTCCGGTGATCCCGGCCGCCCTGAAATTGAAGAGCCCGGCCGAGCTCGACGCGATCAACCGGCGGTTGACGAAGTCGCTCGCGGAAAAGGAAGAACTGCTGCATATGTATCAGCGCGAGCGCCGGGTGGCGAGCGTGCTGCAAGATGCGTCGCTGCCGCACGATCTTCCGGCCGAGCCGGGACTACGTTTCGACGCGGTCTACCGGCCGGGCGCCAGCGAGTCGGAGATCGGCGGCGATTGGTACGATGCGTTCGTCCGCCACGACGGATCGGTCTTCATCTCGATCGGCGACGTCAGCGGACGCGGGCTCGATGCCGCCGTGACGATGGGCAAGGTTCGGCAGGCGCTGCGCACGCTGGCGCTGCGGATGGACGACACCGACGAGATTCTGGCCGCCGCCGACATGGTGCTGCGCACCGAACGGCCCGACGCGATGGCGACCGCCCTCGTGGCGCTGTTCGACCCCAAGAGCTCGCGGCTCACCTACGCGCTCGCCGGTCATCCGGCCCCGCTGATGCGCGCGCCTGATGGTACGGTGGTTGAACTTGCCGCCGTGGCCGGCTTGCCGCTAGGGCTGCGGACGGGGAGCGAACCTCCGCCGGTGGCAGTCGACGTCGCACCGGGCTCGGTGATCGCATTCTTTACCGACGGACTGCTCGAGATGGACCGCGACGTCACCGCCGGCCTGGCCGCGGTGCGCGCGGAGCTCGCGGGGCCTCGTTACGAGCCGGCCGACGACCCCGGCACGCCGCTCGCACAGCAGCTGACGGAAGCCTTGCTGGCCGGCAAAACGCCGCGCGACGATATCGCGGTGCTGATGATGGCGGTGTCGGGCGATGCGCCGCGCACGCTGAGCATCGAGTTGCCGGCCCTGCCGGCGAACGCGCGCGTCGCCCGCGCCGCGCTCGCCCGCTATTTGCGCCGGGCGGGCCTGAGCGACGATGCGGTGTTCCGCGCCGAGGTCGCGGCCGGCGAAGCGGTGATGAACGCGATCGAGCACGCCTACAGCACCCGCCCCGGCAGCTTCTGCCTGTCGGCAAGCCTCGATGCCGACCGGGTCACGATCGAAGTACGCGACGAGGGATCGTGGCGGCGGCCGCGGGAGGACGGCCGCGGCCGCGGACTGATCATCATGCGCGAGATGTGCGACACCGTCGAGTTACGGCAGGGCGACGGGACTGCCGGCTCCGTCGTGCGGTTCACCCTCGCCCGCACGCCCGATGAGGAGCGGGTGGGATGACCGGCGCGGCGGAGTTCGCCTTCGTGGAGGACCATGGGATTCCGATCGGCGTCGTCAGCGGCGAAGTCGACATCGACAACGCAAGCCGGCTCGAGGATTTGCTCGACCGGCTCGCGGCCCGCGACCGCGGCGTCGTGATCGTCTCGCTAGAACGGACGACCTACTTCGACAGCCGGGCGATTCACTCGCTTGCCTCGTTCCTCGCTCGTATCCGCGTCAACCGTCAAGTGGCGTACTTGGTGCTCCCCGCCCTCGAATCCGGCCGCCGGCTCCTCGAGATCACCGGACTGCTGCGGAACTTGCCCGTCTTCGCCACCCTCGCCGCGGCCGTCGAGGCCGCGCAGCAGTTACCGGCAAGTTAAGCCGGCTGCTGTTCTTTGAGTTCGGCCATGCGCTCGCCGAGTTCCGCGAGCTGCGCTTTGTCGAAGAGCTGACGCGCCATTTTGAAGAGCTCGGTCTCTTCTTCTTTGATGTGGTGCTGAACCGATTCCATCAGCACGTTCAAGCGCGCCGCGAACACTTCGTCCTTGGGATCGGTCTCGCGCAACTCTTGTATCAGCCGCTTCGCCACGCCATGCTCTTCGTATGCCTCGAGCACCTCGAGGCGCACGTCGGCCTCGTTCTTGGCTCGCTCGCGGCAGGCCGGGTAAAACACTTCTTCTTCGATCCGCGTGTGTAATTCGAGCGCCGCGATGATGCGCTCCGCGAGCCGGCCGCGCGAGGTCGTGGCGCGATTGCTCAGGCCCTCGACTTCCCGGAACATCGCTTTGACTTCGTCGTGATCCCGCTTCAGCAGGGTGATAGCATCCATGGCGAGAGGATTCCCGCACGCGCGCGCGCCGAAACCCGCTAGATCGAGAGCGCCAGCTCCGTAGCGTCGTCGAGCGACAGCGACGCTCCGGTAGCGCGTTCCCCTTCCCACAGCGCCGCGCCGCCTTGGGAGAGCAATCGCTGCTTGCACGCATCGACCGCACGCTGTGCGTCGCCCGCCAGCTGAAAATGGTCGCCTTGCAGCGTTTCGGCAAAAGCGATGAGCCGGATCGCGGTCGCGCACTGATCGAGCGCCGCCGCGAGCAGCGCGCACTCGAAGAACGTGCTGACGAGGGCGTGCAGATCGCCGACGTCGAGGTTGAGCGTCAGCGCGCGCTGCAACATCGTGCGCGCCCCGTCGTAGTCCGCCGCCGCGACGCCGATGCTGCCGCAATTCATCGCGACCCATGCGAGCACGCGGGCGTCGCCGACGCGCGCGGCGCGCTCGTACGCCTCCGCCGCCGCGCTTCGCGCGTCGTCGAGCCGGCCCTGCGAGAGGCGAAACACCGCCTCGTTGCCGCGCAGCGCGGCCAGGTTCAATTCGTCGCCGACGTCGCGCAGCGCATCGAGCGCGAGCGCGAGATATCGCTCGGCGGACGCTTCGTCGCCGGCGACGCTTGCGTATCCCTCGAGCAACGCGAGCATGACGGCACGGATCGCCGCCATCTCGGGAGTATCGGCCAACTCGAGGCCTTGCTTCGCGTATTCGATCGCGTCCGTCACCCGTCCGAGCGGCAAGAGAACCGACGCGAGACAGCTATACGCGCGCGCCAGCCGCGGCCGGTCGCCGGCGCGGGCGAACGCGGCGATGGCGGTCTCGGCATCGGGCAACGCCGCATTGTATTGGCCCTTGCGCGCCTGCGTGAGCGCCGACGCGAACTTCAGCCGGCCCGTCGCGACCGGATCGCCGGCGACGCGCGCCAGCGCTTTGCTCAGCCACATTTCGGTCGACGGCACGTCGCGCCCCACGCCGGTGAGCGGGACGGCGGAGGCCAGCATCAGGGCGCCGTCGAGCGCGACTCCACTGCCGTCGATCGTCCAGCGGGTCGCGGCCTCGATGTTGCGCAGTTCGGGCGTCAACGCGGCGAGCACCCGTCCCAAGGGCTCGCGCAGGGCCCGCAGTTCGCACGCCTCGACGAACTCACGAAAGTACGCCGCGTGACGATCGAGCACGAACCGCCGGTCATCGGAGCGGTCGAGCTGCGCGTCGAGGAAGCGGTGCGTCGATTCGAACAGCGTGTACCGGCCCGGCGTTCGCGGGTCTTCCAAGACGAACGAGGCGCGGACGAGTTCCTCGAGCATCGCGGCGACATCGCCCGGATCGAGCGGTTGCGCTCCGGCGACGATGCGTGCGGCCTCGGCCGTCCAACCGCCCGCGAACACCGCGAGCCGCCGCAACAAGATCTGCTGCTCGTACGGCAGGCGGGTGAAGCCCCAGTCGATCACCGCCCCGAGCGGCTGGCGCGCGGCGCCGTCGGATTCGTCGCGCGGCAGGGTGACCGGCGCGGCGAGTTCATCGGCGAGCACCTCGAGCGGTGCGGTGCTGACTTGCGCCGCGGCCAGCTCGAGCGCGAGCGGGATACCGTCGGCCAACCGCACGATGCGCGTGACGCCGGCAATCGTCGCGTCGTCGAGCGTGAACGCCGGGTCGACGGCGCGCGCCCGTTCTTCGAACAGCACGAGCGCGCTGAAGCGCTGCGCGTCGGCCGCGAACAGCGCGAGGCCGTCGGGCGGTATCGCGAGCGGCGCCAGAAACAAGCACGTCTCGGCCGGAAGCGCGAGCGGCTCGCGCGACGTCGCCAGGATCGTAACGTCGCGAGCCGTCCGCAAGATCCGCTCGAGCGCGTTGATCGCCGGCCCGAGCGCGTGTTCGCAGCTGTCAAAGACGAGCAGCGAGCGGCGGCGGTGCAAATGCTCGAGGACCCGCTCTTCGGCTTCGCGGTCGTCGCGTGCGTCGATGTCGAGTTCCCGCGCCAGCAGCGGAAACACCGGCATTCCGGGCTCGAGCATCTCCAGGTCGACGAACGGCACGCGGCGGTTGCCTCGCTGGGCTGCGACGTATTCTTGCGCCAACCGCGTTTTGCCGACCCCGCCCGCGCCGACGATCGTGACGAATCGCTGTGCGGCGACGAGTTCGCTCAGCGCCGCCAGTTCTTTGGCGCGCCCGACAAAGCCGGCTCTATGCTCTCGTTGCGTCAGCACTCGCGGGGGCTTCTCGGCGCTTTCGCCGAGTTCCGTTCCCCCGGTGGGCTGCGGCCTTCACCGATGCTTCGAGCGTCGCTTCGAGGTTGACCGGCCGTTCGAGTTCGGTGACGAGCGCGACCGTGTCACGTTCCTCCGCACTGAGCCCGGCCAGCGTCACGCGTTGCGGAGTAGGCAGCGTCTTGTCCCGCACGAAGGCCTCGATCACGGCCGGATGCACGTAACACTTGCGGCACACCGCGACCGTATTGCCGAGGCTGCCGGCCACCTCACCGAGCACTTCACGCAGTTGCGCCTTGGCTTCGGTAAGCGTTTGCGCCGGTTTCGCGCGCCGCCGCAGGAGGGCGACGCAAGCGACGGTGCCGGCCCACGTGCGAAAGTCCTTGGCGGAGAACTCCTCGCCCGCGACCGCGCGCACGTAGTCGTTCACCTCCTCCGACGTGACGCTGACGACGTTCTTATCGGCATCCAGATAGCGGAACAGTTCTTCGCCCGGAAGATCCTGGCACCGTTTGACGATGCGCGCGAGGCGCGGGTCTTCGAGCGAGACGTCGTGGTGGACGCCGCTCTTGCCGCGAAAGCGGAATCGCACCTTCGCGCCACGCACCGCGACGTGCTCGGGGCGCAAGGTCGTCAGCCCGAACGAACCGTTGTCGCGCGCGTACTCTTCGTTGCCGACCCGGATGCGGGTCGATTCCAAGAGCCGCACGACGGTCGCCAACACCTTCTCGCGCGGCAGTCCCGGCAACGCCAGGTCGCGGTCGACGGCCTTGCGGATACGCGGCAGCGCGCGCGCGAAATCGAGCATGCGGTGATACTTCGTCTCGTCACGCGCCTCGCGCCACCGCGGATGGTAGCGATACTGCTTGCGGCCGCGTGCGTCGCGCCCCGTCGCTTGAATGTGGCCGTTGGGCTGCGGGCAGATCCACACGTGCTCGTACGCCGGCGGGATCGCCAGCTTGCGGATGCGAGAGAGTTCCTTGGGATCGCTGATGCGGGCGCCGCCCGGTCCGTAATACACGAAACCGCGCCCGGCACGCTTGCGCACGATGCCGGGGCGGCGGTCGTCGACGTAACGCAGACCGGCTTGAGCGGCTGTCTCCACCTACGCGGCCGAGCGGGCCAAGTCGTTCGCGTGCGAGCCCAGCCGGCGCGCGTACGCCTTCGTCAGTTCGGCGCCGAACAAGAAGATCTGGCCCGAATAGTATAGCCAGAGCAGCAGCGCGACGAACGAGCCGGCGGCCCCGAACGTCGACGTCGTCGACGGCCGCGCCAGATACCAGCTGAGCGCCGATTGGCCGGCGACGAACAATACCGCGGTGACCACCGCGCCGAAGGCCACGTCGCGCCACGCCGGCCGCGCGTGCGGAAGAAAGCGGAACACGACCATGAAGATCAGCGCCGCGAGCACGGTGGAGATCGCGTAGCGCAGCGGCAGCAGATTCGGCACGACGGCATCGAACGCAATCGAGACGAGCACCAGCAGCGCGACCGCTCCGATGGCCAGCGCCGCCAGACCCCGATCGAGCAGCGCCCCCCACCAGGGACGCTTGGGCCGCTGTGCGTTCCATACGGCGTCGAGCGCGGCTTGGATCGCGCCGACGAAGCCGGTCGCCGCGAAGATCAGCACGCACCAGCTGACGATCCCGGCGACGAGTCCTTGGCGCTGTGCTTGTTCGAACGTGTTCTCGATCAAATCGCGCACCGCCGCGCTCGCCTGCGGGCCGATCCCCGGGGCGATCGCGCCAACGACTTCGTCGCGAATGCGGGCGTGGCCGATGCCGCCGTAGATGAGCGCCGCGATCTCGACGATCACGATCGCCAACGGCGCCAGCGCGAAGATCGCGTAGTAGGCGATGGCGGCGGCATGCGCGGCGGCGGCGTCGTCGCCCCATGCGCCGAACGCGCTCAGCACCAGATCCTTGGCTGCCCGAACCGTCATGCGGCATCCGTTCCCTCGCGCGCGGCCCGCAAAACGGCGTCTAGCCCAGCTCGCCGAGCCTCAGGGCGTGAGACATCGCCCGCGGCGCCGCCTCCACCGACTCCGCCACGACCGCGTCGCCGAACGTGGCGTTCAGCCGGTCGCGCAAGCGCTCCGCGATGGCGGCCATGTTCGGCTGCAAGGCGAACCGGTCGCCCCGCAACGCTTCCGCGCACGCGTAGAGCTGCAAGGCGCGGCGCGCGTCGCTTCCCGCCAGCGCGACCTCCGCGAGATGCAGCACGGTCGACGCGACCGCGACCGGGTCTTCGCACGCGACGTTCATCGGCAGCGCCCGCAGCAACACCTCACGTGCCGCCGCGAAGTTGTGCCGCCGAATCTCCATCGACCCGACGTTCATCAGCTGCCAGGCGAGGAAACGCTCGTCTTGGAGCGCGCCCGCGAGTTCGACGGCCTGCCGCGCGAGCACGACCGCCTCGTCGTAGCGGCCCTCTTCGTACAACGCCACGCTGCGGTTGCCGGTCATCGCCGCGAAGAGATGCCGGTCGCCGATCTCGCGGCAGATCGCGCGCGCCCGCTCGCTGCACTCCGCGGCCGTGACACGCTCGTCGACCGCCCGATAGTGCACGTCGAGATTGCCGAGGATCGAAGCCTCGAGCGGCCGCAAACCGTGCGCCGCCGCGATCGCGAGCGCTTCACCGCCGACCGCGATCGCCTCGTGTGCTTCGTCGACGTTGTAAAGGAGCCGCGCGAGCACCGCGAGGGCGCGCGCCAGGCGCGGCAGATCGCCGCTTTCGCGGAGCGCGCTCACCGCCAGCCGTTCGTGCCCGATCGCTTCGCGCGGCGCGCCGTCGAACATCGTCTGGACCGCGATCGCATGCTCGACCCGGCCCCGCAGGCCCGGGTCGGACAGGTCGCATTCGGACGCGCGCGCAAGCCACTGGTCGGCCTTGGGCAGCACCCGGCCGTAGGCGGTCAAGATGACGAGCGAGCTAATGAGCCGCGCCCCGTCGGCGGGGTGGCCGTCGGAAAATGCCCAGGCGAGCGCGGCCGAACAGTTCACGAGCTCGGGCGTCATCGCCGCAAGCACGGCCGGCCACGGTTCGCGCAGCGCGCGCGCGTCCCACTGCTCGGCGGCCTCGCGAAAGTAGGCCAAGTGCCGGTCGCGCGCGATCCGCTCGTCGTCCGCGCCGCGCAAACGCGCCGCCGCATACGCCGCGATCGTCTCGAGCATGCGATAGCGCGCGCCGCCGGCCTCGACAACGACGAGCGAGCGGTTGGCTAGGACGGCAAGGAGACCGGGGACGTCCTCGTTTTGGAGCGGCTGAAAGCCCGCAGTCGCGATCGCCGCCTCGAGGGTCCAGCCGCCGGCGAACGGCGCGAGCCGGCGGAAGAGCGTGCGTTCGTCGTAGGAGAGCTGGTCGAAGCTCCATTCGACGACCGCTTCGAGGGTGCGGTGCCGCGCGGGCCTGGCGCGCGCGAGCGCCGACGGGGCGCGCGCAACCCCGGCGGCCAGTTCGATGCCCAGCGGGAGGCGGTCGACGCGTTCGACGATGGCGGCCACGTCGCGCACGTCGTGGATGCGCAGGCGGCGAGCGGTGGCGACCGCGGAGCGATCTTGGAAGAGCGCGATCGCTTCGCTTTGCGCGAGCGGGCCGAGCATGACGACCTGCTCGTCGGCGACGCCGAGCGGCTCGCGGGACGTCGCCAGGATGCTGATCGCGCCCACGTCGTGCAAGAGGCCGGCACAGGCCTCGGCACACGAGCCGGTGACCTGCTCGCAATTGTCGAGGATGACTAGGGTTTTGCGCTGCCGGAGCACCCGCGTCGCTTCACGCTCGGCGTCGGCGAACGACCGCACGTCGAGCCGTAACGCACCGGCGATCTGCGGAAAGACGGGATCGCCGCGATGCGCGCCCTCGAGCGAAACGAAAGCGACGTCGGGAGAGGGAAATCGGCGGGCGATCTCGCGTGCCAGGCGGGTCTTGCCGACGCCGCCGGGACCGACAATCGTGACCAATCGCGCCCGTTCGAGCAGCTCGCCGACGTGCGCAAGCTCCCGTTCGCGTCCCACGAACGAGGTGGCGTACCCGGCGACAGTCTCCAGTGCAAAGTCGGCCATCCTTAGTCAGAATCGGCCGAGACGAACCGGAACCGTACCCGGCGGCTATGTCCCGGCCGGATGCGCCTTCCCGAGCTTCAGGATACGCTCGGCGTTCGCGTGGCAGACTTTCGCACGCTCTTCGCCGGTCAGGGGCGCGGAGTCGATCCAGTCGGCCGCGATCCGCGCGTCTTCCATCGGATAGTCGGTGGAGAACAAGACGTGGTCGACGCCCATCTCGTCGATCGCGCAACGCAGGGCGGCGCTGGAGCAAACGCCCGAGGTCGTGACATAGAGGTGCTTGCGCACCTTCTCCGACGGCACGCCTTTGAAGCTGGGGTCGACGAGCGGCACCCGGCTGTCGAGGCGCCACAGATAGAACGGAATCGTCTCTCCCATGTGCCCGACGATCAGCTTCGCGGTGGGAAACCGATCGAACGTTCCGCCGAACACGAGCCGCAGCGCGTGCGCGCCGGTCTCGCAATTCCAAGTCCAAGCGGGCCCATAGAGTGCGGCGACGCCTTGGTAGACGTGCGGTGCGTCGTACGGATCCGCGGGATGCAGATACACCGGCACGTCGAGCGCCGTCACGCGTTCCCAAAATACCGAGAATTTGTCGGCGTCGAGATACTCGCCCAAAGTGTGGTGATTGATCAACGCCCCGGCGAAGCCGAGCTGCTCGACGCAGCGCTGCAGTTCGTCGGCGGCACCGGTGGGATCCTGAAGCGCCAAGTGCGCGAAGCCGCCGAAGCGCCTGGGGTGGCGCGCGATCCGGGCGGCGAGATAGTCGTTCGCCTCGCGGGCGAGCCGCGTCGCCTTGACGGCGTCTTTCTCGACTTGCACGCCGGGCGACGTTTGCGAGAGCACCATCACGTCGATGCCGGTCGCGTCCATCAGCGGGATGCGTTCGTCGTCGAAATCCGCGAGTTCCGACTCCATCTTCTTCACCCCGGCCGGGTTGAAGTGCGCCATGATCGGGCCGTCGTAGCGTTCCGCGTCGAGCATCGGCGCGGCGAAGTGTTCCTCGAGGCCGATCTTGCGCGTCGGCTTGCGGACCGCGTCGGTAGCCACGTTACGTCCCCTCGTTTGCGAGCGTCATTGGTAGATCGTTACGTAGACGCCCCCGGGATACCCCGTGCCGGATGAAGATTGCCCGATGGCGACCGGCGTGCTTGGCGAGAACGCGTACCCGTTCGACGTGCTCACCGGCGGCGACGAGTGAATGCTCGTCGGAGAGCTGCCTTTGCATCCGTCGGATCCGTATTGGAAGGAGCCGACCGGCGTCCCCGCGCTCGTCGCAATGCTGACGTTGATGTCTTGCCCCGTGCCGTCGCCCATCGACGCCCACGTGAGATACCCGTAGGGCCGCACTTCGGCAGTCGTTGCATTCGTGTTTCCGTACGGTCCGGCGTAGTTACCACCGCCGAGGTACTCGTTCCAGTACCAAAGCATCGCGTTGCCCGGAGGGAGGCCTCCGCCTTTCGTCGTTACGGACGGACCGGCGCCCACGACGAACCCTTGGCTGCCGTCCTGCTCGGTCGGCGCAAACGTCGCCTGCATGTCGCTGGACGTCGCGTTGAGCAGCGTGACGATCGTGCCCTGACAGTAGCCGAGGTTCAGGGTTAAACCAGTCGGGAAACCCACCCAGCCGTTGATTCCGTTGAACATCTCGAACAAGTTCCCGCCGTTGTTCGTCACCGCGCTCAGGACCTGGGCGCTGGGCCCGCTACTGCTGATGGCCCCGTTGTGGTCCATCGGTTCTCCCACCGAGATACAATTCGCCGTCCCGAAGCTATACATGACCTGGCATTGATTGGACGGCGGCACGAGGACGTCGTACGGGGGCGGTCCGTTGTAGTTCCATCCGGGATTGAGATAGAGATTGTACGGAAATGCGGGCACGATCTGCTGCAGTACTTGCTGCGAGTAGCCCGCCAGCAAGTCGGCCTCGGCGGTGGTGACGTCGCCCGGCGTCATCGCCAAGCCGTTGTAGCCCAAAAACATCGTGCCGTACCCGACGGGTTGGAGCCGGCCCCAATCCTGAAGGATCCGCGTTTCGGAGGTGTTGAGCCCTCCGATCACCGACTGCATCTGCGCCCCGAAATCTTGGTACAGCGTGCCGACAGTCGTCTGCAGCGGCGAAGTCAAGCTCGAGTTGCCGCCCGCCGTCACGATCGTGACGCCCGTGTCGATCAGGTTCGCGATCACGCTCGAGACGGTGCCTAACTCGTACAACACGGTCGTCGTGAGACCGGTGATGAGGTCGAGGGGCCGCGGGTTCAGCGACTTCGTCGGCGCGGTGCCGACCTGAGCGATCAACGCCGCGATCTGAGAAGAGTCTTGGACGAACACCTGGGTCATGATGATGTTCATCAGGGTGAACGTGTTTTGCACGCTGGCCGCGTACGTGCATTCGGCGGCAATCTGACTCGTCACCGCCGCCCAATCGGCGGCACTGATCGCCGTCCCGTTGTAATTCCCGGGATTGCCGACGTTGCCGGAGCCGGGATTGTAGAGCGTCCCGGCGGCGCTGATGCAGTTGCTCAGCGGAGAGCCCGGCGCGTTGTTCAGCACTTGATATTGGCAGCGAATGCCCGTGTACTGCGCGCCTTCGATGATACACGAGGTGGGCGCGGTGATCTTGCTGCTGAGGTAGTTGTACGCGGCCGTCTCACCCGCGACGTCGGTGACGCCGGAAGGCAACGTCGTCACCGCCGGAGCCGGGAACGGCGGATTGGAGTTCGGCTGCGAAACGATCGGGGTGACCCAATAGCTCGGAACCGGATACCATTGGCTCGCGGTGCCGGCCGAGGCGCCGACGGCGACCTGATTGCCCGCCACGCCGAGTTGGCCGCCCGTCTGCACGTTCGTCAATTGTCCCCCGCCCGGACACGCGGTGCTGTAGTTCCACTGCTGGAAGGCGCTGTTGTCGCCGGTCGGCGACGCGGCCTGATTCAGCCCGATGATCGCGGAGTTCGGCGACGCCGCGGGCGACCAGCTGAGGTCGAGCGGCGCGGCCGTCGATGCAAAACCGAGCAGCGTCGAGCGGAAGCCGGTGGGTCCGCTCGGCGGCGGGGTCGACGTTTCGAAACTTTGGGCGCTGCGCAGATACACGCTGCTCCCGTTGGGCGCGAGCACCGCTTTCCAAAGCTGCGCGCCCGAGGGTTGATAGGAAATCGTGCTCGTCGAGACGGTCGTGCTGCCGTTGGGATTGGGCCCGTTGAGCGGCGCCCCGCCGCTGACGGTGATCACTTGGGGCGGCGCGAGCGGCCCCGAGCCGGGCGAACATCCGGGCCCCGGCGTGGGCTGCCCGGCCCCGTTGACGATGTAGAAAAAATGGTCGAAAAGCGGACTGCTGAGCGCGAGCGTTCCGCGCGACGAGGCGTAGTGTGCGGTGCCGCGCGCGATTCCGGTGTGCAGAAGCCGGCCGGCAGTGTTGGGCGAGAGCGGCAGCGCGTACGGAAGAAGCAACGATCCGGGCACGGGCGACGTCCCCGGATTGGCCGACGGAGCGGCGCTCGAGGGCGACACGGGCACCACGGAGACCGCCTTGCCGCCGCCTCCGCCGCACCCGGAGGTCGCGGCGATCGCCGCCGCAACAACGACCGCGGTGGCGACCCGCGTCCGCCGCGGCAAGACCCAAAGAGGCAAGGATGAACGCATAACGACCCCGCCGGAAGCGAACGCGCGCAGAATAGCGGTAAGCCTAACGTGAACAGCCGATTTGTACTACGATTCCGCTACGCACTCCTAGTACGAGCTTTCTCTTAACGATCCGCGTGCGTCGACGGTTCCGCCGAGCGCGTTCCGGAAGCGCCGCTCGAACGCCGCCACTCGGGCTGCAAGATGCCGTAATGCGCCAAATCGCGATACTCGCCGGGGCCGGATCGAAAACCGTCCCGATAGGTCCCCTCGTGCGTGAAGCCTACGCTTTCGTAAAGGCGTCTTGCCGGCGCGTTGTCGGCCGTTACTTCGAGCCAAACGCGATGCGCCCCGACGTCCTCGAATGCCCAACGCAACGCAGCGCGCAGCGCCCAACGCCCGACACCCGTGCCGGGTTTGGCTGCGACGATGCCGTGGATTTCGACCAGCCATCCGTCGTGATTCGACATCGCGATGAATCCGACGGGATTCCGGCGTCGTCAAGAATCACGCGGCCCGCGTCGCATCGCCGCTCGCGAGCGCAACCAGCTGCGCGTCAGTCGGCGCATGCACGAATCGAACCGCGTGCGGCGCCCGATGGATGGTCGACACGAAGGCCGCGTCGTCAGGCGTGAGCGGACGATCTCGATAGGGGCCGGCGTCGAGGGTCATCTGCGTCCCGATTCGTCAGCGCGGAGGCGTTTCGTCGCGATCGCCATTAGATGCGAACTCGCCCCGAGTAACGTAGGCTCCTCTTCGATGCGTCGCAGCAGATCCATGATGAGGGCGCGCCGGTTCGAGTCGGTCCATCCCGGCATCCTCTCGCGCGACCAAAGCGGGCCTTCGATGCCGACGATCGCCTTGATCGAGAAGCCCGCCTCCGCGACTTCATCGCGCAAATCATCGGGCGTATGGAAGAAAGCTTCCGTGAAGTAGCGAGGGTCGCTGGCCGGATTGTGGTGGCCGTCGCGAAGTTCTCGGTCGAGCATGTCCACGTATGCCGGGTCGGCGATGAAGTCGGATTCGATGCCGTCGATCAGCGCCGCGAATCGTGCAATTGCCGCTGCAAAGAGAACCCCGCCCGGCCGCAACACGCGGCTCGCTTCGCGCAGCGCTTGCAGCCGGCCCGCACGTTGCGGGAGATGGTAGAGCGGCCCCAGCAGCAGCACCGCGTCGGCACTTTCGTCGGAGAACTCGAGTGCGCGAGCATCGCCGACGGCACAGCTCGCCAGTGGCCGTTCGGCGCAGATGGCGCGAGCCTCCTCGATATGATGTTCGACCAAATCGATCAAATGGACGGCGTATCCGGCGCTTGCAAGTGGAAACGCGTAAGCGCCCGTCCCTCCTCCGACGTCGAGCACGACGCCCGGCGGAGGCGGGAGGTGCCGTCCGAGGATGTCGAGCGTTCGCGCCCGCTCGACGCCCGCCGTGCCGCCGCGTTCGAGGCGCCGCGACTCGTCATAGTGGTTGCGGTAGTACTCTTCAAGTGAAATCTTGGATTTTGGTGCAGCCAGCGCGATGACGTATCGACGGCGCCCGGTCGATGAATCGTCGATGCGCCTACCGCCGCAGTTCTCGATCACTCGAATCGACGCCGCATTCGCGGCGGCGCAGGTCAACAACGCCTCGGTCTCACCACGGGCGGCGAGCACCTTCAAGCACTCGCGCAGCGCGAACGTCGCGACGCCGCGCCCGCGGTGCAACGGATGGACGACATACCCGATGTGACCGCCGAGGTCGCGCAAATGCGGCGTCAGGCGATGACGCACGTCGCACTCGGCGACGACCTCTGGGCCGTCGAGAATCCAGAACGTGTCGGCGGGGACCCAGCCGTCGGGAAGGTTCTTGCCCGCCGCCTGCTCGTTCAGCAGCCTCGCATAGCCGATGACGTCATCATGGGCGATCACCTTATGATCCGGCCACGGATCTTCGCCGGCAGCGACACAGGCGTCGCGCATGGCCGCGAAGGACGCCGCAAACTCCGCCGCCGGGCGTTCGAGTCGCAGCCGGGATCCGGGCCACATTCCCACCGGGCTAGGGAACGGCACAGCCTGACGATTATCCCGCCGGGGTGGCGCTCACGAGCCCAAAAAGGAAAACCCCGTGATGACGGGGTTGGAATGGCTCCCGGAGTTGGACTCGAACCAACGACCCGCTGATTAACAGTCAGCTGCTCTACCGGCTGAGCTATCCGGGACCGGCTACGCGGACGACTGAGGCGCCGCCGCGACCGTCAAAGATTCTGCGTGCCGGTTCGACGCCCTCCTTCGGCGCGGCTCTCCGGGTGGTATGCGCGCACCGCTCGTCCGGAGGAACGATTATCCTATGGGCGCTCGTCGTCGATGTTGTCGACGAAGCCGGTGGTCGGAGGCAAGTTCTGCAGCGCCTTGGTCACCAGGTTCGCGGGCAGTTCGTGGTGATAGGCACGAACGGAGAGGGTGGCCCGCTGAAGTCGAACATCTCCATGAGGTCGTCCGTATGGTTGAGATCGAACGAACTCAATTGCTTGAGGCCAAACGCGGTTTCGATGAAGCGGATGATCGATGTGGCGTTGCGCACGTAGTGCGACACGTATCCCTTCTTGACGTATGGCGATACGACGAGAAGCGGCACGCGGAAGCCGATGTCGTACACTGCCGTCGGAAAGGACGCGGTCTGTTGCAGATCGCCCGCCACCGTCGGGGCCACATGGTCGTAGAACCCACCCCAGTCGTCCCAGGTGATGAGGATCGCGGTATTCCCCCAATAGTTGCTGTTGCCGACCGCATCGACGATCTGCGCGACCCACTGTGGCCCGGTGAGGGTCTGCCCACCGACCGGTATCCCGCTGTCGGCTCCCGGATGGTCTGACAACGGCACCGGCGGCATGATGTACGTAACCTGCGCGAGATTGCTGTTCTCGATATCGCTGAGGATCGAAGCAGACGAAACAATGATGTTCTGCGCATGCGACGGCCACAAATGACGCACCGCCGCCGGTGCCGCCCAGATGCTTACGTCGGAGTGAACATAATACCGCCACGCGTAGAGCCCCAATGGATCGTTCGGCTGATGCGGCAACTCGTCAAAAATCGTCTTATGAATTGCTGCGAGCCTGCGCGGCAGACGTAGCCGGCGTACACCTCTGACTCGAGCGGGATTGGCGTCGAGAGTGCGTTGGATAGCCGCCTTCCGCGCTTCGGTGTCGTTCGCGCTGCGCGCTTCAGCACCGTCGCGACGAGTGTCGCGGCGAGCGCTCTCGCGCCGAGGCGCGGTCGCGCGGGTTGTCGTGCGCCTGGTCCTATCAGTACGACCTCGCACATGGCCACGTTCGTTTTAGGTCGGGGTCGGCGTCGCGAATCACCACGGCGCCGGGGCCCAGACTTGGCTTCCGAAGCTTGGATATTTTACCGGCGTAGCGTATTGAATGACGGGCTCCGTACCACACATAGCTTGCGTTGGTTGCGAATCCGTACGGCGGATTTGTCGGGATGTAGCTGTATCCTGGGCCAGTCCATGATGCACAGTTTTGGAAGCCTGAACTTGAGGTTCCATTAGAAATTCGCCGGGATATGTATGCTTGCGACGTACGGAGCATAAGCCGGACCGCTAGGCGGGAAGTCGGTGTCCAGCGCGAAGTACACTTGGGCGAACCCTACGGCTAGCTCGGTGAGATATTCGTCAGGGATAACCAGCGGAAGTCCGAGCGTACTGCGTCCCTGATTCGCGGCGGTATAACACGAGAGTTGATCGCCGGTTAAGGCCGTGAGTCGGAAGTTTCCGCTCAATTGCGCAGGGCTGTCGGTCATGTATGGAACTGGAGCAGGGGTGCCCGCCGTGAGAGCATTGGCGCCGGCGGTCAGCGTGATGAGTTGGTGTAACGTCGTGCGCGTGTCCGTTGCCGAATTCGATCGATGACCAGCAGATACGAACCAGGCGTAGCAGAGAAAGAGAATTGGCCGTTGGCCTGCGTGGTCGTCACGACGACTGGACTCGCGCTCGGGACTGCGATCGCGACGTTCAGGCCCGAGAGCAGCGTGTCGGCCGCGTAGTCGACGACGGTACCGGTCACCGACGCCGTGAGCGGCGTTGGGGTTGGTGCTGCAGTTGGCGAGGCGACGGGCGTCGTTGGATTGGTGGCCGGTACGGAGCTACCGCCACCGCCGCCTCCGCTGCCACCGCCTCCGCACGCGATCGAAGTGTGGCCGCGACAAAGACGCCACTGAAGAGACACACCCGCTGGTTCATAAGACCTCCTGTGAAGAGCCTACATTCTGCTCCTCTGACCCCTCTATCCCACCTTTCGGCCAAGAAACAAGGGCCGCTCCAACAAATTTCATGCGCCAATAGTGGCGGTGACAGGCCTGCACCGGCTCGATGTCCGCATTGATCGCCTGTGTTCCACGCATCGGTCCCCATGTGAAGCGGACGGTGATCCAAATATCCAGGGCGTACTCGGCAGTGCCCCTGGATACGTGACGGACAGCGAACCGTCGAGGTTGACCGTGAACGGAATGGTCGTCACATTCCCGCCGCTGTTGACGTACAGGTTGGCCGTCGTGCCGCGTCCCGCTTCGTTACGGCATCCCCGCCCAGGCCGAGAAGTCCGCATCGTTTCCAATGCTGGGGTTAAGCACAATCGGGGTATTCCCGCTTATAGTTCTCGCAAGGATAAGCCGGGTTGCCCTCTGCGCCCGGGTACGCCGCATTCATATCGATCTGCAGCACCAATAAATCATAGGGCGCGTTGCAGCCTCCGGTTGCCGTAAAATCGTCAAGCCCCTTTGGATTTTCGGAAATCGCGAATGAGGACGAGCCTGAATCGTCATTCACTCCGCCCGACTGGCCGGCGATCAGATACTGGTGCGCCGGGAAGCTCGGCCCTTTGTTCGCCTGGAACGTCTCGTCGGCGAACGCGTATTGCTGCGCGATTTGATAATAGGGCGCGACGTCGTTCGGATTAACGTAGGAGTAGGGGGTCGCGCCGGGGCAGGTCTTTTCGGGACAAGACACCGACTCTTGATCGAAGCCGTTCAACGCCGGCGGCTCCGCCGCACTGGGGTACGCGGCATCCGTGACGAACGACGAATGGCCGTGGCCGAGGTCCCACTTCGTGATGAGGGGATCCTCGACCAAGTCAACGCGCCTACCCAGGTGGTTGATGCCCCAAGAGCGGGTCTGTGCGCCGGGAAATTTTTGGAACAGGTTGTCGACGGTGCGGTTTTCCATGACGATGACGATGACGTGTTTCGGAAGCTTTTCCGCCGCCGCTACAAGCCTGCCGGCCGACGAGGCGACGTGAACGCCGTCCGGCTCCGGCGACAGGGTGCCGTTCGCATATGAATTCGACGACGGCAGAACGTGCGAACCACCCAAACAGGCAAAAAGGCTTACCGCAACTGCCACTGCAAGCGTGCAACGAACGCCCGAACCGCACCGAGACAATTTACCCACCCGCATTCACCCGCGATAATGTTTATGGCGGGTCGGAGAGATCACCTCTAGTGCGACAGCACAAGTCATGGGCCTTTAACACGTTAAGTAACAGGAGACGGGCATAAACACGTAGGTGAGAGGCCTTCCATTGCCGCGAAGTTCGCCAAAGCGCGGCGTCTTGGCGCCCCGCGGCCTCGCACTCACGATTCCAGAACGAACAGCGAGAGGGAGCGCGGCCCGAGCGAATAATCCTCGCCGACCCAGCGGCGCGCGGCGTCGGCCTCTTGCGTGCCGCCGGTATCGATGAGGATCGACCATGCTTCGCCGCCGTTGCAGGTCGGCATGCAAAACGGCACGGCCTCGTAGTGCGCGTTGAAGAGGATCAACAGGGTCGCGGCGGTCCCCCGGCGGCGCAAACCGGTCGGCTGCGCGCGGCCGTCGACGAGCATGCCGAAGCACTTGTTCTCGCCCCAATCCTCGTCGTGCATCTCGCGCCCCGACGGGTGGATCCACATGACGTCCTTCACGTCGAGCTTCTCGTCGTAAGCGCCGGTCAGGAAGCGCGTCCGGTGCAGCACCGGATAGCGGTAGCGAAACGCCGTCAACTGCTGCACGAACGAAACCAGATCGGCGTTCGCCTCGAGCTTCGACCAGTCGACCCACGTGATGTCGTTGTCCTGGCAGTAGGCGTTGTTGTTCCCCATCTGCGTGCGTCCGAACTCGTCGCCCGCCAACAACATCGGCGTCCCTTGCGAGAGCAGCAGCGTGGCCAGGAAGTTGCGCATTTGGCGCGCGCGCAGGGCGACGATCTCGGGGTCGCCGGCCGGTCCTTCGGCGCCGCAATTCCAGGAACGATTGTCGGACGTGCCGTCGGCGTTGTTCTCGCCGTTGGCCTCGTTGTGCTTGTCGTTGTACGAAACGAGGTCGTTGAGGGTGAAGCCGTCGTGCGCGGTGACGAAGTTGACGCTCGCCCATGGCTTGCGGCCTTGATGGTTGAAGAGATCGCCCGATGCGCAGAGCGGGCCGGTCAATGCGGCCGCCGGCGCGTCGCCGCGCCAATAGTCGCGCACGGTGTCGCGGAAAGCGTCGTTCCACTCCGCCCATCCCGGCGGAAAACGGCTGACCTGATAGCCGCCCGGGCCGACGTCCCACGGTTCGGCGATCAGCTTGACCTCGCCCAGGATCGGATCCTGACTGCACGCGCGCAGAAAGCCGCTGTCGACGTCGAAACCGCCCGGCTCACGGGCCAGAATCGTGCCCAAGTCGAAGCGGAAGCCGTCGACGCGCATCTCCGTCACCCAGTAGCGCAGACTGTCCATCACGAGCTGCAGCACGCGGCGGTGCGGCAGGTTGAACGTGTTGCCGGTCCCCGTATCGTTGATATAATAGCGCGGCTGGTCCGGCAGCAAGCGGTAATACGACGCGTTGTCGATACCTTTGAAGCACAACGTCGGGCCGAGTTCGTTGCCCTCCGCAGTGTGGTTGTACACGACGTCGAGGATCACTTCGAGGCCGGCGTTGTGAAAGCGCGCGACCATCTCCTTGAACTCCGCCATCACGCGGAGCCGGTCGGCCGCGTAGCATGGGTCGGGCGCGAAGAATCCGATGCTGTCGTAGCCCCAGTAGTTGCTCAGGCCCTTGTCGAGCAGGAGCTTACTGTCGAGGAACGTGTGAATCGGCAGCAGTTCGACCGAGGTGACGCCGAGGGTGCGAATGTACTCGATCACTTCGGGACTCGCGAGCCCCGCGTACGTCCCGCGCAGCGATTCCGGCACGGCCGGATGCTTCTTGGTAAAGCCGCGGACGTGGAGTTCGTAGAGGATCGTGCGGTCCCACGGGACGCGATGGCGATGTGGTTCGGCGCTCCATTCGAAGTTCGGGTCGACGATCACGCACTTGGGGACGAACGGCGCGCTGTCGCGTTCGTCGAACGTCAGGTCGGCGCCCTCGGCCCCGATCGTGTAGCCGAACACCGCGTCGTCCCATGTCAGCGCGCCATGATGGGCGCGCGCGTACGGATCGAGCAGCAGCTTGTTGGGATTGAAGCGGTGACCCTTCAGCGGCTCATACGGGCCATGCACGCGATAGCCGTAAATGTCGCCGGGTCCCAAACCCGGCACGTAGCCGTGCCAGATTTCGTCGGTATGTTCCGGCAACCCGATGCGCTGAACTTCGCGCTCGCCGCTCCGGTCGAACAGACATACCTCCACCCCGGTCGCATTGGCCGAGAAGAGGGCAAAGTTGACCCCCTTGCCGTCCCACGTGGCGCCTCGCGGATGCGGAGAACCCTCTCGCACGGAAGTCGCATCGATCGCCGCTGTATTCAATTCACGCTTTCATCTGGCTTGGGGCTCGACCGAGCCGCCGCACGAAAGTCTGCCCACGAGTCGCGCGATCAAAACGTTTAGTCCGTACAGCCGGCGGCAATACGGAGAAACCAGGCGCTTTGCTCCACGAAAGACGTGCTATGCCGCTATCAAACCAGACCGAGGCGTGTCCCGCCTGCGAACACGCCCATCGCTTTCATGGTCGCGAAGGTTGCATCGTGGTCCGCTGCCGCTGCGGGCTGCGTGCCGACCAGATCTGCGGCCCGCGGGAGCCGGTTGCTCCGCATGTGCCGGCGCCCCGCCCGGGCGCGTTCGTCGGCCCCTAGGGGCCAGGCTCAGCGGCTCTTGCTGACCGGGTAGGCCATGATGGCCTTCCAATTCCGTTCGACCTCGCCATAGCACTCGCACGTCGCCGACTCGAGGCCGGCACGGTCGCGAATCTCGATCCGCCCGCGGGTGTAGGAGATGAACCCCGCACGCTGCATCGTCGAGGCGGCCAGCGTCACGCCGCCGCGGCGCACGCCGAGCATTTGGCTCAAAAACTCCTGCGTCAGCCGCACGCTGTCGCCGTCGACGCGATCGTGCGCCATCAAGAGCCAGCGCGCGCATCGCTCGTTGAGCTGGTGCAACCCGTTGCACGCAGTCAGCTGCGCGGACGACATCATCATCGCTTGTACGTAACGCAGGGTCGCGGCCTTGAGGCCGGGCGAGTCGTCGAGAGCGCTACCGAACACCGTGACGGGCATGCGATAGGTGAAGCCCGGTACTTGCACGACCGTGCGCTGATTCGACGCCTTCCGGCCCAGCACGAGCACGAGCCCGCTCATCCCTTCGCGCCCGATGATGCCGACTTCCGCGGTTGCGCCGTTGGACATCTCCAAGACGTTGGAGAGGACGCTGTCGGTCGGAAAGTAGACCCATTCGAAATCGACGCCCGGCTCGTAGATCGGCGTCCCGCTCTCGAGCGGAATTCGTTCGAGCGCCGAGTGAAAGGCCGTATGGAGATCGGTTGGCAGGTGGTCGAGAAAGAGATTGCCCGTGAGAACGTTTGACGGGCAATCGCCCATAGTGAAGTGTTACTCCTTCGGCGCTGAAGAACCGGCGACGCCGGGCGGTCGCGTGACCCACTGACAACCGCTATGCTTGTTAAGCATCGAGAACATCATTCGCTGCGTCACACCCCGGTACGCATGCGGTTCTCCTCGTATGGACGGTTCCCCCCGCTTCAGCGCATAACTAAATACTATGTACGCTTCCGCACACAAGATTCGGGATCGACGTCGATCAAATGCTCGAAAGCGACCGCAGCGCATGACGAGTACCACACCGCATCGCGCGACGTCAGCTCGGCTCGCGATGCTCTGCGACCGTCACCGTCAACACCGCGACATCGTCGAGCGGGCCCGACGGCGGAAGCACGCATTCAACCAGCGTCCGCGCAGGTGCCGTGCCGTTCGGCTCCATTTCGGCAAAGCGCCGGCGCAGGATCGCCTGACCCGCGAGCACCTCACGCGCCCACTCCACCAGTCCGTCCGTGTAGAGCAGCAGGCTGGAGCCGGGCGGAAGGATGACCGTGCGGCTCTCGCTCGCTCCGAGGTCGCGACAGCCGAGCGGTAATCCCGGCGCGCTCAGCTCGTCGATCGCTCCGTCCGCATGGCGCAGGAGCGCGGGCAAGTGCCCCGCCGACGCGTACAGCATCGTCTTGCGGAGCGGATCGATCACCCCGACGAACGCGGTCGCCATCCCATGCTCGTGTTCGCTCAACAAAGCGCGGTCGGCGACCTCCAGGATCATCATCGGATCGGCGTACACATATGCTGCGCCGCGGATCACTTGACGCAAATTACTCATCAGAACGGCGGCCTGCAACCCGCTTCCTGCGACGTCGCCGACCGAGATCACGACGCGGCCGTCGGATGCGACGTGGGCATCGAACCAGTCGCCGCCGATCGATGCTTCGCGACGTCCGGCGCGATAGAAACCATCGAACGCGAAACCGCGCACGCTCGGCAGCTTGGTGGGCAAGGCCGCTTCCTGCAACAGGTTCGCGACCCGGTGCTCGCGTTCGTAGAGGCGCGCGTTCTGGATGGCGAAGCCGGCGCGCCGCGCGAGTTCCTCGAGGGGCGGCAGATCGGCGCGGTCGTAGCGGCGGCGCTCGCCGGCCGACACGATGCTGATACTGCCGATGACTTCTTCCTGCGCGACGATCGGCAACGCCACTAGCGATCCAAAACCCATCTCGGCGATGATGTCCGCGTAGGCTTCCTTCACGGTCGCCGCTAGGTCGTCGCGGCCGATCTGCGATTGCAAGAACGGGACGCCGGTGCGATAGACGCTCGGCGTGCCGAGATCGTGCGACTCGTTGTAGTACTTCGCGCCGCGCAAACGGCGCGCGAGGTCGGCCTTGTGGGGATCGCGATGCCGGGCCGCGATCGTCTTGATGTGGCCTTCGTCGTCGCACAAATTGATCGAGGCCCAATCGCCGAACTCGGGCACGACGAGGTCGAGCAACGTCTCGAACGTCGTTTCGAGATCGAGCGACTGCGAAAGCCGCGAACCGGCCTTCTCCATGAAACGCAGCGCGTCTTCGGCACGCTTGCGGTCGTCGATGTCGATCGCCGCGGCCAACCATCGTACGCCGCTCGCGTCGGGCGGCATCTTCTGACAGCGTGCGAAGTGCCAGCGGTACGCACCGTCGGCGGCGCGCCGCAGCCGGTACTCGATCTCATAGGGTTCGCCGGTCGCCCTGGCAGCGTCGACGGCGGGCAAGTCGTCGGGATGGATCGCTTCGCGCCAGCGCGACGGCAGTTCGTCGCTGCGGATACCGGTGTACTCCTCGTACCGCCGGTTGACGTACGCCAGACGCCGGTCCTCGTCGGCGAGCATGACGATCTGCGGCAGCGATTCGGCCAGCAACCGGTAGCGCCGCTCGCTCTCCCGCAGTTGTATGTCGGCGGCTTTCTGCTCGGTGAGATCGAGGACGTAACATACGACCTCTCGATCCGAGCCTTCGACGAGCGCGCCCCCGACGAGGGCCGGCACGCGCACGCCGTCCTTCCGCACGTATTCTTTTTCGAAGGGAGCGAACCGTCCGGCCAACGGTAACGCGGCCTTGGCACGGTCGCTGGCGTCCTTGAACTCACGTGGCGTCAGCGCGCTGCGCCGGATGAGCCCGGCTTCGAACTCCTCGCGCGTGTATCCCACCATGCGCAAGAACGCGTCGTTGGCTTCGATGATGCCGTCGTCGTCACCGAGGCGCGTCGTGATGATGCCGATGACGTTCGCGTCGGTGAGCCGCCGAAACCGGGACTCGCTGCGGCGCAGAGCCGCTTCGGCGCGGCGCACGTTCGAGAGGTCGACGATGTAACAGATCTGCTCGTCGACGGTGCCGGCGATCCGCGCTCCGCCGACCGAGATCGGCAGCCGCACGCCGTCTTTGCGCACGTACTCTTTTTCGTACGGCGCGAACACCCCGTCGGTCGCCATCTGAGCGATCGCACGTTCGTCCAGATAGATCCATTCGGGTGGCGTCAGCTTGCGCCAGTCGAGCATCCCCTGCTCGAAGTCGGCGCGCGAATAGCCCAGCATGTCGAGGAACGCGTCGTTGACTTCGAGCAGGGCGCCGGCATTGTTGGAGATTACGATCCCGACGACGTTGGCCTCGAACAAGCGCCGCAGGCGCGCGTCGCTGAGCGCCGAGGAGGCGGCGCCGTCAATCGCTCGCAAGGCGTCCGGAACAGCGGGTGGCGGGTCCCAAGCCGGCATCGTCAAGAGGAGCACCTCTTTCGTCACGCGGCGCTAGGGAAACCTATCGCCCGTCCTCGGCGCGGCGTATTGGACGTTCACCAGATGCCGCGCTGCCGCCGGATCTCGCGTTCGACGAGCTCGCGCTCGAGGCCGTCGCTCATCCGCACGTCGGGCTCAGCGCCCGGCGCACCGGCCGCCCGCGAGCGGCGGGGGGTCATGAAGGAGAGAATCGTTCGCACCAATGGGGCCGGGCGCCGGTCGTGCATCGCAGAAGCCTTTCGTAGCTGTCAGAACCTTGATGTAATTACTTTAATGCATTACACGCCGTTCTGTCAACGTTCCTAGACGGGCTCTGCCTTGCGCCGGCGGTAGGCGGCGACGCGGGCCCGGTTGCCGCACCCGGCCGCGGTGCACCAGCGGCGCCGGTCACCCCGCGACCGCGAAAGCAGCAACCCGCCGCAAGCGGGGTCCTCGCAGCGCGTCAGTTGCGCGCGGTGCCGGGCGAAGGTACCGGCCGCGTCGGCGGCGATCCGGGCCAGCGCGAAGCGCACCGGCTCGCGGGTCTGCGCGACGAGCGACAGCGTATCAGGATCGAAGAATTCGCTCGACAACCGGCTCCACTCGAGGGTGCGGTTGAGGATTGCGACGTCGCCGTCGGCCGGCCGCCGCGCCTCGACTAGGGCCTCCGCCATCCTCGCGAGCGCCTCGCGGAGCTCCAGCGCGGCCTCGTAGTCGGCGCGCGCCGGAGGTGCATCGGTGAGCCCGGCCTGCACGAGCCATTGGCCGAACGCCGCCGCATCGGGAATGCGCTCCTCGGGGAGCGACGCCCGCCGGCCGACCGTCCCGATGAAGTCGAGTGCCAGCGAGCCGCGGTGAAATTTGTGCATTGTCACCACTCTATGGCATTACAATGCCGCCGTCAACAAGGCGCTAGACTTTGGCCAGCGCCGCCGGCTCCCCATCGATTTCCTCGGCCGCGGCGAGAAACGCCGAGATGACGAGTGGATCGAAGCGCGTGCCGCTGCCGCGCGCGACATCGGCCCGCGCGACGCCGGGGGCGACCGCGTCGCGATAGCGGCGCTGCGACGTCATCGCGACGAACACGTCGGCCACCGCGATGATGCGCGCGAAGAGCGGGATCGCCTCGCCGCGCAGTTTGTGCGGGTACCCGGAGCCGTCGAAACGCTCGTGATGCATCTCCGCCATCTCGGCGGCGGCCTTGCGCAAGGGCGAGTCGCCGCGCAGCGCGGCGCCTCCGTGGGCGGCGTGCAGCTGGACGACGCCTTGGTCGCGCGGATCAAGGCGCCCCCGGCCCGTGAGGATGCGGTCGGGCATGGCGATCTTGCCCACGTCGAAGTACGGAGCGGCGGCGGCGAACAGCTCGACGTCGCGCTGCGAGAGCTTCATCCGGCGGGCGATGATCTCACCGATGCGCGCGACCCGCCGCAGATGCGTCTCGATCTGGGGATCGCGTGCCTTCGCGGCAGCGATCAGCGGTTCGAGGCCTTGGGCCTCACGCTTGAGCGCGCTCGTGGTCGACTCGTGCACCTGCGCCGTGAGGGCCGTCAGCCGTTCGACCAGTTCGGCCCGGTAACGCCGCTGGTCGAGCGCGTTCTTCACGTGCGCCATGAACTCGATCGGATCGACCGGCTTGGAAAGGTAGGCGCTCACCCCGCGCCGCACCGCTTCGCGGCGAACTTCGCGCTCGTTGATTCCGGTAACCATGATCACCGGCACGTCGGCGTTCCCGGCCTGGGCGCGGAACTTGTCGATGAACGCGAGGCCGTCCATGCCCGGCATGTGCTGGTCACACACGACGACCGACGCCCGGAACGCAGCCGACCACACCAGAGCTTGCTCGGGCGACTGACACACGACAGGCTCCGTGTCGTCGAGCTTGCCCACAACTACCCGATAGAGCTGAAGCGTCGGCTCGTTATCGTCGACGATCAAGATCTTTTGGCTGCCCATACTCCCTCGTCGGATGCGCACCTCGCGCGCGCTCTCCAACGTTGTCGGCACGGACGGTAAAGTCCGCTAGGCTCAACCGCAGGTGTGCCGCGCCAAGGCCGCACCCAACGCCGCGAGATGCGCATGCATCCCCGGGAGCGGGCCGCCCGCCGGCCCGTGCAGCGCACGCAAGACCGCGCCGGCGATCAGTCCGGCGATCAAGCCGGGGCTTTCGAAAGCTTCCATCACAGCTTCGAAGTCGAGCAGTTCGAGGAGTGTCTTCATGGGTTCAGCGTAGCGCGGCAAGCGTGCCTGAGGCTTCAAGAAGCCCTCAATTCGCGCGCGGCGGACTCTGCGGCGCGACCGCCGAACACCCGGCACGATGGACGGGCGAGTGCGATTCGAGGGCTTCGTCTTCGACCGCCGCGAGCAAACGCTCTGGCGGGCACACACCCTCGTGCCGATACCGCCCAAAGCCGCCGCGATGCTCGCGTTGCTGCTCGAAGCGCCGGGCGCGCTCGTTTCGAAGGCGCAGCTCTTCGCGACCCTGTGGCCGGACGGCTTCGTCGAAGACGGCAACCTGACCCAAACCGTGTACGTCCTGCGCAAGGCGCTCGACCCGCGCGGCGACGGGCGCCGTTTCATCGAGACGGTGCCGCGCCGCGGTTACCGCTTCGTCCCGGCGATCGAAGCCGCGGAGCCGCTCCGCCCGGACGGCCGGCCCTTCACAGCGTGGGCGCAGCGCGCGCGGCGCTGGGCCGCCGCAGCGGCAGCCGCCGTCGTCTTGGCGTGCGGGTTGGTTGCCGGCGCCGCACAGAGCGGGGCGCACGCGCGCGTGCTCCCGGCCGAAACGCGGCGGCAATACGAGCTGGGACAATATTGGTGGAACCAGCGCACGCTGGCCGGCACCCGTCGAAGCATCGCCCTCTTTCGCGACGTCGTGAAGGCCGCACCCTGGTCGCCGCTGGGATACGTCGGCCTCGCCGAGGCGTACGCGATGATCGCCAACCACCATCTGCTGCCCGGGAAGGCGACCGAATCGTACGCCCGCGCGGCAGCGTACGCGAGAGAAGCGCTCGCTCGCGATCCGAAGTGCGGCGAAGCGTTCGCGCTGCTAGGGTTCATCGCGCTCGACCGCGACCGCAACGTCGCCGTCGCCGAGCGCGCGCTACGAACCGCCGTCATGCTGCAGCCCGGGTACGCGAGCGGCCACGAGTTCCTCGGCACGCTCGCGCTCGAACGCGGCGACTTGAACACCGCCGACGCGCAGCTACGCCGCGCGATCGACCTCGAGCCGACCAGTCCGATGGTGTTGACGTGGTACGGCATGGTGCAGTACTACGAGGGGCGTTACGACGCGGCGCGCAGCGCGTTGCGCGACGCGTTCGACTTGCAGCGCGACAACGAGATGGCGGCGTACTTTCTGGTGCTCGCCGACGCCGGCGCGCACGAGTACGGCGAGGCGCGCGCCTTGCTCGCGGCGTTCAAGCACTCCCCGCACCAGGCAGCGCTGGCCGGCTTGACCGCTTATGTCGACTTGCACGCCGGCCGGCGTGCCGTCGCACTGCGCGAGATGCCCGATCTGCGGCCGCGCCGGATCGTCAGCCGGCGCGACCACCTCGATCCGGCGACCCTCGCGGCGCTCTGCCTCGACTTGGGCCGGCGCGGTGACGCGCTGGCGTGGGTGCGCAATGCGCTCGCCGATCCGGAGTATCACCACATGAGCGGGGAAGTGCTGCGCGACCCGCGGCTCCACACGATCGCGAACGATCCCGCGATTCGCGCCCCGGCGGTATAGCGAGGACATCCTGGCAGAACGCGTCTTTTTCCCCACGCGTTCCTACAACGTCTTCTTCGTCGGACAACTCACGAGTTTCGTGGCCGACGGTTTGCGGACGCTGGTCATTCCCCTCGTCGTCTACCATCTGACGGGTTCGGGTTTGGCGCTCGGCATCACGTACGCGCTCGAGTACGCGCCGTATGCGATCTTCAGCACGATCGGCGGATCGCTCGCCGACCGCGTCGACCGCCGCACGCTGATGATCGGGTGCGACGGCGTGCGCTTCGGCGTTATGCTGATCTTCGCGTTCGCCTTCGGCGCCGGGATGCTGGCGCTGCCGCTCGTTTATCTGGGGATGACGATCGTTTCGGTCGCGGGCGCGATCTTCGTCGGCGGACAATCGACGAGCGTCCCGTATCTGGTCGGCCCGGGCCGGGTCGCGGCCGCGGTCGCGACGCTCGTGGCCGCGGAGGAAGCCGGCTACATGGTCGCCCCGCCGATTGGCGGCGTGCTGTTCGCGTTGTGCGGGCCGCTGATCTCGCTGGCCTCGATCGCCGGCGTGTACCTCGTTTCGATGGCGGCGACGGCAGCGCTGCCGAGCCTCGGACCGGAAGTGCCCGGGCGGATGCCGACGGCAGCAGAGCTGGCCCGCGACACGCGCGAAGGATTCGCGTTCATCACCGGCCACCGCCAGCTGGCGGCGCTGACCTGGATCGGCGCCTTCGTCGGCTTCTTCAGCATGCTCGGGTACGCCGCGATCGTGCCGTACCTCAAGACGATCTTCACCGTGACCGACGGGCAAGTCGGCGTCTCGTTCGGCATGTTCTCGCTGGCAGCTGTGGTCGGGTCGCTCGTCAGCGGACGGTTCCGCACCGGCATCTGGGCGCTGCTGGCCGCGTCGCTCGCGGTCGACACGCTGTCCTACATTCCGATCGTCTTCGGCACGAACGTCGGCGTCGCGGTCGGCGGCCTCGCGCTCTCGTGCGGGATGTCGGCCTTCGAGTTGGCGGCGATCATGGCGTGGCGGCTGACCGTCATTCCGCAGGCGCGGCTCGGGCGCGTCGTCGGAGCGGTCAACGTCATCGCGCTCGGCGGCACGGTGCCGGGCGCGATCCTCGGCGGGTGGCTCTGCGATCACGCCGGCCCGCGGGCCGCGATGGCGGTCGCCGGACTCGGTTATCTGGCGTGCCTCACGGTCGTGGCGTTCGCCCTGCTGCGGCGCTCCGGCGATCGCGCGCGCACTTCCGAAAAGGTCCTCTAGCCGGACGACGCCAACCTAAGAGGGCTATGCACGGATAGACAGCCGGCGCGCGGGCAGTTCGCTCACGCATCACTCCGACCACATATCGCTTTCGCGCTCGCACGATTCGTGCCCGCGCCTCCGTCGGATAGGCTGTCTCGCATGTCGTCCCAAGCTGCAAGCAATATCTTTGCGTCGCGCACCTTCGCGCTGTTCTACGCCGGCCAGACCCTCGGATATCTGGGCGACGGGCTGCGCACGATCGCGATCCCGCTCCTGGTCTTCCACCTCACCGGCTCCGCCGTGTCGTTGTCGATCACGTACGCGATCGAGTTCGCGCCGTACGCATTCTTCAGCGTCATCGGCGGCTCGCTCGCCGACCGGCTCGACCGCCGCAAGCTGATGATCGCCTGCGACGCGGCGCGCTTCGTGATCATGACGCTCTTCGTCGTGACATACGCGCGCGGCGTCATGACGATCCCGCTACTCTACGGCGGCATCCTGGTGCTCGCGATCTGCGGCTCGGTGTTCTTGGGCGGCCAATCGACGAGCATCCCGTTCATCTTGGGCAAGGACCGTGCGAAGCAGGCCGTTTCGGCGCTCGTCGCCACCGAACAGGCCGTCAACCTCGTCGGGCCACCGCTGGGCGGCGCGCTGTTCGCGCTGACCGGCCCGTTGCCGGCTTTAGCGATCAATGCGGTGACGTACCTCGCGTCGCAAGGGACGCTCGCCGCCGTCAAGACCCTCGGCCCTGAAAATCCGGGCGGCCTGCCGTCGTGGCCCCAGATCCGCGACGACATCGCCGCCGGCTTCCGCTTCGTCGGCGCCGATCGCACGATGGCGTGGCTGTGCGCGCTGCAAACGGTGATGAACTTCTTCGGCCTCATGGGCTTCGCGGTGATCATTCCGTTCCTGAAAGTGACGCTGTCGGCGACGGATCAGGAGGTCGGCATCGCGTTCGGGACGTTCGCGCTCGGGGCGATGGCGGGCTCGGTGCTCGCCGGCCGCGCGCACTGGCCGTTCGGCAAGGCGCTGGGCATCGCGACGCTGATCGACGCGCTCGTGTGGATGCCGCTCGCGTTCGTGCATGCATTGCCGCTGGCGATCCTGTGCATCGTCGCGTCGAGCGCGTGCGGCACGTTCGGCATCACGAACATCATCGCATGGCGGATGCGCGTGATCCCCGAAGAGCTCGTCGGGCGGGTGTTCGGCGCGATTCGGCTGATCGTGATCCTGGGGACTGCGCCGGGTGCGGTCGCCGGCGGTTTGCTCGCGCAGCGCTACGGGCCGCCGCTCGCGATCTTCATCTCGGGCGTCGGGTATCTCGCGGGCGCGATCGGCATCGCGGCGATCAAGGAGATTCGCGAGGACACGCGCTAACCCAAGCCGGCGATGGACAACTTGCTCGCCGAAGTGCTCCGCTACGGTACCGTTCCGGTCATCGCGGCGCTCGCCGGCGGCCTGATTGCGGCATACCGTCCGCCCGGCGCGGCGGTGCGCAGTGCGGTGCAGCACTTCGCCGCCGGCGTCGTGCTGGCGGCGGCCGCATTCGAGTTGCTGGCGCCGTTGAAAAAGGCGGACGTGCTCGTCGCGATCGCCGGCTTCGTCGCCGGCATCGTGGCGATGATGGCCGTGCGCGCGGCCGCCGATGCGATGAGCTCGAAGGGCAAAGTCGGGCTGCTCGCCGTCAGCGTCGCCGACGCGGCGATCGACGGCCTCGTGATCGGGGTGGGTTTCGCCGCCGGCGGCGCGACCGGACCGCTACTCGTCGCCGCGCTGACCCTCGAGGTGCTCTTTCTGGGCATCGCGATCGCGGCCAGCTTCGGCGACGAAGCGACGAAGCTGCAGCGCATCGCCGCTTCGACGTCGTTGGGCGTCGCGCTCATGCTCGGCGCGGTGATCGGCGCGCTCGCGCTCGGCAACACCAGCCCCACGACGATGCACTTCGTCTACGCGTTCGGCGCGGTCGCGTTCATCTTCTTGGTGACGGAAGAATTGCTCGTCGAAGCACACGAGGTACGCGAGCGCCTATGGACGCCCGCGTACCTCGTGGCCGGATTTATCGTTTTCTTTCTGCTGAGCCGCCTATCCGGTTAGCGGGACCGTGAGCGCCAACTCGTCGGCGGCCGAACCTTTGAGGCCGGCGGCGGCGCGAAGCGCGTCGGCCTTGTCGAGCTTTTCCCACGGCAGATCGAGATCGGGACGGCCGAAGTGGCCGTAGGCCGCGGTCTGCTTGTAGATCGGCCGGCGCAGATTGAGGTTGTGGATGATCGCCGCCGGGCGCAGGTCGAAGTGCGCCTTGATCAGCTCGGCGATCTTCTGCTCCTCGATCTTGGCCGTGCCGAAGGTCTCGACGAGCACGCTGACCGGATGCGCGATGCCGATCGCGTACGCGACCTGCACTTCGCAGCGGTCGGCGAGCCCCGCCGCCACGACGTTCTTGGCCACGTAGCGCGCGGCGTACGCCGCCGACCGGTCGACCTTCGTCGGATCCTTGCCGGAGAACGCGCCGCCGCCGTGCCGGCACATCCCGCCGTACGTGTCGACGATGATCTTGCGGCCGGTCAACCCGGCATCGCCCTTGGGGCCGCCGAGCACGAAACGCCCGGTCGGATTGACGTAGATGCGCATGTCGCGATCGCGCAGATGCCGCGGGATCACGTGGTCGATGACCCGCTCGGTCACTTCTTGACGGATCGTGTCGAGCGGGACATCGGGATCGTGCTGGGTCGAGATGACGACCGTGTCGACGCGCACCGGGCGATCGCCGTCGTACTCGACCGTCACCTGCGATTTGCCGTCGGGGCGCAGGTAGTTGATGTAGCCGTTCTTGCGCGCCGCGGCCAACATCTTCACCAGCTCGTGGGAGAGCGTGATCGGCAGCGGCATCAAGTCTTTCGTCTCTTTGCACGCAAACCCGAACATCATCCCCTGGTCGCCGGCCCCGGTCAGCTCGAACGGATCGTGGTCGCCGCTCTCCTTGACCTCGAGCGACTTGTCGACCCCGAGCGCGATGTCGGGCGACTGCTCGTCGATCGAGACCGAAACGCCGCACGTATCGGCGTCGAACCCGACGTTGGACTTCGTGTAACCGATCTCGGCGATCGTGCTGCGCACGATGCGCGGGATGTCGATGTAGCTCGTCGTGGTCACTTCGCCCGCGATGTGGATCTGGCCGGTGATCGCAAACGTTTCGACCGCGACCCGGCCCTGCGGGTCGTTCGCCATGATCGCGTCGAGCACGGCATCCGAGATCTGGTCGGCGATCTTGTCGGGATGCCCCTCGGTCACCGATTCACTGGTAAAGAGCCGCTTGTAGGCCATCGCTTAGGTCCCTTCGCTCCATGACGCCATGTACTTGACTTGCTCGGGGGTCAACTCGTCGATCGTGATGCCCTGCGAGGCGAGCTTCATCGTCGCGACTTCTTCGTCGATGTGCTCGGGCACCGGATAGACGCGCTTCTCGAGCTTCTTGTAGTCGCTCGCGATGTACGCTGCCGCCATCGCTTGATTGGCGAACGACATGTCCATGACGGCCGCCGGATGCCCTTCGCCCGCTGCCAAGTTGATCAAGCGGCCTTCACCCAGGACGCAGATCTGACGCCCGTCGGACATCTCGTAGCGCTCGATGAACGTGCGCGGATGATCCTTGCTGACGGCGAGCTTCTCGAGCGCGCCCAGATCGAGCTCGTCGTTGAAGTGCCCGGAGTTGCAGACGATCGCACCGCTCTTCATCGCTTGGAAATGTTCGCCGCGGATCACGTGGTAGTTGCCCGTGACGGTGACGAACACGTCGCCGACTTTCGCCGCCTCGGCCATCGTCATCACTTGGAAGCCGTCCATCGTCGCTTCGAGCGCCTTGCGCGGATCGACTTCGGTGACGATCACGTGAGCGCCGTGGCCCTTGGCGCGCGAGGCAACGCCGCGCCCGCACCAGCCGTAGCCGACGACGACGACGGTGCGGCCCGCGATCAGCACGTTGGTCGCGCGGATGATCCCGTCGAGGGTCGATTGTCCGGTGCCGTAGCGGTTGTCGAACATATGCTTGGTCAGCGCGTCGTTGACCGACACGACCGGGAAGGGCAGCACGCCGTCCTTCTCCATCGCGCGCAGGCGCACGACGCCGGTGGTCGTCTCCTCGCAGCCGCCGATCATGCCTTCGAGCAGCTCGGGGTGCTTGGTCATGATCGTCGTGACCAGATCGCAGCCGTCGTCCATCGTCATGTGGGGTTTGGACCCGACGACCGCCTCGATGTGGCGGTAGTACGTCGGGTTGTCCTCGCCCTTGATCGCGAACGTCGGGATCGCGTAGTGCACGGCGAGGGCGGCCGCGACGTCGTCTTGCGTCGAGAGCGGATTGCTCGCGCACAGGTGCAGGTCGGCCCCGCCGGCCTGCAAGGCGAGCATGAGGTTCGCCGTCTCGGTCGTCACGTGCAGGCAGGCCCCGATGCGCACGCCCGCGAGCGGCTTCGTCCGCGCGAAGCGTTCACGGATTTGTCGCAGGACGGGCATGAAGGTGCCGGCCCACTCGATGCGTTGACGCCCTTGGTCGGCGAGCCCGGGGTCGCGAACGTCTCCCCGCGCCGTCTCGATAACTTGCAAGCTTCTCTCCTATGGTCCTTAGATGTGAACCGCTTGTAATTCGTACCGCCCCCCGCGCGGCCCTCGCGAGGGGTTCGATTCCTTCGCCTGATAATCAGACGACCGTGGAAACGACCGCGGCGTATCTCGACCGGCTCGCGTCAGCCGACCCGACCCCGGGCGGTGGGAGCGCCGCCTGCATCGTCGGCGCCCTCGGCGTCGCGCTCCTGGCAATGGTCGCACGCGTGACCCTCGGTTCGGCAAAGCTCGCCCCGCAGCACCCCGAAGCGGCCGGCATCGCAACCGAGGCCGACGCCCTGCGCCGCCGCTTCACCGAAGCCGCCGCCCGCGACGAGCAAGCCTTCGCCGCCGTCATGACCGCCCAGAAACTCCCGCGCGCAACCGAAGCCGAAAAGTCCGCCCGCCGCACCGCCCTCCAGACCGCCCTAACCACCGCAGCCGCCGAACCCCTCCAGGTCGCGCAGTTCTCACTCGACGCATTGCGCCTAGCGCGCCGCACGCTCGCCTTAGGCAACACCGCAGTCGCCAGCGACATCGCCTGCGGCGCAGAATTCGCCCTAGCCGCCCTACGCGCAAGCGCCTTCAACGTCCGCATAAACCACCACTACATGAGCGACCGCACCACAATCGACGCCCAAGCCACCCACCTCCGAACCTAGAAGAAGCCGCCACAAACGAAGCCACCACCGTCATCACCGCAATACGAGCGACAATCTAAGCGCGCCACAATCAAGCCACCGAAGGCGGATCGCAGCGCCAGAGGCGCAAGAACGCCAAGAATTCCGGCCCAGACTTGGAACCGGCGTCCAGCCGGTTCCAAGACGAGGACCGGAATTCAGATGATGAGATCGAGAAAGTCTTCGATGTCGTCGCGGTCGACGTCCATCCCCACGCCCGCCGGGTGCCAGCGGATGTCGTGAAAATCCGCACCCGCGGTCATGACCAAGCCGTAGCGCTCGGCGACCTCGCGATAGTACGCGACCTGCGTGCTCGAGTGCGTCGGATAGAAGACTTCGAGCCCGACGACGCCGTACTCCGCTAGTTCGTCGACGATCGACTGGTCCTTCAAGCGGCCGGGATGCGCGAGCACCGGCACGCCGCCGCTCTGCGCGATGACGTCGACGGCCTCTTGCGGAGTCGTATAGGTTTGCGGCACGTAACCGACGCCGCCCCGGCCGAGGACGGTGCGAAAGCACGCGTCCACATCGCGGATCAAGCCGGCCTTGACCAGCGCGCGCGCGACGTGCGGACGCCCGAGGGCGGGATCGTCTTCGGTCGCTTCGGCCCGCACCTGATCGAGGGTGATGTCGTACCCGGCCCCGCGCAGCTGCGCGATCATCTGCGCGGCGCGGTCGCGGCGGCTGTTCCGGTTGCGATCGATCAAGCGCCGTACCGGCGAGTCGTCGAGCGGCAACCCGTAGCCCAGCACGTGAACTTCGTTTCCTTTATATGTCGTGTTGATCTCGATGCCCGGGACGAGCGTCAATCCCTCGGCCGCACCGTTGAGCCCGTCGTACGCGTGCAGCGAATCGTGATCGGTGATCGAGCAGATCTCGACGGCGCGGTCGCGCATCATCTTCAGGACCCCGGCCGGTTCGACGCTCCCGTCGCTCGCCGTCGTATGCGAATGAAAGTCTACGATCACGATGGCGGCTCCGCAAGCATGCGCCGTTCGACGAGCAACCGGATCGCGGTCCGGTCCTTTCCGTCGATCGTCACGTCGGTGAAGGCTGGAACGCACACGAGGTCGATCCCACTCGACTCCAAGTACGAACGCGCGATGGCGATGGCCTTGACGGCCTGGTTCGTCGCACCGGCCCCTATAGCTTGAAGTTCGGCAGCCGGACGTTCGCGCAACACCCCGGCGAGTGCGCCCGCGACCGAATTCGGATTGCTTTGCGCGGAAACGCGCAAAACGTTGGTGGGCGGCGATTTTTGCGACTCGATCATGCCAGGCCCCGTAGATAGATCCGTTTGATGTCGAGGGCGCGGCCGGTGTCCCGGTCGACGTTGACGACCGCGGCGCAGAAGTGGGTCATCCCGTGCTTGACCACGCTGAAGCGCTCGGCGAAGGCGGACGTGAAGCGTTCGATGACGGCGGCCGAGTCCATGCCGATGATGCCGTCGGTCGGTCCGGTCATCCCGACATCGGTGATGTAGGCCGTCCCGCCGGCGAGAATCTGTTCGTCGGACGTCTGGACGTGCGTGTGCGTTCCGTAGACGAACGAGACACGCCCGTCCAGATAGCGACCCATCGCCATCTTTTCCGATGTCGCCTCGGCATGCATGTCGACGAGGATCACGTTGGTGACGGTGTGGAGCTGTTCGACCTCATCGCTCGCGACCCGGAACGGATCGTCGACCGGCGGCATGAACACGCGTCCCATCACGTTGACGACCCCGACGGTCACGTCGCCGAACGTCACCGTCGTGCTGCCGTGGCCCGGAGTTCCCGGCGGATAGTTCGCGGGCCGCAGGACGCGCTCGTTCGCTTCGAGATACGCGCGGATCTCGCGCTTGTCCCAAATATGATTGCCGCTGGTGATGACGTCGACGCCGGCGGCGAACAGTTCGTCGGCGGTCTGCGGGGTCAAGCCGAATCCGCCCGCGGCATTTTCGCCGTTAGCGACACAGACGTCGATGTGATACTGCTCGCGAGCGAGGGCTACGTGGCGTTTGACCGTTTCGCGTCCCGGAGAGCCGACGATGTCTCCGATGACCAGCAGGTTGATCGGGCGTGTTATGAGCGGGCCGAAGCCTTCGCTTTCTTTGCAGATTTGACGAAGTAGACGTGGACGCGTTTCTCTTCGCGGAAGCCGACCACGCTCTTCTGCCGCGACGGATCGCGGATCACGTCGATCGCGGCTTCGGCGAGTTCTTCACAACTTGCCTGTTCCTCGTCGCTCGAGTCGCTCGGCGGCGCGTTTCTCACGAGGCTCTCACCGAACCGTTCGGCGAGCAGGCTGACGTGCAGCTCCAACTCGCTCTTGGAGATCGTCAGCGAGTCGCGCACGACGTGAACGAACGTCAGCCGTTCGTCCGCCTCGCAACTGACCTCTGCGACCCGCGCGCCGTCGCCGCCTAGTTCGACGAACGCGCCGATATGCTCGACCAGCGCCTCCCCGATCTTGCGCTGCTCGACGCGCCCCAAGCGCCGCCCCACGACGTAGGAAAACTTGACCGTACGGTCTTTGGGCCGCACCCCGATCGATGAGATCTCGGGGAACCGCACGAGCAGCGCGACGATCAAGTTGACCGTATCGGACGATTCGTACGGCGCGTGCGAGCTGATGACGGTATCGAGTTCCATCTTAGCCTTCGGGCGGGAAGTTCGGGATGCGATCCCGATTCGGTATGCGATCCCGGTTCGGGGCACGATCCGGTGGGGGCCCTGACCCTTCGCGCCGTCCAGAGGCGCTCCCCTTTGCGAGAATTGTTTCTTTGAACGGCACGCTATTTCTCCAAGAGCGACCAAATGGTCATCTCGCGGGTTTTGGTGCTTCGAGCGGCCGGGAAGCGGGCAACAACGCAATGCCGTTCGAAGGAAAGCCTAAATGGCGAGTTTGCGCCGGCTCCTGATCGCGGTTCCGCTCGCGGCCCTCGTCGCACTGATCACGCACGAGGTCCGGTTCGGCAATGACCACGACTTCGGACTGGGGTTGCATGGCCTGATCGTCGATTTCACGCTGGGGGGCACGATGCTGCTCGGCCTGACGGCCTCCGGGCGCGCGCTGCTCGCCGCAGGGCACGCCGACGGGTCGGTCATCGCCACGCGCCTGCGGGCAGCGCTGCCCGCCGCCGGCGCTCCGCTCCCGTTTGCGGCCCTGATCGCGATCCTTGCGAGCGCGATGTACTTCGGGGTCGAAGCGACCGAGCCGCAGGGCGACGGGCCCAACGCGCTCGCGTTCGCGGTCGCCGCCGCCCTGAGCATGGCCATCGCGCTCCTCGTCCGGACCGCCGTCGCGGCGCTGGCCGAGGCCGTGACCGCCTTCGCGGCCCGCGGCATGCACCGCCGCCGCTCCGCGCCGGCCGCCGCCTGGCGGCTCGCCGCCTCCCCGCTTCCGGTTCGCCTCAGGTCCGCCGGCGGTCGCCGGTTCGGGAGGGCGCCTCCGGCCTGACTCCTTTTCAGCGCACCTTTCACGCGTAGAGGAGTCTCCATGCCGTTCCCGGCTCGCGCACGCGGCTTTGCCGCCGTGCTCCTTTGTTTCATTCCGCTCGCCGTCGTAACCCCGGCAATCGCCGACACGACCGGACTCGTGCGCGGCGTCGTGATCGCGCCCGCCAAGGTGTCGACCTCGGGCGCCGCGGTGACCCTCGAGGGCGAGGGCACGTCCCAAGCGACCAAGACGAACGAGAAGGGCGCGTTCATCTTCCCACGCGTGTCGTTCGGCCGTTACACCGTCACCGCGCGGATCGCCGGGCAAGCGCCCGCGTCGGCCTCGGTCGTCGTTTCGTCGAGTGGCGTCTCCGACGTCACCCTCCAAGTCGGCAACCTCGAGCGCATCGGTCAGACGCAAACGTCGACGGTGCGCGGGCCGGCAGACCAACCCGTCGGCTACAACACCCTGAGCAAATCGGACATCTCGGTGCTGCCGCAGAACCAGAGCCTCAACCAGCTGATCGAGACGATGCCCGGCATCGTCCGCTTCTCCTACAACGAGCCCGTCGCGCACGGCTATCACGGCTTGACCTACGAGATCGACGGTGCACCGCTGCCGTTCGCGACCTCATCGAACTTCAGCGAGGTGATCGATCCGCGCACGATCGACTCGCTCGAAGTGTTCACCGGCGCCTTCCCGGCCGAATACGGCGGTTACCGGCAAGGGGCGGTCGTCAACATCATCAGCCACCGGGCGACCGACCTCGACGCGCCCGACGCGAGCAAGTTCACCGCCGGCGCCGGTTCGTACGGCGAATCCGAAGGGACCTTCGGCACGTCGCTGCGGATGGGCGACACGCGCGTGTACTTCAACGGCAATCTCGAGCAGACCGATCGCGGGATCGACGCGCCGACGTTCGTGCCGGTGCACGACCAGGCGAGCCAAACCAACCAATTCCTGCGCACGATCACGAAGCTCAACGATCAGGACGTCCTCGCGATCGACGTCTCGAACAACTACTCGACCTTTCAGATCCCGATCAACGACACGTTCAACGTCAACGATCCGGTCATCTCGATCCCCTCGACCGACGACGTGCAACTCGAGAACGACAGCTTCGCGAACATCGCGTACACGCACAACAGCAAGGACGGCACCGCGTACTTTCAGGTGATCCCCTGGTACAAGTACGACCGGATCCGGTACCTGGGCGACCTGCAGGCCGACATCGCCGGCACGACCGACGGCCAGCCGGGAACGCTGAGCGGGCTGCAACAGGACCGCCGCTCGACGTTCGAGGGCCTGCGGCTGGTCGCATTCAAGGCGCTGCCGCATCACGCGATCAAAGCCGGCATCGACGGCAACATCGAGAACTTCAGCGGCAACGAACAGATCCTGTACTTCGACGACAACGGCAACTTGCAGCCGCCGTTCTTCGACAACAGCGCGCAACGCGGCACCCTCTTCAGTGCGTACATCGAAGACAAGTGGACGCCGACGCCCTACGTGTCGGTGTTCGGCGGCTTGCGCTACGACCACTCGACCGGTTACGTCGGAGGCGCGCAGCTCTCACCGCGCCTCGAGTTCGACGGCGCCGTCAGCTCTCACAACATCATCCACGCCTACTTCGGGACGCTCTACGCGGCGCCGTTCCTCGAAGACACGCGCCGCGCGGCGGTGGTCGTCAGCGGCGGCAATCCCGATCAACTGCCGGTGTACGACCTGCAGCCCGAACACGACGCCTACTACGAGTTCGGCATCGCGCACACGTTCAACGCCTACCAGCGCGGCTACCTCAACCTCTGGAAGCGCTACGTCAACAACATCCTCGACACGACGCAACTCGCGAACACGCCGATCTTCGCGGTCTTCAACAATACGATCGGCATCGCGTCGGGCGCGGAAGCCCGCTTCGACGCGCGCTTCCGCAACGGGGACTCGATGTTCTTCTCGGGGACGCTCTCGCAGTCGCTGGCAGGAGGCGTCAACGGCGGCACGTTTCTCTTTCCGCCCAACTCCGGCCAGAGCGACGTGACGCTGCAATACGAAGATCACGATCAGCCGTTTGCGGCGACCCTCAACTACACCAAGCGCCTGGGGCGCGACAAGTCGTATTTCGCCGACTTGCAGCCGCAGTACGGCATGGGCTATCCGGTGCAGTTCCAGAACGGCAACGGCCGGCTGCCGCCGCACTTGCTGTGGAATGCCGCGTTCGGGCGCGACGTCAATGCCAAGTCGAAACCGCCGATCGGGTTCATCGCGCAGTTTCAGAACTTCACCAACTCGACGTACCTGATCAAAGTGAACAACGGGTTCAACACGACGCAGTGGGGCGCGGGCTTCGACGCCTCGTTCCGCTTCATTTTCCCGTTCTGAGAGAAGAGTGAGCAAGCGATCGGCGGCGGTGCCGGCGAGGCGGCGGGAGAGAAAAGCGCGGCCGATCCTGAATGGTCGGTATGGGCTTCGGGCGGGGTGGCGGAGCCGGATCCTGGGGACGAGGTGAGCGATGGGACCATATCCGCACGATGCCCCGCCGGCGACGATTTCGGCCGCCAATCCCGCTGGGACGGACGGCTTCGAGGCCGTCGAATTCGCGCACCCCGAGGCGCCGGCGCTCGAGGCGCTGTTCGCCCGCATGGGCTTCACGTGCGTCGCCCGCCACCGGCGCAAGGCGATCGCCGTGTGGCGCCAAGGCGACGTCAACTTCATCGCCAACGCGGAACCCGGCTCGCAGGCCGGCCGCTTCGCCGCGGTGCACGGGCCGTGTGCATCGTCGATGGTATGGCGCGTGGTCGACGCCAAGCATGCCTTCGACCACGCCGTCGCGGCCGGCGCCGAGCCGGTCGCCCTCAGTGAAGCAGAACGCTTGCTCGACGCCCCGGCGATCGCCGGCATCGGCGGTTCGCTGATCTACTTCGTCGACCGCTATCGCGACGGCGCCAGCCCGTACGATGCCGAGTTCGAGTGGACCGGCGCGCGCGACCCCAAGCCGGCGGGGGCGGGCCTGCACTACATCGATCACCTGACCCACAACGTGCACCGCGGCCGGATGAACGAGTGGGCGGGGTTCTACGAACGCCTCTTCGGTTTCAAGCAGATCCGTTATTTCGACATCGAGGGCAAGCTGACGGGGTTGTACTCCCGCGCGATGACGAGCCCGTGCGGGAAGATCCGCATCCCGATCAACGAATCGGCCGACGCGCGAAGCCAGATCGAGGAGTACCTGCACGAGTATCACGGCGAGGGGATCCAGCACGTCGCTTGCGGCTGTGCCGACATCTACGCGACCGTCGACGTGCTGCGCGAACGCGAGCTGCCGTTCATGCCGTCGCCGCCGCCCGCCTACTACGAGCGCATGAGCCGGCGCGTGCCGGGGCACGGCGAGGTCGTGGCGCGGCTCGCGGCGCGCGGCATCCTGCTCGACGGCGAGGGCTCCGACTCCGGCGGCACGACGAAGATTTTGCTCCAGATCTTCTCGGGGACGGTGCTCGGGCCGATCTTCTTCGAATTCATCCAGCGCAAGGGCGACGACGGATTCGGCGAGGGCAACTTCCGCGCGCTCTTCGAGTCGATCGAGGAAGACCAGATCCGTCGCGGGGTGCTCGAGGCGCCGGCGCCGCGATGACCCTCCAGCCCGCGCCGGCGCTCGCGGCAGTCGCCTATCAGGCGGGCTTCGGCAACCACTTCGCCACCGAAGCGATCGCCGGGGCGCTGCCGGCCGGACGAAATTCGCCGCAGCGCCCGCCCTACGGCCTGTATGCGGAGCAGCTCTCCGGCACCGCCTTCACCGCGCCGCGCGCGGTCAACCGGCGCGCCTGGCTCTACCGGATCCGCCCCGGCGTCACGCACGGGCCGTTCGCCCGAGCCGGCCGCACGTGGTTCGGCACCGGCGACGACGCCGCGCCGGCGACTCCGAACCAACTGCGCTGGGATCCGTTGCCGGTGCCGGGCGTCCCGGCCGACTTCGTCGACGGCTTGGTCGCATTCGCCGGCAACGGCGATCCTGCGACTCAAAGTGGATGCGGGATCTACCTCTATGCGGCGAACCGCTCGATGAGCGACCGGTACTTTTCCACCGCCGACGGCGAACTGCTGATCTTGCCGCAACACGGCGGCTTGCGCCTCGCGACCGAGTTCGGGGTCCTCGGCGTCGAGCCGCACGAGGTGGCGGTGATCCCGCGCGGCGTGCGCTTCCGCGTCGAGCTGGCCGACGGCGAAGCGCGCGGCTACGTCTGCGAGAACTACGGCGCCCACGTGCGGCTGCCCGACTTGGGGCCGATCGGTGCCAATGGGCTCGCCAATCCGCGCGACTTCCAAGCGCCGGTGGCCTGGTTCGAAGATCGCGAGGGCGACTTCACGCTCGATCACAAGTTCGGCGGCGCGCTGTGGACGGCCGCGATCGACCATTCTCCGCTCGACGTCGTCGCCTGGCATGGCAACTACGCTCCGTACAAATACGATCTGCGCCGGTTCAACACGATCGGTTCTGTCAGCTACGACCATCCCGATCCGTCGATCTTCCTCGTGCTGACCTCGCCGAGCGACACGCCCGGCGTCGGGAACGTCGACTTCGTGATCTTCCCGCCGCGTTGGCTCGTCATGGAAGACACGTTCCGGCCGCCATGGTTCCATCGCAACGTCGCAAGCGAATTCATGGGCTTGATCAGCGGCGCTTACGACGCGAAGGCAGAGGGCTTTCTCCCCGGGGGCGCGAGCTTGCACAACTGCATGAGCGGTCACGGCCCCGATGCGGCGACGTTCGAGCGCGCAAGTGCTGCCGACACGACCACCCCGCAACGGATCGCCGACACGATGGCCTTCATGTTCGAGACGCGCTGGCCGCTGGGGCCGACGCGATTCGCGCTGGAGAGCGCGCAACTGCAGCCCGAGTACATTCGCTGCTGGCAGGATCTCCCCAAGCGGTTCGCGCCGCCGCCGTAACGTGATGGAGCTGAACGATCCTGCGCTGGCGTCGTTCATCGACGTCGCTCCCGACTCGCACTTCCCGATTCAAAATCTGCCCTTCGGCATCTTCTCGAGCGACCGAGACCCGGGGCGGCGCGTCGGGGTGGCGATCGGCGCATTCGTGCTCGACCTCGCCGAACTCGAGCGAAGCGGCCTGTTGCTGGTCGCCGGCGGCAACGGGAGCGTGTTCGACGCGCCGTCCCTGAACCGGTTCCTGGCCCTGGGGCGCAACGCATGGCGCGCTACGCGCCGGCGCATCAGCACCCTGTTGCGACGGGACAACCCCGAGTTGCGCGACGATGCGAGCCTACGCGAGCACGCGTTCTTCGGGATGGAGCGCGTGCGCATGCACCTTCCGGTCGAACCGGGCGGCTACACCGACTTCTACTCGTCCAAGGAGCACGCGACCAACGTCGGCGCGATGTTTCGCGAACCCGCGCGCGCACTGTTGCCGAACTGGCTCGAACTTCCGGTCGCATACAACGGGCGCGCGTCGTCGATCGTCGTGAGCGGCACGCCGCTGCGGCGCCCCTGCGGTCTGATCGCGGCAGGCGATGAGCGCCCGGCCTTCGGGCCTACGCGTAAACTCGACTTCGAACTGGAGACCGCCTTCGTCGTCGGGACGGGCAACGCGCTCGGCGAACCGATCGCACTCGCGCAGGCCGAACGCCACATCTTCGGGCTCGTATTGATGAACGACTGGAGCGCGCGCGACATTCAACAGTTCGAGTACGCGCCGCTCGGCCCGTTCAACGGCAAGAGCTTCGGGACGTCGATCTCGCCTTGGATCGTCACCCTCGACGCGCTCGAACCGTTCCGGGTTGCCGGGCAGGTGCAGGACCCTCTGCCGGCACGCTACTTGCGCCAGCAGGGAGCGCGCGCGTTCGACATCGCGCTCGAGGCCGGGGTGCGGCGGCACGGAGCTTCACGACCGACGCGCGTGTGTCGCACGAACTTCAAATACCTCTACTGGAGCATGGCGCAGCAGCTCGCGCACCACACGAGTTCGGGCTGCAACACGCGGCCCGGCGACCTGATGGGATCGGGCACGATCAGCGGACCGGAAGCCGGTTCCCAGGGCAGCCTGCTGGAACTGACGCGCAACGGTAGCGAGCCGCTCGCGTTGGACGATGGAACGAGCCGAACGTTCTTGGAGGACGGCGACGAGATCTCCATTTCCGGATGTTGCAACGGCGCGTACCGGATCGGCTTCGGTGCCGTGACCGGCCGGATCGTACCCGCCCACGCGTTATAACGCGACGGCGCAGCAGCGTTGGGGACGCTAACCGCTCGTTGCTCCGGAGCAGCGCCGCGCGACAAAGAGTTGCTCGCGCCGCCATCGAACGTTCGCGGCCCATGATCATCGTCAGCGCATCGTCGGCCGAGTATTTTCATTTCTTGCAAGGCATGGTGCTCTCCGTTCGCGAGAAGGCGGAGGGCGCCGGCTTCGCGATCGGGGTGCTCGATCTCGGGCTGAGCGAAGAGCAGAAGGCGTGGCTCGCATCACAGAAAGTCACGCTCGCAATCCCCGAGTGGGGCTTCGGCTTGAACGACGGTTCCGGCGCACCACTGCCGTTGAAGGCCATTCTCGCGCGCCCGTTCTACCCGAAGTACTTTCCCGGACACGACCTCTACATGCACCTCGACGCCGATGCGTGGGTGCAAGACTGGGGCGCGGTCGAGCTGTATCGCGCGGGCGCGGCGCAAGGCATCATGGCGGTGACGCCGGAGATCGACCGTTCGTTCGTCTCGAATTACGGCACGAGCCAATCGTATCGCGCGTTCATCGTCAAGGTATTCACCGACCTGCGCGGCCCCGAGGTGGCGGCGAAGTACAAAGAATATCCGATCCTCAACACCGGCGTCTTCGCGATCGCTGCGGGCTCGCCGATCTGGGAACGCTGGGCCGCGCGCATCGCCGAGAGCCTGCAGCACGGGTTGAACTTCCACGTCGAGCAGGCGTCGCTCAACTACGAGATCTTCGAGAGACTCGACGAGTACGTGGCCGCGGGTCTCGAATTTCTGCCCTCGCGCTGTAATTGGGTGTGCCACCAAGCGTTGCCGAAGTTCGACGCCGCCCGCGGCTTGCTCGTCGAACCGTTCTTGCCCCACACGCCGCTGGGAATCGTGCACCGCGCCAGCGACGACTTCAAACAGAAAAAGACCGGCACGATCGCACTCTTGGGCGGCGGCACCGCGGAGATGAATCTAAAATACCGCGAGGGCGACTACGATACGCCGCTCCAGTCCCACGAACCGGAGAAGCTCGCGCGTTGGCAAGACGCCGGCTTCGAATGGACGGAGAAGGCACTGTAGGCGCGACGATGGGGAGCCTGCTGCGGCTCTTTCCGTTGTTTCTCCTCATCTTCATCGACGCGATGGGCTTCGCGATGGTCGCGCCGATCCTCACCGCGCACCCGCTCTCCGACTCGCGCCCGGTGCAGGCGATCATCTACGGCGTGGCCGTCGGCATCTATCCGCTGGCCACGTTTTTCGCGGCCCCGATTCTCGGGGGACTGTCGGACCGCAATGGCCGCTTGCCGGTGATGCTGTTCTGTGCCGGCGGTTTGGCGGTGAGTTACGCGGCGATCGCGTGGGGTCTGCAGATCGACTCGGCAACGCTCGTGATCCTCGGCCGCTTGGCCGGTGGACTGACCGCCGCCACCCAAGCGGTCGCGCTTGCGGCGCTGGCCGATTCCGGCGCGCCCGAGTCGAAAGACGCGCGCATCAACTTCGGCCTGCTCTCCTCCTCGCTCGGGTTCGTGCTCGGGCCGGTGCTCTCGGGCGCGTTCGCCGGGACCGCGCTCAGCCGGACGCTGCGCGAAACCGCGCCGCTGCTGGTCATCATCGTGCTCACGCTCGTGACGATCGCGTGGCTGACGGCGAGCTATCGCGACCCGGCCGGGCGGCATGCCGAACCGGGGATGCGGATCGACATCCTCGGCAGCGTCCGCGAACTCGCCGTCGTCTTCAAGTCGCCGGCGCTCAAGCGGCTCGCGAACATCTTCTTGTTCCAGCAATTCGGATGGGGCGCGTTCTTCTTCTTCATTCCGCCGTATCTGCTGGCGACGTTCGGTTTCGGGGCCGCGCAAGTCAGCTATTTCATGGCGGTGATCGGAATCGGCTTCTGCGTCAGCTTCGCCGTCGTGATGCCGCTTTTGAAGCGCTGGTTCTCAGCCCGCGCGATCGGCATCGGCAGCATGCTGGTCACCACCGGCTGCATCGTCGCGGCGGCGGCGGGCTATTCGCCGGCGCTCGAATGGGCGATCGCCGTGCCGGTTGCGACCGCGGCTGCGAGCGGATACGGCGCGGTCATCATGTTGTTCGTCGACGAGGCCAGCGACAACCGGGGCGAGATCCTCGGGGTCACCGCGTCGATCAACGCGCTGGCGTTCGGCGTGATCTCGCTGATCGGCGGATTGGTCGCCGGTGAGTTCGCCGCCGCGCCGATTTTCGGAGCCGCGGCGCTGATGTGCATTTCGGCGCTCCTGCTGATCTTCGGACGGCGCGTCTTCAGCGCGACCGCACCCTTATGCGCGGATTGAAATGCCGCCGGGCCGGGCTGAGCAATACGGCAAGGCCTCGCTGCCGCTTACCGTGAACCCCGCCACCACATTCGTGACATCTGGAGCAAGAAGACAACGATGAAGACGATCCTGCTCGCCGGCGGATTCGGCACCCGGCTCTCCGAGTACACCGACGACATCCCCAAACCGATGGTGCCGATCGGCGGTCTCCCGATGCTCTGGCACATCATGAGCATCTACTCGCACTTCGGACACAACGAGTTCTTGCTAGCCCTGGGCTACAAGGCCGACTACGTCAAGTCGTTCTTCCTCAACTACGAGACGCTCCATTCCGACTTCATCATCGACATGGCGACCGGCAAGACGCGCGCGGTCGAACGGCCGGCGGTCGACTGGAAGCTCGCGTTGATCGACACGGGGCTGGGCACGATGACCGGCGGCCGCATCAAGCGGATGACGCCGTGGGTTCAAGGCGAGACCTTCATGGCGACCTACGGCGACGGCGTGTCGAACGTCGACATCAACGATCTGATCGCATTCCACAAGAAGCACGGCAAGCTCGTCACGATGACGCTGGCGCGGCCGGCGGCGCGTTTCGGCATCGTCGAGTTCACCAATGCCGGGCTCGTGCACTCGTTCAAAGAGAAGGCGATCGAAGGGGCCGGGTACGTCAATTCGGGATTCTTCGTCATGGAACCGAAATTTCTCGAATACATCGATAACGACAAGACGATCCTCGAACGCGAGCCGCTCGAACGCGCCGCCGCCGAGGGCGAGCTGATGGGCTACGTGCACGACGGCTTTTGGCGCCCGATGGACACCAAGAAGGACGTCGACGATCTGAACCGGATGTGGGCCGACGACACGGCCCCCTGGAAGATGTGGTCGCTCGAAAGCAGCAGCGCGCGCAAGGGCCGGGGTGACCTCGATGTTTAACGACGTCTATCGCGGCAAACGCGTCTTGGTCACCGGACACACCGGCTTCAAAGGCTCGTGGCTGAGCGCGTGGCTCTTGGAGCTCGGCGCGGACGTCAGCGGCTTCGCCCTTGCGCCCGCGTACGAGAACAGCCACTTCGAACTGTTGCACCTCAAAGACCGCATCCGGCACTTCGAAGGCGACCTGCGCGACGACGACGCGATCGGCCGCGTGATGGCCGACGTCCGGCCCGAGATCGTCTTTCATCTCGCGGCGCAAGCGCTCGTGCGTCCGGCGTACGCCGACCCGAAGACGACCTTCGACACCAACGTCGGCGGCGCGGTCAACCTGCTCGAAGCGGTGCGCAAGACCGAGAGCATCCGCACCCTGGTCTTCATCACGTCGGACAAGTGCTATCGCAACGTCGACTGGGAGTGGGGCTACCGCGAGACCGACAGCTTGGGCGGCCACGACCCGTACAGCGCGTCGAAGGGCTGCGCGGAGTTCGTGTTCGGCGCGTATTGGACGTCGTTTCTCAAGGGCAAGATTCGCGCCGCGACGACGCGCGCCGGCAACGTCATCGGTGGCGGCGACTGGGCCAAAGACCGCCTCATCCCCGACAGCATCCGTTTCTTGAAGGCCGGCGAAACGATCGTCATCCGCAGCCCCGACGCGACCCGTCCGTGGCAGCACGTGCTCGAACCGCTCGGCGCGTATCTCCTGTTGGGCAGCCGGCTCGAAGGCGCCGACGGTGACGCCTTCTGCACGAGTTGGAACTTCGGGCCCGGACACGGTGCGAACCGCACCGTCGAGGAAGTGGTGCGCAAAGTGATCGACCTCTGGGGCGGCGGCGACCTGTCGATCCAGCGCGATCCCAACGCCCCGCACGAAGATCACTGGCTGCAACTCAACACCGATCGCGCGAGCCACTATCTGCGCTGGGAACCGGTGTGGGCCTATGACGATTCGGTCGGCGAGACGGTCCGCTGGTATCGTGAATGGCACCACGGCGCCGACGTTCCCAAACTTTCCGGCGCGCAGATCGCGGCCTACATGAAAGCATGGCAGGATCTCGGCCGTCCGTGAGCGAGCGTTGGACTTTGCATCCGCTCCGGCAGTTTCCCGACGCGCGCGGGGCGGTGCTGCACATGTTGCGCGCGACCGACCCGTATTTCGAACGCTTCGGCGAGATCTATTTCTCGACGATCAACCGGGGCATGGTCAAAGGCTGGCACAAGCATCTGCGCAAGACCTCGAATCTCGCGGTTCCCATCGGCAGCATCCGGATCGTGCTCTTCGAGGAAGGCGGGAGCCCCGTGGAACTGACGCTCGGGCGTGACGATTATCAGTTGCTGACGATCCCGCCCGGGATCTGGTACGCCTTTGCGGGTCTCGCCGAAGGCGAATCGCTGATCGCGAACTGCGCGACCGAGCCGTTCGACCCCGCCGAAGGCGCCGATCTGCCGCTCGACTCGCCGGAGATTCCGTACGTGTGGAACGCGCCGTGAAAATCGCCATCACCGGCGTGCGCAGTTTCGTCGGCTATCACCTCGCAGCCGGATTGAGCGCGGCCGGGCACGAGGTCGTCGCGTTGCTCGGGCCCCACCACCCGGCCGGCGGAATTCGGGTCGAGCGCACCGAGCGATTGGCGCGGGCCGGGATCGCCGAAGCGACGCTCGACGTCACCGACGCGGCCTCGGTCGCAAGCTGCATCGCGACGCTGCGGCCCGACGTGTTCATCCAACACGAAGGCTACACGACCGGATACACGTCGCCCGATTTCGACCTGAGGGTCGCGTTCTCGCTCAACGTCGAACCGTTGCGCGCCGTGTTCGAAGCGCTGGCGGCGTGCGGCGGGGCGGCGATCGTCACCGGGAGCGTTTCGGAGTATTCCGATTCCGACGAACCGCACCGGGAAGACGAAGCCTGCGTACCGAGCTTGCCGTACGGGCTCTCCAAGCTAGCCGAAACCCTGTACGCGCAACAGCTTTCGCAGCGCCTCGGCGTCCCCGCGCGCGTCGCGCGCGTGTTCCTGCCGTTCGGTCCGCTCGAGGAGCCGGAGCGGCTCCTCTCGGCGCTCGTCGACAAGCTGCGGCACGGGCAACCGATCCAGTTGTCGCCCGGGCACCAACGTCGCGATTTCATCCATACCGACGACGTCGTTTCGCTCTACGTGCGGCTGGTCGACGATCTCGCGCGCGGCGGATTCGACATCTTCAACGTGTGCTCGGGCGAGTCGCCCGAATTGCGCGACGTCGTGCTCGAGTTCGCGGCCGCGCTCGGCGCCGATCCGGCGCTGTGCGAGTTCGGCGCGATCCCGATGCGCCCCGGCGAAGCCCCGGTCATCCGCGGGTCCAACGCCAAAGCGCGCGCGCTCGGGTGGGCTCCGATGAACTGGCGCGACGGCGTGCGCAAGCTGTGCGCCGCGGACACTCCCGCCTAGCGCGACAGGCGGACGTCGAGCGGCATGACGTCGACGGCGACATCGACCTCGTGCTCGCTGCCGCCGGTGATGATGCCGTGGATCGGGGCGACGTCGCTGTAGTCGCGACCCCACGCGACCGTGATGTGCTCGCTGCTCGGAAGCACGTCGTTGGTCGGGTCGAAATCGATCCAGCCCAACGGCGGAATCCACACCGCGAACCAGGCATGGCTGGCATCCGCTCCGATCAGCCGCTCGCGTCCCGGCGGGGGCCGCGTCAGCAGATAGCCGCTGACATAGCGGGCGGCGAGCCCCATCGCGCGCACCGCCGCGATCCCCACGTGGGCGAAGTCCTGACACACCCCGGCGCGCAGCGCAAACGCCTCGTCGACGGTGGTGCTCGTGTCGGTCGCGTCCTTGTCGTACGTGAAATCCGTGTAGATGCGCGTGTTGAGATCGAGCGCGCACTCGAGCAGTGGACGATCTGGGGGGAAGCTCGCGCGGGCGTACTCGACGAGCTCGTCGCCGAGCGCGGTCAGCTTCGTATCGAACGCGTACTGCACGGCGTCGAGCACCTCGCGGTCGCCGGGCTGTTCGAGCGCCGCGCCCGCGCGCTCCCAGCTGTAGCTCGCTGCGGCACCGTAGTCCGGCGCCGGCTCGACCTCGACCCGGCTCTCGGCGAGGATGTCGAGGATGCGATGCGGCCGCTCGATCGTGAGCCAGTCGACGACGTTGCCGAAAGAATCCTGTCGCTGCGCGCAACGTGCGGCCACCGGAACGACCGTCAACGCGAACGTTTCGGGCTTTTGCCGCGGCGTCCGGCGCGGCGCCAGGTGCGCGACGAGCCGCGAGTATGCCACCTTCGTCTCGTAGGTGTAGGTCGTGCGGTGGCTGATCGCGTAGCGCATCATACGGCGAAGCGCGGCAAGTGCTGCAGGTAGGCGTCGCCGATCGCGGTCGCGGCGCGCGTCATCGCGTCTTCGATCGCGTCGAGCAACGCGATCAGCGCGGGGCGCTCGCCGGCGACGTTCGTTTCGGCCAGCACGTACGCGTCGGCGGCCCGCATCAGAGCCTGCGCCTCGTCGACGATCGCCACCGCCTCGCGCCGCTTCTGCACGTCGGTGATCAGCGGAAAATCCGCGCCGTGCGCGGCGATCGCGTCGATGCCGAACGCGGCCGCACGCGGATTGCTCTGGTCGAGCAGCAACAGATCGATCGCCGGCGCGGCTTGAAAGGCGTTGCGATATCGGTACCAGTACGTCATCGCGCTGTCGGCGATCTCGAGCGCGACTTGAATCGACGCGCTCTCGCGCTCGTCGGTCTGCGCGAAACTATACCGCACGAGCGAACAGGCTGAGAACGTGCGCTCGATGCGCCGCCCCAGGTCGAAGAACAGCCAGTTGTTGCCGCGGGTCATGTTCTCGGCCGACAAGCCCGACAGCGCGGCGGCCCGGCGAATCAGCATGTCGAGGTACGCGCGCGCGCCGGTGCCGTCGAACCCGCCCGCGGGCTCGTAGCGAGGATCCCACGTCGTCAACGCGTAGATCGCGCGCCAGGTATCGAGCGACAACCGGTCGCGCGCCGACCACGCGGTGCGCGCGACTCGTCCCAGCAGCCGCTGCAACCCGCGCTGCTCCTTGCCGAAGATCACCGCCTGCACTTCGTCGGAGAGGGGCACCTCGTCGCCGCCGGCGGCTGCGTCCGCCGCTTCTTCGGTCGCATACTCGAGCGGCACGAGCAAGCGCCGCGCGAGCGCCGCGGAGAGCCCCGTCCCGCTCAGCCCGGTGTCGCCGCCCAGCCGGGTGACGATCGCGCGCAGCATGCGGATCAGGTACTCGGTCCGTTCGGCATAGCGCGCCAGCCAGAACAGATTGTCCATCGCGCGGCTCGGCGCTTCCGCGCCACCGCGGTGGATCTCGACGCGTTCGCGCGGCGAACGCAACAAACTGAACTTGTCGACCGGTCCGTTCGCGAGCACCCAGACGTCTTTGCTCGCGGCCCCGGATTGCATCGAGAGCGCCCGCACCGTGTCGTCGGCGGCCACCCGCGCGAGCCCGCCGGGCATGACGACGTAGCCGTGCGGCGTCCAAGCCGCAAACACCCGCAGCGACATCGGGCGCGAACCGAATTCACCGCCGTCGTACGACGGCGCGACGCCGAGCGGGACGATGTCTTGCACGACGGTCATCGCGCCGCGGCGCGCGATCCGGTCGGCGAAGCGCGACACGTCGTCGTCGCTCATGTCGCTGCCCAAGTGGGCCGTCGAGCCGCGCGAGAACAACGGCCGCGCGTCGAACGCGTCGCGCACGATGCCGGTACGAACCCGCGCCAAGCCTTCGGCGCGGCCCCAGTCGGTGCCGCACCAAACCGTCGCCACGTCGCGCACGAGCAGATCTTCGGCGAACAGGGCGCGCGCGACGTTGGGCAAGTACGCGTCGAGCGCGGGCGATTCGACGACCCCGCCGCCAAGCGCGTTGGCGATCACGACGTTGCCGGCCCGGATGACGTCGACGAGCCCGGGCACGCCCAGGGCCGAGTCGGCGCGCAGTTCGAGCGGATCGGCGAAGTCGGAATCGAGCCGCCGCAACATCGTCGATACCGGCGCGAGGCCGCCGACGGTACGCAAGTACACCCGTCCGTCGCGCACCGAGAGATCTTCACCCTCGACGAGTTCGAAGCCGAGATACCGCGCCAGGTACGCGTGTTCGAAATAGGCTTCGTTGTACGGGCCGGGCGTCAACAGCACGGCGTTGCCGGCCGCGCCGTGCGTCAGCACCGGCGACCGCTTCGCGAAAGTGGCGGAAGAACGACGCCAGGCGTTCCACGCCCATGTCCATGAACAGTTCCGGAAACGTTTGGCTGACGACGATCCGGTTCTCGAGCGCGTACCCGAGGCCGCTCGGCGCATCGGCCCGGCTCGAGAGCACCGTCCAGGAGCCGTCGCGCGCGCGCGCCAGGTCGACCGAATACAGGTGGACGTGGATGCCGTCGGGAGGCCGCGTGCCCTGCAGCGCGCGCAGGTACTGCGGGTGGCCGAGCACGAGCTGCGGCGGCACGATGCCCGCGCGCACCAAGCGCTGCTCGCCGTAGATGTCGTGCAGGAGCGCGTTGGCGAGCCGCGCGCGCTGCTTGACCGCCGCCTCGATCACCGCCCAGTCGCCGGCGTCGACGATGAACGGCGCGATGTCGAGTTGCCACGGGCGCCCCAACCCCGAGGCTTCGTCGTAGACGTTGTAGGTGACGCCGTTCTCGCGCACCATGCGGCGCGCCGAGTCGAACCGTTGCGCGAACTCGCGCGGATCCATGGCCGCAAACGCCGCGGCCAGGGTCCGCCAGTGGGGGCGAATTTCGCCGTCGCGATCGAACATCTCGTCGTACCGGCCGAGCGCCTCGGCGCCGAAGAGCGGCGCTGCGCTCGTCATCGCGCTCGCATTTCCCGCCGCCGCAGGTCGAGCGTGTGCGGGAACTCGGCGCTCGTCTGCAGCGGCGGCGGCTCGAAGCTGCCCGGGGTGAAACCGAACGGCTCGAAGCGCGCCAAGCGGCGCCCTTCGGCCTCGTACGCGTTGATCGGAAAGGTCGTGTAGTTTCGTCCGCCCGGGTGCGACACGTGATAGGTACAGCCCCCAAGCGATCGCCGGAAGCGCTCGTCCCAGATCTCGCACAAGAGCGGGGCGTCGGGCTGCAGCGTGGGGTGCAGCGCGTGCGGGGGCGACCAGGCGCGGTAACGGACGCCGCCGATGGCCGCGTCGATCGCGGTCGCCGAGAGCGGGACGCGCCGGCCGTTCACCACGATGAAGTGCCGCCCGGCGGTATAGCCCGAAATCTTCGCTTCCAAGCGCTCGACCGATCCATCCACGTACCGTACGGTTCCGCCGAGGGTCCCTTCCTCCCCCATCACGTGCCACGGCTCGAGCGCGCCGCGCAGTTCGAGCTTCACCCCGTCGTATTGCACCGAACCATAGAGCGGGAAGCGAAACTCCCAGTGCGGACGAAACCACGCCTCGTCGAACTCGAACCCGTGGTCGCGCATGTCGGCGAGCACGTCGGTGAAGTCGGCCCACACGTAGTGCGGCAGCATGAACCGGTCGTGCAGCGACGTGCCCCAGCGCACGAGCCCGTGCTGGTACGGCCGTTCCCAAAAGCGCGCGATCAGCGCGCGCAGCAACAGTTGCTGCGCGAGGCTCATCTCCGCATGTGGAGGCATCTCGAACGCGCGGAACTCGACCAGCCCGAGCCGGCCGGCCGGCCCGTCCGGCGAGTAGAGTTTGTCGATGCAGATTTCGGTGCGGTGGGTGTTACCGGTGACGTCGATCAGCAGGTTGCGAAAGAGCCGGTCGACGAGCCAAGGCGAGACGGTGCCCTGCCCGCGATCGGGGATCTGCGCGAACGCGATCTCGAGCTCGTACAGCGAGTCCATGCGCGCTTCGTCGACGCGCGGTGCTTGGCTCGTCGGGCCGATGAAGAGCCCGGAGAACAGGTACGACAGCGACGGATGGTTCTGCCAGAACGCGATCAGGCTGCGCAGGAGATCGGGGCGGCGCAGGAACGGGCTATCGGCCGGCTTCGCCGCGCCGACGACGATGTGGTTGCCGCCGCCCGTCCCGGTGTGGCGCCCGTCGAGCATGAACTTCTCGGTGCCCAGGCGCGTCTGATGCGCCTCTTCGTACAGGGTCGTCGTGATCGCGACCGCTTCGCGCCAACTGCGCGCCGGCTGGATGTTGACCTCGATGACGCCGGGATCGGGCGTGACCTTGATGACGTTGATGCGCGGATCGAAGGGCGGCGGATACCCCTCGACGTGGATCGGCGTGTCGAGCTCGGCGGCCGCATCCTCGACCGCGCCGAGCAGTTCGAGATAGTCGGCGGCCGACTCGGTCGGCGGCATGAACACGCACAGCCGTCCGTCGCGCGGTTCCACCGAGAGCGCCGTCCGCACCGAACCGTCGATCGTCCCGAGCTCTTGCTCGACCTGCGCTTGCCGCGCGTTCGCGCCGTCGCTCGCGGCGGCGGCGACGAACGCCTGGCGCTGCGTTTCGGGATCGGGCAGTTCCGGAAGCGGCGCGAACGGATCGGGCGGCGCGATGAACGGCCGGTCGTTGGGCGCCAGCCACGGCAGCGCGCCGAGCGGCAGGCGAAACCCGACCGGCGAGTCGCCCGGGACGAGTTGAATGCGGCCGGCCCGCGTCGACCACTGCTCCGAACGCCAGCGCCCGAGGTCGGCGGCGTTCCAGCGCTGCACCGGCAAGATGTAGGCCGCCGGGGTGTTCAAGCCGCGCTGGAAGGCCCGCGCGATCCGCGCGCGCTCCTCCGGGTCGTCGAGCTTCGAGTCGGCCGCGGTGACGTTCTCCGGCAGCGCTTCTTCCTTGCGAATGAACGCCATCGGATCTTCGTAGGCGGGCAACACGCAGTTCGCGTCGACGTCGAGACGGCGCGCGACCCCTTGCGCGAGCGCGCGCGCGTCGTCGATGACGGGGTTCGTATCGGCGCCTTCACGCGCGATGCGCGCCGGGTCGCGCCACAGCGGCACGCCGTCGCCCCGCCAGTAGAGGGAGAACGACCAGCGCGGCAGGGTCTCGCCGGGATACCACTTGCCCTGCCCGTAGTGGAGCATCCCGCCGGGCGCGAAGCGGTCGCGCAGCCGGCGGATCAACGTATCGGCGAAGAGCCGTTTCGTGGGGCCGACCGCAGCGGTCGTCCACTCTTCGGCTTCCATGTCGTCGATCGAGACGAACGTCGGCTCGCCGCCCATCGTCAAGCGCACGTCGCCGGTTTGCAGCGCTTCGTCGACGCGGTCGCCCAGACGATCGATCGCCGCCCATTGTTCGGGAGTGTACGGTTTGGTCACGCGCGGCGGCTCGTGCACGCGCGTCACCGACATGTCGAAGCCGAAGGTCACCTCGCACTGCCCGATCGTGCCGGAGATCGGCGAGGCCGACGTCGGGTTGGCCGCGCACGCGAGCGGAATGTGTCCTTCACCCGCAAACAAACCGGACGTCGGATCGAGTCCGATCCATCCCGCGCCGGGCAGGTACACTTCGCACCAGGCGTGCAGGTCGGTGAAGTCGTGGGTGGCGCCCGACGGTCCGTCGAGCGATTGCACGTCGGGCCGCAGCTGGATCAGATAACCCGACGCGAAGCGCGCCGCGATGCCCGAGGCGCCGCAGCAACTGCACGAGCAGCCACGCCGTGTCGCGGCACGAGCCGGCGCGGGTGGCCAGCGTTTCGTCGGGCGTCTGGATGCCCGGCTCCATGCGAATCAAATACGCGATGTCGCGCTGCAACCCGGCGTTGACGTCGAAGAGGAACGGCGTCATCGCCTTTTCGCTGCGGCTGATCCCCGCCAAATACGACTCGAACAGCGGACCGGCCGGCTCGGCCGCGAGATACGGCGCGAGTTCGAGCGCGAGTGCCGGATCGTAGGCGAAAGGGTAGCGCTCCGCCGACGCTTCGAGGAAGAAGTCGAACGGGTTGACGACCGCAAGTTCCGCGACCAAATCGACGGTGACGTGCAGATAGTTCGTCGCTTCAGGAACGAGGACGCGCGCGAGCCAGTTCGCTTGCGGATCCTGCTGCCAGTTCAAGAAGTGGTCGGCCGGCCGCACCGTCAGTTCGTACGAGAGAATCGGCGTACGACAATGCGGCGCGGGCCGCAAGCGAATCACTTGCGGTCCCAAACGAATCAGGCGGTCGTACGTGTAACGCGTGGCGTGATGCAACGCGACTCTAACGCTCATGGCTTATGAGTCTCGACTTCGGCCGTGGTTGGCCTGCTAAGAATGGTGACGCGCTTCGGCTTCGACCATTATCGGCAGGGTACAAGGCGGTCGTGAAACGATGCACGGGATGGCTGATTGCGATAGCCGCAGCGCTGACGTTGGCGGCCTGCGGGGGTGGTGGCGGCGGGAGCGCGTCGGCGCCGGCGCCGGCGCCCAGCGTGGCCGGCGCGGTGGCGCCGACCGCCGCCCCTTCGCCTGCACCGACCGGTCCCTCGCCCTCGCCGCTGCCCGCGGGGCTGACCCTGCCCGCCGGCTTCAGCGGCGCGATCGTCGCGCAGGTTCCCGACGCCCGGGAGCTGGCGGTCACGCCGAACGGCGACCTGCTGGTCGGCACCGGCGGCACGACGATCGCGATCGTTCCCGGCGCGCAACGCAGCGTGGGCATCGGCACGCCGCAGACGTTCGCGACGATCGCCGACGCGCCGCTCGCGGGCCTGACCCTCGCGAACGGCACGCTGTACGCGGCGGGTCAATTCGGGATCTATCAGATCGGCTACAGCCCGGGCGCAATGACTGCGGGGCCGGTGACCAAGATCGCGAGCGTCCGCCCCGCGGGCGCGTCCGACCATTCGACCACGTCGCTGGCGGTGGCCGGCGGCACGCTGTATGCCGCGGTCGGCTCCTCGTGCAATGCCTGCGATCCGGAGATCGACCCGACCCGCGCCACGATCCAGGCGGTCGATCCTGCGACCGGAACGCTGACCCTGCGGGCGACGCGCATCCGCAATGCGATCGCACTCGCGATCTCGCCCAGCGGAGCCCTGTGGGCGGGAGTCGCCGGCAAGACTCGCTCCCGCTCGGCCATCCGTACGAGATATTCGACGCGGTCACGCTGCAGCCGAATCCGGCGAATTACGGCTGGCCCGAATGCTATGACGACCGGCTCGTCAGCCCCGCGTATGCGGGCTACGACTGCTCCCAGACGGTGCTGCCGCGCGCCGTCTTCCCCGCGTACGAAACGCCGATCGGCGCGGTCTTCTACGAGCCGCCCGCGGGCGCGACCTACGCGTTCCCGGCCTCGTACTTGGGCGGGGCGTTCGTCACCCTGCACGGCTCGTGGCACCAGACGAACGGCGCGTACATCGGGCCGCCGCGGGTGGCGTTCGTGCCGTTCGCGTCCGCCGACACCCCGGCGACGCCCGTCAACTGGAACAACCCCGCCGCCCAGTGGACCGAGTTCATCGGCGGATTCCAGCTCGCCGACGGCGTCACCCGGATCGGCCGCCCGACCGGGATCGCGGTCGGCACCGACGGTTCGCTGTTCGTCGCCGACGATCTGACCGGCAACATCTACCGAATCCGCCCCTCGAATTAGCGGGGCCACACGTCCGTCATGCGGCGCCGGGACGAGCCCCTTCGAGCGGCCGGTCGCGCACGACGATCGTGCCCGCCGCGTAGTCGCCCAGGCGTTTGTTCGACGGCGAAGCGAGGACGCTGACGGCCGAGAGGGTGTAAAAGCCGACGAGGAACTCGATCGAGCGCACCGCGTTGCGAATCAGCGCGCTCATGAAGTCGACCGGGTAGGCTCCGTCGCGCAAGACGCGGATGCGCAGCGCGCGTTTCCCGGGCGTCGATCCGCGCCACCACGCCTCGAACGCGACGAAGTAGCCGACGAAAATGAGAAACACGACCAGGATCGCGATGGCCTCGATCCCCGAGGTGATGCGTTTGGGGAGGAGCCATCCGTGCGGGGCGCGCAGCACGGCTTGCGCAATCCATAGCGCGGCCAGCGTCAACGCCGCGACGGCCGCCAATCCCGCCACCTGAATCGCGAGGTCGATCGTGACCGCCAAGAAGCGGCTCCCCAGGCCGGCCAGTTCGTACGAGACCGCGACGCTTTCGGCGGTCCTGATCTCGAGGGTGCGTTCCATGCGCGGCACTCCGCCGGCGGCGCCCGGCTTCCCTCGCGGCGCGTGATCCGCGAGGCGTCGTTCGTCGAACGCCGTGCCGCGCGGTGGCAACGGCTCGAAGCGCTGCTCGCCGAGTCGGACCGCGGCGGGGTGCGCGGGATGCAAGCCGGCGACGTCGGCGAACTGGTCGACGCCTACCGCGCGACCGCGGTCGACCTCGCGACCGCGCAGAGCCGCGACTACCCCGCGCCCTTGCGCGCGTATTTGAACAACCTCGTCGCGCGGGCGCACGCAACCGTATACCGCGCGCAATCCGAAGGCGGTGCGATGCGCGTGTGGCGCTTCGTCGCGCGGTCCTTCCCGCGCGAAGTGCGCGCGAGCGCGGTGCCGATCGGGGCGTGCGCGGCCCTGCTCGCGGTCGCCGCCGCGATCGCTTACGTGCTCGTCACCCAGCGCCCGCTCGACGCGTACACGCTGGTCCCCGGCGGGAGCGTCCCGCTCGTGACGCGCAGCCTGCACGACTCGAACTTCGCGGTCGATCCGCAATTCGCGAGCACCCTCTCCGCGGCGATCATCACGAACAACATCCGGGTCGCAATCGGCGCCTTTGCGGGCGGGATGACGGCCGGGATCGTGACCGCGTGGCTGATCCTCACCAACGGCCTGATGCTCGGCGCGCTCGGCGCGTTGTTCGCGCGCGCCGGTTTCGGGATGGACTTTTGGGCGACGATCGCCCCGCACGGCGTCATCGAGCTCACCGCGATCGCGATCGCGGGCGGAGCCGGCTTCCTGCTGGCCGGAGCGCTCGTCGCACCGGGCCCGTTGCGCCGCGTCGACGCGCTCGTCGTCAACGGCCGGCGAGCCGGGGTGCTGGTGGCCGGCGTCGCGTTGATGCTCGTCGTCGCCGGCACGATCGAGGGGTTCTTCACCCCGCTGCGCACGCCGGTTTCGCTGCGGTTGGCGGTCGGAGCGCTCAGCGCGGCGCTGCTGTTCCCCTATCTCGCATTCGCGGGGCGCGCACGCGCGGCCGGCATCACAACGCACCCCGCGCCTTGACCGCCAGATAGGCGTCCATCGCCGCGACCGTCAGCTCGGGCGCGGGCACGTCGACGACGATCGCCCCGCGCTCGCGCAGCACGGCGATCCCGCGCGCCCGGCTCGCCAGCGCTCGCATCGCGAGCGCGCTGCGGTACGCGTCGCCGGCGGTGCGCGGCGGTTGCGCGGCGGCCGCGGCGAGGCTTGCGTCCTCGACGAGCACGCACATGACGAGGTGGCGCGGGGCTAACGTCGCGAGCGCGTCGATCAGCGTTTGCGACACGAGCGGATCGAGCATGCCGGTCAACACGACGACGAGGCTGCGGCGCGGATACCGGCGCCGCATGTCGGTGACGGCGCGCTCGTAGTCGGGTTCTTCGAGCCGCGGCTGCAACGTGTACAGCGCGTCGGCGAGGGTCCTCGCGTGCGCCAGTCCCCGGCCGGGCGGGACGCTCGCGACCGGCGCGGCCGCGAAGGCTTGCAGTGCGACGCGGTCGTCGGCCGTTTGCGCGACCGTCGCCAGCGAGAGCGCGGCCGTGACCGCGTAGTCGAACTTGCGCTGCGCCCCGATGCGCGGCCACATCGTGCGTCCGCAATCGAGCGCGATGACGATCTGCTGGCTGCGCTCGACCTCGCGTTCCACGACCATCAGCTTCCCACGGTGCGCGCTCGACTTCCAATCGATGTCGCGATACGCATCGCCGGGCCCGTATTCGCGCAGCCCGGCGAACTCCGAGCCGCCGCCGCGCCGCCGCAGGCGCCGCAGGCCGGCTTCACGCCAGCGGATCTGTTGCGCGAGCGAACCCCGGCTGGCCACCGCCGACAGATCGGGATTGATGCGCAGCGCATGGCTCAGGTCGATCGAGAAGCGGCGCTCCAGGAAGCCGGCCCGGTTGCGGACGCGCAGGTAGACGGTCCCGAAGCTCGTGTCGCCGCGGTCGGTCGCCGTAAACTCGCGCACCAGTTCCGTGCGCACCCGCGCGCCGGCTGCGAACGGTTCCAGCGCGGCGAGCTCGACGAGCGCTACCGGCGACTCGCGCAGTTCCACCCGCAAGCCCAGGCCGCAGCGATTGGTCAGCTCGTAAACGATCGTTCCCGGCACGAGCAACGCGCAACGCTCGGGGGCCTTGCGCACGAGGTCGATTTCGCGCGCGCGAGGACCGGCGGCGAGGTCGACGGCGCACGCCGCCACCCCGGCGACCGCGAGCACGAAGGCCAGCGCGACGAACGGCTCCCAGAACGCGCCGAGTCCGAGCGCGACGGCGACTGCCGCCAACCACGCGACCGCGCGCGGCGCGGGCCAGAGCGCCGGGGCGGCGGGCTTCACTCGGCCGTCGGAACGGCGACGTTCTGGAGCACGCGGGCGACGACGTCGCCGGCCGCGATCCCGTCCAACTCGGCTTCGGGCCGCAAGCGCAGGCGGTGCGCGAGCACGAGCGGCGCGACCCGCTTGACGTCGTCGGGCGTCACGAAGTCGCGCTCGTCGAGCGCGCTCGCGGCCTGGGCGGCGGCGAGCAGCGCCACCCCGGCACGCGGGCTCGCGCCGAGCAACACGTCGGCCTGTGCGCGCGTCGCCGCGATCACGCCGTAGAGGTAGCGCACGACCGGCGGCGCGACCAGCACCGCCCGAGTCGCGGCGCGGGCGGCCAGCACGTCGGCCTCCCCGGCGACCGCGACGATCGCGCTCGCGTCGTCGGCATCGAAGCCGGCCGCGGCCCGCGCGAGCAGCGTCAGCTCTTCGCTCTGCGCCGGATAGCCCGCCGTCGCGCGCATGAAGAAGCGATCGAGCTGCGCTTCGGGCAACGGATACGTCCCTTCGAACTCGATCGGATTTTGCGTCGCGCACACGATGAACAGCGGGCCCAGCGGCACCGACTGGCCGTCGAGCGTCACGTGGCGCTCCTGCATCGCTTCGAGCAATGCGGCTTGCGTCTTCGCCGGCGTGCGATTGATTTCGTCGGCGAGCAGCACGTTCGTGAACACCGGGCCGCGCCGCAGTGAGAACGTCAGCGCACGCGGATCGAAGACGGTCGTGCCGACGACGTCGGCCGGCATCAGGTCGGGCGTGAACTGAATGCGCCGGAATTCGACCCCCAGCAGCCGCGCGGCGGTGCGCACGAACAGCGTCTTTGCCGTGCCGGGCACCCCTTCGATCAACAGGTGCCCACCCGCCAACAGGCACGCCAAGAAAGCGAACGCCAATTCGTCGGCGCCCACGACGACCGGCTCGATGCCCGCGCGCACGCGACGCGCGAGTTCCGCCGGGGTCAAGCCCGGACCGGTCCGGCCAGGCGCTCCCGCGCCTCGCGAGCAGCGCGAATCGTTTGCACGGCGGTTATGACCGCGACCAGGTCGGCATCGTTGCGCAGGCTGCGCTGCGCGAGCGCATCGAGCTGCGCGCCCGCCCGGGCCGCGCCGGCGCCGTCTCCGTCGCTACGGCCCATCGCCTGCCGGGTCGCTTCGATCGCATCGCGTGCCGCCTTCGCGCGCGCGCCCGCGGTCGCGTAGAGGGCCGCGACCGCATCGAGGAACGCCGGTTCGGCCGGCTCGTTCGCCGGCCGCCGGATCGGCGGCCCAAGGCGAAACGCGCGCCCTCCGAGCAGCGCGACGAGCGCGAGGGCGGCGACCGCGAGCGCCCAGCGCAAGCGGGCCGGCAAGATCTGCCACCAGCGTTCGCCGGCCGCAAAGCCGTGGATGCGCTCGTCGAAGGCGACGATGCCGCCGTGCGCGCGCACCAGCGCGTACGCGAGCCGCGCGTTGTCGGCCATCCCGATGCGCGCGTTGCTGACGGTCGAGGGTTCGGCCAGCGCGAGCACCTCGCCGCGGCCGAGCGCGCACCGGACGACGATCGCGCCGCGCGCATCCGCGACCACGCTTTCGCAACGCCGGGGAACAACCGCACGCGTGCAGCCGGCTACGAGCCGGCGCAACGTGCCGCCCAGCGCGTTTCTCGTCACCGCCGTCGCCACCCGGCACACGGGCCGGTCGGGATCGTCTGGTGCATCGTCGCGATGCGGCGCCGCTTCGCCACCGAAGCGAAGTGCGCGCAGCAGGGCGCCGGAGGGAGAGGCCACCACGGCTCGGCCGCCGCGCCGAATCCAGGCCGAGATCGCCGCGACGTCAACCGCGCGCAATCGGTGCTCGCGGGCGAACGCGGTGGCCGCCGCGCTCGCAGTGCCGGGCGGGACGACGACGAACGTGCTGACGGCGGCGGTGAGGAACGCCGGCCGAAATTCGAAGCGGTCGACGCCGGCCCCCAGACGCGCGAGCATCTCGTACCACGCCCGCGTCCCGGATGCGTCGAACGCGGTCGTCGAATACGTGTCGGCCGTCGGCGCCGGGGCCCCAGCCTCGTGCACGGCGGCCAGCGTTCCGAGGGCGAGCAGGCCGGCGACCAGCGCCGCAACTTCGAACCACGTCGCGCGCTCAGCGCGCATCGTCGAACAATGCCGACGCGCGGGTGGCCGCCAGCGTCATCTCGAGTTGCGCGGGTGACGGCGTTTCGCCCGCATAGACAGCCCGCGTGAACAGCGCGCTCGTTTGCGCGAACGGTTCGCTCAGGCCGGGTGCGGATCGCGCGACGAGCAGGCGATATTCGCCGACGGTACGGCTCGCGGCGTAGGGGATGCGCCCGCTCTGATCGAGCGCGTGCACGCACGCGAGATACAGCAGCACCGCGGCTTCGCGGTAGCGCCCGGCGCGGCTCGCTTCGATCGCCGAAGCCAGGATCGCGCCCGCGGGCCGCGACGCGGATGCCTCTTCGCGCCGACCCCGCGTGACGTTGCGAACCGAAGGGCGCACGAGCCGCGATCCCACCCGATACGCAACGAACCCCAGCGCCAGCGCGGCCAGGACGAGCGCGCACGCGGCGACGATCGTCAGATTGCGCGAATCGCGGCCGGCCACAGCCCGCAATGCTTCGTCGAGCGGGCGAAACAGTTTCCCGACCCACTCCCAAAATGCGTACCACCACTCGTCGTCCGCGCCCGCTCGGCTCTGCGGCCGGTAAGCGGCTTGGGCCAAGATCGCGCGCACGACGGCATCCGGATCGTGGCTCACGGCGCGACCGGCACCACCGCGCCCGCGGCCTCGGCGCCTTCGCGGCGAACCCTCGCGTCGAAGTAGTAGAGCACCAAGAACGCGTCGAAGATACCCTGGCCGACGAGCCCCACGATCGCGCTGTACGCGACCGCAACGAGCGTCGAATTCGTCAGGATCGCCAGCAGGCCCTCACCTGCGCCTGCGACCAAGCTCGCCCCGACCACCATGACGCCGAGCGTGAGCGCAGCCAGCCACGCGCGCACGAGTTGCGTCCGCGCAAACACCAGCCGCACTCCCCGCTCGAGCGCGCGAACCGGATTCGGATCTTCGAGGACGGCCGCGACGAATGCGATCTGCCAAGCGAGGAAAGCCGGCGCGAGCGCGAGCATCGCGACGGCCAGCACCGGGAGAACGATCAGCACCAAAACGATCGCCGTCGTCAGGCGAGATACGTGCGCCGCGTGCAAGATGAGTCCGAGAATGACGGCCCCGATCGACGTCAAGACGACGACGGCGACGAACGCGATGAAGAACACGGCAGCGCCCACGATGCCGACGACGGCGAGCGTCCAGAAGCGTTGCAGCGCGGTGCGGTACGCGGAAGCGAAGGTCGCCGGACCGTTGCGATACACGGCCGCGACGCCCGCCACGACGGCGCCCGCGGTCAGCGCGCCGAGGAGCACATCGAAGATCCAGCGCACGCCGGAGAGCCACACCGCATGGTGCGGTTGATGCTGCGCGGTTCGAGAAAACACGGTCACCGCCGCCGGCGACCAGTGGGTCACCAGCGTCCCCAGTTCGCGCCAAAGACCCGGCGCGTCGGGAACCGTGACGATCCGGATGATCGCGATCGGCAGCGCGTAGACGAGCAGCAATGCGCCGAAGAGCGGCGCGTTGCGAGCCAGCAAGGCGATCGCACGATCGAGGATTTCGCCGATGCTCAGCGGTCGCAACTCAAGGGCCGCCCCGGACGGGGAACCACCCGCATCACCCATTGCGCGCAATCGTTGGCCGCACGAGGGCAATATCCTTGACTGCTTGCACGTGGCACGGTCCGATCCGCCCGGCGGAACGGCACGGTGCAACCAGCTGCTCGTTTGCGGCGTAAAGGGGCCGGCACTTGTGGCACGAAGCAGCGCGCGCCTAGCTCGTGCGCGAAAGGATCAACAGCGTGCCATTCATCAAGACGAACGACGGAACTGAGATCTACTACAAGGACTGGGGCAGTGGTCAGCCGATCGTGTTTCATCACGGCTGGCCGCTCTCGGCGGACGATTGGGATACCCAAATGCTCTTTTTCTTCAGCAGGGATATCGCGTCGTCGCTCACGATCGCAGAGGCCATGGACGCTCGACGCAAACGTCCGGCGGCCACGATATGGATACGTACGCCAAAGATGCGGCGGCGGTTGCCGATGCGCTGAACTTGACGAATGCGATTCACATCGGTCATTCCACCGGCGGCGGTGAGGCGGCGCGCTACGTTGCACGATACGGCGAGGGACGCGTCGCAAAGGCCGTCCTCGTCAGCGCAGTACCGCCGCTGATGGTGAAATCCGACCGCAATCCCGAGGGTACGCCGGTGTCGGTGTTCGACGGGCTACGCGCGCAGCTCGCCGCGAACCGGTCGCAGTTCTATCGGGAATTGCCGATCCCGTTCTACGGCTTCAACCGTCCCGGCGCGAACGTCATCGACGGCGTCGTCGACAACTGGTGGCGGCAGGGGATGATGGGCGGTGCCAACGCCCATTACTTCGGCATCAAAGCGTTCTCCGAAACGGATCAAACGGAAGATCTGCAGGCGATCGACGTTCCCACGCTCGTGATGCAGGGCGACGACGATCAGATCGTGCCGTATAAGGACGCCGTCTTACTGCAGGCCAAGCTGATCAAGAATGCCGAGCTCAAGGTCTACCCCGGCTACCCGCACGGCATGCTGACGACCCACGCCGACGTTCTCAACAACGACATTTTGGCGTTCATCAAATCGTAGCAACGACCAACGCCGTACCACCCACGATGCCGCCGGCGGCCGGCGCTATCCGGGGCCGATGCAGGCCACGGCTTTTCCCGACAGCTTGACGTTATGGGCGGTGACCGCGTGCGTCTTGGCATTGACCGAGACGTTCGCGGCGCCGCCGGCACCTGAGAGCGCGATCGTCTGCACCGGCGGTGCAGCGTCGTCGGTATCGCTCGACACGCCCGGCGCCTCAGCCACGCGCACGTGGTACGAGGCGATGGTGATGGCGGCCAAAGATCCTGGGCACGCCGCCAAGGCCTGCTTGAACGACAGTGTCGATGGCGCGACGGTCACGGTCGTGGCGCCGGCGGCGCCGAGCGCCGCAGCCAGGAGCGCGACGGCAACGAAGAATCTCACGCGAGCGTATACTCCCTAGCGACGAAGTTGACTGACCGGCTTCTTTCTGAGGCTTGGCCGCGCTGCCTCTCGCCAAGCATTCACTCGGAGATAGCAGAGAGGCCCGGGATCCACTCCCGAGCCTCTCTTCCGTGTCTGGAACGATGCCGATCGTTTAGAACTCGTCCTCGACGATCGGACGATCCTCGTCCTCTTCCTCTTCTTCCGTGTACTCTTCGTCTTCGTCCTCGACGACGTAGCCTTCGTCCTCGTCGTCGTCGTCGACGGTCTCTTCTTCTTCGAGACCGATCTCGTCGGGCAACGCGTCTTCGGGCATACCGGTGCGGATCACGCCGAGGGCTGCGCCCTCTCGTCCTCGGCACCGATCGGCGCGACGCCCGCGGGGACGAGCGCCGGCTGCGCGGCGATCGGCTGCGAATCGTCGGGCTCTTCGTCTTCTTCCTCTTCCTCGACTTCGGCCACGGCGCCGTCCTCGACGGCTCCTTCGACCCCGGCCGCGAGCGCGGCCGCGCCGGCGGCCGCGGCGAGGCGTTCGCGTTCCGCTTCACGCTGCGCGGCAGCGGTCTGCGAGAGGCGCGGATCCTCGTCGCCCATGAGCAGCCCGATCTCTTGGGCGCGCTCCGTCATGTCGTCGTCTTGGATCTTGATCTCGATCTCTTCGCGGTTCTCGGTGAGCACCTTGACGTCGAGCGCCAGCGACTGGAGCTCCTTGATGAGGACCTTGAACGATTCCGGAACGCCGGGCTCCATCACGTTCTCGCCCTTGACGATCGCTTCGTACGTCTTGACGCGCCCGACGACGTCGTCGGACTTGACGGTGAGCAGTTCCTGCAGCGTGTAGGCCGCGCCGTACGCTTCGAGCGCCCAGACTTCCATCTCGCCGAAGCGCTGGCCGCCGAACTGCGCCTTGCCGCCCAGCGGCTGCTGGGTGATCATCGAGTACGGGCCGGTCGAACGCGCGTGGATCTTGTCGTCGACCAAGTGCGCGAGCTTGAGCATGTAGATCTTGCCGACCGTGATCGGGCGGCCGAAGCGGTCGCCCGTGCGGCCGTCGCGCAGCCAGGTCTTGCCGTCGGCGGGAAGCCCGCGTCTTGCAGCCACTCGGCGATGTCTTCCGCGTGCGCGCCGTCGAAGACGGCGTCGCGATGTGGAGCCGAGCATCTTGGCGGCCCAGCCGAGATGCGTCTCCATGATCTGCCCGAGGTTCATGCGCGAAGGCACGCCCAGCGGGTTGAGCACGATGTCGACCGGCGTGCCGTCTTCGATGTACGGCATGTCTTCTTCGGGCAGCACCTTGGCGATGACGCCCTTGTTGCCGTGCCGGCCGGCCATCTTGTCGCCCTGCAGAATCTTGCGCTTCTGCGCGACGTAGACGCGCACGAGATGGTTGACGCCCGGCGACAGTTCGTCGCCGTTTTCGCGCGAGAACAGCTTGACGTCGATGATCTTGCCTTTTTCACCGTGCGGGACTTTCAGCGAGGTGTCGCGCACTTCGCGCGACTTCTCGCCGAAGATCGCGCGCAGCAGGCGCTCTTCCGCCGTCAGTTCGGTCTCGCCCTTGGGCGTCACCTTGCCGACGAGGATGTCTTCGGGACGGACCTCGGCGCCGATGCGCACGATGCCGTTCTCGTCGAGATCCTTGAGCGAATCTTCACCGACGTTGGGGATGTCGCGGGTGATTTCTTCGGGCCCGAGCTTCGTGTCGCGGGCTTCGCACTCGTACTCCTCGATGTGGATCGAGGTGAAGCGGTCGTCCTTGACCATCCGCTCGCTGATCAGGATCGCGTCTTCGTAGTTGTAGCCTTCCCATGGCATGAACGCGACCAGCACGTTCTGGCCGAGCGCGAGCTCGCCTTGATCGCTCGACGGTCCGTCCGCGAGGATCTGGCCGCGCATCACGCGGTCGCCGATCTCGAGGATCGGCTTCTGGTTGATGCACGTGCCCGCGTTGCAGCGGGTGAACTTCAAGAGGTCGTAGTGTGCTCGAGGCCGTCGTCGTCGTGGCGGATGACGATCTGGCTTCGCGTCGACCGCGACGATCTCGCCGGCGGCCTTGGCGAGCACGCAACCGCCCGAGTCCTTGGCCGCGCGGTACTCCATGCCGGTGCCGACGATCGGCGCCTGCGGGCGGAGCAACGGCACGGCTTGACGCTGCATGTTCGCGCCCATCAGCGCGCGGTTGGCGTCGTCGTGCTCGAGGAACGGGATCAGCGCGGTCGCGACCGAGACGATCTGCTTGGGCGAGACGTCCATGAGCTGCACGCGTGACGGCGGCTCTTCGACGTACTCTTCGGCATAGCGGCACACGACCGACTCGACGCGTGATCTTGTTGTTGGCGTCGATCGGGGTGTTGGCTTGCGCGATGATGTACTCGTCTTCGCGGTCGGCCGTGAAGTAGCGCAGCTCGTCGGAGACGATGCCGTCGCGCACGACCCGGTACGGCGTCTCGATGAAGCCATAGCGGTTGACGCGCGCGTAGGTCGCGAGCGAACCGATCAAGCCGATGTTCGGGCCTTCCGGCGTTTCGATCGGGCAGATGCGGCCGTAGTGGCTGTGGTGGACGTCGCGGACTTCGAAGCCGGCGCGTTCGCGCGAGAGGCCGCCCGGCCCGAGGGCCGAGAGGCGGCGCTTGTGCGTCAGCTCCGCGAGCGAGTTGGTCTGGTCCATGAACTGCGAGAGCTGCGAGGACCCGAAGAACTCTTTGATCGCGGCGACGACCGGCCGGATGTTGATCAGCGCCTGCGGCGTGACCGTCTCGATGTCTTGCACCGTCATGCGCTCGCGCACGACCCGCTCCAAGCGCAGCAAGCCGACGCGGAACTGGTTCTGCAACAGCTCGCCGACCGAGCGGATGCGGCGGTTGCCGAGATGGTCGATGTCGTCGACGTGGATCTGCTTGGTCGCGACCTTGATCAGGCGGCGCACGACCGCGATCATGTCTTCGCGCGTCAGGCAGCGCTTCTCGATCGGCGGAATGCCGACGCCGCCGGCGACGTACTCGCGCTCGAGCTTGCCCGAGAGCTTGTAGCGGCCGACGCCCGCGAGATCGTAGCGCTTGTCGTCGAAGAACAGCGACTCGAGCAGCTTCTCGGCGTTCTCGGCGTTCTCGGGCTCGCCCGGACGGAGCTTCTTGTAGATCTCCTTGAGCGCGTCCTCACGCGTCTTGACGTCGTGATCTTTGTCGAGCGAGTTCTGGATCAAGGGCGAGTTGTCGAAGAGCGACAGAATCGCTTCGTCCGACTCCCAGCTGAAGCCGAGATCGGGACGCGAGAGCGCGCGGATGAACGTCGTGACGTAGATCTTGCGGTTCTTGTCGATACGAACGCCGATCGTGCCCTCGGTCTCGTCGTTCTTCGTGCCGTTGTCGGTCTCGAACTCGATCCACGCGCCGCGGTTCGGAATGATCGTCGCGTTGTACGTCGGGCGGTTGTTCGTGTCGAGGTCTTTGAGGAAGTAGACGCCCGGCGAGCGGACGAGCTGCGAGACGATCACCCGCTCGGCACCATTGATCATGAAGGTGCCCTTGTCGGTCATGAGCGGGAAATCGCCCATGAAGATCTCTTGGTCGGGGATGCCCTTGATTTCGCCCGACTCCGCCGTGATCAAGCGGACGCGAACGCGCAGCGGCGCCGAGTAGGTCATGTCGCGCTCGCGGCACTCTTCGACCGAGTACTTCGGCTCGCCGAGGCTGTGCTCGCCGAACTCCAGCACGAGGTTGCCGGTGAAATCCTTGATCGGGGAGATCGACGCGAACGCATCGGCCAAGCCCTCGCCGATGAACCACTGGAAGCTCGCCTTCTGCAGTTCGATCAGATCGGGGATCTCGAGGACGTGCGGAATCTTCGCAAAGGTATGGCGCGCGCGGGACGGCCCGGGATCGTCGTACGGCTCGACGGTGAAAGCGTCGGCCGGCACGGCGAACGTCGTCGCGAGATTTTGCGCAGCGGCGGGCGTGCTGGCGCCGTCGTCCTTCGCGGTCTTGCGTGAACGCGTACCCCGCGCCGACGTCGTCTTAGACGCAGTCGTCTTGGGGGTGGTTGATTTCGTTGTCGCCATGTGCCGTATCTACTCTCAGTGCGCAGCGCGGTCGGGGGGCCGGTTCAAAGCAAAAAAGGCGCAGGAAACCTCAGGGGTAGGGAGGTCTCTCGCTCCTTCACCGTCATTAAGAACCGTGGGGCATAGGCGAGTAGTGTAGCACGCCCGTCCAGGGGCGTCAACTGGCCGAAAGCGGTGCCGAATCGTTCGCCGCGGACCCCTCGAGCGCATTCCGTCCGGGGCCGTTTCGCGCGCTTTCGAACCGGCTCAACCCCAGGAAGCCGATATCGAGCGCCGTGCCTCCGTCGAAGGCCAACTGGGCGACCAGTTCCCCCACGACCGAGCAGAATTTGTACCCGTGGCCGGAAAAACCGCACGCGATCGCGATGCCGGGGTCGCGCGGATGACGGTCGATGATGAAATGCTCGTCCGGCGTCAGCGCGTACATGCAGGCCTTCCCCGTGCGGAACGCCGACCCGGCGCCCGGTAGCCATGCTTCCAGGGGTTGCTGAACGGCCGCGACGTCCTGCGCGCTGACCGACCGGTCGAGGGAATCGGGCTCGGTGAGCTCCCCGAAGCCGTGCAGCGCCGCCTTCACCCCTTCGCCGTAATCGGGGAAGCCGTAGAGCGGCGCGGGCAACCCCGGCCGGTCGAGCAAGAACGCCGGCAACCGGCCGCGCGCGAACGCGTCGCTCGCGGGGGCGAACCACGCCTGGACGTTGCGCTGAATCCGCAGCGGGACATCGAGATCCGACAGCACCGAGCGCGACCAGGGGCCGGCGCAAACCGCGAGCCGCTCGGCTTCGACCGAGCTGCCGTCGTCGAGCGTCACGACCAGCCGGCCGCCGGGGCGCCGTTCCCAGCCCGTCACCGCTGCCTCAGGGCGCAGTTCGGCGCCACGGGCGTGCGCCAGCCGCAGGTGCGCGTCGACCGCGCGCTCCGGGAACACGACCCCGGCGTCCCGTTCCAACAGGCCCACCTCGCCGGGGAGGGGGCGCATTCCCGGATAGCGTGCCCGCAGGTCGGCGGCCGACAACTCCTCGACCGGGAGGTCGTAGCGGGCCGCGCTGGCGCGCACGCCCGCGAGCGTCACGCTGTCGTGCGACCCGGACATCAGGACGCCGATCAAGTCGAGCAGGGTCGTCGCGGTGGCCGCCTCGAGCTCGCGCCACAGTTCGTACGCGCGCAGCAGCAGCGGCACGTAGCGCACGTCTTCGAAGTATGCTTTGCGGATGATGCGGCTGCGGCCGGCCGAGGCTCCGAGTTCGTGCCGCAGCGCACCGCGTTCGAGCCCGAGCACGCGCCCGCGCATCGCGGCGTGCGCCGCCACGGCGCTCCCCATGCCGCCGAGGCCGACGACGACCAAATCGTACGCGCTCACGCACGAGCCCAAATCAGCATGCGCGCTCATTCAACTCGCGACCGTTGCGCACCGGCGGCGGACGAAAAATCTCCCTGACGCGCCGGCGCCTTCGCGAGCCGGTGCGCGCGCGCGCCGAAGCGAAGGAAGGCCGCCGCATGGCCAACATCCGTCCCACGCCGCGCGCGAATCCCACCTGGTACGTCTATGCGGTCATGGGCTTGGTTCCGTTTTTCTGGGCCGGAAATTTCATCGCCTCGAAGATCGTGCTCAACGACGGGTGGAATCCGCTTGGCTTCATGACGCTTCGCTTCAGTCTGATGTCGGTGCTCGCATGCGCGCTGGCGCTGGGCACCGGCGAGTCGCTGCGGGTGCAACGCAAAGACTGGGGGCGGATGATCTTGGCCGGCGCATGCGGCTACGGCATCTACCAATTGATCTTCATCGTCGGGCTCTCGCAGACGACGGCGTTCGCGTCGTCGCTGCTCAATTCGACGTTTCCGATCTTCGTGATCGTCTTCGGCACGCTGTTCGGGATCGAGCGCGCTGCGGCTCCGCGCTGGATCGGAGCCGCGGTCGCAATGCTCGGGGTCGCGATCTTCGAGGGCGCGTTCAACGGCGCAGCGCACTTTCGCCTCGGCGATCTGCTGATGCTCGGCACCGCGATCTTGTTCTCGCTGTACATGATCGTGATCCGCGGCATCAGCGGCTACGGCGCCCGTTCGCTCCTCGCGATCACGATGACGCTGGGGACCTTGATCATCATCCCGTTCGGCATCTCGAGCGTCGTGCACCAAAACTACGGCATCTTGTCGCTGCGCGATTGGCTGCTGTTCGGATACACGTTGATCTTCCCGATCTTGATCGGGTATTTGATCCTGAACTGGGCGATCGCGCGCATCGGCACCGGCGCCCCGGCGATGTACGGCTTCGCGGTCCCCGTCATCTCGGGCTTCGGAAGCGTGCTGTTCCTCGGCGCCCCGATCGAAGGCTACGAGATCGTCGGCTCGGTGCTCTGCATCGCCGGAATGGTAGGTGCCGAAGCGTTTTCGCTTTGGCGCTCGACGATACGCGCGCGGGCGGCGGCGCTGCCGATACCCTAAATTGATATGGCCCTTCAGCATCGCCGTAAGGCCGTCGCCTTCGTCATCGTCGCGGCGGCAAGCCTAGCGGCCGGCTGCGGCGGTTCGGCCGCTCCGCCGCCGCCCCCGGCGCAGGCGCCCATGCGGGCGCCTTCGGTGCCGGCCCAAACCGCGAAGGCGACGATCGTCTTGAGCGTCCCGCGGGCCCCGGCCCAAGCCCGACGGCACCCACAGTACGTCTCGGTCAACGCGAACTCGCTCGTCGTGTCGCTCGCCGGCACGACGCTCGCGACGATCCCGCTCGCGGCGCCGGCATGTTCGGACGCCGGAAACGGCACCCTCGCCTGCACGGTCACGTTTGCGGCCCCGGTCGGCACGTCGACGATGACGTTCGCGACCTTTGCGAGTTCCGCCGGCACGGGGACGCCGCTCTCCATCGTCGCGTTGCCGGTGACGATCGTCGCGAACGCGGCCAACACGATCGCGCTGACGATGAACGGGGTCCCGGCCTCGATCGAGCTCCACGTCGCTCCGCCGGTGGCCGTCGTCACCTCGCCGCCGGTCGCGACCGCGGTGACGGTCAGCATCGTGGCCCGTGACGCCTCGCAGGCGGTCATCGTCGGACCCGGATCGTACGCCGACGCGAGCGGCAATCCGCTCAGCTTCGCCTTGAGTTCGAGCGACCCGGCGCATGCGGCATTGTCGACGGCGGCACTGTCGGCACCGGGACAGACGGCCTCGATCGCGTTCGCCGGAACCACCGCGGTGCCGACGATCCAGATCGCGGCGACCGGCGGCGCCCTGAGCGCTATGGCCTCGCTGGCGATCGAAGGCGGCCCGATTCCGTATCCGCTAACCGTCAGCAGCACGGAGCAGCCGGTGATCCTCAACTCACCCGGGCCGACGCTCGGCGACGCGAACGTGCCCGACGGCTTCTTCTCCGTGATCTACAACGCCGGCACCGGCACGTACACCGGGTGGACGGCGGGCGTCATCGGCTGTTCGCCGGGGTCGACGGGCGTCGTCACGAGCCCCGACATGCTGAACTTCGCCGCCGTACCAACCGCGCTGCCGAGCCCCGCGCCCAGCGGCGTGCCGTGCGTTTCGCCCACGACGCCGCAGGCGCAGGCCGTTCTCGCGCCGACCGCCTACGACGTGCTCTCGACGCTTTTCGATTCCGAGTATGCCGGCCCGGGAACCGTGCTGCAGCTGGGCGCGGGGCGCTACGTCTTGATCTACCACGGCGAGAACCATAGCTTCAGCGGTTCGCTCGGCACGATCAACTCGAACGCCTACGAGTTCTATGCCACGATCGGCTTGGCGACGTCGCCCGACGGCATCGCGTGGACGCGGCCGGGTGGGGTGGGCCACAACGCCGTGATCGCGGCGGTCGCGCCGATGCCGTCGGCCGCCCCGAGCGCCGGCGTGGGCGCGGCCGAACCGACCGCGGTCATCGGCGCCGGCGGCAACGTCTACACCGTCTACTCGGAGTTCTTTCCGAACGTCGCCTCCCCGGGCGCGACCGCGACCCCGGGCCAGGTCGCGCTCGCGCGCGCCACGGCCGCGAACGTAGCGCCCGGCGGGTTCATGAAGTGGTTCGAGGGCGCGTTCACGCAGCCGGGGACGTTGCCTGCGGGCGGCGTCGGCGGCGCCTACTCGGCGCTGATCCCGGCCGGCGGGGCCTGCCTGGGGGCCCAGCGCCAAGCCGGCCTCGCCTACTATCAGGCCGGCGGGGTCTACGTGCTGTTGATGACCTGCACGACCGCCTTCACCTATTCTGAGTCCAAAGATCTCTTGAGCTGGACGATTCCGGCCGCGATCCCCGGGGCGCCGGTCATCAGCGCGAGCCCACCGCCGTGCAGCTACACGTACGGCCACCTCTCGCTGCATTCGCTCGCGCCGCCCGCGCCGCAGTACACGATCGCGAACGCGGGATGGATGTACTACTACCGCGGGCTCGTGGGAGGCGCGCCGTGCAGCCCGCCCCCGATACCGCCGCCGGGGCCGCATCAGATGTTCCGCTCGGCCTACACGATCGCCGGCCCGTAAGGCGCTTAGCGGGCCGCTTCGACCTCCGGGCCGCTGCCCATCGCAAACACGCGGCTGGCGAGGATGTCGGAGGCCTCGAGGGTCATCAGGTCGTCGCGTTCGATCGCGTCGGCCTGCACGAGCCGGCTCGCCTGTCGCAGGCGCGCGCGGTCGAGCGCGTTGCGGATGCTGCGCGCGTTGGCGAACAGCGGCTGCCCCATCCGCCGCTCGATGTAGGTGCGGAAGGCGTCTTCGGCCGCGGGCGCGAGCCGGTACGCCTGCGCGTCGAGCATCAGCTTGGTGATGCGGAACAGCTCTTCAGCGCTGAAGTCGGGAAAGTCGATGTGGTGCGCGATGCGCGAACGCATGCCGGGATTGCTGCGGAAGAACGTCTCCATCCGGTCGGCGTAGCCGGCCAGGATCACGACGATGTCGTCGCGCTCGTTCTCCATCACCTGCATCAGGATCTCGATCGCTTCGACGCCGTAGTCGCGCTCGTTCTCCGGGCGGTGCAGGTAGTACGCTTCGTCGATGAAGAGGACGCCGCCGCGCGCGCGCTTGAGCATCTCCTTCGTCTTGGGCGCGGTGTGCCCGATGAACTGACCGACGAGGTCGTCGCGGGTCACGCTGACGACGTGACCCTTGCGCACGTAGCCGAGATTGTGCAAGATCTGGGCCATCCGCAGCGCGACCGTCGTCTTTCCCGTCCCCGGGCTGCCGGTGAAGCTCATGTGCAACGACGGCGGCTGCGTTTCCAGGCCGTACCCGCGGCGCAGCTTGTCGACGATCAGCAGCGCCGCGATCTCGCGGATCCGCGTCTTGACCGGCGCGAGCCCGACGAGCTCGTCGTCGAGCGCCTTGAGCACCTCGTCGATCTTGGTTTCGCGCAGCACGTCGGCGACGCGCACGCGCCCGGACTCCTCGGTCGGGATCACGCCCCGTGCGCTTCTCGCGTCCGCTTGCGCGGCTGCTGCGTCGCGTAGCTGCGGATCGAGTACCGCTGCCGGCGATCGCTCCACTCGATGCGGTCGAGGGTGAAGCCGGGCTCGTCGGCCGGGCGGCTGCACGATGAAGTCGAACGCGGTCGTTTGCCGCCCGAGCGAGCGGTCGTAGGCGCGCAGCTTCACGTAGTGATCGGGTTCGGCCGCCTTGCATGCGGCGAGCTCTTTGAGCACCGCGTCGGCGTCGGCGACGTCGAACAACGGCTGCCCCCACATGTCCCAGTACGAGTTGCGGGGATGCGGATCGTCGGTGTGCTCGATCGCGAGCGACCATTCGTTCTGCAGCGCGTACTCGATCTGCGCGCGGATCTGTTCGTCGGTGAAGGGGGGCAAGTACGAGAACGTCCCTTGAGTGATGTGCATCGTGCGAGTCCCTTCTACAAGCTCGGCGTAGCGACGGCGTCGGGTGTGTCGGTCGAGGCGTAGTCGAACGTGATGTCCTTCCACACTTCGAGCGCTTTTTTCAACGGTGCGCACCACTTGGCAGCGCGTTCCAGAACCTCGGGACCTTCCTGCATGACGTCTTTCCCCTCGTTGCGGGCCTGAATCATCGCTTCGATCGCAACCCGGTTCGCGGTCGCGCCGGCGGCGATCCCCATCGGGTGGCCGATCGTGCCGCCGCCGAATTGCAGCACGACGTCCTCTCCGAGATAGTGCAGCAGCTGGTGCGCTTGGCCGGCGTGGATGCCGCCCGAGGCCACCGGCATGACGCCGGGCATCGAGGCCCACTTCTGTTCGAAGTAGATGCCGTGCGCGGGATTGATCGGGATGACGTCGAGGCGCAGCGTGTCGTAGAAGCCGCGGGTGCTGTTCGGATCGCCCTCGAGCTTGCCGACGACGGTGCCGGCGTGGATGTGGTCGACGCCGATCAGGCGGCACCACTTCGAGAGGACGCGGAAGCTGATCCCGTGCGTCTTCTGGCGCGTGAACGTGCCGTGGCCCGCGCGGTGGAGATGGAGGATGACGCCGCTCTTGCGCGCCCACTTGGCCATCGACTGCATCGCCGTGTAGCCGATCGTCAGGTCGATCATCACGATGACCGAGCCGATCTCCTTGGCGAACTCGGCGCGCTCGTACATCTCTTCCATCGTGCCGGCGGTGACGTTCATGTAGTGGCCCTTGATCTCGCCCGTCGCCGCTTGGCGCTTTCTCGACTGCTTCCATGCAGAACAGATAGCGGTCGCGCCAGCGCATGAACGGCTGGCTGTTGATGTTCTCGTCGTCTTTGACGAAGTCGAGCCCGCCGCGCAGCGCTTCGTACACGACGCGCCCGTAGTTGCGCGCCGACAGGCCGAGTTTGGGCTTGGTGGTCGCGCCGAGCAGCGGGCGCCCGAATTTGTTGAGGTACTCGCGCTCCATCACGATGCCGTGTGCCGGGCCCTGGAACGTCTTGACGTAGATCTCGGGGATGCGCATGTCCTCGAGGCGCAGCGAACGGATCGCCTTGAAGCCGAACACGTTGCCGATGATCGACGACGTCAGGTTCGCGATCGAGCCTTCTTCGAAGAGGTCGAGATCGTAGGCGATGTAGGCGATGTACTGGTCGGTGCCGTGGACCGGATCGACGCGGTAGCACTTGGCCTGATAGTGCTCGTACGAGGTGAGCCGGTCGGTCCACACGACGGTCCAGGTAGCCGTCGACGACTCGCCGGCGATCGCGGCGGCCGCTTCGATCGGATCGACGCCCTCCTGCGGGACGAGCCTGAAGGCGCACAGCACGTCGCTGTCCTTGGGCTCGTAGTCGGGCTGCCAGTAGCCCATCTTGGCGTAGGGGATCACCCCCGACGCCCAGCGGTTCGTCTCGCCTTTTCCGTTCGTCTCGGCAACGGCCATCATCGGCTTCCCTTCTGGAGGCAACGCGTTTGCACGCCTCATGATGACACGGCAACATATATGCGTCAAATGAATTTTGCAAGCTAACACATAAGCAAACCATTATGCTGAATCTGAACCAGCTGCGCACGTTCCTCGCCGTCGCGGCGACCGGCTCGGTGCGCGAGGCAACCGAGGCTTTGGTCGTCACGCAGCCGGCCGTTTCGGCGGCCCTCGGGGCGCTGCAGCGCGACCTCGGGGTCAAGCTGGTCGAACGCAACGGGCGCGGCCTGCGGATCACCGCCGCCGGGGCCGTGCTCGAGGCGTACGGGCGGCAGATCGTCGCGTTGATCGAAGAGGCGCAGCGCGCGACCCGCGATGCGGCGCGCGGAAAATCGCGCCTGCGCATCGCCGCGGTCACGAGCGGAGCCGAACAGCTCGTGCCCCAATTGCTCGGACCCTTCCGCGAGCGCGAGCCGGACATCGAGGTCGAACTCGAGGTCGCGAACCGGTCGCGCATCTGGGACATCCTGGCACACTGGGGGGCCGACGTCGTGCTCGCCGGACGCCCGCCGGTCAGCATCGCGGCGACCACGATGGCGACCCGGCCCAACGCCTTGGTGGTGGTCGGGCGCAGCGACGCGCCCGGGGTCGCCGGCCGGCTCGCCGAGGCGACGTGGCTCATGCGCGAGGCCGGCTCGGGCACCCGGGCGACGACCGAAGAGCTCTTCGCGCTGCTGGGGATCGCGCCGCCGCAGATCACCGTCGGATCCAACGGCGCGATCCGCGAGTGCGTGCGCGCCGGGCTGGGCATCGCGCTCCTGCCGCGCGAAGCGGTCGAGCGCGACCTCGCGGAGGGCGCGATCGCGATCGTGCCGACGCCGGAGACGCCGCTGCACCGCGACTGGCATCTGGTCACCAGCGCCGCCCACCCGCCGTCGAGCGCGGCGCTGCGCTTCGTCGCGCACGCGGTGCGCCTGGAGCTGTTCGAACCGATGCCGGCGGCTCACCCGGGCAGCATGCTATACTCCGACCCACGATGACCGACCAACGGCTCACCGAGGAGACCTCGCTCGACCTCCTGGTCGCGGCGCTGCCGCACCTGCGCGGCGGCCTGCGGCGCGAGTCGGCCGAATTCACCGCGCGGCTCTTGTACGAACACCTCGACGTCGACGCGACCGCGGTCGTGTCGCCCGACGAAGTGCTCGCGTTCATCGGCCTGGGCGACGATCACCACGTTCCCGGCGGACGCACCTTGACGCGGCTGACGGAATTCGCGCTGCACGAAGGCCGGGCCGTGCAGACCCACGACCGCGCCGAAATCGGCTGCCCGCATCCGGACTGCCCGCTGACGTCGGCCGTCATCGCTCCGCTGGTCGCGGGCGACCGCGTCGTCGGCGGCCTCAAGCTCTATCGCGCCGGCTCCCGCCCGGTCGAAGCGCGCGACGAGCGCGTCGCCTACGGGCTCGCCCGCGTCTTCAGCGTCTACCTCGAGGCCGCCGAACTCGACGCGCGCGCGGCGCTGGTGACGCAAGCCGAACTCGAAGCGCTGCGCGCCCAGATCTCGCCGCACTTCCTGTTCAACACGTTGACGACGATCGCGGCGCTGACCCGCACCGACCCGGTGCGCGCGCACGACTTGATCGTCGACTTCGCGACCTTCTTCCGCGAGACGCTCGCGCACCACGGCGAGCTCGTCACCTTCGACGACGAGCTCGCCAGCGTCCGGCGATACCTCGGCTTCGAGCTCGCGCGCTACGGCGACGTGCTCAAGGTCGTCGAAGACGTCGATGCGGGCGCGCGCCGCGCAGTCGTCCCGGTGCTCTCGGTGCAGCCGCTGGTCGAGAACGCGATCTCCCACGGCCTGGCGCCACGGGCCGGTGCGGGCACGATCGTCATCCGCGCGCGCCGCTACGGCGGCGCGACCCACATCGCCGTCAGCGACGACGGCGTCGGGGTCGCCGAGCCCGACGCGGCCAAGGTGCTCGAGCGCGGGCACGGCAGCGGGCTGGGGCTGGGCCTGAGCAACGTCAACGCGCGCCTCATCAGCCTCTTCGGCGCGCCCAGCGCCCTGCAGGTGGCGAGCACGCCGGGCGTCGGCACCGAAGTGCGCTTCTTCGTGCCCGACCGCTCCACGCCGTGAAGGTGCTGGTCGTCGACGACGAACCGCTCGTGCGCGGCGAGCTCGCGTACGCCCTGCAGCGCATCGATCCGACGATCGCGGTCACGCAAGCCGAGCGCGCCGCACCGGCGCTGGCCGCGCTCCAGCAGGAGGCCTTCGACGTCGTCTTCCTCGACATCAACATGCCGGGCATGAACGGGGTCGAGGCGGCGGGCGTCATCGACACGTTGCCCCAGCGGCCGCACGTCGTGTTCGTGACCGCCCACGACGACTACGCCCTCGAAGCCTTCGCGGTCGCCGCCAGCGACTATCTGCTCAAGCCCGTCACCGAGGCCCGGCTCGCCCAGTCGCTGGCGCGCCTGCGCGCACGGTCGGCGCCGGCGGCTGCGGCAGAGCAGCCCGCAACGCGGCCGTCTCCCGGTCGAGCACGAGGGGCGCACCTTGCTCCTGCGCACCGGGGACATCCGCTTCGTCCGCGCCGACGGGCACGCCGTGTTCGTGCACGGCGCGGACGCGCAATACCGCTACCGCGGCACGCTCGCCGAGTGCGCGGCCCGGCTGCCCGCGTTCCTGCGCGTCCATCGCGGCTACCTGGTCAACCCCGACCGGGTCGCCGAACTGGTCCCGTACTTCGGCGGGACGTACCTCTTGCGCATGGACGACCGCGCCGGCACCGACGTGCCGGTGAGCCGCAGCTACGTGCGCGCGGTCAAAGCGGCGTTCGGCATGTAGAAACGCACTTTCCACTTACGTGGCAAAAGCCACCGTTCGCGCTGCAATTTCGACCGCTCGGGCCGAAGGCGTAGCGCCGCGCGCGAAGCTTCCGTATAGTCGCGGCATGGTACACCTCGGCATCGAACCGGCCCAGGCCCGCACCCACCGCCCGAGCCGCCCGATCATGATCGCCGTCGGCGGCGACAGCGGGACCGGCAAGACGACGCTGTGCCGCGGCATCTTCGACATCTTCGGCCCCGAACGCATCGAGACGATCTGCCTCGACGACTATCACGCCCTCGACCGCGCGCAGCGCAAGGCCGTCGGCCTCACCGCGCTCGATCCCCGCGCCAACAACTTCGCGGCGATGGAAGAGGACATGTGGGCGCTGCGCGAGGGGCACGCGATCGACAAGCCGATCTACGACCACGCCGACGGCACGTTCAAAGGCCCCGAACGGATCGAGCCCAAGGAGATCATCATCGTGCAGGGCCTCTTCCCGCTCTACACGCGCGCGCTCCGGTCGCTGTTCGACGTCACCGTGTGGCTCGATCCCGAGACCGATTTGAAGATCGCCTGGAAGATTCAGCGCGATACGATGCAGCGCGGCTACGACGAGGCCGAGGTGCGCGCCGAGATCGAGCGCCGCCAGCCCGACATCAACGCGCACATCTCGCCCCAGGGCAAGTGGGCCGACCTCACGGTGCGCTTCTCGCGCCCGGCCGACTGGGAGCAGCACCGCGACGGCGCGCGCCTCTCGGCGTCGATCCGCAAGGGCGGGCGTTTCAAACCCCTCGACTACAGCGAGTTCGCCGCCAGCTCGACGCACTTCCGCCAGCTGACCGTCGAAGGCCACGGCGGTTATCCGCAGACGATCATCGAGCTCGACGGCGGGGTCGACCCGGCGGCGTCGGCGCAGCTGCAAGACAAGATCTGGTCGCATATGGAGAGCCACGCCCACCTGCGGCCGACGAACCTCGGCGGCTTCACCGACGCCACCGGCCCGCGCTCGAGCCACGCCCTGGCGCTCGCGCAGCTGCTGATCGCCCGGCGCATCGTGCTCGTCGAAAACGCGCTGATCGAGGCGGCCGCGTAGCGTCCGGACTCCCGGCGCTAGAGTTCGATCGCAACTTCTTCGGCGGCGTGCGCCTTGGGGCGGCCGGCGAGCAAGAACACCGTCGGAATGCAGACGAAGAACACGATCGCCGAGAGCCGGAACAGGTAGGTGTAGGTCATCGATTCCGCGTTCTGCGCGACCATCTGCGTCAGTTCGGTCAGCGCGCGCGAAGCGGTGGCCGGAGCCAAGAGCATTTGCTGCACGGCGGGGTTGGCTTGGGTGACGCCGGCGATCAGGGCGCTGCGGACCTCGGCGCTGTGCCGGTCGAGCAGCGTCGTCAGCAGCGCGATGCCGAAGCTCCCGCCGAGTTGGCGGACCAAGGTGAACAGCCCGGTGGCATTGGCCATCTCGGAGCGCGGAATCGCCCCGAGCGACGACGTCGAGAGCGGCACGAAGAGAAAGCCGATCGAGAACCCCTGCAGCGCGCGCGGCCAGAAGATGTCCCAAAAGCCGGCATATTGATTGAGGTCGCCGAGCCACCACGAAGAGACCCCGAACAGGAACATCCCCGAAGCGATGATCCAGCGTGGATCGGTCACGTTGATCAGCCGCCCCGCCATCGGCATCCCGATCATCGTCGCGATCGCGCCCGGCAGGAGCGCGACCCCGGTCTGCCAGGCCGTGAACCCGAGCACGGTTTGAAAGTACAATGGCAGGATCAGATTGAGCCCGAACAAGCCGAACCCGGCCACCACGCCGATCACGTTGCCGGCGGCGAACGAACGGATCTTGAACACGCTCAGATCGACCAGCGGCATCTTGTCGCGCAGCTCGCGGACGATGAAGCCCACGATGCCGACGAACGCGACGATGGTCAGCACGACGATCCCTTGCGAGCTGAACCAGTCGTCGTGCTGTCCCCGCTCGAGCACGTACTGCAGCGACGCGAGGCCGAAGGTCATCAGGGCGAGCGCGACCCAGTCGGGCCCGCGCTCGGGCTTCTTGATGTAGGACGGGTCGCGAATGTACGCGAGCGTCATGAAGAACGCGAGAATGCCGATCGGCACGTTGATGAAAAAGATCAGCGGCCAGCTGGCGTTGTCGACGATGTAGCCGCCGAGCGTCGGGCCGAGCGCCGGCCCGACCATCGCCCCGATGCCGAAGATCGCCATCGCTTGGCCGCGCTTCTCGGGCGGGTAGCTCTCGAAGAGGATCGCCTGCGCGGTCGGCTGCAGCGCGCCGCCGCCGATCCCTTGCAGTACGCGGTAGAAGACGAGCAACCACACGTTCGTCGCGGTGCCGCACAAGAACGACGCGACCGTGAACAGCACGACGCAGCCGGCGTAGAACTTCTTGCGCCCGAGCGCTCCGGTCAAGTAGCCGTTGAGCGGCATCACGATGACGCTCGCCAGGATGTAGGCGGTCGCGACCCACGCGATCTCGTCGGTCGAAGCGCCGAGGTTGCCGCCCATCGTGTCGAGCGCGACATTGACGATCGACGTGTCGATGATCGCCATCAGGATCCCGATCATCACCGTGGCGGTGACCAGGATGACCGGCGGCTTGCGTTCCGCGCGGGGCGGCACGGGCGCGGGGGCGCCCGGTTGCGGCGCTATGGTGCTGGACGGCGGTGCGAGGGACGCGATGACGCTTGACTCCAGAACTGTCTCGTGGTAGTGGTAAATATGACAGTCTCGTCATTGTACCAACATCAGAGGCGCGTGCATAGTTGCCGTATGAGGTCGTCAAGCGGGTCGGTGGGCGCGCGTACCGCTACCGCGTAGAGAGCTATCGCGATCCCCAGACCGGCAAGCCCAAGGGCCGCTGGACCTATTTGGGCCGGGAGGCCGCCGATGTGGGCGCCCCGCGCGGAGCGGCTCCGGTACGCGCCCGCGCCGGCACGGCGGCCACGCGGGCGCGCTCTGATCGCGGCCCTCGAACGCCTGCTCGAGACGCACGAATACGCGGCCGTCACCGCCAACGCGATCGCCCGCGAGGCCGGGCTCGCCCACGGGACCTTCTACCGGTACTTCACCGACAAGCGCGATGCGCTGCGGGCCGCGGTGAGCCAGCTGACCGAGTCGATCGAACGCGGGCAGCTCGCGCTGGCGGCCCCTCTGGGGACGCGGGACGAGGAACGGCAGCGCCTGCGGTCGTTCCTCACCACGACGCTCACCGCGCGGATCGAGCGCGACGGGCCCAACCGCGGACTCGGGCTGCACCGCGCATGGATGGCGCTGGTGACGCAAGACGCGCAGATGGCCGCGGCCCGGCTCGCGCGCCGCGCCGACATCGTCGCGACGCTGGAAGCCTACCTCGCGCGCCTGATCGCAGCCGGCTACGCGACAATCGACGCTCCGGCCGGGTTCGCGCGTGCGCTTTTCACCCTGATCGACGGCGCCTATCGCGCCATAAGCTTAGAGGGACGGGTGCTCGACGACGAGGAGATCGCCGCCATCGTCACGGTCGCCGACCGCGGCGTCTTCGCGCGTAGCGATGGAAGGGACGCATGAACGTCGGGATCATCGGAGCGGGCAACATCGGTGAAGCGGCTGCGCTCGTGCTGACCAACGCCGGACACGACGTTGCGGTCGCGAACTCTCGCGGCCCCGCCTCGCTGGCCGGCCTCGTCATGCGGCTCGGCTCGTGCGCGCACGCGATGGGCGTGGCCGACGCCGTCGCGTTCGGCGACGTCGTCATGCTCGCGGTGCCGTGGTCGAAGCGCGCGCAGATCTTCGCGGCCGCGTCGTTCGCCGGCAAGACCGTCGTCGATGCGATGAACGTGGAGCCGCCCGACGTGCTGCCCGTCGCCGAACGGGCCGCGGGCTCGAGCGCGGTCGTCGCGCGCGAACTTCCGGGGGCGCACGTCGTCAAGGCGTTCAACGCGATCACCGGCGAACAGCTGCGCACCGGCGGGAAGCGCGCGGGGGCGCGCCGGACGGCGATCCCGCTGTGCGGCGACGACGCACAGGCGAAAGCGGTCGTCGGTGCGCTAATCGACGGCGCCGGCTTCGACCCGGTCGATCTGGGCGGTCTGGCCGCCGGGGTGGCGCTCGAGCCGGGCTCGCCGGTCTTCTACGTCGCGCAGACCGCCGCCCAAGTGCACGATGCGCTCGCCCGCAGCGGGGCTTCCTGATCCGTTCGCGCCGGGCGAACGCAGGAGCAACACGAGCGGAATCGCCAGCGCCGCGGCGCCGCCCAGGAGATAGAACGCGTCGGCGTACGCGAGCGTCGTCGCCTGGATGCGCACGAGCGACGCCAGCTGCGCGAGGGTACCGTGCGCGAGGAACGCGGTCACGGCGGGGTGGGCGGTGGTGATCGCGGCCGCGAGGTGACTGGCGTGGAAGGCGCCGCGCCGGTCGATCAGGGTCACGAGCATCGCGGTCGAGATCGAGCCGCCGAGCTGCTGCGCGAGATTCTGCAGCGACGTCGCCTTCGGCGTGTCGGCGCCGCGCACGGCACTGAGAACGGAGACCGTCAGCGGCGTGAAGAGCTGCGAAAACCCGAATCCTCCGAGCGCTAACGGGAACCAGAAGGTCCAGAAGTCCGCGGTCGAGGTGGTGATCCGCGCCTGCAAAACGTTGGCGAGCGCGACCAGCGCGAAGCCCGCGATCAACAGCAGGCGCGGCTTGATCCGCAACCGGCCGAGGAACACGAGCGCGAGCGGCGTGCCGGCCGCGATCGCGATCGCCCGGATCAAGATCGATTCGCCCGAGAGGGTGGCGGTGAAGTTCAGGATGCTCTGGTTGAATTGGGGGCCGATCACGATGCTGCCGAACAGCGTGAACCCGATCGCGCTCGCCAACAGACAACCGGCGGCGACCGTCGGATTCTTCAGAATCCTCAGGTCGACGATCGGCGTGCGCGCCCCGCGCAGCTCCCAAAAGGCAAACGCGACGAGCGACGCTACCGATACCAGCGCACACGCGACGATCCCGCCGTCGGCGAACCAATCGTTGCGTTCGCCTTCGTTGAGCACGTACTGCAGGCAACCCAGCCCGGCCGCGAGTAGCAGCAGCCCCGCCACGTCGACCGGCGCGCGGCGCGGCGGCGCGGGATTGCGCAGGAACAACAGCACGAGCACGGTCGCCACGAGCCCGGGAACGATGTTGATGTAGAACACCCAGTTCCACGAAAGCTGATCGGTGAGGATGCCGCCGAGCGTCGGTCCGATGCTGGGGCCGGTGATCGCCCCCAAGGCCACGAGCGCCTGGCTCTTGCCCAACTCTTTGGCCGGGAACGTGTCGCGCAAGATCGCTTGCCCCGTCGGCACGAGGCCGCCGCCGCACATCCCCTGCAAAACGCGAAAGAACACGAGCTGTTCGAGCGAGGTCGCGAGTCCGCACAGCACCGAGGCGAGCGTGAAGCCGAGGATCGCCGCCGCATAGTACTGCTTGCGGCCGAAGCGCGTCTGCAGCCACGGCGTCAACGGGATCACGATCACCGCCGCGATGATGTAGCCCGTCACGATCCAGGTCCCTTCGTCCAGACTCGCGCCGAGATTGCCCTGGATCGTGGGGAGCGCGACGTTGACGATCGTCGCGTCGAGCACCTGGAGGACGGTCGCGGCCATGACGCCGGTGACGATCCAGGTGCGCCGCGCGCCGTACTCGACGAGCGACGGGGGTTCCGATGCCGACAACGTCCGGCCTCGCGCTTTCGCAGGATTCATTGGTTGCAACTACAACTATGTAGATACAACTATTGCAAGCCTGCGTCAAGGGGGAAGCCGACGGTGCGTGCCAACGTCTTCGATCCGGCCGACTGCATGTGTCTCAACGTGCGGCGCGCGGCCCGCGCGCTCAGCCAACGCTACGACGCGGCGCTGGGCTCCTGTGGGCTCACGATCGCGCAGTACGGCCTGCTCTCCGCGATCGCCCGGCGCGGCCCGCTGCCGCTCACCGAGCTCGCCGGCCTCTTCGTCATGGAGAAGTCGACCGTCACGCGCAACGTCGCCGGTCTCGAGGCGGCGGGACTCTGCCGCACGGTGCCCGGGGCCGATCGGCGTCGCAAGCTCGTCGAGAGCACCGCGGACGGGCGCGAAGCGCTGGCGCGCGCGCGCCCGCTGTGGCGCACGGCGCAGCGCGAACTCGCCGCCGAACTGGGCACGCAGCGTTGGCACCGCCTGCTCGCCGACGCCCGGCTGCTCGCCGGCCAATCCGCGTCTGTATCAAAGTCTCTTAATCCAAGCCGGACGCGCCGCGCCGGTGTCGAAGAAACGGAGCGGCAACGATCCTAGGATGGAGGCAGTGCGCGTGGTGGCAAGAGCTTACGACAACGAATTCGAGCGGACGCTCCATGAAGATGCATTCGAAGTCGCGAAGCGGACGACGCGTTACAAGTTTGGGCGCTTGAGCAACCGTCGCATTTTGGGCGTCCTCCACCAAGCGGCCGACCGCGCCGGCATCGAGATCACGCAGTCCGACGACGAATTGCTGGAGCTGTGGTTCGCCACGTACGAGCAGTACCGAAAAACTCTCTCACGCTCGGCCGCTCCGTAGTTCGAGCCGGCGTGGGCCGGTTCAGAACGAGCGCGGCATCCCCAGCACGTGCTGGCCGACGAACGAGAGGATCAGGTTGTTCGCGATCGGCGCGGTGATGTAGAGGCGCGTCTCTCGGAATTTGCGCTCGATGTCGTACTCTTCGGCGAAACCGTAACCGCCGTGCGCGTCCATCGAGGCGTTGGCCGCCTGCCACGACGCTTCCGAGGCGAGCAACTTGGCCATGTTCGCTTCGGCGCCGATGCTCAGCCCGGCATCGAACCGCGCGGCGGCCTGACGGCGCATCAGGTCGGCGGCCTCGAGCGCCGCGTGCGCGCGGGCGATCGGGAACTGCACGCCTTGGTTCTGCCCGATCGGGCGGCCGAACACGACGCGTTCGCGCGTGTACTCGACCGCGCGGTCGATGAAGAACCGCCCGTCGCCGACGCATTCGGCCGCGATCAAGATCCGTTCGGCATTCATGCCGTCGAGGATGTAGCGGAAGCCGCGCCCTTCCTCGCCGATCAGATTCTCGACCGGGACCTCGAGGTCGCGGATGAACACCTCGTTGGTTTCGTGGTTCATCATCGTGCGAATCGGGCGCACCTCGACCGCTTCGGGCGGCGCCTGCGTCAAATCGACCAGCAGGGTCGAGAGCCCGAACGTCTTGAGCTTGGGATCGTCGGAGGGCGGCGACGTGCGCGCCAGCAGCAGCATCATGTCGGAGTGCTGCATCCGCGAGGTCCACACTTTTTGCCCGTTGACGACGTATTTGTCGCCGCGGCGCTCGGCGACCGTTTGGATCTTCGTCGTATCGCTGCCGGCGGTCGGCTCGGTGACGCCGAACGCTTGCAGGCGCAGTTCGCCGGTCGCGATGCGCGGCAGGTAGCGGCGCTTTTGATCCTCGTTGCCGTGGCGCAGCAACGTCCCCATGATGTACATCTGCGCGTGGCACGCGGCCGCGTTGCCGCCCGCGCGGTTGATCTCTTCGAGGATGATCGATGCCTCGGCGATGCCCAAGCCGGCCCCGTCGTACGCTTCGGGGATCAGCGCCGCCAGGTACCCCGCATCGGTCAGCGCCTTGACGAACGCCTCGGGATAGCCGCGTTCGGCATCCAGATCGCGCCAGTACTGCTGTGAGAACGACCGGCACAGTTCGCGGACCGATGCGCGCAGCGTGCTTTGATCCTGAGTTTCGTCCAATCCGACCGGGGCTTCGTCGAGCGCTGCCATCGTCATGTCCTGTAGCGTAGTGCGAGCATTGCGGCGGGGTTCGCTCAGAGCAGCGGCCAGGCCCGCCTGACGATCGCCTCGGTATCGGCCCGCGGCGAAAGCGTCCCGAACGCGTGCCCCCAATCGCCGCCGAGGCGCGATGCGCAGAAGGCGTCGGCGACCGCCGCCGGCGCGTGCCGCACGAGCAGCGCCGCCTGCAGGCTCAAAGCCAAGCGTTCCGCCAGGCGGCGCGCATCGCTCTCCGCCGCCCGTGCCTCGGCCAGCTCGTCGCGCAGCACCGCCGTCGCGCGGTCGAGATGCGCGTCGGCGCCTTCGACTGCGGCGAACTCGGCGAACAGGGCGGCGACGGTCGCGGGGTCCTTGCGCAGCGCCCGCAGCAGGTCGAGCGCGTTGACGTTGCCCGAACCTTCCCAGATCGAGTTGACCGGCATCTCGCGATACACGCGCGGCAATATGCTTTCCTCGACGTACCCGTTGCCGCCCAGGCACTCGAGCGCCTCGCCCGCGAACGCGGGGCCGCGCTTGCACACCCAATACTTGCCCAGCGCCGTGCCGATGCGCTTGAGCGCCCCTTCGTGCTCGTCGCCGGCGGCGTCGCAGGCGCGTGCGAGCCGCAGGAACGGGACCGTCGCCGCTTCGCTCTCCAGGGCCAGATCGGCGAGCACGTTGCGCATCGCCGGCGCGATCGATCAGCGTCGTGCCGAACGCGCGCCGGTGGGCGGCATGATGCACGGCGTGCGCGAGCGCGACCCGCATCGCGGCGGCCGATCCGGTGATGCAGTCGAGGCGGGTGAAGTTGACCATCTCGATGATCGTGTGCACGCCGCGGCCTTCGGGCCCGACGCGCTGCGCGAGCGCGCCGTCGAACTCGACCTCGCTCGAGGCGTTGGAACGGTTCCCGAGCTTGTCTTTGAGGCGCAACAAGCGGAGCGCGTTCTTCTCCCCGTTTTCCAGCACGCGCGGCAACAAGAAGCACGTCAAGCCTTCGGGCGCCTGCGCGAGCACCAAAAACGCGTCGCACATCGGCGCCGAACAAAACCATTTGTGACCGAACAAACGGTACGCACCGCCGGCGCCTTCCGCCACGGCGCGGGTGACGTTGGCCCGGACGTCGGAACCGCCCTGACGTTCGGTCATCGCCATGCCGCACAGCGCCCCGTTCTTCTGGGCGACCGGACGCAGCGCGGGCTCGTACGAGAGCGACGTGAGACGCGGCATCCAGAGCGCCGCGACGTCGGGCTGGGCGCGCAGCGCGGCGACCGCCGCGTGCGTCATCGAGATCGGACAGCCGTGTCCGGCGTCGACCTGCGACCACGCGTAGAACATCGCGCTGCGCGCGACGTGAGCGCCCGGTCCGCCGCGGCGCCATGACGACGCGTGCAGCCCGTACGCGGTCGCGGTCTCCATCAAGCGGTGATAACTCGGATGAAACTCGACTTCGTCGCGGCGGAAACCGCGCGCGTCGTAAACGTGCAACACCGGCGGGTAGCGGTTGGCTTCGAAGCCCCACGCGAGCGCCTCGGCGCTGCCCGCCGTTTCGCCCAGCTCGAGCAAGGCCGGCTCGGACCAGCCGGCGCCTTCGCGGCGCACCCCTTCGACGAGCGCCCGATCGGCAGTGACGACGTTGTACTCGGTCAGCGGCGGCGTTTGGTTGGCGTCCTCCTCCGAGAGCGCGGGCAGCGCGACGTCGAGCATCGTCCCCTCCTCGAGTGCAAGCTAGCCTACAGCTTCGCCGTGCGCCCGCGACTATGCTTGCAGCGGCCCCCGAGGCCACCGCTCGCCGACCCTTGAGGAAATCACGCAATGTTTCGTCAATTCGCCCTCGCTACGCTCGCCCTGTGCGCCGCGCTCCCGCTCGGGGCACTTCCGGCAGCCGCCGATTCGATGACCGCCACCGACTGTTCGACCGCGCCCGCCGCCATGCACGACACGATGATGATGATGCCGGCGATGAAGCCGAGCGGCAACGTCGACAAAGACTTCATGGCGATGATGGGCGCGCAGCACGCCGCGATGGTCAAGGTCGCCAAGATCGAAGCGGCGTGCGGCACCGACCCCAAGACCAAGGCCGCCGCCCAAAGCTTCCTCAACAAGCAGGGCGCACTCTTCACCGACTTCGCCGCCAATCCGACCGAACACACCAACTGATCGAGAGGGAAGCGGGGCCGCCCCGCGTTACACCTCGCGAATGGATACGATCGACGAAACGGTGACGCTCGGCCACTTCATCGGCGGCCGCGCGGTCGCGGGTGAGCCGGGGCGCGGCGGCGACGTCTACGATCCGGCGACCGGCGAACGCCGGGCGGTCGTCGCGTTCGCTTCGGCCGCCGAAGTCGACGCGGCGGTCGCGAGCGCGACCCGCGCCTTCCGCGACTGGGCCGAGGTGACCCCGCTGCGCCGCGCGCGCGTGATGTTCGCCTTCCGCGAACTGCTGGCCGCGAACGCCGACCGGCTCGCCGCCGTCATCACGGCCGAGCACGGCAAGACGCTCGACGACGCGCGCGGCGAAGTGCAGCGCGGCCTCGAAGTCGTCGAGTTCGCGTGCGGCATCCCGCAGTTGCTCAAGGGCGAGATGAGCGAGAACGTCGGCACCGGGATCGACAGCTACGCGATGCGCCAACCGCTGGGCGTGTGCGCGGGCATCTCGCCGTTCAACTTTCCGGCGATGGTCCCGATGTGGATGTTCCCGGTCGCGCTCGCGTGCGGCAACACGTTCATCATGAAGCCGAGCGAGAAAGACCCCTCGCTCTGCTTGGAACTCGCGGCTCTGCTGAAGCAGGCCGGCTTGCCCGACGGCGCGTTCAACGTCGTCAACGGCGACCGTGAGGCCGTCGAGGCGATCCTCGCGCATCCCGGCGTCGCCGCGGTCAGCTTTGTCGGCTCGACGCCGGTCGCGCAACGCATCTACGCGCGCTGCGCCGAGACGGGGAAACGCGTGCAAGCGCTGGGCGGGGCGAAGAACCACCTCGTCGTGATGCCCGACGCCGATCTGGACGGTGCGGTCGACGCGCTGATGGGCTCGGCGTTCGGTTCGGCCGGGGAACGGTGCATGGCGATCTCGGTGGCGGTCGCGGTCGGCGACGTCGGCGACGGGCTCGTCGAGCGGCTCGCGCAGCGCATCGCGGCGTTGCGCGTGGGGCCGGGGAACGAACCCGGCATCGAGATGGGCCCGCTCGTCACCGCCGAGCACCGCGCGCGGGTCGTCGACTTCATCGCCTCCGGCGAGCGCGAGGGCGCGTCGCTCGTCGCCGACGGGCGCACGCTGCCGCCCGCCGGCGCGGGCTACTTCCTGGGCGGGACGCTCTTCGACCGAGTGACGCCGGAGATGCGCATCTACCGCGAAGAGATCTTCGGACCGGTGCTCGCCGTCGTGCGCGTTCCCACATTGCAAGCCGCGCTCGAGCTCGTCAACGCCCACGAGTTCGGCAACGGCGCGGCGATCTTCACGCGCGACGGCGGGACCGCACGCACGTTCGCGCACCATGTCAGCGCCGGAATGGTCGGCGTCAACGTGCCGATCCCGGTCCCGCTCGCATTCCACAGCTTCGGCGGTTGGAAGCGCTCGCTGTTCGGCGACATGGCGATCCACGGCCCCGAGGGCGTGCGTTTCTACACGCGGCTCAAGACGACGACCGTGCGCTGGCCCTCTGCGAACGCCGGCGCATCGTTCGTCATGCCGACGCACTAGAGGGAGCTTACGCGACGATACGGCCGCCTTGAAGGTGGAGGCGCCGCGCGACGAACGCCGGGATGTCCTCCTCGTGGTGTGAGATGACGACGACCGTGGCGCCGGCTTCCGCGATCTCGTGCAGCAAGGCTTCGAGCGCCGTGCGAAACTCGGCGTCGAGCCCGCTTGCGACTTCGTCGAGGATCAACAGTTCGGGCGGGCGCACGAGCGCGCGCGCGATCAGAACCTTGCGCCGTTCGCCGAAGGAGAGCGCCAAGAAACGGCGCGCGGCGAGCGCTTCGATACCCAAGCGTTCGATCAGCCCCTCGACGACCGCGCGTTGTTGCGCGTCGGGCGGCCGGAAGAGCCCGATGCTGGCGTGGAATCCCGATGCGATGACCGACCGCACGGAGATGTCGACGTCGTAGTCGACTTGGATCTGGTCGCAGACGTGCGCGATGCGCGTCTTGAGCTTCCAAATGTCGAACGGACCGCGTTCGCCGAAGCGCTCGATCGCGGCCCCGTACGCGGCCGGCAGCGTCCCCGCGATCAAGCTCGCGAGGGTGCTCTTCCCGCTTCCGTTCGGACCGAGGATCGCGACGTGCTCGCCGCGCCGGATCTCGACGTCCAAGTTTTGCAGCACGCCCGCGCCGCCGCGGACCACGGTCGCGCCGCGGATCGCGATCAGCAATTCGCCGGCGTTCGGCGGTACGGCCGGCGCGGCCGGCGGCGTGCGCCGCGACCCGCGCGCGGGGCGCTCGAAAGGGCCCGCTTCGACGATGCGCCCGTCGCGCATGACCGCCCGCCGGTCGATCGCCGGGATGAAGTCGCTCGCGCGATGCGAGGCACAGACGAGGTGGGTCTCGGCGGCCGCGCGCTCGAGGAGCGTCAACAACTCCGCTTTGGCGCGGCGATCGATGCCGCTGCCGAACTCGTCGAGCACGAGGACGCGCGGCCCCCGCACGAGCGCCCGCGCGACGAGCAGGCGCCGTAACTCGCCGAACGAGCAGCGGCCGAGCGGCTTGTCTGCAAGTCCCTCGAGGCCCAGAGCCACGAGCAGCGCATCGAGGCGCGCTGCTTGCGCGCCGGCGAGCACTCGCGTCGGATAGATCGCGTCGTCGAAGCCGGTCGCGACCAATTCTCGCCCGCGCAGCGGCAAGTCGAGCCGCACGTAGCGTTCCTGCAGCTCCGGCGACACGTAGCCGATCGACTCGCGCGCCACGCCCGCACTCTCGTCGCCGCGTTCGAGCGCGTAGCGGCGCGTGCCGCCGTCGGGATCGATCCACTGATCGCCGCGAACGACCCTCAGGAACGTACTCTTCCCGGCGCCGTTGGGCCCGACGATCGCCCACTGTTCGCCCGCGTGGAGGCTCCAGGTGACGTCGCGCAACACGGCGCGGCCGCGCAGATGAACGTTGACGTGCCGGAGTTCGATCAGCGGGCGCTGCACGAGGCTGGAGTTGGACGCCGGACCCAGGGCGTCCGCCCCGGCCCGGCGCCGTCAGCTCGTGGGTGGGCTAGGAGGGCGCGACGATGTTCCCGCAGGCGGTGTAGATGTTCAGTTGCGCCGCCGACTTGTGCGAGTTGATGGCCATCGGTTTGGCGACCAACGACGCCAGGGTCACGTCCGAGAGCACGGTGTCCGACTTGCCGTCGACGAGCGGTTTGAGCGGGTAGGCGACGCCGCCCAGGTTCGCACACGTCCCGGTGTGGATGTGCATGGGCTGGATCGCGTCCTTGGGCTCGTTGTTGACCCGCACCATCACGACGACGCGCGGGCCGCTCTGAACCAGCTTGATCGTCCCGCTCTCACCGGAACCGTTTTGCGGGTTCATCGTGACCGTCAGCGGGGCCATGACCGTATTGGACTTCATCATCATGGAGCCGGCGCCGGCGGGCGGCGGCGACATCTGCGCGAGGGCGGGAAGCGCGGCGATGCTTCCGGCACATGCGACGGTCACCAGGGCTCGGAAAGAAAATTTTTGCATTATGACTCCTTAAGACTTCGCCCCCGGTTCGCGAGGGAGGGTTCGATGCCTGCTTGGTCGCGCGAAAAGCGTGCTCCATTTTGCGGCGCTCGACGTTTAGACGCCGCTCGCACGGTCATAAGCGATGACGAATGAGAAGCTTGCCCTTCGTCGCCGTGACGTTCGGCGTGATGGCGATCGCCATCTCGTCGGCGGGTGCGGCGACGCATCCGGCACCGCACCTGCCGGCGCCTGCGGCGAGCGCGACTCCGAAGCCGTCGAAGAACGCACCCGGCGACCGATACTTCGGACGCTTCCACTGGAGCGTCCTCCAGTTACGCTACGAAATTCAATTCCTGAAGAAACAGATCGGCTACCGTACGGTCGCCCCGGGCGACGCGCTGCACGACGCGCGGATCATGGAAGACACGCTGTTCGCGTGGGCGGAAGAATTTCCGCGCGACAGCTGGCTGCCGCAGACGACGTACGGCCTCGAGCAGGTGATGGAAACGATCCCGCTCCCCGAGGCGCACGACCGCGCGACCCATCTGCTGCAACGAATCGTTGCCCGCTACGACAACACGCCGTACGGCAAGCAGAGCCAACTCGCGCTCGACAACGGCATCCCGGAAGCGGCGGGCTACGACGTCGTGACGCCGCCGCCGACGCCGGTCGCGGCGTCCCCGTCACCGTCGCCGTCGGGTGACGACAGCCCCGCTGCCGTGACGTCGCCCGGCATCTCGGCGTCCAGCGCGGCGCCGGCACAGACGCCGGAGGCGTCACCGCTTGCGACGACGACGCCTCCACCCACGAGTGCCGGCACGCCGGGCGTGCGTTAGGCTTACGAACCGACGGGGATCGGGAGCACTTCGACCTGTTTTTGGCCGTTGACCGCGACCCGCTGCTCGACCGGAATGTAGTGGCGCTCGGACTTTCCGGTGTAGAGTTGGCGCGGGCGCGTGATGCGCGCGTCGGGATCCTCGATCATCTCTTTCCACTGCGCGAGCCATCCGGCGGTGCGCGCGATCGTGAAGATGACGGTGAACATCTGCATCGGGATGCCGATCGCCCGCATGATGATGCCCGAGTAGAAGTCGACGTTCGGATAGAGCTTGCGCTGCACGAAGTAGTCGTCGTTGAGCGCGATCTTCTCGAGCTCCTTGGCCAGTTCGAAGGTCGGATCGTCGGCGTGTCCCATCTCGGCGAGGATCTGGCCGCTGATCTCCTGGAGCACCTTCGCCCGCGGGTCGTAGTTCTTGTAGACGCGATGGCCGAAGCCCATCAAGCGGAACGAGTCGTCCTTGTCCTTCGCGCGGCGGATGAACTCGGGAATGCGCGACTTGTCGCCGATCTGCTCGAGCATCTCGATCACGGCTTCGTTGGCCCCGCCGTGGATCGGGCCCCACAGCGAAGCGCAACCGGCGGCGACGCTCGCGAACGGATTCGCGCGGCTCGAACCGACCGTGCGCACCGTCGACGTCGACGCGTTCTGTTCGTGATCGGCTTGCACGATCAGCAGCGCGTCGATCGCCTTGACGAAGAGCGGGTTGATCTTGTACTTCCCGGCCGGGACCGAGAACATCATGTTGAGGAAGTTCGACGAGTAGTCGAGGTCGTTGAGCGGGTACACGAACGGCTCGCCGATGCTGTACTTGTACGCCATTGCGGCGATCGTCGGCACCTTCGCCAGCAGCCGGTGAATCGAGATCTCGCGCTCGCGCGCGTTGAAGACGTCGCAGCTGTCGGGGAAGAACGCCGAAAGCGCGCCGACGACCCCGAGCATGATCGCCATCGGATGGGCGTCGCGGCGAAAGCCGCGATAGAAGGTTGCGAGTTGCTCGTGCACCATCGTGTGGTGCATGATGTTGTGGTTGAACTTGGCCAGTTCAGGCGGAGTGGGCAGCTCGCCGTACAGCAACAAGTACGCGACCTCGAGATAGGTGCTCTTCTCGACCAGCTCGTCGATCGGGTAGCCGCGATACAGCAATATCCCCTCGTCGCCGTCGATGTACGTGATCGACGATTGGCAGCTCGCGGTGCTGCCGAAGCTCGGGTCGTAGGTGCAGTATCCCGTCGTGTCCAGCAGCTTGCGAACGTCGACGACATCGTAGCCGAGCGTTCCCTTGAACACGTCGAGGTCGGTGACGACCTCGCCCTTCTCGTTGACCAGCTTCATCTTTCCGGCTACGCCGTTTCCGTTGTCCGACATGATCTCTTCTTCTCTCCCATCACGACGCGATCACCGGGTGGTCCGCGTCCCCAGCCTTGATTGTTCCCGTCCTACACGCTCGGGCCCCTGCGTGAGAATGAACGACAAAAGTCGCACCAAAAGGACGGATGGCGGCCGCTCGCGTAGCGCGAGCCATGGTGCATGCGGTGAGCCCGAGCGAATTGAAAGCGATGCTGCGCGACGGCCGGGAGCTCGCGCTCCTCGACGCACGCGAAGAAGGAGCGTTCGGCGAACGGCACTTGCTCTTCGCGGTGTCGCTGCCGCTCAGCCGCCTCGAGATGCGCGTCGCGGCGCTCGTTCCGCGCCGGTCGGTGCGCATCGTCGTGTGCGACGGCGGGGAAGGCGTGGCCGCGCGCGCCGCGGCCCGCCTGGCGGCGCTCGGCTACCGCGACGTGGGCGTTCTCGACGGCGGCATCGACGCCTGGGGGGCGGCCGGCTACGAGACGTTCAGCGGCGTCAACGTCCCGAGCAAGGCATTCGGCGAGATGGTCGAAGCGCGGCTGGGCACTCCGCACGTCTCCCCGCGCGAGCTCGAGGCGATCCTCGAGGCGGGGGAAGACGTGGTCGTCCTCGATAGCCGGCCGCTCGAGGAGTTCCGCGCGATGAGCATCCCCGGCGCGCTCGACTGTCCCGGCGCCGAGCTCGTGTATCGCGCCCCCGCGCTCGTCGCCTCGCCCGACACGCTCGTCGTCGTCAACTGCGCCGGGCGCACCCGCAGCATCATCGGCGCGCAGTCGCTGATCGACGCGGGGCTCGAAAACCGCGTCGTGGCGCTGGAAAACGGAACGATGGGCTGGCATCTGGCGGGTCTGCGGCTCGACCGCGGCCGCACCGACCATGCGCCGCGTCCGACCCCGGACGCGCTGGGCTGGTCGCAACGCGCGGCCGCGCGGGTCGCCGACCGGCACGGCGTGCGCCGCATCGACGGCGACGGGATCGCGACCCTGTCCCGCGACGCCGAGCGGACGCTCTACCTGCTCGACGTGCGCACGCCGGCCGAGTACGAAGCGGGGCATTTGCCCGGCGCACGCTGCGCGCCCGGCGGCCAGCTCGTCCAGGCCACCGACGCATTCGTCGGGACGCGCAACGCGCAACTGGTTCTGATCGATGCCGACCGCGTCCGCGCGCCGATGACGGCGGCCTGGCTGAGGCGCATGGGATGGGACGACGTCTACGCGTTCGCGCTGCCGCACCGCGACGGCGACGACCTCGACGTCGAAGGCCTCGAGACCGGGCCGGAGCGCGCGCCGGTGCTCGGGCTCGACGCCATCGACGCCGAGCAAATCGGCGGGCGTGAATTGCAGGCCGCGCTCGCCGCCGGCTCGGCGCTCGCGATCGACTTGGCCGATTCGCGGACGTATCGCCGGGGCCACGTTCCCGGCGCCTGGTTTGCCATCCGCGCCCGCTTGGGGCGCTCGTACTACGCGATCGTCGACGCCCAGAAGACGGCGACGCTGGTGGCGCTCGTGTCGCCGGACGGTGCGCTCGCGCGGCTGGCGTGGCCCGAGGTTCGCGTCCTGGCCGGTGAGGGCGACGACGGGACGCGGCGCCGGGTCGTCGTCCTCGAAGGCGGGACGGGCGCGTGGCGTGAAGCGGGACTTCCGCTCGTCGAGGGTGACGAACGCCTGGCCGACGACCGTGACGATCTCGCGTATCGCCCTTACGAGCAAGACGGCCCGGCAGAGGAGGCGATGCGCCGGTATCTGTCCTGGGAAGTAGAACTGCCCGCGCGCATCGAGCGCGACGGCGATGCGGCGTTCCGCCCGTGAAGCGGCCTAGGAGCCGCCGGGGGCGCCGAGTTGCGCGGCCGCCTTGCGCGCCAGCGCTTCGTGCGTTTCGAGCACCGGAAGCGATCGATCGACGTAGCCCTTGAGCGCTGCGTTCTTCGTCGAGGTCGACTCGCGCTGGTAAGCGGCGATGTCCCGGCGCTGATCGGCGGCCTCGTAGCCGACGTACGCGCTGTCGAACGCCGGCCCGGAGAGCCGTTGCAGCTTGGCCTCTTCCTCCTGCGCCTCCGAAGGCAGCGCCATCTCGACACTGACCCCGTCGGCCGCAGCGAGCTTGGCGAGCCGATTGATGTCCCGGGTACGGTCGGTGACCATGCGTTCGCCGAACATCTTGGCGGCGTCGGTATCGCCGTTCTGCATCGCCATCTTGCCGAGCACCACTTCCGCGTAGCCGTCTTCGTACGCACGTTGCACGAACTGTTCGTCGGCGGTCGGAACGGAGGCGGCGAACGCACCCGCGGCCGCCGCGAACGCGTAGGCGAGCAGGATCGGGACGATGATGCGGACGTTCATACCGGCATTGTGCCCGCCGGTTGTACCCGCAACACCTCGGGCGCGGCCTCACTCCCTTTTCGCGAGCGAGCGCAACGCGGCGAGCGTCTCCTCGTGGATCATGAAGAGCGGCTCCGGCAGCGCGTCGATCGGGAACCACCCCCAGCCGGCGCACTTTTGGGGCTCGCGGTTCTCGACGCTGCCCCGCCAGGCGGTCACCGCGTAGAAGCGCGTCGTGTACCGCAGCCCCACTTCAGGAAACGCGTCGACCTGCGTCGCCACGAGCTGGAGCGCCCGCGCGGTCAACCCGGTTTCCTCGAGCAGTTCCCGCGCCAACGCCGTCTCGGGATCTTCGCGTGCTTCGGACTTGCCTCCGGGCAGGGCCCACATGCCGCGGCCGAACGCGCTCAACCGCCGCCCCAAGAGCAAAAGCTCGCCGTCGAGAACGGCGGCCGCCACGCCGGCGGCGTCCGCGAGGGCACCGCCGTTCATCGCGGGCGCGGCACCGTGAGCCGTTTGCCCGACATGGGTACGAGCGCCCCACACCGATGACGACGAACGCGATCACCCGCCCCAAGCGATCCGGCAGCCGCTGGCTGCGGCTCGTGACCATTGCCTTCATCAGTTACAGCTTGGCGTATCTCGACCGGGTCAACTATGGCTTCGGTGCGGCCGCCGGGCTGGCGAAAGACCTCGGCATCACGTCGCAAACGGCCGCACTGCTCGGCGCCGTGTTCTTCCTGGGCTACTTCTTGTTTCAAGTGCCGGGCGGACACTACGCCGAGTCGCGCAGCGCGAAGCACTTGCTGTTCTGGGGGCTGCTGGCGTGGGGGTTCCTGGCGTCGGCGACCGGGATCATCCGCAACATCCCGCTGCTGTTCGTCGACCGGTTTTGCTTGGGTATCGTCGAGAGCTTCGTACTCCCCGGACTGCTCGTGTTTCTCAGCCACTGGTTCACGCGCGGGGAGCGTTCGCGCGCGAATACGTTTTTGATTCTCGGCAACCCGGTCACGGTGCTGTGGGCTTCTATCGTGTCGGGATACCTGATCGCCGCGATCGACTGGCGCTGGATGTTCATCATCGAAGGTATCCCGGCGATCGTGTGGGCGTTCCTGTGGTATCGCCTCGTGCAAGACGATCCGCGCGAGGCGACGTGGCTCGATCCCGCCGAGCGCGACGCGCTGCTGGCCCAGCTGCAGGCCGAACAGGCCGGCATCCCGCCGGTCGCGAGCCTGCGCGACGCGCTGACGAAGCCGGCGGTGCTCGTCCTCTCGGTACAGTATCTGTGCTGGAGTTTCGGTATCTACGGATTCGTGCTGTGGCTGCCCTCGATCGTCAAGAACGCGAGCAGCCTGAGCATCGTCGACACCGGCTGGCTGACGTCGGTACCGTACGTCGTCGCGGTCGTCGCGATGCTGCTCGTGTCGGCTTATGCGGATCGCACGCTCAATCGCAAAGGGACCGTGTCGATCTCGATGTTCGTCGGTGCGGCCGCGTTCGCCGGCTCCTATTTCCTGGGCGCGTCGCACTTCGTCGCTTCGTTTCTGCTGCTCGTGGTCGCCGGGGCCGCGATGTACGCACCCTACGGCCCGTTCTTCGCGATGATCCCCGACATGCTGCCGGCCACGGTCGTCGGCTCGGCGAGCGCCCTGATCAACTCGTGCGGCGCGCTCGGCGGGTTCTTCGGCGCATATCTGGTCGGTTACCTCAACGGGCTCACCGGATCGGCGACCCTCTCGTTCGGGCTGATGGCGGCCTCGCTCTTCCTGGCGGGCGTGCTGACCCTGGCCGCGCCCGTGCCCTCCGGCCGGCGCGCACCCGCCGCCGGCGCCGCGGTTCACCCTTAATCGTTGCGAATTCCGGCGTCGCGGCCGCGCTCGTAGCCAGTCTTTCGCCGACACGTTCGACTCCGAGCGCATGAGGTAGGCGATGAGGCCGGTCCAGCCGGTCTGATGGCTTGCCCCGAGGCCGGCCCCGTTGTCGCCGTGGAAGTATTCGTAGAACAGCAGATGGTCGCGCCAGTGCGGATCGGTCTGGAATTTTTCCGCGCCGCCGAATACGGGGCGGCGGCCGTTCTCGTCGCGTAAGAAGATCGCCGCGAGCCGCGCGCCGAGTTCGCGCGCGACCTCGAAGAGGTTCTTGTACACGCCCGAACCGGTCGGGCATTCGACGGTGAACTCGTCGCCGTAGAAGCGGTAGAACTGCAGCAGGGCGCGGTACAGGATCGCGTTGATCGGCATCCACACCGGGCCGCGCCAGTTCGAGTTGCCGCCGAACATCCCGGTATCGGACTCGCCGGGCAAGTACGCGACCTTGTACTCCTGGCCGGTGACGTCGAGCACGTACGGATGATCGCGGTGGTAGCGCGAGATCGAACGGATGCCGTACGGGCCCCAGAACTCGTTCTCGTCGAGCAGCCGCGCGAGCAGCGCGCGCAGCTTCTCCTCATCGACGAGCGTGAGAATGCGGCTGTCGCCCACGCCGGGCCGATCCACGAACGGCAGCAGCTGCATGATTTCCGGTTGATGTTGCATCCGCCGCCGAAAGCGTTCGAGCGCCTGCGGCACGCGTTCCAGGAAGTGATGGTCGAACGTCATGACCGCCGCCATCGGCAAGAGGCCCACGAGCGAGCGAACTTTGAGCCGGCCGGCAGTTCCGTCCGGCGCGCGCAGGACGTCGTAGAAGAAGCCGTCCTCCTCGTCCCACATCGATGCGCCGTCGCCGGTCTTGCGCAGCACGGCGATCGCGATCCACATGAAGTGTTCGGCGAACTTGACGACCATGTCTTGAAACGACGGATCGACCGACGCGAGTTCGGCGGCGATGTCGAGCATGCTCAGCGCGTAGAACGCCATCCACGCCGTCCCATCGGCTTGTTCGAGCGTCCCGCCCGTCGGCAGCGGCGCGCTGCGGTCGAAGATGCCGATGTTGTCGAGGCCGAGAAAGCCGCCTTCGAAGACGTTCTTGCCCTCGCGGTCTTTGCGGTTGACCCACCACGTGAAGTTGAGCAGCAGCTTGTTGAACGCCCGGGAAAGGAAGCTCGAGTCGCCTTTCCCGGCGCGGCCCTTCTCCATGTCGTACACCATCTTGACGGCAAACGCGTGCACCGGCGGATTGACGTCGCCGAAGTTCCATTCGTAGGCCGGCAGCTGCCCATTGGGATGGATGTAGAGATCGCTCAACATCAACGAGAGCTGATCCTTGGCAAAATCGAGGTCGACCATCGCCAGCGGCAGCGTGTGGAAGGCCAAGTCCCAGGCCGCGTACCACGGATACTCCCACTTGTCGGGCATCGAGATCACGTCGTCGTTGATCATGTGATACCACTCGCGATTGCGGCTGAGCCGCGCTTCTCGAGCCCCTGGATGCCGTCGGTGCCGTGTTCGGGGAGCCACAGGTCGAGGTCGAACAAGAAGTACTGCTTCGACCAGAGCATCCCGGAGAACGCCTGACGCGCGACCAGGGCCGCATCGGGGCTCAAGCGGCGCGTCAACGTGCCGTAGAACTCGTCCGCTTCGGCGATCCGCTGCGCGAAGAGCGCGTCGAAAGCATCCCCGAACGGCTCGCTGCGCTCGCTTCCGGCCCGGCTCAAGCGCAGTCGAATCACCTCGGAGCCGTGCGCGGCCACCGCGAGCGCGTAATCGGCCGCGACCTTCGTCCCCGTCCCCGCCGGATTGACCGTCGCCGCACCATGGACGACGTAGTCGTTGATGCCGTCCTTGACGTACGGCGTCGCGTTGCTCGCTCCGAAGAGGCGCGCGTCGTTGGATTCGTTCTCGGTGAACAGCAACGGAACGGCGGCATCGCACTTCAGCGTGTACGTGCCGAGCACATCGTGCACCGCCCGATACCTCTGCCCCGGGCCGCCGACGCGCTCGAGCTGCGGCTTGCCCGTGCGCGGCGGCCAGCGCCAGGTGTTGCGGAACCACAGCGTCGGCAGCACGTGCAGCGCCGCGGCCCGGTCGCCGCGATTGGCGGCGGTGATGCGGATCAAGACGTCTTCCGGGCCGGCCTTTGCATATTCGACGAACACGTCGAAGTAGCGATCCTCGTCGAACACGCCGGTGTCGAGCAATTCGTACTCGAAGTCGAGCCGCCCGCGCTGCCGGTTGGTCTCCACCAGATCGTCGTAGGGGAACGCCGCCTGCGGATACTTGTACAGCATCTTCATGTACGAGTGCGTGGGCGTGCTGTCGAGGTAGAAGTAATACTCCTTGACGTCTTCCCCGTGGTTGCCTTCGGCGTTCGTCAAGCCGAAGAGGCGTTCTTTGAGGATCGGATCGGCGCCGTTCCAGAGCGCGACGCTGAAGCACAAGCGCTGCTTCTCGTCGGAGAATCCCGCGATGCCGTCTTCACCCCAGCGATAGGTGCGCGAGCGCGCTTGATCGTGCGAGAAATACGCCCACGCGTTGCCGTCGGCGCTGTAGTCTTCGCGCACGGTGCCCCACTGGCGTTCGCTGAGATACGGACCCCATCGTTTCCACGGAACCTGGGCCCCGTGGGCCTCGGCGAGCCTGTCTTGCTCGGTTCCGGACGGCATGATCGACACTCCTTGAGATTGCGCCGCGCGGAATCCACGTGACGTGAGGGACCGAAGCGATTCGACGCCGGCCGGCGTCATTCCACGCGGTTAGTAGAACAGCGCCGTATCGACGAGGCTGCGCAGCGGTTCGCCCGTGCGGTATCGGCGCAGGTTGTCGACGAACAAGTCGACGATGCGCGCGTTCTCGTGCACCGAGAGGGCCGCGGTGTGCGGGCTGAGGATCACGTTGTCGAGCTTCCACAGCGGACTCTGCGGCGGCAGCGGTTCGCGCGCGAAGACGTCGAGGGCCGCGCCCGCGATGCGCTTGGTGACGAGCGCTTCGACCAGCGCCTCTTCGTCGATGACCGGACCGCGGCCGACGTTGACGACGATCGCTTGCGCGGGGAGTGCTTCGATCACCGGCCGCCCGATCAGCCCGCGCGTCTGATCGGTGTTCGGCAGCGCGCAGACGAGCACGTCGGCGCGTGCCGCGACCTCGGCGAGCCGGGCGGTCCCCACGGTCTCGGCGGCCACGTCGACCGGCTCGCCGTCGCGCGTGACCGCGACGACGTGCGCGTTGAACGCGCGCCCGAGGCGCGCGATCTCCGCGCCGATGTGCCCGAGCCCGACGACGACGATCGTCGCGCCGTGCAGTTCGCCTTGCGCGTAGTGCGCCCACCGCTCGTGCGCTGATCGTCGAGCAGCCGGCGTACGTTCTTGAGCAGCGCGAGGATGCCGAAGAGCGCAAACTCGGCGAGCATCGATCCGTGTACGCCGGCCGCCGACGTGAAGCGGACCCGCGCCAGTTCGGCGGCGGAAAGTTGCGCCGCGCGCACTTGCTCGCCCGCACCCGCCGCCGTCCCTTGAATCCACCGGATGTTCGGTCCGCGATCGAGCGCATACCGCAGGCCCTGTGGGGTATCTCCCGGGATGCCGAAGAGGATAGCGGCGCGCCCGATCCACGAATCCCACGTGGCTTGCTGTTCGCCCGTGCGCGCGAATGCGTCGGCACCGCGATGATCGGAGGGATAGCGGGGTGGCGGCAGCAAGGCCGGATCGTACAGCACCGTGTACTCGGGCTCGGCGGCACGAATCCGCTCGACGAGCGAAGACTCCAGAGGAGAGGCGATCATCACGTCCACGTGCAGTGTCTCCGGCGAATAAGGCGCGCGGCTCCGGACGCGGCGCCGGACGCCGATTCGACGCCGCGCACCACGTGACCACAGAAGCGCTGGTGCTGCTCGGCGACCTCGACCCCGATGCGGTCGGTCCCGGCATCGAACATGCTACCCACTACGAGCCCACGCCTCCGGCCGACGTCGGCATGCTGCTCGACGCGATCCCGATCGCGATCGGCAACGCATACTTCGTCGACGTCGGTTGCGGCATGGGCCGCGCCGTGTTCATCGCGGCGCAGCGGCCGTTCCGCCAGGTGGTCGGGATCGAAATTTCACCCGCGCTGCACGCGATCGCGGAGGACAACCTGGCCTCGTACACCGGCCCTCGGGCCTGCGCCGACGTGCGCATCGTACGGGCCGACGCGGCCCGGTACCGCTTTCCGCGTGGCGACCTGGTGCTGTACCTGTACAATCCGTTCGACGGGGCGATGCTCGAAAGCGTCGTGCGGCGATGCCTCGCGCGCGACCCGGCGCAAGAACTGATCGTGCTGTACCACACGCCGGTCGAACGCGGCGAGATCGAGCGCACGGCCGCTTTCACGATCGAAGCGGAATTCGGGTTCGGCGTCGTCTACCGCCGCATCTCGTAGAGGATGCGGTCGTGCGTCTCGATGCGGTGCACGCGCCCGTGCCGTCGCAGATGCTCGAGGTGCGCGATCGTTTCGGCCAGCGCGAACTGCTGGTGGAAGTCGGAGAGTTCCGAGAAGAGTTGCTGGCGGCGCGTCCACGGCAGCTTGTGCGCCACCGCGCCGGCAGTGACCGGTTCCGCGCCATCGAAGGCCGCCACCACGGCCGCTTCGCGCGTATGGTGGTGGGCGACCAGCGCGTCGGCGCGCAGGCCGGGATCGGCGAACGGCCGGCCGTGCGCCGGCGCGGCCACGGAGGCCCCCGTGGCCTTGGCCTTCTGCAGCGACGCGATGAAGTCGCCGAGCGGATCGGTGCCCAAATCGAACCACAACCCGACGTGCGGCGTGATCGGATCCAGGATGTGATCGCCGGTGAACAAGACGCCCCGCTGCGCGTCGTGGAAGCAGAAGTGCCCCGGACTGTGCCCGGGCGTCCACACCGCGCGCAGCGCGCCGCCGTTCGCCAGTTCGATCGCGTCGCCGTCGGCGAGAAAACGCGCCGGCTCGACGACCGAGTACTTCATCACTTGACGATGGGACGTCGCGACGTCGGGCATCACGGCGAGCCCGTTGCGCACGAGCCACGCGTCGCTCGCGCGGTCGGCGACCGCCGCGTCCGCGAGCCGCGTGCGCACGACGTCCCAGTCGAGGCGGTGCATCATCAAGCGTGCGCCCACCGTGCGCACCAAGCGCCCGGCCAACCCGTAGTGATCGGGATGGAAGTGCGTGCACACCAGATCGGTGATGTCGCCGACGCGCAAGCCGGCCAGCGCGAGACCCGCGACGAGCACATCCCACACGTCCGGCAAGTCCCAGCCGCAATCGATCAGCACGTAGCCGCGCTTGCCTTCGAGAAGATACCCGTTGATGAAGCGGAGCGGATTGCCGGTCATCGGCAGCTCGATGCGGACGATCCCCGGCGGGAGGACCACTTCCGCAACGTCTGGCACGCTCATCATGCGACCTCGCGCCGGGCCGTCGTCGTCCCGTCCGAGCGGAATCGGCGCGCGCTTCCCGGCGATTGGCAAGGGTTTGCCTGCTCGCTTGTGGATTGAGATTGGTATGGTACTTCGGTTGGTGCGAGGCAAGGGCCGGCGGGTCGCGCGCGCGGAGCGGACGGCATGAGCGGCCGGCACATCTTTGCGATGGGAGGCGGCGTGTTCAACCAGGAGACGCCGGTCATCGAGAGCGCGATCCTGGCCGCCACCGGCAAACCGAGGCCCACCGTCTGCTACGTCGGGACTGCGAACGGCGACGCCGACGTCAACGTCATCCGCTTCTACGCGAACTATGCGAAGCTCGAGTGCCGCGCCGAACACCTGTCGTTCTTCCGCCGCACGCCGGCCGATCTGGCCGCATACACCTTCGCGCACGACGTGGTGCACATCGGCGGAGGGAACACGCGCAGCATGCTCGCGGTCTGGCGAGAGTGGGGGTTCGACGCGATCCTGCGCGAGGCGTGGGAGCGCGGGATCGTGTTATGCGGTTCGAGCGCGGGCGGCATCTGCTGGTTCGACGAGGGCTTGACCGACTCGATCGCCGGGCCGCTGACGTGCATGCCTGCGCTGGGCTTCCTGCGCGGCAGCTTCTGCCCGCACTACGACGGCGAAGCCGACCGCCGTCCGTCGCTGCACGCGCTGATGGCGCGCGGCGGCATCGGCCCCGGCTACGCGGCCGACGATGGCGCCGCACTGCACTTCGTCGACGATACGCTCGCGCGCGTCATCGCCGGCAAGCCCGGCGCCCGCGCATTCCGCGTCGAACGTCAAGGCAACGCGATCGTGGAAACGCCCCTCGCATGAGGGACGGACTAGTCGATTGCGCCGAGCGCGAAGCGCGGGGCGACGGGTTCAGGCGTAAGGCCTGAACCCATTTAGCCGGTTTTGCGGCGTTGCTGCACGCCGGTCGCGTGCGCGATCGCGCGTTCCAGCCGTTCTTCGGCCAGGATCGTCGCGTGGACGAGCCCGGCGGGGATCACGACCCGCTGGACTTCGGTGCCCAGCGAAATGAAGCCGATCGAGCGGCCGTCGCCGTCGGGCATCAGTTCGATCGACGGTTCGAGTTTGCGGAACGTCTTGAGGTTGAAGCGCAGCGCCGGAGCGGCGTCGCGCGGGAATACGGCGTTCGGCGCGATCTGGCGGCCCTTCTCGACGAAGTCGGAGTAGCGTTCGCTGAAATCCGGTATCGGCCGGCCGTTCATGTCCTTCGCGCTGTAGACGATCGGGCGGTGCAGGACGAGCTTCTCGCCCTTGGGGCGCCACGTCCCGGTGCGGTCGTCGTCGAGCGCTTCGGCTTCTTCGGCGTGCTTGAGCGCCACTTCGAGCTGCTCGAAATTCTGCACGCGATCCGCTTCGCGGCGCGAGAGCTTCTGCAAGCGCTCGTACATCGGCACGACTTCGTCCATCCGCCGCCCTTGCGGATCGAACTGCGGCGGCAGCCCCAGCAGCGAGGGGACCGACACGACTTCGTGGTTGCGCGCTTGGTCGACGACGTCGAGCACGACGGCATGCGGCTTCGGGCTTTCGAGGATCATCAAGCGGCGCTCGGCGGCCTCGGCTTCGGCCGAGAGCGGCTTGGCGAGATCGTCGATCGGGCGCAACGCGCGGCCCATGATCTGCTGGTAGAGCGGCGTGCTCTGCGTCGGCCGCGCGTTGACGATCACCGACGTATCGGGGACGTCGAAGCCTTCGAGGAACAGCCCGCAGTTGACCAGCACTTCGAAGCGGCCCTTGCGAAAGTCGTCGACGATCTTGCGGCGCTCTTCCTTCGGCGTCGTCCCGCTGGCCCAGCGCGCGTTGACGCCGGCGGCGACGAACGTCTCGCACAACGCCTTGGCGTGAGCGACGGTCGCCGCGAAGGCGAGCGCCCGTGCGCCCGGCGTGTATTGCAGGTAGCCGTTGACCGCGAGGGTGTTGCGGTAGTCGGTATTGATCCGCTGCGCGAGTTCGCCGATCGCGAAGTCGCCGTCGGCGCCGCGGCGGATGCCGTCGAGATTCGTCTGGGTGCGAATCGTGTAAGATTGGAAGGGGACGAGATAGCCTTCTTGCGTCCCCGGCCCGATGCCCATGTCGAACGTGATCTCGTCGAAGACCTCGGTCAGCCCCACTTTGTCGGCGCGGTTCGGGGTTGCGGTGAAGCCGAGCACGATCGTATCTTCGCGCGCTTCGAGGATCGCGTCGACGATCGCGCGGTACGAGTTGGCCGCCGCGTGATGGGCTTCGTCGATGATCAGCAGCGCGATGCGCCCGGCGAAGCGTTTGATCACGCGCGCCAGGCGGGTCTTCTGAAGCGTCTGCACCGAGGCGACGACGATATCGGTGTCGGCGGCGGCGACGTCCTTGGCCTTCTCACGCGCGACCCGCAGTTTCGGATTGGCGATCGCGAACTTCTCGGCGAGTTGATCGATCAGTTCGTCGCGGTGCGCGACCGCGAGGATCACGTCGGGCCGCTCGATCTCCAGATGCTCGGGCAGGCTCGCAATCAGCACGGTCTTGCCGAGCCCGGTCGCCATCGAGATCAATTGCTTGCGGACGCCCCGGCGAACGGCGGACGCAATGGCATCTTGCGCGTCCACTTGATACGGACGCAGCGACAGTGCGGCTTTGGCGGTCATGCAGTTCCTATCTCGGCTCACTGACGTGCGAGATGCCGCACGCCTGAACGCACGGGATCCTTCGCCATCTGACATCGCCATCGCCGGGGGCACTGCGGGACGTTGTCTGCTCGTCCGGAGCGCCAATCGCGGGATCGACCCGGCGTTGCCGATGCCGTTTTCCGCTCGTTCGTCACGACCGGGGGGCTTCACCCGCTAAGACCGCCAGGATTTTCTCAAGGTTCCGCTAGGAGGGCTTGGTCAGCGCAAGCTCCCACGCGAGGTACTCGCGCATCCCCGCTTCGCCTTTCGCGTAGGGCGGGAGGATCACGTCGTCGGCGCCGGCGTCCGCCGCCGGGAGTCCCGACGCGATCGGAAGCTCGCCGGCCGCGGCCGTGCCGCCCTCGAGCACGACGACGCGCTCGTATCCGAGCCGTTGCAGCGACGCGGCCGCGAACACCGACTGCGCTTCGTCGCGCGCGGTCACCACGATGGTCCGCTCGGGACGGGCACCCGCCGCGCCGAGGCGCGCTTCGAGCCATCCCCGCGGGATCCAGGTCGCGCCCGCCAAGTGCGCGCGGGCGACGTCGCGGCTCGTGCCCACGTCGATGACGAGCGCGTCCGCGTCGGCTGCCAACCGTTCCGCCAGCGCCGGCGCCGCCAGCCGCGTCACCGTCGTCCGTACCGCCTCGAGGTTGGCCGGACGGCGCGGCGCGCGCCCGGACTCGAGCGGACGGCCGCTCGCGCGCCAGGCTTCGATGCCGCCTTCGAGGACCCAGACGTCGGGCAGGCCCATGCGCGCGAGCCAGGCGGCGGCGAGGTTCGCGCGCACGCCGTCGTCGTCGATGAAGACGACCCGCCCCCGGCGCACGGGGATGAACTCGTCGGTCCGCTGCACCGCGAGCGCGCCCGGCAGGGCGGCCGAGCCGGCGACGTGGCCGGCCTGGTATTCCGGCAGCTGGCGCGCGTCGAAGACGTAGAGGTTGCGTTCGCCGCGGGCGCGGCTTTCGAGCCATGCCGCCAAATCCGCCGCGCCGGCGCGGCCCACGCCGTGCGCGTGCGCGAGTGCCCGCGCGCGCTGCGCGGCCGTGGCCCGGCTCTGCGGGGTGGCGGCGAACACGCCACGGCCCTCGCCCTTCTCCAAGTCGAGGCCGGCGAGCACCCAGCCCATCGTCCCGTTCTCGAGCGCGTAGACCGCGTCGACGCCGAGCTCGCGCAGCGTCTCGCAGGCGATGATGCTGCGGGTGCGCCCCGCGCAGTTGACGACGACCGGAACGTTCGTGCCCGCGAGCTGCCCGGCCGCGAACGCGACGTCGAACCCCGGCGCCGAGAGCGCTTCGGGAATCCGCGGGCCGGCATACTCCTCGGGCGTGCGAATGTCGAGCAGCAGCACCGCGCCCTCGCGGCGCCAGGCGTCGACGACGGCCGGCGCCACGTGCGGGGTGGCGCGCTCTTCGGCGACCCGTTCGCCGAAGCTCTTGCTCGGCACGTTGCTGCCGCTCGCGACCGCGCCGCCGGCGGCGCACCACGCCGCAAGCCCGCCGGCGAGCACCCGCACGTCGCGATACCCGAGCTCCGCGCAGGTTTGCGCCGCCCAGGCCGCACGCTCGCCGCCTTCGTCGTACAACACGAGCGTGGTCGAACGCGCCGGCACGAGTTCGCTCAGGCGCCACTCGAGCGAACGCCGCGGCAAAAACGTCGCGCCCGGGATGTGGCCGCGCTCCGCTTCACCGAGCTCGCGCACGTCGAGCAGCGCCCATTGCGCATCCGACGTTTGCATCGCGCGCAGTTCGTCGATTGCGATCGCAACCGCTGCGGGCGGCTTCACTACGGCGCCTCCTTCGTGAGCACGGGGACGACGGCCGGACGCGGCGCGGCCCACTGCAGCGCGAAGACCGCCGCAACCGCGGCGAGCCCAGCGAGATTGGCCGCCAACGACGGCGCGACCAGCGCGATGCCGCCGCAGATCGTCACGATCCGGGCGAGCGTCCCCATCGGTCGCAGCCCGTAGCCCCAGATCGCCGCGGAACACGCGGTGACGCTGACGGCGATGAAGAGCCACTCGAGCAACATGGTCTGGGTCGCTCCTTCCAAGAGGATCGCGGGGTGATAGACGAAGCCGAATGGGACCGCGAAGCCGGGCAACACGATCAAGAACGCGAGGATGCCGGTGCGCATCGGCGGCGCGTCCGCGATCGCGGCCGCCGCGTACGCAGTGATGCCGACCGGCGGATGGATGCTCGAGAGCACCGCAAAGTACAACACGAACATGTGCGCCGCGAATGCGTTGACGCCCATCTGCTGCAGCGCCGGCACCGCGACGACCGCGATCAGGATGTACGCCGGAGTCGTCGGGACGCCGATGCCGAGCACGATCGCCGCCAGCGCGACGAGGACGAGCGCGGCGATCAGCACGCCGTGCGCGGTGTCGAGGATGATCGTCGTCATCGAGAGCCCCAAACCGGTCGCCGTCAGCGAGGCGACGATGACGCCCGCAGCCGCGCACGGCAACGCGACGAAGATCGCGCCGCGGGCAGCCGCGGCCAGCGTCTGCACCAGGCGCCGCGGTGAGAGCCGCGTCTCTTTGCGCACCAAACTCGTCAGCACTGCGAGCACCGTGCCGGCCATCGCCGCCTTCGACGGCGAGTAACCCAGGTACAGCGTCACCAGCAGCCCGAGAATCGGGATCAGGTAGAACGAGCGCGCAAAGATGCTGCGCAGCGACGGCACGGCGAGTTCGAGCGGCGCGATGTGCCGTACCTTCGCTTCGCAGTGCGCGGCGGTCCACTTCGCGAGGAAGAACAACAACGCCGCGGGGAGCGCGGCCACGACGATGCTGAAGAAACTGCGCGAGAGGAGCGCGGCCATGACGAGCGCCGAGGCGCCCATGACCGGCGGCATGATCTGCGAGCCGGTCGTCGACGCGGCCGCGAGACCGGCCGCGAACGAGGGCGAGAAGCCGCTCTTCTTCATCAGCGGAATCGTGTACGGTCCGGTCGTGTAGAGGTCGGCGGTCGGGCTGCCGCTCACCGAACCGAAGAGCATGCTGTAGAGCACGGTCAACTTCGCCGCCCCGCCCGACCAGCGGCTGGCGAGCAGCGTCGACACGTCGGCGAACCACTCGGCGATCCCCGAATGCGCGAGGAACGTCCCGAACGTGATGAAGAGGATCAGCTCGGTCGCCGAGAGGATCGTCAGCTGCCCGAAGACGCCGTCGCTGTCGGAGAGATAGAGCGTCTCGATGACGCGGTCGAACGGGATCTGCGGAAAGCCCGCGATGCCCGGGAGTGCCGAGCCCGCGCACAAGTAGAGGATCGCGACCGTGACGACGAGGCACAGCCCGATGCCGACGACGCGCCGCGTCGCTTCGATGACGATCAGCACCGTCAGCACGCCCAGGATCGTCTCGCCGAGCGTCACCGGCGTGACCATCGGAATGCGCGCCTCGACCTGCGCGTAGTCGAACGCCGCGTACAAGAACAGGGCCGCGCTCGCGACCGCGAGCGCGTAATCGAGCAATGCCGGCGGTGCCTCGCGCGAGCCACCCTTGCGGCCCGGATACAGCAGGAAGACGACCGGGGTCAGAAACGCGAGATGCATCGCGGTCAGCACGCGAATCGGCAACGTGCCGACGACGCCGACGAACCACAGATGGAACAGCGTCGCCGCCGCGAGGACGATCGTGGTGAGGAGCAGGAGCGGCCCGCGCAGATTTCGCGTCATCGTGTCGCCCGGTTAACGGCTATTCGTACTTGAGCCCGGCCTCTTTGAAATATTTGATCGCGCCCGGGGCCATCTGGATCTGGCCGTTGGCCCGGTACTGCGGGTTCGCGACCGTTTTGGGCACGAAGTCGCTCATGCTCGGGTGGATCTTCTGCACGTCGGCGTAGCGGTCGTAGAGCGCCTTGGTCACTTTGTACACGACGTCGTCGGGGACTTTGGGATTGACGATCAGCCCGCTCAGCATCGTGACGGTCGGGACCTCGCGCGGCATGTCGACCTTATAGCCCTTGTACACGCTCGGCTGGATCGCGCCTTTGACGAACCCGAACTGGGCGACCAGCTTGTCCTGCACCTCGGGCGACATCGCGAGGAACTTGACCTCGCGCGAACTCGCGACGTCGATGACGTCGGGCGCGGGCAGCGCCAGCAGGCTGATCAACACGTCGGCCTGTTCGTTGCGCAGCAGATCTTGCTGCTGCGTGTGCGAGACTTCGTAGTACGCGCCGCCCCATTGCTTGATCAGCTCGGGCGACGCACCGTACATCGCGAGCATCTGCCCGTCGACCCAGTTGTCGAAGGTCGCCTTGTCGGAGACCGTCACGCGCATCTTCGCTTTCTTGGCGAGCGCGTCGGCGAGACTGTCGTACGGAAATTCCTTGAGCGCGACGATCTGCAAGTAGACTTCGCTGAAGCCGAACGCGATCGCCCGGATGTCGGGATACTTTTGCGTGTAGATGCCCTGACCGTTCATCGCGAGCAACGCCGGGGCCGGCAGGCTCAAGCCGAAATCGGCGGTCCCGCCGCCGACTCGCGCCGGGTTGGCGACCGCCCCGCCGGGCACGACCTTCAGATCGATGTCGGGATAGGCGTTGTGCACGACTTGCGCGATGCCCGCCGCCAAGATGTACCAGCCGCCGCCGACCGGACCGGCCAGGATCGTGTAGCTGGCCGCGCGCGCGGTCGAGCCGAGCGCGAGCACGAGGACGAGCGCCATCAGTGCCGATCGAATCAGTGGTCCCCGCATCGAGTTCCCCTCCAACGAAAATGCGCGCGAGCTTTAGTTACCGGGACGTTCGAGCCCCATGAAATCGCGGCCGAGCACCTCGCCGACGGCGATCATCTTCATCACGTTCAACGTCCCGCCGGTGAACTGCAGCCCCATGAGATCGCGCAGCCGCCGCTCGATCCCCAGATCGGTCAGATAGCCCGCCGCGCCGTGCATGTTCATGCAGGCCAGGCACGCCTGGATCGCTTCGGTGATCCCGAACCACTTCGACATGACGGCGTGCTTGGCGGCGTTGCGGCCTTGCACGTTGATCCACAATCCGTGATAGGCGAGCAGCCGGCACGCTTCGAGCCGCGTCATGTGCTCGATCAGCGGAAACGAGATCGCCTGGTTGACCCCGATCGGTTTGCCGTAGACCTTCTTCTTCTTGACGAACTCGGCGGTCTGTTCGAGCACCGCGAGCCCGCCGCCGACCGCGTTGAGCGCCGAGAGGCAGCGGGTGACGTTCCAGCGTGCGTACATGACGGCTTTCCCCTCGCCGGCCCCCTGCATGCCGTCGCGGCCCTGCAGCACGTTCGCGAGCGGCACCCGCACGTCGCGCATGTCGACGATCGCAAGCTGGTGGGCGCGCATCCCCATCTCCGGCATGATCTCGACCGAGACGCCCGGCAGATCGGAGGGCACGCGGATGAACGAGATGCGCGGTTCGCCGGCGCCGTTCATCACCCGGGCGCTCACGCCCATGACGTGCGCGCCCGGCATCAAGCTGACGTGAATCTTGCGGCCGTTGATCACGAGTTCTTCGCCCGCGACCGTTGCGGTCGTCTGAATGTTGGAGACGTCGGAGCCGGCGTCTTCTTCCGAAGTCGCGATGCAGACGAGCTTGCGCCCCGCGTACACGTCGCGAATCGTCGCTTCGTCCCAGCCCGGCGTCAACGTCGTGAGCGTGTTCTGCACCGAACAGATCATCGCCACCGTGTTGTCGAAACGCGCGAGCTCTTCGATGACGACGCCCAAGGTGATGTAGTCCTTGCCGAGCCCGCCGTACTCGGGGCGGCCGATCACGCCGAGCAGCCCAGCTTCACCGAGCGCCGCGATCGCCTCCCACGGCATCTCTTCCTTTTCGTCCCAGCGGGCGACGTTCGGCTTGACGACCCGCTCGCCGATCTCGCGCACGCGGGCCCGGATCTCATCTTGTTCGGGGGTGAACGAAAAGTCCAGGGACACTAGGCATTCCTCTCGATGGTAATCAAGCCGGTCTTGGTTTCGGTCCGCTCCAGCGTACCGAAGGGGACGAGATCGAGGCGGGCGGTGATCGAGAGATCGGCTTTGATCCGCCGTTCGATCGTTTCGCGTTCGGCGTCGGCGAGCACGAGGCCCTCGCCGCATTCGACCCGCACGCGCACCGGCGGTTCGGCCCGCGGGCCCGGTTCGGGCAACACGATCTGGGCTTTACCGCTGACCCGCGGCATGAAGTCGCCGATCACCGAGACGATCGCGGCCGGGAAGACGTTGACTCCGCGCACGATCAGCATGTCGTCGCTGCGCCCCGCGATCTGCATGCGGAACCCGGTGCGGCCGCACGGGCACGGCTTCGTGTCGATCTGCAAGATGTCGCCGGTGCGATAACGCACGAGCGCCGATGCTTCACGATCGAGATGGGTCACGACGTATTCGCCCTGCGCCCCGTCGACGAGGTCGCGCGGAGCGCCGGTCGCGGGATCGATCAGCTCGACCAGCACGAGGTCGCCGGTCAGGTAGTGTTTGCCGTTGCGTTCGCGGCAGTCGACGAACACGTTGGGATGCGCGTCCGACGTCGAGGCCCAATCGTACACGTGCGGCGTGCCCCACACGGCTTCCGTGCGCGCGCGGTAACTGGGAATGCTGAAGCCCGGCTCGCCGCCGCCCACGATCATCCGCAAGCCGAGCTCGCCGGCCGCGATCCCGAGCACCTCGCGGCACCGCTCGGCGAGCAAGGTTGCGAACGAGGGCGTGCCGACGAGCACCGTTGCGCGCATGTCGCGCGCGATCTTGAGCACTCCTTCGGCGCGCCGCTCGACGCCGATCGGGATGTCGACCGCGCCAAGGTGTTCGATCGCCGTGCAAAACGGTACCCCGGCGTTGAACATGCTGAGCGAGAACGCATTGAGCACCCGGTCGCCGGGACGCATCCCCGCCGACCACATCCCGCGCGCGACGCTCTCGTTGCGGCGCGCGACGTCGGCCCGGGTGTGCGCCTGGTACACCGGCTTCCCGGTCGTCCCGCTGGTCGCGGTCACGCGCACGATCCGCTCGATCGGTGCCGTCTGCTGCAATCCGAACGGCGGGTGTTCTTCTTGCCCCTCGCGCAGTTCGGCCTTGACGGTGAACGGCAAGCGCGCGAGGTCGTCGAGCGTGCGCAAGTCGCCCGGCTCGAAGCCGGCGGTGCGAAACTTGCGCCGGTACAACTCCGACCGGCCGGCGAGATACGCGAGTTGCCGCCCGAGCTTGCGCAGCTGCAGTTCGCGCATTTCAGCGTGCGGCATCGTTTCCCGGGCGGCGTTCCAATGCTCGCGCGCGAGGTCGTCGCCGTCGCCGGGGGCAACGAGCTCCGCGTCAGAGCCGGGCGGTCGTGTCAAACGTCTCCCCGAGATGGAAGCGCCCGATCGTGGCGGCGGTCTTGTCGAGGTTCTCGTGCAACGTGTGCACGCGCAGGTCGCGGAACCAGCGCGCCAGCGGCAGATCGGCGCCGAAGGCGCTCGAACCGGCGATCTGCGCGGCCTTGTCCATCGTCGCGATCGCGTTCTCGATCGCGCGGTGCTTGGCGACCATCGAGAACAACTCCGCATCCACGATCTCGCCGCGTTGCCACAGCCACGCCGCCCGGTAGATCAGCCAGCGCACCGAGTCGATCCCGATACGGATCTCGCCCATGCGCAGTTGCGTGTAGGCGTCGCCGGTCGTGCCGCGCTGCGGCAGGTACTCTTTGAGATAGTCGAACACGCCTTCGGTGCCGCCGAGGTATTGCGCCGCGAACCCGAGATGGAACTTCGCCTGCCAGCGCTCGCGGGGATACGTCCCCGGCGGCCCCAGCAGGTATTCGTTGGGCACGAAACAGTCTTCGAGCAGCATGTTGGGGCTGACCGCACCGCGCATGCCCATCGGATTCCACGAGCCCGGGACGACCGAGAGGCCCGGAGTGCCGTCGGGAATGACGAACCCGACGTGACCCTCGCCCGGCGGCACGCCGGGGATGCCGGCGAAGATGACGTGGAAACCGACGACCTCGCCCAGGGTGGCATAATTCTTCAGCCCGTTGAGCACGTAGCCGCCGTCGACCGGACGCGCTTCGGTGACGAGCTTGTACAAGCCGCGCGACGTGCGCCCCGGTTCGCTGCCGGTCGCGTTGAGCAGCGCCCCGCGTTCGAGCACGGCGCCGAGAACCTTCGCGCGCGTCGCCGGGTCGCAGATGCGGTCGACGAGGTGCGCGCCGTGGCAATGGATGTGCAGGCACTGCGCGGTCGAGAGGTCGTAGCGCGCGGTCTGTTCGACCACCAAGAGATAGAGCAGCGGATCGCGGCCCATGACGCCGCTCCCCATGCCGCCCAGATCTTCGCCGATCGTCAGGCCGAGCAGTCCCGCGTCGAAGAAATCCCGCATGTTGGCGACCGGCGTACTCGCGTGCACGTCGTGTTCCGCAGCGCGCGGACCGAACTTCGTGCGGCCGAGTTCACCTACCAGATCGTAGACGCGCTGCTGCTCGGGCGAGAAGGCGAAGTTCATGGCCTGCGTTTCGCTTGCGCCGGCCACGACCGGAATCTGAACCCCTACTGCCATCGCGTGAAACGACCCCCGAGAGGAAATGTTTTCCGCCCTTCTAAGGGCTACACAGCTCCTCCTGTTGTCCGGACAACAGGGACAAACCGCTAGGATTGATTGGGAAATTCGAGGTGGACGTCCATCGCATACGTGAAGCGGCCGGCCGGCGTGACGGCTCGCGAGACTTCCAAGATCGTCTCGTCCGGACCGGTGTACTCGCGCACGATCGAGAGCGCCGGCGAACCGCGCTTGACGTCGAGCAGGCGCGCGATCTTCTCGGTCGCGGAGATCGCGGTGATCGCCTGATGCAGCCGCGACACGCGGTGGCCGTACGCTTCCTCGACGAGCGCGAACACCGGCACCGACTTGGCGCCGACGCGATCCGCGATCGCGCGAAATGCGCCGTTGACGTAGATGTGCGTCAGCGAAAGCGGCTTGCCTTTGGGTCCGCTCCCGATGCGCAACCCCTCGATCGCAAGCCACGTGTCGCCTTCGATCGGCGGCAGCGGAATCTCCGCGGCGCCGGCCTTGATCAATTTCTTGCGCAGCACTTTGAGGGTCGTCGCCTCGACGAAGCGCCACAGGTCGGGGATCGCTGCCAGCGAGAGCACGTAGCGGCCCGCGATCTGCGCCGCGACGACCCGGGTGCCGACGCCTTGATGGCGCGAAACCAGGCCGAGTTCGTTCAAGCGGCGGATCGCTTCGCGCACCGTGAAGCGGCTGACGCCGAAGCGCTCGGCGAGTTCGTGCTCGGTGGGCAGCATCGTGCCGACGGCGTGCCGTCCGTCCGCGATCTCTTGCGAGAGCGTCTGCGCGACGGCGAGATAGCGCGGTTGCGCAGCGACGAACGGATCGAAGCCGGGCGCTCGAGTTTTGGTATCCTTACGTCGCGTCGGCATGCAGGACTACAAGTCTACAAGAGCCGCGGGCTCCCTGCCAAGATGGAGCGATGAGCACATGAACGTTTCCCGGACGATCGCCGAATACGTCTCCCGCGTGCAGTACGAGGATCTGCCCGCATCGGCCGTCGACGCGGCCAAACGGAACATCCTCGACACGCTCGCGGTCGCATGGGCCGGCACCGCCGCGCCAGGCTCGGCGGAATTGCGCGAGCTTGCCACCCGCGTGGCCGACGACGACGGTGCGACGCTCTGGAGCACGAGCCGTCGCGTGCCCGCGGCCACCGCCGCGTTCACCAACGGCGCGTTCGCGGCGGCCCTCGACTACGACGGCTTGCATCTCGACGCGATCGTGCACCCCGCGGTCGTCACGCTGCCGGCAGCGCTCGCCGCATGTGAGGCGCGCGGCGCGAGCGGGCGCGAACTGATCGCCGCGTTCGTGGCCGGCACCGAGTTGATGTGCCGCCTGGGCCTTTGGGCGAGCGGACACTCCGGCTGGTTCTATACGTCGCTCTACGGCGTGTTCGGCGCCGCCGCGGCCGCGTCGCGAGCGAGCGGGCTGGGCGCGGGACATACCCTCATGGCGCTCGGGTTGGCGCTCAGCTACGCGGGCGGCACGCAGCAAGCCAACGTCGAGCGCACGTTGGCGAAACGCTTGCAGTCGGCATTCGCCGCCAAGTCGGGCGTCGAGGTCAGCGCGCTGGCCGCGGCCGGCTTGACCGCGCCGTCCGAGCCGATCGAAGGGCGCTTCGGCCTCTACGCGTTGTACGAGCGCGGCGATCCCGCGCAGGTCGTGGTCGACTTGGGACGATCGTTCGCCTTCGAAGATATCGCCTTCAAGAAGTATCCGTGCTGCGGGTGCGCGCACGCCGGGATCGAAGCGGCCCTTTCGATCGCGTGCAGCGAGGCGTTCGTGCCCGACGACGTCGAACGCGTCGGGATCACGATCTCACCGTACATGCACCGCCTCGTCGGCGGCCCCTTCGATCCTACGAACAACCCGCAAGTCGCCGCGCAGTTCAGCGTCGAATATGCGGTCGCGGTCGCGCTTTCGCGCCGGCGCTTCACGATCGCCGACATCGAACCCGAAGCGGTGCGCGATCCCGCGATCGGGAGGCTCGTGCAGCGCATCGACATCGCGGTCGACGAAAGCTGGCCCGACCCGCTCGTCCCGGCCGACGTGACCGTGCGTTTGCGCTCGGGCCGTGAAGTGCGCCGCCGCGTCGACACGTTTCCCGGCGGTCCCCAGCTCGCGATGACCGATGCGGAACTCGATGCGAAAGCCCGCGACTGCTTCGCCGGCGGCGCGGTGCCCCTCGACGCGGATGCGGCCGCCGCGCTCGTGAAACTCGTGCGCGACCTCGAACGGCTCGACGACGTCCGCACCTTGACGGCCGCGCTGGCCGCGCCGCGCGTGGCGGTAGCCCGATGAACGCGCCGGGGGAACTCGAAGGCCGCATCGCGTGGGTGACCGGCGCCGCCGGCACGATCGGCGCCGAGATCGCATCGACGCTCGCGCGCGAGGGCGCAACGGTGATCGTTTCCGGCCGCACCGCCGCGAAGCTCGCCCCGGTCGTCGCGGCGATCAACGCCGATTATCCCGAGCGCGCGAGTGCCTGGGCGGTCGACCTCGCCGACGCGACCGCGGTCGAGATCGCGGGCCGCGGCATCGTCGAACGCTTCGGGCACGTCGATATCCTGGTCAACTCGGTCGCCGAGCCGATCTTCGGCGATCCGCTCGCGCTGCCCGACGACGCGTGGGTCGCGGTGATGCAAGCGAAGTTCTTCGGCTATTTGCGCACGATGCGCGCGGTGCTGCCGGGGATGATCGCGCGCAAGTACGGCCGCATCGTCAACGTCTCGGGCCGCGGCGGCCGCCAGCCGACGCCGGCGCACATGCCGGGTTCGAGCGCCAACGCCGCGGTCAATCTGCTGAGCAAGGGCTTCGCCGACATCTACGGCGCCGCCAACGTGCGCATCAACGTCGTCTCGCCCGGGCCGATCGCGTCGCCGCGCATCGAGCAGATCGCGCGCAGCAACGCCGACGTCAGCGCCGGCAAGGCGAGCGCAATCACGAACACGCCGTTGCGCCGCTTGGGAACGGCGCGCGACGTTGCCGACGCGGTCGCGTGGCTGGTCTCCGAACGTTCGGCCTACGTGACCGGCGCCGTCATTCCCGTCGATGGAGGAGGAACCTCAGCCGTATGACCGCCTTGAACGTGCGCCGGGCCGCCTATGCGCTGGGCGCCGAAGTCACCGGCTTCGACGCATCGCAGCCGCTCGATGCGGCGACCGTCGCCGAACTGCGACGCCTGTGGCTCGAACATCTCGTCTTGGTGTTCCCCGGCCAACCCCTCGAGCCCGAAGCACTGATGGCGTTCACGCAATCGTTCGGCGAGCTCGACGACAACCGCAAGATCCCGCACGAACGGCACCCGCTCCACCCAAAGGTGCAGCTCTTGAGCAATCAGCCGCAGCACGTCGCCGGGAAGAAGGCCGGCGGACACCGCGGCGGGATCCACTGGCATTCCGACCTCTCCTACACGAACCGCCCGGCGAAGGCGACGCTGCTGCTGTGCCAGGTGCGCCCGGCCGCCGGCGGCGACACGATGTTCACCAACATGTACGCGGCGTACGGCGCGCTCTCGCCGAAAATGCAGGCGCTCCTCGAAGGGCTCGACGGCGTGCACGATGCGACCTTGATCAAGGGTTTCAAACGGCGCAGCCCGGAAACGATGGCCGAGCAGCGGCGGCTCAACCCGCCGATCGCGCACCCGGTGGTGCGCGTCCATCCCGAAACCGGCCGCAAGGCCCTGTACGTCAGCGAACGGGTCCGCCAGTTCGCCGGCATGACCGAAGAGGAGAGCCGTCCGCTCTTGGATTTTCTCAACGCGCACGTCGCCCAACCCGAGTTCGTCTACCGCCATCGGTGGAGCGTCGGCGACCTCGTCATGTGGGACAACCGCTGCACGATGCACGTCGCGCTGGCCGACTACGACGTCGACTCGGAGACCCGCGTCATGCTGCGCACGACCACCCTCGGCGACCGCTCGGGCTACATGTACGGCGATGCCGAAAGCGGCGCAGTCGCAACCGCGGCGCAACCGATGGCCGGAGTACTCTCCTGATGGGCGAGCTGTTGCGCGACCGGGTCGCGATCGTCACCGGCGCGGCGAGCGGGCTCGGCCGCGCGACCGTCGTGCGCTTCGCCGCCGAAGGCGCGAAGGTCGTCGCCGTCGACCTCAATGCCGACGCTCTTCATGCATCACTGCACGACGGCCCCGCGGGCGCGCACGCGATCGCAGCCGACATCGCGCAGGCCGACGCGGTACAGCGTCTGGTGGCCGAAACGCGCGAACGCTTCGCCCGCATCGACGTGCTCGCGCACTTCGCCGGGATCACGCGCGACGCGTTCCTCACGAAGATGACCCTCGAACAGTGGAACGCGGTCATCGCAGTCAACTTGACCGGCACGTTTCTCATGGCGCAAGCAGTCGCGCCGGCGATGATCGAGCAGCAGTCCGGCAGCATCGTGCTCACCTCGTCGCGTTCGTACTACGGCAACATCGCACAAGCGAACTACTCGGCCTCCAAGGGCGGCGTCGTCAGCCTGACGCGGACGCTCGCGCTGGAACTCGCACGTTACAACATCCGCGTCAACGCACTCGTGCCCGGCTTCATCACGACGCCGATGACCGACGTCGTCCCGGAAAAGCTGCGCGAGCGCGCGAAGACGATGGCCCCCCTGGGCCGCCACGGCAGGCCCGAAGAGATCGCGGCCGTCGCGTGCTTCCTGGCCTCCGACGAGTCGAGCTTCATCACCGGCCAGACGCTCAACGTCGACGGCGGCCGCACGATCGGCGTCGCCCCGGCATAGCCGGCTCGACTCGCGCCTGCACAGCGTGCGCTCAGCGTGGCGGGTTACGCTCGCCCCATGCAGCCGCTGACGACGGGCCTCGCCGCGCTGAGTTTGACGCTGCTCAGCGCGGCCGCGGCCGCGCCCGCAGACGTGGTGGCGCCGCCGTCGCCGCGCCCGGCGATCGTCGTCCCGGCCACGCCCGACCGGCCGCTTCTCGTGACGTCTGCCACCGGCGAGGCGAGCTCCCCGCTCAACGCGGTCTTCGTGCTCGGCCGCGTCATGTCGTTGCCAACCCCGAATCCGCCGGCGGCCGGCGATCCCGGCGCGCTGCCGCACATCGTCGAGGGGCTCGTGCCGGGCAGCGTCGCGCGCATTTGGTCGGTCGTCGTCCCGAGCAGAAGCGCCGGCGAGCAGTACGACTTTTTCACGGCGGTCGAGCTGCGCCGCGTTAGCCACGACCCGCGCCGCGCAATCGATGACGCGTTCGCGCAGCTCATCCACGGGCCGCCGTCGATCGACCCCGAGCGCGTCGTCTATCGCACGGCGGATTGCGGCGCTCTCGAACGTCGGGCCGCGGCCGCGGCGAGCGCCGCCGCTCGCACCAACGCGGAGGCGGTCGCGGCCTCACTGGGCACGCGGCTCGTCGCGCAACTCGCCGATGCCGACGATCCGGCGTGGCCCTTAGGCGAACTCTTCCGCAACGGGGCGTGCGGCGACGAGTGGCCCGATATGCGACGCGACCGGGGCTGGTTTCCCGCCACCGCCGCCCCTCTGGGTGCAGCCTCCCGGCAGCGCGTCGCCGCCTACGCGCTTTCGCCGATCGCATTTCACATGTTACGCGCCCCGCCCGGTGCGCTGACGGGACTCGACGCCGCCGCGCGCGGTCCGGGCGACGGAGTGCAGCCGGTCGTCGCGCGCGTCGGAGGGACGCCGCTCGCGCTGTCGGTCACGGGCGAGGGCGAGGTCGACCGCATGCCCGACGCGCTCGTGGTCACGGCCACGGGACCGGCGTCCTACTTCCCCGCGCCGGTCGCGAAAACGCAGTTCGATCCGGTGGTGACCGACCTCGAGCGGGCGGGTATCCCGGCGCGACGCATCGCCGTTCACTTCGACATGCAGGGACCGCTCCGCCTGACCGTCATCCTCGACCCCGTGACCTCCAAGAGCATCGTGCGCGTCCGAGCGGTGCTCGACCGGCGAATAGCGGCCCGCGAACTGCACGATTTGAAGACCGAGCCGGTCGTGCACGATTGCGGCCCGTCGCGCGACGCAGCCCGAAGGGCCGCACTCGCCGACGCGATGCGCCGGGCCGCCCTGTTGGGCGGCGCCGCCCATGCATCGCCGCGCTCCGTCGTGGCAGTTCGCACCAGCGATCAATCGTACGGCGTGTTTTGCGGCCCGGACGAAGCTGCGCCGCCGTACGCGCTCTCGGTCGACGACGTCCTCTCCACCGCTCCGTTAGCGGCGCCCGCCCAACCCGCGAGCTTCACGTCGAGCGCCGAACTCACGGTCGCCGCTGCGGTCGCGCCGGTTCCGTTCGGCCGCCCCACCAAGGACGCCGGCCCGGCTCGCGTCGATCCCCAAGGGGCCGCGCTACCGATCGAGGGCGCGTCCCAGGCGAGTGACGTCGTCGCCTCCGGTACCGGATCGGCGCAAGGCCCGATCGACGGGGCGGCGATCGCGTTTTCGATGGGCTCGGACAACGCGCACGGCTTCCGTCCGATCGGCGTGGCGCAACTCGACCGGTTGGTTCGCGCGCTCCGCGATCTCGGCGCAACTGCGGTCACGAGCGACTTACGACCGTCGAACGACTTCCCCGGTGGTAGTAACGCCGAGGTCGACGCGCGCTTTCGCGCTCCGCTCGCGCCCGACGCGTTCGAGCGCTTGCACGACCTCGTCACGCAAACCGACGACTTCTCGTACGGCACGGCCTCGTTCGTCTACACGCGCCGCGACTGCTCGTCGCTCGAGAGGGAAGCCGTCGCGACCGCGCTCTCCGACGCGACCGCGAACGCCGCCGGCGCGGCGCGAGCGCGGCACCTTCGGCTCACCGGGATCGTCGCGATCGACATGCCGCCGGCAAGCGCCGGCGGCATATGCGGGACGTCGCCCGTCGGTCGCGCCGTGGGGTCGAAGGACGATGGATTCTTACGCGTCCCGATTCCGGCAACGATGCGGGTCCAGACCACGGTCGCGGTCCGCTTCGCGACGGCGCCGCAAGCCCGATAGCCGGCTCAGGTAAAGGCGGCCATGCCCGTCAACGCTTGACCGACGATCAGCGTTTGGATCTCGTTCGTGCCCTCGTAGGTGTACACGGACTCGAGATTGTTCATGTGGCGGATCACCGGGTACTCGAGCGTGATGCCGTTCGCGCCGAGCACCGAGCGCGCTTCGCGCGCGATCGCGAGCGCTTCGCGCACGTTGTTCAGCTTTCCGAAACTGACGTGCTCGGGCCGCGCCGTGCCGGCGTCTTTCATCCGCCCGATGTGCAGCGCCAGGAGCTGGCCCTTCTGCAACTCGAGCGCCATGTCGGCAAGCTTCTTCTGCGTGAGTTGGAAGCCCGCGATCGGCTTGCCGAACTGCACCCTCGTCTTGCTGTACTCGAGCGCCGCTTCGTACGACGCGCGGGCTGCGCCCATCGCGCCGAAGATGATCCCGAACCGGGCCTCGGTCAGACACGAGAGCGGCCCTTTGAGACCGCTGACGCCCGGCAGCACCGCATCCCCGGGCACGACGCAATCCTCGAAGATCAACTCCGACGTGACCGACGCGCGCAACGAGAGCTTGCGATGGACGTCGCGCGTCGTGTAGCCCTTGGTGCCCTTCGGCACAAGGAAACCGCGGATGCCCTCGTCGGTCTTCGCCCACACGATCGCGACGTCGGCGATCGAACCGTTCGTGATCCAGAGCTTGGCACCGTTAAGCACCCAGTCGGAACCGCGCCGCGTCGCGCGGGTGATCATCCCGCCCGGATCGCTGCCGAAGTCGGGCTCGGTCAAGCCGAAACAGCCGAGTGCTTCGCCCGTCGCCATGCGCGGCAGCCAGGTGCGCTTCTGCTCCTCCGATCCGTACTTCCAGATCGGGAACATCACGAGCGACCCTTGCACCGAGATGAAGCTGCGGAATCCCGAGTCGCCGGCCTCGAGCTCCATGCACGCGATGCCGTAGCTGGTCGCGTTGGTCCCGGCGCATCCGTAGCCTTCGAGGTGCATCCCGAACAGCCCGAGACGGCCGATCTCCGGGATCAGCTCGCGCGGAAACTCCCCGCGTTCGAACCACTCCTCGATGCCCGGCATCACGCGGTCGCGGACGAATGCGCGCACCGTTTCGCGGATCATGCGCTCCTCGTCGGTGAGCAGCGCGTCGAGATTCAGGAAGTCGAGCGGATCGATCGACGCTCGACCGTTGGGTGCAAGGACGGTAGCCATGCCTCAAGCTTGGCGCTCGGGGCCCTCCATCCTCGCGCCGCGGCGCCGGTGAGCGGCGTTATGCCCCGGTGACGAACCCGAGCGCGCTGCGCGCGCCGGAGAAAAACGCCGCGGCATCGGCCACCAGCTGCTTGCACCCTTCGCTGGTCATCGCGTAGGCACGCTGCTCGCCGACCGTGTCGAGATGCGAAACGAACGTCGCTTCGACGACACCGTCGGGGCGGCGCATGACGATGACCGACTGGCCGTCGTAGTCCCACTGCGCGAGCATCCCCGCCCGGGTCACGCTCAAAGCGCTCTCCTCGGCAACCGGCTCCGCCGGGCCGTCGAGGTACATCATGGTCCCCTGGATCTTCATGTCCGTTCAATACGCGAAAGGTCCAGGCTGCAGCTTCGGCCATTCGGGTCAGCCGAATGGGGCCGAATTATCAAAACGTCGGACCCGGCTCCCGGCGAACGCGTCGTGGCGCTCCCCCGCCCACAGCCGCTTTTCGTCATCTTTTCCCATAGCGCACAGGTTCGGCAGCGTCATTTTCCGAAACGAGGGAAACGCCATGAAACACGTCACCGAGGAACAGATCGTCGGCATCGAACGGGCGCTCGACAAGCTGTGCGACGAGGCCGACCGGCAGCTTCCGCGCGACGTCATGAAGCGGCTGCGGCCGCGCATCGAACGAGCGCAGGCCCTGGGCTACCAAATCAACGACATCTTCGAAGAACTCGGCAAACGGCTCGACCTCAAGCCGGTCACCCTGCGCGGCTACTACTACGGCACCGGTGAAGAGAAAAAGCCGGCCCCGGCACCCAAAAAGCGCCGCCGCGCTTCGTAAGGCCCTTTGCCGTCGCTCTTGGCCTTCCGGGTGCAACGTGCGTCCAAGGCGCTGACGCCGGCCGACGCGCCGTTCGACTTCACGCTCCGGCGGCCCGCGGTCGCGGCCGCCTCGCCGCTCGAGAACGTCCGCTTTGCCGGCACCGGGATCGACGAAGCAACGGTGTGCGAGATCGAGGCGTGGCTCGATGCATTGCCGCCGAACGCCCAGCGCAAACTCTACCGCTCCTCCACCGTCGCGCTGCTCGACCCGCTCTACGCGAAGATCAAGCGGGCCCGCGACAAGGGCATCGGCTGGCCTGAGATCATCGCCGAAATCCGCTCGCACGTCGACATCGGGATGCGCACGATTCAGCGCTACTACCTCAACCGGCGGCGCGCCGAAGATGCGCAAGCCGCCGGCGGGGTCGTCGAGAAGGCCAAGCGAGGGCGCCCGCGTAAGCCCGCTCCGCAAGTCCACGCGTCCGGGACCCAAGTGCCGCCTTAGCGCTAGTCCCTAGGATCGACTCAGAGGCTCGCGCGGCGGGAGGGTGCGCCGATGAGCAAAACAGCTGCCGGCATGGGTGCCGGGAGGCGGAAGCGCCTTCCGAGGCTGCTCATTTGGGCTGCTCCTGCGGACGCACGGCTCGCCGCGCAGGCATTGCGCCAAAGCCGGCTCGCATTTCGCGCCAAGCGCGTCGAGTCGAGCGACGACTTCATCGCCGCGCTCGAGGCGTTCGCGCCCGACGTGCTCCTGTGCGACTACAACACCCTCGGCCTCGAGGGAATGTCGGCCCTCAAGCGAGCGCGAGCATCGAATCCCGCGCTGCCGATCCTGGTGGTGGCCGAAGCGTTGGATTTCCAGGCCGCGGTGCGCCTGGTGTCGAGCGGCATCGAAGACTACGTCCTCAAAGACGAGCCGGTGCGCCTAGGCTTCGCGGTGCAGCGCGCGCTCTTGCGCTCGGCCGAACACCAGAAGCTGCGGCTCGCCGAGCGGGAACTCGCCGCGCAAGTTGCGGTCCTTCAAGCCGAGCACGAAACGTTTCCGGACGGCGCCTTCGTGCTCGATCCCGAGCAGAAGATTCTCTCCTACAACCAGCGCTTCGTGCAGATGTGGGGCATCCCGCCGGCGGTCGTCGCGTCGGGCTCCGATCGAAAGATGCTCGAGGCGGTCTTCGACCGGGTCGTCAACTCCGACTCGTTCATGACGCGCGTCTATCATGCGGAGGATACGCGCGGCGACGAAGTCGCGTTGAAAGACGGGCGGATATTCGAACGGTATTCGGCGCCGCTGCTGCACGGCGACCAGCGGGAGCCGCGTCCGGGACAAGTCTGGTTCTTCCGTGACGTCACCGAACGCAAACACGCCGAGCATCTCCTGCGCGAACGCGCGAACCAGCTCGCAGCCAGCGAGATGCGCTTCCGCCTGCTGATGGACAACGCGCCCGACGCGGTGCTGCTGTACGACCCGGTCGGCGACCGTATCGTCGAGGCCAATCGTTCGGCGGAGCGCCTCTTCGAGTGCAGCCGCGAGCAGCTTTTCTCGCTGGGATTGCGACACTTTTTCGCCCCCGCGCAAGCCGGCGAGCTGGCGAACGACGACAGTTTCTTCAGCCGCAATGCGCGCGCTGCCGCCGGTGAAACGGTCGAATTCGAGCATCGCATCATCGGAGAGAAACACACCGAGCGCCTCGTCGAGGTCAAGCTGGTCGTCCTGCCGCTGGCGGACGGGCAATTGTTGCGAGCCAGCTTCGTCGACGTCACCGAACAGCGCAAGCTCGAACGCGCGCTCAAGCGGGTCAATCGCACGCTGATGACCCTGGGCGCGACCAATGCGGCCCTCGTGCGCACGACGAGCGAGGAAGCCCTGCTGAAGGCCATGTGCGGCGTCGCGGTCGACGCCGGCGGATATGCGCTGGCGTGGGTCGGGTATGCGGAATCCGACGCAGCCAAGACGGTGCGCTGCGTCGCATCGGCGGGGACCGGCACGGATTACGTCACGTCGTCGACGTTCGCGTGGTCCGACACGCGCGATGGCCGCGGGCCGACCGGCACTGCGATTCGCACCGGCAAAACGACCGTCAACCGCGACTCCGAGCGAAACCCGCGGCTCGCGCCCTGGCGCGAAGCGGCGCGCAAACACGGGTTCAAGTCGACGATCGCGATCCCGCTGCGCGGCCCTGCCGGCACGTTCGGCGCGCTATCGCTCTACGCGACCGAAACCGACGCGTTCGACGAAGCCGAGGTGAAGCTGCTCGAAGAACTCGGCGCCGATCTCTCGTACGGCATCAACGCGCTGCGCGACCGCGCGGCGCGCGATTCGTTCGAACGGCGCACCTACGAGAGCATGCAGGAAACGGTAGCGGCGCTGGCCGGCATGGCGGAGTTACGCGATCCGTACACGGCCGGACATCAAGAGCACGTCGCGGCTCTTGCCAGCGCGATCGCGGGCTCCATGGGGTTACCGGAAGAACGGATACGCGGACTCGCGATCGCGTCGCTGATTCACGATATCGGGAAGATCCAAGTGCCCGCGGAAATCCTCAGTAAGCCCGGCAAACTCTCCCGGAACGAACTCGAAATCATTCGCTTCCACGTTCAAGCCGCCTACGACGTGCTCAAGCACATCCACTTTCCTTGGCCAGTAGCGCAGATCGTGCTGCAACATCACGAACGCTTGGACGGATCCGGCTACCCCAACGCCATCGCCGGCGAGGCGATCCTGACGGAAGCCAAGATCTTGGCGGTCGCGGACGTCGTCGAGTCGATGATGCTGTTGCGGCCCTACCGGGCGGCGCTCGGCATCGACGCGGCGTTGGAAGAAATCGAGCAGGGCAAGGGCCGGCTCTACGACCCGACCGCGGTCGACGCGTGCGTGGCCTTGTTTCGCAAGCAAGGTTTCAAGTTCGTGCCGGCCGGCGAATGGAGCCACGACGTGCACGCAATCTAACGCACGCGAGCCGGCCGCCGTTCAGTCGAAACCGTAGAGCTTGGCCGGGTTGTCGACCAGCAGCTTCTGCTGCGTCGCCGGGTCGGGCGCATATTTCGGAATGAGGTCGACGAGGACGCCGTCGTCCGGCATCGTGGCGCTGTCATGATTGGCATGGGGCCAATCGCTGCCCCAGACCACGCGCTCGGGATTGGCTGCAATCAGGGCGCGCGCGAACGGGACCGCGTCGTCGTACGGGGCGCCGGTCTTCGAAAAGCGGTCGGCGCCGGAGAGTTTGCACCACGCCCGGCCGCTGCGCAACAGATCGCACAGCGCTGTGAATTCCGGTGCGCCGGTCCCGTCGTCGACGCGCGGGCGTCCCATGTGGTCGACGACCAGATCGAGTTCCAAGCCGAGCAGCCGCGGCAGCCACTCCGCCAAGTAGATCGTTTCGATCGAGACTTGCACGTGCCAACCGCGCTTGCCCAAGCGTGGCGCCAGCCGCAGCACGTCGTCGAAGCCCGAGCGCGAAGAGTGCATCGTGGGACCTTGGCTGCCGGTCAGATGGATGCGCACGCCGCGCACGCCGGCCGCGTGCATCTCGTCGAGCACTTCGTCGCGCACGGTCGGCCGCAGGACCGCGACGCCGCGGTAGCGGCCGGGATTGGCGCGCAGCACGTCGAGGGTGACGTCGTGCTCCTTGAAGACCCCCGGATGCACGACGACGCAGCGCTCGAATCCGAGGGTTTCGTGCACTTCCTCGAGCTGCTCGCGCGGCGCGAACGCCGGCGTATACCGGCGATGTTCGGCGAGCGGATAGCGCGCCGGATCTCCGTAGACGTGCACGTGGGCATCGCAAGCGTGCACCGGCGGCACGAATGCCGGCTTGGTCGGATGCGCCAGCGGCGGCGCGTTGACCGGGACGTTCAGCGGCCGTACTTCGATGCGAGTTGCGCTTCGGTCAGGTAGCGTTGTTCCATCTCCTTGATGGTGGGCAAGCCCATGAGGTCGCTGAGCTCGCCGAAGTTGACGAGCAGGTCGGGCCGGTCGATCACGTCGCCGCTTTCGAACGACTCGTTCCAGGCGGAGATGGCGTTGAGCATCCCCCTGACCGCCGCCGCCGTCAGCATGCGCGGCAGACTGACCGCCGCGACGCCCATCGCCTCGAGCTGCTTGGCCGAGACGAGCGGGGTCGTGGGCCGCTTGCGAATGCCGAAACCCATATTGATCGAGACCGGCTTGGACACGCTCTTGGCGAACTTCTCGATGTCCTCGACGGTCAGCAACGCATCGGCGAACAACAGATCGGCGCCGGCATCGGCATAGAGATTCGCGCGCCGGATCGCCTCGTCGATCCCGAGTGGCCCGGCGGCGTCGGTGCGCGCCTTGATCACGAAGTCGGGATCGACCTTGGCATCGACCGCCGCGCGGATCTTCTGCACCATCTCGTCGGCCGAGATCACTTCCTTGCCCGAAATGTGGCCGCAGCGTTTGGGCCACACTTGGTCCTCGAGCATCACCCCGGCCACCCCGGCGCGCTCGAAGGCCTGCACCGTGTAGTACGTGTTGATCGCATTCCCGTACCCGGTGTCGGCGTCGGCGAGCAACGGGATGTCGACCGTCTCGGCCATCATCCGCGCGCCGGCGAGGTTCTCTTCCAGGCCCATCAGCCCCACGTCGGGCTTGCCCAGACGCGACTCCGACGTGCCGGCGCCGGATATGGCCGCATGTTCGAAGCCGGCCGCCTGAACGACCTTACAGCTGAACCCGTCGAACACGCCGGGGACGACGAGAATTTTCGGCGAGTGGAGGAGCGCTTTGAGCCGCGCGCCTTTGCTTTGCGGTTTGCCGTTGGCCGAGCCGTTCACGATGCGATCCTTTCGGGAGAGCGAGGACGACTTTTTTCCTTCCAGGCCACGGCGCGGGCTCCCCCGTCGCTATCCGGGCTTCGCCGTTTGCGCGGCGATCGTCGCCATGTCACGCTGCACGAGCTTGGTGAAATCGTCGTGCGCCGTGAACACCGCGAGCAAGCCACTCGTCTTGATGTAGGCCTGGAATTCGGGATCGTTGTAGATCTGCCGCAATCCCTCGACGAGCTGCGTTTCGACGGGCGCCGGGACGCCGGCGCGCGTCATGACGCCGCGCCACAGCGCGGTCGTCAGATCCTTGTAGCCCAGCGACGCGAACGTCGGCACGCCTTTGAGCTGCGGCAGCGGATCGTTGGTCGCAATCGCGAGGATCCGGACTTGTCCGGCTTCGAATTGTTCGGTGACGCCGCTCAAGCCGACGATCGTCGCCGCGATGTGGCCGCCCAGGGTCGCGGCCAGCGCCGCGGACCCGCCGCTGAACGGCACCCAGGTGAGCTTCACGTGCGTCGCCGACTCGATCTGGTTGGCGAAGAACGACGCGCCCGACTGCGCGCCGAACCCGCCGACGGCGACCGGGCCGGCCCGCGCCGCGGCCAGCAGATCGGCGAACGTCTTGTACGGGCTCGACGCCGCGACCGCGATCACGTACGGATCGGTCTCCATCACGGCCAAGAAGTCGAATTGGTCGGGAGTGAATTTTCCCTTGAGATCGGTATTGAGGCTCGCCGTCATGCTCGCGGTGTTCACTGCCAGCGTGTAGCCGTCAGGCGGGGCGGCGAGCAGCGTCGCCATCACGGTCGCGCCGTCGCCGCCGGGATGGTTCTCGACGACCATCGGCTGCTTGAAGTATTTCGGCGACTGCTTCGCGATCTCGCGCGCGAGCAGGTCGAGCGGCGAACCCGCCGCCGACCAGCACAACAACACGAGCGGCTTGGCCGGGTACGCCGGCGCCGCGCCGAGGACGCCGATCGTCAGCAGCAGCACGGCGAGGGCGCGCCCGAGCCTCATACGGTAACGGCCGTCTTGCGCTCGCGGTCGGTACGGTAACGCTCGACGACGTCGTCGTCGAGCTCGATGCCCAGGCCCGGTCCGGGCGGCAGCAGCATGTGGCCGTCCTCGAAACGCTCGGCCGAGCGCACGACGATCCCGGTGCGCAGCGGGTTGTTGAACGTCTTGGACCAGTCGCTCTGCATATGTTCGTAGATCAGGAAGTTCGGCAGCGCGGCCGCGATGTGCAGTTCGGCGGCCATGCAAACCGCGGTCCCGCTGCCGGTATGCGGCGCATACGGAATGTGGAAGGCTTCCGCCATTGCCGCGATGCGCATGCATTCGGTGAAACCACCCGATCGGGTCACGTTGGGCTGCACGATGTCCATCGCGTTGCGCGTGAAGATCTCCCGGAATCCGAAGCGCGAGAACTCGGTCTCGCCGCCGGCGATCGGCAAATCGAGTTCGCGGGCCATCAACGCGTAGCCGTCGAGGTCGTCGGGCGCGAGCGGTTCCTCGAACCACGCGAAATTCAGCGCCTCGAGGCCACGCGCGAGTTTCATCGCCGCCGGGCGCTGCATCCCGCAGTTCGCGTCGGCCGAGAGGAATACGTCGGGCCCCACCGCCTCGCGCACCGCGGTCGCGATCTCAAGGTCGGCCTCGTAGCGGTTGGGATCTTTCCCCAGCTTCAGTTTCATCGCATTGTAACCGGCCGCGACGAACTCCTTGGCCTCCTGCACGGTCGTCTCGATGCCGCGAAAGCGCAAGGACGAGGCGTACGCCCAGATGCGGTCGCGCTGCGCGCCTCCGAGCAACTGGTACACCGGCCGGGCGAGGATCTTGCCCTTGAGGTCCCACAGCGCGACGTCGATGCCGCTGAGTGCTTCCATGAAGAAACCCTTGAGATGCCCGCGGTTCATCATCAGCGCGAACATCAACTCCCACGCGACCATCGTATCCTCGGGATCGAGGCCACGCAGCACCTCGCCCGCTTCGCGCACGACTGCCGCAGTTGCCTCGACCGCCAACCGCGTCATGCACTCGCCGATGCCGGTGAGCCCTTCGTCGGTATGCACGCGCACCAGACACGTGCGGTAGCCCTTGAAAATCGTCGCGGCGGTGTGGTCGGCGTGCGGAACGCTGATCGGCGCCTTGGTGCCGGCCGGGAGTTCGATCAGGATCGGAATCGCTTCGACCCTCGTGATGCGCACGGCGCCCTACTCCGCGCGCGCCGCGGCGGCGAGATCGCCGCGTCCGCGCAACGACTCGACGTTGTGCACGTGAACGTGCTCTCCGGAGGCGGCGTCCGCCGTCATGCGCCCCACGATCTCGCCGTACTTCACGACCTCCGTCCCGGCCGGCATCGGGACGAGCGCGACCTTGTGGCCGTAGTTGACGTCTTGCGCCAGCGCGACGGTGCCCTCGCGGCCCTGAAGTTGCACTTCGTCACCCGCCTTGCCGTCCGCGATCAGGGTCGCGACGTTGTCCTTCGGGTGCAAGACGATCGCTCGAATCATGGTAATCCTCGCTCCTAACTCGCTTGATATGCCGGTGCGCCGGCGGCTTCGATTGCCTGCGCGATCGCGTCGCCCATCTCGACCGTCGAGGCGGTTCCGCCCAGGTCGGGCGTCAGCGCGATGCGTCCGTCGATCACGCGCTCGCAGGCGCGCGCGAGCGCCGCGGCGGCGCGCACCGCCGCGTCGTGGCCGAGCCGGTGACCCAGCACCTCGAGCATCATCTGGCCGGACATGATCATCGCATATGGATTGGCGATGTTGCGCCCGGCGATGTCGGGCGCCGACCCGTGCGTCGCCTGGGCCATGATGTGGCGCGCGCCGGCGTTGATGCGCGGCGCCATTCCGAGCCCTCCCACCAGGCCCGCGGCTTCGTCGTTGAAGATGTCGCCGTACATGTTGGTCGTCACGACCACGTCGTACTGCTGCGGCTTCATCACCAAGCGCATCGCGAACGTATCGACCATCACTTCCTCGAGCTCGCAGTCGGGAAACTCGGCTGCGACCTTGCGGCATTCCTCGGCGAACATGCCGTCCGTCACCTTGAACACCGAACTCTTGTGCACCGCCGTCACCTTCTTGCGCCGCGTCCGCGCGAGCTCGAACGCGGTGCGCGCGATGTCGTTCGACGCCTTGCGCGTGATCACGCGAATCGAAAGCGACATTTCCGCCGAAGGCTGGAACTCGCCCGAGCCCGCGAACATGTTGCGGTCGGGCTGGAACCCTTCGGTGTTCTCACGCGCGATCATCAGATCGACGCCCTGGTGCAAACACGGCAACGAAGGATACGAGCGCAGCGCCTGCACGTTCGCGTAGAGATGAAAGTGCTTGCGCATGATCGGGTGAGCGTTGAACGCACCTGGAACCTTCGGGTACTGCAGATGCCCGAGCGGCCCCAACAGCCAGCCGTCGAGCGCGTCGAGCGCCTCGAGGGTGCCCTCCGGAAGCGCGCTGCCGAGGGTCTCGAATGCGTGCCGGCCCACCGGATACTCCGACCATTCGATCGCGAGCTTGCAGACGCGCGCCGCAGCATCGATGGCCTTGCGCGTTTCGGGCACGATCTCGAGGCCGATGTCGTCGCCCAACATCATGCCGAGCTTGAGCGGACGGTTCACTTCTTCTCCTTGACGACGATCGAGGCTCGTTCGGCTTGGCGGATGTGTTCGAGCATCAGGGCCTGCGCCGCCGCGCCGTCGCGGTCACCGAGGGCTTCGACGATCCGCGCGTGCTCGCACCACGAGCTCGCCGCGCGGCCCGGCCGGCGCATCCGGTAGCGCCGGATCTCGGTGAGCAGCCGCATGAGATCTTCGACGACCCGGGCGAGCACCAGATTGCCGCTCGCGCGTGCAATTCCGGCGTGCAGCTCGAAATTCAACGACTGAATGGTCGATAGATCGGATGGCGACTGTTTGACGACGCGGGTGCCTTCTTTGCACAGTTCGCGCAGACGCCGGACCTCGCGCGCCTTGACGTGCTCGGCCGCCAAGGCGGCCGCATGCGGTTCGACGATACGCCGCACCTCGCTGAGGTCGACGACTTCTTGCGGCGCGATCGCGACCGAACGGACGGGATGCAGCGCGTCGGCGAGGCTGCGCGACACGTCGCTCGCCGCCACGAAGGTGCCGCGGCCGTGCCGCACGTCGAGAATGCCGGCCGATTGCAGCACTCGCGTCGCTTCGCGCAGCGCGCTCCGGCTCACGTTCAAGCTCGTCGCAAGGGCTCGCTCGGGCGGCAATCGCTCGCCCGGGAGCAACACGCCTTCGAGAATCTGCGTGCGCAAACGTTCCGCGATCAAAATCGGGAGCGCGGGCGCAGGCGTCACCACGGGCGTGAATTTTTCCATCGCTGCAGGTCGTTTTGAATTGGTCCGACCTCATTCCTCCGGCCCTGAAGGAAACTTCCACGCAGGCACGACAATATCGAACGCGCTGCAGTATACCCATTGACGTCTTGGCCGCTGAAAGGACTCCGTTCGCACGCATGATCTCCGGCTTGATGGACGGGTTCGCGCACATCGCGACGCTGCATTATCTGTGGATCATCCTGGTCGGCAGTTTCATCGGTATCGCAGCCGGCGCCACGCCGGGCATGAGTTCCGCGGGAGCCGTCGCGCTGCTGATTCCGTTCACGTTCTCGATGGACGCGATCGGCAGCCTCGCACTGCTCGCGTCGGTGTACACCGGCGCCCAATACGGCGGCTCGATCAGTGCGACGCTGTTGAACACTCCGGGCGCGCCGGAGTCGGCGGTCATCGCATTCGACGGCTATCCGCTCGCGCAGCAGGGCAAAGCCGGGAAGGCACTCACCGCCCTGATCCTCGCCGGACTGGTCGGCGGGTTGATCGGCACGATCGTGCTCGTCACCGCGGTCGTGCCGCTCGCGAAGGAAGCGCTGCGCTTCGGCCCCTCGGAGATGTTCGCGCTCGCGATCTTCGGCATCACCGTCATCGGCAGCCTCGTGCAGGGCGGCATGTGGCGCGGCCTCGCGGCCGGCGCGCTGGGCCTGCTGGTCACGACGATCGGGCAAGATCCGGTGTCGGGCGCGAACCGCTTCACGCTCGGCACGACGACGCTGCTGAGCGGCATTCCGTTCATCCCCGCACTGATCGGCCTGTTCGCGCTCTCCGAAGCGTTCGTGCTGATCGGCAAACGCAAAGAGCGCGTCGAACTGGCCGCGATCGAGACGAAGCACGAATGGGCCGGCAGCTGGGGCGAGTTCGGCATGTACATGAAGTTCATGCTGGTCGGCGCCGGGGTCGGACTCTTCGTTGCCGTCCATCCGGGCGGCGGCGCGACGATCGCCTCGCTGATCGCTTACAGCGTCGCGCGACAGATGTCCAAGCGCCCCAAGCTCTTCGGCAAGGGCGCGATCGAGGGGATCATCACTCCCGAGGCCGCCGATAAGGCGACCGTCGGCGCCGCGATGATTCCGCTCCTTGGGCTCGGCATTCCCGGTTCGGCGACGACCGCGGTGCTGATCGGGGCCTTCACCCTGCACGGCATCGAACCCGGGCCGATGATCTTCAAGAACCACGCCGACGTCGTGTGGTCGCTGTTCGCCAGTTTGTTCGTCGCCAACCTGGTCGTCTTCGCGCTCGGCTTCATCGGCGTGCCGCTGTTCGCCCGCGTCACGCTGATTCCGCGCCGGTATCTGACGGCGGCGATCATCGCGCTCTGCTTCGTCGGCAGCTACGCCAACGGCGCGAACATGCTCTCGGTGTGGACGACACTGGCGTTCGGCATTCTCGGCTTCGGCCTCAAGCGCGCCGGCATCCCCGTGCCGCCGGTCGTGCTCGGCATGGTGCTGGGCCCACTGCTCGAGACGAACTTGCGGCAAGCGATGATCATCAGCGGAGGCAACTGGCTCTTTCTCTTCCAGAGCCCGATCTCGCTCGTCATCTACGCGATCGCGATCGTCTCGATCGGGGTTCCGGCGATTCTCTCGCGCCGCAAGGCCGCCGCTGAATTGCGCAGCCTTGCCGGAGGGGCAGGCGCATGAACCAACCGGTCCGCTCCCCGCGGCTGAGCTTCGGCCACGGCATGCTCGCGGCGATGTTCGCCTTCGGCCTGCTGCTGTTTGCCGGAACGTTCGCGATCGACACCTCCGGGGCGTCGGGGAACGACCTCGGGCCGACGTTCTTGCCGCGCGTCTTTTCTTTCTGCCTCATGCTTTTCGCCGGGTTGGCGTTTCGCCTGAAGGATGCCGGTTCGACGATCAGCGCCGACCGGATGGTGCTCGTGGGAATGGGCATCGCGACTGCCTACGCGGTCGCGCTTCCGGTCTTGGGCTACTGCGTCTCGACCTTCGCGACGTTGTGCATCGTCCTGTTCGCGATTCGAGCCAAAGTTTGGTGGCGCATCGCCCTGTTCGCCGCGCTCTTGACCGGCACGATTTACTATGTGTTCGAAAAGTTGATGACGATCGGCTTACCCGTAGGGCCCTGGGGATTCTGATGGAGGAGCATCGCACATGAGCACGACCACTTCCACGCCGGTGGTGACGCCCACCGGAGCGGCACTCGGGGCCGACATCGGCGGCGTCGATCTGACGCACGACCTGGACGGCATCGCGTTCGACGCGATTGCGGCGGCCTGGATCGAGCACGGCGTCTTGCGCTTTCGCGACCAGCATTTGACCGACGAACAACTGATCGCGTTCAGCCGCCGGTTCGGCCGGCTCGACGCGGCCCGCCTCGACGATTACAGCCCCTTCGTCGCGCAGTTGCCCGAGATCATGGTGATCTCCAACGTGGTCGTCGATGGTAAGCCGCTCGGAAAACTCGGCGCCTACGAAGCCGAATGGCACACCGACATCTCGTATGTCGAGGAGCCGCCCAAGGGCAGCGTGCTCTACGCGCTCGAGTTGCCGCCGGCCGGCGGCAACACCGGCTTCGCCAGCATGTTCCGCGCCTACGACACCCTGCCGCGGGCGTTGGCGACGGCGATCGAAGGCCGCCGGTGCGTTCACGACGCGGCGCACAACAGCGCCGGCGTCCTGCGCGCCGGATTCGAGGAAACCGACGATCCGCGCAAGACGCCGGGCCCGCTACACCCGCTCGTGCGCACGCATCCGGACTCGGGACGCAAGGCGCTCTTCCTCGGGCGCCGCAAGAACGCATACATCGAAGGCCTGCCGCTCGAGGAGAGCGAGCGCATTCTCGACGCCCTCTGGGCGCACGCGACGCAACCGGCGTTCACGTGGCATCAGGAGTGGCGCATCGGCGACTTGATCATGTGGGACAATCGTTCGGTCATGCACCGTCGTGACGCGTTCGATCCGAACAGCCGCAGGATCATGCACCGGACCCAAATAAAGGGCGACCGCCCGTTTTAGCAGCTTCTTCGAAAGGGACCGCCATCATGCGTAGACTCGCGGCTTTGACCGTCGGTGCAGCCCTGTGGCTGTCCACCCTCGCCGCCACCTCGGCGGCCGATACCTATCCGACCAAACCGATCGTCATCCTGTCGTGGTCGGCCGCCGGCTCGCCGGTCGACGTGATGGCACGTGAGATCGCCAAACTCGCGCCCAAATATCTCGGGCAGAACATGGTCGTCGAAGACAAGACCGGCGCCGACGGGGGCAACGCGCTCAATGCGCTCGTGACCCAACCGGCCGACGGTTACACGCTGATGGCGATGACCGACACGCTCTTCGTCTCCCTGAACACGTCGCTGAAGGACAAGTTCAAGACCGATCAGTTCGCCTACGCGGGCAGCCTCGAGACCGACCCGTATATCGTCGGCGTGCGTACCGACAGCCCGTTCAAATCGTTCGCCGACCTCGTCAAGGCGAGCAAGGCCGGAAACGTCTCGATCGGCGGCCCGTTCGCCGAATCGGCCGAGAGTTTCTTCGCCCGCGAGATGGGGCAGACCGTCGGCATCAAGTTCAACTGGGTGCCGTTCGACGGCGGTGCCCCATCGGTCGCAGCCGCGCTCGGCGGCCACGTCGATGCGGTGATCACGAACGTCAGCGCGGTCAGTGCGCTGGTGAAATCGGGCCAGATGCGCGTGCTCGCCGTCTCGAGTTCGCAACCGCTGTCGTCGCTCCCGGGGACGCCGACGTTCGTGTCGCTCGGCTTCAAGACGCTGACGAGCACGCACTGGCGCGGCATCATCTCGCGTAGCGGTCTACCGGGAGACGTGCAAGCCAAGTTGAACGCGTTCGCCAAACAAGTCGCCAACGATCCCGACTTCAAGCAGTACGTCACCGACGCGGGGTTGCTGCCCTTCTACAACGATCCGGCCGCGACCGCGGCGATCGCCAACGCGCAGATGAGCAAGGTCGCCGGCCTGATCGCGAGCGGCGTCGGGGTTCCCACGAAGTAATGATGATCACGCAACGACTGGCTGCCTACGCCGCCGGCCTGCAGTGGGATACGCTGCCCGCCGACGTGCAAGCCCGCGTGCAAGACGTGCTGCTCGATGCACTGGCGTGCGAGGCAGCGGGTGCGCGCTCGGACGTGCTCGTGACGCTGCGCGCGACCGCGCAGCGCATGGGCGACGAAGGCGCGAGCCAGCGCGCCTTTCTCGCCGGCGCGGCGATTCACGCCCTCGAGTTCGACGACGCGCACAAGACGAGCAAGACGCATCCCGCGGCGTGCGTCGTCCCGGCGGTGCGCGAAGCGGCCAAGCTCGCCGGCGCGAGTGGACCCGATACCCTGACCGCGATCGTCGCCGGCTACGAAGTGATGTTGCGTCTCGGCTTCGCGATCGGGACGGCCGCGCACCGGCGCGCCGGATGGCATGCGACTTGCACGACCGGCGCGATCGGGGCGGCAGCCGGCGCCGCGCGCGCGTTCGGCTTCGACGCCGGCCGCACCGCACAGGCAATCGGCCAGGCCGTCGCGTTGCTCGGCGGCAACTTCGCCTTCTTCCGCGAAGCCGCGATGGCGACGAAACCGGTGCAAGTCGGGAACGCGGCGCGCGTCGGGCTGCTCGCCGCCGTGCTGACCGAACAGGGCTTGCGCGCAACCCAGAGCGCGCTCGAAACCGACGACGGCGGCTACTTCAAATTGTTCGGCGGCGACCCCGAGCTCGCAGTCGCCGACTTGGACGCATTCAAGATTCGCGAAGTCGGATTCAAACCGTACCCGACCTGCCGCACGGTGCAGGCCGGGATCGACGCGGCGATCGCGCTGCACGACCGGTACCGCGGCGGCCCGGTCAAGATCCGCACCTACGCGGTCGCCGTCGAGCAAAACGGCTTCTACGCCGAAGGCAACGTTGCCCGGGCGCCGTTCAGCATGCCGTTGCTGATCGCGGCCGCGTTGACGGACGGCCGGATCGGCTTCGACACCTTGGCGCAGGAGCGCATCGATGCGCTCGCGAGCGCGGAACGGCTCGTGACCTGGACGGTCGATCCCGAACTCGACGCGCGGTTTCCCACCGATTGGCCGATGGAAGTCGAGATCGACGGCGCCGCGCCGCTACGCGTCGACGTCGCGACCGGCGATCCGCGCAATCCGATGCCGCCCGACCGTTGGCAAGCGAAGCTACAAACCTGCGCCGGCGACGACGCCGCGCGGCTCGCGCGCGAGGTCGCGGCGATGGCGGAGCCGGTCGGCGTTTAGCTCTTCACGCAGCGATCCGTGACGCTGCCCTTCGTATCTTGCTGATCGATGGGACCGGAATAACGAAACTCGAATGTGCCGGGGCCTAGCTTCGCGACGGTAAAGGTGTTCAAGCTGAGGCCCCCAGCCGTCGCCGCGCTTTCACGGTATACGGTGACGCTGGCGACCGCATCGGCGAACCGGAGGTCGTAGCCGCCTCCCTGCGCGGCGAGCATCAGGACCCATTTCTTGATGAACGCGTCGTAGCCGAAGCTGTAACGCTCGTACGAGACGGTCTTGCCGGTCTTCTTGCTGGTGAAATGGAACGTCCCTTCGATCCACGTCCCGTCGAAAAGCCGCGCGAACGTGACGGTGAAGGGTCTGCCGACCATGCCGGCGTTCGTGCCGCTGGCCGCCGTCGTTTTGCACGACCACTTCCCGATCAAGTAGGCGAGCGGCGCAAGGTCGGACGGCGTCGTGACGATCTGCGGCGTCGCCGTTGCGCTCGTGACGGGCACGGGCGGCGGTGCGGATTGCGCACCGGCAGCCGCCGGCACGCACAGGGCGAAGGCGAGAACGGCCGGCACGAGTCGCAAGTGCGTCATGAACGCTGTACGGCCTCGACCCCGCGCTTGTTTCAGATCAACGCTGCGGCAAGATCACTGCCAGGCTGGATGCGCCTTGACGTACGGGAGCAGTCCGCCGCTCTCGACGAGCGTGGTGACGAACGGCGGCAGCGGTGGCGCTTGCAGTTCGAGGCCGCGCTCGGGTAGCGCGATGCGCCCGGTGGCGGGTTCGATCTCGATCAGGTCGCCGTTCGCGATCGGGCTCGTGTCGGTGACCAGCGCGTAGAGCCCGTTGTTGATCGCGTTGCGATAGAACAAGCGCGCGAACGACTTTGCCAGCACCGCGCCGACGCCGAGCTTCCGCATCACCTTGATCGCCTGTTCGCGCGACGAGACCGCGCCGAAGTTCGTCCCCGCGACGAGGATGTCGCCGGGCGCGAGTTTGGCCGGATACCCTTCGGCGAACGCTTCGAGCGCGTGGGCGGCGATCTCGTCGATGCTCTGCCCGCGGTCGTCGTACTTGTTCGTGAAGTGCAGATCGGTGATGAAAAAATCGCCCAGCAAGTGCGCGCGCCCGCGGATCATGCCGTCTCCTTTTCGGCCAGGATTTCGGCCGCGCCGACGAGCCGGCCGGCGGCGACCGACGCGGCGACGGTGGCGGGCGACGCGATGTAGACCGGCGAGTTCTTGTTGCCGATCCGCCCTTGGAAGTTGCGGTTGGCCGCCGACACCACGACCTCGCCGTCGGCCGGAATGTACTGGCGGTTCATGCTGACGCAGCTGCCGCACCCCGGCGGCAACACCGTCGCGCCGGCCTCGACCAGGGTCGCGATGATGCCCTGTTCGAGCGCCGCAAGGTAGACGTCGCGCGAGCCGGGGTTGACGAGCAAGCGCGTCCCCGGCGCGACGCCGCGCCCGCGCAAGATATCGGCGGCGACGCGCAGATCGTCGACGCGCGCGTTCGTGCACGAGCCGATGAAGCCGACGTCGACGCGCGTGTCCGCAATGTCGGCGACGGCGGCGATGTTGTCGATCTTGTGCGGCACGGCGACCTGCGGCCGCAAGGCGCTCAGGTCGCAGACGATCGTTTCGCAGTAGATCGCGTCCGCGTCGGGTTCGACCGGCGTGTAGCCGGTGACGTTCCGGGCGGCAAGCCACGCTCGCGTGCGCGCGTCGAACGGCCCGATCGCCGCTTTCGCGCCCAGTTCCGCGCAGTGGTTCGAGAGCGTGAACCGCGCATCCATCGGGAGCGCCGCATAGCCGTCGCCTGCGAACTCGAGCGCTCGATAGGCGGCACCGTCCTCGCCGAGCCGCTGCAAGAGCCACAGCGTGACGTCCTTGGCGCTGACGCCGGGCGCGAACGTCCCCGTCAGTTCGACCTTGATCGTTTCGGGGACGCGCAGCCACAGCTTGCCGGTCGCGAGCAGCGCGACGAAGTCGGACGACTCGATGCCCGTCGCGAAGCCGTTGAGCGCACCGTAGGTGACCGAATGCGAATCCGTCCCGACGACCAACCGGCCGGGAGCGGCATGCCCGCGCTCGGTCATCAAATTGTGGCAGATGCCTTCGCCCACGTCGTAGAGCGTCGCGTCGATCTCCCGTGCGAACGCGCGGATCGTGCGGTGCAGCTCGGCGAACTGCGCCGCCGGCGGCGGCCCGTAGTGATCGAGCACGAGCACGACGTCGCCTTCGAAGCGTCGCGGCAGCCCCAGTTCGGCAAACGTCGCCATCGTCTGCGCGAGCCGCGCGTCGTGCGCCATCATCGCGTCGGCCCACGCGATGACGATCTCACCCGCGCGCGCCTCCGTCCCGCTATGTGCCCCGAGAATCTTCTCCGCAATCGTCCGTCCCATCACCCCATCTTTCACCGAAGCCAACGCGTTCCTCGCAATACGCATCTCGCCGCCGAGGGCGGAGCGAAACGCCAAAGGCAAGAACGCGAAGGATTCAGCCGCCGACTTCGACGGGGCCGGTGGGGGCTATGGGCTTGCGCATCAACAGGACGAGCGGGATGCTGACGAACGCTAGGACGGCGGTCGCCCACGTGGCGTCGGCGTATGCGAGGATCGCGGCCTGCGAGGTGACGAGCCCCGAGAGCGCGTCGATCGTTCCCCCGTGATGCAAGAACTGCTGGACGACGGGGTTGGCCATCGTTTCGTTCGCGCCGAGCACTTCGGAGTGGAGCGTCATCCGGCGATCGATCAGCACGTCGAGCAGCGCGATCCCGATCGACCCGCCGAGCTGCGTCGCGAGGTTGACCATCGCGCCCGCCTTGGGCCCTTCGGTCGGCGTCGTCGCCCCGAGCACGGCGATCGAGATCGGGACGAACAGCAGCGCCGCCCCCGCGCCGACGAGTATCAGCGAAACCGCGAACGTCCAAAATCCCGACGTTCCGGTCGTCGCGTCGCCCTGTAGCCACGTCCCGATGCCGATGACCACGAAGCCTGCACCCAGGAGCCAGCGCGTGTCCAGACGCGCCGCCAGCCGCGGCACGAACGGGGTCAAGAGCGCGATCGGGAGGGCGCGCAGCAGAAAGAGTTCGCCGCTCAACGTCGGCGTAAAACCGAGCGGCCCCTGACTGAGCTGCGGCAGCGTGTACGTCGAACCGAAGATCACGACGCCGAGGACGATCGCGAGCCCCGATCCGGCGGCGACGCTGCGGTTCTTGAAGATGCGCAGGTCGACGATCGGCACGTCGGCCTCGCGCAGCTCCCACCAAATGAAGCCCGCCATCGTGACGATGCACGTCACCGTCATGACGAGCACCGTCGTGTCGGCGAACCAATAGTGACGCTCGCCCTCGGTCAGCACGTACTGCATCGTCGAGAGCGTCACCGCGAGCAGCGCGAGGCCCGTCAGATCGACCCGCGTCGAGCGCGGTTCGGTCGGGTCCTTGAGCAGCATGAACAGCAGAATCGTCGCGATCGTGCCCGGCACGATGTTGATGTCGAAGCACAGATTCCAAGTGTAGTTGTCGACGAGATAGCCGCCCAGCGGCGGCCCGAGGGCGGGTCCCATGATCGCGCCGAGCGCGAAGATCGCTTGGCTCGCGCCCAGTTGTTTGGGCGGAAACGTGTCGCGCAAGATCGCCTGTGCGGTGGCCAGCAAGCCGCCTCCGAACGCACCTTGCACGACCCGGGCGACGATCAAGAACGTCAGCGACTCGGAGAGCCCGCACGCAACCGATGCGAGGGTGAACCCGACGATCGAAACGCAGAAGTAGAGCTTGCGTCCGAAGCGGTCTTGCAACCACGGCGTCAGCGGGATGACGATGATCGCCGCGATCGTGTACGAGGTGACGACCCACGAGCCTTCGTCTTGGCTCGCGCCGAGATTGCCTTGGATCGTCGGCAGCGCAACGTTGCTGATCGTTGTATCGAGGGTCTGCATCAGCGCGGCTGCCATCACGCCGATGACGATCAGCAGGCGCCGCGCGCCGTATTCGGTGACGTCCTGACGCTGGGGGGCTGCCGCTTTGGGCGGCGCAGCCTGCCGGGCCGGCGTCGCTACGCCGTCCGGATGGGTGGTGTCCACGACGGCGTCTTACCCGCCCGGCACACGCCTTACGCGGGACAAATGGCCGAAAGCGGGTACGATCCCCACCTCATGGCAACGCACGACGAACCCCCGAATCCCGCGCCCAAGAATGCTGCCGGCGAGCCCGCGCAGCGCGAGCGTCCGAAGGCGACCGAGCCGCCGAACCAAAGCGGCGATTGGCACTCCGTCGTCGAGGAGGACGGAGAAGGCGAAAAGGGCGGCGGCCATTCCGGCTGGGGGAAAGGCCCGACCGGCTCTTAACCGGGCACGGCGACCGACGCGACTCGCTCGGCGATCGCCCTTCCGACCGTGACGGTGTCGGCTTCGCCGCCCAGATCGCGCGTGCGCGGGCCGCGTTCGAGCACGTGCTCGATCGCGGCCATCACCGCCGCGGCGGCCTCGCGCTCGCCGAGATGGTCGAGCATCATCGCCCCCGACCAGATCTGGCCGATCGGATTGGCGATGTCTCTGTCCGGCGATGTCGGGCGCCGAGCCGTGAACCGGTTCGAACATCGAGGGGAATCGCGCTCCGGGTTGAGGTTGGCCGACGGGCGCGATGCCGATCGTGCCGGTGCACGCCGGGCCCAGATCGGAGAGGATGTCGCCGAAGAGATTCGAGCCCACGACGACGTCGAACCAGTCCGGGTGCTGCACGAAGTGCGCGGTCAAGATGTCGATGTGGTACTGGTCGGTGCGCACGTCGGGATAGTCGCGCGCGACCGTCGCGAACCGTTCGTCCCAGAACGGCATCGTCACCGTGATACCGTTCGACTTCGTCGCCGAGGTCAGGTGCGTTTGGGCCGCGAGCGCGCGATCTCGAATGCGTAGCGCATGATGCGATCGACCCGCTTGCGCGTGAACACCGATTCTTGCATCGCCATCTCGTCGTCGGTGCCTTCGTTGAGGCGCCCCCCGATCGCCGAGTACTCACCCTCGTTGTTCTCGCGCACGATGACAAGTCGATGTCGCCGGGCGCACGACCGGCAAGCGGCGAACGGACGCCCGGCATCAGGCGCACCGGCCGCAAGTTTGACGTATTGGCGGAAGCGGCGCCGGATCGGAATGAGCAAGCCCCAGAGCGAGACGTGATCGGGCACGCCGGGGAAACCGACCGCTCCGAGAAAGATCGCATCGTGAGTGCGAATGCCGTCGAGCGCGCCGTCGGGCATCATGCGGCCGTGCGCCGCATAGTGCTCGCAACTCCACGGAACGCCTCCCACTCGAAACGCAAACCGAAACGCGCGGCCGCGGCATCGAGCACCCGCATGCCTTCCGGAACGACTTCCTTGCCGATGCCGTCACCGGCGATGACCGCGATCCGATACGTCTTCACGATCAAAAGCGGTAGACTTGCCCGTTGTCGTACGTCGCCATGCTGACGCGGCAGATACCGGGGTTGGGCCCCTGCCACGGAACGCCGACGAAGTTGCTGAACTTGTGATCGATCAAGGCGCCCGGATTGAAGTTGCCGCTATCGGTCACGTGCTGCCACACGCCGTTATAGCGAATCGCAAACGTCACCGAGTTCAGATGCCGGTTCGCGGTGTTGTTGAAGTACTTTATCTCGAGGCTGTTCGCCGCGACGCTGCCGCCGTTGTTTCCGAGGGTGCACGAGGAGATCGTGACCGGACCAAACGTTCCGATCGCGAGCGCGGGAGCGGTTGCCAAGCCGGTGGCCAACCCGAGAGCGGCGGCGGCGGTGAACACGAATTTGAGCACGGCTGATCCTTTCATGATCGTGGAGGGTCCGCGCGGCTACCTTGATATCGCAGGCGGCCGGTTCCTGCGCAGCGTAGAGGGCGTCATGATTCGCACCCGCTTTCATGCGCGCGCGCTTGCGGTTGTCTTGACCGTATGCGTGGCCGGCGCGGCACTCCCGGCTCGCGCGGCGAAGATGCACAACGTGAACATCGTTGCGCTCGGCGGCACGCAGGTCGTCGGCACTGCGTCGATCTCGCCCGACGGCCCGCATTCGATCGTCTTCGTCGCCCTCACCCATGCGGCCGGGCCGCAATCGGCCGGCATCGTCAAGGGACCCTGCCCGGGTACCGGGCGGCCGGTCGTGTGGGGTCTACACGATCTCGCCGGGGGCAATTCGCAAAGCAACGTCAGCGCCGATTTGCACACGGTGCTCGACGGCACGTTCGCGCTGATCGTCCGGGCCGGCACCGCCAAGGACGCCCCCATCGTAGCGTGCGGCGCGCTTCCGCTGCTGCCCAAAAAGCCGGCCCACTGAAACACTGACGCGCGGCCGCGCGTTAGTTCGCTCGCAATGAGACGAACCGCGCTGGCAGCCGTTGCGGCCCTGACGCTCCTCTCGAGCGCATCGGTCGCGCGGGCCGGTGCGGCGCCCGGGAGGCTCGACGCGCTGCTCGCCGCCTCGAGCGCGGCGCTCGGGCTCGCACGGTCCGACGCTCAGCGCTTGACGCTGCACGCGAAGGTGACGGTCGCCGGCATTCCCGGCACCGCGACCGAGTGGGACGACCTGCGCTCGGGGATCAACGCCGCGTACACGGACGCCGGCCCGCTCAGCGGGGCGGCCGGCTTCGACGGCTCGCACGTGTGGAACGAGGACGCCAAAGGCGTCGTCTGGGACGACGGCGCGCCCGGCGCGGCGATCAAGGCGCGCCAGGACGCGTACGTGATCGCGCACCGGCTCTGGGCGCCGCAATACGGCGGTGCGGCGGTCGCGCTGCACGGCGAACGAACGGATCGCGGCCGCCGCTACGACGTCGTCGAGGTAACCCTGCCCGCGACCCCGCCCTTCGAGCTGTGGATCGATGCTACGTCGCACTTACCCGCTCGCATCGTGCGGACGATCGGCCGGTCGACGACCCAAACCGAGTGGTCCGATTATCACCCCGTCGGCGGACTGCGCGTACCGTACAGCTTCCACGCGACGACGCCCGGCGGTGACGTGGCCGGCACCGTTACGAATGCGGCCGTCGACGTTCCCGATGCCGCCGCGCACTTGGCGCGGCCGGTATCGCACCCCGATGACTTTTCGATCGCGGGCGCCCCGTCGACGACGTTCGCGTGCCGCCTGGCGGAGAATCACGTGTACGTCGATGCGACGATCGACGGCAAAGGCCCGTTCCACTTGATCTTCGACACCGGCGGAGCGAACGTGCTCGACGTCGACGTGGCCAAGGCCCTCGGACTGCGAAGCGAAGGCAGCGCGCGGACCGGCGGCGTCGGCGCGGCGACCGAGGCCGCGAAGTTTGCGACCGTAACGGCGCTGACCATCGGCGACGCGACCTTGACGAACCAAATCTTTGCCGTCACGCCCGTGCACGGAGGGTTCGGCGTGAGCGGCGGGCGGCCCGTGGACGGACTGATCGGCTTCGAAGTGCTCGCACGTTTCGTCACGACGTTCGATTACCAGAACGAGCGCATCACGTTGCGCCTGCCGGATGCGCCCGTCTCCCCCATGCCGACCGACGCGGCCGCGGTGCCGTTCACGTTCGACGACACGACCCCGGCCGTGCCGTGCGCGATCGATACGATCCCCGGCACCTGCACGATCGACACCGGCAGCCGCGACTCGTTCGACGTCCACGCGCCGTTCGTCGCCGCGCACCCGGGCATCGTCCCGGCCAACGCGACCCAAGCCGGAGTCGGCGGATTCGGCATCGGCGGCCCGCTGATCAATCGCCTCGGCCGCACGACGCTCGCGTTCGGGCCGTTCACGCTGCCCGGTACGATCACCGGCTTCACCGCGCAAGACGTCGGCGCGTTCGCCGATCCGTTCGTCGCCGGAAACATCGGCGCCGGGGTACTCAAACGCTTCAGCGTAACCTTCGACTACCCGCGCTCGGTGATGACCCTCGTGCCCAACGGGGAATACGCGAGCCCCGACGTCTACGAACGCTCGGGGATGTTCCTGATCGATCGCGGCGGCGCGATCGTCGTCGCCGGCGTGCGCCCGGGGACGCCGGCGGCCGAAGCGGGGATCGTCAAGGACGATACGATCGCGTCGGTCGACGGCAGGCCGGCGAGCGCGCTCGGGCTCGACGGGGTGCGCCGCGCACTCGCGGCTCCGGCCTCGACCGGCGTGCGGCTCGACGTGACCGCCGTGGCCGGCGGCGCGACGAAGACGGTGACGCTGACCCTGCGCGACTACGTCTGAGCGTTCAGAGGCCGCTGGGCTCGAGGCCGTAGCGCGCCGCCGCTGCGGTCAACGCCATCAACGGCGTCCAGACGAACACGATCTCGACCACCCCGATCGAATCGACGAGCCCGTGCACCGCGGTCGCCAACAGACCGGCCGACAGCGCCAGCGCGAACGTGCGCCGGCCTTCGTCCGCGCCGTCGAGCAGCCGTGCCATGAGCCGCCCGAACACCGTCCAACCGTACGCGATCGCCGCCAAACCGAGGGTCCCGATCTCGGCCCACAGCGACAAGATCAAATTGTGCGGATGTAAAGCACCGAACGCTCCGTGACTCTCCGCGTCGGGGGCGTGCATTGCCGGGTAGGTGTGCCAGTACGCCATCGGCCCGACTCCGACGAACGGAAAGTGTTCGATCGTCTGCAGCCCGACCGACCAGAACGAGAGCCGCAGCAAGTCGTCGGCCGGGTCGTGGTGCGCTTCGCGGGCCGTGAACGCCAAGCCGGAGAGGACGATCAGCGCCAACGTCACCCAGATCGCCGAGCGGCGCGGCAACGCGATCCACGCGAAGAACAGCGCGCCGGCCGCGAACCCGATCCACGCGCCGCGCGAATACGTCATCGCGAGCGCGACCAATCCGCACGAAAAGCCGGCCGCGCCGGCGAGCTTCCACACCCACCTGCGCGCGACGAGCGCCAGCCCCGCGGCCACCGCTTCGTAGGGCAGCAAGAACGCCGCGAACTGATTGGCCTCGACGAAGATCGAGACCGCGCGACCGTGATTGATCGCGTACAACGCCGCCGGACGCTGTTCGTGCACCATCCAGATGCCCAGCAGCGAGACCGCCAAGCCGAAGAGCACGTACGTCGCCACCACCACTCCGGCGACCGGGCGAATCGCGAAGAACCGGACCAGCGCGATGAAGAAGATCGCCGCCATCACCATCAAGCCGGCCATCTGGAGCCCCGACGAGACGTCGAAGCCGAAGACCGAACTGAGCGCGAAAGCGGCTGCCCACAGCCACAAGAACGGCCACGCGCGCAGCGCTGCCCGGTCGCGCACGAGCAAGAGCGTCAAACTCGCCGCGACCGTCACGACCATCGTCGCGACGAGCACGGAGGCCAACGTGCGCGACACGAGCATGACGCCGACCGGCGGCGTCGGCGTCAGCGCCGCGAGCGCCGTGTACGATTGCGACACGGTGAAGTACGCCCCGAGCCCGAGGGCCAGGAGCGTCCACGGCAGCGTCGCGCGCGCACTCGGCCCGAAGCCCGGCTGTTGCTCGCTCGCCGGTTCGCCGGGCATGAAGGCCCCTCGCGAGGCCTCCGATGTCGCAGCCCGAGCCGCGACCATGTCGTTCAGCGGTTCACCGACGCCATCGTCGCTTCGGGATAGCGTGCGCCGGCGGCGGCACCGAGGGGAAACGCTTCGTCGATCCGCGCGAGATCGGCGGGCGTCAGCGTCACGTCGACGGCCCGCGCGTTCTCTTCGAGGTATCCGCGCCGTTTGGTTCCAGGAATGGGAACGACGTCGTCGCCCTGCGCCAGGAGCCAAGCCAGCGCGAGCTGCGAGGCGGTCACGCCCTTCTCGCGCGCGATCGACTCCACGACCGCGACGAGTTCGAGATTCTTGCGGAAGTTCTCGCCTTGAAACCGCGGCGAGTGCCGCCGGTAGTCGTCGGCCTCGAAGTCGGCCTCCGCCTTGAAGGCGCCGCTGAGAAAGCCGCGGCCGAGCGGGCTATACGCGACGAACGTGATATCCAGTTCCCGTGCCACGAGCAGCGTTCCGCCCGGCATCTGCGGCTCGCGGCTCCACAACGAAAACTCCGTCTGCAGCGCCGCGATCGGGTACGTCGCCTGCGCGCGCCGGAGCGTTTCGGGAGCGGCCTCGGAGAGGCCGAGGAAGCGCACCTTCCCCGCGGCGACCAGTTCGCTCATCGCGCCGACGGTCTCTTCGATCGGCACCTTCGGATCGACGCGGTGCTGGTAGTAGAGATCGATCGTCTCGACGCCCAGGCGCCGCAAACTCGCTTCGGCAGCAGAGCGAACGTAGTCCGGGCGCCCGTTGACGCCGAGGAATTCGCCCTTCTCGCCACGCACGTTGCCGAACTTGGTCGCCAACACGACGCGGTCGCGGCGATCGCGAATCGCCTTGCCCACCAGTTCCTCGTTGCGCCCGACGCCGTACATGTCGGCGGTGTCGAGAAAGTTGACGCCCAATTCCAGCGCGCGGTGGATCGTGGCGATCGACTCGGCATCGTCCCGCCCGGAGTAGAACTCCGACATGCCCATGCAACCCAAGCCCAGGGCGGACACCCGTACGCCGGTCTTACCTAATTGGCGATACTCCATGGCGTTCCACCTGACTCGTGCGCGGGACGCTCGGGTTGCACGTCATCCCCACGGTTGGGGCAGGCTGAAGCAGTCGCTCCCGTTGCGCGGAGCGGGCACTTCGAACATATGCTCGTAGGTCTGCCCGCGGACGGTTATCTGAATCGAGGCGATCGCCGGCGTGTAGGGCTTCTGCATCTCGACCATCATCGTGACCGCGCCGCCTTCGCCGCGGTGGTTGGCGATGCGCGGCCCGTTCTTGCCAGTGCGCTCGTCGATGAGGATCGCGTCGCCGACGTTGTGCTGCGGTGCATCGCCGGGCACGACGAACTGATACACGTCGTTGTTTCCCGGCGGCCCGGCGGTCGCGATGTCGTACACGATCACGCGCTGGCAGAGGTCGCCGACTTGGCCGTACCGCGCGTCGGGTCGCGCGGTGAAAATGTAGGGGAACGCCTGCGACGGCGTAGCATAGGGAAACGGCGTGGGCGTCGGTGCGACGGGCACCGCTTGGTGACCGTGGCTCTGCGCGGTCAGCAACAATCCCAGCGCTGCAACGGCGACGGCGGCCGCCCCGCGCAGCGGCGGCGGACCTCCCGGTTTGCCAATCCTTGGCTTTCCCATCGTCTCCTATCCCCACAAGCCGGCTTTGAGGCGTACGGTTGGACGGAAGTTCGGCGCGTGCCTGGTGAGTCCCAGCGATGTGACCCGCCGGCACCTTGGTTTGCCGCACGGCTACACGCGCCGGCGGGATTGCGGAGCGTCCGGGCCGCAAAGGGCCATGAGTGAAAACCGAAGTCAGTCTGGCCGACGTGTTCGTGGCCTTCGCGAAAATCGGCTTCACCAGCTTCGGGAGCGGACTTTCGGGCTTCATGCATCGCGACTTCGTCGAGCGCCGCCGGTGGATCTCGGAAGCGGAATTCGTCAGCGGGCTGGCGGTCGCGCAGTCGATGCCCGGGCTCAACGTGATCAACCTCGCGATCTGGCTCGGCTTCGCGCTGCGCGGCTCGCTCGGCGCGGCGGTCGCATTCGTCGGCGTCGTGGCGCCGCCGCTTGCGATCATCTTGCTGCTCGGCTTCGCCTACGACAGCTGGGGCCACTCCGCCGTCGTCCACCGCGTGCTCGCCGGGGTCGCGGCCGCAGCCGCGGGGCTGACGCTGAACATGGGCACGCGGGCGACCCGGCTCGCGGCGCGCAACGTGCTCGCGGTCGTCGTGCTCGTGGGGACGTTCGTCGCGATCGGAGTCCTGCGCTGGCCGATGCTCTACGTCGTGCTGGTCGCGCTTCCGGTCGCGATCGGGGGCGCGTTCTGGCTGCCCGGCGCGGACGCCGAGACGGACGCGCCCGCATGAACGACGAGCATCCGCTGCTGACGCTGCTGCGGGTCTTCGTGCCCATATCGCTCGTCGCCGTCGGCGGAGGCAACAGCGTTCTGGCCGAGATCCAGCGCCAGACCGTCGACGTGCACCACTGGTTGGGGCGCGGTCAATTCCTCGACGCCTTTGCGATCTCGCGCGCCGCGCCCGGCCCGGGCTCGATGTACGTCGCGCTGATCGGCGAGCGCGTCGCCGGCTTTCCGGGCGCGCTGGTCGCATGCTTGGCGATGTTCGTCCCGTCGTCGATCCTGGTCTACGCGCTCGCGCGCCTTTGGCGCCGGCACCGCGACGCGAGCTGGCGCGCAGTCGTCGAGCGAGGGTTGGCGCCGGTCGCAGCGGGGCTGATCCTGGCCGGCGCCTTGACCCTGCTGCGCAGCGCCGAAGGCGGCGTCTTGGCGTACTTGGTCGCGGGGGGTTCGCTCTCGCTCCTGCTCGGCACGAAGGTCAACCCGCTCATCATTCTCGCGGGCGGCGGCGTGCTGTACGCCCTTGCCGGAGCAGCCGGCTGGCCGGCCTGAGCGCCGCCCCGGGGCGTTAGACGGGGAGCGCCTGCGGACGCGCCCGAAATTGCGCCACTGACTCGACCCGCCGCGCCAGCTGCAGGAGCGCGGCGTCATTGCCGCGCCGGGCGATCAATTGGATGCCGACCGGCAGGCCGTCGGCGTCGAGGCCGCCCGGCACGCTGATCGACGGGTTGCCCAAGATCGTCCAGGAGCGAACCATCTGGGTCTGCTGGTTGCCGGTCGTCTCGCGGGTCGGCGTCGGGCCGGCCGTCAGCACCATGAACGCGTCGAACGTTTCGAGCGTGCCGTCGACGGCGGCCCGAATTTGCTCGCGCTTGCGAAACGCCGCCACGTATGCCTCGCGCGCGATTCGCGCGCCCGATTGCACGCGCTCGTGCAGCAACGGGCGGCCCGGCGTCCCGGCGACGATCGGCCCGAGGGTCGCGTACGCTTCGAAGGGCACGATCGCCGACCACACGGCGTCGACCTCCGCGAGTGCGCCGGGCAGCGCACCGGCTTCGACCGAGACCGCCGCGCCCGCGAGCTGCGCGGCGATGCGGCGCAACACCTCGCGTCCGTCTTCGCGCGTGAGCTCGCGGTGGTAGCCGGCGTCGCACAGGACGCGCATCGGGCGCTCGCCGCGGGCCGGTTCGAACGACGGATCGAGGACCGTGAGCAGCAACTCCAGGTCGGCGACGGTGCGCGCGATGATTCCGGCGTGATCGGCCGACGGCGCGAGCGCGCCGATCCCGGCGGTGGGGACACGGCCGAAGGTCGGCTTGAAACCGGCGACGCCGTTGTAACTCGCCGGGCGCAACGTCGACCCGCCGGTCTGCGTGCCGAAGGCGAACGGCACGATCCCGGCCCCCACGGCGGCCCCGCTCCCCGCGCTCGAGCCGCCCGGCGTTCGCTCGAGGTTCCAGGCACTGTACGTCGGCGCCGGATGGCTCGAATACGCGAATGCAGTCGTTTCGGTCTTGCCGATCGGGACCGCGCCCGCGTTGCGGACGGCCGCGACGCACCACGCGTCGGCGAACGCCGGTTCCGACGACGAGAACTCGACGCCGTGACGGGTCGGCATCCCGCGCACGTCGATGACGTCCTTCACGCCGAACGGAACGCCCGCCAGCGGCTTCGCGCGGTCGACCGCGCGCGCGGCATCGACCGCGCCGGCGTCGGTGCACACCCAAGCCCGCAGGCTCGCATCGGTGCGGGCGACGTCGTCGAGCGCGCGCGCGACGAACGCCTCGGGCGCGACCGCTCCCGAGCGCACGGCAGCGGCGATCTCGGCGGCTCCGAGAAAGCGCGCCGGCGCGATCACTTCGGCATCGTTTCGTTGGCGAACGAAGCGTCGACGATGTCGGCGTACGGCATCGGCGTCTTGATCGTACCGAGCGACAGCGGCAGCTTCTGCGCGTTGTCGTACGAGGCCGGCGTGATCAGCGCGCTCGTGGGATACACCTTCTCGCGCATGATGCGTTTGACCGCCGCGCGCACCTCGTCGGGCGGGAGGCTCGGAAACTCCTGCAGCGCGACGTCGTTGACGCCTGCGGGGTCGGTACGGATGAAACGGATCGCGTCCTGCATTGCGGCGACGAAGTTTCGCACGAGGTCGGGGCGCTTGGCGATCGTTTCCTGCAGGGTGTCGAGCGATGAAAACGCGTACCCGCCCATCACCGGCGCGGAGAACTCGTAGAGGATGCGGCAGCACTGCGCGACCGCCTGTTCGACGTCGGGTTCGTAGAGCGTGGCGGCGTCGTCTTGGCCCGCGAGCATCGGCCCGATGACGGTGTTGCTGGTGACGTAGGTCAGATTCGCCTTGATGCCCTTGCGCGCCAACAGGTCTTGCAACAGATACGTGCTGGTCGACGGCGGCGTTCCGGTGACGATCTGCTTGCCCGCGAGGTCGGCGATCGTCTTGATCGGTGAGTCCTTCTTCACGACGAGCCACACCGGCACGCCGTCGACGACCGAACTGACGAGCTTCACGCCGGCACCGCGCTGCGCGGCCAGCACCGCGGTCATCGGATCTTGCACCGAGAACGTCGCGCTCTTCGAGATGACGGTGGCCACCGAATTGGCGCTGCCTCCGGCGGTCAACTTCGCGACGTTGAGCCCGTGCTTGGCCATGAAACCTTTGTCGATCGCGACGTAGAGCGGCAGATAGAGCAGCGTCTGCAACGACTGGGCGACCGTAATGTTCTCGAGCTTGTTCTGCGCGGGAGCGGGGACCGCGAACGCGATGCAACCGAGCGCGAGCGCCAGCGGGCGCAGGATCCGGAGAAAACGCTTCATGACCTGCCTTTCACGACGGAACGTTCGAAGAGCGCCAGGAGCGCGTACATGGCCGCGGCGATCAGCGAGAGGACGATCACGCCCAGCCAGACGGAGTTGAGGTCGAAGAGATTGCCGGCCACGAAGATCGCGTGCCCCAAGCCGGCCGCCGAGGAGATGAACTCGCCCACGATCGCGCCGCCGATCGCGAAACCGACGTTGATGCGCATCGCGCCGACGATCAGCGGCATCGAAGCCGGCACGAGCAGCTTGACGAAGATCTGCATCCGCGTCGCCCCGAACGAGCGCAGCAGCGTCATCAAGTCGCGGTCGACCTCGCCGGCCGCCGCGTACGCGGCGAGAAACGCGACCGTCACGGTCGAAACGAACGCGAGCACGATCTTCGAGAACAGCCCGGCCCCGAGCCAAATGATGATCAGGGGCCCGAGCGCGATCTTCGGGACGCCGTTGAACGCGACCGCGGCCGGTTCGATCACGCGCGCCGCGAACCGCGAGAACCAGAGCAGCAGGCCCGCCGAACTGCCGATCGCCGTGCCGAGCACGAACCCCGTCAACGTCTCGTACACCGTCACGGCCGTGTCGCTGAAAAGCGCTCCGCTCTTGATCTCCCGCTGGGCGGCATCGAGGATCCCGAGCGGCGTCCCGAAGAGCTGCCCGTTGATCGCGTGGATTTGCGCCGCGTATTGCCAGAGCAAGATTACCGCGACGAAGGCCGCGATCTGCACCGCGAACACCGAAGCCGTCGCACGCGCCTTCCCCTTCACGAAGCGACGTCTCCGAGCGTGATCTCCAGGTCGTCCCAAATCGCCTTGTGGTAGGCGCGAAACTCCGGCGCTTCGCGGGAATTGACCGGAGTGCGCGACCCTCGGTCGTCAGCGTGATGTCGTGGATCGCCTTGATCTTGGCCGGCTTGCCGCCGAGCACGACGACCCGGTCGGCGATCGAGACGGCCTCCTCGATGTCGTGCGTCACCAGGATCGTCGTGCAGCCGCGCTCGCGCATGATCCGCGAGAGTTCGCCTTCGAGCAGCAGGCGCGTCTGGTAATCGAGCGCCGAGAACGGCTCGTGAGCAGGACGATCTGCGGTTCGATCACGAGCGTGCGGATCAGTGCCACGCGTTGGCGATCCCGCCCGAAAGGGCCCGCGGGTAAGCATGTTCGAAGCCGGCGAGTCCGTAGCGTTTGAGCAGCACGTCGCCGCGAGCGCGCGCCTGCGCCCCCGAGAGCCCTTGGATTTCCAGCCCCAGGGCGACGTTTTCGAGCGCGGTGCGCCACGGCATCAGCAAATCTTTTTGCAGCATGTACGAAACGTTGCGCGAGGGGCCGTCGACGCGCTCGCCGCCGATCGTCACGTAGCCGGTCTGCGGCGGCACGAGCCCGGCGATCACGTTGAAGAGGGTCGTTTTGCCGAACCGCTCGGCCCGACGATGCTGATGAATTGGCCGCGCGGCACGTCGAGCGTGCACTTCTCCAGCACGCGGTGCTCGGAACCGTCGCCGCGCGTGAAGCTCTGCGACACCTCGACGATCGACAGAAATTCCCGGCCGGCGTCGACCGTCACGCCATCGCGCCCTCTGCCGCCGCGATCGGCGCGAGCCGGACGAGCGCGTCCTTGAACACGTCGACGTCCGTACCGAAGATCAACATCGTCGCGCCACGGGCGGCGACGCGGCGCCCGTAGCCGACGTCGATCGCGTTGCCGATCGTCGTCATGACGGCCTTTCCGTGGCGCCGCGCGAGCGCGACGACGCGGTCGAGCGCCGCCCCCAAGCGCGGGTCGTCGAAGGTCGCTCCGGGGATCCCGAGCGAGATCGCGAGATCGGTGGGGCCGACGAAGAACGCGTCGAGCCCGGGCATCGCGGCGAGCGCCTCGACGTCGTCGATGCTCGAGGGGTCCTCGAGCAGCGGGATCGCCATGATCTCACGGTTCGCCGCCGCCGCGTACGCGTTCCAATCGCGGCGCTCGTACCCCGCGGCGCGGACCATCGGACACGCTCCGCGGCTTCCCTCCGGCGCATAACGCACCGCGTTCGAGCAGTTGCGTGCAGCCCTCGCGATCGGCGTGCGGCAACGCGATCCCGGCCGCGCCCAAGTTCAGCAGCTTCTTGATCAGCGCCGGGTCGACGCCGGGAATTCGCACGAGCGGCGTGATGCCGTAGGCGGCGGCGGCGCGGATGCAGTGCGCCGCGCCGTCGAGATCGAGCGGACTGTGTTCCATGTCGAGCAGCACGAAGTCGACACGCGCCGCCGCCATCACCTCGACGAGCATCGGGCTGCCGGTGAAACAGATGATGCCCGTGACCGTCCGGCCGGCCCGCAACGCGGCGCGCAGCGGATTGCGCACGTGCGTGTCGCGGCCGTTCGCGTCGTCCATGCGGCCGTTTCCTAAGAAAGCCGCACCGAGTCCTTTCTACAATTCAGACGGTCGCGATCGGAGTTACCGGCGAGCCGACCGATCCGCGCAGCCGCAGGGCCGGCGCGGTCAGCAGGAAACGGTTGCGGCCGTTCGCTTGCAACCACTGCGCCAATTCGGTCAGGTACCAAAATTCACCGAGGTGGATGCCGAGTTTGAACAGGCATACTTCGTGGAACGGCACCGCGTGCGACGGCGTGACGCGCCAGAGCGCAGGGGTCACTTCGACCGCGGCGTTGTCGGCGGCGATCACCGCCACGCCGCTGTCCCGCGCCCACGATTCCAGCTCCGGATCGGCGCCGTCGAGCCCCGGGCCCGCGTTGCGCGTCGCCGGGCCGGGGTTGCCCGCGGCGTCGACGATCAGTTGCCCGATGCCGGTGTGCAAGCAGACGATGTCGCCGGATTCGACGACGACGTCCTGTTCGCGCATGACCTCCGCCAACATCGCGTAGGTGACCGCGACTGGTTCGTGCCCGTACTTCCGGTGCAGGTCGATCATGACGCCGCGCCCCTGCAGACCGATCGTCGCCATCGTCTCGACGTCGATCGGGTTGGGGCGGCCATTGTAATAGAGCACCTCGTCGACCCCGTCGCCGTCGGCGTCGAACGTCGAACCGGCGTGGCCGAAGGCGTCCCACTGCGTCGAATACTGCGTGTAGAGCACGACGAAGTCGTCGTTGACGACGCCGCGCGCACCCTCGCGGTCGCGACTGGACGGATAGTTCGCCGCCGGCCGTCCGCGGCGGTCGACCGGCCGGATGACCGGCGCGAGCCGGGTCGGATTCGCGACGCCCGTACCGCCCGGATAGTCGAGCGGCAAGCTACAGCAAAACCGCCGGCCGGTGCGCACCTCCGCGACCGCGCGCAAGACGCGTTCGTCCGTCAGCTCGTTGAGCCGGCCCGCGGTGTCGGCGGCACCATAATCGCCCCAATTCGACCCGGGTGGACGTCGCATGAACTTGCCTCCATTCCTCGCCGGCAGGCGCGCGGCTACGGCCGCACGCCGGTCTTCGCTTTGGGACCGAGTTGCAACGCGATCCGGCCCTGCATCGCATCGACGATCCGGCACAGGTACGGCCGCGTTTCGCGCGGGTCGATGATCTCTTCCACCCCGAAAGCTTCAGCGGTCAAGAACGGCGACGCGAGGGTGCGCAGCTCGGCTTCGATCTCGGCCTCGCGGGCTTTGGGATCGTCGGCGCGTTCGATCTCGCGGCGATAGGCGACCGCGACGCCGCCTTCGATCGGCAGCGATCCCCACTCGGCCGACGGCCACGCGATCTTGAAGTCGAGTCCGCCTTTCGCGCACGTCGCCATGCCGGCCATGCCGTAGCACTTGCGGATCACGACCGTCAGGATCGGCACCGTGCACTGCAAGCTGACGTAGACCGAGCGCATCCCCTCGCGCAGGGTCGCCGCCCCTTCCGCGGCCGTGCCGATCATGAACCCGGGGACGTCGACGAGAAAGATCATCGGGATGTGGAACGCATCGCACAACTCGGCAAAGTGGCTCTGCTTGCGCGCCGCGTGCACGTCGATCGCGCCGCCGTAGACGCGCGGATTGTTGGCGATGATGCCGACGACGTGTCCGTTCATGCGCGCGAACGCGGTGATGAGCGCGACCCCGTACGTCGGTTGGATCTCGAACGCCGAATCGCGATCGACGATCATCGCCATGAGCCGGCGCATGTCGTACGGGCGCCGCCGGTCGCGCGGCACGATGTCGAGCAGTTCCGCGTCGCGACGCGCCGGTGGATCGGTCTGCGGCCCGCGCGGGGGCTGGTGCCACACGTTCTGGGGCATGTAGCTGAGGTAACGCCGCACCATGGCGAAAGCGTCTTCTTCCGTTGCCGCCACCGCATCGATCGTGCCCGCGCGGTCGACCGCGATCTCGGCTCCGCCCAGCGTCTCTTTCGTCACGTCCTCGCCGAGCGAACGTTTGACGACCGCAGGGCCGGCCGCGAATACTTGACTGGTCCCCTTGACCATCACCGACCAGTGCGAGAGGATCGCCCGGCCGGCCGGTCCGCCGGCCGCGGTGCCCATTACCGCGCTGACGACCGGCACGTACGAAAGCAACTCGACCGAACGTTCGAACCCGTGGACTCCGGGAAACACCGAATGCCCGCGGCGCTTCGCCGAGGTGACGCTGCCGCCCGCGCCGTCGATCAGGTTGACGAGCGGAATCTTATAGTCGAAGGCCAGATCCTCGACGAAGCCGCCTTGGCCGCCCTTGCGGCGATCGCTCCCCCAACTCGTGCCGCCGCGGATCGTGAAGTCTTCGCCGCCGACCGCGATGTCGCGCCCGTCGATCTTCGCCAGGCCCATGACGTACGGAGCGGGCGTTACCGCGGTCAATTTTTCCATGCTCGTACGAGCCCGCTCCCGTCAGCGAGCCGACTTCTTGGAACGATTCGGGATCCGACAAGCGCGCGATGCGCTCGCGCACCGTGAGCCGGCCCTGCTGGTGATGCCGTTCGACGGCTTGCGCGCCGCCGAGTTGCTTGGCGAACTCGCGGCGGCGCGCAATCTCATCGGCCTCGGGCTGCCACGCGGGTTCGCGCGGCGACTCGTCAGGCCCGGGCATCAGTTACGATGCGACCCACGTGCTTCCGTCGGCCCACTTCACCATCGTCGCGTAGCAGAACTTGACTTGCTTACCGGCGTACGTCACGTCGTTGTACAGCTGGAAGTGGTGCATGACCTCGACGTTGGGGGAGAAGGTCCCGAAGTCGGTGATGCGGCGAACGAAGCTTTGCGCCGCGTTGCGATAGCCGACCGCGAAGGTCACTTGGGTCGCGTTTTGCGTGCCCCGGTTCGTGTAGTCGATCTGCGTGCCGCCGGCGACCTTGCTCATCGGCTTGGGCTGGGTGACGAAACACTGCGCGATCGAGATCGGGTTGGGCGAGGCTATGGCGGCCTGCGGCGCCGGAACGATTGCCGCGATGAAGAGCGCGGCAATGACGGCACAACGTGATACGTTCATGATGCTCCTTAAAAAAGCAGTAGACCGGATTGCCGTTTGGGCGCCGTCCAGCGGCATCCTGCCGCTTCTCCGCGTAGCCGGAAGAGCGCATCGTTCGCCCATGTGGAAGAACCACCGTCATGCTTTCGGCACTGCGGCGCACGTTCGTCCTCATCGCCGCCGTCGCGGCGCTCGCGGCCGGCACGCTGGGCGCGCCGGTCGCGGGCACCGCGCAGACGCTCCCCGGGCTCTCGCTGCCCACGGTACCTCCGCAGGGCGGCGGCATCAGGCAGGAAGGCATCTTCACCACCGCGCCGATTTCGCTCGACGGGGCGACCCTGTTCCGGATCGCGATGTTGACCAACGGCGGGCCGGCCGACCAGATGCCGCTGGCGCTGCGCCAGAGTTACATCGAAGGCGCGCTCGCCCAGGTGCTGACATCGGCGAACGAAGGCGATAGCACCGAGTACGACCCCCAAACGCTCAAGGTGATCGTCCGCCAGCAGAACGGCCAATCACTGCTGGCGGTCAAGGACTCCAAACACGCCGATCCGTTTCCGCTGCTGACGGTCACCTCGGCAGACGCCCAGTACCAGCAACTTCCCACCGATCAATTGGCCGCCCAATGGCGCGCGATCTTGGAACCGGCGCTCGTGCAGGCCCTGGAGAAGCGCCAGCCCGCGTTCCAGCGGGCGAGCGTCAAGGCGGTCGTCATCGGCGCCGCGGTCCTCGCGCTCGCAACCCTGCTGATCGGGTTGCTGATCGCGGCGCTGCGGCGGCGCATCGACGCGCTCCAGGAACTCCAAGCCAAACGCGAAGCACAACTGCATGCGTCCGGCGTGCAGCCCGTCCCGGCCGACGCGGGCGGGCACCAGCAGCGGCGGCGCTTCTTAGCCCTCGCGCTGTTGGCGTCCGACCCCGCGCAACGGGCTTCGTTGTACAGCGCGATCGCCGACAGCTTGCTCTGGATTCTCGCGCTGGCCTGGCTCGTCGGCACCACCTGGGCGCTGGTGCGCTTTCCGCAGACGACGACGTTCGGCCGCGCGCTCTTCGCCGTCGCCGGCATCTGGATCGCGGCCGGACTCTTGAATCGCTTGAGCGACGTCGTGTTGACGCGGGTCGCACGCGCGTGGCGCAGCGCGACCGACGCGAGCGCCGAAGAGCGCGCGCGCACCAGTCTGCGGGCGCCGACGATCGCGCGCGCGATCTCGGGCGGCAAGACGGTCGTGCTCGTCTTCCTCGCGATCCTCGCGACCCTCACGCGCATCGGCGTTCCGGTCGAGTCGGTCGTCACCATCGGCGGCGTCACCGCGATCGCGGTCAGCTTCGCCGCGCAGAACCTCGTCCGCGATTTCATGACCGGGTTTCTCGTGCTGCTCGAAGATCAATACGCCGTCGGCGACTACGTGACGATCAACGCGCAAAGCGGACTCGTCGAAAGACTGACGCTGCGCATCGTGCAGATCCGCGACGCGGGCGGCAACTTCATCACGATCCCGCACAGCGCGGTGACGGTCGTCGTCAATCGCTCGCGCGACTGGTCGCGGGTCGACTATCGGGTGCCGGTCGATCCGGGCGCCGACATCAGCAAGGCGCTCGAGCTGGTACGCACCGCGGTCGAGCAGATGGCCGCCGACGTGACCTGGCGCACGGCTTTCTTGGATCCGATCGACTGGATCGGCATCGATCAGATCAACCGCGATGCCGTCGTGATTCGCGCGAGCATCAAGACGATGCCCTTGCGTCAGTTCGACGTGCGGCGCGAACTCAACGCCCGCGTGCTGCGAGCGTTCGGCGAAGCGAAGATCGCGCTCGGCGCGCCGCTGACCGACCCGGCCTGAACGCAAATCGGCCGGTAAACGTTCCCTCGCTCCTTCGCTGTGACCCCGCTCCCGATTTGGTAAAGGTTCTGTAACGACGGCCTGGCATGCGCTATCATGTGGCGCATCATGCAGCGAAGATTTACCATATTCGCGGCGATCGCGTCCGTTGCGCTCACCGCCTTGACCGCGTGCTCGGGCGGAGGAACCGCCGGCGCACCACCCCTTGCGACGTCCGCGTCGTCGACCAACGCAAGCAATTCGAGCGCCTCACATGCGGCCGCGACGACGCACGTCGTACGTACGCAGTCGACCGGTACCGGCGTGGGCTACTGGCATACGTCGGGCGCGACGATCGTCGATGCGAACGGCACTCCCGTCCGCATCGCCGGCGTCAACTGGTTCGGCTTCGAGACGTCGACGTTCGTGCCGCACGGCCTGTGGACGCGCAGCTACACGAGCATGCTCGACCAGATCAAGAGCCTGGGCTTCAACGCGATTCGCATGCCGTATTCGACGCAGCTCTTCGACCCGGGCACGACGCCGAACTCGATCGACTTCAATCTCAACCCCGATCTGCAGGGTTTGAGCGGCTTGCAGATCATGGACAAGATCGTCGCCTACGCCGGTTCGATCGGCTTGCGCATCATCCTCGACCGGCACACGCTGCTGGCGAACCAGCAATCGGCGTTGTGGTATTCGACGCAATATCCCGAGTCGCGCTGGATCTCGGATTGGCAGATGCTGGCGACGCACTACGCGGGCAATCCGACCGTCGTCGGCGCCGATCTGCACAACGAGCCGCACTCGCCGGCATGTTGGGGATGCGGCAACGTCGCCGACGACTGGCGACTGGCTGCGGAGCGGGCCGGGAACGCGATCCTGGCAGTCAATCCGAATTGGTTGATCTTCGTCGAAGGCAACGATAATTTCAACAACGACTACTACTGGTGGGGCGGAGAACTCGAAGGCGCCCAACAGTATCCGGTGCAGCTGAACCTGCCCAACCATCTCGTGTATTCGGCGCACGACTATCCGTCGAGCGTCTCGTACCAATCGTGGTTCTCCGCCCCGAACTATCCCGCCAATCTGCCGGGCGTGTGGGACGCGCACTGGGGTTACCTGAGCAAGAACGGCATCGCGCCGGTGTGGCTCGGCGAGTTCGGTTCGCTGCTGCAGACGACGTCCGACCAGCAGTGGTTCAGCGCGATCGTCCAATACTTGGCGAGCAGCGGCATCTCGTGGACGTTCTGGTCCTGGAACCCCGATTCGGGCGACACCGGCGGGATCTTGCAGAACGATTGGCAGACGGTCAACACGCAGAAGGTGACCGCCCTCCAGCCGATCATGTCGCCGATCACGGGCACCGTCACGCCGCTTCCCACGGTCGCTCCCACGGTTGCGCCGACGGCTCCGCCGACGGTACCCCCGACGACGCCGCCGACGCCGGTTCCCACCGCGAAGCCGACCGTCGCTCCGACCGCACCGCCGACGGCGCAGCCAACCGCGTCGCCGACCGCCCCGCCGACCCTAGCACCGACCGCCTCTCCAGTCCCGACCCCGTTACCGACCGGCGGCGGAACGGTCGCCTGCACCGTCAACTACCGGATCACGAGCGACTGGGGATCGGGATTCGTCACGAACATCGTCGTCACCAACACGTCGACCAGTTCGCTCAACGGCTGGACGCTCGCGTGGACGTTCGCCGGCAACCAGCAGATCACCAATCTGTGGAACGGCGTCGTCTCCCAGAGCGGAAAAACGTCAGCGTTCGCAACGCCTCGTATAACGGGTCGTTACCACCGGGTCAATCGGCCTATCCGGGATTCCAAGGGACGTACGCGGGCGCCGATGCTGCTCCGACCGCGTTCACCCTCAACGGAGTGCCCTGCCGGCCGACGTAACCGACGGGGCGTTGCACGCGCGACGCTCGATCACTACGATAGACGGACGATGCGCAACCCGAACCGCAACCTGATCCGCACCGCCGGGATGACCGTACTGGCGGCGATGCTCGCAAGCAGCAGCATCGCCGCCGGACAGTCTCCGGCCACCGCGCCGCTGCACGTGATGGCCGCCGGCGCAACGCAAGCCGTCGTGAAGCTGCTCGCCGCCGGCTTCACGCAGCAGACCGGCACTCCGGTCGATATCGTCGTCGGAACGGTCGGCGATTTGCGCAAACGCTTCGAGGCCGGCGAAAAAGCCGACGTCGTGCTGCTGTCGGCCCCCGCGCTCGACGCGCTGCAGCAGAGCGGCGCACTCGACTCCCACGTCGCCCTCGGGCGCACCGGCACCGGCGTCTGCGTGCGCAGCGGCGCGCCGGCGCCCGACGTTTCGACGGTCGAAGCGTTCAAGAAAACGATGCTCGACGCGACGAGCATCACGTACACCGATCCCAAGAGCGGCGCCTCGAGCGGCATCTACTTCGCCGGCCTGTTGGACCGGCTCGGGATCGCGAGTGCCGTCAACGCCAAGGCGACCCTGATCCCCGGCGGCGGTTACGCGTGCGATCTCGTCGCCCGCGGCCAAGTGCAGCTCGGCGTGCAGAACCTCACCGAGATCCTGCCCGTCGGGGGCATTACGCTGGCCGGTATGCTGCCGCCGGAGATCCAAAACTACATCACCTATGGAGCCGGCATCTCCGCGTCGGCGGCGGCGCCGGACGCGGCGCGCGCGTTCGTCGCGTACTTGCAGCGGCCCGCGTTCGCCGCGCGCTGGAAGGCGGCCGGCTTCGAGCCTCCGCTACCGGCGAAGTAGCCGCCTCAGCGCCGGGTGCTGCGGTACGCTTCGAGGACGTCACGGCGGGTGATGATGCCGTGGAGCGACCCGTCATCGGGATCGGTGACCGGCAGCAGCGCGATGCCGGGATCGGCCATGAACGACGCTGCCCGTTCCAGCGTATCCGCGGGCGTCAGGGTCGCCGTCGCCGGCCGGACGATCGTTTCGATGCGCGCGCCGGGATCGCTCACCGCGGTCGCGGCGATGTCGGTCACGGTCGCGATCCCGCTCAGACGTCCGTCACGCAACACCGGGACCACGTATTCGTCGGTGCCGGCGAGCCGCCGGGCGACGTCGCCGACCGGATCGGCAACGTCGGCAACGACCGGCGGCTGCCGTTCGACCGACGACACGCGGACCTTGGCGAGGGGCCGCGGGCTGTGCAGCGCCGCCCAGTCGATCCCGCGGCGCACGAGCTTCAATTCGTAGATGGTGCCGCGAATCAGGCGCCGCCCGAGAATCGACGCGATCACCGTGCACACCATCAACGGCAAGATGATCGTGTAGTCGTACGACATCTCGAAGACGATCGTGATCGCGGTGATCGGCGCTTCGCTCGCGGCCGCGAACACGGCCGCCATGCCGACGAGCCCGTACGCGGCCGCGCTCGCGGTCCAAGCCGGAAACGCCGCGTGCACGAGGCGGCCGAACCCGTCGCCCAGCATCGCGCCGGTGAACAGCGAGGGCGCGAACACGCCGCCGCTTCCGCCCGCGGCCAGCGTCAGCGACGTCGCCACCGGCTTGAGCAACGCGAGCGCGAAGGCGTGCGGAGCGGCGACGTGTTCGCCGAGGACTTGATCGATCGCGCCGTACCCGACGCCGAGCACTTGCGGATACCATACCCCGATGACGCCGACCGCCGCGAAGCCGAACGCGGCCTTGGCATAGACCGGCAATCGCAGCGCGTCGAACCAATCTTCCATCCCGTAGAGCAGCTTGACGAAGGCCGCGGCCCACACGGCGGCCACGATGCCCAGGGCCGCATACGCGAGCAACTCCCACGGCGAAACGAGGTAAAAGGCGGCGGCCGTGAACGACGCGTGATTGCCGAAGTACGCGCGCCCGATCACCGCCGACACGACGCTCGCGATAACGATCGTTGCGAACGACCGCGGCGCGAAGTCGCCCAGGATCACTTCGCTGGCGAAGAAAACGCCGCCGATCGGCGCGTTGAACGTCGCCGAGATCCCGGCCGCGGCTCCGCAGGCGACCAGGGTGCGCACCACCGGCGCCGGCGCGCGCGCCAGGCCGCCGAGCGCCGAGCCGATCGTCGCGCCGATCTGCACGATCGGTCCCTCGCGTCCGCAACTTCCGCCGAAGCCGATGCACGTGGCCGACGCGATGCTCTTGACCGCGATGATGCGCGTCCGCATCGCGCCGCCGCGCAACGCGATCGCAGCCATCACTTCGGGAACGCCGTGCCCCTTGGCTTCGGCGGCAAAGCGCTCGACGAGCACCGCGGTGAGCGTGCCGCCGGCGACGAGGACCACGACGACCGAGGCGGCCCCGATCGCCAGCGCGAGGTGCGGAGCCAGCCACCCGAAGGCGACTGCCCCTTCGAAGCCGATCAGCCAGCGGAACAGCACCGCGCCGTATCCGCCCCCCAACCCGACCGCGATCGCGGCGACGATCATGTAGGTGCTCTGATGGATGTCGAGCCGCCCGATGCGCAGACTGTGGCCTCGGTCCGTTTCGACGTAGGCAATGGGCAAGTTGAGGGCCGCCATCGATGCGATCGTACCCACAATACCCGCCGGGCAAGCCCCCTGTCGACCGGGCCGGGTTGACGGCGATCACTTCATTGCTCGCCTGGTTTGCTCGATCGGCAACTTCCAGGTGACTATATGGGTTTTGCTCCAACGTGGCACCATACGACGTACGGCCGATCCTGCATGCGGATGCCGCGAAGTACGCGAGCGTCATGGAGCGGACGACCGGAGAAGACCGCTACTGCCGATTTTTCCACGCCGTCGATCATTTCGACGCGGAGTTCATCGAACGGTTCGTCGAGGAGCGCTCCGACGTCGTCGGCTTCATCGCCGAGGACGGCGACGACGCACTCGGCGTGATCCACGGGTTCCAAATCGATGCTCACACGGCGGAACTGGCGGTCGTCGTGGCGCGTAACGCCCGTGGCCGAGGCGTCGGAAAGGCACTCGGCGACGCGTTACTGGCTGCGCTGACGGAGCACGGCTGGACGACCGTCGTCGCCTATTCGCTCTCCGAGAACCGGCCGTTCGCGCGGCTCGCGCTCTCGCTCGGATTCCATGCCGCCGGCCGCGACGGAGCCGTTATCACCTGGCAGCGCGACCTGACCGCGCAACCTGCCGGCGCCGTCGCCGCAGTCTAGGCGCGGCCCCCAACCCGCTAACGCGCGAACCGGCGGGCCAGCGCCGCGCCGGCGCCCGCGACCAGGCCGATGTCGGTCGAAAGCGCGAGCATGTGGACGCCCATGTCGACATACTGCTGCGCGTGCTCGGGACTGGTGAGGAAACCGCACCGGGTGCCCGCGTTGCGCGCGCGCTCGAAGGCGCCGTGGATCGCCGCGAGCACCGGCTCGGCCCGCAGCTGCCCGAGATACCCCATCGACGCCGACAGATCGGCCGGCCCGATGAAGATGCCGTCGACGCCCGGGACCGCGGCGATGCGTTCGAGCTCGCGCAGCGCGTCGACCGTCTCGAGCTGCACGAACACGCACATCTCATCGTCCGCGCGCCGCAAGTAGTCGTCGACGGCGCCGTAGCGCGCTGCCCGTCCGATGCCCGCGACCCCGCGAATGCCGGCGGTCGGATAGCGCGTGGCCGCCACGGCGCGCGCCGCTTCGTCCGCCGACTGCACGTAGGGGACCAAGATCGTCTGCGCGCCGGCGTCGAGCACGCGTTTGATCGCGACCGGATCGTTCCACGGCGGCCGCACGAGCGCGGACACGTCCGGGTAGGCCGCGATCACCTGGAGCTGCAGCATCACGTCGGCGGTGTCGTTGGGTGCGTGCTCCATGTCGACGACGAGAAAGTCGAACCCGCAGCCGGCGAAGATCTCCGTGGTCACCGTGCTGCGCAAGCCCGACCAGAGACCGAGTTGCTGCCGGCCCTCGCGCATCGCCGCCTTGAAGCGATTCTTCGGTAACTCCACCCCGCGCTTTACGCGCAGGCGGGGCGCAGCTCCCGCATCAACGGGGCGGCGCGTTCACTCCCACAAGCGCACCGGCAGCGGCAGCCCCGCATAGATCTCATCCGGCAACTTGCCCGGCGGCTCGACCCCGATCGACTCGAGCATCGCCGCGAACTGCCGCGAATGTTGTCCCGAGTGCCAAGTCGTGCGCAAGAAGTACTCGTGCATCGAGTGGGTGCCCCAGTCGGTCGACAAATCCGTGTCCCAGTAGGCCTCTGGTTTGGAAGCATACCATTTCGCCAGCCGCGCGCGCACCCGCTCGCCGAAGGCCACGATGTCTTCGGACGTCTCGACCTCGGCGTACACCGGACCGGTGCCTTGGATGTATTTCTTGCCGTCCTCGACCGCTTCGATCAGGTCGAGCGGGATCATGAAGATGTGAAAGCCGAGCTCGCGCATGTCGCGCTTGCGGCGGGGTACTTCGAGCGTGCGCAACCGCTCCGGCGGCATCGCGGCGACGTAGCGTTGCGCCGCTTCGAGGATCGCGGTCAAGCGCGAATACAAGTCGGCCATCGTGAACTCGCGCGTCTCGGGCGGCTCGATGTTCAGCAGCTCCGCGACCCCGGCCAGCGTCGGACCCGCGCGCACCCAGGCGCTCCCCGACCTTGACGACCGGCGGGCGGAACACGCCCAGCGCCATCAATTCCTTCATGGCTTCAACGTCGTTCGCGACGTCCATCACGACGAACTCGATGTTACGGGACGAAAGAAACTCTTTCGCCTTGAGGCAGCTGCTTCAACCCGGCTGGGTGAAGAACTTGATCGTCTCAGACATGTTCTGTGCTCTAGTGGGGGGCCGCAGGCTGCGTTTCGCGGGGATCGATCAAGTGCACTGCGGTGATGTCGGCGATGCGCTCGGAGATTCGCGAGGTGAGGATCGTCTCGAACATCGGCCGCGGCACGATGCACTCCGCGCAAGCGTCGGGGCCCAGCACCAGGCGAATCGTGGCGATTCCCTCGCTGACGCCCACCAGTTCGAGATCCGCGCCGTCGGCGACGAGCATCGGACGCATCTCATCGAGCACCGACGCGACGTTGTTATCCATGCGCGCCTCTTCGGCCGAGAACGTCGCGTGCCTTCCGCAGGGCGTGCGTTGCGCGGGGCGAGAAGCCCCACCGAATGATCGATCTGTATCCCTATGTGCTGACCCCCAAGTTGAGCCCGGCGATCTGGGGCGGCGACGCGCTCGTCGGGACGTACCACAAAGACGGCCCCCGGAGGCCAAGCTCGGCGAATCGTGGGAGTGCTGGGACGCGAATCCGGTGCGCAACGGAGCGCTCGCGGGAAGACGGTCGCAGAATTGCGCGCGATGCTCGGGCATGCGCTGACGGGCGCCGCCGACCCCGCGCGCATCTTTCCGATCCTCACCAAGATCATCGACGCGCGCTCGAGCCTGTCGGTCCAGGTGCATCCCGACGACGCGTACGCCGAGCGCGTCGAGCATCAGCCCAACGGCAAGACCGAATGCTGGTACATCCTCTCCGCGCAGCCGGGTGCAGAACTCGTGCTGGGGTGGTCGCGCGATACCGACCGCGACGAGTACGAGCGGCGCGTCGCCGACGGTTCGCTCGCGGAGATCCTGCGCCGCGTCCCGGTGCACCCGGGCGAGGCCTACTACTTGCCCGCCGGCACGCTGCACGCGATCGGTCCGGGCATCCAGCTGTTCGAAACCCAGCAAGCGAGCGATCTGACGTACCGCATCTTCGACTGGAACCGGCTCGGGACCGACGGAAAGCCCCGCGAACTCAACGTCCAAAAAGCAGCCGACGTGTTGGACTTTCACCGCAGCACGCGCGGTGCGGTGGCGCCGCTCGCGTACGAGGCCGACGGCATGGCGCGCACGCTATACATCGGAAGTTCGCGCTTCACGGTCGAGCGCGTCGAGGCGCAGGCGGAGGGCGCATCGGTCGAGTCCGGCGGTGCGCCGCTGATCGTCATGTCCTTAAGCGACTCGCTGACGCTCGGAACCCACGCCGACGTCACGCCGCTGGCGCCGTGGACGACGGCCCTCGTGCCGGCCGCGATCGAACGCGTCACCTTCAGCCGAGGAGCCGCGGCTCTGCTCGTCTCGATCCCCAAGGACAGCGCTGCGCTGCGGCAGCGCCTGCTGGCCGCGGGCGTCGCCGGCATGGCCGTCACCGCATTCCTGAAGGACTTCACATAATGTACGTGGCGCCGCGCTTCAGGCAGTCGGACCCCGCCGTGTTGGCCGATGCGATCGAGGGCATCCGCTTCGGCACGTTCGTGACGGTCGGCGACGACGGGCCACTGGTGACGCACTTGCCGATGATGCTCGAGGCGGCGGCCGGACCGAAGGGCACGATCCTCGGCCACGTCGCCCGCGCGAACCCGCAGTGGGAGCGAACCGACACGAGCCGGCGCGCGATCGCGACCTTCGTCGGCCCGTCGTTCTACGTGACCCCGTCGTGGTACCCGACCAAACGCGAGACCGGAAAAGTCGTGCCGACGTGGAGCTACGTCGCCGTCGAGGCGCGCGGCACCGTCAGTTTCTTCGACGACCGGGAACGGCTCTTGCGCTTGGTGGAAGCGCTGACAGACCGCCAAGAAGCCGACCGCGAGTCGCCGTGGCGCGTCGACGACGCGCCGGGCGACTACGTGGCGCAGATGCTCGGCGCCATCGTCGGATTCGAACTACGGATCGAGACCCTCGAGGGGTCGTGGAAACTCGGTCAAAACCGCTGCGACGCCGACCGCAACGGCGTTGCCGACGCGATCGAAGCGCACGCCGCCGATCCGCGCGTGCGCGCTTTGGCGCCGGTGATCCGGCCCGATTAGCAGTGTAGCCGCGCCGGCACGCCGTACACTCACCCCGCGGGGAGGTGTTTGACGGCGCTCCAGAATTCGACGCGGTGGCTGCGGAAAAACCCGATCGACGCGCAGGAGTTCATTCGCGAATTGGAGCGGCGCTTTCGCACGGCGACCGACCCGCTCGAGCGCGCGTCGATCGCCGATCGTCTGCTGCCCGAGCTCGTCACTTCGTACGAAACCGACCGTTGCCTGGCGATCCTTGCGCGGGTGCCGCTGCACATCCCCGACCGCGCGCTGGCCGTGCGCATCCTGGCGCTGCGCGGCGTCGTCGCGGCGATGCGCGGGCTCGACGTGGACGACGTCACGCGTGCCGTCGCACAGACGGCCGGCTTGCCCGAGTCGGACGTCGTCGTGGTGCTGGGGCGGGCGATGGTCGCGGCCAGCCTGCGAAAGGACGCTCTCGCCGCGCAGCGCTACGCGCTGAGCGCGCTCGAGATCGCGGAGCGCATCGGCATGCACCACACCGCCGCGCGCATTTGCGCAACCCTCTACGCGACGCATTTTCACTTGACGCAGGATCTGGGGTCGGCGCTGTTCTGGATCGAACGCGCGACGCTGTTCGCATACCACGCCGGCGACCTCGCGGTTTGGCGGGTGACGCTGCTCGCGCAATACGAGTTGGCCGTGCTGTTCGGGCGGCGCGATCAAGCGCTGTCACTGCGCCAACTCTTGCAGCGCCACCCCGCGGCGGCGCAATACACCGAGGAAACAGGGTCGATCGTCGCCGACACGTTGCTCGCGTTCTGGGAAGGCGATTTCCGGCTTTCGCTGAGCCGGCTCGAGAGCGTCATCGACGCCGGCGTCTCCACCGCCGACGCCGTCATCCTGCGCTCGTTGCGCGCGCTCGCGCTGGCGGCGTTGGGCGACGACGACGCGGCCCGGCGGGAGGCGCGCCGCGCGATCCATCTGTCGTCGTCGTACGCCGGGTTCGAGCCGGTGTTCTTGCAGTTCCGGCGCCGCATCGGTCGCGTGCTGGCCAGTTACGCGTCGATTCTCGTCGGTGACCGGTACGATGGGCGCCGGGCGCTGACGGCGCGCCGGACCACCGGCACCGACGGCGGTCCGATCGCCTCGTTTGCCGCGATGCTCCTGCGCAGCGAAACGCTCGATCCCGGCGATCCGGAACTGCGCTTCGTTCGCGGATACGTCCTGGCCGCAGTCGCCGCCGCGGAACGCCGCCGCAAGGCGCAGCCCGCGATCTTGCTCTCCGAGGTCGAACTCGACATCCTGCGCGGCCTGCAATCCGGGTTGACGAACGTCCAAATCGCGGCCCGGCGGCGCGTCGGACGCAGCGCGGTCGACCACCGCATTCCGTCGCTGCTGCAGAAGCTCAGCGCGAAAACGCGGATCGAAGCGGTCGCACGCGCCCAATTGCTCGGGCTTCTTTAACCCGAAAAGAAAGCTCGCCGCGGTAGCGAGCCGGGCAGCGATGTACAGTCGATTGCATCGCGCTGCGCTTAGCCGTGCGATAGCCTCCTTGGCATTCACCCTATGCCGATGGAGGTCTCTCACATGCTCAACCTGCTCCGCGCCGCCGCCGTGCTGTCGTCCCTCGCCCTCGTCGCCATCCTCACCCACCCGGCAACGACCTGCGGCGTCTTGGGCCCCGTCTGTCCCTGATCTGGTGGCATACGGCAACGCAGCCGGGACGACGGGGATGACGCGCCCCGCGCCCGTCGCCCGGCGCGCGTTGCGCGAAGGCCGCGGCGGTGGAAAATCGCGAAATAGTGGAAACATGAGTGCCATGAATGAGCAGCCGCGCCCGCGCCTCGCCCACGTCATCCGCATCCTGGACAGCACGGGCCACACCGAGGTCCCCTACGATCCGGCCGATCCGGCGGCCGTGGCCGCAGTCGAGCAGCGGTTCAACGACCTGATGCGCCGCAGCTTCGTCGCTTTCGACGTCACCACGCAGCCGGGACGCATGATGACGGCATTCGATCCCGCCGCGCAAGAGATCATCGTTACGCAGCGTTTCGCCGGCGGCTGACGGTGCTGGCCGTCGTCTTCGCCGTCTGCCTCGGCGGTATCGCGCTGACGCTGGGCGCGGCCTGGTACGCCTATCACGTCCTTTGCCCGCGGGCCGAAGCGGCCCTGATCCGGCGGTTCCGTCCGCTGCTCGTCAACGATGCGGGCGAGAGCAGCCTGCCCACCGAGGCGGCCGAAAACCGCGCGCGCGAGCTGCTGTATTCGAAGCTCGATCCGGCCCAACGCCGGTCGTGGATCCTGCGCCGCGCCTTCGTCGTGCGGGCGGCCAGCGGCCACCGCTATCTCGTGTCGCAATACCGGCCGTTCAACATCCGCACGCACGACGCGGTGTTCTGTCTACAGGTCGCCGGCCCGGCGCCGGCCTGCGACAAACTGTTGGCCCAAAAACTGTTGATCGAGGCCAACGAAACGCTCTTTCTAGCTACGGCGAACGTCAGGACGTTTTCCTCGCGCTGGAGCGCACGATCGCCGCCGCCCGCGCGAAGCACGCCCTGCCGCCCGCCTGCGCTTCGCACTTGGCGCATCCGTAGCAAGAAAAACGGCGAGCCCGGCTTCTTTTCCGGGCTCGCCTATGGGCGGGGCATTCGCCGGCGCGGCTCAGCGCTTGCGCGCAGGAGCCTTTTTCGCTGGGGCTGCTTTGCGGGCCGGGGCCTTTTTCGCGGCGGCTTTCTTGGCGGGTGCGGCCTTTTTTGCCGGGGCCTTCTTCGCCGCCGCCTTCTTGGCGCCGGCACGTGGTTTGGCGGTGCCGACGGCTTCTTTCAACGTGCGGCCGGCGGTGAAGCGCAGCACGCGCTTCGCCGGCACTTTGACCGGTTCGCCGGTCTGTGGATTCCGTGCGATCCGGGCGGCGCGGTCGCGCACGCGGAACTGGCCGAACGGCGTCAGCTGGACTTTGTCACCCGACTTCAGCCGCTCGGTCATCTTCGCGAGAATCGCTTCCACGAGTTCCACGACTTGACGACGTGGGAGCTCGAAATCTTCGGCGAGCTCGCGCACGAGTTCGTTCTTGGTCATGCGGTCCTTTCATTGCGGGCGAGCCCCGGGATAGAGGGGACTCGTTGCGAGCCTTATACGCCAAAACAGGCGCATGCCGCCTGCGAGAACGCTGAGATTTTGTTGATCCTACCTGACTTTTCGCGCAGGAGGGGCGTATGGGCCCGGCGACGGTTCAGGACGTGCGGCGCACGTTCGCGCGCGCCCGGGGCCGTTCGTGCGAGCTGACACTTCGCAACCACTGGGCGCGATGCATTTCGTACAGGATCACATCGACGCGGCGTCCGCGGATCGCCGCGCCGCCGAAGAGTTTGCGCGACTCGACGAAGCCGACCCGGTGCAACACCCGCCGCGACGCGTCGTTTTCGGGCACGATGCACGCCTGCAGCGTGTCGAGCTCGGTCGCGAGAAACGCCTCGTCGACGACGGCCGCAACGCTCTCGCTCGCGTATCCGTGCCCGCGCGCCTCGGCGATCAAGCTATACCCGATCTCCGCCACCGCGGTGAGCCGCGGATTGACGCGGACCGAGATCCAGCCCATCCCGTCCGGAAATGCGTCGTTGACGAGCAGCCACTCGTAACGCCCGGTGGCGCGCCCGTCGAACGCGGCCGAGCGTTCGCGCACTTCACGCGCGAGATCTTCGAGCGGGGTCCGGGCGATCGTCTGGTACTGACGAAGATTCGGCGCTTGCAGAATGCGCCACAGGCGCCGGGCATTGCCGACGGTGACGGGTTCGAGCCGGAGCCGCGAGGTGGCGATCTCTCTCATTTGGCCAGTGAACGGTTTGCGAAGTTGCGCACGAGCCAGATACCCGCTCCGTCGTCCGACGCCACGAATTTGACCGCGTCGCCGGGACGCGTCAACAGCATCGCCGGCTCCGACGGATCGACGACGGCGTAAACGCGCGGATCGCCGCGCAGCGTCAGGTAGATGCGGCCTTCGGTCGTCGCGAGCCGGTCGACCGTGCCGGCGCGCACGACCGAACTCGTGCCCGGAGCGGCGCCCGCACTCAGATACGAGCCGTATTGCGCGAAAGCGTCCTGGGCCGGCGAGGCGGCGTTGACGTTGCCGATCGTCACGTGTCCGTTCGTCGCCTGCACGAGCGCGACGGTTTGGAACTTGCCGTTGTCGGCGACGACCGGGACGACCCACGTGTTCTGTCCGAACGCGTTGTAGAGCACGGGCTGCGTCGGCAGCAGGCGCCCCTGGCGCACGGTCGGATTCGCCCGCACCGCCGATTCGGCCGCGTCCGAATTGAATTCACCGCCGGCGGCCGTGTAGTACGTCAGCTTTCCGTCGAGGGCGTTCATGTAGGTGAATCCGGTCATCGAGCGATCCGTGGAAGCGGGCGACGTGTGGTCGACGAACCACACGAACTCACCGTTGCCGACGAGCAGGCCGAAAACCTCGTCACGAGCAGGCAAGTGGACGTCACGATGCGCGATTTGCGCGTTCCACCATCCGTGCACGTAGAGCCCGAACCAGAGATTGTAGTCGAGCGCGAGATCGGGCGGGTAGACGCGCGTGAGCCACTTCGGCAACGTCGCGAAATCGCTGCGGTTCACGCGCGTCATCGCACCGGTCGACGGATCGACGACGACGACCGCGGTCACGACTTGCCCCGACCAGCCTACGGTCGGGCGTCCGAGCGTGCAGACGTACTTCGGGTCACCGCGATCGTCGAGCTGCAGTGCCGCGTCGAGAATCAGTTGATCGCCGTAGCTCAAGTAGACGTGCCGGTACAGGTTGGCGTTGAGCAGCGCGGAGGGGATGTAGCGCATCGGTGCGCGCTGGCGCAATTCGGCCGGTGCGTTGGGATTCTCGGCGCTGACGACGATGATGCCCGGGCTCGTGCCGCGCGCGATCCACTGCACGATGCCGTGGAACTCCAGCGGAGCGAGCCAGACGAGCCGCTCGCCGTCGGACTGAATGTGGTATTGGCCGACCTGATAGTACGCGCCCAACTGGCCGACCACTTTCTCGCCGGAGAATTCGGCCGACTCCTGGGGCACCACGCGGATATGATCGAGGCTCGCCTGCGGCGGCAGCCCGCTCGAAGGCGTGACGTCGGCGATGTCGCGCAGCGCGGAGGCATCGACGACCGGCGCGACTTCGAGGATGCCGGCAAAGGCGCCGACGACGGCCAGGGCGATCACATACGGCACGAACGGCGTGCGCCGGATCGAGACGATGCGCCGCGAGCGCACGAACGACCGCGCCGAGAGCAAGAACGCGTACGCGGCATTCGGGATCAGGGTCAGCAGCAGCAGCGTCGCCGCCTGCGGGAACACGAGCGGCGGCATCTCGACGTAGAGGTAGACGACGATGAGGGGCACGCCGATCAGGAGGCGGGCCCGCTGCCCGGCCCACCAGTCGCGGCCGAAATCGAGATTGATCAGCCCGAGCGCGAGAAAGACCGTTCCGAGCAGAAGGATCACTGCGCGCGCGCTACGGCGCCTGCCCCGAAGCCACCTGTATGCCGGAACGGTAGGCCGGCTGCGCCGTGCGCGAAGCGCGGGACTTGCCGGCCGTTCGTGGCGCGTGATCGGGACGAGCGGAGGTGGGTGCGATGGAAGCACTTGCGGCCCGCGGCCGGGCCGGCCACGAGGTGACCCTCGCCGGGACGGTCACGAGCGAACCGACGTTCTTCTACGGATCGCACACGCACGCGACCCACGAAGAGTTCGGCCTGCGCGCGGCGGACGGCAGCGCGTACACGGTGATCGACAACGTCGACATCGCGCCCCGCGTCCCGGTGCATCCCGGCGACCGCGTCGAGGTGCGCGGCGAACTCGTGCACGACCCCGGCCGGCCGCCGATCGTGCACTGGACGCACCACGACCCCGAAGGTCGCCACGAGGACGGCTATATCATCCTCGACGGGCAACGGTACGCGCGTTCGCGCGCTGCAGCGCCATGAGCTCGGGGACGGTCACGAAGCGGAAGCCGCGCGCCCGCAACGCGGTGATGATGCGGTCCGTCGCTTGCGCTTCTTGCGCGCGGTCGCACGCCCCCGGCGCCGCGGGGGCGCAGCGCAGCCCGCGATCGCCGTCGTGCAGCACGACGATGCTGCCGTTGGTCACGCGCTCCAGCACCCGGTCCGCGATGACGGCCGCGCCGGGCTGATCCCAATCGTGCGGCAGCGGGACCGACCACATGACGACGGTGTAACCGAGCCGGCGCGCCTGCGCGATCACGGCGAAATCGCGCGCCCCGAACGGGGGCCGCAGCAAAGTCGTATGGCGGCCGGTCGCCGCGAACACCGCCGCGTCGGTGCGCTCGATCTCGGCTTGCATCGCCGGCGCCGAGAGCAGATTCAGATGCGCGTGATCCCAGGTATGATTGCCGATGACGTCGCCGTCGGCAACCATCCGGCGCAGCGTCGGCCGCGCGCCTGCGACCGCGCGCCCGACGACGAAGAACGTCGCCCGTACGTCGCGGCGTTCGAGCACGTCGAGAATCGCGTCCGTGTACGGCGGATCGGGGCCGTCGTCGTAGGTCAGCGCGACCACGCCGCGCGCCGACGGCACCGCCGCGAGCGTCGGGCCGAAGACCTGCACCGCCGGGGCTTCGAGCAACTCGTACCCAACGAGCGCGACCCCGGCCAGCAACGCGACCGCCGCGATCCAACGCGCGACCCTCATGCGTGGGCTCCGAGCAGCTTCGCGCGCGCGGCCGCGATCGTGCGCTTGAACCGGTCGGAGCCGAAGTTGCGGAAATCGTCGACGACCGCCTGATAGTGCGGATCGGCGATCGACGTGCCGTGCAGTTGCACCAGATCGGGCGTCGGTTTCTTCGGATCGAGATGGATCTCGTACTGCCGCCCGGCCGTGGTGGCCCACCAGTGCGGATCGGTGAAGCTGACCGTGCGCGAGCCGTGCTCGTTCTGCACCGTCTGCGCGATCGAGACCGTGTACACCGGCGACGGGTCGCCGCGCGGCGGTTTGGTCTGCAGTTGCCAGATGCCGTCTTGCACGAGCTTGTCGAAGAAGAACGAGACCCCGTAGCCTTCGATCGGTTCGGTGAAGCGCGCGACCGTGTCGTGGCGGTCGGCCACCTCGTACGACGCTTTCGAGAGCCCGTTCGTGTCCTGCATCGTGTACGTTTCGCTGGCGATCGGGCCGCGGTCGTAGACGACGGTCATGCGCAGCACGACCTCGGAGGGCGACTGCGCGACGTGCTTGGTTTCACCGTAACGCGCGATCTCGGTCCCGGCGAACATGCGCCATCCGATGACGACCGCCAAAACCGCGACGAGCGCGATCAGCGGCGCGGTCAAGCGTCGAGCCACGGGCTATTGCGGACTGCGTTGCGCGTCGAGCACGCGATTGACGACGGCATCCGCCAACGCGTTGTGCTTGCGCCGCACGTGAGCGACGTCGACAGCCTTGAACTGCCGCATCAGCGTGCGGGCCCGCGCGAACAGCGGAGCGAGCTTCGCGTCCTTGACGCGGTACTCGCCGCGCAGTTGCTTGACGACCAGCTCGCTGTCGAGGCGGATCGCGAGCACGTCGATCCCGCGTTCGATCGCCGCCTCCATGCCCGCGAGCAGCGCCGACCATTCGGCCACGTTGTTGGTGGCGATGCCGAGGTACTCGCCGACCTCCGCGATCACGTCGCCGTCACGGACGAGGACTGCGCCGAGAGCGGCCGGACCGGGATTCCCGCGCGAACCACCGTCGGCGAACAACGTGACTCCCGAAGGCGCGCCGGTATCGTTCAAAGCTTGTGCCACCGCGTGTCCTTCGCCGCCGTGCGGAGGATGGCTCTTACGGTTCCAAATCGGCGGCCGCCGGCAAGCCGCCGGCACCTCGCGCGGCCCACGCGCCGCGGAGCGTCGCTTCGACGAGCGCCTCGGCTGCCAACGCGCCGACGTAGTCGGGTTGGGCCTCGACCGTACCGAGCGCCAGCGCGAACGCGATGTCGCCGTCGGCGCCCGTGTGCGCGGGCACGATGCAGCGCGCGATCCCGGTTTGCGCGATGGCCGCGACTTTGTTCGCCTGGGCCTTGGTGAGCTTGGCGTTCGTCGCGACGACCGCCAGCGTCGTGTTCGCTTCCGCGAAGCGTTTGACGTGCGCGAGCGCCTCGGTCGCGTCGGCGAAGCCGCCGCCGGCGGTGCGCACGCCGGCGATCGTGCGCCCCCCGCGATCGACGATTGCGCCGAATGGGTTCGGGACGCACAACGCGCCGACGATCAGCGCCCCGCGCTGCACCGACCACGAACCCAAGCCGCTCTTCGTCGCCCAAGCGATCCCGTTGACTTTGCCGGCGGTCGCACCGCAACCGGCGCCGACGTTGCCCTCGGCGACCGGATACGCGCCCGCGCACCGCGCCGCTTCGTATCCCATCGCCGCGTCCGGACGCACGTGCCCGTCGCCGATGGCTAAGTCGAAGAGAATCGCCGCCGGAACGATCGGCACGCGCCACGCACCGGCCTGATGGCCGACGCCGCGTTCGTCGAGGTAGCGCACGACGCCGCAGGCCGCATCGAGCCCGAAGGCGCTGCCGCCTGCAAACACCAGTCCGTGCACCCGGTGGACGCTGGCGCGCGGATCGAGCAGGTCGGTTTCGCGCGTTCCGGGAGCGCCCCCACGGACGTCGACGCCCGCCACCGCACCGCCCTCGACGAGGATCGCGGTGCAGCCGGTCAGCGCGTGCTCGTCCTGCGCGTGACCGACGAGAACGCCCGGCACGTCGGTGAGAGAGGGCATCCGCGCAGCTTCGACGGGGGGACGCCGGCCCTTCCCGGGCGTGCGAAGGGCCTCGATCGCTCGAGGCCCTCGTTCATGGTCGGGCAGACAGGATTTGAACCTGCGACCCCCAGTCCCCCAGACTGGTGCGCTACCAAGCTGCGCCACTGCCCGTCCGACAGAGGCCTTTGGCGATGGCGGGACCGCGACTCCTCTTCCGGCGCTGCCCGGCGGCTACTTTTTCGTCGAACGCTTCCGCTTCGAACCGTTGACGGCGTCGCGCAGCGCTTTGCCGGCCGAGAAGGCCGGCACCCGGCGAGCCGCGATGACGAGCTTCTCGCCCGTCTTCGGATTGCGTCCCTCGCGCTTCTTGCGCTCGCGCACGACGAAGCTCCCGAAGGGAATCAACTGAACTTTTTCACCGGCCTGCAACGCGCTCTGGATCTCCTCGAGCAGCATGTCGATCATCTCCCCGACTTGCCGCTTCGACATTTCGAATTCTCCCGACAATGCGTCGATGAGGTCTGCTTTCGTCAAAGTCGCGTCCTCGCAGTAAGAATCCATAAAACGCAAGGCAATCAAACGCATTGCTCGCCCCGGATGCAGGTCATATACGCAGAGGGGAACCTCCCTCCTTCCATAAGGCGACCGCTCGCGGCGCGCGTCACGATACGTCCGGTCGACGTATGCAGGGAGGAAATCCGCTGATTCCCGAAACCGGCCGCCATGGATCGCATGGTCACCGCAACCGCTGCCGACGGGAATATTTCGCTCGTCGCCGGGGTGACGACCGACCTCGTGCGGGAAACGTGCACGCGACACGATCTCTCCCCGAGTGCGAGCGCTGCGGTCGGACGGTTGATCAGCGGCGCGGCGCTGCTCGGGGCCAGCCTCAAGGGCCGCGAACGCTTGATGCTGCAGATTGCAAGCGGCGGCCCGATTGGCGGTATCGTCGCCGAATCGATGACCCTGGGCGACGGCACCGTCGGCGCGCGTGCCTACGCGAAGCGCCCCAAAGCCGAAGTTCCGCTCAACGCACGCGGCAAGTTCGACGTCGCCACACTGGTCGGCAGCGGGACGTTTCACGTCACGAAGTCGTACGAGGTGGGGCAAGCTTACAACGGCATCGTCCCGGTCGTCTCGGGTGAGATCGGCGAAGATCTGGCGTACTATCTGCGCCACTCGCAACAGATCCCGAGCATCGTCGCGCTCGGCGTGCTCGCGAATCCCTCGGGCGTCATCGCCGCCGGGGGCATCATCGCGCAAGTGCTTCCGGGAGCCGACGAATCCGTCATCGCCGACCTCGAAGCGCAAGCGAACGCGATGCCGCCGATCACGACGCTGATCAACGCCGGCGCATCCGCCGACGACGTGATCGCGACCCTGACCGGAGGCCTGGGCATCAAGCGCATGCGCGAGTTCGACGTGCGCTTCGCGTGCCGTTGCACGCGCGAAAAAGTCGAGGCCGCGCTCATCGGCTTGGGCCGCGACGAGTTGCTCAAGATCGCGAGCGAACAGCCCCGCACCGAAGCAACCTGCGAATTCTGCAAGGAAGTCTACGTCCTCAGCGCCGACGAGGTGAGCGACCTAGCCCGAAGCATAGAATCAGGATAAACGAGGCGGTCTTTCGTGCAGGCCTAGGCGCGGGCGGCCGAAGTGTACTCGTGCGTACATGAGGCCGCCCGCAACGACGGCATGCGCGGAAGACCGCCTCGTTAGGGCACGATTTTTATGAAGCGGCGGGTGCCTACGGATAGGATCGCCGGCTTGGTCAGGGTCCAGCGGGCGGCGGTGTCGGTGACGGGGACGCCGTCGATGCGCACGCCGCCCTGCGCGATCAGGCGTTCGGCTTGGCGTTTGCTCTCGGCGAATTTGGCGGCGACGAGCAGCTCGGGGAGGCGCGTGCGGCCGTCGAGACGCATTTCCGCGACGTCTTCGGGCAGTTCGCCGCGCTGCACGGTGCGTTCGAAGCGCTCGCGTGCGGCGCGCGCTTCGGCGGGACCGTGGTAGAGGGCCACGACCGCTTCGGCGACGGCCTTCTTCTCGTCGATCGGGTTGACGGCGCCGGAGGCGATGCGCTCGCCGATCGCCTTGCTCTCCTGCTCCGACTTGAACGCCGCCAAGCGCGCGTAGCTCGCAACGAGCTCGTCGGGAATGCGCATCAACTTGCCGAACTTCTCGGGCGCCGGCTCGGTGATCGAGATGTGATTGCCCAGCGACTTCGACATCTTCTTCTCGCCGACCGTCCCTTCGAGGAGTGGGACGGTCATGCAAATCTGCGTTTCCTGGCCGGCGTGCTGCTGATAGTGACGGCCGAGCAACAGATTGAAGAGCTGATCGCTGCCGCCGAGCTCGACGTCGGCCTCGAGCGCGATGCTGTCGTACGCCTGAGCGACCGGATAGAGAAACTCGTGGAGCGCGATCGGCGTCCCCGCCTCGTAGCGGTTGGCGAAGTCCTTACGGTCGAGCATCTGGGCGACGGTCGATTGCGAGAGCAACTTGATCAGGTCGGCGAGGGTCAGTTTGCCGAGCCACTCCGAGTTGTAGCGGATCGTCACGCGCTCGAGATCGAGCACCTTGCCGGCTTGTTCGGCATAGCTTTTCATGTTCGCGTCGATCGCTTCGTCGCTGAGGTGCGGGCGCAGCTCGTTGCGCCCCGACGGGTCGCCGATGCGCGCGGTGAAGTCGCCGATCAGCAGGATGACGTCGTGCCCGGCTTCCACGAACTGCTGCATCTTGTGCAGTGCGACCGCATGGCCGATGTGCAGTTCGGGGGTCGTGGGATCGATGCCGAGCTTGACCCGCAAGCGTTTTTTGCGCGCTAGGCGGTCGATCAGTTCGGGGACGGTCTCGACGTGCTCGCAGCCGTCGACGAGCGCGGCGGCCGCGCCTGAGAGTGCCGTTTTCGTCGCGTTCACAACGGGTCAGCGCAGTTCAAAGATCGTCACCCCGCTACCTCCCTCGTTCTCGCTGCCGTACCGCACGCCGCTCACGCGATCGTGCGCGCGCAAATACTGCTGCAAGCCCCGGCCCAAGAGCCCGGTCCCCTTGCCGTGGATGAGCCGCAGCGGAGAATAGCCGGCGAGCAGCGCGTCGTCGATCCACCGCTCGACGAGCGGCTCCGCTTCGACGAAGCGCTTGCCGCGCACGTCGAGTTCCGCCCGGGCCGCGGCGACGTTCTCGACCGGCGACGTTGCGCCGCCGTTGCGGCGTGGGCGCTCCGGCTGGGCCGGACGGCTGCCTTTGCGCAAATCGGTCTTCGGAACGGTCGAGCGCATCGCGCCGATCGCCACCAGCGCGTCGCGGCCGAGGTCTTCGACGACGGTCGCGTCCTATCGAGCGAGAGCACGTGGACGCGTTCCCCCGGCTCCAGGTGCGCGGGCGCTTCGCCCGTTTGACGGGTCGCTTCCAATCCGAGTTCGCGGTGGATCTCGTCGAGCGTACGGGTCAAGAGGATGCTTTGCCCGGGCGTCACCCGGCCGCGGCCGCCGCGATCGCCGGCCCGGCGCGCCAGTTCGGCCGTGAACTCGCGCAGGGTGCGCGCGAGCCGCTCGTCGGCCTCGCGGGCGAACGTGCGGCGCTGCGCTTCGAGCGCGTTCGCTTCGCGACGCGCGTCGGACTGCGCCGTGCGCACGCGCTCGAGTTCGCGCGCGAGCTCGGTCCGCTCCGCCGCCGCTTTCGTGCGGATCTCCGCCAGCTCGGCGACCGCGCGGTCGTAGTCGCGCTCCTGATTCGAGAGCAGGTGCTCCCCGCGAGCTACGACGCCCTCGTCGAGCCCGATCGTCCGCGCCAGCGCGAAGGCCAGCGACTGCCCGGGCGACCCGACGTCGAGCTCGAAGGTCGGCGCGTAGGTTTGCGGATTGAAGCGGACGCTGGCATTTTGCACGCCGCCGGTCTGATGCGCGAAAAGCTTCAGCTCGGTCGCGTGCGTGGTCGCGATCACGCGGGCTCCGGAGGCAAGAAACCGCTCGAGGATCGCGACCGCCAAGGCCGCGCCGGCGCTCGGTTCGGTCCCGCTGCCGATCTCGTCGATCAGGATCAAGGTGCGGTCGTCGGCCGCGCTGACGATCTCGGCCAGGCGCCGCAGATGGGCGGAGAAGGTCGAGGCGTTCTGAGCGATCGACTGCTCGTCGCCGATGTCGGTGAACACGCGCGTGAAGCGGCCGATCTTCGTGCCTTCGAGCGCCGGCAAGTGCATGCCGCAGCGCCGCCATCAGCACGAAGAGCCCAACCATCTTCAGGGTGACGGTCTTCCCGCCCATGTTGGGCCCGCTGATGACCATCACGCGTTCCCGGCCGTCGAGCCGCACCGACTGCGGCACCGCGCGGTCGCCCAGCAGCGGATGGCGCCCTTCGAGGATGTCGACGTCGGCAGCTTCGGTGAACGCGGGCGCGACCGCGCGCATCGCTTCGGCCACGCGCGCTTTCGCGGCGACCTCGTCGAGCGCAGCGTACACCTGAGCGTCGCGCTCGATCGTGGCGGCTTGCGTGCCGACCAACTGCGAGAGTTCGGCGAGGATCCGGGCCACTTCGTGTTCTTCCTGCATCCGCAGCGAGCGCAGCCGGTTGTTGGCGTCGAGCGCGGCCAGCGGTTCGACGAACAGCGTCTGCCCGCTCGCGGACGAATCGTGCACGATGCCGGGGAACTCCCCGCTGAACTCCGCCTTGATCGGCACGACGTAGCGGCCGTCGCGCACCGTGACGATCGCGTCTTGCAGGATGCGCGCGAAGCGGCCGGCGCGCAGCACGGCGGCGGTGCGTTCGCGCGCTTCGTCTTGCGCGCCGGCGATTTGACGCCGCAGCCGCGCGAGCGCCGGCGACGCACGGTCGAGCACGTCGCCCCGTTCGCCGATCGCGCTCTCGACGCGTGCGGCGATCGCCGGCAACGGGATGAACGGCGCGCACAGCGCGTGCAGCGCGGGCGCTTCGAAGTCGCGCGCGCGCCGCACCGCGGAGCCCGACGCCGCCAGCATGATGCCGATCGCACGCAGGTCGGCGGGCGCGAGGGTCGAGCCCAGGGCCGCCGCGCTGACCGCATCGCTGACGTGCTCGACGCGTTCGAGCGCGAACCCGGTGGCCGCCACGAGCGCCCGCATCTCGGTCGTCTGGGTGACCAGCACGCGGGCGGTCGCATCGACCGGTCCCGGCTCGAGCGCCAGCACCCGCGCGGTCGCGAGCGAACTGTGCGTCTCACGCGCGAGCCGTTCTCGAATCGCCCGGAAGTCGAGCGCGTCGATGCTCCGTTCGTCGGCCAGCACCGTCCCCTCCAGCTGCGCCGTCACCCTAATTCACCCCGCTTGCAAACGCGTCCGCAACAGCTCCTCGACGAGCACGGGATTCGCTTTCCCTTTGCTCGCCCGCATGACTTGGCCCACCAGAAACTTGAGCGCGTTCTCTTTACCCGCCCGAAAATCGGCCGCCGACTTCTCGTTGGCGGCGATGACGTCGGCCACGAAGCCTGCGATGGCGCCCGCGTCGGAGACTTGCGCGAGCCCCTCGGCCTCGACGATCCCTTTCGGCGAACCGCCCTGCTCCCACAAGCGAACGAGCAGGTCTTTGGCCACCTTCGAGGTGATCGCTTTCGCCTCGGTCAGCGCGATCAGCTCCGCCAGCGCCGGCACCGTCACCCGCGACCGCGCGATCGGCGTCCCGCTCTCGTTCGCCAGTCGCGAGAGATCGCCCAACAGGAAGTTCGCGCACGCTTTCGGGGCGTTGGTCGCCTCGACCGCAGCGTCGAAAAACTCCGCCAGCGCGAGGTTGTCGATCAGTTGGCCGGCCGCCTTGACGTCGAGCCCGAGCCCGTCGACGTAGCGTTCGAACCGGGCGTAGGGCGAAGTCGGCAACGAGTCGCGCAGCGAGGCGACGTACGCCGGATCGAGTTCGATCGGGGAGAGGTCGGGATCGGGAAAGTAGCGGTAGTCGTGCGCTTCTTCTTTGCTGCGCATCGAATGGGTCGTGCCGGTCGATTCATCCCATCCGCGCGTCTCCTGCACCACCCGCTGGCCGCTCTCGAGCAGGCCGATCTGGCGCTCGATCTCGCTCTCGATCGCCAGCCGCACCGAACGGAACGAATTCATGTTCTTGACTTCAGCTTTGGTTCCCAATTCGGTCGTCCCGGCGGGACGGATCGAGACGTTGGCATCGCAGCGCAGCGAGCCTTCTTCCATCTTCACGTCGGAGACGCCGAGCAGCACGAACGTGCGGCGCAGTGCCTCCAGATACGCGACCGCATCTTCGGCGCTGCGCAGATCGGGTTCCGAGACGCACTCCATCAACGGCACGCCGGCGCGATTGAAATCGACCAGGCTGAAGGCGCTGCCCGCGATGCGCCCGTCGCTCGACCCGGCATGGGTCGATTTGCCGGTGTCCTCTTCGAGGTGGATGCGGGTCAAGCGGCACGAACCGCGGCTGCCGTCCTCGCGCCAGAACCGCACGACGCCGCCCGCGGTGATCGGCATGTCGTACTGCGAGATCTGATAATCCTTGGGCATGTCGGGATAGAAGTAGTTCTTGCGGTCGAACTTCGAGTACGCGGGGATCTCCGCCCCGAACGCCAGCCCCGCGCGCACGACGTGCGAGAGCGCGAGGGCGTTGGGCACCGGCAGCGCGCCCGGCATCCCTAGGCACACCGGGCACACGCGCGTGTTCGGTTCACCGCCGAAGACGTTCGGGCACGCACAAAACATCTTGGTGGCGGTCTTGAGCTCGACGTGGCACTCGAGCCCGATGACGGTTTCCCAGTTCGAACGATGCTCCGGGCCGGAACTGCGAGGCGCGTTGACGACTTCGGTCATTTCGCGGCCTCGGCGAGCGCGGACGGTCCGTGTTTGAGAGCGTGCTGCGTGGCCTGTTCGTAGGCGTGAGCGGCGGCGAGGAGGGGGCGTTCGGCGAACAGCGGGGCGGCCAGCTGCAGGCCCATCGGCATCGGGGCGGTGCCGCCGTCGGGCGTGATCCAACCGCACGGCACCGAGAGCGACGGCAGCCCGGCGAGCGACACCGGGATCGTATAGTAGTCCATCAAGTACATGCTGTAGGGGTCGGCCTTTGCGTTGAAGCGGAATGCCGGCGACGAGGTCGCCGGCGACGCGATCAAGTCGCAGCGCTCGAAGGCCTTGGCGAAATCCGCGCCGATCAAGGTGCGCGCCTTCTGCGCCTTGACGTAGTACGCGTCGTAGTAGCCGCTCGAGAGAGCGTAGGTGCCGATCAGGATGCGGCGCTTCACTTCGGGGCCGAACCCGGCCGCGCGCGTCTCCTCGTAGGTTTGGGTCATGTCGGCGGCCGCGACCCGCAAGCCGTAACGCACGCCGTCGAAGCGCGCCAGGTTCGAGGAACATTCGGCCGGCGCGATGAGGTAATACGTCGCAAGTCCGAATTGGGCCGTCGGCAGCTCGACCTCGACGAGCTCCGCGCCGAGCGCGGCCAGATCGTCGTATGCACGGCGGTACAGCGCGTCGATCGCCGGGCCGAGGTCGCCGGTCGCGAACTCCTTGACGAGCCCGATCCGCACCCCGCGCAAATCGGTGCGCAAGCCGTCCGCCGCCGATTCGACGGCCCGCTCGACCGAGGTCGCGTCCATCGGGTCGTGCCCGGCAATCGCGTCGTAGGCGAGCGCGGCGTCCTCGACGGTCCGCGTGAGCGGGCCGATCTGATCGAGGCTGGAAGCAAACGCGATCAGCCCGTAGCGCGACACGCGCCCGTACGTCGGCTTGAACCCGACGACGTTGCAGAACGCGCCGGGTTCGCGAATCGAGCCGCCCGTGTCGCTCCCAAGCCCGATCGCCGCTTCGAACGCTGCGACCGCGGCCGCGCTGCCGCCCGAACTCCCGCCCGGGACGCGCTCGAGATCGTAAGGATTGCGGGTGATGCCGAGCGCGCTGTTCTCGCACGAACTCCCCATCGCGAATTCGTCCATGTTCGTCTTGCCGATCGGGATCGCGCCGGCCTCGAGCGCGCGAGCGACGGCCGTCGCGGTGTACGGCGCGGTCCAGCGCTCCAAGATTCGCGAAGCGCACGTCGTGCGCGTGCCGGTCAGGCACATGTTGTCCTTGACCGCGAGCGGCACGCCGGCCAGCGGCAAGCTCTCGCCGGCCGCGATGCGCGCGTCGACCCGGTCGGCCGCGGCGCGGGCCAGGTCGGGGGTCAGCGTCAGGTACGCGCCGACGACCGGGTCGACGCGTTCGGCATGCGCGAGCACGGCGTCGGTCACTTCCCGCGCCGAGCGGCGGCGCGCCGAAACGTCCCGCGCGGTGCCGGCGGCGGTCGCGGAGAGGCGTTCGTCCATGCTCCTATGCCTCTTCCGAGATGATGCGCGGCACGCGGAAGAATCGGCCGTCGGTTTGCGGCGCCTCGGCCAGCACGACGTCGCGCGGCAGGCACGGCCCGATCCGGTCGTCGCGGGTCACGTTGCGCAGCGGAACGACTTGAGCGGTCGCCGCGACGTCGCCGGTCGGCAGCCCCTGCAACGCATCGACGTGACCGAGAATGGCATCGAGCTGCGCACCGTAGGTCGCCGCCTCCTCATCCGTCAGGGCAAGACGGGCTAGCCGGGCCACGTGCCGGACGTCGATTCTATCGGAAGCCATGGACCGCCCGAGTTCTTCGCGCAAACACCCCCGCCCTCGCCCCACAGAGCACGCCAAACCAATCGTGCCAATGAGGGCGGCTCGAAGCGCCAGAGGCGCAAGAACGCGAAGGGTTCCGGCCTAGCGTTTGAACCGGCGTCCAGCCGGTTCAAACGCGAGGACCGGAACCCACCTATCGTTCCACGAAGTCCGGATACTCCGGGATGTCGACCGAGAATTTCTCGTCGGCCGGCCAGACCGGTAGCTCGGCATCCCATTCCTCGGCGCCGACTGAGGGCGCGGGCAAGTCGAGCTTCGCCTCGCGGTCGTGGTAGAGCGTGGCGAGCACTTCGATGTGGCCCGTGTGCGGAAACATGTCGAACGGCTGTACGACGCCCAGCGAGTAGCCGCGCGTGCGCAGGTACGCGACGTCGCGCGCGAGCGTGGCGGGATTGCACGAGAGGTACCAGACGTTCTTGACCCCGGCGTCGGCGACCGCGCTCAACGTCATCTCATCGCTGCCTTTGCGTGGCGGGTCCAGGAACACGATCCCGGCGCTCGCGAGCGCCTCGCGCACCGCACTCGAGCCCAGGACGCTCTCGACCCGGCCGGCATAGAACGTCGCGCGGTCGCCGACCGCGTTGAGTTCGGCATTGGCACGCGCCTCGCGCACCGCCGAGGCGTTCTCCTCGATCCCGACCACCTGCGAGCCGCGGCTGGCGAAGAAGATCGAGAACGTGCCGGCTCCGCAATACAAATCGACGATGCGGCGCGGCACCGCCAGCCCGGGTTCCATGAACGCGAAGATCCGCCCGACCATCTCGGTATTGACTTGAAAGAACGATGCGGCCGAGACGCGGAAGCGCGCTCCACCGATCGCTTCTTCCATCTCGGGACGTCCCCACACCGTCGCAAAGCGCCGGCCGAGGACCGCGTTCGCGCTCCCGGGATCGAAGGAATTCGCGATCCCGACCGCTCCCGGAAGGCGCTTGGCCAACGCCGGAGCGGCCTGCGCGACCGCCGGCGACTGGCGCTCGGTCGTGATCGCGATGACGCTCTGGCCGGACGCTGCACCGGCCCGCACGACGGCGTGCTTGGCGGGCAGCAGCGCGCCCTCGGTCGCCGGCTCACCCGCGGCTTCGTTCAAGCGCGCGATCGTCGTGTCGAGCTGCGGCAGAACCACCGGACAGGTTGCGATCGGAACGAGCGCGTGGCTGCGGGCCTTGTAGAACCCGACCCGCGGGCGCCCGTTGGAGCGCCCTACGACGAGCGACATCTTGTTGCGGTAAGCGCGCGGATGGATCATCCCCACCGGCCGCGCGACCTGCACGTCCTCGACGCCGCCGATGCGCCGCAGCGCGTTGCGCACGATGTGTTCTTTCCAGGACAGTTGCGCGGCGTACTCGAGGTGCTGCACCTGGCAGCCGCCACAGATGCCGAAGACCGCGCAAAACGGCTGCGCGCGCAACGACGAACGCTGCTGCAGCTCGACCAGCGACGCGACGGCGTACTTCGCCTTGACGAGCGTGATGCGGACGCGGGCCTTTTCGCCGGGAAGCGGGCCGGACGCGAAGATGACGACCCCTGCGTGCCGCCCCACCGCCTGACCGTTTGCCAACAAATCGGTAAAGCCGACCGTCAGATCCGTGCCGACGGTGAGGACAGCCTTAACCGTGTTTCTTATCGTCGAGCGTCCTTAAGAGGCGGTTCGCCTCATCGATCAAGGATTGAATCCGTTCGCTCGTCGGATCGGGTGGCCGGCGGCGGATCGCCTGCCGGACGACCAGAAACGAGACGACGGCCGCAGCCGCGGAGGCCGCGGCGGCAACGCCGATCCACAGCGCAAGCTTCGGAACGGCCGGGCTTGCCGGCTGTGACTCGTGCGCGCCCCCGTCCCCGTTGACGGATAAAGTCGATGATGGAGTGGTCACCCGCCCCTCTTCGCGCCGCACACCATCGCCTCTTCCACGCAACCCACCCCGAACGCCGGATCGTGGCCGCGCCAAGCGCGAAGCGCGGGGCGGCGGGTTCAGGCGCAAGGCCTGAACTCACCTATGCTGAAGCGCTCATCTCCGCATCGCTGCCTTCGAGTTCGCGTTTTTCCTGGGTCGAGATCACGCGCGCGAGGTCGAGCAGGATGATCAACCGGTCGCCCAACTTTCCGACGCCGCGGATGTACTCGGTATCGACGCCGGCGATCATGTCGGGGGCATCCTCGACCTGCTCGACGGGGATGCGCAGCACCTCCGAGACCGCATCGACGACCATCCCGACGCGCTTGGACCCGATCTCGGTGACGACGATGCGCGTGTTCTTCGTATGCTCGGCGCGCGGCATGCCGAAACGCGTCCGCAGATCGATGATCGGGATCAACTGGCCGCGCAAGTTGATGACGCCTTCCATGAAGTGCGGCGCGCGCGGCACGTGCGTGATCGACACCATCCGGTTGATTTCCTGGACCTGCCCGATGTCGACCCCGTACTCTTCGTTGCTGAGCGAAAACGACACGACTTGCAGGGTCTCGCCGGAAAACTGCTTCGCTTTATCGTCGATGCTGGACATAGTGATCTCCTAGAATGCCTAGACGCCCGTGAACTCGGCGCGCGCGACCCGGCCGCCCGAATGAGCGGCCGCCACCAGGGAGTGCACGTCGATGATGAGCGAGATGGAACCGTTCCCCAGGATCGTCGCGCCCGAGATGCCGGCAATGTGACCGATCACGTCGGAGAGCGGCTTGATGACGATCTCTTGTTCGCCCTGGAACGAGTCGACGACGAGCCCCACTTGCCGGCCCTGCACGCCGACGATGACGATCATGACCTTGTCGGGGTCGCGCGGCGCACCGAGCGCGAAGAACTCGCTGACCCGGATGAGCGGGACCACTTGGCCGCGCAGGGTGATGACCTCGCCGCCGTGCACGGTCCGCACCTCGCGCGCTTCGATGCGCTGCGATTCGATGACCGAGTCGAGCGGGATCGAATACAGCTCGTCGGCGACGCGCACGAGCAACGCTTGGATGATCGCCAGCGTCAACGGCAGCTTCATCGTGAACTTCGTGCCTTCGCCGAGGACCGAGTCGACGTCGAAGATGCCCTTGAGGCGCAGGATGTTCTTCTTGACGACGTCCATGCCGACGCCGCGGCCGGAGACGTCGGTCACCTGTTCCGCCGTCGAGAAGCCGGGCGTGAAGATCAGCTCGATGATTTCGCGGTCGGACGGCCGGTCTTGTTCGGAGATGAGCCCCTGGCGGATGCCCTTCTCGCGCACGCGCTGCAGGTCGATCCCGCCGCCGTCGTCCTGGATCTCGATGATGACCTGATTGCCTTCGTGATAGGCATTCATCTTGACGGTCCCGGCGCGCGGCTTGCCGCGCGCGACGCGCACCTCGGGCGGCTCGATGCCGTGGTCGACGCAGTTGCGGACCAGGTGCATCAGCGGCTCGCCGACTTCGTCGACGATCGTCTTGTCGAGATCGGTGTCGGCGCCTTGGATCTCGAGATTGATCTCCTTGCTGCGCGCCTTCGCAAGGTCGCGCACCATCCGCGGGAAGCGGTCGAACACCTGACCGATCGGCACCATGCGGACCTTCATGATGCTTTCCTGGATCTCGTTCGTCGTCCGCGCCAAGAGCGCCGAACTGTCGGCGAGGTCCTTCGCGAGCGGGGTCAACAGCTCCGACGCGTTCGCTTCGCCGACGTTGCGCTGCAGGGTTCCGGCGATGTCGGAGATGCGGGTGCGATTGATGACCAGTTCGCCGACGAGGTTGAGCAGCAGGTCGAGCCGCTCGATGTCGACGCGAATCGTCTGGTTCGTCCGCGCGCCCGAAGTCGTCCGCTTCGCGGCGCCGTTGCCGGGCGGCTTGTCGGGCGTCTTCGCGGCGGCGGCGGCCGGCGCGGCGGCGGGCGGAGCGGGCGCGGGCGAGGGCGGAGCCGGCTCCGGCGCCGCGGCAACGGCCGGTTTGGGGGCCGCCGGCGCGACCGGCGTGCTGAAGAGCGCGTCGACGGCCGCCTGCGCGGCCGACACGTCGACCGGCTCCGCGGCGGCCGCGGCCGGCGTCACCATCGTCGGCGCGCTCGGCGGGGCCGGCACCTCGGCGGGCTTGGCCGCTGCCGCCTCGGCCAACAGCCGCTCGACTTCTTTTTCAAACGCCTCGGCGTCGGCGTCGCCCGCGGCTTGCGGTGCGGCGGCGGGCGGCGCGACGGCGGGCGGCTCCGCCGGGACTTCCGGGTCGGGCGATTTCTCGGCCAGCAAGCGCGCGACTTCGGCCTCGAACGCCGCAACTTGCGCCGCATCGACGGGCGTCGTCTCATCGGGAGCGTCAGGCGAAGGCGCCTTCTTCCCGCCGTCGATGATGCTCGCGGTCGACTCGTAGACCGCCGCGAACGAATCGAGACGCTTCTGGTATTCGTCGACGCCGCCGGGCGGATCGCCGCCGTCGACTTCCGCGCGAATGAGCCCCGTCAGCAGATCGCGTCCTTCGAACAGCAGGTCGACGCAGCTCTCCGAGAGCGGCATACGATCCTTGCGCAGCAAGTCGAACGCGTTTTCGAGCTTGTGCGCGAGCTGTTGCACCGCTTTGAAGTCCAACATCCCCGAGCTGCCCTTGATCGTGTGCAGCGCGCGGAACAGCGAGTTGACGATCTCGTGATCGACCTCGCCGGAATCGATGAACGTTTCGAGCTTCAGCAGATCCGAGTCGAGGGTCTGCAGCAGCTCGTCGGTCTCATCCTTGAAGTACTGGATGAACTCCGTCTTGTCGAAGTAGTCGTCAGACGACATGCAACGAGCCCGCCAAAGCCGGTCCTAGTCGACGCCGAAGACGGAGAGTAACGGCCCGAGCGAGCCTGTCTCGGGAATCAGGATGAACTGGCCGGAGACGGTCGCGCCCTTGTCGAGAAAGGACGATTCGATCAGGAACACGTCCTGGTCGGGCAAGATCGACATCAGCGTGCGAAAGGCCGCCTGGATCGTGCCGTACGACAGGGTGGGCACCGAGGGCAGCAGGTTGATGCCGGTCAGCGAGATCAGCGCCGTCAGATACGAGCCGGCAATGATGTTGCCCAGTTCCTTGAGCGTCGAATCGACGATCGAGTCGAAGATCTGAATGTCGCCGATGATGCGCTTGATGAAGACGTTGACGAAATCGAGGGCGTTCTCCCGGTCGAACAGGACGACCATCTGCCCGGGCGCCTCGCCGCGCACGTACATGTGCAGCGCGGCGACGATGCGGTTCTCGTAGCCGACCCGGGTCGAGAGATCGCGAAACTTCACGACCTCGATCGACGGCTCGCTCAGTTTGATCGTCGTGTTGAGCAACTGCGAGAGCGCGGTCGCGGCGTGGCCCGCGCCGATATTGCCCACTTCCTTGAGGGCGTCTTTCTGCAGTTCGCTCAGCTTCAACGTCGGCGTACCCAAGGCGTTACCGCTCCTCCGACGGAGCGGGAACGCTCCAGGCAGCGCCGCCACGATGCGGTGCGGGAGCGGGCATTTTTTTCGTGCGTACCATCATGTCAGGACCTTGTTGATGGTTTCGAGGATCTTGGGCGGCTGGAAGGGCTTGGTGATGAACGACTTGGCCCCGGCCTGGATCGCCTCGACGACGAGGGCCTGTTGGCCCATCGAGGTGCACATGATGATCTTGGCGTTGGGGTCGGAGGCCATGATCTGCTTGACGGCCGTGATCCCGTCCATCTCGGGCATCACCATATCCATCGTCACCAGATCGGGCTGGAGCGATTTGTACTTGTCGACCGCCTCAGCGCCGTTCTGCGCCTCCCCGACGACCTCGAACCCGTTCTTCGAAAGAATGCCCTTGATCATCATCCGCATGACGACGGCATCGTCGACGATGAGGACCTTCTTACTCATCCCTGCTCCTCACGTAGCACCCCCTAGTGTTCCTTCGGTGTTCTCAGCAAAGTCCTTAAGCCAAGCCACGACTGCGCCGCTCCGCTTGGCGCCGGTTGATGAAGTCCATGATGGCCTTATCGTCGGCCGGACCGACGCCATGGAACCGCAACCCGTGCGAAAATTTTCCTGAAGCGGCGATCGGCGCGACGCGCATGACCTCGCCCAGGAGGAGCATCGTGGCCTTCCCGGAGTTGAGCGCAAGGGAGACCTCGACCTGCGTCCCCTTGCGCAACTCGCGGTCGATGATCAGCGAGATGCCGGTTCGGCTGATGTCGGTGATGTTGGCGCGGCTGAAACTTCCGTAACCCTTGCCGTTGCGCGTAAAGCGCCACTGCCCGGCGACCGTCGTTTCGAGCCGGACCGTGGCCCGTTTTTGGCCGCCCCCTCCCGAGCCGGCGGCCGGAGCCCCGATCCGTTCGATCGATTCGGGGATGTTGTAGACGACGAGGTCGCCCTTCGTGCCGGCGATCTTGGTGCGGAACCGATGTTTGCCCGATCCCGACGAGTACGTGAAGACGACGGTCGTACCGGGCGCGTTTCCGGCGGCACCGGGGGTCGTCGCGAACGTCTTCGGGCCGATCTCTTCCACCGTCACTTGCGAACTCGACGCGGTTCCGGCTTTGGAAATGCTGACGAACGAATTGACGGCGGGCATCCGCGCCCGCACGCCGCCCGGAGTCTTCTTTTTGATCCCGAGGATCTGGAGGAGGCCCACGTCGCGCGTTCCCTATGCTCGGGCCGGCTCGGCGGCCTCGTCGGTGGTCGAGATTTGGCCGATCGATTCGACCCGTAGCCCGGGCGCGATCTCCGAGTACGACAGGACGACCAGCGCCGGCGCTGCGCGTTCGGTCAGGCGCTTGAGCGCGAGCCGGACCGACGGCGAGCAGAGCACGATCGGATGCAAGCCGTTCTGCTGCGCGACCTGCATTTGGCGCGTGAGCGACCCGTAGATCTTGGCGACGGTGTTCGGATCGAGCAATGCGTAGGCGTCTTCTCCGCGGCGCACGGCCTCGGCGAGCAACTGCTCGAGCCTCGGATCGACCGTGATGACCGACAGCAAGCCGTTTTCGGCGTACTCGGCGCAAATGTGGCGCGCCATCGCGGTGCGCACGCGCTCGGTCAGGAAATCGATGTCCTTGTTCTGCCGCGCGGCGTCGGCAAGATTTTCCAAGATCAACAGCAGGTTGCGAATCGGAATCCGCTCGCGCAACAGGTTCTGCAGCACGCGTTGGATCTCGCCGACGGTCAGGAGACCGGGCACCAGCTCCTCGACGACGACCGGGTAGTGCGTCTTGACGTTGTCGAGCAGCGCCGACGTCTCTTGACGGCCGAGCAGATCGGGGGCGTAACTCTTGATGATCTCGGTCAAGTGCGTGGCGATGACGCTCGTCGGGTCGATGACGGTGTAGCCGGCCATCTCGGCGTCGCCGCGCGCGCTCTCGGGAATCCACAACGCGGGCAGGTTGAAGGCCGGCTCGGTCGTCGGGATGCCGTCGATCCCGTTCGTGGCGGTCCCGGGATTCATCGCCAGCAGCCGGCTGACCATCACCTCGGCGCGCGCGACTTCGAGGCCGTAGATCTTGACAACGTACGTGCTGGGTTTGAGCTGCAGGTTGTCGCGAACCCGGATCGGGGGGACGATGATGCCGAGCTCGCGCGCCGCGTGGCGGCGGATCATCGTGATCCGTTCGAGCAGGTCGCCGCCTTGGCTCACGTCGACCAGCGGGATCAGACCGAAGCCGATCTCGAGCTCCATCGGGTCGTAGGCCAAGAGGGGCGTCACCGACTCGGCCGGTTTGACGGCCGGGGTCGCGGTCGCGCCCGGAATCTGCGCGGCGCCCGGAACGGCCGTCTGGGTCGCGAGCTGCCCCTTCTTCTCGAGCCGGCTGTTGCGCAAATAGATCACGAACAGCAGCCCCGCGCCCGGCCACATGAAGTACGGCGCAAAACCGAAGAACCCGAAGGCGACCATCAAGATGCCCGCGAGGAGCAACGCCTTCGGTTGCTGCCCGAGCTGCTTGGTGACGTCTTGACCAAAACTTGACTCGGCGGCGGCGCGCGTGACGATGACGCCGGTCGCGGTGGAGATCAACAGCGCGGGGATTTGGGTGACGATCCCTTCGCCGACGGTCAGCAGCGTGAACCGCGAAGCGGCCACGACGGGCGAGAGATGCAGCTGGATCACGCCGATGAAAAATCCGGCGATGATGTTGACGAACGTGATGATGATCGCAGCGGTCGCATCGCCGCGGACGAACTTGCTCGCGCCGTCCATCGCGCCGTAGAAGTCGGCCTGGCGCTGGATGTCTTTGCGGCGTTGGCGCGCTTCGGCTTCGGTGATCAATCCGGCGTTGAGATCGGCGTCGATGGCCAGCTGCTTGCCGGGCATCGCGTCGAGGGTGAAGCGCGCCGCGACTTCGGCGACGCGCCCGGCGCCGTTGGTGATCACGATGAAGTTGATCGTGATCAAGATGGCAAAAACCACGATGCCGACTGCATAATTGCCGCCGACGACGATCTGTCCGAACGCTTCGATGATGTTGCCCGCGTACCCGTGCAGCAAAATGGCACGGGTCGCCGTGATGTTCAGCGAGAGCCGGAAGAGCGTGATGATCAGCAGCAGCGTCGGGTACACGGAGAACGAGAGCGCGTTCTCGGTGTAGAGCGTCGTCAGCATGATGATCAGCGCGAGCGCGATGTTGACCGACAGCAGGAAGTCGATCAGGACCGCGTTGATCGGGACGATCATCAAAATGACGAGCAGAATAGACGCGCCGGCCACGAGCATGTGCGCGTTGGCAAGGATCCGCTCTAGTAAAGCGCCCGCCCCGCTGGAAGCGGGCCGCGCAGCCTGAGCAGGTGCTGCCATCTTGACGGTGTTAGTTCGACGCGAGCCGGGCGGTGCCTATGCGCCGGTGTGTGCGCGGCCGCGGCGGACCCGCATCACGAACCGCGAACGTTGCGAGTATGACCGACGCCGTACGCGCCGCGACGCTGATGTTCGCGGCAGCGGTTGCGCTTGCCGCCGCCACCCCGACTGCCGCGCAGACGCCGCCCTCGCTGACCGCGCCCCCGCAAACGGCATCGCCGCCGACCGCCCCGCCGCCGACGCCGTTCACGCCGCGCCCGCTTCCTTCCGCGACCGGCCTGCGACCCTCGCCACGCCCCTCGGCACGCCCGACGCACGGCGGCCATCCCTATCCGAGCAACCGTCCCAGCCACGGCCAATACAACCAATCCCGCAACGGCTACCCGTACTATCAGCCCTCGGTCAACATCGACAGCCAAACCGTCCGGCAACTCTTGGCTACGCCCCATCCGACCCCGTCGCCCCGCCCCACCCCCAAGCCCAACGGCGAAGTCTTCGACACGATGTCGACCGGCGGCCAACACTAGCAAGATATAGGCGCCCCGGGAAGCCGTGCTTTGGTGCAAGGCTAGGCGCCGGCGGCCGCAGTGTACACGCGAGATAAGGCCGCCGGCAACGACGCCATGCGCCGAAGCGCGGCTTCCCCCTAGGCGCTTATGGTTTTGTTCTTTAGGCGATAGACGAACGCGATGATCTGGGCGACGGCGGCGTAGAGCGTCGGGGGAATCGGCGTGTCGAGCGGCACCCGCTCGTAGAGCGCGCGAGCGAGCGGTGCGTTTTCCAACACCGGCACGCCGTGTTCTTTGGCGAGTTCCTTGATCCGTTTGGCGACCAGGTCGGCGCCCTTGGCCGTCAACACCGGCGCTTCCATCGCGATCTCGTCCCACTCGAGCGCCACCGCGTAGTGGGTCGGGTTCGTGACCACGACGGTCGCCTTGGGGACGGCCGCCATCATCCGCTTGCGAGCCATCTCGCGTTGCCGCTTCTTGACCGCGCCCTTGGCCTCGGGATTGCCTTCCGCCTGGCGCGCTTCGTCGCGGACTTCCTGCTTGCTCATCTTGAGCGAGCGCTCGAGCTGCCAGCGCTCGTAAGCATAGTCGGCCAGCGCCAGCATCAGCAGCAAGACCCCGAACTTCAAGCCGATGCCGAAGAGCACGTCGTTGATGAATTGCAAGACGGCGTGCGGCGACGCTCCGGCCAGCCCGAAGAGCTCGCCGATATGGTCGGCGACGCTGGTGTACACGAGGACGAACACGACCGAGAGTTTCAGCAGCTGTTTGAAGAGCGTGACGAGCGTGCGCGTCGAGAAGAAAATGGCGGGAATGCCCTGGATCGCCGACTGGATCAAATTGAGGCGGCTGAGCTGCAACAGCTTGTGGGTCGTGAACAAGAAACCGAACTGAGCCAGGTTGGCGACGATCGCAATGATCAGCGCGCACGCGAACATGATGCCCAAGAAGGTCGTGAACGCGCCGAAATTGCGCACGAGCGGGCCCCACGCCGAGGACACGTTGAGGTCGTCACCGGGTCCCACGTGTTGCAGCGCCACCGTCATCATGTGCCCGGCCCCGTTGATCCCCGCATCGAACGTCACTTTGAAGACGATGATGAAGAACAAGAAGATCGCGGCCGAGGCGACGTCGGGGCTGCGGGGGACTTGACCGCGGCCACGCGCCTCGCCCTTGCGCTTGGGAGTGGCCTTCTCAGTCTGTTCCGGACGAGGCATCGCGCTAGCCCACTACCGCGCGGGGGCGATCCCGCGCAACACGGTGTCGATCTGGCGCGGAACCTCGGCGAACAGCTGCGGCATCACCGAGGCGAACAGCGGGATACTGACCATCAGCATGATGAGGCCGACGCCGATCTGCAGCGGGAAGCCGACGACGAAGACGTTCATCTGCGGCGCGACCCGGGCCATCAGCGCCAGCGCGACGTTGACGATGAAGACCGCGATCGCGATCGGCGTCGCGATCTTGAACAAGATCATCAGCGCCTGGGAGAAGAACGTCGTCACCGCGCTGACCGCGACCGGGTCGAAACTCAGCCCCCCGAGCGGAACGAGGTTGAACGAGCCGCCCAGCCCCTCGAGAAAAAGCAGATGCGAGTTGCTGATCAGGAACAGCAAGGTCGCCATTGCGAGCGCGAACTCGCCGATGATCGTCACCTGCGTCTGGGTGGCGGGGTTGATGACGTTCACGATCGCGAACCCGACCTGCAAATCGAGATACTCGCCGGCGAACTGAATCCCCATGAAGACCAGATAGGCGACGTACCCCATCAGAAAGCCGACGCAGTATTGGGTCAGGATCGCCAGGCTCAGTTCCATCACCGAGTGCATGACCGGGATCGGCACGACGACCCGGGACACGACGAACGAGATCGCCAAGCCGATCCCGAACCGGGCCAGCATCGGCACTTCGGGGGCCGAGAACACCGGCAGCATGAAGATGACGGTCGTGCAGCGCACGGCGACCAGCAGAAAGGTCTGGAACTGGATCGCCGTGATCCCGAACACGTCCATTACTTGATGACCAAACTCAAGTTGGAGAACACCCGCGAGGTGAAGTCGGTCAAAGCGAGAGCATGTACGGGCCGAAGAAAAGGATCGCGAACGCGACGACGACGATCTTCGGAATGAACGCCAAGGTCGGTTCCTGGATCTGCGTCACGGCCTGGAAGATCGAAACGAACAGTCCGGTCAAGAGCCCCAGGATCAGCGCCGGCGCGCACACGAGCAGGGCGACGAAAATCGCCTCACGGCCCAGAGCAATCGCGGACGCATACGTCATTTGTAGCTCGTGAAGATGGCCTGGACGGTCAAGTTCCAACCGTCGACCAACAAGAAGATCAGGATCTTGAACGGTAACGAGATCAGCTGCGGCGGGATCATCATCATGCCCATGGCGAGCAAGATGCTGGCGATGACCATGTCGATCACGATGAACGGGATGTAGATCGCGAATCCGATCTCGAACGCCGTCTTCAGCTCGGAGATCACGAAGGCCGGGATCAACAGGTACGTCGGGACGTCTTTCTGGACCGCCGGCCGGGGCTCTTTCGAAAGCGTGTAAAAGAGCGCGATGTCCTTTTCACGGGTCTGCTTGAACATGAACTGCCGCAGCGGCTGGGCGGCCCGGTCGACGGCCTGCGCCTGGCTGATCTGGTTCTTCAAGTACGGTTGCAGCGCTTTGCTGTTGATGTCGTCGATGACCGGGTGCATGATGTAGAACGTCAGGAACAGCGCCAGCCCGACCAAGACCTGCGTGGGCGGCACCTGTTGGGTGCCGATCGCGGTGCGGGTGAACGAGAGGACGACGATCACCCGGGTGAACGACGTCACGAGGACGAGCAGCGTCGGCGCGAGCGCCAGCACGGTCAACAGCAGCAGAATCTGCAGCGAGAGCGCGACGTCGGCCGGCTTGGTCGCCGGGTTCACGCCGATGTCGACGTGCGGAATCGGCAGCACCGGAGCGGTGGGCGGCACCGGCGCGGCCATCGCCAGGTGGGGGAGCAGTCCCAGGAGGAGCGCAGCCCCGGCACACGCGAGCAGGGGTGCGAAGTGGCGGCGCCTCATGTCCGCGGCGAGCGTAACCTCCGCAGCAGCGTCGCGACCGGTTCGGTCTGCGCGCCGAGCGCGCTCCGGTGCGCTTCGATCCACGGAACGACGGCGTCGGCGGGCACTTCGGAGATCAGCGACACGTGCCCGGATCCGCCCCCGACGACGAAGTAGCGGTCGGCGACCTTGACGACGTGCAACGACGTGTTTTGGGCCAGGTACGTCGAGTCGATGACGCTGACGAGCCGCTTGTCGGCTCCCATGACGATCCGTCCCCGCCGCAGCGTGCGCGCGATCCACCACAGCCCCAGCAGCAGCAGCGCGACGACCGCGAGCGCGTAGATCGTCCGCAGGATCAGATAGCCGTCGATCGAGTCGCCGGTCACCGGGTCAGACTTTCTCGCTGGAGGGGTTGAGCTCGCTGATCTTGACCGCGAACTTGTCGTCGACGACGACGACTTCCCCGCGCGCGATCAGGATGTTGTTGACGTAGAGGTCGATCGGGTCGGTCGAGAGCTTGTCGAGCTCGAAGACCGAGCCGGTTTGCAACGCGACGACGTCGCGCAGCGAGAGCGCCGTCTGTCCCAGGACGGCGCTGATCTGCAGCGGGATGTCGTGCACGAGGTCGAGGTTGGCATGCCCCGGCGAGGCTGCGTGGATCGGGGTCGGCGGCATCGACGGGTAGGCGACCGGCTGCGACGCCGGCGGCGGCGGGGCACGCCGCGCGGCCGGCGCGGGCGCGGCCGCGGGTTCCGCCTTGGGCGCGGGCGGCGGCGGAGCGATCCGCTCGTTGATCTTGCCCAGCGCCACGCCGTCGAAGTCGATCGAGACGGTCGCGGTCAGCGCGTCGCCGACCGCCATCTCCGACTCGTGCGACTGGAACGGGGGCGCCGGAAAGGCGCTCGCGTCCTCGGAGACTTCGGCGTGGATGCCGTCGGGCGAAACGCCCAGGCTGCCGGCGAGCTTTTCGGCCATCGCGCCCGAGATCTGCGAGACCGTTTCCGAAACGATCGAGCGCTGCATGGCGTCCATCTCGCCGCCGTTGCTCGTCGTGCCGAGCATCAGTTCGACGACCTTGCCCAGCTCCGCGGTCGGATAGCGCACGACGAACGTCACCCCCGCCGAGGGCAGCGTGACGAGGGTCGCCATGTAGTCCTTGCCGACGAGGATCGAGCCTTCGTGCTGGCTCACGCTCACCGGGCCGGCCTTGACCGGGCGGTCGACGAGCGCGCCGAGCACGCTCTCGGCCGACTCGAACATCGCTGTCGCCATTTCCGCAATGGACGCCACGGTCTACATGTCCTCGCTTTCGATCACTTCGGCAACCTGGACCGTGACGCGATCCTTGAACACGCCCGGAAAGACCCGGAATTTTTCGATCTCGTTCACCTTCGCGGTCAGCGGCTGGCTGGTCGGCTTGTCGAAGAGGACCACGTCGCCCAGCTGCAGCGAGATCAGGTCGCTGAGCGACACGGTCGTGTGGCCGAGTTCGACCTTCATGTCGATGTCGGCCCGCTCGACGTTGCGCGCCAGCTGCGCGATGTCTTCCTCGGTCATCCCGCGCCCGGCGACGACGGTGGGCGACCACTGGAAGTCGGCCAGCTGCGGCCCGATCGACTGCAGCACGAGGTAGGGCAGACAGAAGTTCATCACGCCCGCCATGTCGCCGATCTTCAGTTCGCACGACACGTACGCGACGATCTGGTCGAGCGGGATGATGCGCGGGATGAACTGCGGGTTCGAGTCGAGCGCCTCGATCTTCAGCGAGAGGGTCAGCAGGTAGTTCCACGACTCGCGGTAGCTGTTGAGCATGCGCGCCATGAAGCGTTGCATGAGGGTCCGCTCGATATCGGTGAGGTCGCGCAGCTTGTTCGGGAACCAGCCCGGGCCGCCGAGCAACCGGTCGATGATCGAGAAGACGAGGTTGAGATCGACTTGGACGATCCCGCTGCCCGGCAACGGGTCCATCGAGAAGATCGAGAGGATCGACGGGATGCCGATCGAGGCGATGAAGTCGCCGTAGCTGATCTGTTCGATCGAGACGATCGTCGCCTCGACCCTGGTGCGCAAGTACACCGAGAGCGAGTTGTTGAGCAGGCGGGTGAAGTTGTCGTGCAGCGTGCGCAACGTCTGCAGCTGGTTGTTCGAAAATTTCTCGAGCCGTTTGGTGAACCGGAAGTCGAACGACTTGATCCGCCGGCCCTCGACCGACGGGCTCTCAGCAGCTTCGGGCGCCGCCAGCTGGTTGACGAGGGCGTCAATCTCCTCTTGGGAGAGCATCGACATGCGGGCGGCGGCTCCTAATCTTGCGTGTTGGGCGCGTGCAGAACGATGTCCACGCGCCGGTTGAGCTGGCGATCTGAATCGTTGTCGTCGGGATGGCCGGCGCGGAACTGGCCGAACGCCGAGGCCGAGATGCGACTGGGATCGATGCCGTCGGTTTCGCTCAGGTAGCGCGCGACCGTGACGGCTCGCGCCGCGGAGAGCTCCCAGTTCGAGGGAAATTGCGAGGTGTTGATCGGCACGTCGTCGGTGTGGCCGTGGATCTTGATGTCGGTGTTCGTGCGCTTGAGGAAGGCGCCGATCTTGTCGAGGGTCGCCTTGGCTTCCGGCCGCAGCTGCGCGCTGCCGCTATCGTAGAAGGCGTCGTTGGGCAGCACGCTGATCACCAGGTCGTTGCGCTGGAACTCGGTCCGCACTTTGTTCTGCAGGCCGGCTTGCTTGAGGTACTTGTTCAGCTCGACCTGCAGCTGCTGTAGCTGCATCGCCGCGCTCTCGGCGGATTTCTCGCCGGCGGCGCCATTGGGCGGATTGTTGATCGCCCACTGGTTGTCGAAGCCGCCCGAGATGTCGTGCACGAGCGCCTGATATTTCACCTTGTTGATCGTCGAGATCGAGAACAAGATGATGAACAGAGCGAGCAAGAGGGTGATCATGTCGGCATAGGTGAGCAGCCATCGCATCATCCCGGCCGTCTCGAGCTTCTGCTCGGGCTTGGCTTTCTTCAGCCTCGACTCGTTGGCGCGCTCCGCCGACTTCGCAGCTACCGGCATTCCGGGCTACGCCATGCTCGGTTCGCCGACGGCCCCGCCGGCCTCGACGTCGGAGTCGCGTTCGTGCGGGTCGAGGAAGGCGTTGAGCTTCTCCTCCAGCAGGCGCGGGTTGTCGCCGGCTTGGATCGAGAGGATGCCTTCGATCATGATCTCGCGCACCAGCAAGAGCTGCGTGCTGCGCTCCTTGATCTTCGCGGCCATCGGGAGCCAGAGCAAGTTAGCGAGCAAAATGCCGAAGAACGTCGCGACGAAGGCCTGCGCGGTGGCGGTCCCGATCGAACCGGTCACGTTGCCGCCGCCCGAAACGCTGGCCAGCCCTTTGAGCATCGCGATCAGGCCGAGCACGGTGCCGATGATGCCCAGGGTCGGGGAGTAGCCGCCCATCGTCATGAACACGGCCTCGGCTTTCGCGCCGCGTTCTTGGACGAACGACACTTCGGTTTCCAGGATCTTGCGGATGATGTCGGTATCGCGGCCGTCGATCACCAGCTGGATGCCCTTGCGCATGAACTCGTCTTCGAGGGCCGCGGCCTCGTTCTCGAGCGCCAAGAGCCCCTCGCGGCGCGCCTTCTCGGCGAACGAGACCAGCGTGGCGATCACCTCGCGCGAGTGGTAGACCGGCTCGGTGAACGCCGTCTTCAACCCGGAGGTGAAGCCGTTGATGAACGTGCGCAGCGGGAACGAGATCAGCGTCGCGCCCAGGGTGCCGCCGAACACCAAAATGAACGCTTCGTAGCGTTCGTAAAGAATGCGCAGATCGACGTTGCCGATCAAAGCGGAGGCGATGACGGCGCCAAAGGCGATCACGATGCCCAAGACGGTCGCTATATCCAAAAAACTGACCTCTCCTCAGTAAGCTCAGGCATACTCTGGTATCGGCGAGGGGGTTCCTGAAGATTACGGCGCCGCGAGTATGTCAACCCCCCGCTCGCTTATGGCGGAGGCGGCCCATAGATCCTCCGCTTGTAGTCGATGATGCGCGCTTGGATCTCGTCCGGCGAATCGCGGACGATCAGTTTGTTGCCCGAGGTTAGGGTGACGACGGTATCCGGAGTCGCTTCGAGCGACTCGATAAGGTCGGCGTTCACCATGATCGGTTGGCCGTTCAAACGGCGCAGAGCAATCATGAGCTCATCACTTCGACTCGCGCCCGTAAGAGTTCATTGGTGATCCCAAGCGCACTCTCGGCAGCTTTGACGGGGGAGGAAGGTCGGCGAGCGCGAGCGCCGCCGGCCAGGTCGCCGCGATCACCGCGCGAACGTCCTCGCGCGACGCGCCACGCGCCAGCATCGCCGCGAGCCGCATGCGAGCGCGCATCGGGCTGCCGGCTTCGTACTCGACCGCGACCGCGGTGCCTTCGAGCAGCAGGCGCGGCTCGCCGCTGAGCGCCGGGGCCGCCGCGTCGACGACGAGCAGCGCGGCCGTCCGGTCGCCGGTCCTTAACAAAAAGTTGACGTATTCGATCGCCGACAACCCGTCCTCGAACGTCCGCCACGCGGCTTCGAATGCGGAATGCGCGCCCTCGCGCTGGCCGAGCGCTTCGAGCGCCTTGGCGCGGTTGAGCATCAAGGGCTGCACGTTCGGGCGGTTCGAGAGCCCGAGGTCGAACCACGCCAGCGCCATGTCGAAACGGCGCTCGGTCATCAAGGTCGCCCCGATCTCCGAGTGCGCCTTCCAGGTCGACACGTCGTCGTCGACGACGAACTGTTCGCCGGCTCGGTCGTGGGCGGCGATCGCGGCGCCGTAAGCGTCGCGCGCTTCGAAGAGCCGGCCTTGGTGCACGAGTGCCTTGCCGAGCGCGAAATGCGCGGTCGCCAGGTGCGGCGCGATCTCGAGCGCCTCGCGCGCGATGCGCTCGCCGCCGGCGGGATCGCGGCGCGCTTCGATCGTCAAGGTCGCCAATTGCACGAGCCCCTGCGGCCGGAACGCACGCGGCGTGCCGGCGGTCAGGGCGCGCATCCGTTCCAACGCGTCGATCGCCTCGTCGGCCAAGCCCGAGAGCGCCGCCGCCGCGCCGAGATTGTACCAGTGAAACGGATCGGCGGGATCGAGCGCGACCGCGCGCCGGGAAAGCGTCAGGTTGCGCTCGGCTTTGTTGCGCTCGGCGACGATCGCACTCAAGTACCCGTGGTGTTCGATCTCGAGCTCGCTCTGCTGCGCGGGCATGCCGCCCGCGTCGGCGTCGAGCGCGATGAATTCATGGATCGCGTTGCGATAGCGCAAGCGCGGATGATTGGGGAAGACCCGCACGATCGCGTTCGACATCGCGGCCGCGCCTTTGTAATCGTCGACCAGGTTGCGGCACCGTACCCACAGGCCGGTCAGGTAGGCCGGCACCGTGCCGAGCGTGCGCAGCATCGCGCGCGATTGCGGCGTCAGCGTCTCGTCGGCATCGAGCACGAGGATCCACCGCCGCGACGCCATCTCGAGCGCGCGGTTTCGAGCATAGGAAAAGTCGTCGCGCCACGGCTCGCTGATGACGCGCGCGCGGTGCCGGGTCGCGATCTCGAGCGTCCGGTCGGTCGAGCCGGTATCGACGATGCAGATCTCGTCGACGACGCCCGCCACGCTGGCCAAGCACGTTTCGAGGAACCGTTCCTCGTTCTTGACGATCATGCACAGACTCAAGCCGGCGCGCTTTTGCGGCCAGCCGGCCGGGGGTGTGGGAAGCGAGACGTTCGGCATCGCGGTTCACCCGAAAGAAATGCGACCGGCCGGCGCCCGTTGCGCCGGCCGGTCGCGGGGGTTGCTCTTACGCCGGGATCAGCTGCAGGACGGTCTGCAGATCTTGATTGGCGGTTTGGATGCTGGAGGTGTTCGCCTGGAAGGCACGTTGCGCGAAGATCATCTTCGCGAACTCGTCCGCCAGCGACACGTTGGATTGTTCGAGCGAGCCCGAGACGATTTGGCCGTACTGGCCGGTGTTCGCCGTCCCGTATTGGGCCAGCCCCGAGTTCGGGGTAGCTACGTAGTAGTTGTTGCCTTGTCGCAAGAGGCCCGACTGATTCTGGAAGGTCGCGACCGCGACTTGCGCCAGTGTCTGCGTCTGACCGTTCGTGAACGACCCGGTGACGACGCCGTCGAGGCCGACGCTGATGTTGGAGAGCGTCCCCTGGCCGAACCCGTTCTGCGCGAGGGTCGTCGGCGCGGGATTCCCCGACAACGAGGTCATGTTGGAGAGGTCGAGCGCGATCGGCCCCGTGGCCGCGGGGGTGCCCGGCGTGGTAGCGTTATTTGCCCCCGAGGCGACCGACCAACTCGTGACCTGAAGCTGGTCGCCCACCCCCGTCGAAGGTTGGCCGCCGGCCTGATGCGTCGCTGCACCGACGACCGTGGCGGGGTTCCCGCCGTTGGCCGCCGACATCGTATTGATGAACTGCCCGTTCTGGTCGAAGAACGCGTATCCGGTCACTGCCGGACCCGTCGTCCCGGCTGGGGGGCCCGATGACCAAGAGTTCTGATTGTTGAACACCGATCCGTCGGTCGGCTCGATCGTGTAGCTCCACTCGGTCGCGGCGGTCACCATCGTGCCGGCGCTATTGCCCACCAGCAGCGGTGTTCCACCCGTACCGGCGGTCGCGAGGTTGACGCCGGCCGCGATCCCCGAACCGGCGGCGGGCGCCGCGGTCGCGGGGGTGAACACGATGTTGACGAGATGCCCGTTGCCGAGCGAATCGTAGACCGTGGTCGAGATCGTCGTCAGCGTCACCGTGCCCGCGCTGACGGCGGAGACGTACTGCGACTGATCGAGATTGCCGCCGAAGCTCACGTCGAAGACTTGGTCGCCGGTCGGCCCGAGCTTGGTGCCGTAGCCGGTCCCGGTCGCTTGCGACTTGAGCCCGAGCGGAATCTGGATCGAGCTGGGAACGCCGGTCTGGGTGATCGTGCCCGTCTTGTTGTTCGCCTGATAGCCGAGCACGGCCAGACCGCTCGAGGGATCGTAGAGCGTTCCGTTGGCGTTGAGGTTGAACGCGCCCGCGCGCGTGTATTGCGGGGTCCCCCCGCCCTGGATGTTCCCCAGGACGAAGTAGCCGTTCCCGTTGAGCGCGAGGTTCGTGTTGACGCCGGTCGTCTCGAGGCCGCCTTGCGAGAAGTTCGTCGAGATGCTGCCGATCTTCACGCCCAAACCGATCTGGCTCGGATCGGTGCCGCCCGTGTTGGCATTGGGGGCGGTCGCGTATTGCTGGGTCTGGTAGAAAAGGTCGCTGAAGTTGACGTTCTGGTCTTTGTAGCCGGTCGTGCCAACATTCGCGATGTTGTTCGAGATGACGTCGATCTGGCTCTGGTACGAGTCCAGGCCAGTGACGCCAATGAACAGGGAATCGAATGGCATCGATGACCTTTCATGTTGGATTCCGCGGCACGTTTTTCGATCGGTACCACGGCAAGAGCCCCCGAAGGTCCGCTCTTGTTGAGTGATGTGTTGTCGTTTAGTTGATGATCGCCGCGGAGTCGATGTTCGTGAACACGTTGTCCTTCATCGAATCCTTGTCGACCGCCGTGATGACGACGCGGTTCTTGATGCTCACCACCATGGCCGTGTCTTTCATCACGAAGAGGGACTGCTTGGAGCCCTTGGCCGCGGCTTTATCGGCCATGTCGTTCATCCGCGCGACGTCGGCTGGTGAGAGCTGAATGTTTCGCGACTCCAAGCGCGCGAGCGCGTGGGCCGAGAACTTGAGGGGTTCGCCTTTGACCGCGGGTGCGGCCGTTGTCGCCCCCGCGAGCAGGTCGCGAAACGTTCCCGACGTCGGCGGGATTTGGACCGGCACTCCGACCGGGCGCGTGACCGCGCCGGCGGGATCGACTCCGTTCGGGCCCAGAGGTCCGGTGCTGTTGGCATCCATGAGCTAGTTGTTGATGCCCGTGATCTGACTGGTCGAGAACATCGCCGGTTGGCCGTTGGCGCCGGTGATGACGTTGCCGTTCGAATCCGTCATCGTGAACTCGGGCGCGCCGTTGACGACCGAGATCGCGCTGATCGTCCCGGTGATCGTCGAGCTGTTGCCGGCCGCGTTGGGCGAGTTGACCGAGACCGAATGCCCGATCAGCGACGCCGACTGCAGCACGCCGAAGTTCGATTGGAAGTTCGCGAACGAGGTCGAGAGATTGTTCGTGGCCTGGAGCGCCGAGAACTGAGCGAGCTGCGCGATCGACTGCGTCTCGTCGACGGGATTGGTCGGATCTTGGTTTTGCAGCTCGGTCGTGAGCAACGTGAGGAAGTCCGTTTCCCCCAGTTGCGTCGTCCCGGTCGAGGTCGTGTTCGTCCCCGACGTCGTCGTGGCGTTTTGCGCCGCGATGAGACTGTCGATGGGCACGCCGCTCGTCGAGGACATCGGTGCGACTGTTGACATTGGTTGTGCTCCTGTTGGAAGGGGTGCTCCGGGCCTAGCCCTGCGCACCCCCCACTTCGTGGGGCCCCCCATTTGTCGGGCCCCTGGGCTTGGGTGGTTGGTTTACGATGCCCCTTGGGGGCCCGTAAGGTCTGTCGTGGTGGATGGCTTTATCGTCCGGGACGGGCTGGCCATCATTGGGGTTTGTCGTGGCGGATGGCTTTATCGTGCGGGACGGGGTGGCCATCAGTGGGGTTCGTCGTGGTGGATGGCTTTATCGTCCGGGACGGGCTGGCCATCATTTCGTTTTAGGCTAGGGCGTAGACTTGGCCGGCGGTTGCGGACCCCGAAACCGGGGGGGCGTAGGTCGGCATGGCGAGGAGGCGTTGGGACTCCTCTTGTTCGGTTTCCTCATCGGAGGATGATAGGGGGCTGCCTGCGAGCGAACGCTGCGGGACTTGTTGCTGCTGGGGCTGGGCGAAGTTGCCGTTGTTGCCGTTGCTCGAGACGTCGACGGAGAAGTGTTGCAACTTCAGGCCGGCGTCGGCGAGGGAGCGGATCAGTTCGGCATGGTTGGCCATGAGCGCGTTGCGGGCGTCGGCGGTCTGGGCGATCACTTGCGCGCTCACCGAGTTGCCGTCGACCACGAGCTTGACCGAGACGTCGCCCAGCGACTCGGGGACGAGTCGCAGCCGCACCTCGGACTGTTGGGGTCCGAGGTTGCGCAGAAACACGCCCTTGACCATCTGGTCGACGACGTTGTACGGGTCGGACGGCGTCGGCGTGGCGTTGGTGTAGGCCTGACCGTCGAGGATCACGTGTTGCGGCGCTGCCGCGGAGTCGGTCGACGCGCCGATCGAAGCGAGGAACGCTTGCGTTTGGTTCGTCGACGAGGCGGGTTGCGAACTGGGATCGGCCGGATCTTGCGACGCGTCGCCGGCGCGCTTGAACGCGTCGACGAAAGCCGCCAAGGCGGCGTCCGGAGACGGTGCCGAGGCCGTCGGAACGACCTGGGCGAGGGCCGCGTCGGCCAACGCGGTTTGGGCGGTGCCCGTCTGCGCGCCGCCGCCCGCATTGGCTTGCGAGACCGCGGCTTGCGCTGAGCGCGCGGCGGCCACGCCGAGCGCCGCGTCGATCTTGTCCGAGATCTCCGTACCGCGTCCGGTGGTCGTTTGCGCCGGCGCCGTCCCCGTCGAGGCCGTCTCGGCCGGGGCGATGAACGCGGCGAGCGCTTCGGGGATCGGCACGTCGCCGACGGCCGGAGCCGAGACGGGCGAAGCGGCCGGTTGCGCCTGGCTTGGCGCCGCCGAAGCCGAGGCGAGGGTCGATGGGCCGGCCGCGAGTTGCGCTTGCGGCAGGGGTGGCGTGGGTTGCGTGGGCAGAGGCCCCAGGTTCGGGGTCGTGCTTTGCGTGGGCGGCGTCGCCTGGTTCGGGGTCGCCTGGTTCGAGATCGCGCTTTGCGTGGACGACGGCGTCGACGAGGCAGCCGCCGGAGCGGAAGCCTGGCTCGACGAGCCGTTCGCGTTCGCCGCGACCGCGGCCCGGGTCAACATGCGGCCGAGGAGCGTGTCGCCCCCGGTACCCGCCTTGGCGAGCCCTGGGGAGGATACGACCGGACCGCCGGTGTCGCCGGAGAGCGCCGCTTCGCCGTTGCGCCAAGCCTGCACCGTCTCGAGCGCGAGCTGCGAGCCGGCGGGGACCTGGCTTTGCGGGGCGAGCGACGCCGGCGACGGATCGTTCGCGATCGGCACGACGGTCGAAACGATCCGGGCCGGGACGATCGTTGCAGGATCGATGCCGGAACGGGGTTGGTTCGCCGTGGTTGCCGGGGCTGGGGTTTCTTTCGCCGTTAAAGCGTCCAAGAGGTTCCCCAAGAGTCGGTTCTGCTGCCCCGCGTCGGCTGTCGTCGCCCCCGCTGCGTCGTTCGCGATGTCGCGAAACCTTCGAGCGAGGGTTCGGGCACTATCCGCCGTCAATGCCGGCGGGCTTGTCCCGGGTGGCGAGAGTGCTTGAGCGAAGAGCGTTGAGAGGGTAGCCTGCGCGGCGCCGCTGGTAGCCCCGAGTTGCGATCCGACCGAAGTCGCGAGCGCGCCGGCGAGGGCGGTGGTGGCGTCTTGCACGCTGCTCCCGTTGGCAATCAGCGTCTGCAATTGCTTGAGCGCCGCCGCTTCCAGGGCGTCGGGCGCATCGGCGGTTGCCGGAGCATTGGTTGCCGTCGATCCACTGTTGCCCGCGAGCGCCGCCGCCGTACGCACGGCGTCGATGTGCGCCTCGAGCGCGGATTGAAATGCTGCCCCATCCGCAGAGGGCGCAGAACTCGCCCCGGACGAGCCGGCATGTGCTGACGCGTCGCCGGTGGCTGGAACGTGGACCAAGAGAGTCGAGAGATTTAAAGTCATCATTCACCTCCTTTCCTGTTGAGATCCCGGTCACCGCAAAAGGCCAAAAAAAGCCCCCAAGCGAGACCTAACCCTTTCATCGGCAAAACCGCCCCCGTCCCTTAATTCCATCCACCAACTCCCCGCGAGACCCAAGGCCATCCACGGTCACTGCCCGCTGCGTGTTCGTTCCGGCGAAGGCCGGAACAAACACCTATGGCGTGGTCTGGGTGATCTTGGCGGCGACCGCCGGCGGGAGGGCGGCCAGGATCGGGCCGGCGTCATCGGCCGACATCTTCGCGAAGACCGCGGCGACGTAGGGGACGGGCAGCTTTTGAGCGATGGCCGCCGCCTGGGTGGCGTCCATCGCCGCCCACTGGGCGGCGGTCCGCCGCAGGGAAGGGTCGTCGCTCGCCGGCGCGCCCGCGGTCGCACCGCCGACGTTGGCCGCCGTCCCCGGAACCCCGGCCGCCCCCGCAGCGGCGCCCGCGCCGTTGGGTGCGGCCCGCAGCGGCGAGGCGGCCGGCGCCGGGGTCGAAGCCGAGGCCCCCTGCTGGAGTTCCGCAACTTGGGCGCGCAGCTGCTGCAGATCGCCGTCGCGCTGCGCGACTTGCTTGCGCTCCGCCTCGAGCTGATCGCTCATGACCTTCAGCTCGCGATTGCGGTCGGCGATCGTTTGATTCTGGGAGATGAAGTTCAACGGCTTCATCGCCGCGTTGGCCGCGTTCCCCACCAGCGACCACATCGGCGCGAGCGGACCCCCGAAGATGATCTTGTGCGACGGCGGCCAGAGCAGCGCGGCCACCAGCGCAGCGATCGCGACGACCGGCAGCATGACGCGTCCCCACGGAAACTTCTTGGGGCGTTGGCGGGTGACGATCATCGAGCTTCTCCATCGTGGTCGATCGTCGCGCAGTAGCGGCGCGCGTTCTGGTCGTCGAGCTCGCGTTGCTCGACGACGAATTGTTCTGCCACGAACGTTTCCCGGCGCCGCTCCTTGAGCCGCTCGATCACCTTGCGGTCGCGCGAGGCGACCATGAGGATCCGGCGCGCGCGGTCGACCTCGGCGAAACAGGCCGCGACGCGCATCCGCCATTCGTCGGCCGTGCGGGCGAGGAAGTCCATGTGCGCGTAGGCGTTGCGCAATTCGTCGGCGGCGAACGTGTTGGGGCCCTTCACTTCGACGCAGCGCCGCTCGTACTCGTCTTCGATCGCTTGGAGGCGCGCCTGCGCCTGCGCCATGTCGCGCTGAGCGGTCGCGAGCAGCGCCTGCTTCTCGCGTTCGACGCGCTGCCGCATCGTGAGCACCGGCTCGAGTTTGAAGGCGAAGCGCGGCACGGCGTTACGTCAGCGCGAAGAGACCGGCGAGCGCGTCGTCGTAGGACGAACGCTCGAGGATCCCTTGACGCAGGTAGTGGCGAATCGCTTCGATCTTGGCCAAGGCCAAGTCGATGCGCGGGTTGGAGCCGGTCACGTAGGCACCGATGTTGATCAGATCTTCGGCTTCACGGTAGGTCGCGAGCATGTCGCGCACCGCCGACGCCGCCGACAGGTGCACCGCGTCGACGACGTCGGGCATCACGCGGCTCACGCTCGCGAGCACGTCGATCGCGGGATACTGGTTGGCCGCCGCGAGCTGGCGCGACAGGACGATGTGGCCGTCGAGGATCGAACGCACCGCGTCGGCGACCGGTTCGTTCATGTCGTCGCCATCGACCAGCACGGCGTACAGGGCGGTGATCGTGCCGACCGCCGCCGTCCCCGAACGTTCGAGCAGCTTCGGCAACAGCGCGAACACCGAAGGCGTGTAGCCGCGCGTCGTCGTCGGCTCCCCGATCGCCAGCCCCACCTCGCGCTGCGCCATGGCGAAACGGGTGACGCTGTCCATCATCAGCATCACGTCGAGCCCCTGATCGCGAAAGTACTCGGCGATGCGGGTCGCGACGAACGCCGCCTTGATGCGCACGAGCGCCGGCTGATCGCTGGTCGCGACGATGACGACGCTGCGCCGCAAGCCTTCCTCGCCGAGATCGCGCTCGATGAAATCGCGCACTTCCTTGCCACGCTCGCCGACCAGCGCGATCACGTTGACGTCGGCCGACGTGTTGCGCGCGATCATGCCCAGGACCGTCGATTTGCCGACGCCGCTGCCCGAAAAGATGCCGACGCGCTGGCCTTTGCCGCACGTCAGGAGCCCGTCGATCGCGCGGATCCCGATGCCGAGCGGCTCGACGATCCGGCGCCGCGCGAGCGGTTTGGGTGGGACGCCGGCGACTTCGACGCGTTCGTCGAGCGCGACCGGCGGCCCATCGTCGATGAGCCGTCCCAAGCCGTCGACGACGCGCCCGAGCAGCGCCGGCCCGACGCCGATCTCGAGCGGGCGGCCGAGCGCGCGCACGTCCGACCCGGCGCCGATACCACCGAGATCGCCGAGCGGCATGATCAGGACTTTGTTGTCGCGGAAGCCCACGACTTCCGCGAGCACCGGCTCGGCCGACCGCCGGTACGTGATCGCGCACGTCTCGCCGATCGACATCGAGGGCCCGAGGCTCTCGATGACCACGCCGATGACTTGTCGCACCTTCCCGTTTTGGCGCACGAGGTCGACCGACCGCAGTTGCGCCAAGTAGCGCTCCGCGGAGAACGGCGGGACGGTCAGCTCGATCATGCGCTCTTCTTGGCAGTGGCCGGCGCGTCGCTCGCAGCATGGATGCCGTTGCGCGAAGGCGGAGTCAACGTCGTGGCGTCGCCGAGCACGACCACGTCGTCGTCGGCGTCGAGATCGAGCACCCGGCGCGCCTCGTCGAGTTGGGTCGAGATCTTCGCGTCGATCGTCCCCGCTTCGGTTTCGACGATGACGCCGCCCCGGTCGACGCGCTGGTCTTCGATCAGGCGCATCGCCTTGACGTCGCCGAGCGCGAGAACGCTTTCGCGGTGCTCGCGCATCGCGTCGAGATCCGAGGGGTTGACGCGGACCGTGATCGTCTCGCGGTCGACCAGCCTGGACACGGCCTCGCGCGCCATTTCGACCACGACCTCAGCGTCCGACTTAGCGCGCTGGCGCACGATACGCTCGGCGATGCCCATCGCCAACTTCACGAGTTCGGGTTCGGCAGACTGCAAGATCTTGTGCCGCTCGACGCGCGCCATGTCGATCAACCCACGCATCGTCGCGAGCATCTGTTCCATCTCGAGATCGGCGGCCGCACGCCCCGCGGCATACCCGTCGTGCCGCCCTTCGTTGCGCGCCGCGTCGGCGATCTCCGCGGATTGGCGCAGCGCTTCGTCGACGATCGCGCGCGCGTCGGTACCGGCCTTGCGGACGAGCACCTCGGCGTCGGCCGCGGCGTTCTCGATGAGGGCTTCGGCTTGTGACTGCAACGCCACCCAGTCCAGCCGGGGTGCGGGCGGCTCGGGAGGCGGTTCGGGTTCGACCGGCGCTGACGTGTAGGCGTACGCGTCCGCCGGAAGCTGCGCGAGTTCGTCGGGCTGCCCGGGGGCTGAAAGGACATAGGCGTCGCGCCGATGCGCGCCGCCCTTGAGTACTCGGCCCATGACTACGGCGAACGCTGACTGAGCGGCATATCGCTAGACGATCCGGTCGTCTTTCCCGCCTCGTGCGATGACGATCTGGCCGTTCTCCTCCAGAGTCCGGATGACGTCGACGATCGCTTGTTGGGCCTTGCCGACTTCGCGCATCCGCTGCGGCCCCAGGAACTGGATGTCTTCTTTGAGCGTCGTCGCGGCGCGCGCCGACATGTTCTTGTAGATGCGCGCGAGCAGATCGTCGTTGGCCGTTTTGAGCGCGAGCGCCAGATCTTTGCCGTCGACTTCCTTGAGGATACGCTGGATCGCGCGGTCGTCGAGGTTGAGGATGTCTTCGAAGACGAACAGCAGGTTCTTGACTTCTTCGGCGATTTGCGGATCGCGCTTGGCGAGCCCGTCGAGGATGTTCTTCTCCGTCTCGCGGTCGACGAAGCCCATGACGTTGGCCAGCGACTGCACCCCGCCGGCCTTGGTGAAGTCGGCCCCGGAGACGAGCAGCCGGCGTCCGAGCAGCTCGTCGAGTTGTTCGAGCACTTCGGGCGCGGTCTTCTGCAAGATCGCGATGCGCATCGCGACTTCGGCCTGCAATTCGGGATTGAGCGCCGAGAGCACCGCGCCGGCTTGTTCGGGTGCCATGTAGACGAGGATCAGCGCGATCGTCTGCGGATGCTCGTCCTGGATGAACTGGAGCAGTTGGGCCGGCTCGGTCTTCTTGACGAGCTCGAGCGGGTTGCCGTGCTTGAGCGCCGCGAAGAGCCGGTTCGTCATGTCGTCGGCTTGGCCCGCGCCGAACGAACGCTCGAGGATTTCCTTCGCGTACTCGATGCCGCCCTCGTTGATGTACTTGAGGGCGATCGCGCGCTGGTACGCTTCGGTGATGACGGCGTCGCGCTTCTCGATCGGAACGGTCGAGATCTTCGCGATCTCGAGCACGATCCGCTCGACTTCGTCTTGCCGCAAGAACTTGAAGATCGTCGCCGAGAGTTCGAGCCCCAGCGTGATCATCAAGATCGCCGCCTTCTCGGGCCCGGGCATGTCGACGGGCGCCGGCAGCATGTCCTGCTGCGACATCGACGCGTTGCCAAGCTGAACGATAGGGCTGTCCTGAATCATGCTACTCTGCCAGCCACAGTTTGATCAATTTGGCGATGCTGTCGGGGTTCTCTTGCGCGACGGTGGTCACGTATTCCATCATCTGCTCGCGGGTGAGGTCGGCTGCGGAGCGGATCGGCGCGGCCAGAGCCTGCGCGCCGTCGAGGATCGGGTGCTCGTCGAAGGGCGGCAGCTCTTCGGCGAGGGTCGAGTCGAACGACGGCAGATCTTCGCCCGGACGGAATGCGGCGGGCTGGCGGCGGCGGTAGAGCGCGTACCCGGCGCCCGCGCCGATCAGGAGCGCGATCGCGGCCAGCGCGATCAGGCCCGCGGCCGGGAGGCCGAAGATCGTCGACGTGCCGCCGCGGCCCGCGACCTCGCCGGTGACGGCCGGGTTGAACGGAATCGCTTCGACGGAAACCTGATCGCCGCGTGCCGGATCGATCCCGGCCGCGGCCGCGACGACATTGCGGATCTTCGTGACGTCGGCCGGCGCGACGGCATACGCCGGCAGGGTCGCGGCTTGGGCCGCATTGGGGTTGGCCGCCGGCGCCGCGACGGCCGGGACGTTGACCAGCACCGCGACGCTCGTGCGCAACACCTTGCCGGGCGCGTCGATGTGCGAGACCTTCTGTTCGGTGATCTCGTAGTTGCGGGTCGACTTCGAGCGGTTGTACCGCCCGTTGTTCTGGTTCTGCTGGAAGCCCTGATAGGTGCCGACGATGTTGGTCGCGGTGCCGGGCGCGCCGATCGCCGCCGGCCGCGCGGCGGTGCCGGTGTACGATTCGCGCTCGGTCTGCTCCGAACGGACGGTCCCCTGCGGCGCGTACGACGTCGTATCCGACTTGTTGGCGTCGAAGTCCATGTCGGTCGCGACCCGCACGGCCGAGCGCTTCGGTCCCAGGGTCGCGTCGAGCATCGACTGGATGTTCTGCTGCAGATTCGTCTCGTAGCGCTGTTTGGCGACGAGTTGATCCTGCGTGAGCCGCAGCGCGGACGCTTGAGCGGCGACCGCCGCATCCGTCTGGGTCTGACCCGACCCGTTGAGGATGTTGCCTTCTTGGTTGACGATCGTGATGTTTTCGGGCTTGAGGTTGTCGACCGCGTTGGCGACGAGCATCGAGATGCCGTGCACCTCCGACGCGCTCAGGCTCTGCCCGGGTTTGGTCGTGATCGCGATCGACGCCGTCGTGGGGGCTTGCACCGAGGAGTAGAGCGTCGCATCGGGCTGCGCGATGTGCACGCGCGAGGCTTGCACCGGCGTCAGCGCGTCGATCGTGCGCTGCAGTTCGCCTTCGGTGGCGCGCAGCCGCGCGATCTTCTCCTGAAAGTCGGTCATCCCGAGGTTCGTGCGGTCGAAGAGCTCGTAGCCGGTGCCGCCCTCTTTGAGCAGCCCGGCGCCGGCGATGTCGACCCGCTCTTGATAGAGCCGGTCCATCGGGACCTTGACGGTCGTCCCGCCGTCGGTCAGCTGGTAAGGGACCTTATCGTCGGCGAGTTTCGTCGTGATCGTCGCCGCGTCTTCAGCCGAGAGGTTCGAGAACAGCACGCCGTAATCGGGCTTGCGGAAGATGTCGAAATAGAGAAACGCACCGATCGCTATGACGACTACGCCAAGCGCGGAGAGTCCGAGGATCCGATTGGTGCGGTTCTGTGACGACCACAGAGCCTGAAGCCGGCCGGATAAGTCGGCCCACATGGTTGGGATGCGATCCAAACGACACCTAACAGCGACTACTGCCTAATGCAGTCGCCGCGGACATGCCGACCGTGGCCCAGGAGCGGTACCGGGCCTCCATGCCCGGCACATAACTAGTATCGGCTCCTCGTTACGGGTTAATTAAGGATTCGGTAAAGATGCCCGTACTGAGAACGCCGTCACTCGGCAAATGCTGAGCGTTCTGGACCTACTGACACGCGCTCGACCGGAATTCCTAGGAAGTCCTGTAAAGCATTGACATACTCGCGGGCGGCACGCGGGAGGGCGGCGATGCGGCGGACTCCGGTGAGGTCCTCCGCCCATCCCTCGAACCACGCGATCTCCGTTGCGAGCCCGGCGTCGCCGGCGGCGCTGAAGCCGGCTTGCCCGCCGCCCGAGCGGTACGCGGTGACCACGCCGATCCGCGGAAAACCCGACAGCACGTCGAGCTTGGTCATGTAGACGGAGGTAGCGCCGTTGAGGCGCACGGCGTACCGGGCGGCGACCGCGTCGAACCATCCGCAACGCCGCGGCCGGCCGGTCACGACGCCGAACTCGGCGCCCTTCGCACGTAGCTCCTCCCCGGTGGCGTCGTCGAGCTCGGAGGGGAACGGGCCCGCGCCGACGCGGGTGCAATACGCCTTGGCGATCCCGATCACGCGGCCGACCTGCACCGGCCCGACCCCCAGGCCCGTGCACGCGGCGCCGGCGATCGTCGACGAGCTCGTCACGAACGGATACGTTCCGTACCCGACGTCGAGCAACGTCCCTTGAGCGCCCTCCGCCAGCACGCGTTTCCCCGCCTCGAGCGCGCCGTGCAGGTAGTCGACTCCGTCGACGACGTGCGGGCGCAAGCGCTGGGCCAGTTCGAGGACCTCCGCGACGACCTCGGCCTCCCGGGGGGCTCCCTCGACGCCCGCGAACGCGGCCGCGCGGCTCTCGAGGTTCAGACGGATGCGCTCCACGAGCCGGTCGCGGTGCTCGAGGTCGGCGAAGGTGAGCCCGAGCCGGCCGGCCTTGTCGACGTAGGCGGGCCCGATCCCGCGCCCGGTCGTGCCGACCGCCGCTCCGCCCCGCGCCCGTTCGCTCAGCTGGTCGACCAACGGGTGATAGGGCAGCACGACGTGGGCGCGGTCGGAAATCTTGATCCGGCCGACGTCGACGCCGGCTTTGGCTAGCCCGTCCATCTCGTCGAGCAGCCCCTGCAGGCTGACGACCGTGCCGCCGCCGATGAACAGCTCGGTGTGCTCGACCAGGACGCCGCTGGGCACGCTCCGCAGCGCCAGCGCCCGGTCGCCGACGCGGATCGAGTGCCCCGCATTGTTCCCGCCGCCGAAGCGCGCGATCACGTCGTAGCCGGCGGCGTACGAATCGACCACGCGGCCCTTGCCCTCGTCGCCCCACTGCAAGCCGACGATGACGTCGAGAAGCCGTTCGCTCATCGGATCAGGACCCGCCGCGGAACTCGAGGTCGGCGGTGCTGCGGCTGGGCAGCGGCGCGACGCCGTTGAAATTCGTCATGACGAACTCGCTGAAGAGGGCGTTCGGCCAGCCGAAATCCTGGCGCGTGAACTTGCTCGGGTCGTCGGGGTTGAACGCCTCGTGCAAGAGGTGATCGCCGGGATCGCTCGCGATCAGCTCGTTGAGCACGTCCTGGCGCTCGCCCTGCGTCGTCGCCGTGATGCCCTGCATGACGAGCGCGAGCGGCCACACGTAGCGATCCGGCGTATGCGCGCTGCCGATGCCGCGCGCCACCGTCCCCGTGTAGTAGTACGGGTTGTCCTTGGAGAGCAGGTAGCGGCGCGTGTTCTGATACACGAGGCTCGTCGCTTTCGTATACCCGAGATAGGGGGCCGAGAGGAGGCTCGGGATGTTCGCGTCGTCCATGAGCACCGCGCCTCCGAGGCCGTCGACCTCGTAAGCGTACACGTAGCCGTAATTCGGCGTCAACACGACGCCGTAGGTCTGGATGCCGTTCTGCACTTCGTCGCGCAACGTCGCCGCCCGGTGCGCTTTGATGACGTTGTGGTAGACGTCGCGCTCGATCTCCTCGAGCTCGCCGAGCGCGACGACGGCCATCATCTCGGCGGGGATCAGGAAGTTGTATTTGCACGCGTCGTCGGAGGGCCGAAAGCCGGTCCAGATCATCCCGGTGTACTTGACCGGATTGCCCTTTCCGCCGTTCGCCAGCTCCTTGTGCGTGTAGCTCGAGTTGCGCGCGTGATCTTGCTCGCGCTCCATCGTCTCGAGCGCCTTGTCGAAGCCCAGCGAGAGGTCGCCGGTGAAGACCGATGCGTCGCCGGTCACCTTCCAGTACGTCCACGCGAGCTCGATCGGGTACGCGAGCGAGTCGAGCTCGAACTTCTGCTCCCACACGCGGTAGTCGATCGTGAACGCGTTGGCGTACGGGTCGACCTGCAAGTACTTGCCTTGACGCGCGATGATGCCGCGCAGCAGCGAGTTCACCGCCATGTCGGTGCGCGCGAAGAACAGGTACGGACGTACTTGCGCGCTCGCGTCACGCAGCCATTCGGCCGGGATGTCGCCGGTCTTCACGTAGGCGGTGCCGTCGGGCGCGATCTGCGCTTGGCGCGACGTGTTGAGCAGCGCCGCCCGATACATGTCCTGCAACTTCAGGTTCGCGTTCGTATACGAATCCGCCGCACGCGCCACGGCCTGCAGTTCTACCGCCGCCCCCGCCACCGGCAGCCCCACCAAAGCGCACGCAACGAACAGAGCCGTGAAGCGGGCAAACAGCAAACCCATTAGCGCCCCCTTTGAACACCCGCCCCCAATCTCCCCGCGCGCCGCCACCAATCTCGCCACCGAAGGCGGCTCGAAGCGCCTTAGGCGCGAGAACGCGAAGAATTCCGGCCTCGTCTTGGAACCGGCGTACAGCCGGTGCCAAGACGAGGACCGGAATTCACGACCCTGCTTGGCCGGTGAACGTCAGGAACGCCATCCACACGCCGAGGGCGACGCACACGAGTGAGATACTGACCGCGATCACGTTGGCGACGATTCCGTTGCGGCGCGCTCCGAGGATGTTCGGATCGTTGACGAGGAGCAGCAAGAACGCCAGCACCAGCGGCAGGACGAAGGCGTTGAACGCCTCGACGTAGAGCGTGATCTTGATCAGCGGGAGATTGGGGATCAACACGAACGCCGCCGCCACGAGGATGCACACGGCGTACAGCCCGTAGAAGCGCTTGGCCTGGTGGCACTGGTAGTTCAGCGAGCACGGCCAGCGAAAGGCTTCGCCGAACGCCCACGCCGTGGCGAGCGAAACGACCAGCGCGCCGAGCAACGCGGCGCCCAGCAGCCCCGCGCCGAACGCGACCCCGGCATACTTCCCGGCGAGCGGCACCAGCGCCAGCGCCGCGTGCGCCGCATCCGACACGCTGATGTGATGGACGTAGAGCGTCGCCGCGGTCGTGACGATGATCGCGATCATGATCAACTGCGTCGCCACCGCACCGATCGCGGTGTCGATGCGCGCGTGCGGGAGCGCGTCTTCGCGCAGCCCCTTGTCGACGGTCGCGCTCTGTTGGTAGAAGATCATCCACGGCATGATGACCGCGCCGATGTTGCTCGCCACGAGCAGCAGATAATCGCGGTTCCCCAGCGGCTGCGAACCGAACAGCCCTTCGCGCAGCAGCGCGCCCGGATCGGGGTGCGCGGCGATCGCCGCCGGGATGAAGAGCAATTCCAGCATGCACAATCCGAGCGCGACGTACTCGGCGCGCCGGTAGCGCCCGCTGAGCATCACCGCCAACAGCACCGCCGCCGCGCTGCCGACCAGCAACGGCACCGGCAGCCCGAAGATCAGCGCGACCCCGGCGATGCCGATGAACTCGGTCACGAGCGCCGCGAGGTTGGTCACGAGCATCGTGCCGAGCGAGACCCATGCCCAGCCCAGCCCGTAGCGCTCGCGAATCAGCTGCGCGTGACCTTTGCCGGTGATCGTGCCCAAGCGCACGGTCATCTCTTGCACGATGAAGAGCGGCACGATCAGCACCAGCTGCAACAGGATCAGCTTGTAGCCGAACTGCGCGCCCGACGTCGCCGCCGTGGTGACGCTGCCGGCCTCGGTATCGGCGAAGGCGACGATCAGGCCGGGACCCGCGACCGCCAGGTAGCGCAGGATCCGGGTGCGCCAGGAAACGGCGGCGGGGCGCGCGGCCGGCTGGGTACGGGGACGTACTTGTGTGGCCGCCACGGTTCCGCGGGCCTCCTGGTCAGGCAATTAGCGAAGCCAACCCATTATATTAGGCATTCCTAAAGCGCGCAATGACCAGTGTCCTCCCGGCGCCGGCAAAACAAGGCGGCGTTCGACGCCGAGCGTAACACTCTCTCTTCGATGGGAGAGCCTCGCGAAGCGGCCGAGCGACCTTCGGCCGCACAGGCCGCTTTCTTGGAGCGCGCGATCGAAGAGTACGGCAAGCAGACGTACAACTTCGCCTATCGACTGACCGGGAACGAAGCCGACGCGCGGGACCTCGCCCAGGACGCTTTCGTCCGGGTCTACAAGGCTTGGCGGTCGTTCCAGCCGGGCACCTCGTTCCTCTCCTGGATCTATAGAATCGTTACGAATCTCTACCGGGACGAACTTCGCCGTAAGAAAGGACGTTTCCAGGAAGAGATCCCGGAGGACAACGCACCCCAGGAATATGGCGGAGCCCGGCCGCTTGCAGTCACGCCCATCGACGACTACGTCGATAAGCAGCTCAGCGAACCGCTCTCGCGGTCGCTGGCCGCCCTCTCTCCGGAGCAACGTCAGGTGATCGTACTAGCCGACATCGAGGAATACAGCTACCAGGAGATCTCGGAGATCATGGGCTGTTCCATTGGAACGGTGCGTTCGCGCTTGCACCGCGCCCGGTCGCTCCTGCGCCGTCTCGTCCAGCGCACCCAAGAACAGCGGTAATGCAACACCACATCACATCGGAGACCATCATCGACTACGCCCACGGAGAGCTCGACCCCGGGCTCGACGCGGCCGTGCACGGCCACCTGGCCGCATGCCCGGCTTGCCGGGAGGAGCTGGACGTGCAACTTGCCTTGAGCGAGCGGCTCAAGACGGCCGGCAAGGCAGCCGAACTCGATCTGCCCCCGGGGATGCGGGCAGCGATCTGGCAAGCGGTCGACCGCGACCGGGCGCAGCGGCGCTGGCCCGCGTTGCGCAGTTGGCTCGTCCCGCTGGTCGGCGTCCCGGCGCTGGCCGCGGCGGCTTTCGGCGTCTACTTGGCCGTGCCGATCTCCCACCCGGCCCCGGGCAATAACGTGGCGGCCGTGGCGGCTTCCTTTTATCTCAACCAACACGCGACTTCAGCAGAACTCGAAAACCCGTTAGGCGACCATAGCGCGACCGACAACGCGATGGAGCGCTCGTTCGAGCAGGGTGGCGCAGGCAGCAGCCAGGCGGCCGAGGGGGGGCAACCGCCGGCCGTCGTCGAGGCGGCGAATCTCGCCCGTGCCGATGGGCCTTAGGGGCTTCTCCGGGATCGCGCTCCTGACGGCCCTGCTGGGAACGGCCGGGCCGGCGCTCGCCGGCGGCTCACCGTCGCCCGCCCCCCATCCGACCGTCCCCGCGCCGTTACGGGCCGCGGCGGCGGCGCCGGCGCACGTGTCGTACGTCGGCGAAGTGCAGGTGATCCGGTGGGGCTCCGACCGCGCGACCGCCACGATGGAGCGGGTCGAGCACCTGGCGCCGGACTCGACGAAGATCCTCTTCGAGGCCCCGCAGTCGATCTACGGGGACTACGTCGTGCAGCTGGCGGACCAGGCCTACCGCTACGACGTCAAGCACGGCCGCGTGATCGACGCACACAATCCGCACCTGGCGAATCCGGCGCTCATCGACACCGATCTCGACTTGCTCGCTGCCAACTACCGTCTGGTCGACGGCCCCCCCGACACGATCGCGGGCCGGCCGGTGGCGACGGTTTCGCTGATCAACAAATTCACCGGCTTACGGGGCATGCGAATCTCGATCGACACGCAGACCCACCTGATCCTGGCCCGCGAGAGCTTCCACAGCGACGGCGCGCTCGAGTCGGAGATGCGCTTCACCGCGGTGCGCATCACCGATCGCATCCCGCGCGAGATCTTCTCCAACAGCATACCGCCCGGGTTTCACGTCGTCAGCGACGGCCGGTACGGGTTGCCGTCCGGCAACATCGCGGCGTCGTTGCACGACGCCGGGTTTGCGCCCTGGGGGCCGCACTATCTGCCCGAGGGCTTCGCCCTGTTGGGCGCCGACGTCGAGACGGTCAAGGGCGTGCGCACCCTGCACTTGCTCTACAGCGACGGGATGCGCAGCATCTCCCTCTTCGAAAATCCCGGCGACGCGCTACCCGATTTCGGGACCCTGACGCCGGTGCACGTCACGCTCGAAAACCACGACGCCGCCTACGTCAAAGAGGGCCCGACGACGCTGCTGACGTGGCGCGAACGGTCCTTGTGCTTCGCACTGGTCGGCGACCTCGAGGTGCGCGACCTGCTCCAGATCGCCGCGAGCGTGGTGCCCTAGGGGGTTGCGCTTGGGCGCCGCAACCCTTCGCAGGGCTGCGGCGCGGCGCGGCCGGCTATTGCGAGGATTGCTGGCCGTTCGGCGGCGGCTGCGAGCCCGCAGGCGGCTGCCCACCCTGTTGTTGCATCGCCTGGCGATGCTGCCGGCGCAGGGTCGCGATGTTCGACTTGAGCTGCGTTTGCTGATCGGGCGAGAGGACGGCCATGATCCCGCTGCGGAGCTGCTGGGCGTTGGCTTTGCGCGCGGCCGGATCGGTCACGCCGGCATTTTGCTGGCGGTAGCCCGCAACCAACGATTTGATCTGCGAACGCTGGGCGTCGCTGAGGTTCATCTGGCGGAGGGCCCGCATCATGTACGGAGTGCCGTGGTGCGGCGCCGCAGGCGCGGCTTGGCCGGGCTGGCTTGGCCCGTTGGGGGCGCCCTGGGCCGGGGGCGGCTGGGATTGGGCGAACGACGGAGCGGTAGCTGCGAGCAGGAACGCGGCCGTCAGGATCAGAGGCTTGCGCACGGGTGATCGGTCTCCTTGCGTCGAGGGACGCGGGCTTAGGTCATGATAACGATCACGCGGTGGGGCGCGTCCTGAAAGGCCTGTGAGACCTCGATGTGATTGGGCTGAGAAGCACTCCGTACACTACTGCCATCTTTATGCCAACTTACTCGCCTCTTAACAGTGTGTGACGGATTGACCTGTCCACCAAACCCGGTTGGCTCAGGGCCTCCGGGCGCGGATGCTTGCCCCACTTAGGAGACTCTCAGGATGAAGAACATCATCCGGACAAGGTCTGCGACGGTGGTGGTGTTGCTCGTCGCCATGCTGCTCCAGGGAACATGGGCACTGGCCGGCACGACGGGCTCCATTACCGGCCAAGTCACAGATTCTGCCACCCGGACCGGTATTCCGAACGCGAAAGTGACGGTCGTCAGTCCGTCGCAGACCGCATCCGTCTATACCGACGCTCGAGGAAACTACAACTTCCTCTCGCTTTCGCCTGACACGTACACCGTCTCGGTCGAAAAGCAAGGCTACGATCCATTCACGCAAAGCGGCGTCACGGTGTTCGCCGACCAAAGCGCGACCGTGAATGCGGCGGCGCGGAAATCGCTCCAGACGATCGGCCGCGTCAGTTCGCGCGCCGCGGCCGACGTGGTTCGGCCGGGCGCCGTCACCGACGTGTACTCCGTTTCGGCGGCGCAACAGTCGGCAGCCGCCGTGCTCGGCGGCGGCGGCGCGCTCAACCAAGCCTACTCGGGACTGGCGTCCGTACCGGGCGTCCAGATCAACCCCGGACAGGTCGGCTGGAACCAGACCGTCTACATCCGCGGCGGTAACTACACCGACCTCGGGTACGAGTTCGACGGCGTGCCGATCCAGCGCGCTTACGACGAATATCCTTCGTCGGCGCTGTCCGCGCTCGGCCAGCAGGAACTGCAGGTCTACGCCGGTTCCGCTCCGATCGGCGCTCAGTCGAACGGCTTGGGCGGCTTCATCAACCAGGTCATCAAGACCGGTACCTACCCCGGGTTCGCCAACCTCGACTTGGCGATCGGCGGCCCGTCGTACTACCACAAAGCGGGGATCGAAGTCGGCGGTGCTACGCCGAACCGGAACTTCTCGTGGTACGCGGCGACCGCCGGTTACAACCAGGGCATCACGATCGTCGACCAGTTCAACGGCGCCTCGTACGCGCCGTACTACGGCACGCCGTACAACATCGTGTCGAACACGGACGCGAGCGGCGCGTGTATCGCGGTCGGCTGCTACTCGAACGCGGCGATCGCGGCGCTCGGCCTCCCGGCGGCGCCCGGCGGCTACGTGCTCGGGCCGATCACCCAGGGCGGCGGACAGACGTCCGACGTCATCGACCGCGAGTCGGTCGTCAACCTACACTTCGGGATTCCCCACCACAAGGACGGCGGCAAAGACGACATCCAACTGCTCTACGACTACTCGTGGCTGCACACGGATTTCTACTCGTCGCAGAACGACTGGGGGGCGAGCCTTCCGTACGTGAACGCCGGCACGGCGCCGTCCAGCTACGGCGGGACCGCGCTCATCGGCGGCACGGTTCCCGGCACCTATTCGGTCGGCACCTTCACCGACCGCACGATCTACACCGGCCCGGTCGGCGCGCCGCTCACGGCCGCCAACCTCAGCCAAGTCGCGCCCTACTACTTCCCGCAAGCGTCGCAGAACCGTCCCTTCGGGTCAGTGATCCCGCAAGCACAGCGCGACTCGAACGACAACCACTTCGCGGTCTTCAAGGCCCAGTACCAGAAGAACATGGGCTCGAACGCGTACTTCCGCGTGTACGGCTACTCGTTCTACTCCGACTGGATCGAGAACGGCGCGAACAGCGCGACCCAGAGCCTCAGCGGCGCGCAAGCCGCCGACTACGAGCTGATCACCCACAACCGTGGCGCGGGCTTCTCGTTCGCGGATCAGATCAACGCACAGAATCTCGTCAACGTCAACGGCGGCATCAGCACGGCGAGCACCGTCCGTTGGAACAACGCCACGCCGTACGGTTCTCCGACGGAAGTCGCCGCGCTCGTCGAGCTCGGCCAACCCGACGGCGGGCTGCTACTCGGTCAGCACGGCCGGCGGTACGACGGCCGCAACGCCGACGTATTGCTCGTCGGCATCACGGTACGTGCTCCCCGGCGTCGACTCCCCGGTCGCCACCAAGGCCTATTGTGCCGGCGCCGGCAGTGCTGTCCTTTGCCCGAACTCGGCAACGGCGCCGACGCTCGCCAACGCGGGCAACTACACCTGCGGCGGCGCGCCCTGCCAATACTTCACCTTGGACAACGGCCTCGACGGTTCGGCGAACTCGGTCCAACCGATCTTCACGAACCTCTCGATCGAAGACCAGTTCAAACCCTCGCAGAAGTGGCAGATCAACGTCGGCCTCCACTACGACAACTTCCTCTACGACCTGGCCAACACGAACGTGCCGTATCTGAACGTGCAGCCGAACTCGGTTGCTCCTCAGGCGCGGTCGCTGTGGACGACGAGCTATCTCGCGACCCACTGCATCTATCAGCCTCAGGCGCTCGTCGTTGCGATCGCCGCCACCGACACCTGCGCGACTTCGGCCGCGCTGCCTGCCGGCTACAACTTCACCCCGATCGCGTACACCCAGACGAGCCCCGCGCAAGCGGACTACCACGGTTTCGAGCCGCGCATCGGCGCCACGTACGCGATCGACAACCTCAACGTGTTGCGCGCCTCGGCCGGCCGTTATCTCCAGCCGGCCCTCTCGGCGACCCAGCAGTACAACTACGCGAACAACAACGTTGCGGCCAGCAACATCGCATCGTTCTCGTCGTACGGCTTCACCTCGCCGGCGCACACGGTCTACCCCGAGGCGTCGAACAACTACGACTTCTCGTGGGAACACCAAGTGAAGGGAACCGACGTTTCCTGGAAGATCACGCCGTTCTACCGCAAAACGCAGAACTCGTTCTACGACGTGATCCTCAACCCGGTTACCCAGTTCGTGTCGTCGATCAACGCCGGCGCACTCACCGCGTCGGGCGTCGAAGTGCTGCTCCGCAAGGGCGACTTCGACCGTAACGGCTTCGCGGGCCAGATCAGCTTCACGTACACGAATGCCCGCATCAAGTACGGCGCGCAGCCGAACGGGCAATCGATCCTCAGCCCGATCAACAACGGTATCGCCACGTACAATGCGTACACGTCGCAGTGCGCGGCGAACCCGAACCTGCAGATCAACGGACGCTCGGCATGTCTCAACTCGGCCGGCCAAACGCCGATCGACGGGAACACCGGCGCGCCGGTCCAGGCTGCCCCGTGCTACACCTCGACGGGCGCCGCCGACCCGACCTGCGCCGCCGGCGACATCGCCAACCCGTACTGGAACGCCCCCGCGCAGTCGACCCTCGATCCGAACGGCAGCTACGTTCCGTTCAGCATCGTCCCGACGGCCGGTCTCGGCGGTACGTCCAGCAGCTACTCGATCCCCTACGTCGCCGTTGCGCTGCTGAACTACAAGCGCAACAAGCTGACCATCACGCCGTCGCTGCAGTTCAGCGCCGGCGGTAAGTACGGCAGCCCGGTCCAAGGGACGGGCATCGACCCGGGTGCCGGCGGATGCGCTCCGCTCGCGACCCCGGCCGGCGGGACGGACCCGCGCTATCCCTACGGGTTCCCCACCGGAACCTCCGCGGCCAACGCATACGACGCGTCGACCTGCTTCGGCAGCATCCTCGCGCCGGACATGCTGACCAACCAGTTCGACGCCTTCGGTGCGTACACCGAACCGTCGCAGATCACGGCCAACCTGCAGATCGGCTACCAGCCGACCCCGCGGGTCAAACTCTCCCTGACCCTGGCGAACCTCTACACCCGTTGCTTCGGGGGCACCAACGCGGCGTGGACGCAACTCCCGCTCAACCCCGGCACCATCGGGTGCTGGTACTCCAACCCGACCGGCTACGTCGGAAACTTCTACAACCCGGGCAACACGATCCAGACGTTCGTGGCTAACCCGTACGCCCCGGTCATCGGGAACGGCGTTCAGCAGACGGCTTCCGGAAACACGGCCCTCCCGTTCAATGCGTACTTCAGCGTCCAGTTGAAGATCTAAGACGCTCGACGTCCGCCGCGACGGAAACGCGCCCCCGGCTTCGGCCGGGGGCGCTTCTCTTATGCCGGCATGCGCCCTTGTTCGGCTTGCAGCCCGCCGCGCAAGTCGCGCGCGAGCGACGCGCGGACGCGGTCGCCCGTGAGCCTGGCCGACACCTCGTAGGCTTCGGCCAACGTCGAGACCAAGCTCGAGCCCTCGAGCAGCGGCAATGCGGCCTCGAGCGACTCGACGGCCGCGGCTGCCTCGCCGGAGGCATCTTCGGCCTTGGCGCGCGCCAGCAGGCTCAAACCGTGATAACGCCCCACCCCGCGTGCTTCGAAGTCGCCGGCGGCTTCGCCGGCGGCCTCGCGCGCATCGGCGGCCCGCCCGATGCGCAAGAACGACTCGCTCTCGCGCAGCCGCACGAACGAGGAGAAGCGGGTCGCATAGGGCTCGCAACGGCGCACTTCGCCGATCAGGGCGAGCGCATGGTGCGCCTGATCGGAGGCGTTCTCGAACCGGGCCGCGAGCAGCAGCGCTTCGCACAGGTCTTCGCCCGCGAGCGCGTCGCGCGCGATACGGCTCGCGAGCCGCGCGTGCTCGACCGCGAGCCGGAATTCACCGGTCATCTCGTGGACGAGCGCCATCGCGAGCAGACAGTCGACGGTCTGGTGCGGCAAGCCGTTGGCCTGCGCCACGACTAGCCCTTCGCGCGCATCGGTCAACGCACGCGCGTGCTGGCCGGGAAGCATGACAAGCGTCTGGGCGCGGACCGTCACCACGTCCAAGCGGTGCTCGGCCGGGACGGCGCGATCGTCGGTCGCGAGGCGGCGCGCGCGCTCGATCGTCTCGAGCGACTGCTGTGCCGACCCGCGCTCCTGCAAGATCGAGCCGAGGTTGACCAAGGCGAGCCGCATCGCGTCCAGCGCGTAGCGCCGGCCCTCGCGGGCCGGGCTCTCGAGCAGCGAGACGATCTGCTGCCCGACGGCGACCGCGTCGGCGTAGGCCCCGCGCCGCCACAGGTTCATCATCGCCCCGAACTGCAGCTCGAAGCGCAGCCGGCCGCGGTCGAACTCGCCGCCTTCGGGCGCCTTGATCGAGCGCGCATCGATGAAGGCGCGCTCGCTCTGGTCGTATTCGGCAAGCGCGCCCAGAACGAGGCTGAGGCGGCACAGCGACACGATCCGCCACCCGGGTTCGGGGGCGGTGCGAATCATGTCGTTGAGCGCGTCGGCCGCCGCGCGGTACTGCGCGCGGCGGAAGAGCGCGTCGATCGCGTCGATCTTGAACTGCAGGAGCGAGACGCCCGACGGCGCGACCGAGACGGCCGCTCCCGGCGGCGTGCGCGGCTCCGGCGCCGGGCGCGCGAGCTCGGCCGCGAGCCGCCCGAGCGCCGAGGTGCGCTCGCGGTAGAACTGCCGCATCGAGATGCCCAACGCGGCCGCCACGTTCTTGTGCGGCTCGCCCCCCAGGTCGCAGTGCGAGACGATCGTCCGCTGGCGCCGCAGGTGTTCGGCGCTCTTGCCGCGCCGGTTCCCGCTGTCGAACGCCGCCAACGACGACGCAATGTGCGAGCGGAGGTGGGCAACCGCTTCGCGTTCTCCCCCGCCGGCGACGCCCCGGCTTTCCGCCTCGGCGAAGAACGGCGCGGCGAGCGGATTGCCACGCAGACGCTCTGGATTCTCCAGGTCGCGCAGCAGCGAACGGACGTGCGAATAGGAACTGCTCAAAGCTGCCAAAGTTGTGCCATCTTTGGCCCTTACTCTGGAGGAACTCCTTCCGGCGGGAGGCCGGTTCGCCCCTATTTCAGCTTGTCGATGGCCTGCTGAAGCGTGTTCTGCGCGATCTCGCCGCTGTCGACATAGGCGACCTTGCCGTCGGTCCCGATCATCACGATGGTCGGAAAGCCACCCTGCAGATACTTCTTCGCGACGTCGAGGTCACCGTCGTACGCGATCGGATACTTGACGTTGAACTGCTGCTGGAACGCGATCACGTCCGCTTGCGACTCCGCGACGCTGCCGTCCATCCCGGTGCCCGAACCCGAAACGGCCACGAAGGCGACCTTGCTTTGATCCTTGGCGTAGAGGTCGTTGAGCACCGTGGTTTCATGCTGGCAGTGCGGGCACCAGGTCGCGAACACTTCCAAAAAGATCGGCTTGCCCGCTTTGGTCGAGTCGAACGGACCGGCCGTCGTGGCGACGCTGAACGGCGGCGCCGGATCGCCGACCGCAAGGTGCGCGTAGGCCGGCGCCTCGGAAGCGCTCTTGGGCACTCGCGAGGCCAGCGCGACGGCGACGATGACGACGATCACGAGGACCGCGAGCGTCGAATAGATGATGATTTTCCGGTAGTCCCGCTTGGCGGGCGCGATGATCTGGCGGCGGCTCGTACTCATGATGACCCCTCCATTCTTCGGTCGACGGCGAGCATCCCGGGGGCTTTCCAGGCCACGAAGGCCGCCAGCACGGTCAACGCCAGGTCGCGGCCGACGTCGAACCACGAGGCGGGCGCCGCGTCGGCCGGTCCGAAACAGCCGCACGAGGTAGGGATGCCGCGAATGACGACCGACGCGATCGCGGCCGCGAACACGGCGAATTCGAGGGTCGCGACCAACGCCGCGGTGCGCGTGCAGAACCCGACCACCATGTACAGTCCTAAAGCGACCTCGAAAAACGGCAACGCGATCGACAACGGCGCGACCAGGACGCCCGGCAGCAAGCGAAATGCCGCGATGACGCTGGCCAAATCGGCGAAGTGGCCGATCTTCAGGGCGCCCGCGGCGATCAGCAACAGTCCCAGGCCGATGCGCACGATCGCGACCGCTGCTTGCACCGGCGTCAGCGCCAGGGGCCTTCGATCGTGCGGAGCAGCGCGACTTCGCTCTCCGGGATCGAAGCCGGGTCGGCAGCGGAGCCGGCGGTACCGCCTTGCTCGTAGCCCGCGATCGTCGCGTCGACGCAGCGCGCGAGCGCGTCGGGATCGTACCCGCCCTCGAGCACGAACACCGTCCGTCCCTCGCAGTACTCCTCGCTCACGGCGCGGCAGGCCCGTCCGAGCGCGGGCGCCGCCTCTTCGCCGACCCCCAGATCGCCGACCGGGTCGCCGATCAGAAAGTCGTAACCCGCGCTGACGACGAGCAAACCGGGCCGGATCCGCGCGCAGAGATCGCGCAGCGCGCGCTCCACACCGCGACGAACGGCTCCGTGCCGTACGCTCCGATCGGGAGCGGGACGTTGACGATCGCGCCGCCTTCGTCGTAGCGGTTCTCGCTCGCCGCGCCGGTCCCGGGATAGTCGGGGTAGGCATGCGTCGAAAGGTACGAGAGCCCGTTTCCGGCCGCGTCTTGCGTGCCGTTGCCGTGGTGATAGTCGTAGTCGACGACCAACGCCGGCGTCCCGGTCCGCTCGACGAACGTGCGCGCGACGATCGCCGCGTTGTTGAAGACGCAAAAACCCATCCCGCGCGTGGGCGTCGCGTGATGGCCCGGCGGCCGTACCAGCGCGAACGCCGCGCGCTTGCGTTCCATCGCATGATCCAACGCGACGAGGCCGCCGCCCGCGGCGTAGCATGCGACGTCGTAGCTCGAGGCGTCGATCACGGTGTCGCCGGTCGAGAGATACGCCACGCCGCCGTGTTCCATCACGCGCTCGACTTCGTTGCGCACGCGCTCGACGTACGCCCGGGGATGGACCCGGGTCAACTCGTCGACGGTGGCGCGCCGCGCGCCGACCCGTTCGTCGAGATGTCCCGCATCCCGGAGATACCGGGCGACCGTCGAGACGCGCTCGGGCCGCTCCGGATGCGGTATGCCGGCTAAGTGTTCGGTGTACAGTTCGTCGTAGACGACAAGCACGCGCGCGCGGTCAGGTCTTCTTCGGGGCGGCCGACGCCTTTGCCGAAGGCCCCGACGGTTTCTTGTCGAGGTCGGCGATCAGCTTCTTCACCTGCGTCGCACCCGAGGAATTCGGCTTCAAGAAGGGGAGGAACCGCTGATACGCGAGCTTCGCTTTCGCCGGTTGATTGCTGTTCTGATAGACTTGGCCCATCACGTAGTACAGCTGCGGGCTCGCCTTGAGCACGTCGGGCGCGCCCTTGTCGAGCGCATCGAAGATCGCCGCCGCTTCCGCCCAGCGATGCAACTCGTAGTCGGAGCTGGCCATCCCGATCAGGGCTTGCGGCGCGCGCGAGATCTCGTAGGCAGTGCGATACGCGTCGTGCGCTTTGTCGAACTGCCGGGTGATCCCGTAGAGCTGTCCGAGCTGCGCCCACGCGGCCGCGTCGGCCGGCGTCACTTCGGTCAAGCGCTTGAAGATGTCGATAGCCTTCGGGGTTTGATTGGTCGCCGCGTAGTATTCGCCCAGGCGCTGGAGCGCGTCGCGGTTGTCGCGGTTGGGGCCGAGCGCCGCCTGCCACTCGGCTTCGGCCTGCGGCATCTGCTTCTTGAACGCGAGATAATCGCCGTAGGCGACGTGGGTGCCGCCGATGTTCGGGTAGTCGGCGATGTTCTTCTTGTACAGCGCCTCCGCGTCGGAGTCCATCTTTTCGGTAGCGTACAGATGCGCTTGTTCGGCGACGATCGCCGCCTTCTGGTTCGGATCGTTCGTCAGCGCGAGCGCGCGCTGGTACTGGGCGACGCTGTTCTTGACGTCGTGCTGGTCGGCGTAGAGCCGGGCCTCGCCCAGGATCGCTTCGACGTCTTGCGGATCGACGGCGAGCGCGCGATCGTACGACCCGATCGCGAGCGCGATCGCACCCTGGTCGACGTACGAGCGTGCCTCGAGGATCAGCGGCTGAGGATCCTTCGCGTCGATCTTCGCCGCCGCTTCGAACTGCGTGCGCGCGTCGTCGTAGCGCTTCTCGGTGCCCAGGACGATCCCGTAGTTTTCGATCGCGGTCTTGTCGTCTTTGTTGAACGTCAGCGCGCGTTTCGCAACCCGCTCCGCGTCCTGGGTGCGGCCGGCTTGCAGATAGAGTTGCGTCAGCAGGCCGAGCACGCCGTTGTTCGTCGGATCGAGGTTCGCGGCTTGCTCGAGATCGGCCATCGCCTCGCGCACGTGCCCCGATTGCAGCTGCACGTAGCCGTCGAGGTAGTACACCTGCGACGTCTTGTTGCCGGTCTGCAGCAGCTTGGCGGTCAGCGGCGCGGCCAAGTCGGGTCGATTGATCGTCAGATAGTCGGCCGCGAGCTGGGTGAGCGAATCCTTGTCGTTGGGATCGATCTTCAGCTTCGACTCGAGCCGCGGAATCTGCTTGTCGAGCGGTTCGGGGGTCGCGGTCGGCGACGCCGAGGGATTCGGCGAGGCCGAGGCATCGGCGGATGCCTTCGCGGCCGCGCCGGCCGGATGGGGCGCGCCGAGGCAGACCAGCACCGCAAGCGCGAACGTCCCGAGCGCAAGCGGGTTTAACTTCTTTACCACAGTGTGAAGCAACGCAGCGAGTCGTCCCGGCGTTACGCCGGGACCGCTTTCTCTTCGCGAACGCGCTTGGTCAGCTCCGGTACGATTTGGAAAGCATCCCCGACGACGACCAGATCGGCGAACTCCGCGATCGGCGCGCCGCCGTCCTTGTTGATGGCGACGATCGTGCCCGACGTGCGCATGCCGACCTTGTGCTGGATCGCACCCGAGATGCCGACCGCGATGTAGAGCTGCGGGCTGACGGTCTTGCCGGTCTGCCCGACTTGATGGCCGTGCGAGATCCAGCCCGCGTCGACCGCCGCGCGCGATGCACCGACCGCGCCGCCGAGCGCGTCGGCCAAATCCTTGAGGATCGTCGTGAACGGGTCGGGCCCGCCGAGGCCACGACCGCCGCTGACGACGATCGACGCTTCCTCGACGCCCAGCTCGGCGGCGGCTTCGTCGACTTCCTCGTCGATCGCGATCGCATAGGTTTTGCCGGTCGTTGGCGAGGGTCACGATCTCGCCGGCGCCCGCGCCTTGTTTGGCCGCGAACACGTTGGGGCGGATCGCCGCCACGCCGTAGTCGCTATTCTTGAACGCGCAGGTCGTGATGACGAGCCCGCCGAGTTTCGGCGAAACGCACGCGACCTTGCCGCCTTCGACCTTGACGTCGACGATGTCGGAGGTGAGGCCGGCATTGACGCGGGCCGCGAAGCGGCTCCCGACGTCGCGCCCGACCATCGTGTTGCCGACGAGGACCAGCGACGGGCCGATGCTCTTGGCGGCCGCTTCGAGATAGTCGACGCTCGGGTCGATCGAATACTTGTCGGCGTCGGGATCGTCGGCGACGTGGATCGCGTCGAGCGGATAGGCTTTGAGGCTCTCGGCGAGCGCGGTCGCGCCGCCTCCGACGACGACCGCGTGCGCCTTGCCGCCGAGCGCGTCGGCGAGTTCTTTCGCCTTGCTGGCGATCTCGAGAGAGACCCGGCGCGGTTGCCCGTGTTTGTGTTCGATGAACGCGATGACGTTTTGCATTACAGAAACTTCTTTTCTTTCAAATACTCGACGATGATCCGCGCGCCGTCGGCGCCGTCGGCGGCGGTGACCACTTGCCCCTTCGCGCGCACCGGCGGCGCGGCAAGGTCAAGGACTTCAGTTTTCGCGCCGTCGGCTCCGACGGCTTGCTCCGCGCCCAGATCCGCGAGCGACATGATCGCGATCTGCTTTTTCTTCGCCCCCATGATGCCTTTGAGCGACGGGTAGCGCGGCTCGTGGATCGACTTCGTGATGCTGATCAGGGCCGGCAGCTTGGCCGACACCTTCTGGTAGCCCGTCTCGGTTTCGCGTTCGCCGCGCACGACGCCGTCTTCGACGACGAAGGTGCGCAGATAGGTGATGCCGGGCACGCCGAGATATTCGGCGAGCACGCCCGGAACTTCACCGGTGTTCGCATCGGTCGACTGCGTTCCGCACAGCACCAGATCGAAGCCGCCCTTCTTCAGCGCGGCCGCCATCGCATACGCCGTGCCCCACACGTCGGAGCCCGCGAGCCCGGCATCCGACAGCATCACGGCGTCGTCGGCGCCCATCGCGAGCGCTTTGCGCACGATCTCTTTGCCGCTCTCGGGCGCCATCGTGAAGATCGTGACCGTGGAGCCGTCGTTGCGCTTCTCCTTCAGCTGCAATGCCGCTTCGATCGCGTATTCGTCGAACGGATTGAGCACGGTCTCGACCCCGGAACGGACCAACCGTTTCGTCGCCGGGTCGATGCGCTTGTCGGCGTTGGTGTCGGGCACCAGCTTCACCGTAACCACGATCTTCACTTGGGGAAAGACCTCCAAACGTGCGAAACCCGGCCGCGCGGCCGGGAGCAGACTAACTCGGGAACCTTCGAATTTCCCGTGAACTCCCCTCCGTCGGCTAGAAACGTAAGCGTTGTTCGACGAGCACCTGCGAGCCGTTGTAGGCGGGGTTCGAGGTCCCCGGAACGATCGGGACGCCGGTCGTGTGGTACCCTCGCCAGGCGACCAAGAACTCCAGGCGCTTGGTTGGCCGGAACTGAGTGCCTGCGAAGGCGACCCCCTGGGACAGGTCGGCGTTGACCTGGGGGCCCACGCCGTAGTTGCCGCGCAGCGCATAGCGGCCGGTCCCCGCGGCGAGCAGAAACCACGCGCTGAACTGATGCGACAAGGTGAGGATCGCCTGCGGCTCGTCCATCGTGACGTAGCCGGCGAAACCACCCGGCGGGAGCGCGCTGCGGTGCTCGGTGTCGTCGTCGAGGTCGAACGCGACGTCGACCGGGCCGGAGTGCCACACGGCATAGGCCGCGGCATGCTGCACTTGGCCGGGCGTCGAGTGCGCGAACGAGAGCTGCACCGGAAAGTACGCGTCGACGAATCCCGGGCCGGAGGCCGTGGTCAGGTTGACGCCTCCCACCGTCGAGTACACCGCGTACTCGGTGCGGACGTCGAAGGCCGGCGTCTCGTAGCGCGCCGAGAACCGTGGGCCCTGGCGGTTGGCCGCCGCGTCGGCGTTGCCGACGATCTGATAATAGCCGTTGAACCAGGGCGCGGGCCACGCGAAGGCGAGCGGCCAGGTGTTCTCCGGGGTCCCGTACGGCAACAAGATCGTGCCGTATTGCGGTTCGAACCGGTACCAGTCGAGCCCCAGGAGCAGCGCGGGGAGCTGGTAGGAAGCTCCGGCATGGTAGTAGCCGGCCGCCGCGGAGCCGCCGGTCATCGTCGCGGCGTCGTCTTCGGAGTACCACGACCGGCCGGCCTCGCCCACGAGGGCCAGATTTCCGAACGGCACGGCGGCCCGCAACCCGCCGATCGTCTCGCGTTGTCCCGACAAGATCGACGCGGAAGCGTTTCCCTGGGGTCCCGGCACGACCGTCGGCTCCGCGCCGAAGAGGGCCGGCACGCCGAGTGGGGCGCCGAATTCGTTGACGTGCAGGAAGTCGGCCGAGTAGCGCAGCCCGCCGCCGTGGTCGATCGCGAACGAGCCGACGGTCATCAGCGCCCCGGTGCCCGGCAGCGCCGGCAACGCGCCCTGTGCGATGTCGAGCGTGCCCAAGCCCGAGTGCAGGGTCAGCTCGGTGCCGACGATCGGGGTCGTCCCACGCCTCACCCGCCAGTCGCTCAAACCGGGCGCGCCGTCACCGAGCGATGCCGGGAGCACCGGGGCGACCGCCGGGAGGGTGCCGGGAGCCGGTGGCGGGGCGTAGACGAAGCGGTCGGCCAGGTCGTCGTTGAACACGCCGACGCGCAGCTCGTCGCCGCCTCCGGGCGTCCCGATCCAGCCCTGCGTCAACGAGCCGCGAAACGCGGTGACGTCGTCCTGCCCGGCGTGCGTGGTGAACGCGATCGGCAGCGTGAACGCCCGCATCCCCATGTGCGGATTGAGCGTCGAGAGCAACGGTTCGTTCCAGTAGGCATCGACGTGCGCGCTGCCTTGCACGTTCTCGGCCCACACGCGCGCGCCGTAAACCAAGGCTCCGGTTTGGTAGCTCAGATCGATCCGCACGTCTTGGGTCGAGCCGATCCCCGATTGGGTGGGGGCGCCGGAAAAGAAGTCGTACGGGGTCGCGGGGCCGAGGCCGCCGCTCGCGAACGAGGCGGCTTCCGGCGGGCTGACGCCCGACCCGGCGTACTGTTGATCGCCGAAGAAGATCGTCTCGCGACCGGAGACGTAGAGCCGCGAGGGCGGCGGCACCTTGCGGGGATTGGGAGTCGCGGCCGGCGCCGGCGACCCCGTGACGGCCGGTGAGGGGGTGGCCGGCGGCTGCATGGAGTCCGTCGCAGCCGGCACCGGGCCCGTGCCGGCATTCGAACGGGATTGACCGAGCGCCGGACCCATCATCGTCCCCGTAACGATCAGCGACGCCGCCAGCCCGACGCCCAGACGCGCGAGTACCCGCCTGCCATGCATAGCCCGCCCGCCTGCCACGGAGCCTCCCGAAACCGTCGTCGTGTGCTTTGAAAGAGCCCCTCTACGTTTGCCCTCCGAAGGAAGAGTCCGCCCGGTTCACGCGATCAGCAGCGGACGCAGCGCCCGAACGTCGGCGCACTGCTCGATCGACCAGATCGCTTCGATCAGCGCATGGGTCCGCGCGCTACCGAGCACCGGGCTCATCAGCCCGAATGCTTTGCGTTCGATCTCCTCGCGGGTCATGCGATTGCGCCAGGTGCCGCGCACGTGCTCGACGTGGCGGCGCAAGGTCGAGCCGTCGAGCATGCCGATGGTGACGACCGCTTGGCGTGCGACGATCGCCGGATCCGGGACGAGCGAGACGCGCGCGCGCAGCGCGGCCACCGCCGGATCGTGGACGCGCGCGTCGTCGTGGGTCGAGGCGAGGGTCAGATTGCGGTCGACGAGGAGCAGCGCGACCAGATGCTGCACGCTGATCGACGGCATCGAGCGCGCGGCCACGACGTGAGCCTCCTGCACGTGCAGGCGCACCTCGATCGTCGCGATGTCGTCAGGCGGGAGCGATCGCTCGGCCAACATCGCTTCGACGGCGTCGAGGGCCGCCTGCGCGGGCGAACCCACCGACCACTTCTTCAAGTCGGCGTGCATGATCTCGTAGCGCGTCCCCAAGCCCGCCACGAACACGTCCGGGTCGCCGTCGAGGGCCTCGAAATAATTTCCGGGGCCGGAGAAGACGTCGTCGATTCCGGTCATGCCGCTCGCCACCATCGTCGCGGCCGCAAGCGCGTTACGGGCCGCCATGCCGCCGAAGACGAAGGCTTTGAGCACGTGGTCGCGATCGCGCATCCAGCAGTTGAGCCCCGACATCTGCTGGGCGACCCACGACCAGTGCCAGCGCAATTGTTCGGGGGAAAACCCCGCCAACGCTCCGGCGGCGGCGCCGGCGCCGAACAGCGAGCCGATGCTGTGGGTCGCCAGGCGCGACGTCAGGTACGTTCCTTCACCGCCGAACGACATGGTCGCGCGCGGCCCGACGTCGTAGCCGAGCACCACGGCGCGCAACAGCTCGGCACCGGAACGCCCCCGCCACTCGGCCGCCGCGAGCGCGGCCGCCACGATACCGCAGCCGGGATGGGTGCGCGAGGCGCGATGCGAGTCGTCGGTCTCATCGGCGTGCGCGAGCATGCCGTTCGCCTGGCCGGCGTTGGTGGCGGTGGTGACGACGTCGCTGCCCACGACCGTCGCTTGGGCAGCTCCGCCCTGCGAGCGCGCGTAGGCGATCGCCGCATGCCCCGGGTGCAGCCGCGAGCCCGAGACCATCGCGGCGAGCGTATCGAGCAGATGTTCCGCGCCTTTTTCGCGCACCTCGGGCGGCAACTCGCACTGCGTCGCCGACGCGACGTAACGGCACAGGACGTCGACCGTGCTCACGCCGGCGGCACCGACCCGAACGCGCCGGCGGGATACTCGTCTTCGGGGTGGCGCAGCAACGGATGCGCGCCGCCGGTGACGAGCAGCTCTTGACCGGTGATGTACCCGCCGGCGGGGCTGGCGAGGAAGACGCACGCGCCGGCGACGTCGGTGTGCTCGCCGAGCCGTGCGAGCGGCACGCGCTCGCGCGACTTTTCATGACGTGCCTCTTGGTCGGGATACCATTCGGGATGCGCGCGGACCGACTCGATGCGGCCCGGCACGACGGTGTTGACGGTGATGCCGAAGTGCGCGACTTCGTTGGCGAGCGCACGCGTCAAACCGACCAGACCGGCCTTCGACGCGACGACGTGCGGTCGCGTCGCTTTGGCCCAGTACGTGTCGAGCCCGCCGATGTTGACGATCCGTCCCCAGGCGCGCGCGACCATATCGGGCAGCAACGCCTGGCTGAGGAAGAACGGCGCGCGCAAGTTGGTTGCGAGCACCATGTCCCACTCCTCCGGCGTCACGTCGGTGATCTTCGCGCGCGGGCGTACCGCCGCGCAGTTCACCAGCACGTCGACCGGGCCGGCTTGCGCTCGCAGGGCGGCGCACGCACGGCGCGTAGCCGCGACGTCGCTCAAGTCGGCCGCGTAGAGGGCCGCCTCGATCCCGTCTTGCGCCAGCGACGCCTGCGCGGTGCGCGCGGTGTCCCAATCATGTGCGAACAGGAGCGCGATCCGGGCGCCGGCTCGGCCGAGCGCGCGCGCGATCGCAAGCCCGTTGTTTCGCGTGCCGCCCGTGACGAGCGCCAGCCGCCCGTCGAGCCGGAACGATACCTCGCCGCTCATCGCCCCTCGGCGGTGCATTCGAGCGAGAGTGTGTTCGTCGTCATACGGTGCAGCGTACGGCTCGCAAGCGGCGGTTGCCTGCGCCCCAGCATTTCCACGACGGCGTCCAAGCCATGCCTCAGCGGATTGCGGTATAACGATGGCATGGCGAACAAATTTTTAGTGACGATAGCAGCGGCGAGTATAGCGGGAGTTTCGCTTCTCGCTGGTTCGCCTGCCTTCGCCCAGTCCTATTCCGCACCGTCGCAAGATCAGCAGATTCACGGACGCATCCTTTCCTTCGACGGTGCTTATTCTCTCCAGGTGCGCGACGACGCCGGCTACACCGACAACGTCGAGATGCATCAAGGCACGATCATCAATCCGACCGGCTTGACGCTGGCCCCGGGCATGGTCGTGTCGATCAACGGCTACGGCAACGGGCCGGTCTTCGACGCGAACGAGATCGACACGCCGTACACCATGAACGCAGGCGTTGCCTACTATAACAGCCAGCCATGGACGTACTTCGGCGCGGGCGTCGCGCTCGGGTTCTTCTTCGGCAACACGGGCTGGTGGAACGGCGGCTACTACGGTCATCCGGTCTACGTCAACCGTGGCGTCTACGTCTACAACCATCCCTACGTCGCCTACAACTACGAGCATCCGGGCTACGGCTACAACGGCGGCTACAACGGCGGCTACAACGGCGGCTGGCACGGAAACGCGTGGAACGGTGCTCCCAACGACGGAAACGGGTACCGGCAACTCCAAAGCGATCGCACGAACTACGATCAGGCACGTCCGAACTACGTGCAGCACACGAACTACACCGCCCCGGAGAACTCGGAACCGCAACGCCCGGCGTACGTTCCGCCGGCGCGCTCGTACGGCGGCGGCAGCGTCAGGCCGGCCGAACCGGTGCAACGGTACGCCGCCCCGGCGGCCCCCGTTGGCCACTACAGCGCGCCGGTCCAGCACTACAGCGCGCCGGCCCAGCACTACAGCGCGCCGGCCCAGCACTACAGCGCGCCGGTGGCCCGCAGCGTGAGCGCCTACCGCGCTTCGATTCACCGCTAAAGCGCAGCGAAGGGCAAAAGAAGGGGAGGTTCGAGCGACTCGAGCCTCCCCTTCGGCTTTTCGCTCGGTCCCGCTCTGCCCTAGGGCACGTTTGTCAGGCCCGTAACTGCGCGGATCAGCGGCCCGACGAGCGGCACGCCCAGGCCCGAGGCGAGGTCGTAGCCCGGGCCCGCGTTGTAGCCGTAGATGTACGGCGGCGCCGGCGACGGACTTCCGGGAACGACCGTGTTGTTGCCATAGGTGATGTCGTAGAACACGTTCCCGTACGTCATGCCGTTGCGGCCGGCAAAGGGCCCGGTCCCCGCGTAGATTCCGTAATAGTAGTAATTCGGCGATCCGCCGCGGGCCTTGGGATAGGCCAGCGTCGACGCGCATGCCGGCGTCTGACGGCACGCTTGCAGAACGAGCGCCCATGCGCCGGCAGCCTCGGGCGCTGCTTCACTAGTTCCGTTCGAGCCGCCGTAGGTCGGGCCGCCCAAACCGGCGTACCCGATGTTCGCAAGCGCGGAATGCGGATCGCCGGCCATCATGATGTCGGGCACCATGCGCCCCCCGTTGTTGAGCGGCGCGGGGATGATGCTCTGGTACGGAGGCGGGGTGAAGAGTCCCGAGTAGCCGCCGCCCGAGCCGGCGCTGTTGCGATACGAGTTGCCGTTCGTGTCTTGGAAGCCCCACGGCACGATTTGCCCGGTCAGATCTCCGGCTGCGTCGACGGGGAGATAGACCGCGCCGACCGCGACGACGTTGGGATCGGTGGACGGATAGATGACGCCCTGCGCGTAGTTGTTCCGGCAGGGCGACGAATTGGGCCACACGGCGTTGTCGCCGACCGACGCGAACATCGCCACGCCGGCGGCCGCGAGCGTCGCGATGGCAGGTTCGAGTCCCGGCGTACCCGAGGTCGGCTCGCACGATCCGACGCTCATCGAGACGACATCGGCGAGGTTGTCGCTCGCGATTTGATTGAGTTCGGCGATCGAATCCGGCCCGTTGGATGAGTATCCCAAGTAGTAGAGCATCGTCGCCGCCGGGGCCAGCATCGCGACGGTCTGGGTGTCGATCCGCGCCTCCCCGCCGTCGGCGATGCAGGGCGGGGTCACCGCGAAGTTGTCGTTGTCCATGCACCCGTTGGCGGTCGCGTAGGAGAGCGGCGAGCTCGTCGGGGGCGCCGAGGCGCTCGCGATCGGCACGTACACGAGCGGCGCGGCCGGTACGCCGTAGCGGGCGCTCAGCGCAGTGACGTCGGCCGGCGTCGTCTGGCCGGTGCCGAGCACGGCGACGGTGACTCCGCTCCCGGAGAAGCCGGCCGCATACGCGCCGGTGAAGTCGAACGCCCGTTGCACCTGCTGCGGCTTCAACGATTGCGCAAGGCTCGTCGACGCGCCTTCGGGATTGGGCAGCACGTACATTTGCGTTTCGAGGTCGACGGCGTTGCGCACGGCCGAGACGTGCAGCGATGCCGGAAGGTGCGGCGCCGAAGCGAGCGCGACGAACGTCGTGCCGGCGGATTTGTAGAGCCCGAACGTCGCTCCCAAGGCGGCCTGCAGTTGAGCCTGCGTCCCGGTCACGGCGATCTCGGAGCGTTGCGCGTAGCCGTGCGTCGCCAGGCCGAACCCTGCGAAGTACGCTTGCGCGGCGGCATACTGCGAGGCCGTCGGTCCGAACCGGTCGGCGATCTGTTGCGGCGTCAAGAACTGATGGAAGACCGGCGACGCCGGATCGTTCACCGCCGCCGCGTACGCATACAGCGCGCTTTCGTCGGCGGGATTCGTCACGACGTCGATCGTGCGCGTCGCGAAGGATGCCGGGCCGGCATACTGCGCACCGGCGAGCAGGCCGGAAGCGTAGGGGACGGCGACCGTGCCCGACGCGGCGCTGACGACCGCTGGAGATGCGGCCGGCGCGGCCGGCGCGGGCGCGTTGCCGCCTCCGCCGCTGCATGCGGTCAGGAACAGGGCGGCGAGCGCGGCCGCGGCCCCGCCGAGGGTAACGATCGACTTCGTTTTCACTGCCTCCCTCCGTGGGTGAGCGCGCCGAGCAAGTCGCGCGTCTGGGCGCTTCGCAACGCGGCGACCGCGCGATCGACGGCGACGCTTCCCGGGCGCGCGAGCATCTGCGGGGAAAGCGACGCCGGCGCGCGGAGACCCGACAGGGGCGCGGTCGTCGAGCGGAGGCCGAGCGTTTGCGACGTCGCCACCGTCTTCCACGGCGTCACGCCGTTGTAGAACAGCGGTGCACCGTCGTACGGGGTCGGGTTGTAGTTCCCGCTCGTGTAGTCGTAGTAGTACAGCAACGTATCGTTGATCGTCTGGCAGAGCGTGCCGATCCCGGGCGAATCGTACACGACGAGCGCCTGCGTCTCGATCGTGCCGTAAATCGTGTCGACGCGCGTCCATCGCTGGGCGATCTGGCGCGCGGTCGTGCCGAACGACGACGGCACGCTGCATGCCGACGGAATCGGCACGCCGGTCGACGCGACGTCGGTTTCGGCATACAACGTCAGCGGAGCCGTCCACCACGTCGCGGGCGTCGCGTACGGCGTCGGGGCCGAGCCGTTCGACGAGTACGCGATCTGGATCGGCGGCGCCGAGAACGTGAACTGATACGTCGAGATCGTCGTGCCGGAGCTGACGGTGTTGAACGTGCCGCTGCCGTCGGCGTTCTCTTGGAACGCGAATAGGGTGGGCACCGGCGACGGCGCCGGCACCGAGAGCGGCGGCGTAACCGTCGTTTGCACGTACGTGCCGTTCGTCTGCACCGTGCGCGTCGTGACGTTCCCGCCCGGCGCATTGTCGGTCGCCACGCGGGCGTCGGTATTGCTCCAACTCGCGCCGGTACTCTCGGGCAGCACGTTGACGATGCGCCCGGAACCGAACGTGGTGACGAACTGATCGGCGAACGTCGCCGCAGCCCCGGGCGTGTTGCTGAGCGACGTCGTCGCCGTCACGAGCACGTTGCCCGCGCCCCCCGCCGGGACCGTGGAGATCGTGTCGCTCGTCGTCTGCGTCACCGTCACCGGCGAGGGCGAGGCGCCGGTCTCCGTGTCGACGACGTGCGTGTCGTACGTCCCGGCCGGGCCGCTGGTCGGCGCGACCGTCACGGTCTGCGCCGAGGTCCACATGCTGGTCACCGTACCGGACGCGACCGGCGTCCCGCTCGGCTGCGGCGCCGGATTGGAGAACGACGTCTGCACCGTCTGCGCCATCGTGCCCGCGTAGGTGTAGCTCGCCGACGACGGCGTGGGAAGGGAGGTGGGCAGCGGCGTCGGCGTGGGCGTGGGGGTCACGGGCGCGGACGGCACGGCGGTTGGAGTGGGACTGAAGCTCGGAACCGTCGACGTCGAACCGCCGCCGCATCCGGCCACGGCCAAAACACCGAATATCGCGGTCAAAAACCGCAAGCGCATGACGAATCCCCCTCCCCGAGAAGCTACGCCGATCAAGCAATTTGACGAACGAACGAGGAAGCAACCAAGCAAACGAGCGTACGCTTCCGTGACGCTGAATGCCCTTCCTCCGGCTCAGTCGCCGGCCCGGCATTCGCTCTTCATCGGTGTGTCTTGGGATGACCGAGACTCGAACTCGGACGCCCTCACGGGCTGCAGATTTTCGTACCACTTCCGCTTTCGCGGCCGCTCGCGCGTTCGTGGTCTGGACTGTGCCTTGACCCTAGGTGTTGCGATCCGCCTTCGCGGATCGCAACACGCGACATGCTTGACGGCTTCGCCGTCTTCGCATGACTTGCACCATCCCGTAGGTCGCGCCCGTCCAGTCTCTACACCTTCCGATTCGTCGACTGGGCGAATCGGCTTGGCTCGGCGTTGTCAGTGAAGAGTTCGCCGACTTTGAGCGCATCCCATGAGCCGTTTCCGCGCTCATGGCTCCAATGAAGTCTGCTGTGTCTACCGATTCCACCATCATCCCATGAGCGCCGTTCTTGGCGGCGGGAGCGCGCGAATCCGCCCCGGGCGCAGAGCTACTCGGTGGACATCAGGTAGCCGAAGAGCAGGTCTGCGCGCGAGAGCACCCCACGCTCGACGCGCAGGGCCGCCATCGCCTCGTCGACCGCGATGAGACCGCCGGGCATGATGTCGGCGCGGCTGGGGATCATGAACGGGATCGCGCGCCGCTCCTCGAGCGGCATCTTCAGCAGGCGCTCGAGGGTCGCGGCGAGCTGGGCGCGCGTGATCTCGATGCCGTCCATCAGCGTACGGTCGCGCTCGAAGAGGATCGCCGCCGCCGTGAAGCCGGTCCCGCCGATCACGATCAGCTCGTCGAGCGGCGGCACGTCGCGCAGCGGCGCGACGCGTTCGGCGGCCCAGGCGCGCGCATCGGCGATCAGCTGCGCGCGGCCCGCGTCGCCGGTGATGCCGGCGGCGACCGCGTCGCGCAGCGCGGGAAACACGCTCGACGTGCGGACGGCTCCGATCTCGCACGAGATCGTGCGCTCCACTTCGCCGCGGTGCCCGCACGCGAAGTCGGCGCTGCCGCCGCCGACGTCGAGCGTGCCGGTCAAGCCCGGCCGGTCGCGCCGGTCGTGGGTCGCGCCGAGGAATGAGAAGCGGGCCTCCTCGTCTCCGGAGAGGACGCGCAGGCTCGCGCCGCGCGTTTCGTCCATGAACAATTCGCGGAAGCGCTCGCCGTCGGTCGCGCGGCGCAGGGCGCTGGTGGCGATCCCCTCGACCGCAGCGCCGGCTTCCGCGGCGAAGCCTGCGAATTCGCGGATGACCGCGAGGGTGCGTTCGACCGCCGCCGGCGGCAGCGGCCCGTCCTCGATCAAGCTCTCCCCGATCCGCGGCTCGCGGGTCTCGTGGCGCACGATCTCGAGCCCGGCATCGCTCGGACGCACGATCAGGAGGCGCGTCGAGTTGGTCCCGATCGAGATCAGGGCTCGCAACGGGTGCACGGGCCGGGCCTAATACCGTTTGCTGGCGGTCGCCTCTCGCGTCTTCTTGACCATCTCGAGCGAGCGGTCGTGGTCGGACAGCGCGATGCCGACGTAGAGCGTGTCGATGATCGAGAGCTGCGCGATCCGGCTGCTCATCGCGTCGCTGCGGAACGCCGTCTCCTTGGCCGCCGTGTAGAGCCGGATGTCGGCGACCTTGGTGATCGGCGAGGTCGAGCGGTGCGTGATGCAGATCGTCGTCGCGCCGTTGCCGCGCGCCCGGCCGAGCGCGTCGGTCACATCGCGGCTAGCCCCGGTGTGGCTGATCGCCAGCACGACGTCGCCTTCCCCCAGGAGCGAGGCCGACATCGCCATCATGTCGCCGTCGGAGAGGGCGACGGCCGGGATGCCGAGCTTGAGGAGCTTATGATACGCATCGATCGCGATCGAGGCGCTGCCGCCGACGCCGTAGACGTCGACCTTGCGCGCGTGCGCGATGGCCGCGACGGCGCGCTCCAACTCGGCATCCTGCAACACCTCGATCGTGTCTTGCAGCGCCTGAGCGTTCGCCTGGAACACCTTCGTCTTGATCTGCTCGAGCGTGTCCTTGGGATCGATCTGCTCGTAGATCGCGCTCGACGGCTCGACCAAGTCGCGCGCGAGCATGATCTTAAACTCCTGATATCCCTTGTAGCCAATTTTTTGGCACAGCCGGACGACCGTCGATTCGCTCGTGTTCGTCTTCTCGGCCAGTTCCGTGACCGTCAGGTAGATCAGGTCGTCGGGATACTTGAGGATGAAGTCCGCGACCCGTTGCTCGGCGGTGCGCAACGAGTCGTACGTGCCGCGAATGCGCACGAAGCTGCCGGGCACCTTTACCGGCTCGACTTTGCCATCTTTCGTTTTAGTGCTCACGGCCCTCAGGATTCGCCGCGCCGCGAGGCGGCGCCTCGATTGCGCGGCATTCCGGTGGAAACGGTCGCCGCCCGCCTGCGCTTGCGAAGGAAATGGCGTTCGGCCGGCGGCGGCCGGTCGGCCGGAGCCCACTCCTCGGTCGCCCGCAGATAGGTGGCCATTTTCTCCTCGAACGCGTCGTCGACCAGCGTGACCGGGGCGGCGGCCGGCTCGATCGGCTCGTCGGGATGCCGCGCGGCCAGCACGACCTGGGGGCGCCGGTCGGGCATGTCGACCAGTTCGAAGCTGATCGGCCGCCGCCGCTCGCAGGCCCGCGCGTACGTGTCCCGGTGCGCCGCAACGTCGCCCGCCGGCACCGCCACCAGCTGCCCGTCCTCGAGCCGCACCGTCGCCCCCAGCGCATGCAAGCTGATGACCTGCCCCCGCACCCTCAAGCCACCAACCCCGCTACCGAGCGGAACGCACTACGGAGCAGGGCTGGGTGCCCCCTTGAGGTAGATGATCGTTTCGTTCTGGCGCACGAGGCGCAGGCGGTCGTGAATCTCGGGGATCGCGCCCTGCGGGTCGCTCAGCCGGTCGATCGTGCGCAGTTGCTCGCGCTGCTTGTCGCGCAGCGTGACGACGTCGCGCTCGACGCCGCGCAAATCGTTCGCCAGCGAAACGTTGCGCTCGATGATGTGCGCGTACTGGACGCCGACGACGGCCAGGAACGCGGCCGCGATCGCGACCGCCGCGATCCGCCCCGCCAACCGCAAGTACGGCAGCGCGCGCCTCACGTAGCGACCAACTCGTCTTGGCGCCCTTGGGTCCAGGCGCCGATCGCGCGGAACTTCTCGTAGCGCGTATCGCGCAGCACGGCAGCCGGAAGAATCGCCAAGCGCCCGAGCGCGAAGTCGATCGCGTCGAGCACCCGCCCGATCGTGCCCGCCGGGTCGCGATGGGCGCCGCCGAGCGGCTCGGGCACGATCTCGTCGATGATCCCGAAGCCGCGCAGATCGTCACTCGTGAGCCGCAGTCGCGCGGCGGCCTCGGCCGCTTTGCTCGCGTCGCCCCACAAGATCGCCGCACATCCCTCGGGCGATGCGACCGAATACACGCTGTGCTGCAGCATGATGATGTGGTCGGCAAGCGCGAGCGCGAGCGCGCCGCCGCTGCCTCCTTCGCCGACAACGGTCGCGACGATCGGGACCGGCGCGCGCGCCAGCGCCGCGAGCGACTGGGCGATCGCTTCCGCTTGCCCGCGCTCCTCCGAGCCGATGCCGGGATCGGCGCCTTTGGTGTCGACGAAGGTGACGACCGGCAGCCCGAGCCGCCCGGCGAGCTCGACGAGCCGCGTCACCTTGCGATAGCCTTCGGGCGTCGCCATCCCGAAGTTGCGCATGATGTTCTCTTTGGTGTCGCGGCCGCGCTGTTGGGCGATCGCGATCACGCGCCGCCCATGCAGCTTCGCGAACCCGGCGACCACCGCGGGATCGTCGCGAAAATGACGGTCGCCGTGCAGCTCGTCGAACTGATCGAGCGCGTCGATGTACGCAAGCGCCGTCGGGCGGCGCGGATGACGCGCCATGTTGACCCGCTCCCACGGCGTCAGCGTGCCGAAGATCTCTTGCTGGATCTGCGCGTACTTGTCTTCGAGCGCCGCGATTTCGACCGAAAGATCGACCGGCTGGTCGCGCGAGAGCGCCTTCAGCTCCGCGATCCGCTGCTCGACTTCGAGCAGCCCCTTCTCCCGCTCGACGACGACGTTGTTGTTCACGAGGGCACGGTCGCCGCATTGCGCGGGTGACGGGCGCCGATCGCGTAGTCGAGGTAGCGCGTGAGGGTGGCGCGGAGCGCGGGGCGGGGGACGACTGCGTCGACGTGGCCTTTTTCGAGGAGGAAGCCGGCGGTTTGGAAGTTCTCGGGGAGCTTTTGGCGGATCGTCTGCTCGATCACGCGGCGGCCGGCGAAGCCGATCGCCGCGCCGGCTTCAGCGACGATGACGTCGGCTTGAAACGCGAACGATGCCGAGACCCCGCCGGTGGTGGGATCGGTGAGGACGCTACAGTAGAAGTTGCCGCCGTCGATGAAGCGCGCGACGGCCAGCGTCGTTTTCGCCATCTGCATCAAGGCTAGCATACCTTCTTCCATTCGCGCACCTCCGCTGGCCGTAAAGAGCACGACCGGCACGCTGCGCGCGAGCGCCGCTTCGAAGAGCAGCGCGATCCGTTCGCCGACGACGGTGCCCATCGTGCCGCCGCGAAACGCGAAGTCCATGATCCCCAGCCCCACGCCGAAGCCCCCGATCGTCGTGAAACCGGTGACGACCGCTTCGCTCAGGTGCGACTTGGCGCGGTCGGCGGCGAGCTTTTCGGGATAGCTCTTGCGATCGCTCCATGTAAGCGGGTCCTCGGTGACGATCGCGCCGCCGATCTCTTCGAACGGGCCGTCGACCAGCATCGCGATGCGATCGGGCGCGCGCATGCGGAAGTGATGCTCGCACTTGGGGCACACGTACAGGTGCTCGGCGAGTTCTTTTTCGTACAGCAACTCACCACACGACGGGCACTTCGTCCAGTGTGCCTCGTCGCCGGTCGCCGGACGTTTGCGCTGCAGCCAGTCGCGCAAGTGCTACTTCGCCCCGCGCAATTTGAGCGCGTAGATGCGGCGCAGTTGGCGCAGATAGTTGAAGATCTCGTTCTGGTTGAGCTTCGAGTTGCCGTGCACGCGGTCGGTGAACACGTACGGCACCTCGATCGCGCGGCCGTAGTGCCCCTTCGCGATCACCTCGAGCCCGATCTTGAAGCCGATCGGGTCGAGCTCGACGCCGTCGAGCGCGTCGCGGCGAACCAGGAAGAATCCCGACGTGATGTCGCGGATCGGGGTGATCGGCTTGGCGAGCGCGATCGCGACCAGCGACGTGATCTTGCGGCGCAACGGCCAGTCTTCGATTCCGCCGCCGGCAACGTAGCGGCTGCCGACCGCGAGCCCATACCCCCGGTCGAGCGCGTCGACCATGCGCGGCAGCACTTTCGGGTCGTGGCTGAAGTCGGCGTCCATCGCGCCGAGCGCCTCCGACTCGGGGCGCGCGAATTTCCACCCGTCGATGACGCCCGACGAGAGCCCGAGCTTTCCCGGCCGGTGCAGGCAGCGCACCGGATACTTCGCGGCCAGACCATCGACGATCGCCCCGGTGCCGTCGGGCGAGTTGTCGTCGACGACGACGATCTCGCCGTCGAGCCCTGACTCGCGGAACACCCGGTCGAGCGTGACGATCAGCTTCTCGATGCCGCCCGCTTCGTTGTAGGTGGGCACGACGATCGAGAACTTCATCGATTTCGCGTCAGTGGAGCGGTCTGATCGTGGGGAACTTTGCTGGATCAAATGCGGGCAGGTCCCTATACGCTAGCGGGTCGGCCGACTCGAGGATCACGCCGCGGTCGTCGATCGACCCGACGACGTTCGTCGGAACGAGAACGGCCGACGAGCGGTCATCCCAGTAGACCGAGAGATATTCAGCGAGCCGGGACTCGCCTTCGGCAAAAACGCCTCGAACGTCCCCGATCCGTTCGTCTCCGCAATAGACCGCCGTGCCGGGTTGGAGCGTTTCCAGTCGTTTAGCCATCTCGTTGAACCTCGGATATACGACGCGTGGGTGGTACGTTCATGTTTTCAAAGCTCCCCGCGTTCGTACAATAGCGCAGCGAGCAGGACGAACCCCGCCGTTTCGGTGCGCAGGATTCGCTTGCCGAGGGAGACGGGGCGCGCGCCGGCGGCGACGGCGGCATCGGCCTCGTCGTGTGCGAAACCGCCTTCCGGACCGACGATCGCCATGATCCGCGATGCACGAGCGACCTGCGATGCAAGCGTTTCGCGCAACGGCCGCGTTTCCGCTGCTTCCCACGCGACGAGCACGACGTCGTAGTCCGCGAACTGCGGCAGCAGCGTCTCGAACGCGACCGGCGCTTCGACCGCGGGCACGTCGGGGCGCCCGCACTGCTGCGCGGCGCTCTTGGCCAGCCGGCGCCAGCGTTCGACTTTCGCCTCCCCGGGAGCGAGCGCCACCGCGCGCCGGCTGGCGAACGGCACGATGCGCGCCACGCCGAGTTCGGTCGTCTTCTCGACGATGAAATCCATTTTCTGGCCTTTGGGCAGCGCCTGCGCGAGCGTAAAGGCAAACGCCGGCGCCTCCGCTACTCGCACTTGGCGCTCGAGATGCGCGCGCACCAGCCGGTTGTCGACCGCGAGCCGCGCCGCGAACGCATTGCCGGCCGAATCGAAGATCTCGACCGGATCGCCGTCGCGCATGCGCAACACGACGCTCGCCTTGCGCGCGTCGCCTTCATCGAAGGTGATGGTCGAGCCGGCCGCGTGGGTCCCTTCGGCGAAGAAACGCGGGACGCTAATCGGCGCGGAACGCGTCCTTGACGCGTTCGAAGAACGACTTCTCGTCGTCGACCCGGTCGCCGCCGGCGCGCGCATAATCCTCGAGCAGTTCGCGCTCGCGCTTGGAGAGCTTGGAGGGCACGACGACGTGCATCGTGACCAGCTGATCGCCGCGCGTCCCGCCGCGGACGCTCGGCATCCCGCGCCCGCGCATGCGATAGGTCGTGCCCGGCTGCGTGCCGGGTGAGATCGCGAGATCGGCGTCGCCCTCGAGCGTCGGCACGACGACGTCGCCGCCGAGCGCCGCCTGCGGAAACGAGATCGGCACGTCGACGTAAAGGTCGAGCCCGTCGCGGCGGAAGCGCTGGTGCCGCGTGACGCTCAGATACACGTAGAGATCGCCGGCCGTCCCGCCGCGCATCCCGGCTTCGCCGCTCCCGGCGATGCGAATCCGGCTGCCGTCGTCGACGCCGGCCGGAATCTTCACCGTCAGCGCGCGCTCCGCTTCGACGCGGCCGCGCCCCAGACACGTCTCGCACGGTTGCGGAATCATCTGTCCGTCGCCGTTGCACTTCGTGCAGGTCGTCTGCGTGACGAACTGCCCGAGCGGCGTTTGACGCACTTGCCGCATGACGCCGCTGCCGTTGCAGCGGTCGCACGCGGTGATCAGGGTTCCCGGCTTCGCGCCGCTGCCTTTGCACGTGCCGCAGGTCGCGAGATGGTTGAACGTGATCTCGCGCTGCGTCCCGGTGAACGCCTCTTCGAGCGTGATCTGGATGTCGTAGCGCAGATCGGAACCGCGCGCCGGGCCGTGCCGGCGCGCAGCCTGCTGCGCACCGCCGCCGCGCGCGGCCCCGAAGAACATGTCGAAGATGTCGCCGAAGCCTTCGCCGAATCCGGGAAAATCGCCGAAGCCCGCCGCGCCCGCGCCGTTGACGCCGGCTTTCCCGTAGCGATCGTAGGCGCGGCGCTTCTCCGGATCGGAGAGCACCGCGTACGCTTCGTTGATGTCCTTGAAGACGTTCTCGGCGGTCGCTTTGTCGCGCGCGACGTCGGGATGGTGCGTGCGCGCCAAGCGCCGGTACGCACGTTTGATGTCATCGTCGGTCGCGGTGCGCTCGACGCCGAGGATCTCGTAATAGTCCGTGGCCACGTTTATCGAATTTCGACGCCGCTGAGATGATCTCCGAGCGATTTTGCGGTCAGCCCCGCCAGCGCCATCAGGCGACCGTACGGCATGCGGCGCGGACCGAGGATGGCGAGGACGCCGACCGCATGCTCTCCGTGACGATACGGCACGGTGACGAGACTGCACTCGGCGATCTCGTCCGTACCCAGTTCGGCGCCGATACGCACTTGCGGCGCGGGCGGCGCGTCGCCGCTCATCGAGTCGGCGATCAGATCGTAGAGCGTCTTCTGTTCCTCGATGATGCGCAGGATCGAGCGCAGTTTGCGCAGGTCGTGAAACTCCGGCGCGTCGAGCAGATTGCGCGCGCCGGCGGTCGTCACGTGCGCTGCATCCGCCCCGCGCGCGTTGCGCAAGGCGGTCGTGACCGCATCGCGCACGTCGTCGCCGAGGTGCAGTTCGGCGGTCGCCGCTCCGCACCTCGACCTCAGAAATCTGCGCCAGCCGCCGGCCGCTCAGCCGCGAATTGAGCATGTTCGAAAGGCGGGTCAGGTCGTCGGCGACGACCGTGCGCTTGAGGGTGAAGATGCTCTGGGTCGCCACCCCGAGCGAAGTCACGACCACCGCGACGCCCGTCTCGGCCGACAGCCAGATCAGTTGGATGTGGCGGAAGGTCTGCGAGTCGCCCGAGGGCGCGATCGCCAGCGCCAAGTTGTTGGACAGGCCGCCCAGGAGCCGGGTCGTCTGATCGATCATCTCCGAGAGCTCGCGGCTTGCGGCCCGGAACTCTTCGCGGATGCGGCGCTGCTCCTCGGGCGCGATCGCCTCGGGCGCCATCAGGTGATCGACGTAGGTGCGATAGCCGGCATCGGAAGGCACGCGGCCGGCCGAGGTGTGCGGCTGCACGAGGTAGCCCTCGGCTTCGAGCTCCGCCATCTCGTTGCGGATCGTCGCCGAGCTGACCCCGAGGTTGTACTTGTGGCTCAGTGTCGCCGAGCCGACCGGTTCGGCCGTGGCGATGTACTCGTACACGACCGTGGCGAGTACGAAGGCCTTGCGCTTGTCGAGGTCCGGGGGTTCGCTTCTATTGTACAAACGGCGCTCCGCTCACGCGCACGCTCTGGCGTCTGGGGTCCATGGCCTTCTTTACGTTAGCAGTCTCAGTGTTAGACTGCCAGCTTCGGATTAGCGTAGCACCCACGCGGGGGCGGGTCAAGTCTATGCCGGCCCGGCCCGGCCTGGACGAGTCAGGGCCTGCTCGACCGCTTGATGGAGTTCCGTCCAGTTGAGTTCGCCCAGCGAGACGTAAGTCAAGCGGCCGCTCGCGTCGAGCACGAGGGTCACCGGGATCGGGCCGATGCCGTAGCGCTCGAACGTCGCTCCGGCACCTTCGGCCAGCGGCAGCGCGAGGTGCAGCTGGGCGAACAGCGCGGCGGCGGGGCCGGGCGCCTCGTTCGAGAGCGTCACGAGCGTCACCGCGGCGCCGTACTCCCGTTCCAGTTGCGAGAACACGGGCAGTTCGTCGCGGCACGGCCCGCACCACGAGGCCCAAAAGTTCAACACGACCGGCTTGCCGCGCAAGGCCGAGAGCCGCTCCGGCCCGGCACCCGAGTCGAAGGCGAAGTCGGGCGTCAAGGCGCCGTACGCCAGGCCCCGCAAGCCCGTCGCCGGCGCGCTGCGCGCCGGTGCGGCCAGGGGCGACAGGGCGCTTACGAAGCCGAACGCGAGCGCGACGAGACGAGCAACGTGACGCATTCCGAAATCGGGTACCCAAAACAGATCGTCGTTCCGACGAGCGCCTCCCACAGCGGCTGGGTGTTCGTCATGCCGAGCACCGGGACGACGAGGTTCGCGAGCACGAGCCAGATGCACAAACCGTAGAGCAGACCCCACACGAGCGACGTCGGCGTGCGCACCATCGAGCCGATGCGTAGCGCTATCATCGTGTACAGGATCCCACAGAACAGCGCCACGAGGACGAAGATGGCATACCCGAGCGCGACGAAGAGCCCGTTCTGCGGATCGGCCTTCGCGCCGGCGACGGAGGACGCATAGTACGCGCCGATTTCGCTGAAGCTCGCGCGGTGCTCGAACGAGCCGGCGACGAACGTTTCGAACAGGGTGTACACCACCGCCGCAACGAGTCCGCCGACGAGCCCGAAGGTCCAATTCAACGGCGCCGGGCCGTCGTACGTCTGATCCATCGTGGTCGCAATCTTCGCGGCAAGCGGCCGATTCCCGTTGCTTTGGAGAGGGACCTTAGCGCAAGGACAAAAACTCGCACCCATGACGACACCCGCGCAAAGCGACTCCATCGAAGCGCTGCTCGAAGAGGGCCGCCGCTTTCCGCCACCTCCCGGCTTCGAAGACCAGGCCAATGCCCAGCCCGGCATCTACGAGGAGGCCGAACGCGACCCCGAGGCGTTCTGGGCTTCGTGGGCGCGCAAGCTCGAATGGATGAAGCCGTTCGAAACGGTGCTCGAATGGCACGAACCGTTCGCGAAGTGGTTCGCCGACGGCGAACTCAACGCGTCGGTCAACGCGCTCGACCGTCACGTACGCGCCGGCCACGCCCAGCGCGTTGCCTATTTCTTCGAAGGCGAACCGGGCGACCGGCGCGCCATCACCTACGGCGAGCTGCTCGACGAGGTGTGCCGGTTCGCCAACGGCCTGCGCAAACTCGGCATCGCGAAGGGCGACCGGGTCGCGATCTACATGCCGATGATTCCCGAGCTGGCGATCGCGATGCTGGCTTGCGCGCGCATCGGGGCCGCGCACTCGGTCGTCTTCGGCGGCTTCTCGCCCGACGCGATCGTCGACCGCGTCAACGACTCCGATTGCGTCGCGCTGATCACCGCCGATCAAGGCTGGCGGCGCGGCAACAAGGTGCCGCTCAAAGCGAACTGCGACGTGGCGATGGAACACACGCCGTCGCTACGGCACTGTATCGTCGCCAAGCGCGTCGGCGACCCGGTCGAGATGCAAGCCGGCCGCGACCTGTGGTGGGACGACGTCGTCGCCGGCCAGCCCGCGACGTGCGAACCCGAGCGGATGAACGCCGAAGATCTGCTGTTCTTGCTCTACACGAGCGGCACGACGGCGAAGCCCAAGGGGATCAAGCACACGACCGGGGGCTATCTGACCGGCGTGACCGCCACCCACAAGCTCGTCTTCGACGCCAAGGACGACGACGTGTACTGGTGCGCGGCCGACATCGGCTGGGTGACCGGACATTCGTATATCGTGTACGGGCCGCTGTGTAACGGCGTGACGAGCGTGTTGTATGAAGGCACGCCCGACTTCCCCGACAAGGACCGGCTCTGGGACATCGTCGAGCGCTACAAGGTGACGATCCTCTACACCGCGCCGACCGCGATCCGCACGTTCATGAAGTGGGGGCACGAGCTACGTGACGCGGCACGACATGTCGTCGCTGCGGCTGTTGGGCAGCGTGGGCGAGCCGATCAATCCCGAAGCCTGGATCTGGTACTACAAGTGGATCGGGAGCGAACGCTGCCCGATCGTCGACACCTGGTGGCAGACCGAGACGGGCGCGATCATGATCACCCCGCTGCCCGGCCTCACCACCACGACGCCCGGCAGCGCGACGCGCCGTTCCCCGGCGTCGGCGCCGAGATCGTCAACGAACAGGGCGAGATCGTGCCGGTCGGCGGCGGCTACCTGGTGCTGACGCGTCCGTGGCCGTCGATGCTGCGCGGCATCTGGGGCGACGATCAGCGCTACGAAGACACCTACTGGGGCAAGTTCCCGCACATGTATCTGGCCGGCGACGGCTGCCGCCGCGATGAAGACGGCAACTTCTGGTTCATGGGCCGCATCGACGACGTGATGAACGTCAGCGGGCACCGCATCTCGACGACGGAGGTCGAGAGCGCGCTCGTCGATCACCACTCGGTCGCCGAAGCCGCGGTGATCGGCAAGAACGACGACATGACCGGTCAGGCGATCTGCTGTTTCGTCACGCTTGAAGAGCCACGCCGTCGGGTCGAAGGAACTCGCCGACGAACTGCGCGACCACGTCGCCGCCAAACTCGGCAAATTCACGCGGCCGAAGTATCTGACGTTCACGCAAGAACTTCCCAAGACGCGCAGCGGCAAGATCATGCGCCGCCTGCTGCGCGACATCGCCGAGGGGCGGATCCTCGGCGATACGACGACCCTCGCGGACTCATCGGTCGTCGCCGAACTGCAGCAGCGCGCGAACGGAGCGACGAGCGACGGCTAAGGGTAACGCCGCACGCTGATCTCGCGCACGCGGCGCGCGTTCTGGAACGCGCCGCAGACGCACGCCCGCCACTCATCGAAGATCGCGCGCGAATTTTGACGGAACAGGTAGACGGCCGTGGCCGGTCCCGTGACGGGAAGGCCGCAGTGCCAGCACGGCGGCGCGAGATCGCCTTCTTGCGGAACGGGTGAGAAGAGAACGCGGTTCATACGTGTCTTCCTTTTCACCTGAGATTGTCGCCAGTGTAACGCACCATGGACCGTCCGCGTGACATGGCAGGCCGATGTTGTCCTGCATCACGCTTTCTTCGCGTCTACTGGTCGCCGTCGAAAAACGCGGCGAGATCGTCGAGATGATGGATGCGGCGCGCGCGCGGCAGCGCGTCGACGATCGTTTGGCCGTAACGCATCCCGAGCGCTCGCCCGTCGAGTAAGACGACGAGACCACGGTCGCGTTTCGAGCGAATCAAGCGCCCAAAGCCCTGTTTGAGGCGCACGATCGCGCTTGGGATCATGTAGTGTTCGAAGCTCGGCTTGCCGCGCGCTTCGATCGCGCGCATGCGCGCGGCGACCAGCGGATCGGCCGGCGAGGGAAACGGCAAGCGGTCGATGATGACGCACGAGAGCTGGTCGCCGACGACGTCGATCCCTTCCCAGAACGTGCCGGTGGCGAACAGCACTGCGTTGGGGGTGGTGCGGAACCAGTCGAGCAGCGCGCCGCGCGGTAATTCGCCTTGCACGCGCGCGGGGTACGGCAAACGCTCGCGGACGAGCTCGTACACCTCGCGCAGCCGCGCGTACGACGTGAAGAGCACGAACGCGCGGCCGCGCGAGCGGTCGAGACATTCCTCGACGAGCGGGGCCGCGCGGCGCGCGAAATCGAGGGCCTTGGGGTTGAGCGACGGCGGGGCGAGGAAGAGCCGCGCTTGGCGCGGGAAGTCGAACGGCGAGGGCGCGACGAGTTCTTGCGCGTCGTCGATCCCGAGCGACTCGCGCAGGAACGTGAAGTCGTTGGCGTCGGCGATCGTGGCGCTGGTCAAGACGACGCTCGGGACGCGCGCGAACAACGTCGCGCGCAGGAACGTCGCCACCTCGATCGGGGCGGCGTTGATCTCGAAGCGCGCTTCGGGACGGCCGCCCTCGGTGCGTTCGACCCACGCGATCGCCTCCGCGTCGGGCCCGAAGTCGGGCGTCACCGAGGCGATGCGGTCGATCGTGCCGACGTGCGCGACGATGCCGCGCATCGCGTTGTCGCGCCGCCGTTCGGCTTCGGTCTCGTTGTCGGTCGGCGACCGCAGCGCGCTCTGCCAGTTGGCGTGCAGCCAGTTCTCGATGCGGTAGAACGCGTCGCGAACGTCGGCCAGCACCTCGGGCAGGTTCTCGTTGGCCGCGACCGGATAGCGGTCGCCCGGAACGCGCGCGACCGTGGCGGCGAGCCGGCGCATCGATTCGTCGAGCTGCGCGTCGTACGCGCCGGGGAGATGGTACGCGCGGTGCAGGCGCCGCATGACGCGCGCGACGCTCGCGTGCGAGAGCGACGCGGTCAGCGCGGCGGTCGCGTAGCGTTCGCACTGGTGCGCTTCGTCGAGGATCGCGACGTCGTAGCTCGGCAGCAACCCGCCGCCGACCGCCAGATCGAGAAAGAACAGCGCGTGATTGACGACCACGACGTCGGCGTACCGCGCGGCGTCGCGGCGTTTGAAGAACCAGCAGTCGTCGAAGCGCGAGCACAGCTCACCGATGCAGTCGTCGGCGTCGGCGTCGAGCGCTTCCCATTCGTCGGAGCGCGGCATGAAGTCGAGCTCGGCGCGGTCGCCGGTCGTCGTGCGGTCGGCCCAGTGCCACAGCCGGTCCATCGACATCGTCGGCGCGACGAGCCGTTCGCCGGCCATCTTCTCGTACTTCGCGCGGCACAGGTAATGCGAACGGCCTTTGAGCAATTCGACCCGCACCGGGTGCTCGAGCGCGCCGACCACGAGCGGGATGTCTTTGTGCACGAGTTGCTCTTGCAGCGCGATCGTGCCGGTCGAGATGACGACTTTCTTGTTGGCCCGCAGTGCCGGCACGAGATACGCGAGCGACTTTCCGACGCCGGTTCCCGCTTCGACGATCGTGTGCAGCGACTCGAGAAAGCCGCGCTCGATCAGCTGCGCCATCTGCACTTGGCCGGGACGCGCTTCGAAGCCGGCGAGCCGGCGCGCGATGCGCCCATCGGGGGCGAAGACGTGCTCGATCGTCTCCGGCTGCGAAGGCGCGCTCAACGGGGTTCGCGCGGCTGCGGTTCGTGCGGAGGCGGCTCGTACGTTTGCGGGTAGTCCTCGTGCGCGTCGCGAGCATGGCCGTCGTGCTCGACGTGCGCGATGTGCGCGCGGCCGTCGGCTTCGATGACCACCGCTTCATTGCCGACGAGCGCCGCTTCGAGGGTCTCGAGCGGCGCTTCTTCCACCTCGCGCGCTTGGACCGCGGCCGGCGCGCTCCACAGCGCGAAGCCGGCGATAAAGCCGAGGAACAGGCCGCCCAGATGCGCGGCGACCGAGATGTTCGGGACGATGAAGCCCAGGGCGAGGTTGATGACGACGATCGGCGCGGTGTCGCGCAAGAGCCCGCGCCCGCGCTTGCCCAGCCGCAGCCCGACCGCGAGGATCGCGCCGAAGAGCCCGAAGATCGCACCGCTCGCACCGATCGTCACGTCGTCGAAGGCGTAATAGTAGACGCGAAGCCGCGCCGCCGGCGAGCGAGACCGCGTAGATCAGCGCCATCTTCTTCGTGCCGAAGATCGTCTCGACGAACGTGCCGAGCTGGTAGAGCGCGATCATGTTGAAGAGGATGTGCAGCACGCTCCCGTGCAGGAACGCGCCGGTGATCAAGCGCCACCACTGGCCCTGTGCAACGTAGGGGCCGTAGAACGCGCCGTCGGCCACGAGCGCGGCGTTGCTGTTGAGGGCGCCGGTGAAGTACTCCCAAACGAACGCCAGCACGTTGATCGCGATCAGCGCCTTGGTGAGCCGCGCCCGCGGCGAGAGGATCATCCGATGGCGGTGTGCTGTTCGGGCGGTGCGGGAGCTTCCGCGCCGGTCCTCACCGTGATGATGCGCGCGAGTTCGAGCGAGATGGCGTGTTCCACGTCGTTGATGACGACTGTGACCGGCCCCCCGAGCGGCGCCTTCTGTCGCACTTCGACCGCAGCGCCGGGCCGCAGACCGATTCCGCCGAGATATCGCAGCATCTCGGGGACTTCTTCGGTGACGCCGTGGACCGTTGCCGAGCCGCCGATCGGCAACTGGGCGAGCGGGAAGTCGTCGCGGACGGGATCGGAGAGGTCGGCCGGCGGGATCGGGTGGCCGTGGGGGCAGACCTTGGGGTCGCCCAGCACGGCGACCAACCGCTGCTCGACGCTGGCGGAGATCGCGTGTTCGAGACGGCAGGCCTCGGTGTGCACTTCGTCCCACGGCATCCCGAGCAGGTCGGTGAGGAGCCGCTCGGCGAGGCGGTTGCGGCGGATGACGCGGACGGCGACTTCGAGGCCCTTGCGGGTCAGTTTGGCCTCACCGCGCGCCCGGTGCTCGATGAACCCCTCGGTGGCGAGCTTCTTGAGCATCCCGGAGACCGACGCCGGCGCCACCCCGAGTTCGCTGGCGAGCCCGGACGTCGTGACGCCCGGGCCCTCGCGTTCGAGGCGATAAATCGCCTCGAGGTACTCCTCATTCGACTCGTCAAAGTGAGTGTGGCCAGGCATAACGGAGCAACGTTCTCGCTGCCCCGTCATACCTACTGCGCATTAGGGCCGCTGAGCGGCAAATGCGACCACCGGGCAGTTGACGATGATGCCCGCGGGGCCGAACGGCTTGCCGTCGGGGCCCGTCACCAGGCCGGCGGAGACGGCGGTCTGCAGCGAGCTCGACGACTTCTCGACGATCTCTTTCCCGCCGTCACTGGCGGCTTTGGTCCAGACGGCCGGGAACACGCTCCACAGCGGGCTGTAGCCGCTCGCGGCGTAGTCGGGCGCGGGGAACGTGGCTTGGATGTTCAGCGGCGATCCGAGTTGCGCGGCGTTGCTCGCGGTCGCGTCGGCGGTGAGCATGCCGTGCAGCGCGGCGAACGGAATGCCTTGGTTCTTGCCGTTGAAGAACACGTCGATCGGGATGCTGCCGGCGGTGACGCCTTTGAGTTTGGGCGCATAGGTCGAACGCTCGATCGCGGCCGGGCCTTCTTCCGACGCGTCGGTGCTGATGTACGCGATGGGCTGGCCGTTGGTGAAGCCGCGTGCGAGCACGAGGGTGATGGTCGCGTGCGCGGGATCCTTGGTGTCGATCGCGACCGCGCGGTCGAGCGTGTCGCTGTGCTGGGTGACGTCGTGCGGCGCGTCGCCCGAGGCGACGATCGGCGCGTTGTAGACGATCGAGCCGACTTTGACGAGCGGCGAGTACTGCGCATCGCCGACGCTGCCCGGCTTCGCGCCGGTGGGGTTGCCCTGCGCATCGACGGTGAGGCTGCGCGCGGGCGTGAAGTCGACGGTGCCGGTGTAGGCCAGCGCGGTGATGTCGCCGGTCGTCGCTTGCGCGTACGATCCGGCGCTCGCGAGCAGCGGCGAGAACAACACGCCGAGCTTCTTGGCGGCTGCGGCATCGGACGCGTCGGTGATGATGTACCACACGGTCGCGCCCTTGGCGGTGCCGCGATGCAGCGGCAGGGTGACGGTGTTGGCGGTGAGGTCGACGGAGATCGCGCTTGCGAGCACGACGTTGGAGCGCGGCAACGGGGCCGCGTTGACCGCGGCAACGGATGAGGTTGCGAACGCGGCGAGGGTCAGGGCGAGAAGAGTGCGTTTCATGCCGCCAGCGTAGACGGCTTCTCGGGTACCCGCTGTAGGCCGCCTTACAAGCGTGCCCTAAACGCCGGAATCGGCGACCGCCGCCAGCCGCGCGCGCAGGTTGCCCTTGAGCTCGTCGCCGGCGAACGATGCGTCGATCGCGTTGGCGATGAAGCGCACGACGCCGTCGTACCCGACCAAGCCCTCCGCGATCGCGTATTCGTCGAGCAGCGTCGTGCCGAAGAGCGCGGGATCGTCGGCGTCGATCGTCACCGGAACGCCGGCCGCATCGAACCGCGCCATAGGATGATCTTCGCCCGGGGGGACGGCGCCAGTGAGGCGGTTGGAGGTGGGGCACATCTCGAGCGCGATCCGGCGGCGGGCGAGCTCTTCCACCAAGGCCGGGTCTTCGATGGCGCGTACGCCGTGCCCGATGCGCTCGGCGTGCAGCACGTCGATCGCGGCGCGGACGCTCGCGGGGCCGGCGGCCTCGCCGGCGTGCACGACGCAGTGCAAGCCGTGCTCGCGCGCGACCGCGAACGCGTCGGCGTACCATTCGGGCGGGAAATTCGCCTCGTCGCCGCCCAGTCCGACGCCGACGATCCCCAGGTCGGCCATCGTGATGACCTTGCGGACGGTCTGCAGGGCGCGCTCGGCGCCGAAGTTGCGGGTGAGGTCGGCGATCAGGGCGACCTGGATCCCGTGCTGCGAGCCCTCGCGGTCGAACACCGTCCGGATCGCCTCGACGGTCGCCCGGAGGTCGAGATCGTGGTGGAAGTACGTCCAGACCGACGGCGAGATGAAGACCTCGGAGTACACGACGCCCTGGGCGGCCGCGTCCATGACGTAGTCGGAGGCCAAGCGGGCGTAGTCGGCCGGCTGCTGCAGGGTGCGCGCGACGTCGCGGAAGAGGAGCAAGAAGCCGCGGAAGTCGTCGAACGCGTAGACTTGCTCGGCGGGCAGGGCAAGCCGCTCGCAATCGTCGATCCCGTAGCGGCGGCCCAGCTCGAGGAAGGTCGCCGGCCGCATCGTGCCTTCCAAATGGCAGTGCAGTTGGACCTTGGGCAGGGCGAGGAGGGCATCCGACGTCACCGCCCGACCTTCGAACCGGCAGTTGACGGCGCCTATCCGTCCCGCTATACTACGCTTTGTCCCTAAACGGGGCGCGACGCGGGGTGGAGCAGTCCGGTAGCTCGTCGGGCTCATAACCCGAAGGTCACAGGTTCAAATCCTGTCCCCGCAACCATGAAAAGCCCGCTACGGCGGGCTTTTTTCTTTGCCGGATCAGCCGCGGTAGCCATTTGGTAGCCATCCGCATTTTCGGGGGCGTCGACGACTCGGTTGCGCATCTGCTCAAGCCGAGCACGTCCATCGCCGCGCTTTCATTGCCCTCGACGACGTGGTTGTAAATCAACAGCGTCCATCATTTGATAATCCGCCCCCTCCGGCGACTAAAAACGGTATACTGTCCTAAGTTGCGATTATGGTGGGAGCCAAATAGACCACTACCCCGGCGATAGCGACTACTTGGGTAACACAGTACCGAGTGGCGTGGAAGAAGTCTTCAGCTTCCGCTACAGCGCCAAGGTGTGCAATGGTTAGATGCACCTCCAAGAGCCCAACTCACGCTTTGCAGTCGGCCGACCGCTGCTAGCCTGGAAAAGTGACTGTGCTCCGCAGACTCGGGGGTTTTCACACCTTAGGGATGACGCTGGTGTTTTGCGTCGCCGGTTGTCGGGCACAACCTACGCCCAACGCGCAGCCGGTGACAACTTTTACGCCTGAAAGGGTACATTGGCTCTCGACGCCACAAGCTGTAGCATGGCCAAAGCGCTACGCGGCGGGTATAAAGGCCGGCAGCGGAATTCAGTGTATACCATATCGAGAATCAGCGCCTTCGGGACCGATTAGTTACTCGATAAGTGATCTCGGGAAACCGGGAGTGCCCTCGCTCGATGATTCGCAATTGCGAACGATTCATCAAATTCAGCAGTACGTGCACAGTCATTCTCTTCGTTTCGCGTTTGTGAACGGCAAGCTGGTTATCTTTGCTGCAATCCGAGGCCCCTGCGCCGACTTCGCGCCTGGCTACCCTGTTCTCAACGGTGATTGCAGAGACTTCTATGAGCCCGGAGAGAACCCGCGCTTCACACATGTGGTGTTCGGGTGCATGCCTCCTCGACCATGGGTGAAGTCCGAGCGAAGATTCGCGGATTATCGCTTTTGGGCCCAGCTTTGAGGAGCATGGTTAATAGAGGTTGCCGACAACGCCTCACCATAGGCATAGAATCATCGACGCCGTCAGCCGCTCGCCTGATTGCGTCACTCTTCCCACCGCAACGTCTCCGCCGCGATTATCGCCGGCGACTCGACGGCTACTCCTTGACCATGCGTACGACGGGCACTGTCTCGCCGTTCGAGAGCGGCACGTCGACGCGATCGATCTCCCTGTAGCCACGGCGCTCGTAGAGGGAGACGCCGGTCAGCGTCGCTCCCATCTCGAAGCGTCGAAAGCCTGCAGTGCGCGCCGCATGTTCGCAACGTTCCAGCAAGAGCGAACCCAAGCCGCGGCGCCTACGCCCGGCGCGTCCCCGCCTACGGGCAGGGGGTAAAGGCGCTGGGGAAACACGTGTTGCCGGCGATGGTATTGTTCGTGCCGCCGTTGACGATTGGTATCGTATTCGGAAGCGGCAGCGAGGGATTACTCGTGGCCGGATTCGCCGCGTAGAGGATCTGGTACCCGATGTTGTTGTTGATGACCCGGGCGTACGCGGAGCCGGGGGCGAGCGTCACGCCGGGGCCGCTGTTGCCGCTGATCTGGTTCCCTTGCGAACTCGGTAACGCGCTACTGGGGCCGCCTATGATGTTGGGGTATGCCGCAGTCGTCGCGGCACTGATCAAGACGCCGCCCATCACGTTCGGCACTGCGCCTAAGCCGACGAGCGTTGCGCCGATGATGCTGTTCACAACCTGATTGCTGTATGCCGTGCCCGAGATTTCGATACCGAACCGGCTGTTGCCCGAAACCAGCGTGTTGGTCATGATCGATTCGACCACCCCACCGATGAGGTTGTTGTTGGCGTTTCCACCGATCAGGATACCATCGCCACCGTTCGGGATGGCCGTATAGCCGTCGGAGTTCGTGCCGACCTCCACCGGATCGATGAAGACGCCCCAAGCGTTCCCGGTAATCTCGATGCCATTTTTCGCGTTGCCCGAGCTTATGCAGGTTTGGATCGTCTGGGTCGTTTGGCCCAAGGCACCCGGGGGGTTCGCCGTAATCAGGTAGCCGTCGTTGCCATTCGGCACCGCTCCGCCGAAGGCGCTTATCCCCGTGAAATTGTTATACGAAATGAACCCTGTGCTGGTGTCCTTGAGTTCGATCCCGTTGTTCTTGTTGCCCGACACCCCGTTTCCAAGTGGGATCGGGCCGCCGGCCCACGTTTTTTGGGAGTTCCCATCGACGAGAATGCCATCGTTGAGGTTGGGGACGGCGGTGGCGTTGTTCGCGCCAAGCCCGATGAAGTTGCCTTGGATCGTCGTATTCGTGGAGTTGGTCACCTCAACGCCGTTGGTGCCGTTCCCGCCGATCACGTTGTAGTACACGAAGGGGTTGTTGAGCAGAGTGCAGCCGATGAGGCCGTTGTAGTTCGCAGCGTTGATATAGACGCCATCGCCGCCGTTGCCCAGCGAAACGTTGCCGGTGGCGTCAGTCCCGATGAAGTTGCCTTCCAGGAGATTCTGCGCAGAGCCGCCATCGATCTGGACGCCGTTTTGGAGGTTGCCCGAGATCTGATTTCCGAGCGGTGGGACGATGAATACCTCATTCTTCCCGGTCTGGGAACCCGTCGGATTATTCGTTTGCCCGCTCACGGAATCGGTAAAGACGGTGCCGCCGATCGTATTGAGCATCGAGGCCGCGGTGACGTAGATTCCGTTGAGCGCATTGGGCACTGCAGTTTTGCCGGTGCTATTGGTCCCGATGCGATTGGCAACGATGACGTCGTTATTCGAGCCGTTCAGGCTGATACCGTTGCCGCCATTGCCGGAAATCACGTTGGAAATCGCTCCCGATGCATTGGTCGCGTTGATGCCGATCGTGTCGTTGGAACTCGTAGCCGCCACGTACACCCCATCCCCGGTATTCGCACGTGCAGTGCCGGAAAGGGTGAGCCCGATGTAATTTCCCGCCAACGTCATCGAAGCGGCGTTGATCGTCACGCCGTTGCCGCTCGCGCCGTTTACCGCGAGGCCCAAGAGTTGCGATCCGGTTGCGCCCGTTCCAAAGACCAGGCCGGCTTGGCCGTTGGCATTGATTTCAACCACCGGCGCCTGGCGCAGGTAGCCCGGCGCGGTCGTTCCATCGATCTTCATCGGAACGGCGATTGCCGGAAGCGCGCTTGCGAGCACGATCGATCCGCTCACGCCGAACGTGATGCTCCCCGTCGATCCGGTCGGCAACATATTGAGGGCCGTAATCGCCGCGCGAAGCGAACCCGCACCGGAATCGGCCAAGGTCGTGACTAGCGCGGGCGTCACCGGCGTGCTGAGCGCGATCGGGTTTCCGTTGTTGAAGACGGCGCTTATCGAGGTCGACGTCACCAAGACGGCTCCGGTACCGATGAACGTGGTCAGCAACGTTCCGGTGCCGGTGGTTCCTTGGCCGCCGCTCGCGCTGGAGCACGGCCCGCTCCACGAACCGATTTGTATGGTTTCCGTGCCCTGCGGAACGCTGACGGTGAGGGTCGCACTCGTCGCGCCGGCCGCGAAGGCGACGCAACTCGTCGCCACCGGCGTGCCGCTGGTTCCCGAGCCCGTCCACACCCGGACATCAACCGAACCGGCAGTCGCCGGAATCGACATCGGGTTGCGCGTTCCCGCCTGGGTGGTCGTGCCGCGTGTGACGGTCAGCGTCATCTGTGCGGTCTGCCCGCCGGTGGGAACGGCGGGCACGCCGGAAACGGGGATCGCCGATTTTGCAGCGCCGCCGGAACAGCCCGCGAGCAGCGCCGCCGCGAGCGACAGGGCGAGGATCTGCGAGCGACACGACGCAGTCGAGGTCATGATGCGCTCCCCGAGAGACTGACCGGACCGGTGATTTGATAGGAGATACTGGTTGCACCGGCCCCCGCAATCGTCAACAGACAGCCGTTGAAGGCCGTGCCCGTATCCGTAACGGTAACGGTCGTTGCCGTCGGCGCTGCGATGGTAACGTTCCCCGTGCACGAACCGCTATACGCCGCACCCGAGAGCGTTCCGAGTTGGGTCACAAAGCTCGTCGCACCCGATTGCGCGAGCGTGATCGTGGCAACTTGGCCCACCGCCGCGAAGGCGATGACGCCGCCGCTCACGGACGACCCCGCGTTTGTGGTGACGGCAGCGCCCGAAGCGGTGAATGGAGCCGTGCCGGCCCAACTCGCCGTCAGCGATCCGATGGCCGGCGCAGGAAGGGGTCCACTGACCGAGGTGCCGCCGCAACCAACTGCCGCGCACGCAAGCAACACAATCGATGACCGCCAGAGAAACTTCATACTCTGCCGACCTCTCCACACGAGATGTGAACGGACTGGCGGTTAGAGCGAGCCGGACACGGTTCTCGAATTGGACAAGCGCACCAGGGGACCTTGAAACCCTTCACGCTCCCGCAACGGCGTTACGCCGGGCGCTCGGCGCGCGCGAACGCTTCGACGTCGCGTTCGGTGCGTTCGAGATGCTTGCGCATGGCGGCGCGCGCGGATTCGGACTGGCGGCGGCGCACGGCGCGTTCGATCATCTCGTGATCGTGAAGGGCGCGTTCGAGGCGGTGCCCGACGGAATCGGTCGTGTGCAGACTGTATTCCAAGAGTTGCCGGATCGGTTCGGCCATGCGGATGAGCACGCGGTTTCCGGTCGCTTCGAGCAGCACCCGGTGGAAGGCGAAGTCGGCTTCGGCATAGCGATTCGGGTCGTCGAGCGACGCGCGCATCGTGATCAGCGCCGCCTCCATGCGCGCCAGGTCGGCGTCGCTGCGGCGCATCGCCGCGAGCGCCGCGACTTCGCACTCGACGACCTTGCGCGCTTCGAGCAGTTCGCGGATGACGTCGAACATCGCGCCGCGTTCGCGGCGCGCGTTGATGACGATCGCATCGAGAAAGTCCCAGTGCTCCGGCTCGCGCACGCGCGAACCGCGCCCGTGCAGCACTTCGATCATGCCCTTTTCGGCCAGCACCCGGAGCGCTTCGCGCACGACGCTGCGCGACACGCCGTGTTCCTGGGCGATGAGCGCTTCGGACGGGAGAAGGCCGCCGGGCGGGTAGTCCGCCGCGACGATGCGTTCGCAGAGTTCCCGCACGAGCTGCTCGTGCAGCGGACTCGGGGCGACGCGAGACGAGCGTGCCACCCAGGAGGAGTTGTCGGGTTGTCTGACAACTCCTCGCGCCAGACCAAGTGAGGAGAGGGGGCATGGACGTGCAGTTCATGGGCTACCACCGCGCCAACGGCACCGTGGGGACGCGCAATCACGTCCTCGTGATGCCGTCCGTCATGTGCGCGAATCACGTGGTCGACCGGATCGGCCGGCGCCTCCCCAATGCGGTTACCGTCGCCCACCCCACCGGCTGTTCGCAGGTCGGGCTCGACTTCGAGCAGACGAAGCGCACGCTGGCGAATTTCGCCGCCAATCCGAACGTCGCGGCATGTCTGGTCGTCGGGCTGGGGTGCGAAACCAACGAGTCCAAGGCCCTGGCCCAGGCGATCGCCGAGCGCGGTCAGCGGGTCGAGGTGATCGGCATCCAGGAGTGCGGCGGTAGTTCGGCCACGATCGAACGCGGCGTCGCGATCGCCGGGGAGCTGCTGCGCGAGAGCGAGCGGTACGAGCGCCGGCCGGCCGATCTCGCCGAGCTGATCCTGGGCACCGAATGTGGCGGGAGCGACGCCTTTTCAGGCATGACCGGCAATCCCGCGCTCGGGCGCGCGAGCGACCGCGTCGTCGCCGAAGGCGGGACCGTCATCCTCGCCGAGATCCCGGAGCTCGTGGGAGCAGAACACCTGCTTGCCGCCCGCGCACAAGACGCGCGCATCGCCGACGAGCTCTACGCATTGATCGCGAAGGTCGAGGATCGCGCCGCGGCAATGCACGTCGACATTCGCGGCGGCAACCCGACGCAAGGGAACATGGCCGGCGGCATCACGACGATCGAAGAGAAGTCGCTCGGCTGCATCTACAAGGGCGGCTCGAGCCCGCTGCGATCGGTCGTCGCGTACGCCGAGCGGCCGGCGACGCGCGGTTTGGTCGTGATGGACACCCCCGGTCAGGACATCGAACAGCTGACCGCGATGGTGGCCGGCGGCGCGCAAGTCGTCGTGTTCACGACCGGGCGCGGCACGCCGACCGGTTCGCCGATCGCGCCCGTGATCAAGGTCGCCACCAACACCGCGACGTTCACGTCGATGCGCGAAAACATGGACGTCAACGCCGGCGCCATTCTCGACGGCACGCGCACGATCGACGAGGTCGGCGCCGAGATTTTCACCTGGATCGTCGACGCCGCCAACGGCAAGCCGACGGCCGCCGAAACCCTGGAATTTCGCGACTTCGCAATCAATCGCATCGGGCCGTCTTTTTGACCATCGTCGTAGGGAAGAAATATCTTTAACCAAAGCGCGCGCGAGGAGGGAACGTGGGAGAACTGACTCGGAGAAACCTGATCATCGGGGCATCGGCCGTGGCGGGCGCGGCAGCGTTCGGCTTTCCGAACGTCGTACTCGGCGCTGCCGAACCGATCCGCATCGGCCTGATCCCCCCGATCACCGGCACCAACGCGCTCAACGGCGAGGAAGAACTCGAAGGCGCCCACTACGCCGTCGACGAGATCAACGCGCGGCCCGGCAAGGCCTACAACGACCGGCCGATCGAGCTCGTGATCGAGGACGCGACCAACGACAATCAAGCCGCGGTCGCGGCGCTCAACAAGCTGCTCGGCGAAAACGTCGTCGCAGTCGTCGTGCCGGTGCTTTCGACGCAGATCCAAGCGATGGCCCCGGTGATGAAGCAGGCCGGACTGCCTTGGATGACCGGCGGCACGGCGGTGAAGAACACGCAGCTCGGGCTGCCGAATCTGTTCCGCTGCCGTGCCTCGGATGCGATCACCGCTGCGGGCCTGGTCGACTTCGCCGTCAAGGACCGCAAGTGTACGAAAGTCGGCCTGCTGCACTCGTCCGAAGCGTTCGGAAGCGGCGGTGCCGATCAGTGCGAGGTTGCGCTCGCGAAAAATCATCTCAAGGCCGTCGGGCGCGAACCGTTTCCGAAAGATACGAAGGATTTCACCCCGGAGCTGCTGCGCTTGAAGCAAAACGGGGCCGACGGGATCATTGCCTACGTGCAAAATCCCAGCGACACCGCGGTGATCCTCGATCAGTACAAATCGCTCGGCTTGAGCAACGCGATTGCGTTCTTCGGCTCGCCGGCGGTCGGCAATCCGACGGCCTTGAACACGGCGCGCGATGCGGCGAACGGCATCTACGTCGCGCAGGATTTCATCATCGGTTTCAACTCGAACATCGCCACGAAGTTCGTGACCGGATTCTACAACCGCTATCACAAACAGCCCGACGTCGGAACCGGACAAGGCTGGGTCCGCGACTCGTTCGTGCTGTTGGCGGATACGTACAAACGCACCGGCACGACCGATCCGGCCAAGACCGTCCAAGCGTTACACCAGACGAAGGATTGGCAAGGCGTGCTCGGGGCCTTCACGTGCGACGTGGAAGGCAACATGGTGCACAACATGTCGGTCGGCATCGTCAAGAACGCTCAAGTGAGCCTCGTCAAGACGGTGAAGGTGCCGGTGGCATGAGTTTCGACCTGGGCTCGACCTTGCAATTGATCGTCAGCGGCTTGGCCATGGGTTCGATCTATGCGCTCGTCGCGCTCGGGTTCATCCTCATCTACAACGCGGTCGGCGTCGTCAACTTCGCGCAAGGCGACTTCGTCATGTTGCCCTCGTTCGTCGCCCTGTCGTTCATTCTGCCGGCGGTCACCGTCTTCGGAACGATCGTCCACTGGCAGCTGCCGCCGGCGATCGTCTATCCGCTCGTGCTCGTGCTGATGGCGGGCTTCGGGCTGCTCTTCAACCGGATCGCGTACTACCCGTTGCGCGACCGCGGCTGGCTGCCGGTCGTCATCTCGACGATCGGCGTCTCGATCTTCCTGCGCAACTTCGCGCAGCTTACCTGGGGAAGCCAGCCGCAAGTCTTCCCGAGCATCTTCAAGGTCGACGCGCTGTCGGTGGGCGGCTTGCATTTCCGTTCGCAAGATCTCCTGATCCTCGGCGTCACCGCACTGCTGATCGCCATTCAATTCGTGCTGTTCGAGCGAACGATGCTGGGCAAACAGATGCGGGCGACGGCGCAAGATCGCGCCACCGCGCAGCTCTTGGGCATCCGGGTCGACCGCATCGTAGCGATCACCTTCATCTACAGCGTGCTCTTGGGCACGGTCGCGGGCCTTTTGGTGTCGCCGATCTTCACCGTCACGAAGGAGATGGGCGGCCTGATTTCGCTCAAGGCGTTCGCCGCCGCGATCGTCGGAGGCTTCGGCAGCATCCCCGGCGCCATCATCGGCGGCCTGCTGATCGGGGTCGTCGAGGCGCTCGGCGGCTTCTACATCTCGCCGGCGTACACCGACGCGATCGCATTCGTCATCTTGATCGCGGTGCTGCTCATCCGCCCGTCCGGCCTGTTCGGCGAGCGCGTCTCCGAGAAGGTGTGATGAATCGCAAGCTCGGCCTGCTCGTCCTCGCGATCGTCGCCGGCGCGTTTCCGCTGGTCGTCAAGTCGCAATACGTGCTCCAGGTGACGGATTCGGCGCTCATCTACGCCGTCGCCGTGATCGGATTGGGCATCCTGTTGGGCTTCGCCGGCCAGATGTCGCTCGCGCAGGCGGCCTTCTTCGGCATCGGTGCGTATTCGTCGGCGCTGCTCGCCTTGCACTTGAATTGGCCGTTCTGGATCGTCATGCCGCTCGCGGTGTTGATCAGCGCGCTGATCGGGGCGATCGTCGGGTATCCTTGCCTGCGGCTCTCCGGCCACTATCTCGCGCTCGCGACGATCGGCTTCGGGATCATCGTGCAGCTCGTCTTCGTCAACTGGACGGCGCTGACCAACGGACCGGACGGACTCACCGGGATACCCGCGCCGCAGATCGGCGGCGCTGACGCTCGACTCGTACCAATCGTACTTCTACGTCGTGTACGGAGCGCTGCTGCTCTCGATCTACGTTGCTTGGCGCGTCAAGCATTCGCGCATCGGCCGCGCTTTGGAGGCGATCCGCGAGAACGAGATCGCCGCGCGCGCGATGGGCATCGACACGACGCGATATAAAGTGCTCGCGTTCGTCCTCGCCTCGGCGTACGGTGGGCTCGGCGGGAGCCTGATCGCCCACATGACGCGCTTCATCAGCCCCGACTCCTACTCGTTCGATCAGTCGGTCGTGTTCTTGGTGATGCTCGTCATCGGCGGGTCGTCGACGATCACCGGCGCGGTCGTCGGCGCCATTCTGCTCACGTTTCTTCCCGAGGTGCTGCGTCCGCTGAAGAATTCGTACATCATGGTGTACGGTGCGGCCGTCATCGCGATGATCATCTTCATGCCCGAGGGCCTCGTCGGGCTCGTGCGTCAGTATCTGCCGAAATTGCGCCGCACCCAGCCGCCGGCCGCGCCGATCCGCGCGCCGCTCTCGAGCACCGGCGACAGCGCCGCATGAGCACCCCCGATACGATCGCCCACAACGAACGGGGCCTGCTCGAGGTGCGCGGGCTCGTCAAGCGGTTCGGTGGCGTGGCCGCCGTGACCAACCTCGACATGACCGTACGCGAGCACGAAATCCACGCGCTGATCGGCCCCAACGGCTCCGGCAAGACGACGACGCTGAACGTCATCTCGGGCATCGCGCGGGCGACCGCCGGCTCCGTGCGCTTCCGCGGCGAGGAACTCAGCCGTCTGCCGGCCTACGCGATCGCCGCGCGCGGCATCACGCGCACGTTCCAGAACATTCGGCTCTTTCCGAAACTGACGGTGCTCGAAAACGTCTTGATCGGACGGCACTCGCGGCTGCACACGGGCTTCTTTCTCGCGCTCGTCCCCAATCCGGTGACGGCCGCCGAGGAACGCGCGGCCCACGAGATCGCGATGGAACTGCTCGACTGGGCCGGCTTGGCCCAGCACGCGGGCGCGCGGGCGGGGAGCCTCGCCTACGGCGATCAGCGCAAGGTCGAGATCGCGCGCGCCCTCGCGTCCGATCCGGCGCTGCTGCTGCTCGACGAGCCCGCCGCAGGCATGAATCCGTCGGAAACCGAGTCGCTGATCACGCTGCTCTTTCAGTTGCGCGACCGCGGCGTGACGTTGCTCTTGATCGAGCACGACATGAACCTCGTCATGTCGATTTCCGACCGCATCACGGTGTTGAACTTCGGCACCCACATTGCGGAAGGACCGGCCGACGTCGTATCCGCGAACCCCGACGTCATCACCGCATACCTCGGAGGGCCCCTGGATGTTGCTGCGACTCGATGACGTCGAGACGCGGTACGGTGAGATCACCGCGCTGCACGGCATTTCGCTCGACGTCGAACGCGGAGAGATCGTCGCGCTGCTGGGCGCCAACGGCGCCGGCAAGAGCACCACCCTCAAGACGATCTCGCGCGTCCTGGCACCCTCCCGCGGGGCCGTCCTCTACGAAGATCGCGACCTGGCCGGCATGAAGCCCGAGGATTGCGTGGCGATGGGCATATCGCACGTCCCGGAGGGCCGGAAAATCTTCCCCGGCCTCACAGTCATCGACAATTTGCGTCTGGGGGCGGTTCCGGCGAGGCTCTCGCGATCCGCCGTCGAGGCGGGGATCGAGAGCGCGTTCGCGCTCTTTCCGAAGCTGAAGACGCTCGCCGGTAAGCTCGGCTGGACGCTGTCGGGTGGCGAGCAGCAGATGCTCGCGATCGCGCGCGGCCTGCTCGCCAAGCCGAAACTGCTGCTGCTCGACGAACCGTCGCTCGGTTTGGCGCCGCTGATCGTCAAAGACGTCATGGAGACGATCGTGCGGATCAAGCGTGAGGGTACGACCGTGCTCCTAGTCGAGCAGAACGCGCATCTGGCACTGCAGATCGCGGACCGCGCGTACGTCCTCGAAACCGGCAACATCGCGCTGTCGGGCCGAGCGCGCGATTTGCTTGCGAGCGAGGAGATGCGCCGTGCCTACCTCGGCGGTGCGCTGCGCGTCCGCCAACGAGCCGCCCCGAGCATTCCGGCCTCGGCTCACGCCGAATCCTAGAAGAGCGTAGCCATCTCGGGAACGGCGCCCAGCTGTCGCAGAAATTGTTGAGCGTCATAGTAAGACCGGCCTTCGACGATCTTACCGTCGGCGAACCGCCGCCAGAACACGCCGGTGAGTTTGAGCGTCTTGTTCGTAGGCCCGTAAGGATCGAAGAGGTCGTTGCGAGACGCATCTGGATTGGCAGCTGGGATCGCAAGCTCCCGGCCGCCTTTCGGCTAGTCTTAAGGGACCATTTATGATATACTAAGCCCGCAAAGGTCGAATAAGAGATCATAAATGGACTCGTTACTTCTCTCTCCCGCCGAGCTTTGCGAGGCGGTCGGCCGCCGTGCGAAGGAACGTCGCCTCGCGCTTGGCCTGCGGCAGACCGACGTCGCCGCCCAAGCCGGGATCGCGCTCATGACCCTCAAGCGCTTCGAGAATGGCGGCAAAGGAAGCTTCGAGACCGCAGCCAGGCTCGCGTTCGTCCTGCAAGCCGAGCGGGAGTTGGGCAAACTCTTCCCCCCGCCCGACACCCGGTCGCTCGACGAGGTCCTGGCCGGCAACCGGACGCGCAAGCGAGCCCGCCGATGAAGCTCGCCCCGAACTCGCCCCTCCATGTCTTTCTTGCCTTCGCGCCCCGGCACATGGTCCCAGTTGGACGCGTCGCGCTCGACCGCGGGCAGGCCGTTCTCGAGTACACCCCCACCTTTATCGCGTCGGGCCTTTCGATCAATCCGCGCCTCGGGCCGCCGGCCCCCGGACTGGTCCCGGCCCCAGAACCGCGCCACTTCGAGGGGTTGCACGGCGTCTTCGCCGATAGCCTACCCGACGCGTGGGGCCGTGAACTGATGCGGCGCCGCGCGCTCGCCCGCGGAATTGAGCCGTCCTCGCTCACGGTGCTCGACCGGCTCGCGATCGTGGGACACCGGGGTATGGGTGCATTGGTCTACGAGCCTGCCGTCCCCATCGATCCGGCAAACGAGATCGACCTTGACGTGCTCTCCCGCGAAGCGATGGAAGTCCTCGGCGGAACGCCCACGGCCGACCCACTGGCCACCCTTGAGAAGCTCGGGGAATCGTCCGGCGGCGCGCGGCCGAAGATCCTCGTCTCTATCGACGGGAACGGCAACCTGAGCGCCGGCACGGATCGCGTGCCTGTCGGCCACGAGGCCTGGATCGTCAAATTTCGAGCGCCGCGCGACCGCTTGGACGTCGGGCCGCTCGAAGCGGCTTACGCCGACATGGCCCGCGCTGCGGGCGTCGACGTCGCACCGACGCGGTTGCTGCCCGCGCGCACCGGCGGAGGAGGGTACTTCGCGACCCGGCGCTTCGACCGAGGCCCCGAAGGATCGCGGCTGCACGCGGTCACGGTCGCCGGGCTCTTCGAACTGCCATGGGAAGCACCGTCGATCGATTACAATCAGTTGCTCAACATCACGCGGTTCATGACGCGCCAACAGCCCGAGGTCGAGCGAATGTTCCGTCGGATGGTATTCAACGTCGCGGCGCACAACCGCGACGACCATACCAAGCAGCACGCCTTCCTCATGGACGAACGCGGCACGTGGCGGCTTGCGCCGGCGTACGACTTGAACTTCTCGAGCGGCCCGGGTGGCGAGCATTACCTCGCCGTCAACGGGCGTGGAACGGGAATCGCCCGCGACGACGTACTCGCGATCGCGGCCCGGCAAAGCGTCGATCGGAAGAAGGCCGCGGCCATCATCGACGAAGTCCTCGCTGCCGTGTCAAGCTTCAAACGCTTCGCGAAGTCGTACGCCGTCGCGAAGGGTTCGGCAAGCGAGATCGCCGCGACCCTAACGCGCAACATTGACGATCTGCGCCCTCGCATCGTCGTTTGACCTGAAGTTGCGTCGTCGCGCTGATCCTCGGGCCCGGCTCTTCGGCGGTGCTCGGCTCGATGTTGTTGGCGACAACAGGGCGGCCCGGTTGTTGAACGGTTCGCTGCATCGAGCACGTCATCGAAGCGAGCCGCAGATCTTGAACGAGAATAGCGTCCGAATCCGCCAGGCGAGAAACGACGATCAAGCGACGACCGCTACTTTACACGTTGAAGGAGCCCGAATCCTAGAAGAGCGTAGCCATCTCGGGAACGGCGCCCAGCTGTCGCAGAAATTGATGGGCATCATAGTACGACCGGCCTTCGACGATCTTTCCGTCGGCGAACCGCCACCAGAAGACGCCGGTGAGCTTGACCGTCTTGTGCGTCGGCGCGATGTGAGCGAGTTCGTGCGTGTGAGTGCCGTGCGAGGAGAAGCGGGCCACGACGACGTCGCCGTCGGCGATCATCTCGTCGATCGTCAGGCGAAGGTCGGGAAAAGCGCCGCGGTAGAAATGCACCAGTTTCTTTACCGCGCCCGCGCCCGGTCCGTGGCTGCGCTTCCAGGGATCGTGCGGGTCGTGATGCAGGTAGGATTCAGCATGGGTGTCGTCCATCGAAGCCAGATTGCCTTTGTTCCAAACCTCTTCGATATGACGACGGGCGACGATTTTGTTCTGATCTGACATAGCAAGCCTCCCTTGCGCGCTTTCAGCGGCCTTTCGCGGGATTCACCAGGACGCCCTCGACCGTTGCAGGCGCGCAGCTCGCCTCGGTCGCGCCCTTTGGCTGATCCCGTGAACGTCTTGCCGTAACTACTCGACGCCTTCGAGGATCTGGGACCAACGCGCTCGGCGCTTAACGCACGCCGCTACTCTCGTTCGCCCAGCGTTTGCGCAAACGTCTTGCCGTAAGGATAAAACAGATCTTTGCGGCCCCCTTGCCACGCTGCTTTGAGTTCGGGCGCCGTGATGTCCCAGTCGGGCCGGCATTTTTTGGTGACGGCACGCAAGTCTTGACGCAGTTCCTCCATCGTTGGCCGGCCGAAGAACCAGTAGCCGTTGTAGAGCTTGTACACGACCAGCGCGGGTTCGAGCACGATCACGTGGGGAATCATCGGGTCGTGCAGCGGATCGGTATATTCCGCGATGTCGAGGTCCTTCTGGATGCTGCGCCCGGGGTCGGAAAGAAAAGGCCAGTGCGCTCCGACGCCGGTGCGATATTCGCTGGTTTCCGTAATGTTGTCGGTGCTGATGGTAACGAGGCGGCAATACGCTACCTCGAGCTCGCGGTGAAGGGCGACCAGCAACTCGGCTTGCCGGCGGTCCTTGGGGCAATAGCCCCCGCGGCTGAGCACGAGAACCATCGGGTCCGGGCCTTGCAATTCGGAGAGCGTCCGGCGCTTGGCGGTGTGGTCGGAAAGCTCGTAGTCGGGGAAGGTCGCCCCGGGGACGATGTCGGGTCTCACGTGAGTCACGGCCTCCGGTTTCGCATGCGCATCGCCGCAGAGTGACGGGTTGTGCACACTGCAACACGTGAGCAGAACTCCCTCCACGCGATTAAAATTTAGCGCCGCCCGCGTGGAAACGCATCGCTCGGGGACAAGCTTCCTATCCATGAGATCTCGCGCGCACTTTCTTCGGCTAACCGGGACGGCTCTTACTGGGCTCGCCGCGGGCTGCGGCGGCGGATCGGGCAGTCCGCCCGTCGTGGCGAGCGCGCCCACGACGACACCGGCCACCGCATCGCCGGTGCCGACGCCCAGCCCGGCCCCGACACCGTCCGGGCCCTCGATGCCGGCAAACGTGTCGATCGTTCGATCGACGCAGGCCGGTGCGGTCGTTCCCGGCCTGGCCGGCTTGAGTTACGAGAAGGCGCAAGTCTCGACCGGACTGTTCAGCGCCGCCGACTCGACGCTCATCGGGTGTTTCAAACTGCTGGGGTCCAGCCTCTTGCGCGTGGGCGGGAATAGCGTCGACCAGACGACGTGGACACCCGGCGGTGCCGGTGGCGCCGGATACAGCAGCGGGATCGTTGCACCGGCCGACGTCACCGCGCTTGCGGCGTTTGTCAACCAATGCGGCTGGCAGATCATCTACGGCATCAATCTGGCGAAGAGCACGCCCGCCAACGCGGCCGCGGAAGCCGCCTTCGCCGCGAGCGCGTTCGGCTCGAGTCTCTACGGGTTCGAGATCGGCAACGAATGCGATCTGTACGCCGGCAACGGGCTGCGGCCATCATCGTATACGTTGTCCGACTTCATCGCCGAATGGTCGGCGTACGCGAACGCCATTCGCGCCGCCGTGCCGAACGCGCCGCTGACCGGTCCGGCCGCGGCGGGGAACGTCGCGAACTGGACCGTCCCGTTTGCGGCCAGTGAAGCGTCGCAGATCCGGCTGCTCACCCAACACTATTACCGCGCAAACGGGCAAAGCCCGAGTTCGACGCTCGCCCTCCTGCTGGCCGGCGATCCGAACCTGCCCACGGAATTGCAGCAATTGCAAAACGCGGCCGTCGCCAACCACATTCTGAACGGCTACCGGTTGGCCGAGGCGAATTCATTCTACAACGGAGGCGCGCCGAACGTCAGCGATGCGTACGGGACGGCGCTCTGGGCCATCGACTTTCTCTTGATCAACGCGCAAAACGGCAGTCGAGGCGTGAACTTCCACGGCGGCGGCAACGGGCCGGGATATACGCCGATCGCCACGAGCGGCAACGCTGTCGCGGAAGTACGTCCCGAGTATTACGGGATGCTCTTCGTTGCGCAGATCGCTCCTGGGCCGCTCTACGCGGTGAATGTTTCGACGAGCTTGTTGCTCACCGCGTATGCGGTCGCGGGCAACGACGGCGCAACCTACGTCGCAATCGTCAACAAGGATGCGACGAACACCGCGGTCACCGCGATCCAACTCGGCGCGCCGGCGTCACGCGCGGTACCGCTTGTGCTCGCGGGAACCGGGCTCAACGCGACCACCGGAACGACCCTCGGCGGCGCTCCCGTCGGCAACGACGGCAGCTGGGTACCCGCGCCCGCAGCGCCGGTGCCGGTCAGCGGATCGACGCTGAACGTGTACGTGCCGCCCGCGAGTGCGGTGCTCTTGAAGGTGACATGATGCGCACGCGGGCGCGCACTTGGCTTGCGAGCCAACCGTTGACCAGCAAACAAGGACCCGCCCTCTTCCGGTCTTAACTCGCCATGGATGTCGAGGATCGAATTACTCCTTTTCGTTCTGGTCCCGGCGGTCATCGCGGCCGGTATTCACTACGTCGTGCGCCGTTACGCGCCGGTGAACAAGGCGCTCCCGCACCATGACGTCGCGGGCTATCTCATGGCGGCCGTCGGCGTGCTCTATGCCGTCGTCCTGGGATTTCTGGTCATCACGGTGTGGAGCAACTTCAATGCCGCCCAAGCGAATGCCGACAGCGAGGCGGCCGCGGTCGGCGACATCGTCTCTTTCAGCCGAACGCTGCCGGAACCGACGAAGGGACAGCTGCGCCATGCGATGGCGGAATATGCGTACGAAGTTCGCGATCGCGAATGGCCACTGTTGCGCTATGGACGGCAAGATATGACGGCGCGCGAAGATCTCGTCGCGGGGCTCGACGCGATCGCCGGCATGCAAACGCGCGCCGGCGCATCGATGCCCGAGGCGATGCGCGAAAGCTCGCTGCGAGACGCGATCTTCCGGAATTTCCAGGACCTGCTCACCGCGCGCCGCCAGCGGCTGATCGACGCCTCCGGTTCGCTCGACCGCACGCTCTTCCAAGCGATCGGCTTAGGCGGACTGATGCTCTTGGCATTCGTCTTTCTGTTCGGCGTCGAAAGCGCGTTCACGCAGTTGACGATCACGGCGCTGTTCGCCGGGAGCCTCGGGCTCTGCTTCGGTTTGGTGGTCGAGTTCTCACGCCCCTATGCCGGTATTCTGCAAGTCTCGCCCGCGGCGTGGAACCTGATCATCCAGAACAATCACCTCGTGCGCTGAACGCGACGCTCAAACGGTCGCGATCGGCGACGGCGGCGAGCCGACTGCGCCGGGCAACCGCAGTGGTGGCGCGGTCAGCAGAAAGCGGTTGCGACGGTTCGCGCGCAGCCAGTTCGCGAGCTCGGTGAGATACCAGAACTCGCCCAGATGAATGCCCAGCTTGAAGAGACAATGCGCGTGCAAGGGCAGATTCGTCGTGGTGCCCGGCACGTCGCGCGGCGGCAGCAATTCGACGGCGCGGTTGTCGGAGATCAAGATCGCGACGCCGCTATCGGTGATCCACTGCAGCAGCCGTTCGTCGCGGCCGTCGAGGCCCGCGAAGCGCTTGCGGAAGGCGTCGAGATCGGGCTTCTTTCCCGCGTCGAGCAGCCCCTGACCGTATCCGGTGTGCAAGCAGACCATGTCGCCGGGTTCGACGACCACCTCGTCTTTGGCCATCACCATCATCAAGTCGTCGTACGAGACGTAACGGTTCTCGTCGCCGAAGTGGGCGTGGATGTCGATCATCACGCCGCGGCCCTGCACGCACTTGACCGCCATGTTCTCGATCCCGAGCTTGCGCGCTCCCGGCGCCGACGGCGTCTGCAAATCGGGCGGCAGGCTCGTCCCGCTCGCATCCGCCGGCGCGACGATGTCCTCGCCGCCGCGATAACCGTTGTAAAATACGGGTTCGGCAACGCCGTCCCCGTCCGCATCGAAAAGCTGCCCGACGTGTGCGAGGCTGTCCCACTGACTCGAATACTGCAGGTGGATCACCGCCATGTCGTCGCACACGATGTCGGTTTTGTCGGGCAACGAGCGGCGCACGAAGCCCACTTCACCGTTGGCATGCACGGTCGGCCGCACGATCGGAGGATGCCGCACCGGATTGATGAACACGCCGCCGGGATAGTCGAGCGGCATGCTCAGGCAGAACGCAAGCCCCTCACGAACCTCGGCCACGCCCTCCTTGATCTTCGCGGCCGTCAACAGATTGAGCCGCCCGAGTTGATCGTCGGGCCCGAATTCTCCCCAGTTCGAACCGGGAGGGCGATGTTTCCAACGTTGCGTCATCTCTCTACTCCATGGACGGTACGGTTAGGGGCGCGTGCCGCGAATCTGCACCCGGTGCATGAGGCGCCGCCGGCCCGGGTAGTCGTCGAGCGCGAGGTGTTGGCAGCAGCGGTTGTCCCAGAACGCGATCGAACCGGGCTGCCACCTGAAGCGGCAGGTGAACTCCGGGCGCGTCGCGTGCTCGTACAAGAACCGCAGCAGCGGCGCGCTCTCGGCAAGCGTCATGTTCTCGAAGCGCTCGGTGTGAAGCGGGTTGACGAAGAGCGCCTTCCGCCCGGTGTCGGGATGCGTTCTGACGACCGGATGCACGGCCGAGAGCGTCGTATGCACGCCGCCGTAACCCTGGCCCGGCGGCAAGACGCCGTCGGCTTCGAGCGTGGCGAGGATGCGTCCGTTCGAGTGCACGGCCCGCAGCCCGTCGAGCATCGCTTTCATGCCGGCGGACAACGTTTCGTAGGCGAGATATTGGTTCGCGAACAGCGTGTCGCCGCCCACCGGCGGGAGGATGCGAGCCGCGAGCACCGACCCGAGCGGCGGGATCTCGAGGTGCGTGGTGTCCGAGTGCCACTCCCAACCGAACACGAGCTTGTCGTCGGGCTGCTTGTCGATGACGAGCAACTCGGGAATCGCACCCGGATTGCGGCGGTGCGGCGGCAGCTCCGCCAGTTCGCCGAAGCAGCGCGCGAACCGCGCAAGATCGGCGTCCGACGCGTCCTGATCGCGAAAGAACACGACGCAATACGCGTTGAACGCCTGCCGGATCTCGTCGATCGTCGCCGGGTCGAGCGCTTCGTTCAGCCGGACGTTGTGGATTTCGGCGCCCAGCGCGCCGGCCACCGGCTCGACCGCGACCTTCGCGCGCATCATCGCGGCACGGCTTCGAGGAACGCTTGCAGTTGCGCGCTCCAGAACCGCGCGTAGCCCGTCGTCGCATGCCCCCGCGTCTGGGCACTCGCCGGGATCAGGTACAGCCGGCCGCTCGCGACGCGTTGCAGTCCGGCTGCCATCAGGCCGGTCTCCGGCGGATTGCGCTCGTCGTCGGCGGAGTTGATCGCGAGCACCGGCGCCACGATCTGCCCCAAGGCCGGCTCCGGGTTGTAATCGCGCGACGCATCCCACTGATAGAGATAGTCGTTGGCGTCTGCCGTGAACGGCGCAGCGAGCCGATCGTCGAGCAGCTTGTCGGCGGCCTCTCGCGTCGGGGCCAGCGCTTGATATGCTTGCGTTCCGCCGCTGGAAACGATGCCGAAGTACACGGCGGCGGCCCGGATCGCCGTCGGCTGCGTCGTGTAGTTGCCGTTGTCCCACCCGGGGTCGTTACGGATCGCGTCGACGATCATGCGGCGCATCAGCCAGTTGCGTCCCGACATCTGCGCCGGCACCGACGCCATCGGCACGAGCGCGTCCATCGCGCGCGGATAGTATTCGCCCCATAGCCACGCCTGCATGCCGCCCATCGAGTTCCCGATCACCAGGCGCAGATGGCGCACGCCGAGCCCTTGCGTGATCAGCAGGTATTGCGCTCTGACCATGTCGTCGTAGTCGTAGCGCGGAAAGCCGGCTCTCATCCCGTCGGACGGCTTGGACGATTTCCCCGCCCCGATCGCGTCCGGCAATATCAGATAGTACTTGCCGGCGTCGAGTGCCTGCCCCGGCCCGAACAGTTCACCGGCAAAATCCGCCGTCAGGAACGATGCGCCGGAGCCCGCCGTTCCATGCAAGAGCAAGACCGGCATCCCCGACGGCGCTCCGATCGTTCGGTAGTGCAGATGCAGAGCCGTGACGACCTCACCGGTGTGGAAACGGAAGTTTCGCGCGGTCCAATCGCCTTCCACCGGCGCCGGATATCCCGTCGCGGCGGCGGCCGGCAGCGCGCAAAGGGCGAACGAGAGGCACGCGAGCGCGCGCACGACGCACGAACGCAAACGACTGACCATCGTACTCCTTCCGAAGCGATTCACGAGTCCAAGAACTTGCGCAACACGAGGTGGTTGCAATCGGCCTCGCGCCGGTAGACGACCTCGTCCATCAAACCCCGGATCATCCGAAGGCCAAGTCCCCCGACGGAGCGCTCGTCGATGTCGCTCGAAAGCTCCTCGAGTTCGACTGCAGTTGGATCGAACGGGACGCCGTCGTCGATGACGAGGAGCTCGAGGGCGTTCGTGTCGCACGAAAAGTGCAGCTCGAGCGAAGGTGCGGGATAGCCCCCGTGCATCGCGACGTTGAGAACGACCTCCTCGAGCACGACCGCGAGCCACGTCGCGGTTTCGGCACTCAAACGATGCACGGCGCATTGCGCATACACCCACGCAATCGCCTCGCGCAGGCGCCCGGCCTCGGCGGGAAGCCGAAACGCGTTCAGAAATCGATCTCCAACCCGTCGTATGCCGACGATATCTCGAGCGGGCGGCCCTCACCCGTGATCTCGCCGTAGCGGCGCGCTTCGTTGAGGACGCGCTCGAGCGTCGCGTCGTCGTATCGTGGTTCGTGATGGAAGAGGACGAGATGCTTCACGCCGGCTTTTTGGGCGAGTTCGACGCCGATGACGTTGCTCGAGTGGCCCCAGTCTTCTTTCATCGAAACGGCGTCGCCCAGCGAGTACATCGCGTCGAAGATCAGCACGTCGGCGTTGCGGAACATCCTCACGAACGGCTCTTCATCCTCGCGCGTCTCGAACTTGTGCTCCGAGTCGGTCGCGTAAACGAGCACCTTCCCGTCGCGCTCGAAACGGTAGCCGAACGAGTCGCCGCCGTGATGCTGCTTGCCGGGCGTCACCGTGAAGCCGCATATCTCGGCCGGTTCCCCGACTTTGAGCGGCACGAACTCGATCGTCGCGCTCAAGTAGCTGAACGGTATCGGAAACGAGGGTGGCCCGTGCTGCCGTTCGAACGCTTCGCGCAGCCGTTCGTGACATCCGTAGATGCGCACGCGATTGCCCGCGATGTACGCGGGCGCGAAGAACGGAAAGCCCATGATGTGGTCCCAGTGCAGGTGGGACATCACGATGTGGTAGGTCGCAGGCGCCGCGGGACCGTGCTGCGCCAGCATCGCATTGCCGAAGACGCGTAAGCCCGACCCCGCGTCGCACAACAAATACTCCGAGAGACCGTCATCGATCTGCACGCATGGCGAGTTGCCACCGAACGTCCCGGCGATCGAGAACGGCAGCGCACGCTCGATGAACGCATCGATCGCCTCTTCGTTCGCGAAGTGCTCCTCGCGCGCGAGGACGAGCGCGGTCCTGACCTTGGCGCGCACGTCCTCGGCGCACAGTGGCGCGGGCAACGAACCGCGCGTTCCCCAAAACTTGACCCGCATCAGCTCGCCGCCAGGGCGCCGGTCGCTTCGTCGACCGTGTCGTACAGCGGGAACAGCGCGTCGAACCGGCTGATCAAGAAGACCTCGCGGACGATCGGGCGCAAGCAGCAAATCGCGATTTTCCCCCCGGCGCCCTTGGTCTTCTTGGCCGCCACAACCAGCGCGCGCAGCCCGACGCTGCTGATCGCTTCGACGGCGCCGAAATCGACCACGAGCCCGCCCGAGCCGTCGCCGACGGCCGCGAGCAGCGTCTCCTGGAAGCGCGGCGCGCTATCGTAGTCGATCCGCTGCTCGTCGACCGTGAACACCGTTGGTTCGTCCATATGACCTTTCAGGCGAGCGCGACTGCGAACTTGACGATGACGAGCGTAACATCGTCGGCCGCGGGCAGGCTACCACGGTACCGAGCGACCTCCTCCAAAATGGTCGAACAGAGCGCGCCGGCGCTCTGAGCGGCATGGGCGCGGACCAGCGCCCGAAATCGTTCGCGACCGAATTGCTCGCCCTGCGCATTCTCTGTTTCCCAGATGCCATCCGTTCCCACCGCCAGGACGACGTCCCCCGCGGGAAGCGCGAGTTCGTGCTCGGAGTACGACCAGTCGGCGTCGATACCGATCGGGATGTCGCCCCCGTCGGCCGGCAAGAATGCATCGCCGGCGACATGATAGAGCACCGGCGGGTCGTGGGCGGCGTTGACCCAGCGCACCGTCGCGGCGGCGGGGTCGACGAGCAATAGCAGGAGGGTCATGAAGCTCCCGTCCTGCACGTCCGCACAAAGCAACCGGTTCGCGCGTTCCATCCAGAGCCGCGGCGCCTCGCCACCGTCGATCGACCCGTGCAGGGCCGCGCGCACGCTTGCCATGAGCAGGGCCGAACTGACGCCGTGGCCGCTGACGTCGCCGATCGCCACCGCCATCGCATGCCGCGTTCCGCGTGGGAGATCGACGAAGTCGTAGTAGTCGCCGCCCGTCTCGTCGCAGTAGACGCTGGCCCCGGCAAGATCGAAGCCCGCGACGGCCGGCGGGTGTGACGGTAAGAGGTTTTGCTGGACGGCGCGCGCGAGCTCGAGGCCGTGCTGCATTCGCAAGCCGTCTTGCAGTTTGGGAACCATCGCGTTGAACGACGCCGCCAGCGCGGCGACCTCGTCGTGTCCGTGGACCGGCGCCCGTGCGCCGAGGTCCCCGCCGCCGATCCGCCCGGCGACGACGGCAAGTTCGCGTATCCCGCGGGTCGCGACGGCCGCGACGCCGTACGCGACGACGGCCACGATCGACAGGATCGCGACCGAGAGCAGCAACGTCTCGCGCAACTGGTCGCGGGCCGCGTCCCGGATCGACTGGCTCCCGGCTTCAGCCGCCGCCAGGACGCGGTCGTACGGCAGCACGAGCAAGAGTGCAGCGCTAAAGGCCGGCACGGGACTGTATGCCCACAAGCTGTCGCGCCCGTCGTAGGGCAGCCGCGCCACGCCGCTGCGACCGGCTTGGACGTCGGCGACGACCGCGTCGTAGGCCGGCTCGCCTCGGCCCGCGATCGTGTCGAACGACGGCGTGACGTTCCACATCGCCGTTTGATTGTACGAGCGCTGCGCGAGGATCCGAAGCGCGTCGGCGTCGCCCTCGGCGTTCGTCTGGGGCGTCACGAGCACGGCGGCAACGTTCTCCGCCGCTTCGGCGAGCGAAGCCATCGCGGGACGCCGGTCCGGCGCGATCGCGCGGCTCCCCAGTTCGCGCAACAACGTGACGATCGCGATCTCGTCGGCGGCAACCCCGGCGAAGCGCCCGTTGCGCCCCCGCACCGGCATCGATGCGATGAACGTCAGCTGTTCGGTCGTCGCGGAAAAGACCGGGGTCCACACCGCCTTCCCCGCGGTCGCCGCGGCGATGTACCACGACCGTTTTCGGGAGTCGTATCCGCGCGGGAATCCGCCGTGCCCGGGGTAGTTGCTCCGCGCTCCGTTCTCGAGCGCCGTGAATTGCCCGGCGAAGAGCCCGGGATGCTGCGTCGCGATCGCCCGCAGCACCGGAAACGTCGCCGCGAGCCGCAGCAGGTCGGGACGCACGGCAGCCGCATCGATCCCGTCGGGGACGAGCACCGATCCGACCGCGTACGAGGCCGGGATCGCATCCGGCGCCCCGCCGAGCCGTTCGAGGGCCGTTTGCGGCGGCCAACCCGCCCGCGGGCCGTCGAACTGGCCGGCGAAATAGAGCGGCACGTCGGGCGGCGGGCGATCGAGTTCGCGCTCGACGGCGGCCGCCTGCACCTCGAGCGCCAGGCTGACGATGTTCGCCTGCTGGTTGAGGTACTGCGCGTTGGCGTCGACGGAGCTGCCCAACAGCTGCTTGAGATCCGCCAGCAGGCTGTCGCGCCGGGCCAACGCTTCGCGATCGGCCAGCTTCAGGCCACTGTAGTAATCCAATGCCGCCAACGCGCCGAGTGAAACCAGCGCGACTGCGGCAAGCAGGGCGAAGAGTTTCCGGCGCAAGCTCACTCTGCCCCGGATTTGCTCGCTGCGAGGCTGTTTTCCCCGCTCGATCTTCGCAAACACTTCACGAGAAGCGGACAGGCCGGTGCTTCAATGGCGCTAGCGCCAACATACACCGGTGGAACCCTTCGCTTAGGCATTATCATGAGCAAGTACTATTTCGTCGGTAGTGGCATCGCTTCGCTCGCGGGAGCAGCGTACCTGATCCGAGACGGCAACGTCGACGGCCGCGACATCGTCATCTTCGAGGAATCGCGCGACTTCGGCGGTGCGCTCGACGCGCACGGCAACCCGTCGACCGGATATTTCATGTCGGGCAGCCGCATGTTCGAAAACAAGTACAACTGCACGTTCGACTTGATGTCGTCGATCCCGTCGTCGACCGATCCGGACATCTCGGTGACCGACGAAACGAATCTCGCCAAAGTCGCCATACCGTGGCACAATCGCGCCCGGCTGGTCGATCGCGTGGGGAAGATCGTCGACGCGCACCGCCTCGGCTTCATCGAGCGCGACCGCATGGATTTGCTCGGCCTGCTCGCGACCTCGGAGAGCCATCTCGACGGAAAACGCGTTAGCGACTGCTTCAACGAACACTTCTTCCAAACGAACTTTTGGATCGAGTGGAGCACGTTGTTCGCCTTCCAACGCTGGCACAGCGCGATCGAATTCCGCCGTTACTTGTTGCGCTTCATCCATCACTTCTCCACGATCGACACGCAGGAAGGCATCTACCGCACCGTTTACAACCAGTACGACTCGATGGCCGTGCCGCTCGCCAAATGGTTGAACGAACGCGGCGTGCGCGTGCAGTTCGAGACGGTCGTCGACGATCTGCGCTTCAACGGGGGCAACGGAAAGATCACGGTCGAGAGCATCGAGTGCACGGTCGCCGGCTCGCCGTCGAGCATTCCGCTGGGCGAAGACAACTACGTCTTCGTGACCAACGGATCGATGACCGCCGACAAGGCGTTCGGAACGATGACGAGCGCGCCGGTCCTCAACCGCGAGAAGACCAGCGGTGCGTGGCGCCTGTGGGAGACGATCGCGCGCGACCGGCCGGAGTTCGGCAACCCGGCGGTCTTCGACGGCCACATCGAGGAGTCGGTGTGGGAATCGTTCACCGTCACCTCGACCGACCGCTCGTTCTTGCAGTTCATGGAAGAGTTCACCGGTAGCGAACCCGGCAAAGGCGGCCTGGTCACGTTCAAGCACTCGAGCTGGCTGCTCACCCTATCGATCTATCACCAGCCGTTCTTTCCCAACCAGACCGATCCGGTTTCGGTGTGGTGGGGCTACGGCTTGCATTACGGAAAGTTCGGCGACTACGTGCACAAGCCGATGTCGAAGTGCAGCGGGCGCGAAATCTTCGAAGAGGTGCTCGGTCATCTGCACCTCGATTCGCGGCGCCGCGAAGCGATGCTCGCGACCGCCAACGTCGTGCCTTGCGTCATGCCGTATATCACCAGCCAATTTCTCGTGCGCAAGGACGGCGACCGGCCGCGCGTCGTCCCGCACGGTTCGACGAATCTCGCCTTCATCGGCCAGTACGTCGAGCTGCCCGACGACGTCGTGTTCACCGTCGAATACTCGATCCGCTCGGCCCAGGCCGCCGTCTATTCGCTCCTTCACCTCCACAAGCGCCTGACGCCGATCTACAAGGGTTACAACGACGTCCGCGTCCTGATGCAGGCGATCCAGACGCTCCACCGTTAGGTTCCGGGAACGTACTGACAAGCCGCTACGGCTTTGCTATGATCGTGGTCCGCCGTTCGCTTATGGGTGAAGGAGACGACATGATCACCAGCATGCACGCGATCATCTACAGCAAAGACGCCGAGGGGGTCAGGGCCTTCTTGGGCGACGTGATGGGACTCTCGTCGGTCGACGCCGGCGGTGGCTGGCCGATCTTCGCCGGGCCGCCGCTCGAGATCGCCGCCCATCCAACCGAGGGCGCCACGAGCCACGAACTCTACCTGATATGCGACGATGTCCACGCGACCGTCGCCAAACTCGCCGAGCGCGGCATCGAGACGACGATGCCGGTGAGCGACCGCGGCTGGGGACTCGCGACCCAGATCCGGCTGCCGGGCGGCGACGAGATCGGTCTCTACGAGCCCCGCCACCCCTCCCCGCTAACGCCCGAAAAGGTCTAGCAATCTGGTCGCCACCGTCGACTTCGCCAAGTGCGAAGCGCGAGGCGACGGGTTTAGGCGCAAGGCCTGAACCCATCGATCAGGCCGAGTTCATTGCCCACGCGCTCGAAAGCCGCGAGCGCGCGGTCGAGGTGTTCCTTCGCGAGCTTGGCGTTCATCTGGACGCGGATCCGGGCGGTGCCCTCGGGGACGACCGGGAAGCCGAATCCGGTCACGAACACGCCTTCCTTGAGGAGCTTTTCGCTCATCGCGATCGCGAACGCGGTGTCGCCGACGATGATGGGGATGATCGCGCTCTCGCCGTCGAGCGGCTTGTAACCCAGGCGCATCAAACCGGCTCGAAAGTAGGCGACGTTGTGTCGCAGCCGCTCGACGAGTTCGGGGCGCGTCGCGAGCCGGTCGACGGCCGCCAGCGCACTGCACGCGACCGTCGGCGGCAGCGCGTTCGAGAAGAGTTGCGTGCGCGACTTTTGCACGAGTGTTTCGACGAGCGCTGCGCTTCCGGCGACGAAACCACCGGCCGCGCCGCCGAGCGCCTTGCCGAGCGTGCCGGTGATGATGTCGACCCGGCCCTCGAGGCCGAAGTGTTCGACGGTGCCGCGGCCGGTGCGGCCCATGACGCCGGTGCCGTGACTGTCGTCGACGACCGTCACCGCGTCGTACTGCTCGGCGAGCTGCACGATCCGCGGCAGATTCGCGATGCTCCCCTCCATCGAGAACACGCCGTCGGTGACGATGACGATCGGGCCCTCCGCGCCGCGCGCGTCCTTGAGCTGGGCCTCGAGGTCGGCCATGTCGGAGTGCTTGTAGCGCAGGCGCTTCGCCTGCGAAGCGAGCCGGCACCCGTCGATGATCGACGCGTGGTTGAGCTCGTCGGAGAGGATGATCGAACCGGGCCCGGCGATCGTCGGCAGCAGCCCTTCGTTCGCGGTCCAGCACGACACGTAACTCAGCGCCGCTTCGGTGCCGAGGAAGCCCGCGATCCGCTCTTCGAGCAGCCGGTGGCAGTCGAACGTGCCGCAGATGAACCGCACCGACGCGGTCCCCGCGCCGTAGGTTTCGAGACCCTTGATGCCCGCCGCCACGACTGCCGGATCGTCGGCCAAGCCGAGGTAGTTGTTTGACGACAAGACGATGACGTCGCCGGCTTCCTCCATGTGCACCTCGGCGGCCATAGGCGAGGTGAGGTGGCGCATGTGCTTGAACGTCCCGGCCTCGCGCAGGCGGTCGAGTTCGGTCTGCAGCGCGACGTTGAAACGGTGGTTCATCGAGTTCCCCGCAGGTGAAAGTGCGAACGCGGCGGACGATTCAGGGAGATATGGCCGAAGAGACGGGCAGCTTGTCGTGTACGTTCATCGATCGCCGCTCCGGTGTCCCGCTCGCGGGCGCGCGCGCGACCTTCGTGTGGCGCAACGCGCGCCTCTCGCGCGGCGACGCCGACAGCAAGGGGCACTTCGAAGTCTCGCTCCCGCAAGGCGTCTACGACATCGTCGTCTCGGCCCGCGGCTACCTCTCGCTCCTGCTGCGCGGGATCGGCGTTTTGGCCGGCACGCAGATCGAGCTGACCCGGGCCCTGGTCCCCGGGGAAGGCCAGACGGTCGAAGGCACCCCGTCGACGGCGATCGGCGGCTACGTCGTCGACCGCCTCGGAACCCCGGTGGCCAACGTCCCGGTGCGCGCGATCGTCGACGGCAAAGGCTACGTCGGCACGACCGACCGGCGCGGCGCCTACGTGATCCACGGCGTGCATCCCGGCACGTACGAACTCGTGCTGGGAACCGGGACCGAACGCCACCGATCGCGCGTCGACGTCACCGACGTCAATTCGTTCGCCCGCCACGACGTCAGTTGGCTGTGACGTCGAGGACGATCTTCGCGGCCCCGCCGGTGCGCATCAGGGTGAACGCGCGCTCGTAGTCCTCGAAGGGCAGCACGTGGGTGATGATCGGCCCGAGGTCGACCCGCCCGCTGCGCACGAGCGCTTCGGTCTGATACCAGGTCTCGAACATCTTGCGGCCGTTGATGCCGAGCACGGTCAGCCCCTTGAAGATGATGCGCTCGGCGAGGTTGAGGCTGATGTCTTCCGACGGAATGCCGAGCAGCGCCGCCCGGCCGCCGTTGCGCACGAGCGCCAGGCCGGTGTTGATCGCCGAACCGCTGCCCGACATCTCGAGCAGCACGTCGACGCCCTCGCCGCCCGTGCGCCGCAGGATCTCGTCGACGAGATTCGGGTCGCTCGCGAGGAAGGTCGCGTCGGCGCCGACGCGCTGCGCCAATTCGAGCTTCGCCGGGTTGACGTCGATCGCGAACACCGACGCTGCGCCCGCGGCCCGGGCGACCGGGATCGCCATCAGCCCGATCGACCCGACCCCGGTGATCGCGACGCTCTTGGTGCTGACGCCGGCCGCCATCACGGTGTGCACGGCGTTCCCGAGCGGATCGAACACCGCCGCGACCTCGTCGGGGATCGCCGGATCGAGCGGCCACACGTTGCCTTCGGGCATCGCGATGTAGTCGGCGAACGACCCGTCGCGGTCGACCCCGATGATCTCGACCTCGTCGCAGATATGCGCGTCGCCCGTCCGGCACAGGAGGCAGGCGCCGCACGAGATGTGGCCCTCGGCCGAGACGCGCTGACCGGCCTCGAACCGGCGCACCGCGGCCCCGACCGCCGCGACGGTGCCCATGAACTCGTGTCCGACGACCAGCGGCGGCCGCACCCGGCCTTGCGCCCAGGGGTCCCAGCCGTAGATGTGCTGATCGGTGCCGCAGATGCCCGCTTTGCGCACCCGGATCAACACGTCGAAGGGCCCGATGGCCGGAACGGCAACGTCGTCGAGTGACAGCCCGGGCGCCGGCTCGTCCTTGCGTAGAGCCCGCATCGATTCAAGGATCATGGTCGGGGCGCTTCGGGCCTGCGCGTATGCGCCCCCCGCTACGATCCGCTCGCTACTTACCCAAAGCGTCCGGTGATGTAGTCTTCCGTTCGCTTGTCTTTGGGGCGGGTGAAGATATCGTTCGTCGTGCCGTGCTCGACGATTTCACCGAGGTGGAAGAACGCGGTGAAATCGGAGATGCGGGCGGCCTGTTGCATCGAGTGGGTCACGATGACGACCGTGTACTGCTTCTTCAACTCGCCGATCAGGTCTTCGATCTTCGAGGTCGCGATCGGATCGAGCGCCGAGGCGGGCTCGTCCATCAAGATCACCTCGGGCTCGACCGCCAGCACGCGGGCGATGCACAAGCGCTGCTGCTGCCCGCCCGAGAGGTCGAGCGCGGAGCGGTTCAAACGGTCCTTCACTTCGTCCCACAGCGCGGCGTTGCGCAGGCTCTTCTCGGCGATCTCGTGGAGCTTCGCCCCGTTGTGTTCGCCGTGGATCTTCGGCCCGTACACGACGTTCTCGAACAGCGATTTGGGGAACGGATTGGGCCGCTGGAACACCATCCCGATGCGGTGCCGCACCATGACCGGGTCAACCTTCGCGTCGTAGATGTCCATCCCGTCGAGGGTGATCTTGCCTTCGACGCGCGCACCGGGAACGAGGTCGTGCATGCGGTTCAGCGAGCGCAGGAACGTCGACTTGCCGCATCCCGAGGGCCCGATCAGCGCCGTGACCGTGTTCTCGAGCATGTTCAGTGACGCGTGCTTGATCGCGTTGAAGCTGCCGTAGTAGATGTTGACGTCGGAGGCGGCGAGCTTGGTCTTGTGTTTCCCTTCGAGGGGCGGCTGCTCGACGGCGTTTTGCATCAGGCTTTTCCTGTCAGGCGGACGGTGAGAAAACGGCCGAGCACTCGCGCGCTCACGTTGAAGATCAACACCATGATGAGAAGGACCAGCGCCGAACCATTGGCGACCTTGTCGACGTCGGGGACGAGGCTCTCGGAATGAACGTACCACAAGTGGACGGCGAGCGTTTCGCTCGTGTGCCAGAGGCCGAAGTCGTAGGGCTGGTTGGCGCTTACGCTGAGGCCCGCGGTGTAGATCAAGGCCGCGGTCTCACCGAAGATGCGGCCGGCGATCAGCACGATGCCGGTGGTGAGCGGGCCGATCGCGCTCGGCAGTACGACCCGGAAGATCGTCTGCCACTTCGTCGCGCCCATCCCCATCGACGCTTCGCGGTACGTGTCGGGGACGCTCGAGAGCGCCTCCTGCGTCACGCGCATCAGCGCCGGCAGGTTGAGGATCGTCAGGGTCAGCGCGCCGCCGATCGCGGAAAATTTCCAGCCGAAGAAATAGACGAACACGAGCAGCCCGAAGAGGCCCATGACGATCGACGGGATCGTGGCCAGCGATTCGGCGCAGAACTGCACGATGTCGCGGAAGCGCCCGCGGCTCGCATACTCCTGGAGGTAGATGCCGCTCGAGAGCGCGATCGGAATCGTGAAGAACAGCGTCAGGAGCAGGATGTAGAACGAATTGAAGATCTCGGGCCCGATGCCGCCGCCGGCGTCGGTCTCTTGCGGCGGCGACGTGATGAAGTGCCACGACAGCGCGCCGGCCCCGAGGTAGAACAGATAGCCGATGAACAGCGCCAGCATGCCGATGACGAACACCGCCGACGCCCACAGCAGACCCGTCGCGAGACCGTCGACGAACTTGCGCCCGCGGACGTTGGAGGCTCGTTTTTCAGCTGCGATCGTATTGGACAACGCGGCTTCGGCTTTCATGCCCGCTTTCTCACGGCGAACCGGACGCACAGAATGAGCAGCATGGCGATCAACAAGAGGAGGAACGCCATGGAGAATAGCGCGTGCTGCAACGGTGAACCTTGTGCCGCCCCGGCCATGTCGATGACGATTTCGGTCGGCAGCGCGGCGGTCGCACTGGTCAGGCTCGTGGGCAGGACGCTCGAGTTGCCGATGACCATCTGAACGGCCATCGTCTCGCCGATCGCGCGCGCGATGCCGAGAATGACCGCGACCGACAATCCGCTCGCGGCGGCCGGCAAGATGATCTTCGCGATCGTCTCCCAGCGTGTCGCCCCGAGGGCCAGCGAGCCTTCCTTGATCGACCCCGGAACCGAGTGCAAGGCGTCTTCCGAGAGCGATATCACGGTCGGCAAGATCATGATCGCCAGCACGATGCCGGCGGCCATCAGGCCGAAGCCGGGCGAGCCGGTCAGGTTGCGTACCAGCGGCACGAGCAGCGTCAAGCCGAGCCAGCCGTAAACGACGGACGGGATCCCGACCAGCATCTCGATGCACGGCTTGAGGATGCCCGCGAAGCGCGGCGGACAGAGTTCGGCCAAGAAGACGCCGACCGCGATCCCGAACGGGCCGCCGACCACGATCGCGAACAACGTGATCGCGAGCGAGCCGACGATGAACGTCAGCGAGCCGGGCTGCTTCGTGTCGGGCGAGAACGTCGGCGAGAACAGGAACAGCAGCGGCGAGATGTGGTCGACCGTGAACGTCTTGATCCCTTCGTTCGCCAAGTACAGCACGAGCACGGCCATGATGAAGACGACGAAGAACGCCGCCGACTTGAGCACGAAGAGCGCGATTTGCTCCTGACGGTGCGCACCTTTCGCGGCGCGCTCGGTCACGGAGACGGCTTGCCGGCCCGTTACGGCCGGCAAGCCTGGTGATGAACTAGCGATCGGATTCCTTAACCTTCATGTCGTTGATGGGGATGTAGCCCAGTTTGCCGAGCAGGTCGCGGCGCGTCGTGACGAACGCGAGGAACCGCGAAACGTCCTTGCTCGGCGGCCCGTTGGTGTACATGTGCTCGTACGACCAGAACGGGTACTTGCCGGCGACCACGTTGTCGTCGGTGGGGGCGACGCCGTCGATCGAAACCTCGGTCACGCCTGAGGCACCACGCGTCCCGGAAAACGCGGCATACGAGACCGATCCCGGCGTGTTCTTCACCGTCGTCACGACCGTTCCCGTCGCGTCCTCGACGAGCCCCGCTTCGCTGACCGGAGTGCCGCCCATGATCGTTTTCACGAACACGGCGCGGGTTCCCGAGCTGCGCGGACGGTTGATGAAAACGATTTTCTGGTCGGCCCCGCCGACGTCTTTCCAATTCGTCGTCTTGCCGGTGAAGATCGCCTGGATTTGCGCCTTCGTAAGCGCCTTCACGTTCGTCGCCGGGTTGACGATCACCGAAAATCCGATCACCGCGACCGCGTGATCGATCAGGTCGGGTTGGCCCGTGGCCAGGATATCGGAGTCGCCGATATCCACGGCTTTCGAGGCGACCTGGGTGATGCCGACGCCCGAGCCGCCGCCGGACACGTTGATCTTGACGTCAGGATTTGCTTGTTGGTAAAGGGTCGCGGCCTCTTTTACCAGCGGCAGCAGCGCCGTCGAACCCGCAGCCGTGATCGTCGCATCGGCAAACGCGACGTTCGGTACGAGCAGTGCGCCGCTCAGAAGCATGGCCGCTAGTGCAGCGGTCCTGCGCATGGGTGACCTCCTAGAGATGAAGTAGTGCATGAACTCGGGGACGGGGATGCGGGGTGTAAAAAATCTGAGACCGCGACGTATCGTCGCAACTAGACTCTAAGGCAACCTTAAGCAATGATTAAGGAAGCTTAATCTTCTGGCCGCGCATCCCGGGGATCAGATCGAGCCGCAAGTCGAGCGCGTCGCGCAGTGTCATCGATTCCCAGTAGCGCCGGACGAATGCCAAACATTCGGCACGCGGCAGTTCGTCGGCGCGCTGTTGGCGCGACCTGCGGACCCTCGCACGGCGAGACGACGTCTCCATCGCCCCTAGCATACGGGGCGTATGTTATTGAAAACTTATCGGATTGTTAAAGGAGCAGGCGAGCGTGCCGGGAGGCGGCAGCGGAACGTCGAGCCGCTGCCGAGGTCGGACTCCGCCGCGATCGATCCGCCGTGCGCTTCCATCAATTGCTTGGAGATCGAGAGCCCCAGGCCGGTCCCGCTCCGTTCGCGTGCGCGCGAGCGCTCGACGACGTAGAACCGCTCGAAGATGTGCGGCAAGTCGTTGTACGGGATGCCGATCCCCGTGTCGCGGACCACGAGCAGTGCGTCGGCCCCGTCGCGATCGATCGTCACCGTGATGCGGCCGCCCGCCGGCGTGTGGCGCAGCGCGTTGTCGACGAGGTTGACCAGCACTTGCGTGAGCCGGTTGCGATCGGCATCGACGTCGACGCGCGTACGCGGGCGCACCTCGAGGGTCACCTCGAGCGCCGCCGAACGCTGTTCGAACCCCTGCACGACCGACGCGGCGAACTCCGCCAGATCGAACGTCTCCAAGCGCAACGGAAGGCGCCCCGACTCCGAGCGCGCGAGCGCGAGCAGGTCTTCGATCAGTTGCACCATCCGGTCGACTTCATGGCCGACCTTCGGCAGAAACAACTTGATCGCTTCGGTATCGCCCTCGGAGAGTAGCACCGTCTCGACCATCAGCTTGATCGCCGAGAGCGGGGTGCGCAGTTCGTGCGAGACGTTGGAGATGAAGTCGCGCCGCACGCGCTCGAGCGCGATCACCTGCGTCACCTCGTCGGCCACCAGCACCGCACCGTCTTCGGAGATCGGGAACACCGCGATCGTGAACGTGCGCTCGCGGTCGAGCGCGGTGACGGTCACCGAACGCGTCGAACTGACGCCGGCCAGAGCGTTCGTCACTTGCGTTCGACGTCGACCGACGGGATCGCCTCGATCAGCGCGCGGCCCGGCGAGCGCAGCGGGTCGAGATTGAAGTCGCGCTGCGCGGCCGCATTGAACGACGCGACGTGCCCGCGGCGGTCGACAGACCACCGCCGCCAGCGGCAACGAGGCGATCAGACGATCGAAGCGGCAGTCGGGGACGGGTTCGATCGCCGCCGGCGTACTCGGCTGCTCCGCCGGCCGCACGGCGGCCGCGCGGCGCATGGCGAGCGCAGTCACGGCCGCCCCCAGGGCAAATGCGACGACCTCCGCCGCGACCGGCTGCCGGCGATCACGCTCCCCCTTCTAATATGCTGGCGAGCCGTGGCTTCGAGCACACGCTACTCGCGGAACATGTAGCCGCGGCTGCGGACGGTGACGATGTGCCGCGGATTGTTGGGATCGACCTCGATCTTCTCGCGCAGCCAGCGCACGTGGACGCTGATCGTCTGATGCTCGCCTTCGAAGTCGTAGCCCCAGACTTTTTCGAGCAGCATCTGGCGGGTGACGATGCGGCCGCGATTCTCCATCAGCAGGTGCAGCAGCCGGAATTCCTTGGGCGCGAGCGCGACGTCCTCGCCGCGCACGACCAGGCGCTGGCGCGAAGGGTCGATCGAGATGTCCCCGACCGTGATCGTCTCGTCGCGCTGCTCGTGATCGACTTCTCTGGCGGCGCAGCCGCGCCTTGACCCGGGCGATGATCTCGCCGAGCGAGAACGGCTTGGTCACGTAGTCGTCGGCGCCGAGCTCGAGCGCCAGGACTTTGTCGAACTCCTGGTCCTTGGCGGTGAGCATGATGATCGGCACGCTCGAACTCTTGCGGATCTCCTTGCACGCCTCGATGCCGTCGAGCACCGGCAGCATGATGTCGAGGATCACAGATCGGGCTTTTCGCTGGCGGCGAGGGCGACCGCGCTGCGGCCGTCGCCGGCGGTCGGCGACGGCGTAACCGTTGCGTTCGAGGTTGTAGCGCAGCGACTGGAGGATCGCCGACTCGTCGTCGACGAGCAGAATTTTCTTCCGGACGCCGTTGACCGTGGAGGGGGGATTCGCGGTCGTCGTTGCGTTCAGTCCGCTCCCGGACGCGCGCGGCCCGTAAGCTCACGCGCATCGCGAAGAAGTCTTCGAAGAGGTCCGTTTTGAAGACCGCCGACGAGAGTTCGCTGACGATGTCTTCGTCGGCCTGTACGACGATCTCGAGATCGCGCCCGTTCCGCTCCGACTTCGAGACCGCGTACGAGCCCCAGCCGGCGTGCATCGAGGCCGTCGGCGATCCGTAAGATCGCCGCGAGTCCGAAGGCCCGCGCACGTTCCGTCGGATCGAGGAGCGCCATCTCGAGATGGGCCGGCTTGGGCAGGGCCTTGCGATGATACCGCACGATCGCCGCGAGCACCTGGGTCTCGCCGGGCGCGCCATCCGGGGAGCAGCGCGTTGCGAATCAGGTAGGCGCCGTGTTTGTGATGCGCGCTCGGATTGACGTAGCGGCCGATGTCGTGCACGAGCGCGGCCGCGTTGAGCAAATCGCGGTCGGCTTGGCCCATGCCGTGCAGATCCAAGAGCCGGTCGAACAACGCGACCGCGGTCGCCGCGACGTGCCGTTCGTGCGCGCCCGCGCTCGCGAAGCGGCGGCCGAGGTTTTCGACCGCGTCGAGCCGGCGCGCGCGCTCGTCGCCGAGCGAGCGCATCAGCTCTTGGTCGCGTTGTACGAAGTCGACGACGACCCCGTCGCGCAGCGCGCGTTCGCACACGACGAGCCGGTCGCGCCCCAACCCCTCGAGCGCCGCGATCATCACCGCATTGCCCGCGACGATGATGTCGGCGCGGCGCGGATTCATGCCGGGCATCCGCCGGCGCTCGTTCTCGCTCATCGCGAGCATCCGCGTCTGCAGCGCGCGCAACCGTTCGAGCCGCAGCTCGTACCCGTGCACGCGCGCGGTCACCTCGTCGCCGGCCGCATCGAGCGCGGCCAAGCCCATGATCGTCCCCGACGTCCCGATGACGATGTCGAGCGGGAACTCGCGCAGCCGTTCGAGCAGCGGCTCGAGCTGCGTCGCGATGTGCTGGTCGAGCCGGTAGGCAGCGACCACCTGCGACGCGGCCCCGCGCATATACGCGTCGTACAGCCGCAAACTGCCGAGCTTCACGCTCTCGAGAAAGTACGGCCGATACCCGTCGGCGACGATGAATTCGGTCGAGCCGCCGCCGATGTCGATGATACACGCGAGCCGGTCGTAGATCGGATAGCCGCGTGCGACCCCGAGATGGATCAGCCGCGCTTCCTCGTGGCCCGAGAGGATCTCGAGGTCGACGCCGGCGCGCTCGCGGACGAGGGCCGTGAATTCGACCGCGTTCGCCGCTTCGCGCACCGCCGAGGTCGCGACCGCGCGCACCGCGACCGCGCCTTGTTCGCGGGCCGCCTCGGCGAAGCGGGCGATCGCGGCGGCCCCGCGGTCCATCGCCTTGGGGCCGAGCAGCCCGCGTTCCATCGCGTCGCCGGCCCCCAAGCGGACCATTTCACGCGCTTTGTAGAGGACGCGCGAGGTGTCGAGGTCGGCGTCGATCTCGACGACGATCAGGTGGATCGAATTGGTGCCGACGTCGATGGCCGCGAAGCGCATGCCGTCAGCCTCGCGGCTCTACACGACGAGCGTCTGGTGTTCGAAGCCGAGCTGCGTGCTCAGCTCGCGGGCGATGCCGCGGGCTTGTTGCGCGATCCCCGCCACCCGCGGCTGGGTCATGCGCGACGTCGGCCCGGAAACGGAGAGCGCACCGACGATGTCCCCGCGCCGGTCGAAGATCGGGACTGCGAGGCATCGGACTCCTTCTTCCATCTCTTCGTTGTCGACCGCGTACCCGTCGCGGCGGATCGTGGCGAGTTCGGTTTCCAGGCTGCGCCGGGAGGTGAGGGTACGGGCCGTGAAACGTCGCAGCGGGCCGGCCAGGATCGGCTCGATCTGTTCCGCCGGCCGGAACGCCAGGAACACCTTGCCGCTGCCGGTGCAGTACAGCGGGGCGCGCATCCCGGGCTGGGTGAACATCTTCACCAGGTGGAGGCTCTCGACTTGGTCGATGTAGATCACTTCGCCGTCGGTTGCGGTCACGAGGTTCGCCGTCTCCCCGACGGTGCGCATCAGGCGCTCGATGTACGGCCGTGCGACCAGCCGCAAGTCGAGATGGATGTCGGCGGCGCTGGCGAGCGCGAATACCCGGGAACCGAGATGATAGCGCGAACTCTCCGGGTCTTGCCGCACGTATCCCCGGTCGACCAAGGTTGCAAGCAGACGATGGACGGTACTCACGTGCAGGCCCACTTGATGGGCCAACTCGCTGATCCCGGTCGGGGTGCGCCGCGCGGAGAGCGCTTCGAGCACGTCGAGGGTCCGGTCGATCGACTGCACGGTCGGCCGCCCAAAGGCGGTGCGGCGCCGAGGCTTAGCCAGCGTAACCCCCTCCTTTCGAGATACGGAAGCGATTTTTGAAACCTACGTCAGCGGCTCCTCTCCGGGGCCTCGCCGGGTTCGTCGCCCTTTCGCGGCTGAAGTTTCTCGCCGGCGGGTTCGTCAGCTTCGGCGCAGGCGCTGCGATCGCGGCGTATCGCGGCTTCCCGATCGACGCGACCCACTACCTGATCGGGCAGTGGACCGTGACGTCGTTCCACTTGATGGTGCACTACAGCAACGACTTTTTCGACCGCGCGAGCGACGCGCGCACGACCCGCACGCCCTTCTCCGGCGGGAGCGGCGTGCTCGTCGACGGCACGCTGGGGCCGCAGGTGGCGATGACGGCCGCGCTCATCTGTGCGGCGAGCGGCTTCGCGGGCGTCGCGACGCTGGTCGACCACGGGCGCATCGTGGCCGCGTGCATCGCGGTCGCGATCGCGGCCGGTGCCTGGACCTACTCGTCGCCGCCGGCGCGTTTGCTCGCCCGCGGATGGGGCGAAGCCGATACGGCGCTCGTGGTGGCCGTCCTCGTCGCGCTCTGTGGCTACGCGACGTTCGCGAACGCGGTCGACGGCGGGGTGGTGCTCTCGCTCATGCCGGGCGCGTTCGCGATGGCGATCATGATGCTGTGCGTCGAATATCCCGACTTCGAAGCCGACGCCGCTACCGGGAAGCGCAACCTCGTCGTGCGCCTCGGCCGCTCCGCGGCGCGCTACCTCGTGTACGTGCTGGCCGCGGCGCTGTATGCGAGCGTCTTGGTCGCGTGCGCGTTCGGCGCGCCGTGGACGCTGGCGGCGTTCGCGCTCCCGAGCGCGTACTTCGTGTTCGGCCTCGTGCGGATGCTCGAACGCGGCGAGTTCGGGATGCTCGCGCAAGACGCACGCATCGCCAAGGCCGGCGTCGCGACGTTCCTGGCCACGATGCTGGCCGAGCTCTTCGCCTACGCGAGCTTACTGCGGTAGCCGGGTCGTCGCACCCGCAGGCCGCGCCCTAGTGGTCGGTGCGCAGGAAGTTCGCGAGCTCCGGGGTTTGCGGCGCGTCGAACAACGCTTCGGGGCGGCCGCTCTCGTGGATCTTCCCGTGGTGCATGAAGATCAGCCGGTCGCACACTTTGCGCGCGAAGTTCATCTCGTGGGTGACCAGGACCATCGTCATGCCGTCGGCCGCCAATCGCTCGACGACGCGCAGCACTTCGCCGACGAGTTCCGGATCGAGCGCCGAGGTGATCTCGTCGCAAAGGATCGCCTTCGGCGAAGTCGCGAGGGTGCGCGCGATCGCGACGCGCTGCTGCTGGCCGCCCGACAGGCGTGCCGGGAGGCTGTCGAACTTCTCGCTCAGCCCGACTTGCGCGAGCCGTTCGCGCGCGATGCGCTCGGCCTGCGCCTTGGGAACGCGCTGCACGATCCGCGGCGCGAGCATCACGTTGCCACCCGCCGAGAGGTGCGGGAACAAGTTGAAGCTCTGAAAGACCATCCCGACCGTCTGGCGGATCGCGCGCAGATCGCCGGCCTTGCGGTCGACGAGCTTCCCGTCGACGTGGATCGTGCCGGCTTCGTAGGTCTCCAGGCCGTTGATACAGCGCAAAAGCGTCGACTTTCCGGACCCGCTGCGGCCGATGATCGCAACGACCTCGCCGCTCTCGACCGCCAGATCGATCCCACGCAAGACTTCGTGTTCGCCGAAGCGCTTGTGGACGCCGGCGAGTTCAAGCAGCGGCATGGAGCCGCCGTTCGAACCGCCTGCTCCACAGCGAGAGCGGATAGCAGAGCGCGAAGTAGATCAGCGCCACGAGACCGTAGACGACGAACGGTTCGAACGTCGCGTTCGTGATGATCGTGCCGGCTTTCGTCAGTTCGACGAAACCGATGACCGAGGCCAGCGCCGTGCCTTTGATCACTTGCACGGAAAACCCGACCGTCGGCGCGATCGCGATGCGCATCGCCTGCGGCAAGATCACGTAGCGCATCCGGTCGAGGAAGCCGAAGGCCAGGCTTTCGGCCGCTTCGGTCTGGCCGCGCGGGATCGCCTCGATGCAGCCGCGCCAAATCTCGGCCAAGAAGGCACTCGTGTAGAGCGTCAGCGCGAGCGCGGCGGCGGCCAGCGGCGGGACGTCGATCCCGAGCAGCGACAACCCGAAGAAGCAGAGAAAGAGCTGCATCAACAGCGGGGTCCCTTGCAGCACCTCGATGTAAGCGACGCTCAACGCGCGCAGCGTTCCGTTACCCGAAACGCGCGCCAGCGTCACCACGACGCCGACGAACCCCCCGCACGCGAACGCGATCGCGGAGAGCGCGAGCGTCCAGCGCGCCGCCAGCAACAGGTCTTTGAGAATGTCCCAGGTCGTGAATTGCGTCATCGCGCTATTTCCGCGCGAAGGCGAAGCGGCCGAACGCTCCGAGGAGCCGGCGCATCCCGAACGCGATCGCCAGATACATCACGCTGACGATGAAGTACACTTCCAAACTTCGAAAGTCGCGTGACTGGATGAAGTTGCCGGCGAACGTCAGCTCCGGCGCGGAGATCTGCGAGGCGACCGACGAGCCGAGCATCACGATGATGAACTGGCTGACGAGCGCGGGATACACTTTGTCGAGGGCCGGCACGATGACGACCCAGAGGAATATCTGCAGGCGCGTCATTCCCAGCGCCTCGCCGGCCTCGATCTGTCCGCGCGCGGTCGCTTCGATGCCGGCGCGCACGATCTCGACGGCATATGCGCCGAGGTTCAACGTCATCCCGAGCAGCGCGGCTTCGATCGCGGTGATCTTGATGCCGAGCGACGGCAGCCCGAAGAACAGAAAGAACAGCTGCACGAGGAAGGGCGTGTTGCGGATCAGTTCGACGTAGGCGGCGACCAGCGGGCCGGCCACCGGCAGGCGCGCCGTGCGTGCGTAAGCACCGGCGATGCCGATCAGCATCCCGAAGACGACCGCGACGGCGGTCAGCTCCAGCGTCAGCAGCGCTCCCTGGAGCAAGAGCGGCCAATACTCGAAGACCGCCCCGAAGTCGAAGTGATAGCGCAACGCGCGAAGCTGGCCCTAAGCCGGCAGATCGCTCGGAAGCGCCATGCCCAGCCACTTGCGCGAGATCGCGTCGAGCGAGCCGTTCTTCTTCGCCTGCGCGAGGATGGCGTCGAGGCGCATGAGGAGCGCCGGCTGTCCCTTGCTCACCCCGATGAAGCACGGGGAATCGGTGATGATGAACTTCTTCTCGGGCTTGACCGGCGGGTTCTTCGCCAGGATCGCCGCCGCGACGACGTTGCCGGTCGCGATCAGCTGCACTTGGCCCGAGAGAAACGCGGAGATCGTCGTGTTGTTGTCCTCGAAGCGCTGGATGTTCGCGGTCGAAGGTGCGATCTTCGTCAGCGCCAGGTCTTCGAGCGCGCCGCGCGTGACCCCGACCGTCTTGCCCGCCAGATCCTCAGGCTTGCTGACCGCGATCGACGGCGGCCCGAAGACGCCCGAGTAGAACGGCGCGTAGGCTGAAGTAAAGTCGATGACTTTCTCGCGCTCGGCATTTTTGCCCAGGCTCGAGATGATCAGGTCGACCTTGCCGGTGGCAAGGTACGGCAGCCGGTTGGCGCTCGTCACCGGCACGAGTTCCAGTTTCACGCCCAGGCCCTTGGCGATCAGCTGCGCGGTATCGATGTCGTAGCCTTGCGGTTGCATGTCGGGCCCGGCGGAACCGAAGGGCGCGAAATCCTGCGGAACCGCGATCTTGACCACGCCCGCTTTGGTGATGTCGTTCAGCTCGTCGCCGAGCGCCGGCGTCGCCACCGCGGCGAACAGCATGCCGACGAAGACGGCGCGTGAAGGACGTAAGGCAGAGTGCTCCATCGACGAGCGCTACTCTTCGAACAGGAGAGCGGCCCCCTCCATATATCAAGGGTGTCCGATGCCGCGTTCGACTCGTGGATAGCGAGCGTCAGTGCTGCGTGCGATAGCCCCGCGAGCAGTCGTCGAGCGCGTCTTTGAGCGCCCCCATCAGCACCATCGGGATCGAGCGCGCGGCGGCGGCCGCGCGAACGTCGGCCGGATCGACGATCCCCGCCGCCAAGCGGGCCGCCTCGGCGAGCGCGTCGGGTTCGGGTGCGCGCCGGTCCAAGCGCGCTTCGGCCTCGCGCGCACGCAGCGGCGCGCCGTCGTCGAGCAGCACGAAGATCCGCGTTCCCTCGAGCCGTCCCAGAGCCGTCATGCGCAGCCGCACGTGCAACTCGAGCACGAACGACGCCGGCCCGTCCTTGGTCGCCAAGCGCCGCTCGGCCACGCCGTAGCCGGCGCGGGGCGCATGGATTTCGAGGGCCAACGGCGCCTCGTCTTTGGCGAGCGCGAGCCGGCCGTCGATGGCAAAAGCGCTCTCCAGGGCGACGTGCCGCGTGCCGCCGGCGCCGGCGACCGACAACCGCGCGTCGAGCGCGCACAGGCGCAAGCGCGTGATGCGCCCATCGGGAAAGAACACCGGGCCCACGTTCGCGCTCGCCGCCACCTCGGCGACCGGCGCAAGCACGCCGACGTCGGCGCGGCTCGCCGATCCGCCGATCGCGCGAAATTCCGCGATCTTGCGCGCGTCGATGATGAAGGCGCCGCGGGGCATCGAAGCGATGTCGACGCCGAGCAACTCGCTGCGGCCCAGCAGCCACCGCACGTCACGGCCGCGGTGCACGTACGCGAGTCCGAGCGCCTCGCGCAGGGTTGCGGGAGCGTGCAACTTCACAGCGCACACTTCCGCCCCGAGCCACAGAGGCCTCGGTCGCCTCGATTCGAAGTCCCCCGGCGTGCAGTATCCAGCGCTCCTCTCGCCGCTCGACCTCGGCCCCGTGACCCTGCCCAATCGCGTCCTCATGGGCTCGATGCACACGAACCTCGAGGAACAGATCGCGCACGGCGGCGCCGAACGGCTGGCCGCGTTCTACGCGACGCGCGCGCGCGCCGAGGTCGCGCTGATCGTCACCGGCGGCTACTCGCCCAACGCCGCAGGGCGCCTCAACCCGCACGGCTGCGTCTTCGACGCCGAAGCCGACGTCGTTCATCACCGCACGATCACGAGCGCCGTCCACGCCGGCGGCGGGCGCATATTGCTCCAGATGCTGCACTCCGGGCGCTACGGAACGCACGACGGCTGCGTTGCGCCCTCGGCCGTGCGCGCCCCGATCAATCCGTTCACGCCCCACGCGTTGACGGACGACGAAGTGGAGCAAACGATCGCCGATCACGTGCGCTGCGCGGTGCTCGCGCAGAGCGCCGGCTACGACGGCGTCGAGATCATGGGTTCGGAAGGATATCTGCTCAACCAGTTCGTCGTGCGGCGCACGAACCACCGCACCGGCGCCTGGGGCGGCCCGTTCGAAGCGCGCACCCGCTTTCCGCTCGCGATCGTGCGCGGCGTGCGCGACGCATGCGGACCCGGCTTCATCGTCATGTACCGCCTCTCGCTGCTCGACCTGGTCGAAGACGGAAGCACGTGGGAGGAGACGGTCGCGCTCGCGCGCGCGGTCGAGGCGGCCGGTGCGACGATGATCAACAGCGGCATCGGCTGGCACGAAGCACGCATCCCGACGATCGCCTCGATGGTGCCGCGCAGCGCGTGGACCTGGGCCACCGCGCGCTTGAAAGGTGAGGTGCGCATCCCGCTGGTCACGACGAACCGCATCAACGACCCGGCGCTGGCCGACGCGATCGTGGCGCGCGGCGACGCCGACATGGTCTCGATGGCGCGCCCGTTCCTCGCCGATCCGGAGTTCGTCAGCAAAGCCCGGGCCGGGCGCGCCGACGAGATCAACACCTGCATCGCGTGCAACCAAGCGTGTTTGGACCACTACTTCATCGCCGCGGTCAGCACGTGCATGCTCAATCCGCGCGCGTGCCACGAAACGCTGATCGATCCGCAACCCGCCGTGCAGGCGCAACGGATCGCGGTGGTGGGCGGAGGCCCGGCGGGGCTCGCGTTCGCGACGACGGCGGCCGAACGCGGACACGCGGTCACGCTCTACGAGGCCGCGCCGGTGCTCGGCGGACAGTTCAACATGGCGAAAGTGGTGCCGGGCAAGGAAGATTACGCCGAGACGATCCGCTACTTCACCCACCGGCTCGCGGCGCTCGGCGTCGAGGTGCGGCGCAAACGCGCGGAGGCGGGTGAACTGATCGCGGAAGGCTTCGACCGCGTGGTGCTCGCGACCGGCGTCACTCCGCGCGTCCCCGACATCGCCGGCATCGAACACCCGAGCGTGCTCTCGTACGTCGACGTGCTCTACCACGGCAAGCCCGTCGGCCATCGCGTGGCGATCGTGGGGGCGGGCGGCATCGGCTACGACGTCGCGGAGTTCCTGACGAGCGAAGCGCGCAGCGACGAAGCGTCGATCGACGCGTTCCTCGTCGAGTGGGGCGTCGACAAGCGCGTCACGCACGCCGGCGGCCTCGCCGAAGCGGTCGACGCACCGCCGTTGCGCGAGGTCGTCGTGCTGCAGCGGAAAACGGGGAAACCCGGCAGCACGCTCGGGCGCACGACCGGCTGGATCCACAAGATGTCGCTGCAGAAGAAAGGCGTGCGCTTCGTCACCGGCGTCACCTACCGGCGCATCGACGACGAAGGACTGCACGTCACGGTCGACGGCGGCGACCGCGTGCTGCCGGTCGACTCGGTCGTCATCTGCGCCGGCCAGGAGCCTCTGCGCGACCTTCACGCGCCGCTCGAGGCGGCCGGCATCCCCGTCGACGTGATCGGCGGCGCCGACGTCGCCGTCGAGCTCGACGCCAAGCGCGCGATCGCGCAAGCCGTCAATCTCGCGGTCGCGGTGTAAACCCCGGGGCGCACGCGCGATCGACGTGTAGGCGCCACGAACCCAGGGAACACGATGGGCGATGCTCGCCGCCTCGAGGCCCTGGCGTTGGCCGCTCGCTCTGCTCGCCGTCCTCGTCATTGCGCTCGCGGCAGCCGTGGCGGCGCACGATAGCGTCCTGACCGCGCTAGTGCCGCGCATCGCCGGCATGACGACCGGCTACGGTGTGACGGTCGGCACGATTCACGTCGGCGCCGATCACGCCTCGGTCGTCGCACCGCGGGTGACCGATCGCGCCGGTGAGCCGCTGTTCGAAGCGGCCCGGATCGACGTCGACTATGCGCCGGCAGATCTGCTGCCCGGCAGCCACCGCGCGTTCGGAGTGCGCGCGCTCACCCTCGACCGCCCGCACTTGACGCTGATCCGCCATCGCGACGGCAGCTTCAACTTCACGGTCCCGGCCCCGAGCGCCACCAGCGGCCCGACGCAGCACAACCCGACCTACGTCATGACCCTCGCGATCAAAGACGGCAGCGTCTCGTTCGCGAGCGAATTGTACCCGCGCATCGATCGCGAGTCGGTGCAGCACTTCAACGTGCGCGCGACGCTCGACACGCGGCACCGCTCGACGTATACCGCCAGCGCCGACTACGTGACGCCCGCGGGCCGCTACCCGATCGAAGGGACCGCCTCGATCGACGTCGTCAAGCGTTATGCCGTCCATCATTGGACGGCGCGCGTGCTGCCGATCGCGTCGCTCGTCGACTTCGGAGTCAACGCTCCGGCGGCATATCTTTCGGCCGGCGAACTCGACGGCCTCGACCTGCGTTATCGCGGGATCGCCGACGAACGGGGCGTGTTCCACAACGTGCTCGACGCGACCGCGAAGCTCGCCGGCGGCCAGCTCTACCTGGGGCAACTCGCCAAACCCGCCCGCAATCTGCGCGGCGCGATCCGCGCGTACGACGACGGGATCACTGCGACGCGCATCGACGGCGACGCGGCGGGCATCCCGCTGATCGCCTCGGGCGGCCTGCTCGCCGCACCGGTGCCGCAATTTCGCCTGGGCATCGTCGGCCGCGGCGACCTCGCGTCGCTCGTGACCCTCGCCGCGCAAGCGAAGACGCAGCCGCTGCGCGGTCGGGCCGCATTCGCACTGCTGGTCGAAGGCCCGGTGCAGCAGCCGCTCGTATTCGCCACGCTCGACGCAGCTCGCGCGACCTATCGCGCGATCCCCCTGACCGCGACGCATGCCGCGGTCGCGCTGCAGGGCACCGAGGCGACGATCCTCGACGCGCGTACGCGGTACGGGCCGATCGCCCTCTGGGGCCTGGCCGCGTTGACGCTGCAGCGGCAGATCGGGACGATCGCACTCGCGCGCATCGACGCGCCGGCCGGCTCGCTCCCGTACCTCGCGCAAGTGGTGCCCGGCGCGGCGCTGCACGGGTTCGCGACCGTCGCCGGAACCGGTGCCGCCGTGGAAACGCACGGCCTCGTCGAAGGTTCGGGACCACACGATTCGCTTTCGGCCGTGTTCGACGTCGATCCGCAAGGCGTCGGCAACGTGGGCCCGCTGCTGCTCGACCGCGCCGACGGGGCGACCCTCTACGCCCGCGTCGCGCTCGACCGGCCCCACTCGAGCGCGGTCGCCTTCGTCGACGCGAGCGGCCTGAGCCTCGCGCACGCCGCTTCGCCGCCGTTGCCGGGATTCGCGCCGGTCGCGATTCCGCCGCTGAGCGGGCACTTCGACGTGCGCGGCGCCGGCGCGCTCGGGCGCGGCAACGCGTTAGCGGTCGCCGGCGATGCGCGCATCGCGGGGGCGGCCTTCGACGGGGTGACGGTCGACGACGCGACGGCTCGCGTGCGGACCGCCGCCGACGGCACCGTCGCGGCCGCCCTGCGCGCCCGCGGGCCGTGGGGTTCGCTCGAGGCCGACGGCGGTCAGGCCGGCGATGCGGTCGCGGTGAGCGGCCGGTTCCGCGGCTCGCTCGCCCAGTTGGCGGCGCTCGCGCGCGCCCCGGTGCAGGCCACCGGTTCGGTCGACGCGCCGTTCGCGCTCGTCGCCCGGCGCAACCGCGCCATCGTGCAATTGCGCGCCGCACGCTTCACCGATGCGACGATTCGCGGGGTCGCGCTGACCGGGGCGAGCGGTTCGATCGCCTGGCGCGGCGGCAGCGACGTCGACGTGTACGGGCTGCGCGCGGGGATCGCCGGGGGCAACGTGGCGGCTCGCGGCCGCGTGGGCACCACGACGGCGCTGGCGGTCACCGCCAGCGGCATCGACGTGCGCGCACTGCGGCGCGCCGGCGTCCCGCTCGACGCGGGGCGCATCGCCGCGGTCGGCATCGTGCGTGGTTCGCTCGCGCACCCCGCGGCGCAAGCCGGCGTCACCCTCGACCGCGGGTCGTACGGCCGGCTCCCGGTCAGCGCCGGGATCGATCTCGCCTACGATGGTTCGCGGCTCGACGTCGATCACTCGTCGGCACTCGTCGGCGACTCGCGGGCGAGCGTCGACGGGTCGGTCAGCGGGATCGATCCGCGCGCGCCGGCGCCGCGCTACGATCTCGCGGCGCGCGTGCGCGGCCTCGATCTGGCGCAAGCCTCGAAGGTGCTGCATCTTCCGCTGCGTTACCCCGCCGGGTCGGCCGACGCCGACATGCGCGTCGGCGGCGCGGGCAGCGCGCCGGCGGTCTCGGGGACGGTTGCAATTCCGGCCGGTTCGCTCAACGGGCTCGCCTTCTCGCACGCCGCCGCAACGGTCGTCGCGACCCGCAGTGAAATTGCGCTCGACGCCGGCGCCGTGACGGTCGGGTCGTCGCGCGTCGCATTCGCTGCCGATGTCGCACCGGGCGCGCAGCACGCGTCGCTGCGCTCCGGCGCGGTCGACCTCGCCGACTTCAACGACTATTTCGACGCCGGCGACACGCTGGCGGGGCGCGGATGGTTCGCGCTGGCCGTCGACACGTCGCCGACGTCGTTCGCCACGACCGGCGACGTCGCGATGACCGGCGTCCGCTATCGCCGCATCCCGCTCGGCGATGCGAACGCGCGCTGGGCGAGCCGTAACGGCGTCGTCGCGGGCACGGTCTCGCTCGGCGGCGCGACCGGCACGGTCGAAGCGGCAGGCACGATCGCGGTGCCGCGGGACCAACCGCTGCGCGACATCGCGCGCCGCTCGACCGTCGCCTTGCGCGCGCAGCTCGCCGGCGCCGACCTGCGGTCGTGGCTGCCCGCGTTCGGCGTGCAGGCTCCGGTCGTCGGATTCGTCGACGGGTCGGCGCAGGTATCGGGACGCTACCCGGCGTTGAGCTTGAGCGGGACGGCGGCGCTGCGCGACGGAGCGTTCGGGCGCGTCCCCATCGAGCAATTGGCGGTCAGCGTGAACGCGACCAACGGGCGCGGGACGATCACGCGGGCCGTGCTCGCGATCCCCGATCTCTCGGCCACGGCGAGCGGGACCTTCGGTTTCGGGCCCAACGCGCCGCTCGCCCTCGCCGTGCGCGCCGATAGCCCGAACGTCGGCGCGCTCGCGAATCGCGCCGCGGCCGGGCCCCAGGCAGTGAGCGGCGCGCTGACGACGACCGCTCAGATCACCGGCACGCCGGCCGACCCTCGCGTCGACGACACGGCCCGCATCACGAACCTTCAGTACGGAAACTTCGTCGTGCCCGCGGTCGAGGCGACGGTGGCGTTGCAGCGCGGCTCGCTCACCCTGACCCGCGGCGACGTCGACCTGGGAACCGGCGAGATCGCGTTCAACGGTCAGCTTCCGCTGCAGCCGAACTCGTTTGCGCTCGGTTCGGCGCAGGCGCCGGTCGCATTCGGGCTCTCCGCACGCGCGGTGCCGCTCGCGCGCTTCGATCCGCTGTTGCCCAACGGAACGCAGCTCGGCGGAACCGTCGACGGAACGCTCGCGGTGCGGGGCACGATGCGCATGCCCGTTCTCGACGGGAGGCTCGCGCTGAACGACGGCGCGTTCGTCGCGCCGTACGAGGCTTCGCGCATCACGAAGGCCAACGGCGCGCTCGTGTTCGCCGGCACCTCCGCGACGCTGCAAGACTTCACCGCGACCGTGGGGGGCGGCACGCTCGACGCGTCCGGCTCGGCGCGCGTCGCCGATTTGGAGCAGCCCACGCGAGCGCTGCAATACCGCTTCACGGCGACGGCGAGCGACGCGGTGTTCAATCTGCCCAAGTACTACCGCGGGCGCGTCGACGGCTCGGTGTCGATCGCCCAATCGCCGGGAACCTTACCGGTCGTCGGTGGATCGGTCGCACTCTCGAGCGCCCGCATCCCCGCCTCCGCCCTCTACGGCTCGGGCGGCGCGAACGCGGCCGCGTCTCCGCCGCCGTTCGACGTCGCGCTCGCGCTGCACGTCGCCGCGGGCCGCGACGTGCGCGTGCAGAACTCGATGATCGACGTCGGCGCAACCGGTGCCGTCGACGTCGGCGGAACGCTGGCGCAGCCGACGCTCGCGGGCCGCATGACGTCGACCGGCGGCACGATCAGCTTCTACCGGAACTTCCTGATCGAGCGCGGCTCGGTGGCGTTCACGCCGAGCGACGGCCTCGTCCCCGACGTCAACGCGGTCGCGATCACGCACGTGCCGTCGCCTTCGACCGACGTGACGCTGCACGTCACGGGTCCGGCGACGAACATGCACCTCGGCCTGGATTCGCAACCATCGTACGACCGCACGACGATCCTCGGACTGCTGGTCGGGGCGCAGAACTTCGGCGCCCTCGACATCGCCAACAACGGCGGCGGCGGCGGGAACCAACCTTCGGCTTTGGCCGGGCTGACGACCGGTTTTCTCGACCAACAGTTCACGCGTCAACTCTTCGAGCCGCTGCAGACGACGCTCGGCAGTGCGCTCGGGCTCTCGAACCTTTCGTTCGCGATCGACCCGTCGAACGGGCTCTCGGCCAACGCGAGCCGCAGCCTATCGAAACACGTCGATCTGGTGTTCGGCGAGATTTTCGGCTATCCGCCGCGCCAAACGTTCGGGTTGCGCGGCAATTTCCCGAACTACACCGCGGCGCAGCTGCTCTTCTTCCAGCAATCCGGTCAGCAAACGCTCGGCGTGCCGACGCAGACCTTCCTGCAGAGCCTCGCCGCCCAGCACGACCAGAACTTGACCGCGATCGCGCCGGTCTCGCAGGGCAGCGGCTTCGTCTTCACCCTCCAGAAACGCTATCCGTGAGCGGCGTTTAGCGGGCTGGATCACAAAGAGACGGCGCCCCGGCGACTGCGACAACGGCGAGCCGGGGAAACTGGGAACAACCAGAATATGAATGCAGTCACGCACCTCCACGCTCCCGCTGCGCCGAAAACCCGCACCTTCTCGGCCGCACTCGAAGAGCACATCGCGGCGATCTCAACCCACGACGTCGAGCGGTTCGTCGCTACTTTGGCGCGCGAGGCGGAACCACGGGCGATCGGGCCGAGCGACACGATGATCGAGGGCGCCGAAGCGTTGCGCAAGACCCACGCGGAGTGGTTCGCCACCGCAGATTGGACGTTCTCGCCGCGCGAAGTGTGGCGCCACGAAGGCACCGACATGGGCATCGCCCTTTTCGACGTCGCGTATGCCGAGCCCGACGGCGAGCACCGCTTTCTGCTCTCGTTCGTGTTCGTGCGTGAAGCCGGCGGCTGGCGTTTTCTCTACGACCAGAACACCCCGATCCACTAAGGCGCGCGCAGCGCTTCCATGAAACGCGTGCGAATCTTTACCGGGTTGCGCTCCGGCTGGGCGACCCCGGGCGCGCGGTCGATCTTCGCTGCGATCAGCGACGGCCCGCGGCGCGCGGCCGCTTCGCCGACGAGTTGCGCGAAGTGGTCGACCCCGGAAGCCCAGGCGCTGTGCGCGAGCCCCGCGCCCTTCGCGATCGCGACCACGTCGGTGGTGGTCGCGGTCGCGGCCGGCTGCGCGCCCGTGATCTGGTAGCTCTCGTTGTCCATCACCAGCAGCGTCAGATTGGGCGGCGCGACCATCCCGATCGTGGCCAGGCAGCCCAGATCCATCAGCAGCGAACCGTCGCCCTCGATCCCGATCACGCGGCGCTCGGGTTGCGCGAGCGCGACGCCCAGCGCGATCGGAAGCGCGAGCCCCATGCTTCCGAGCATGTAGAAATTCAAGGGCCGGTCGGCGGCCGCGAACAGATCGAAGTTCGTGTTGCCGATGCCCGCGACGACGGCTTCGTTCGTCAGCGTCGCGACCAGCCGGCGCATCAGCGCGATCCGCTCCATCATGCGAACACCTTGCCTCCGGTCAAGAGGGGCGAGAGCACGAAGACGACCGGCGCCAGCGTCGCCATCGCTTGCTTGATCGAACGGTCGACGATGAACTCGACGTCGTCGCCACGTTGCAGCACGTGATGCTCGATGCCGAGCGTCGCGCAGACGGGGGCGACCAGCCGGCTCGACCACACTTGCCCGATGTTGAACTCTCCGAGCGTCCCGCGCTCGGAAACGACCAGCACGAGCGGTAGCTGATAGGCGACGACGAGCGACGCGAGCGCGTTGGGCGTATTGGCGAAGCCGCTGGTCTGCATCAACAGCACGCTGCGCATCCCGCCCATCCAGGCACCCGCACAAATGCCGACCGCTTCTTCTTCCCGCGTCGCGGTAAACGCCGTGAAGTAGGGATCGGCGTGCACGCCTTGGATCAGCGGCACGATCACCTTGTCGGGGACGTACGTCGCGAGCCGGATTTCGTTGCGCTTGAAGGTCGCGAGCATCGTGTCCGACCAGCCGGTAGTAACGAGCATGCGGGCAACATCGAGCCGCAAGGATCGCTTTTCCTGCCGCCCGGCGCCCCCGCCGCGCGCCGGCTACCCGAGGTATTGCGGGTTTTTCGTCGTCGAGTCGAACTGGGTCGTCGTCTTGTACAGCTCGGTCGAGCCGGAGGACGCGGCGTCGGCCGTCTTCGCGAGGATGGCCGCGGTCTGCGCCTGCGTGAGCGGCGCGAACGTCATCGCCGCGGTGATCGCTTGATCGAGAATCTGGGGAGAATCGATCCCGGTGACCACCGTCGCGACCGGCTGGCTCATGCTGTAGTGAAGCATGTCGATCGGCGCGACGAGCCCCGTGTCGAGGATGAAGTGGTCGCCGAACGTCTTCATGGCGAGCACGGCCGTGCCGTGGGCTTGCGCCACCGGGATCACGTTGGTCGCGAAGCTGCGATAGTGCGCGTCCATCACGTTCACCGGCATCTGCACCGTATCGAAGTGGAAATCGTGCGCGTCGGCCACCGCGAACATGTGCAGGTGATAGTCGGGGCTCTTGTGTCCGGTGAACCCGATGAAGCGGATTTTTCCGGCCTTGCGCGCTTCGAGCGCAGCCTCGATCGCGCCGCCGTGGGCGAAGATGCGATCCGCGTCGTCGGGCCGGATGTTCTCGTGGAACTGCCACAGATCGATGCGGTCGGTTTTCAAGCGCGCGAGCGACTCGTCGAGCTGCTGCCGCGCCGATTGTTTGGTCCGCCCGTCGACTTTCGTCATCAGCAGCACGCGCTCGCGGTAGCCGCCCTGGGCCAGCGCGATGCCCATCCGGCGCTCGCTCTCCCCGTTGTTGTAATCCCACGAATTATCGAGAAAGTTGATGCCGCGATCGATGCCGGCGTGGATCAGCGCGACCGACTCGTCGACGCTGAGCTTCGGTTGGCCGATATGATAGCCGCCCATCGTGACGATCGAAACGACCGCGCCGGTGCGGCCGAGCGGGCGCTGCGGAAGCGGCGCCGCGGCCGACGCCGCTCGCGGGCGAACCGCCGATGCCGCCGCCGCCGCGGCCGCGGCCAGAAACGTGTTGCGCGAAATCCACATCGTATGCGCATCTGTACCCCGAATTCGCGCGCCGCCGCGCGAACCGCGGGACTTCCGCAGGCTATCCAGAAGCGGGCAACCGCAGTCATTCGGTTCGATGCAAGAGAAGGACGCTGCCGTGATCCGTTATCCCGCAACCGTCACCGTCAACGAAGTCGGGCCGCGCGACGGCCTGCAGAGCTTCCATCGGCGCGTCCCGACCGACGTGAAGGTCGCGATGATCGACCGGCTCTCGGCCACCGGGCTGCCGGTCATCGAAGTGACGGGCTTCGTCCATCCCAAGATGATCCCCAACCTCGACGACGCCGAAGAGGTGATGGCGCGCATCGTGCGCCGTCCCGGCACGATCTACCGTGGTTTGAGCACCGAACGAACGCGGCGCGCAGCGCGCGGTCGCGGCCGGAGTCGACGAAGTGCTGGGCCTGATCACCGTCGGCAAGACGTATCTCGCCAAGAACCAGAACATGACGATCGAGCGCGGAATCGAGCAAGCGATCAACACGTACCGCATCACGGAAGCGGCGGGGAAGCGGTTCACGATGGCGGTCGGCGTCTCGATGTGGTGCCCGTTCGACGGGCGCATCCCCGAAGCCGACGTCCACCAAGTGCTCGCCCCGTTCTATGCGGCCGGGATGCGCAGCTTCTACCTCGCCGGCAGCATGGGGATGGAAGACCCGCGTCACGTCGGGTCGCTGTTCGCGAGTTGCATCGCGACCTATCCCGGAGCGGCGTTCGGCTTCCACGTGCACAACATGTCGGGCTGGGGGCAGGCGAACGTCTTGGCCGCGCTCGATGCCGGGGTGACCAGCGTCGAGGGTTCGATCTGCGGCATCGGCGGCGGGATCAAGACGCCGACCGCGACCGGCAATCTGCCGACCGAAGATTTGATTCACATGCTCGCCGAGATCGGCGTCGAGACCGGCGTCGACCTCCAGGAGATCGTCGCCGCGGCTCGCGAGATCGGCACGATGCTCGAGATCACGCCCCGGAGTTACGTCACCGCGAGCGGGACGCGTGCCGACAACTTGGCGCGCACCAGCCACGCGGTCGGAGCGGCGTCGTGACGACGACGATCGGCCGCCGGCGGTTTACGGCCGGCGCGGCGGCGGTGTTCGCCTCGATCAACGTCGTGCGCGCGCCCGCGAAGGCCGCCGAATTCGAGTACAAGTTCGCCACCAACGAGCCGATCGGCGGCCCGCGCAATACGAATGCGGTCGCGATGTGGGAGCGCGTCAAGAAGGCGACCAACGGACGCCTGAGCGTGACCGTTTATCCGAACAGCGTGCTCGGCTCGGACACGTCGATGCTCTCGCAAGTCCGTTCGGGCGCGATCCAGTTCTTCGCGATCTCGGGCGCGTCGCTCAGCATCGTCGTGCCCGTCACCCAGATCGTCGACGTCCCGTTCGCGTTCCCCACCGCGGAGCGCGGCTTCGCCGCCTGCGACGGTGCGCTGGGTGCGTACATCCGCAAGGAGATCGAAGCCAAGGGTCTGCTGACGTTTCCCTACGCGCTCGACAACGGCTTCCGCCAGATCACCTCGTCAAAAGGGCCGATCCGCACCGTCGACGACTTGGCCGGCGTGAAGCTGCGCACGCCGCCGACGAAGCTCTTCGTCGACTTCTTCAGCACGCTGGGCGCGCAGCCGACGCCGATCAGCTTCAACGAAGTCTACACCGCGCTGCAGACGCACATCGTCGACGGGCAAGAGAACGCCTACGTCATCATCGAGATCGGCAAGCTCTTCGAGGTGCAAAAGTACTTGAGCGTCACGAACCACATCTGGGACACGCACTGGGTCGTCATCAATCCCGATGCCTGGAAAGCGCTCCCGCCCGACATCGCGAACCTCGTGATGAAAGAGAGCTTGACGTACGCGCGCGACCAGCGGCGCGACAACAGCCTGCAAAACGCCGCGCTGGCCGAAAAATTGGGCCGCCAGGGCATGACGATCAACACCGCCGACGTCGCGACGTTCAAGCCGAAACTCAAAGACTTCTACGCGCGCTGGAAGGGCGAGTTCGGCCAGGCGGCGTGGGATGCGTTGACGCGCTACTCCGGCCCGCTCGGCTAGACGCCCGCCCTAAACCGCGGCGAACGCGAGCTGCGCGAGCACCGCGGCCGTCATCTCGGCCGTGCCGGCGGTGCCCCCGAGGTCGGGCGTGCGCACCTCGCGCGCGGCGAGCACCGCCTCGACCGCGCGTTCGACCGCCTGCGCCGCGGCGGTTTCGCCCAGCCAGTCGAGCATCAGTCCGGCGGCGAGGATCGCCGCGACCGGATTGGCGATCCCTTTTCCGGCGATGTCGGGCGCCGAACCGTGGATCGGCTCGAACATGCTCGGCCCGGTGCGATCCGGGTTGAGATTCGCACTCGCTGCCAGCCCGATGCTGCCCGAGACGCACGCCGCTTCGTCGCTGATGATGTCGCCCATCAGATTGGTCGCGACGATCACGTCGAACGACGACGGCCTGCTGATGACGTACATGCTCGACGAGTCGACGTGGGCCTTGGTCGTGCGCACGTCGGGATACTCGGCGGCCACCTCGGCGAAGATCTGATCCCACAGCTCCATCACGAACTTGAGCGCATTCGACTTCGTCACGCAATGCACGTAGCGCTTGCCGTTGCGCTTGCGCGCGAGCTCGAAGGCGAACCGGATGATGCGCTCGGCGCCCCGGCGGGTGACGACGATCGTCTGCATCGCGACTTCGTGCGGCGTCCCCACGTGCACCGAGCCGCCCGTGCCGGAGTATTCGCCCTCGGTGTTCTCGCGCACGACGACGAAGTCGATCGGGTCGGTCTGCCGCAAAGGGATCTCGGTCCCGGGATACCACTTGATCGGCCGCACGTTGGCGTAGAGATCGAGCCCTTTGCGCATCGGATGCATGAACTGCTGCGACGCGATCGCATCGGGGACGCGCGCCGGATCGCCGTGCGCGCCGACGTACACGGCGTCGAAGCCGCGCAACATCTCGGCGATGTTCTCCGGTGCCGCGCGCCCGGTCGCCAGATAGTGGCCCGCGCCCCACGGGAACGTCTCGAACTCGAAGCCGCAATAGCCGAGCGCAGCCACCCGCTCGAGTATCTTACGCCCTTCGGCGATCACTTCGGGACCGATGTTGTCGCCGGGGGCAACCGCGATCTTGTAGGTCTTCAGACGTACGTCCCCAGCCAGCATGCCGCGACCTGCGGCGCCGCTTCGCGCGCGCGGGCGTCGAGCTGCTCGATGCTCAGCGTGCTGAGCGGATGGGTCACGACCACGAGTCCCAAACCGTTCAGGCCCAAAGCTTCACGCTGCACCTTCGCTTCGTGCTCGAAGACCGTGGTCACCAGGACGGCCGAGGGGATCTTCAGATCCTCCAACATGACGGCGTCGTGCGTACAGCACGACGTGCACGAGCCTCAGTCGCCGATGCCCAGGAAGGCGACGTCGTTCTCCGCCGCGACCCGTTCGATCAAGTCTTGATCGGCGTTCATCGAGAAGTGCGCCTTCGTGTACCGGCGCACCGAGGCGAATGCGTGCTCGCGCGCGAGCGCGTCGATCGCGCCTTCGAGGACGCGCCGGCCGTTCCACTTCGTGTTGTCGAGGATCGCGACGCGCAGGCCGGCGAGCGCGGTGACGCGCGGCGCGAGTTCGCGTTCTTCGACGTGGATGACGCCGCGGGGGTCGTAGAGCTGCACGGGACTTCCTTTCACAGGGCGCACGTTCCGTCGACGCACACCGGGCCGTCGGGTTCGGTACCGTCGATCTTCAGCAAGACCGGCGTATTCATGTTGCCCCAGCCGGGGATGAAGGCGGAGAACCGCCCGGCCGTGCCGCCCGCGACGAACACGTGGATGTTGTCGGGCGTCGGGACGATCGGGATGCGCGCATCGGCCTCGCGCTTGTACCAGCGCGGCAGCGAGCGATTGTAGATCTTGCCGTAGCGCTCGTGGAAGCTGATGTCGCCGAACGTGTTCTTCGTGTTCATCCAAAGATAGCTGCGCACGTCGAGGCGGGTGAAGCCCGAGGCCGCGATCGTGGCCGCGTGCTCGGGGCCGATCACGACCGCGCACGAACCGCTCTGCACCGCATTGTTGTGGGCGATCGTGCTCATCGCCGAGACGATGCTGTCGAGCACGCCTTGCGCATCGTTGGAGAGGTGGTTGACGACGCTGTGCGGCGGCTCCGCCGCGATGACGAACACCGCGCTGTCTTCGGGCGACATGCCGTGTTCGACGTGGTACGGCGCCCACGGGCTGTCTTCTTCGTTTTCCGCGATGCAGTAGGTGTACTTGCCGGGATGGCCGAGGCAGCTCTTGTCGAGATCGCCCGGGATCCCACCGCCGACGGTCAGCATCACGAGCCGCAGCGCGCGCCCGATCGTGCCGTTAGCGCGGTTCCCCGAGCCGAACACGTTGGTCGCGGCGTTCATCCCGATCTCGTGGCGCACGGGGCCGTTGACGACCAGCAGCGGCGCCGCCATGTGCGTGGTCGCCTGCACGCCGTTGAGATTGAACTCTTTCTTGCACAGCGCCAGGACCGCCGCGCGCACGACCGGCGCATAGGAGGGCTTGCAGCCCGCCATCACCATGTTGATCGCGAGCACTTCGTTCGTCAACGTTCCGCGCCGCGGCGGGATGACGGCGATGCGCTCGTCGGGGTCGCCGCCGAGCACCGCGAGCATCGCCGCGATCTTCTCCGGCGTCGGCGGGACGACGGGCAGTCCGTCGCTCCAGGCCTGATCGAAGTAGTACTCGACGGGGTCGACGTCGAGGCCCGGTAAGGCCGGCCCGCCGGCGGCCGGCGGCTCCATCGTTGAACTCATGAAGGGTCTTATTCTCTAATGACGTTCAGGCAACTTTGCGGCACCCAGTACCATTTTCCGCCGCCGTACGGAGGCAGGATCGGAATCGTGGTCTGATAGAGGATCAGCCCGGCTCTGGTGATGACCGGCTTGCCGACGACCCCGAACGAGTCGCCGAACTTCGCCGGCGGGTATGACGCGCGGGACGGATCCGAGCCCGAATGGGGTTCCCAGTAGTAGAACGGCGCGGCATTGCAGGTGACGTAGGCGCGGTGTTCGGCGCGGTCCGGCGTCGATGCGGGCGCAGGTCCCGCGGTCGCTTGAAACGTCGGCCCTCCGGCCGGTGCGGGCGGCGCGGCGGTACTCTGAGCGGCCGCCGGCGTCCAGGCGGCCAGGACCATGGCGGCGCCGAGTGCGCTCAGGTGGCGGGAGACGGAGACGGTACGAGAAGTCATGCTCATGAGTGTTCCCTCCGCGATGACGTTCGACGGGACGCGGGGCAGTACCGCCGGCGGGGTACATGGAGGGAGCTCGCCGGGCTTAGGCGGACGAACCACCACGGAGCGGATCGGGCAAAGCCCGAACGCGCAGCGCCAACTGGAGGAGACCATGTCGAACCAAGACGACGCCATCGGCCAACGCGAGGACATCGACGACGAGCTCTTCCGCGACGAAGACGAGGACCAAGCTCTCGACGACCTCGACCCGGGCCTCGAATCCGACGAGGACATCGACGACGAAGTCGACGCCGAGGGCGCGAGCGCGATCCGCAAGCGCAGCAGCTAGCGCTTCGCGCCGGGTGCCCCGGCTTCGGCCGTCAATTCGGCGAGATGAGCACCTTGACCGACTCGCCACGCAGGAGTTCGATCCCGCGCTCGAACTCCTCGATCGCCAACCGGTGCGTGACCAGCCAAGAGAGGTCGAGGCGGCCGGAATCGACGAGCGCGGTGAACAGCTCCCACGTCTCCCAGATGCGCCGGCCGAACACTCCCTTGAGCACGACGCCCTGTTTGCTGATCGCCGCCGCGGTGTCGAGCTCGATCGGGTCGCTCGGATGACCGATCAGCACGAGCGTCGCTTCGCGGCGTAGCGAGGCGAACAGCACCGGCATCACGCCGCGCGCCGCACTGACCTCGAACCCGACGTCGGCCCCGTGGCGGTCACCGGTCAGCGCGCGCACGCGCGCCGGCACGTCGTCGGTGCGCGGGTCGAGCACGATCGCGCCGAGCCGTTCCGCGACCGCGCGGCGATAAGGATTAGGCTCGATGCCGATCGCGCGCGTGGCTCCGAAGAGCAGCGCGAGCTGCACGATCATCATCCCGATCGGCCCGCAGCCGTTCACCAGCACGGTGGCGCCCCGCACGTCGCCCGCGCGCTGCAGCGCGTGCACGGCCACGCCGCTGCCTTCGAACAGGGCGCCCATCTCCACCGGCAGCTGCGCCGGAATCTTGAAGAGCACTTGCTGCGGCAGCTTCGCGTACTGCGAGAACGCGCCCGGATACGAAATCCCCAGCAGCTTCATGTGCAAACAGTTGTGCGCGTTCCCCGACCGGCACATGTAGCAGTGCCCGCAAAAGATGTGCGACTCGGCGGCCACGCGGTCGCCGGCTGCGAATCCTTTGACGGCTGAACCGACGCGTTCGATCGTGCCCGCCACCTCGTGTCCGAGCACGATCGGCAACTCGGGATTGAAGGCTTGCGCGCTCTTGTCCCACGCGTAGAGATGCAAGTCGGTCCCGCAGATCGAGGCGGCAGCGACTTTGATGAGCACTTCGTCGTCGCCGATTTCGGGTTCCGGCTGCTCGCGCCGCAACTCGACGCCCGGGACGGGCCCTGCTTTGACGATCGCCTTCATGGTGAGACTCCCCCGCTAGCGCCAGATCGTCGCGATCGGCACGGTCGTCACGGACTTCGCCTTTGCTTGCCCGTGGTCGGTGGGCGTGTAGAGGATCTGCTGCGCGGTCCACGTCGTGCCCGGCTTGATCGTGTCGAGCAGGCCGAGCATGAAGCCCGTCGGCGAGGGCGGGCAGGCGTAGGAAACGGTAGTATTTTCGTACCCGAGCATCGTGCCGGTGAACGGGCGGCACGCGGTGCCGTCGGCGAAGACGACGATCCACGGATGCGGCGGCCCCGGGGGCGCCTTGGAGACCGGGAGCGGCTTGGTCACCTTCACCGCGAAGCCCGCCTGCGGAATCACCGGATCGGCACCGCATACGACGACGCCGGCTTGCGGGCTCGTGAAGCACGGGTCCATGATCTCGTTGCCGAGCATGCAGCGGTACGACCCCGGGCGCGGGTCGGCGATCGAACCCGTCCAGCAGTTTCCGCTCCGCACCTTCCCGCCCGGCACCGTCGGCACGAACGTCTTGACCGCCGTCGGCGGTGCGGCCGCGGCCGGCGCGAGCGCCACGCCGCCGAACAGCGCCGCGCCCAGCGCCGCGGTGGCGAGCGCGCGCATCGTCATTCCTTCACCGCGGCCGGTTTGCGGCGATACTCGCGGTAGCGCGTCTCGCGCTTTTCCTTGAAGGCCTTGTGCCCTTCGGCGGCCTCCTCGGTATTGTAGAACATCTGCAGCGCGCCGAACGCGAGCTGGCCGATCCCGGCGATGTGCTCGGAGTCGGCGTTGAACGACGCCTTGATCATCTTGATCGAGGTCGGGCTGTTGTTGAGGATCTCGCTCGCCCACTGCGTCACCGAGTCTTGCAGAAAGCTGAACGGCACGACCGCGTTGATCAAGCCCATGTGCAGCGCGTCCTGCGCGCGGTACTGGCGGGTGAGATACCACATCTCGCGTGCCTTGCGCTCGCCGACGAGCCGCGCCAGATACGCGGTGCCGAAGCCGGCGTCGAAGCTGCCGACTTGCGGGCCGACTTGTCCGAAGACCGCGTTCTCGCTCGCGATCGTCAGGTCGCACACGACTTGCAGCACGTTGCCGCCGCCGATCGCATAGCCGTTGACCGCCGCGATCACCGGCTTGGGAATGAAGCGGATCGTGCGGTGCAGCGTCTCGACGCGCATCCCGATCGACGTCCACGACGCGCCGGAGTATCCGCCCGCATCGAACTCCTTCACGTCGCCGCCGGTGCAGAACGCGCGTTCCCCGGCGCCGGTGATCACCACGACCCCGATTTCGGCATCTTCGCCTGCATCCTCGAACGCGTGGATCAATTCGTCGATCGTCCGCGAACGGAAAGCGTTGAGGACGTCGGGACGGTTGATCGTGATGCGCGCGATATGATCGGTTTTGGTGTAGAGGATGTCCGTATACTTCACGATGGTTCTCCGTTTACGTGAACGCGTTTTTCGCCGGTCAGCCGGCGTCCGATGAGCAACTTCTGGATCGGGCTCGTGCCTTCGCAACCGTGGCCGGCCGCGCGTCGCGCAATACGTGCCGGCGGGATATTTGCGGCCGGCGTCTCGACAGCCATGCCGGCGATCGGTTCTGGGAAAAGCGGGAATGACGCGATCGAGCGCCCGCCCACGCAGACGGACCCGTCGCGCCGGGCGCGCGAAGTCATCGCCCCGCAGGTCGCTGCGGGGCTCAGTCGACGAGAAATACCCGACGGACTCCGCGGCTGCGATGCGCGTGAGCGCGGCTCCACCCAGCTCTGGGGAGCCCACTCCGAAACGGGCTTCGCCGATAGTCCGGCGTTGACGGAAATGGCGCCCCGCAAGGGCGAGTCGCCCCGCGGCACCGCATCGCGCCGGACGAATTGCGCCGCCGGCGCCTTGACGGCGCGCTGGTCTTCGGACAGTGCAAAATCCACGAGCCGGCGTTAACCCTCCGGCTGCGCCGCTTCGGCACCCCCGCAGACCACCCTCTCCGGATCCGTACGCCCCGCAAGTCGCGCGCCGGGCAGCGCCCGGCGCACGTCTTTAGGCAGGTACGACGATCAGCCGGTCTGGTGCAGCGATCGCGACGTCGCCGCGATCGAGCACGATCCGAAGGGCTTCGCGCTTGTCATCGGCATCGACCCGCGCGATCTCATTCCCGGCCGTATCGAAGATAATGAACGTCGTCATGAGAGCCCCTTTCCGAGCCCCAGTTGGGCTCGCTTCGGGTATAGGCGGCCGCCCTCGATTTCTCCCTTGGCCTAGAGTCCAATCAAACGGTCACAAATGGAGAACGATCAGAAGCTGATAGCGCGCGCATACCCGGTTAGCTCGACGTAGCCCAGGCCATTTGGCTTACCGGAAGCCGCATCGGAGACGTCCACCTCGCCTTCCCAGTACGAAATGCCGCCGGTCGTGTTCGCCAGCTCCTGGTCGGCGACGGTCGGCGCGAGCACGACGTCGATGCCGCCTTGCGGCACGGTGACGTGCCAACCTTGCGGATACACGCCGCCGGTATGCGGGCTTTTCCACGAGCCGGTCGCCGCGATCGTGAAGGCGGAGCGCGGGAGATACGTGATGCTGCCGTCGCGCGCGACGAGGCTGCCGCTCGACTCCGGCGTGACCCCACCGTCTTTTTGGCGCAGATTGTAGAGCATCAGTTCGCGCCCGTCGGCGAGTTGCAGCGCGAACCAGTCCCAGCCGGCCTGATTCGCTTGCAGCTCCGCGGAGCCGAACTCGTGATCCATCCACGAGAGCCCGTCGACCTGCATGCGCACGCCCTCGAATGTCAGCATGCCCTGCGTGCGCAGGCGAGTCATCGAGTAATAATGCGACGCGCACGAACGGCACGCGGCCTTGCGCGACACCCCGTCGTGGCCGTGGATCGCCGGCGGCTTGAGCGGCGTCTGCGTGAGATCGAGGGCGTTGTCGCCGGCGGCCGCGTGCATGACCATCGGATCGTTACCGCGCACGTACCAGTCGCCGACGCGCACGTCGAGTCCGCTCGTCGACGCGGACCCGGCGCCGAGCGCTTCGCGGACGAAGCGTTCGGTGTGGAAGAACGTCTTGCCGCGATCGTCGGTGATCGCGAAGTGCGCGGGATAGAGTTCGTGCCCGCGCCACGCGCTCGTGCCGGGCTTGGCCTTCGGATCGCCGGGCTCGAGCCCGACGCGAAAGAACGTCAGTTCGTAACCGAAGCGACGGCCTTGCGGCGTGCGCAGATGACCGGTGTAGTACCACCATTCGCTCGCATACCCGGATGCGCCCCGTGATCGCGCGGGAACACGAACGTGTACGGCGGCGTCGCGATCGTGAAGGGCGCGCTGGCGCCGGCCGGCACCGCGAGCATGAGTAGGGAGCAGAGCAACGCGGCAAGGCCGCCGCGCATGCGAAAAGGGTCGCTCAATTCGTTGAATTCACCTGGATGGACTCGGCCGCAACAGGATCGGCCATAGAGTCAGACTCCCCGAACCGCCCGGATTCGCCCTCCGAGCCGTGGCCGGCGGCTAGAGGGGTGAGACTTAAAGGTCGGCGAGTCGCACGACCGGCGATCCATAGTCGATGAGGCGGTCGTCTGCGGTCACGAGCAGCAATCCGCGGCAGCGCGCCTGAGCGATGAGTGCGCGGTCGAAAGGATCGCAGTGCACCGCGGGGAGGGACAGGTGCGTCTTGGCTTCGTGAATGTTGATCGCACGCATCCGCACCTCGGACTAGACTTAATCCGGTCATCCTCATGACGCAGCCCGGTTCCTTCAAACGCGAACGCGTCCGCCCCCGGGGGGACGCACGCGCTGCGACGAGCAGGTCAGAGAGGCCGGCTTTTTGCGGACCGGTCGCCCCCGAGGGATGCGAACCGCCGTCCCGCCTCTCACCCTGTAGTCACGTCGAACCGATCGCTTCGCAATCGGCAGACGATCAGAGGCGACGAGCCACGCCTTGGATGCCGACCGCGATTGCACCCGGGGTCGGGTAGATCGCGAGCGTCTGCTTGAGGCTGGGGAACCCTCCGGCGACCACCGTCAGGGTGCATCCGGTCGTCTGGCCGGAATGCGACGGATAGTCGATCGAGATCGGCGTCGTCGTCAGGTTGCCGGTCGTGGTCGGGGTACCGACGGTGTAGTCGGCCGCCGCGCATGCCGTCGATGCCGACGTGTTGACCGTCGCCGCCGCCGTGTCGTTGGTTGCCGCGACGTTGAGCGTGAACGCCGTGGTCGCGCCGTAGTTGAACACGAGCGAAGCACTGCTCTGGTTGTTCAGGGCATTGGCGGGGGCGATGTAGTACCAGGAATTCGAGCTATCGAAGACCGAGCCGCCGAAGGTTGCGCCGATCGGATTGTTGGCTTGCGGGAGTTCGAAGCGGACGAGCGGGATGGTGAGGATCTGCGCCGAGCTCGGCGACGACGCGGAGTTGTACAGCCCTTGGACCGTTGCGATGCCGCTGTCCGACGAAGTCGCCGCGTGCGTGTACGACGCGACGACGGCGAGAGAGTCGCCGCTTATCAGCGCCCCGTCATACGTGAAGGAGTAAGGATTGTCGACGTACTGGCCAGCCGTTGCGCTGGCCGAGGGTTGGGTCGGTGACGTGACGGTGTAAGCCGGTGAAGTCGTCACCACGAGCGAGCCGAAGAGGTTGACGGTATCGATCGGCGAGCTGATAAGCCGCCCCATTCGGATCGAGCGCATCCGCATGTCAGGCCGGTGACGCTGTGGGTCGACTGGTCCTCCGGGAGACTGGCCGGAGCGCCGCTTCCGCTGAACGAATGGACCGTCGGGGTCAGCGTGAACGTGACCGAAGTCGTCTGGCCGACGCTGACCGAGACGCTCTGCGGAACCGAGTAGCCGACCGGCGTATACGGGGGGCTGGTTCCGTCTTCGGTTTCCACGTACACTTGGTGGCTGCCGGCCGTCGCCGGGACCAAGCACGTGTAGTTGGGTGCCGTGCCCGTGCACGACGAGAGCAAGATCTGGTTGTCGGTGCCGTCGATGTTGACGTCGAGAGCCGTGGTGCCGGACGTGACTTGTTGCGGACGGCGCCCGTTCGCCGCGCTCTTTTGCGTGTTGGCCGTGATGCGAACGGCGATCCCGGTCGTGACCTTTTGGGTGCTGGAGTTCGAGAGAGCCGGAAGGGCCGGGGCCGGTCCGGACGGCGAGGTGCCGCTTCCGCCGCCGCCGCAGCCTGCAAGCAGGACGGCGACGGCAGCGGCTGCAGTGAGTCTAGGGATACTCATGGGGTCTCCTTTGGCAGAGGGTGTGGAGGGATCAGGGTTGGGGCACGAGGTGAGGTGACCGCGCGTCACGGGGTGACGGTGACGGCGAGGCTGCCGATGCCGCCGTCGAGCGCGGTCACGGTGAGCGTCGTGGACCCGGCGGCGACGCCGGTGACCGCGAAGGGAAAGAGGTGCGGGGGCGGCGGCGGGGCCGGAGTCGGCGATCCCACCGGAGAGGCCGTCGGCGTTTGCACCGGCGTGGGCGCGGCGCTCGGAGTCGGGCCGGCACTCGGTTGCGACGAAGGAAGCGGCTGTGGCGTCGGCACGGTGACCGTCGCGATACCGCTGGCCGCAAACGCGAGCTGGAAGGCTGCGCCGTAGTTTGCCTCGCTGCAGGCGACCTGCACGGTCGCACCCACGGCCACCGTCACCGCTGCCGGCGAGCACACGACGGGCGCCGGCGTCGGCACGTTGATGCCGATCGTGAACCCGCTGCCCGGCGTCGCCGTGGCGGACGCTGTCGGCGTGGAAGACGGTGTGGCCCCGACGGATGGTGTCGGCGTGGATCCAGGCGCAGGGGTTGCGGTGAATCCCGGCGTCGGCACGGGCGGCGGCGTCTGCGGCGCGACGAAGATCGGCGACACCGAGGGCGCGGGCGTCGGCGCGCTCGCCGTTTGCGGCACGGCGACGAGCGCGAAATAGTACGAGATCGCGGCTGCGAACGTGAACGGTGCCGGATTCGAGACGAACGCGATCGTGCTGCCGCTGACGCTTCCCGGCCCCTCGAAGGCGAGTTGCCATCCCAAGCTCGGGCGGGTCTGGTCGTAAAGCGCTACGTAGTAGTTCGCACCGCCGACGATGTCGCTCGACGGGACGGTGAAGGCGAACGCCGGGCCCGCGGGCAGCTGCACCACCTGCGTGAAGTAGAGCGACAGAAAGAGGATCGGCGAGACGCCGAGCACCGCTTGCATCGAGCGCAAACTCAATCCGACGCGCCGGATCGAGAGCGGCGGCAAACCGTTGGGGATCAGATCGCTCGCGGTCGCCGTCAGCTGCGCGTTCGTCGCGACCGCCGGCAGCGGCAAGAGCAACGTCGGGGTGAAACCGTTGGATACCGGAAGCCCGACCGGGAGCGGGCTCGGCGTCGGGGCACCCGGCACATAGGCGGCGGCCGGCAACGTCACGCCCGTTTGTTGGGTGGCCGAGAACGGCGCCATCGACGGTACGGCGACCGGCGTCGGCGCAGCCGACGACGGTGTCGACGTCGATGACGGCAGCGGCGGCATCGACGAAGAGCCGCCGCATGCGGCGAGCGCACCGGCGCACAGCAGTGCACCCAATGCGAGCGTCGCCGGACGGCGTCCCGTCCACGAGCAGCGTTGTATCGACGATTTCGAATACCGCATCGTTGGCCTCCGGCGCGCAGAGCGTACGCGAACGCAACTCTGCGATTAGGTAACCGGCCGTCATACAGAGCGTTGACGATCCGGTGTACTGACGGTAACCGGCACCGGTAAATCGACGGTAAACATCGCGTAGCGTCACGGTAAACGCTGGGCGACGAGCGCGCGCTCGGCGACCGCTCTTTCGTGCGCGTGCAAGGTTTCGAACGCGCCGCGATGATCGCCGAGCGCGAGCTGCACCGCAACGAGCAGATTCTTGGATGCGACGTCGCACGGCTCGTCGTCGAAAGCGAGCGCGGCCATCGGCAGCGCCTCGTCGTAGCGTTTGCGCTCGAGGGCGTCGCGAATCGCGAGCCGGCGCGACTCGCGCGCCAGCCGGTCGAGGTGCGTGCGGCGCGGCGCCAGCCACGCCCACTCCCCCATCGCGCGCGCGACCATCTTATACCGCGTGCGGGCCACCAGTCGCAACACGGCGCGCGCCCGCGCGTCGACCGGCCGGCGCGCACAGAGCACGCGCTCGACCACCGTGACGTCGACCGCCACGTGTGCAGCCAGCATGTACGCGTCGCGGCGCGAGACGATCGCGTCCGTCCCGAGCGAACGCCGCAGCCGGCTGATGTAAACCTTCAGGTCGTTGCGCGCGTGGTGCGGCGGCTTGTCGGGCCAGATCCACTGCGCGAACGACTCGCGGTCGACGCCGTCCCCGAACAGCGTCAGCGCTACGAGAACCTCGAGTTCACGCGGTTGCAGCGCCACCGGCCGGCCGGCGACGAAAGCGGTGAGCGAGAGGACGTGAATCGCAACGCGGGGCGCAGCATGAAGATCCGCCACTGCCTGACCTCTGCAGTAAACTTCCGAGGATGATCTCCGAAGAAGCTAGCGCAATCGGGTTAAACGCCGGTAAATGGCGCTATCGAGCGTTGCTGCGTTTCGCCACCGGGGCGCGTGCGTTTACTCGCTGCGCAGCGCTTCGGCGGTGCGGATGCGGGCCGCCACGCGCGCCGGATAGATGCCGGCGACCACGGCCGCGACGATGACGAGCGCGACCGCTTCGGCGAGGAAATCGTACGGCATGTGCAGTTCGATCAGCCACCCGAAGGCCTGGCGGTTGATGACGAAGATCAGCAAGAACGCCAGCATGACGCCGACGAGCGCGCCGCCGAGGCCGCCCAAGAGCCCGATGAATCCCGCTTCGTAATAGACCATGCGCCGCACGGCGGCCGTCGTCAGGCCGAGGTAGCGCAAGAGCCCGATCTCGCGGCGGCGCTCGAGCACGAGCGCGAAGAGCGTGCTGACCACGCCGAGCACGGCGATCGTGATGCTGATGATGTAGAGCGCGTACGTGATCGCGAACGTGCGATTGAAGATCGCGATCACCACCGCGCGCAGCTCGCGGGTCGTCTCCGCGTCGATGCGCAGCGGCAGCACCGCGCGGATGATCCGCGTCCGCAGCGCGGGCAGGTCGGTGCCGGGCTCGGCGTAGACGGCGAGCGAGTTGACCGAATCGTCATGGAAGAGCGCGCGGTACGTGCGCACGTCGACGATGAAGATGCCGCCGTCGCTCGAGTAGTCGTTGTAGATGCCGGCGACGGTGAACTGCACCGCGCCCGACGGCGTGTCGATCGTGAAGCGGTCGCCGCGCTGCATCCCGAAGCGGGTCGCGAACGGTTCGCTGATCATGACGTTGCGGGTCCCCGGAATTTCGCGCTCGAGCTGCGTGACGGGCGGGGCGTCGATGAAGCGCAGCTTGTTGCGCTGGGCGATCGAGCTGAAATCGGTCACCGCGAGGGTCGTGACCCGGCCCCGGAAAGGCACCGAGATCGCGCGAAACGTGTCGACTGCCGCCACGCCCGGAACGCGCGCGATCTTGGCCGCCACGTCGGGCGAGAAGCGCGCGTCGTACGACGCGTCGGCGAGTCCGAGCGGCTTCACGAAGAGATCCGCCTTGAGGGTGTCGTCGGCCCACGCTACGACCGTCGTGCGGAACGATCCGATGAGGATCGCGACGCTGACCATCATCGCGATCGCCACCCCGAGCGACGCGATCGCGACGCTGTTGCGCCGCAGCGCGGCCCCCAAGTTCGCGGCCGCGATCTCGCCCGCGGGCGAGCGCGTCCCGATCGCCGCCTTCGCGATCCGCGAGAGCCCCACGATCGCGATCGGCGCCAGCAGCGACCCGCCGGCGATGATCGCCAAGCCGCTCGCGTAGCCGAACAGCGGGATGCCGTCGACTGCCGGCAGCTTCGCGAGCAGCCAAGCTGTCACCAAACACCCGGCGGCGGCGAGTGCTGCCCACGGCGCGAAGTGCGGGATCCGCTGCTCGTAGCCCTGTTCGCGCATCGCCAGCGCCGGCGCGGTGGCGGCCGCTTCGACGGCGGGGACGGCCGCCGACAGCGTCGCCAGCACGACCCCGATCGCGAACGCCTTGCACAGCACGAAGGGATCGTACACGACCCGATCGGCATGGCTCGCCACGTAGAGCGTGTCGACGGTGCGCGAGACCGCGCCGACCGAGAACTGGGCCAGGACGCTGCCCAACAGCACGCCCAGGGCCGAGCCGACGACGCCGAAGAGTGCCCCCTCGCCGACGAAGGTGCGGAAGATCTGCCCGCGCGTCGCACCGACGGCGCGCAACGTTCCGATCTCGAAACGCCGCTGGACGACCGAGATCGCGACCGTGTTGTAGATCAAGTACATCCCGACGAGCAGCGCGATGTACGACAGCGCCTCCAGGTTGAGCTGGAAGCTCTGCAGCATGCGCTTGATCTCGCCGGTGCGCACCGCCGGTTCCACCGCCCGCGTGCCCGGCGGGATCACCGCCCGCACGGCCGCCGTGGCCGCCCGGAGTTGCGCCGGGTCGACGACGAGATCGATGCGGTCGAGCAGCCCGACCTTCTCGAAGATCTCTTGCGCGGTTGCGATGTCGACGAACACGACGCTCGAATCGAGCCCCGCGACGCCGGCCGGCATGATGCCGCTGACGACCAGCGTGACCAGACGATCGCCGGCGAGCGCGCGCAGCACGCTGCCGCGCCGGAGATGAAACTCGGCCGCGATCCGCTCGCTGATCAAGGCGCCGTGATGGTTGACGAGCTGGTCGGGATCGGGCGCGTCGCGCTGTTGCGCGACTTCGCCCGGCAGGGTCGTTGCGGACGGCGCGTCTTGCGGCAGCGGGCGCAGCAGATCGACGCCGAGCACCCGCAGAATCTCGCCCGAGAACGGGTCGCCCGGTTTGGCGCCGACGACGAGCGAGTCTTCGATCGTCGGGGCCGCGTAGGTAACGCCGGGAACGCGCTCGACGCGCAAGATCGTGCGGTCGGAAAACCCGCGCGCGAGCCCGAGCACTTGCAGGTTGACGTGGCTGGAGATCACGTTGACGCTCGACGCGAACGACGCGACCGCGGTCGCGTTGGCGAGGTCGATCGCGAGCGCGATCGCGACCCCGAGCGCGACCGCGATGACGGTCACCGCGGTCCGCAGCCGATTGGCGCCGGCATGGCCCAGGACCAGCGCGCGGAAGAGCACGCTACGCGCCGACGATCGAGCCGTCGCGCATCCGCACGGTGCGGTCGCACAGGGCGGCCGCTTCCGCGCTGTGCGTCGCCATCAGGATCGTCTGGCCGCCGTCGGCGAGCCGGCGCAGCAAGTCGAGCACGATCGCGCCGTTGGCCGAGTCGAGGTTGCCGGTCGGCTCGTCGGCGAGCACGACGGCCGGGCGGTGCACGATCGCCCGCGCGACTGCGGCTCGCTGCAGCTGGCCGCCCGAGACTTGCGCCGGATACGCGCGCGCTTTCTCCGCGATCCCGACCGCGGCCAGCACCTCGGCGACCCGCGCATCGACGAGGGGTCGCGCGGTGCGCTGCAGGACGAGCGGCAGCCCGACGTTCTCCGCCAGCGTCAGCGCCGGCAACAAGTTGAAGAACTGAAAGATCGTGCCGACCCGGTCGCGGCGCAGCAACGTCAGCGCGTCGTCGCCGAGATCGCGCGTCGAGCGCCCGTCGACCAGCACGTCGCCCGCCGTCGGCAGATCGACGCAACCGATCAGATTCAAGAGCGTGCTCTTGCCGCAGCCGCTCGGGCCGACGAGCGCGACCATCTCGCCGCGCCGCACCTCGAGCGACACGCCGCGCAGCGCTTCGACGGCTTCTTCTCCGGCGCCGTAGCGCTTGACCGCGTCGCGCACGACGACCGGTGCGACCTCATTTGCGCGCGCGATCTCGGCAGCGGTGACGGCCGCCATCACGTCGCGCCGCGCAGCACCAGCGCTGCGTTGATGCCCCCGAAGCCGGCCGAGAACGAGACGACCGTGCGCGGCGCCGTCGCCCGATGACCGCGCGACAAGACGAGATCGCACTCGGGATCGGCGCGATCGAAGTTGACCAGCCCAGGGATCGTGCCGCGCTCGATCGCGAGCAGCGAGAGGGCCGCTTCCCAGGCACCGGTCGCGCCAAGGGCATGGCCGTGCTGGCCCTTGGTTGCGGTGATCGGGATGCGCGCGAGCGCGTCGCCGAAGGCGCCGCGCAGCGCCAGCCGTTCGCTCCGGTCGCCCAGCGGCGTCCCCGAGCCGTGCGCGTTGAGCGCCTCCACCTCATCCGGCGCGAGCTGCGCTTCGCGGAGCGCGTTTTGAATCGAGCGCGCGGCCTGGGTGCCGTCGGGCAGCGGCGCGCTCATGTGATAGGCGTCGTTCGAGGTCCCGTAGCCGGTGATCTCACCGTACACGTGCGCGCCGCGGGCGACCGCGTCGGCGTAGCGCTCGAGCACGAGCACCGCGGAGCCCTCGGCCATGACGAACCCGTCCCGGTCGCGGTCGAACGGACGGCTCGCGCGTTGCGGCTCGTCGTTGCGCGTCGACATCGCTTTGATCACCGTGAAGGCACCATAGACCAGCGGAGAGAGCGGCGCTTCGACGCCGCCGGCGAGCGCCGCACGGACGTCGCCGCGCGCAATGGCGCGGAACGCCTCTCCGATTGCGACCGTCCCCGACGCGCACGAGTTCCCGTTGGCGACGGTCGGCCCCGAGAAGCCGAACTCGAGCGAAACGTTGCACGTCGACGCGCCGCCGAACACCGAGATCGCAAGCAACGGTTTGACGGCCGCCAGCCCGCGCTCGCGAAAGACGTCGTGCTGTTCGTCGGCGAAGGCGAGCCCGCCGAGCGCCGAACCGAGGTAGACGCCGACGTCCTCGCCGCGCTCGCTCGCGAACCGCGCGTCGTCGATCGCGAGACGGCTCGCCGCGATCGCCAGCTGCGAGAACCGGTCGGTCCAGCGCAACCGCTTGCTGCTCATGAAGTCGGTCGGTTCGAAGTCGTCGACTTGCGCCGCGATCCGCGAGGCATAGCCGCTCGCGTCGAACCGCGTCAGCGGACCGATGCCCACCGCGCCACCGAGGATCGCCTCCCAGAAACGCTCGATGCCGATCCCCAGCGGCGTCACCGCGCCGATGCCGGTAACCGCGACCCGATGCGTCATCGCACCGCCCGCTCGTGAGCCTCGGCCAGCTCTTTCATGCGCCGCAGCGTCTTGCTCGCGACGTCGTGGACGAAGTACCCGCCGACGACGCGTTCGCCCAAGAACTCCGCCGCTACCGGAAAGGCGAACTGCAGGCGATGGTCGATCGTCACCCGCGTGCCCCCGGGGATCGGCGTGAAGTGCCAGGTGACGTCCATGCCGCGCGTCCAGCCGGCCACGTGGACGAAGTCGATCCGCGGGGTCACCGGATCGTCGGTCTGGCGCGCGGTCCAGCTTATCGGGATCAGGTCGCGCCAGGCGGCCATCGCCACGAGCTTCTCGGCTCCTCGCGACTCGAGGACGCGCACGGAACGGTAGTGCGGCAGGAACTCGGGCCAGCGTTCGGTCATCGCGGCGAAGCCGTAGATCGTCGCCGCGCGCGCAGCGATATCGATCGTGTTGCGCATCTCCATCAGACGACCAGCCGTCCCAAGACGCCGGGGCCGAGCGCGCTCTGCGGAGCCTGCGTGCCGCCGAGCGCCCCCATCAGCACCGCCCCGAGCCCCGGCCGCCGGTGCAGCCGCGAAGCGGCGCGCCGCGCCAGGAACGGAACGTCGACCAGCAGGCCGACCGCGGCGGCGAGCCGCCGCCGGACCGCCAACTCGCGGGCCCGCTCGCTCGCGTAGCGTGCAAACTCGGTATCGCGTTGGCCCTCGCGTGCGAAGGCGCGCTCGATGGCGTTCGCCGCGGCTCGAGCGCTCGCCAAGGCCAGGTAGACGCCCTGCCCGGTGAACGGATTGAGGAACCCGGCCGCATCTCCCACCAGGACGACGCCGGGCCCACTCGCGCTGCGCACGTCGTGCGTGAGGGGCCCGATCGAGACCCGCGCGCCGATCCGGCGCGCGCCGTCGAACGACCGATGTCCGCGGCCGAGCGCCGCCGCCTTCCCGCGCACGCCCTCGTCGACCGCGCCCGCCCACTCGCCCAACTGCTCCTCACGGACCACGACCATGACGTTTGCGCGTCCCTCCGAGAGCGGGTTGATCGCGAAGTATGCCCCCGCCCCGGCATACATTTCGACGTGGCCGCCCAGGTTCTCGAAGCCTGCATAGTGGCCGCCGATCGCGAATCGCCGCGTGCCCCGAGCGGGGCGCGTCAAGCCGGCCTTGCGCGCGACGACCGACCCGATGCCGTCGGCGCCGGCCACGCAGCGGGCCGGATACGCCACCGTCTCGCCCGCGCCGTCACGCACCACCACCCCGGCTACCCGATCGCGGTCGCGCGCGAGCGTCTCGACCCGTCCCCACACGACCCGCGCCCCGGCTTCGCGCGCCGCGTCGAGCAGCACCGCGTCGAGCCGCTCTCGGGCCACGGCCAGGGCGGCCCCGGCGAAGGGCAACTCGACGGTCGGAGCTCCGGCCGTCACCAAACGGATGCCGCGCAGCGGCGACGCATCGGTACGCACGCGTTCGAGGATTCCCAACTCGGCCAGCAACGCCAACGCGCCGCCGTTCAAGTATTCCCCGCAGACCTTGCGCCGGGGGAAGCGGGTGCGCTCGACGATCGTCACCGCGAAGCCCGCCCGGGCCAAGCGCAGCGCGAGCGACGCGCCCGCCGGCCCGGCCCCGACCACCACGACGTCATCCATCGCGCAGCACCATGCGGAAATACGGCTCGGCGGTGACCGAGGCCGCTTCCCAACCGGCCTCGCGTGCCAACTCGAGCGCTTCGGCCGCAGTGTAGGCGCGCTGCACCGAAAGCGGTGCGTCGTGGCGCGTGAGCCGGTTGTGCGCCAGCACCCGGGCGAACAGCCGCGTCGCGAGGTACGCGGTGCGCGAGCGGACGAGGTCGCAGACGATCGGGATCCGCGCGACCCGCCGGAGTTCGCGCAGCAGCGCGACCGCGCCGTGGGGATCGAAGTGGTGCAGCGTCAGGCTGCAGGTCGCGACGTCGAAACTCCGGTCGCGAAACGGCAACTCCAGCGCTTCGGCCTGCACGAAGCTGAGCTTGGGGTCACCCAGGCTGCGCCGGCGCGCGATGTCGAGCACGGCTGCGCTGCGGTCGGCACACGTCACCCACACGTCGCGGCCCAGGCGGGCGGCGGCCCTCACGACGGCGCGCGGGATGTCGGCACTGCCGCAACCGACGTCGAGCACCGTGCGGGCCCCGGTGGCCAGCACCTCGCGCACGACCGGCGCCGCCCCGCCGAAGACGGCGTTGGCAAACTCGATGTCGCGGAAATTCGCTGCCAAGTCCACCGGATCGACGTTCGCGTCGTCCATCAGTTCGGGCCGTGCGAGGCGCTCCGCGAATCCGCTCATCGTAGCTTAGACGACGCGGCCACAGAAACAAATGGTGAAGGACAGCCGAAACGGCCGCCCTTCACCATGACCGGGATCTTTGCTTCAGACCTTTTTGAAGAATTCCGCGTTGATCTGGACGTATTTGCCCCATTTGTCCGGTACGTCGGAGTCAGCGTAGATCGCTTCTACCGGGCAAGCCGAAACGCAAGCTCCGCAATCGATGCACACTTCGGGATCGATGAAGAGCTGCTCGTCATCGTCTCCGCCGTGGATGCAGTCGACCGGGCAAACATCAACGCATGACTTGTCCTTGGTGCCGATACACGGCTCGGTGATAATGTACGCCATCGTTCCTTTTGGAGAGTCCCAGCCCTCTGCGCGTAGTGGAAGCTGCGTACTTGGGGGGGCGGGGGCGTCGCTCCTTGTCAGGCCGGCCCGCGGTCGTCGGCGTCCGACAAAAGTCGCGCTAGGGCCTTCCGGATAAGACTCCGGACGCGGCCCTAGCGCGCTGGGTTGTCCGGAAGCCCTTACGCGACCGTGCGCCGCCCGGACAGCGCGCGCATGATCAGCAAGAGGACCACGGCTCCGACGAATGCGACGATGATGCTGTACAGATTGAAGCCGGTGACGCCGACATGGCCGAACGCCGAGAACAGAAACCCGCCGATGAAGGCCCCGACGATACCGACGATGATGTCACCGATCATGCCCCCGGGCCCCTCGCCCGGAACGGCGACCTTCGCGAGAAATCCCGCGATGAGACCCACGATAATCCACCCAATAATCCCCACGAACGCCCTCGCTCCTTTCGAACGCAGCCCACTCGGCTGCCTAGCAAGGTTTCCCCGCGATTTCCCGCCGTCAAACTCGCGCGCGCGTCACAGCGAGCGCATTTCACCGAAAGATGCGTTGATACGTCATGAACGTTCGAATTGTCGCCACGTCACTCGCCGCGGTCGCCGCGCTCGCAGCCACGCTCGGCCCGCGTACCGCGACGGCGGCGGAGGAACCGGCCACGATCTCCGTCGTCGGCCACGGCACGGCTAGCCGCGACCCGGACCGGGCGGTCGTCAACGTCGCCCTTTCGACCACCGACGACTCCGCGAGCGTCGCGACCGGAAAGAACAACGCGACCTACGCGAAGCTCCACGCCGCGCTCAGCGGGCTCGGCATCCCCGAGTCGGGAATACGTACCACCTACTACAACATCAGTTATACGCCGCGGCCCGACAAGCGCGACGCTCCGCAACCCCCGCAACCGGGACAAGTGTACGGCTACACGGTGAGCCGCACGCTCGCGGTCACGTGGGCGCAGACCCAGAACGTCGGCAAGATCGTCGATGCGGCGGTCGCCTCGGGGGCCACGATCAACAGCGTCGGTTTCGACATCGGCGATCGCCGCGGCGCGTACGCGGACGCGCTGAAAGCGGCGGTCGACGACGCGAGCGCGCAAGCGCAGGCGCTTGCCGCCGCGGCTCACGTCCGCATCACCGCCGTCCGCTCGATCCAAAGCGACGGCGGAAGCCGCAATCCGGGACCGGTGATGATGCGCGCGGCTGCCGGGGCCATGCCGGCCCCGCCGACCGAGATCTCGAGCGGCCCGATCGAGGTGAGCGCTTCGGTGTCGATCACGTACGCGATCGCGCCGTAAGTTCGCGCCGCACCGGCCGGAAAGACAAACGGCGCCGCGAGTGTAACCCCTGCGGCGATGGATGCAGGCCTCACGCTGACGAACGCGCGCGGTGCACGCGTGCGGCTCGAGCCGCTCGGCGCGACGATCGCCGAAGTGCACGTTCCCGATCGCGACGGCCGCTTTGCCGACGTCGCGGTCGCGGCCGGCGGCAGCGCCGGTAAAGTGGTCGGCCGTTACGCGAACCGCATCGCGCACGGGCGCTTCGCGCTCGACGGCGTCACGTATCAGCTCGCCACCAACGAGAACGGCAACACGCTGCACGGCGGTCCGCACGGCTTCTCCCAATGCGAGTGGCGGGTCGCGCAGTCGACCCCGAGCGGCGCCACGTTCGAACTCGTCAGTCCCGACGGGGACCAGGGTTTTCCCGGGGCGCTGACCGTCCGCGTCACCTATTCGCTCGACGACGGGGACGGCTTGCGCATCGATTACGAAGCTGCGACCCAAGCGCCGACCGTCCTGAACTTGACCAACCACGTCTATTTCAACTTGACCGGCGACCGCGCAAACCCGATCGGCTCGCACGAGTTGGAAATCACCGCGTCGGCGTACACCCCGGTCGATGCGGCGATGATTCCCACCGGCGCCTTCGCCGCCGTGGCTGGGACCGATCTCGACTTTCGCGTGGCGCGCCCCGTCGGCGCGGCCTACCACGACACGAACCTGGTCCTCGACGGCCCCCCGGGCGAACTCCGGTTTGCGGCCCGCCTGGCCGACGCAGCGTCGGGTCGCACGGTCAGCGTCGAAACGACCGAACCCGGCTTGCAGCTCTTCACCGGAAAACCCGGTGCGGTCGCGCTGGAAACCCAGCACTTCCCCGACGCGCCCAACCATCCGAACTTCCCCAGCACGGCCTTGCGCCCCGGTGAGACCTTCCGTTCGACGACGATCTACCGCTTCGGCACCGAAACCGAGGCTTGACGCTCGCTCACCCCGGGAACATCGCGCGCGGGTCGAAGTAGTGAAGGCCATGGAAACGACCTGCGAGTCCTGCGGCGTGCGTGCCGCCACGATGCACGACTTCCGCCTGCGCGGCGGGCGCTGGGTGGAAGCGGAGATCTGCGGGCCCTGCGCACGGCGCCGGCGCACGGCAATCGTGCCCTACGTCGGCGCCGCGCTCGCGTTGAGCGCCGTGTTTGCCGGGGCCTCGATCGCTCTGGAACGCATGAATCGCGGCGAGGGCCCCGGGACGCCCAATGCCGCCCTCGACTGGACCAAACGCGTCCGCGGTGCGACTCCGACCCTGGCGGCCTACTCGCGCGACCTCACGGCCGACGCGCGCGCCGGCAAGCTCGATCCGGTCATCGGTCGCGAGAGCGAGATCGAACGGGTCGTCTCGATCCTCGCGCGGCGCAGCAAGAACAACCCGGTGCTGATCGGCGAGCCGGGCGTCGGCAAAACCGCCGTCGTCGAAGGGCTCGCGCAGCGGATCGTCGCCGGCGACGTCCCGCAGGCGTTGCGCGACAAGCGGGTGCTCGCGCTCTCGATCGGGCCGCTCGTCGCCGGCACGAAGTATCGCGGCGAATTCGAAAGCCGCGTCAAACGGATCCTCGACGAGGTCAAGCGGGCTTCGCGCGACGTGATCCTCTTCATCGACGAGTTGCACACGCTCGTGGGGGCCGGCGCCGCGGAAGGCGCCCTCGATCTGTCGTCGATGATCAAGCCCGAACTCGCGCGGGGCGAACTGCAGTGCATCGGCGCGACGACGTTCGACGAGTATCGCAAGCACATCGAGTCGGATGCCGCACTCGAACGGCGCTTCCAGCCGGTGATGGTCGAGGAGCCGACGGTCGAACAGACGATCGCGATCCTGCGCGGACTGCGCGCCAAGTACACGGCGCATCACGGCGTCGAGATCACCGACGAGGCGCTCGATGCGGCCGCCACGCTGGCCTCCCGCTACATCGCCGACCGCTTCCTACCCGACAAAGCGATCGACTTGATCGACGAAGCGTCGGCCTTTGCCGCACTCGGCGGCAATGCGGCCAAAGGGATCGTCGACGCGCAAGCGGTCTCGGCGATCGTGTCGCGCTGGACGGGCATCCCGCAAGGCTCGCTGACCCAAGCGCAGTCGCAGCGCCTGCTCGACCTCGAAACCCAGCTCGAGCGGCGCGTCGTCGGGCAGGACGATGCCGTGAGGCGCGTCTCGGAAGCGATCCGCCGGGCCCGCGCGGGGCTCAAGGATCCGCGCAAACCCGTCGGCGGCTTTCTCTTCGTCGGTCCCAGCGGCGTCGGCAAGACCGAGCTCGCGCGCGCGCTCGCGAACGTGCTGTTCGGCACCGACGACGCGGTCGTGCGGCTCGACATGTCGGAGTACACGGAGTCGCACACCGTCTCGCGGCTGCTCGGCGCGCCGCCCGGATATGCCGGCCACGACGAAGCGGGCCAACTGACCGAACCGGTTCGCCGGCGTCCCTATTGCGTCGTGTTGTTCGACGAGATCGAAAAGGCGCACGCCGACGTCGCGGCGATCTTGCTGCAGATCCTCGACGACGGGCGGGTAACCGACGCCAAAGGACGGACGATCGACTTCCGCCACGCGCTCGTCGTCATGACGAGCAACCTCGAACCCGACGAACTCGAAGTGTCGCTGCGCCCCGAGCTGCTCAACCGCATCGACGACGTCGTGATCTTCGCGCCGCTGGGATTCGAGCAGATCGAGCGCATCGTCGACTTGCAACTCGACGACGTCGCGGGCCGGCTGAAAGACCGGGCGATCGCGCTCGTGCTCAGCGACGACGCGCGCCGCTACCTGACGCACGAAACGATCGCGGCCGGGAACGGAGCGCGCTTCGTCGGGCGCACGATCGCACGGTACGTCACGACGCCGCTCTCGAGCGCGATCTTGAGCGGCGAAATCCCGAGCGGCGGCACCGCCCGGGTGGAGTACGACGGTACGACCCTGCACGTCAAAGCGGCCTAGCGCGGGTGCCCGCGACGATCTTCTTCGACGGCGCGTGCAATCTGTGCAACGGCGCCGTCAGGTTCATCATCGCGCAGGACCGCGCCGAGGTGTTCCGCTTCGCTGCGCTGCAGTCGCCGGCGGCGCGCGCGGCCCTCGGGCCGGTCGAGGGCGCCGGCACGATCGTGCTGCTCGAAGAGGGACGCCGTTACGAGCGCAGCGACGCGGCCGTGCGCATCGCCTTCGCCTTGCCGTGGCCGTGGCCGGCACTCGCGGCGCTCGCCGGTGCGCTGCCCAAGGCTCTGCGCGACGCCGTCTACGACTGGATCGCGCGCAACCGCTACCGGCTCTTCGGAAAACGCGACGCGTGCGCGCTCGCGGCGCCCGCCTCGGAAGCAGCGCGCTTCCTGACCTAGGGCGTTAGTGAGCCGCGAAAAAGGCCGCGAGCGCGGCGACGAACTCGGGCTGATTTTCGAGGAATGCCAGGTGGCCGCCGGCCAAGCGCAGCTCGGTGGCGCCGGGGATGCCCTCGACGAGCGCGCGCGTGTGGTGCGGACGGATCACTTTGTCGTCCGCACCGCTGACCACCAGCGTCGGCGCCGCGATCGCGGCGAGCCGGTCCTGCGTCGGGGCGGCCCGGCACGCGCCGAGGTTGCGGCGAAAGGCTTCCGGCTGTTGCTCGGGCACGAGGCGGGCGAGTTCGGCGATCTCGCTCTGCGCGAGCGTCGATGCGCCGTAGATGCAGAAGCACAGGATGCGCCGCAGCACGTCGTCGCTCGCGGTGCTGGCCGTTTCCCAGACGTCGAACATCGAGGTCAGGTACCGGTCGACGCTCGCGAAGGTCGTCAGGAGCGTGAGGCTGCGCACGGCGCCGGGGGCTGCGAGCGCGAGTTCTTGCGCGGCGAGCCCGCCGAGGGAATGGCCGATCACGTGCGCCGGTTCGCCGCCGTTCGCCCGCAACAGGGCCAGCGCGTCGCCCGCCAAGTCGCGCGCAGTGTACGGTTCCGCGACGAGCGAGCTGCCCCCGATGTCGCGCGGGTCGTAACAGAGGTTGCGGTACGCCGGGAACGAGGGCGACAACAGCTCCCACGCCAAGCGGTCCGTCCGGGTACCGGGGATGAAGATCACCGGAACGCCGCTACCGTACACGTCGTACGCGAGCGTCACTTGTCCGGTCTCGAGGGTAGGCATCGGGATCTACGCCGCTACGAGCAACGTTTGAGGAGCTCCGCGTAGTTCGTATAGCCGGAAACGATGCTGCGCACCGTCCGCTCGTCGGTCGCGATGACCATCCGCATCTTCTTCACGTTAGGGTGCGTATTGTTCCAGCGCGGCTCGAGCACGACGAGATGCATCTTGGGATCGTCTTTCGACGGGTAGATCGACTCCGTCGGATACAGGTTGCGCAGCTTGCTCACCGGATCGCCGACGTGCAGGCCCTTGTGCGTCGAAACCGGACCGGAGACGACGTCGGCACGGACGATCGTGCCTTGCACCACCATGAAGCTCAGCCCCGGAACGCTCGAGTTGTACGTGCTGCATTGCGGATCGACCGGACCGGCCGGCGTCAAGCCCGCCCCGGCGGCGTTGACTGCGGCCACGCTCATGCCGAACGCGACCGGACCGACGCCCTCGTAGGCGATCTTCGAATCGGGACCGAGTGCGGCAGCGCGAACGGCGGCGGCGACGAGCACCAGCGCGCAGACTGCAATGCTCCGCGTGAAGACGGATCGCATGCCCGTACCCGTTCGCGCGCCGGGGCTGCCCGCCTGCGGCGCCGCGTTCAAAGAACGCTCTTGACGGCGGCCTCGATCTCGGCGTCGCTCATCTCTCCCAACCGGTAGAGCTTCACGTGCCCGCTGCGGTCGATGAACACGTGCACGGGAAGCGCCAGCACGCCGTACGCGTCGTAGACCGTCCCCGAATCGACCACGACCGGGTACGGCAAACCATATTTTTTCACGAAGTCGGCGGCCTTCGCGGCATTCTCCTGTTCGTCGATGCCGACGACGACGAGCCCTTTGGCCGCATACTTGCGTTGCAGTCTCGCGATCGTCGGCGCTTCCTCGTTACACGGCCCACACCACGTGGCAAAGAAGTTGAGGTACACGGGTTTACCGCGCAGGCTCGAGAGCGCGAGCGGTTTGCCGTCGATCCGTGGCAAGGTGAAGCCGGGGGCCGGTTCGCCCGCTTTCGGCGGCGCGGCCGCGAACGCCGGCAGGGCGAACGTCGCCAAGAGGATCGTCCCGATCGCGACCGCGCGTAACATAGTTTTGTCCTTTAGCTTCAAGGGGAGCCACGGCGCGGAGGCCACTTCGCCGAGCGGGCCGGGACCGGTGTTGTAAAGCTACGGTGTAGCGGCCGCAGGCATCGGCCCGGGGGTGGAGGGTTTGAGGCCTGCCCTGCCAACCCTGCTACTGCCCCGAGGCGTATCCGGCATCCGCCACCCTGTCGCGAGTGAGGTTTTCATTATGCCTTTAGACGACGAAGACATCGAAGAAACACGCTTTCTGCTCGCGGACGACGAGGACGACGACGACTCGGAGACGATGACGACGCGGACGATGACGACGACGATGATTCGGACGACGACGGCGACTCGGATGACGACGACGACGACTCGGATGACGACGACGACTCGGATGACGACGACGACTCGGATGACGACGACGACGACTCGGATGACGACGACGACTCGGATGACGACGACGACGACTCGGATGGACGACGACGACTCGGATGACGACGACGACGACTCGGATGACGACGACGGCGACTCGGATGATGACGACGACTCGGACGACGAGGACGGCGATGATTCCGACGACGACGACGATTCGGATGACGGCGACGACTCCGACGGCGACGACTCGGACGACGGCACCGCGGCGGCGGCCGGGCGGCCGTGGGAGCCGCGGCCGCGGCGGCCGCGCCGAGCGGCACGACCGCGTACGGGCGCGTCGGACCGGCCCCCGACAAGAACGTCTTCGACGCCTACAAACCCAATGCGGCGGCGAGCTCTCTGCCCGACAACATCTCCTACGAGTACTTGTTCGGTCCGATCGAGAACCAGGGACAGACGCCGTGTTGCGTGACCTTCGCGACCTCCGCCGTCATCGAAGCGCTGCTGCACAAGCATCGCGGCGAGCAACTTGCGGTGAGCAAACGCGCGCTGTATTCCATCGCCAAGCATAAGTACGAGCCGCAGTACCTCACCCGCGACGGGCTCTACGAGGACAGCGCGCTACGCGTCTTCCGCGACATCGGGCACGTCTTCGAGAACGACTATCCGTTCGGAAAACCGACCCCGCCCGAACTGATCGCGCTCGTCCCCGAAGATCTGATCCACGCGGTCGAGGACTTGAAGACCTACCTGCGGGTCGACAGCGACGCCGACCACATGATGGCCGCGCTGCACGAGCACGGCCCGCTCGTGATCGGGATGCCGTGGCACAAGGAGTGGGAAGACGTCGGTAGCGACGGCATCATGTCACCCGACTTGCAAGGCAATCACGTCGAAGGCGGACACTGCACCGTCATCGTCGGCTACAGCAAGGCCAAGGGCGCGTTCCGGCTGCGCAACTCCTGGGGCACCGGTTGGGGCGACCACGGCTATGCGTGGCTGCCGATGTCGAAGGCGGCGACGATCGACGACGTCTACGTCGTCAGCGTGTAGACGCGCTGAACGCTTGGCGCAGTCGAGGAATCCACCGTATCCGGCGCTACAAGAACGACGGATACGGAACGGCGCCCGCGTCGGCGTGCATCTGCGCCAGCAGCGCTTCGACCGAGTCGAAACGCTGCTGTTCGCGCAGGAACCGCAAGTCGCGCACGACGAGCTCCTCGCCGTAGATCGAGTCGTGAAAGTCGAGCATCCAAGCTTCGACCGTGCGCTTGCGCCCGTCGAACGTCGGGTTCGTCCCGATCGAGACGAGACCCCGGTGATCGCGCCCATCGCGGCGCGCCGTCATCGTGTAGACGCCGTCGCGCGGCAGCATCTTCTCCGGCGGGACGGCCAAATTGGCGGTGGGAAACCGTAAGTCGTGCCCCCGCCCGGCGCCCAATTCGACGAGCCCGCGGATTGCGTACGACTGCCCGAGCAGGGTGTCGGCCATCGCCATATCGCCGGCTGCGACATACGTGCGGATCCGCGTGCTCGAAATGCGCTCGCCCCATTCGTCGACGAAGTTCTCGACCGGGACGAAGGCCACGCCGCGCGCGTCCAAGCAGGTTCGCGCGACCGCGACGTCCCCGGCGCGCTTCGCGCCGAAACGAAAGTTCGCCCCGACGACGACGATGCGCGCTTGCAACGTACCGACAAGCACTTCGTCGATGAACGTCTTGGGTGAGAGGGACGCGATCCGTTCGTCGAACGGCAGCAAGTAGAGTTCGTCGACGCCGGCCGACGCGATCGCGTTGACTCGCTCGCCGACCGTAGCGATCAGCGGCGGGGTCGTCTCCGGCTTCAAGAACGTCGACGGATGATTGCGGAAGGTCAGCACCGCGGTGCGAACGCCGGGCGGGCAAGCCCGGCGCAGCGTCCTCACGATCTCCCGGTGGCCGCGATGGAACCCGTCGAAAAAGCCGATGGCGACCGCCAGCGGACCGTCGGACGGCGGCTCGACCGCGTGGTGCACTTTCATCGCTACAGGAAGACCTTCCGTGGGGCGAGCAGCGTGCCGAGCGTCTCGCCGATGCCGACCAGCGCGTGCGATCCGTCGCGCACGAACACATGCTTGTTCGGCGGCCCGTCAGCGAGCGGCACGATGCGCCCCGCCCGAAAATCGGTGAGCCTGCGCGGATCGAGCACGATCGAGGGTAACGCGATCACCGCCTCGGGCGGCACGAGCGAACCGTCCGGATCGGCCGCGACCTCTTCGAGCATGCGGCTGTCGTACAGCACGAAAGGTCCGACCCCTTCGCGCAACAGCGCACCCATGTGAGCCGCGACGCCGATCGCCGCGCCCAGATCTTCGCACAACACGCGAACGTACGTCCCTTCGCTGCACGCGACGCGCAGCCGCACCGCAAGCTCGCCGCCGCGGGCCCCTTCGGCGCCGAGCACCTGCAGCCCGTAGATCGTCACCGCCCGCGGTTTGCGCACCACTTCGACCCCGCCGCGGGCGAGGGCGTACAACCGGCGCCCTTCGTGGTGAACCGCGCTGTACATCGGCGGAATCTGCTCGATGCACCCGATCATGCCGTTCGCCGCCTCACGCAGCCGGTCGACCGGCTTGGCCGGCACCGGAGTCGTCTTGACCGTCGCGCCGGTCGCGTCGCCGGTGTCGGTCGAGCGCCCGAGCACGAGCGTGCACACGTACGACTTGCGCCGGTCTTCGATCAGGGGCAGCAACCGCGTCGCTTTCCCCAGCGCAATCGGCAACACGCCCGCCGCCTGCGGATCGAGCGTCCCCAGATGGCCGACGGCGAGCTTCCCCGCTTCGCGGTCGCCGTAAATGCGCCGCAGGCGCGACCCGAACTGCGTCGACGTCGGGCCCGCCGGCTTGAAGAGGTTTACGAAGCCCAGCATGATGCGATCGCTACGTGCAGCCCGAACGCGACGCGGGCCGCTCTACAAGCCTTCAGCGCGCAAGACGTCGCGCACGCCCGCGATCGCCTCGTGCAGATTGCCGGGATACGTCAGTCCTGAAGCCATGAAGTGGCCGCCGCCCCCGAGGCGTGAGGCGGCCGCCTGAACGTTGATCTTTCCGCCGCTGCGCAGACTGACGCGCACGGCACCGTCGAAATCCTTGAACAGCGCGGCCGCTTCCACGCCCTCGACCGCGCGCAGATGCTGCACGATCTCTTCGGTATCTTCACCGTCGGCCCGGCACGCGTCGAGCATCGCCTGATCGACGTAGGTCCAAATGTAGCGGCCGCCCTCTTCGAGTTGCATGACGCTGAGCGCGGCCCCGAGCAGGCATTGTGCCGCATACCGTTTATTCCCGAAGATCTCTTGCGTGATCAGCACTTTGTCGGCGCCGGCCTCGAGCAGCCGCGCCGAATCGCGCAGCACCTCGGCCGTCGTGTTGCTGTGCATGAACGCGCCGGTATCGGTCATGATCGTCGTGAGCAGATTCGTCGCGACGTCCTTGGTCAGCGCCACCCCCATCGCATCGAGGATCCGCATGACGCACGACCCGGTCGAAGCCTCGGTCTCGACGATGAAGTTCAAGCCGGCAAAGCGCGAGTTCGCCAAGTGATGGTCGATGTTGAGCATGTTCTCACGCCGCACCGGCGGCAGATACGGGCCCGCCCGCGACGAATCGCTCATGTCGCAAAACACGAACAGCGCATCCTCCGGCAAATCCGCCGGCAGCGCCCGCGAAACATCCTCGGCACCCGGCAAGAACCGCAGATTTCGCGGCACCGGATCCTGCTGAAAATAGTAAGTCCGCTTGCCGATCGCGCGCAGTGCGAGCCCCAGCGCGAGCCCAGCCCCTAGCGTATCCCCGTCGGGCTTGACGTGACTGACCATCACGAAGGTCGAGCGCCGCGCGAGCTCCGCTACGACGTCTCCGACCGCAACACTCGCGCGCTCTTCAATCACCTTTGGCCTCCGCGAGTTTCTTGCTCAGTTCGATCGCCCGCTCGGTGGAACGATCCTCGATGAAGTGCAACTCCGGCACGTGCCGCAAGTTGACCATCTCGCCAACTTCCCCGCGAATGAACCGCGCCGCCGCATGCAACGCTTCCATCGTCTGCGCCGCCACATGCCGATCCCCGATGATCGAAACATAAACCTTGGCACTGAAGAGATCGTTGGTAATCTCGACCCGCGTAACGGTCGTAAACCCCTTACGCGGATCCTTCAGATCCTGATCGATCACTTTGGCAATGGCGCGCTGCAACTCAGCATCGATCCGCCCCATACGTTGCGGTTTCATAGCGCGCGACCGATGGTGCCAGGAGCCGGGGCGGGCGACGTTGCGTTGCGCGGGTTTCTGAGCTCGGCGCGGAGCCAGGATGGCGGGAGCGCCGAGGCAGATAGTAGCGATTTCGCACGAGGCGAAATCGCGGGCGCCCCGCGCAACGCAATGTCGCCCGCCCCGGCGAGCCCGCGCAACTCCCAACGCCATGTCGCCCGCGCCGGCGAGCGAAATCGCGCCCACCCCGCGCGACGCACCGTCACGCGGGGGAGCGAACCATAGACAGCCCACTATGCCGGAACCGGCTCGGGAGCCACGAGTTCGGAGGTGAACGCCTCGATCACGTCGCCTTGCTTGAGGTCGCTGTACTTGGCCACCTGCACGCCGCACTCGAAGTTCTCGGTGACCTCGCGCACGTCGTCCTTGAAGCGTCGCAGCGACTCGAGCTCGCCCTCGAACACAACCGCCGAGTCGCGCAGCACGCGCACCTTGGCATTGCGCACGAGCTTCCCGCTCTGCACGTAGCAGCCGGCGATCGTCCCGACCTTGGAGACCTTGAAGATCTCGCGCACTTCCGCGCGTCCAAGAACGACCTCGCGGAACTTGGGCTCGAGCATCCCGACCATCGCCTTCTTGAGGTCGTTCTCCACGTCGTAGATGACCTGATAGAAGCGCAGATCGACCTGCTCGTTTTCGGCGAGGCGCTTGACCGCCTCATCGGGCCGGATGTTGAACCCGATGAGCACGGCGTTCGAAGCGCTCGCGAGGTTGACGTCGTTGGGCGTGATCCCGCCGACGCCCGCGTGGATGACGCGGATGTTGACCTCGGCCGTCGAGAGCCCCTCGACCCGCGAGCGGAGCGCTTCGACCGAACCCTGACCGTCGGCCTTGATGACGAGGTTGAGCGACTTCGCTCCGTCGGTCGCCATCTGCATGAAGGTTTCGAGCGTGACTTTCGGACCGCTGCTCGTCGCGATGCGCACGTCGCGCCGCGTCGTCTTGCGTTTGGCCGCCGTTTCGCGCGCGACCCGCTCGTCGCTGACGACCATCAGCGTGTCGCCGGCCGAGGGAACGTCGGAAAGCCCCATGATCTCGACCGGGATCGACGGCCCGGCCTTCTTCACTTGTTTGCCCTTGTCGTCGATCAGCGCGCGAACGCGCCCGAAGGCACCGCCGACCACGACGACGTCACCGACGCGCAAGGTCCCGTTCTGCACGAGCACCGTCGCGACCGCACCGCGTCCGCGGTCGAGGGCCGACTCGATCACCACGCCCGTGGCACGGCGATTCTTGTTGGCTTTGAGATCGCGGATGTCGGCTTCGAGGAGCACCGTTTCGAGCAGCGAGTCGATGTTGTCGCCGGTGCGCGCCGAAACCGGGACCATTTCGGTTTTGCCGCCCCAGTCGACCGGCTGCAGCCCGTGATCGGAGAGTTGCGTCTTCACCCGGTCGGGTTGGGCGTCTTCCTTGTCCATCTTGTTGATGGCGACGACGATCGGCACTTCCGCGGCTTTGATGTGGCTGATCGCTTCGACCGTTTGCGGCATGACGCCGTCGTCGGCTGCGACGACGAGGATCGCGACGTCGGTCACCTTCGCGCCGCGAGCGCGCATCGCGGTGAACGCTTCGTGGCCCGGGGTGTCGATGAACGTGATCTTGCGGCCGTTGAGTTCGACGGTGTAGGCGCCGATGCGCTGCGTGATGCCGCCGGCTTCGCCAGCGGCGACGCTGGCGCTGCGGATCTTGTCGAGCAGCGACGTCTTGCCGTGGTCGACGTGACCCAGCACGGTGACGACCGGCGGACGGGTCGTCATCATCTCGGGCTTGTCTTCTTCTTGCTCGACGATCACTTCGTCGCCGGCTTCCTTGACGATCGCGTTGAACCCGAACTTGCGCGCGATGTTGATCGCGATGTCGCTCGAGATGTTCTGGTTGATCGTCGCCATCGTGCCCATCTTGATGAGCTCTTTGATGACGTCCTTAGGCGGAATGATCATCGCGGTCGCGAGCTCTTGCACGGTGAGCACGTCGGGAATCTCGATGTTCTCGAGCTTCGCCGGCTGCTGGGCCGGAGCGGCGTCGAGCGAACCGCGCTGCTTGCGGTTGCGCGACTTCTCGAGCAGCAGATCTTTCTCGCGATCCTTTTTCGATTGGTCGTCGCCGCGCTCGCGGCCACGGCCGCGGCCGCCCGGAGCCTGGCCGGGAGCACCGCTCGACGGGGCCGGACCGGCGACGCCGGGCGCCCCCGGGGGACGCGGCGTGAACGGACGCGGTCCCGGCGGCGCAAGCGGGCGGAAGGGTCCGTTGGAAAGCGGCCGGCCCGGAGGGCGTCCGGGGGCACCCGGCCCGCCGGGACGCGGCGGCGCCGGGGCGCCCGGCGGCTGGGCACCCGCGCGGGGCTGATATCCTTGGCCGGGCACGCCCGGCTGGCCGGGCCGCGGCGCGACCCCCGGGCGGCCGGGGATGCCGTTCGTCGGCCCGGGCGACGCCGAAGCGGCCGTGCCCTGCTGCGGCGGTGGCGGGGTCGGCGGACGGCGCTGAATGATCGATGACTGGCCGCGCGGCACCGGCCGCAACTGCGGGATCGGTTCGCTCGAAACGGGCCGCGGCGGGGCCGGGCGCGGCGGAGCCTGTGGCGGGCGCGGGGGCCGGGCCGGAGCGCCATTCGACGGTGGTGCGGCGGCGGCCGGTTTCGCGGGGGCAGGCGCGGCCGGAGGGGCCGGTGCCTGCGCGGCAGCGGCGGCCGGTGGCGGCGGCGCAGCCGGGACGACGGGCGGCGCGGGGCTGACGCCCGGCGCGGCGGACACCACGGCCGGGGCCGGCGGGGGAGCTACCGGTGCCGGTGGGGGCGGCGGCACGACGGCCGCCGGCACGACGGCCGCCGGGACGACGACAGCGGGCGCCGCGGGTGCCGGAGGTTCGACGACCGGCGCGGGCGGCACGGCTGCCGGAGGCGCCGCCACGGGCGCAGCGCTCGCGGCGGCAGGCGCGGGCGCTGCCGGAGCGGCGGGCGCAACGGCGCGCCGCGACGTGGCCGGAACCGGTCGCAGTTGCGGAATGGGCTCTTCGGGCGCTTTCGGCGCCTGGCGCGGGGCCGGCTTGGCGGCGGAAGCCGCGGGCGCGGACGCCGGCTTGGCTTGCGGCGCTGAGCGCGCCGGCTTACCGAGTTGAGCGCGGAGCAGATCGGCGATCTTGTCGTCGACGACGCTCAATTGGTTCTTGGCCTCGAGACCGAGCCTGCCGAAGAGTGCCAGCAAGTCCTTCGAGGACATGCCTAATTCTTTTGCGAGCTCAAAAATGCGAACTTTACCGGTTGCCATCGTATCCTTCATATAATCCGGTTGCAACCTCGAATGGCTGCAACCGTGCCGCTATTTCTTCATGCCGCTATCCCATCGTGGAGCGTGCCGGACAGGGTCATTTCGACCTCGCGTACCCAAAGACTTGCGAGACCGAAGCTCTATCTCGCTTCGCAAGAACGTTCCTTCAGGAAGGCGGCTTCAAGCGCGTCCCCGCGCGCCGGAGCCGACCGTATCAGGTCAGCAAGCGATTGTCGAAAGCGCGTCCCGCCGAAGTCGCCGATCGGGCGAATCTGCGCCCTCGACGCCGCGATCGAGGCGGCGCGCGCCGGTGACGAGATGCTAAAGATCGGCACCTAGAGCGCCGCGAGTGCCGCCGCCGCCAATCCGGGGTAGCGTTTGTTCTTCAGCACCCGCTGCGCGCACGCGGCGGAGCAGAGGTAGGCGCCGCGCCCCTCGGCGCGGCGCGCGGCGTCGCGAAGCCAACCGTCACGCACCCGCGTGAACCGGATCAGCTCCGCCTGCTCGCGGCGCGCGCGACAGCCGACGCAGGTTCGGACCGGGATCGCTACTCTCCGCGCAGCTGCGGATCGAGCCGCTCGCGCTTGAACTCCTCGAGCTTGCGCAGCAGCTCGGGATCGATCGCCGGGATACCGGTCTCTTCCTCGATCTCGGCCTCCGCGACCGCTTCTTCGAATTCGTCGACCAGCTCTTCGGGCAAGCTCGTCGAAGCCGCGCGCTCTTCGCGCTCCTGCAGGTAACGCTGGCGCGCGTCGTCCGCTTCGGCTTCGCTCGTGATGTCGAGACGCCACTCCGTCAGCCGCGCCGCGAGACGCACGTTCTGTCCCTCGCGGCCGATGGCCAGCGAAAGCTGGTAGTCGGGGACGATGACGAGTGCGACCCGTTCGTCCTCGAAGAGCTCGACGCCGAGCACCTTCGCCGGCGCGAGCGCGTTGCTGATGAAGGTCTGCGGGTCGGGCGACCAGCGGATGACGTCGATCTTCTCGCCGCGCAGCTCGTCGGAGACGTTGGCGATGCGCACCGACTTGGGCCCCAGGCACGCCCCGACCGGATCGACCTCGGCGCGGTTGGAGTGCACTGCCACCTTCGAGCGGCTGCCGGCCTCGCGCGCGATCGCCATGATCTCGACGATGTCGTCCTCGATCTCGGGCACTTCGAACTCGAGCAGCCGTTGCACGAGCCCCTCGGCCGCGCGCGAAAGGATGACGAGCGGGCCTTTGTTCGTCTTGCGCACGTCGAGCAGGTACGCGCGGATCCGGTCGTTGATGCGGTAGTTCTCGCGCGGCACTTGCTCCGAGAACGGAAGCAACGCTTCGTTCTTTCCGTCGAGCAGCACGTACATGTTGCGTTGTTCGTAGCGTTGCACGATCCCGTTGACGACGCCGTGCAGCTTGGCGCTGTACGTATTGTAGATCGTGTCGCGCTCGGCTTCGCGGATGCGCTGCACGATCACTTGCTTCGCGGTCTGCGCGGCGATGCGGCCGAAGTCTTTCGGCGTCACTTCTTCGTCGTAGTAGTCGCCCGGCTCGTAGCGGGAACCGACTTCGCGGCGCGTGACCTCGAGCTTGGGATCGGTCACCTCGTCGACGACGATGCGGCGGTGGTAGACTTTGTAGTCACCGCTCTGCCGGTCGATCGTGACGATCGCATTCGCTTCACCACCGAAGTTCCGCTTGTACGCCGAGATCAGCGCGGCTTCGAGCGCTTCGAGCAGGGCCTCGAAACTGATGTTCCGCTCCTCGCCGATCTGCTTGAGCGCTTCGATCATCTCCTGATTCACGGTTTCCGCCGCCTTTCTCGTTTCGCGCGCGCAAGGTCCGCGCGGATGTCGTATTCCAGTTTGGCCGAGGTGATCGCCGCCAAGGGAAGCGGCAACTCGCCCTTCTCGGTCTGCAGGATCACGTTGGTGCCGCGCACGCCGGCCAGCGTGCCGCGATGCGTCTTCGCGTTACCGATCAACAGCGACGTATGCACCTTGACGTTCGATCCGGCGAAGCGCTCGTAGTCGGCCGGACGCACGAGCGGCCGGTCGAGCCCGGCCGACTCCACTTGTAGCGTGTACGGCTGGGGACACGCCTCGAGGGCGGCGTTGATGCGCGCAGCGATACGTTCGCACAGCGTCAAGTCAACCCCGCCGGGCCGGTCGACGGTCACCCGGAATTCGGTCGTGCGGCCCTGGCGCCGCGAGGCCGTTTCCACGATCTCGAGCGGCGCGAAGGCCGGCTCCATGGGAAGCCCGGCCACGACCCGGCCGAAGGCATCCGCCAACACGGAACCCCCCTCCGCCATCGTCATCGCACCTCCCAACAACACAGAAGCGCGGGCACTGCCCACGCTCCTTCTCACTTCCACCGACGATTATACACCCTTTTCAGCGGGATGCAAGCGCTTTCGTGGCTACGGCTTGGGCGCCGGCGACTCGCCGGCTTGATTGCGTGGCTTGGGCGTCGGGCCGCTGTACGGCTCGTACTTGTCGGGCGTGCAGGGGAAGACCGCCCGGTACTTGCCTTCGGGCGGGCCGCCGCGCAGCGGATGCTCGGTCACTTCCCACCCGAAGCAGACTTTGAATCCCAGGATGTTCGTCATCTTGAAGAGGTATGTGATGCTGTCGGCTTGGGCGACGGTGTGCTGCTGCCGCACGATCCCGAAAGCATGGTCGAGGACGGACTGCGGCGGCGCGAGTTGCGCCCGGTAGTCGGCCAGCATCCGGTCGACGATGTCATGTGGATCGCCCACGACTTCCTTGTTCGAATAGGACACGTCATTCTGCGGGATGATCGCCTTGAGGCGCGCGTTGAGTGCATCCATCGCGCTTTGCGGGAGCGCCGTGCCGTGCGGGCGCGCCGCCGAGCCGCCGCTCGTGCCGTTGTAGGCGACCGAGCCCGAGCCGGCGTTCCCCGAGCCCGAGCCGCTTCCGGAGCCGTTGCCGTTCTGGCCGCTCCCGGTCCCCGCGCCGCCGGCCCCCGGGTTGGTGCCGTTCGCGGCCGAGGCGCCGCCTTTGTTCCCTTGCTCGCTCGCCGCACTCCCCGCCCCCGTGGGCGCCGCCGAGGGCTTGGCGGCCCCACTCGCGGTGCGCGGGTTCGGCGCCGGCGGAGGCCGGGTGCGGTGAACCGGGCTCCGCGCTCGGTGCCGCCGTCGGACGGGCGGTCGCCACCGCCACGACCGGGGCCACGGTCGGGGCCGCGGTGGGGGCCTTGGTCGGCGCTGCCGTGGGCGCCGCCGTCGGGGCCTTCGTCGGAGCGACCGTCGGCGGGGCGGTGGGCGCCTTGGTCGGCGCGGCCGTGGGCGGCGCGGTCGGGGCTTTGGTCGGCACGGCGGTCGGCACGGGAGTCGGCGGCTTGGTCGGCTCGGGGCTCGGGGTCGGGGGGCGCGTCGGCGCGGGGGTCGGCGGGCGCGTCGGCGTTGGGGCCGGAGTCGGGGTCGGGGCGGGAGTGGGCGGCTTGGTCGGGACGATCGTCGGGGTCGGGGCCACCGTTGGGACCGCGGTCGGCACCGGGGTCGGCGGCGCCTTGGTCGGGGCGGGGGTCGGTGCCGGCGTCGGCGGGGCGAGGGTCGGCGGCGCGACCGTCGGCGGCGCGTGCGTCGGCGCCACGGTCGGCAATTCGGCCGGCTCGGCGCTCGGCGCGAAGGTCGGCGGCGCCGTGACGCGCGACGGCGGCAGCGGGACGGCGGCGACCGCGCGCGGCAGGGGCGACGCGATCAGCGGCGCGTGCTTGACGATCTTCGCCAGCTCGTGTTCGGCCGGATGGACTGCCGCTGCGCTCGGCGGCTTCTTCGGCGGCGGCCGCTTCACCGGCGGGGCGGTGTGCAGCGCCGGTGCGACGATCGCGCGCACCGGCGGGGGCGTGGTTCGCGGCGGCGGTTCTTCGGTGGGCACCGGCGTCGGCGGACGTTGCGGCGCGGCCGTCGCGGGACGCTGCTGCAAGTTCGCGATCTGCGAGAGCGAGATCGGATACGACGCGGTGTCGGCAGGCGAGGATCCCTCGACGGTGAGCTGTCGTAAGAAGAACAGCAACAGCAGCGCATGGAGAAGCAGCGAGAGTCCCAGACTCAAGGCTTCGCGCCGCCGCCGGTCAGGATCGGGCGTCACGCGGCGTTGTTCACACGCCCCACCTGCCGTTCCTGGACGCCGATATCCGTTTCACTCACGAACGCTATCGAAATTCTTTTTCCGGCGCGGGCGCAGGAAGGTCGAACGCGCGCCTGAGAAGCGCTTTCCTCGATGGCATGGCTCGCTAGCAAACGCACCAAGATCGTCGCGACGGTCGGCCCCGCATCGCGCGACCCCGATGTCCTGCGCGAGATGATCCGCTACGGGGTCAACATGGTGCGGCTCAACTTCTCGCACGGCACGCACGAGGAGCACGCCAAGGTCATCGACACGGTGCGCGAGATCTCGCGCGAACTCGGCAAGATCGTGGCCGTCCTGCAAGATCTCCCCGGGCCGAAGGTCCGCACCGGCTCGCTCAACGGCCGTGCCTCGGTCGCCTTGGAGCCCGGGGCCAAGTTCACCCTCACGACGGAGCCGGTCGCCGGCGACGCGCAGCGCGTCTCGGTCAGCTATCCCGGGCTGGCCCGCGACGTCGAGATCGGCAAGCGCATCTACCTCGCCGACGGGGCGATCGCGCTGCGCATCCAGCACACGACCGAGACCGACGTCGTCACCAAGGTCGAGGTCGGCGGGCAACTGCGCTCGACGCAGGGGATCAACTATCCCGACGGCTCGCTCTCGATCAGTGCGGTGACCGACCGCGACCTCGAACACCTCGCGTTCGCGCTCGACAAAGGGGTCGACTGGATCGCGGTCTCGTTCGTGCGCACGCCCGACGACGTCAACCGCGTCAAAGATTTCATCGCCGAGCGCGGCAAGAACGTGCCGGTGCTGGCCAAGATCGAGAAGCACGAAGCGCTCGCGCGCATCGGGGAGATCCTCGCGGTCGCCGACGGGATCATGGTCGCGCGCGGCGACCTCGGCATCGAGATCCCGCTCGAACTCGTGCCGATGGCCCAGAAGGACATGATCAAGCGCGCGAACCGCGCGAGCAAACCGGTCATCACCGCGACCCAGATGCTCGAGTCGATGATCAACAGCCCGCGCCCGACGCGCGCCGAAGCGAACGACGTCGCCAACGCGATCCTCGACGGCACCGACGCGGTCATGCTCTCGGGCGAGAGCGCCATCGGCCAATACCCGGTCGAGACCGTGCGCACGATGGCGACGATCGCGCGCGCCGTCGAGGTCGACTACCCGCACCGGGAGTTGCGCGCCCGGCGCATCCGCGAGGTGCCGCGCGACGTCGCGACTACGATCGCTGAGGCGGCGACCCACGCAACGCAAGAGCTCGACCTCCACCTGATCGTGACCGGAACGTCGACCGGCAACACCGCCCGGCATCTCTCGTCGTTCCGCCCGCGCGCGCGGGTCATCGCGCTGACGCCGTTCATCGACGTGGCGCGCCGGATGGCCGTCGTGTGGGGCGTCGAATCGGTCGTCGTCCAGCCGTACCGCTACATCGAGACGCTGATCGAGATCGCCGAGCAGCGCATCATCGCCGACGGCTACGCGCGCTCGGGCGACACGATCGCGATCACCAGCGGCATGCCGGTCGGCGAAGGCGGCACCAACGTCCTAAAGATCCACAAGCTGCCTTAAGTCCGAATAGCACCGCAGGCTGACTGCGCCAAGCGCGAAGCGCGAGGCGGCGGGTTCCGGCGCGCGGCCCGAACCCGAGATCTCGCCTTAACCTCCTTAGCCCGTTTCGCGCCCAGGCCGGCGGATTATCGCAGAAGGGGTCGGTTAAGAGATAACCGTCGCCTTTAGCGGGATCTCCGCAAGGGTGCGCGCCGCACGGGCATGGTGACCCGTCAGAAGACGGCCGGCGTCATTGAACGATCGTCGCCCAAAGGCCGCCGGGTGAGTTGGAACTCAGCGAGCCGCAACTCGACGCCGACGACGGCTGCTTGATATTTGAACCCGTCGAGGCGTAGGCGTTGTTCGCCGGCATGGGACTCCACGAATAGCCGTCGATCCAATTGACGTTCGTCGCATCGACGACCAACGGGCCACCGGGCAGCGTGGACTTCCCGCCGAACGTCAGGCTGGCGACGGAAGCCTGCGTCGAATAGTTCGGATCGAAGACCTGAACGGTGATCGAGACGGCAGAGTTGGACAGAGAGTTGACACTGGCGACGATGGGCGTATAGCTGTACGGCTGCATATCCCCTTGCAGTCTCATGTAAACCCCGTTCTGCGCAGACACTTGGACATTGCCCAGGAGGGATCCCGAGGTGATGCTTCCACCCGTTGGCTCGGCGTACAGGGAAAGTGTGTTGGGAGTTCCGTTGAAGAGGGTCATAAAGACGCTACCGCAACCATACGACTCAGAAACAAGGTAAGGGAAGTCCCAGCCGTTCAAGCCGTTGAAGAGGTCGAACTGGTTCGCGCCGTTGTCCAGGACGTCGTTCTGCATGACCTGACTGCTAGGGTAGCTGCTGGTTACTTCTCCCCCGGGCGATTTTAGGAACGAAAGGTCGTAGGGTGCGGTGAACCCGGCGAACGTCTCATACGAGTACTGGTCGTAGCTCGCGACGCCGCTAAGTGTGCTGGTTGAGTAGCCCATGATGACAATTGGCGAGTACACGAGCGGCAAAAGCGCTTGCTCGACAGTCACGCTGTAACCCTTGGTGGCCGATGTGACGAGAGCCGGGATTCCGGTGCAGTTATAGCCAGCCCGTTATAACCGTCGACCGCGGCAAGTGGCCCGATCTGCTGTAGCCGGCCCCAATCCTCGAGGATGGCGTTCTCGCCGTTTGTCTCTTGCGTGAGCGCCGTCTGGAACGTCGACTCGAGCGTCGTGTACAGCGCGCCCGCCGTCGTATTGACCCTTTGGGTCAAAGCCGCGCTTTTCGCCAGGGAGGTGTTGACCCCCATCTCCATCAAGTTCGCGAGCGCACCTGCGCCCGGAATGGGTGCCGCGGACAACACCGTGTAGATACTACCCTCGATGTAGTCAACAGCGACGACGTTGACGGTATTCGATGAGACGTCCAAGTCGCTTGCGAGCCCCGGGATGGTGGCGCTGTCGCTTTCGAAGACGTCGGTGAAGATCGTGTTGTAGTTGGCGAACGTCGTCTGAACGCTGGCCGCGTATTGACACTCCATGTTGAGCTGAACGACGACCGCCGCCCAGTCGGCGTTCGAAATTGGCGTCGGGGTAGTGTTGGGTGCCGGCGCGGGATACGAACCGGGGTTAGTCTGCTGAAGCTGCGCTGCGTTCACCGACCAGCTCGAAGTGTCGCTGGCACACGTATCGAGAAGGGACGTCGCGCTCAAGTTGTTGTAGTCGCACCGGATTCCGGTATACGTGGTGCCTTCTAGCGTGCATGACGACACCGAGCCGAGCAACACGTGGTAGCTGATATAGTTGTACGCCGCTTGTTCGCCCGCAACGTCGGTCACGCCGTAAGGCGTCGTGGTCGCGGATGCAGCCGGAAATGGTGGATTCGAGTTTGGCTCCAGCGCGACTTGAACGATAAAGTAGTTGGGGTAGGCAAACCACTCCGGAGCCTTCCCGAGCCCGAAACGGTCGCCGGTAAGGACGTTGGTTAGATACCCGTTGTTGGTATTGTAGATCCACTGTTGAAACTCGGTGTTCGGGTTGGACATCGGTGGCTGCGCTTGGTTCAGAGTGATGTCCTCGCCGCTGGAGCCCTCGCCTAACACCTGGCCTACGTCTAAATCAATCGTGGAAGCGCCGTAGCCGACGAGCATGTCCGGTGTGTAAGAGCTGGTCGTAGTGTTCGTCTGGAAACTCTCCGCGCTGCGGAGATAGATGCTGCCGCCCGTAGCGCCGACCGCCTTCCAGAGCTGGTTTCCCGATGTCGACGCACTGAGTTGCGCAAGCACGACGGCGGCGCCGCCGTTGGGAGCATTGGGCTGGACGGGGCGCGAGAGGTGCGGCGACGGTCAGCACGGGCGGCGGCGACTGCAGCGGTGGGGCAGCAAGGCCTGAGGCCGCCGGCGTCGGCAAACCATACGCGTTCACAAGATAAAACCAACTGTCCACAGGGGGAACCGTGTAAGCGCTCATTCGCGCCCGGCCCGCCAGACTAGCCTTCCCCGACGCCGACGCTTGACCACTCGCTCCGCGGAGCGTATGCGCCGTATTCGGCGAGAGCGGCGGCATCACGGGTTGCCAAACGGAGCCGGCGCGCACGGCCACTACCGACGCTGAGACGGCCGGCCTAGGGATCGGAACGACCTGAACGCCTTTGGAGCCGCCGCACCCGGCCGTGCCGGCGAGCAGACCCGCGACGACAAACGGCAATGCACGAACGACAGAGGAAATCCGGCGACGTTCCATGTGAGCCTCGTTGAGCCGTGACCTCGAGATTCCCAATATGGTCCGACGTGACGAGTGAGTCTCGAAACTGGACCATGACGCGGCGGTCGAAATCCGGCGAAGGATGCCTTCGGAGGCTTCAACCCGTCGGGTTCGCCGCTATTGGCCTTCGAGATCGTCGCAGCTCATGCGCTAACTCTACGACAAATCAGCCCAAATTGAATGCGGGTTAAGTCGGTAGCACCGCAGGTCGAACTGCGCCAAGCGCCGCAGCGCGAGGCAGCGGGTTCCGGCGCGCCAAGCGCCGCAGCGCGAGGCGGCGGGTTCCAGCGCGCCAAGCGCCGCAGCGCGAGGCAGCGGGTTCCGGCGCGCCAAGCGCCGCAGCGCGAGGCAGCGGGTTCCGGCGCGCCAAGGGCCGCAGGGCGAGGCGGCGGGTTCCGGCGCGCCAAGCGCCGCAGCGCGAGGCGGTGGGTTCCGGCGCGCCAAGCGCCGCAGCGCGAGGCGGCGGGTTCCGGCGTGAGACCGGAACCCACTAAGACCGGAACCCACCCTATTCGACGCGGTCGACCACGCGGGCGACGAACCATTGGTGCAGCGCTTCCACCATCATCTCGTTGTTCGTTGTGTAGCGCACCCGGGCGCCGCGCGGGATATCCTCGTAAGACACGTGGATCGCGGACCACTGGCCGCGCAATTCGCGCAGGCCAGGTACCAGGTCGCCGTGCGCGTTGGTCGGATCGACGAAACGGCCGCGCGCGAACTCGTGCGACTTGCGCCGAATCTGCGCGCGCAGACGCTTGACGGCGCTGTGCCCTTGATCGAACGTCACGACCTCTTCGACGCCGCCGTCGACCGTCGGCGCGAACGATTCGAGCACCGGGCCGACGGCGAAGCTGATCACCGCGGGCGGCGTGATGACTTGGGCCCCGCCCGGCCCTGTGGCCCCCTGGACGAGCAGCGCCACCGTCAAGCCGCCGATGGCGGCCCATCTCGCGCGATCGATCACGATTCCCAGCGATTCGCGACACCGCCGCCGATACCGGCCGCTTCGGCCGCAGGCCGCCCGGATAGGATGGCGGCGTACAAGGCATCCCACGCCGCGTCGACCGTCGCCCAACCGTAGCGCTCGTACGCCGCTGCGCGCTGCCGCAGCGCGCCGGCCCAGGCCCCGGCGGCGTCGGCCCAAACGGCGCGGATGCCGCTCGCGAACCCCTCAGCGTCGGGCGGCACGAGCCAGCCGGTCTCGAACGGCCCGAGCGTGTCGGCGCGCGCGCCGCTGTTGGCGGCGACGACCGGGACGCCGGCGACCAGCGCTTCGAGCATCACGTGCGGCAGCGGATCGCGCGACTCGGGCACGAGCAGCATGTCGATGCTGTTGAAGAACTCCGCCGTCGCCTGACGGGGCGCGAACTCGACCGTTTCGGCGACCTTCTGCGACTTCGTCTTCGCATGGGCGTGGACGAACGCGCGCAACGGCCCTTCGCCCAGGATGCGGAAGCGCGCCTCCGGCAAGTCGCGGTGCACGAGCGCCAGCGCGTCGACGCCGTACTCCCACGCGTGATCGGCGTCGACCGGGCCGGCGAATCCGAACACGGGGCCAAGGCGCCCCGCCGGCCGCACCGCGGCGTCCGGAAACGGCGTCGCAATCGACGGAGGGATCACGTGTATGCTGCCGCTCTCGCCGCCGTGCTCCATGATCAAGTCTTCGGCCAGCGACGGGTACGCGCACACGATGCGCGCGGGCCGTTTGAGCAACCCCGGCAGGCGTTGCGCGACGAACTTCTTGGGCAGCTCGCGCGGGCGGAGCGGGGCGTACAGCGAGAGAATCGCGCGGTCGGTCCATTGCGGGTCCAGCGCGCCGAGGGCCACGACCCCGGCCGAATACCCGAAGATCTGAATGACGTCGGGCTGGAAGCGTTCGACGCTCCGGCGCAAGCTACCGATGGAACGGAGCACGCTCAGGAGCCCGGCCGGGGTCCACACGTCGACGCGCACGCCGAGCCGGCGCAGGGTCCGCTCCTCCGCGGCCGGCGCGAGGATCAGCAAGTGCGTGCGATCGGCCAGCCGGCCCGCGAGTTCGTAGCAGTCGCGCAGCATCGCCTCGGGCGCCGGTGAGACGAGCATCATCAGACGGGTGGGGGTCGTGTTCAGGTGGCTGGCTCCAAGGCATTCTTGCGCGAATCGATGTCGCGCAGCATTTCGCCGGCGTGTTCCAGCGACACCCCGTGCGTGGTTCCCGACAACATGCGCGCGAGCTCTTCGAGCCGCGCGCCCGCATCCAGTTCGACGACGTCGACGAGCGTTATGCCGTCGCGCTCGCGCTTGCGCAGGGAACGGTGGGCGTCGGCCCAGGCCGCGATCTGCGCGAGGTGGGTCACGCACAGCACCTGCGAGGTGCGCGCGAGCCGCCCGAGCCGAGCGCCGACCGCATTGGCGGTCGCGCCGCCGATCCCCGCGTCGATCTCGTCGAACACGAGCGTCCGCCGCTCGCGCCGGTCGGCGATCGCCACGACCAGCGCCAGCAGCACGCGCGATAGCTCGCCGCCCGAAGCCGACTTTGCCAGCGGCCGGGGCGGCTCGCCTGGATTGGCCGCGAGCAGGAACTCGCACCGTTCGGCGCCGTCGGGACCGACCGGGTCGACCGGCACGAACCCGACCGCAAAGCGGGCGGCCGGCATCGCGAGCGCGCCGAGTTCCGCCTCGACGGCTGCCTCGAGGGCGCGGGCTGCGCTCGCGCGCAACGCGCTCAGCACTTCGGCTTCGGTCTCCAAATCGCGGGCCGCGTCGTCGCGCCGCACCTCGAGCGCGCGCCGGATCTCGTCGCGGGCCGAATGCCGCTCGACCTGCAACGCGAAGCGCTCGCGCGCGGTGATGACCGACTCGATCGTGCCGCCGTATTTCTTCTTCAGCCGCTCGAGCGCGGCGAGGCGTTCGGCAGTCGTCTCGAGTTCTTCGGGCTCGAACTCGGTCGCTTCGAGCGCGCGCGCCAGCCTGATCGCGATCTCGTTCGTCTCGCCCTGCAACGCGCCGAGCGCCTGCGCGATGCCGTCGAGCTCGGCGTCGAAGCGCGCGACCGCGCCCAGCGTCGCCGACGCCGAGCCGAGCGCATCCTCGGCGCCGCCCTCGCGCGCCAGCGAGTCGTGCGCCGCCCGCACCGCGGCGGCGATCCGCTCGACGTTGGTCAAATAGTCGCGGCGTTCGCGCAGCCGCTCGTCCTCACCGGGTTGCGGCGCGACCGAAGCGATCTCGTCGCGGGCGAACGCCGCGAAGTCGGACTCGGCGACGAGCCGGCCGTCCTCGGACAGCAGCTCCTTCAACTCAGCGACGAGCGCCGCATGGCGCGCGTGCAACGCCGCGACCCGTTCGCGCGACTCGGCCAGCAGCGCGCCGCCGAAGCGGTCGACGAGTTCGAGATGGTACGCGGGGGCGAGCAGCCGCTGCTGTTCGTGCTGGCCGACGAAGTCGAGGATCCCCTCACCGAGTTCGCGCAGCTGCGCGCCGGCGACCGGCGTGCCGTTGATCCGCGCGCTCGAGCGCCCGGCGCGCGCCAGTTCGCGTGCGACGACGAGCGGCTCGCCCTCGTCCGCGTCGACCCCGGCCTCGCGCAGCGCGGCCAGCGCCGCCGGTTCGGGCAACGCTTCGAGCACGACCCGCGTGCGCTCGGCGCCGGTGCGAATCGCGTCGGCCCCGGTGCGCGCCCCCAGCACGAACTCGAGCGCCCCGAGCAGCATCGTCTTGCCCGAGCCGGTCTCGCCGCTGAGCACGGTGAGGCCGTCGTCGAAGCGCACGTCGGCGCCCGCGATCAAGCCGAAATCTTCGATCTGCAAGCGCAGCAGGCGCATCAACGCTCGTTCTTGATCGCCACGCCCCAGCGCAGCTTCGACTCGAGCCGCGAGAAAAACGAGAACGGCCGCTTGCGCGCGAACATGACGCAGCGCGAATACCGCTCGACGACCACCCGCGACTCGGGCGCCAACTCGGCGACCCGTTCGCCATCGGCCTCGAGGTGCGCGTGGACGATCTCGGAATCGCACGTGATCTCGATCTGCGAATCGGCCGGCACGATCAGCGGGCGCGCGAACAGCGTGTGCGGCAAGAGGCCGACGATGCCGAACGCATCGACCGTGGGGCTGATGATCGGGCCGCCGGCGGAGAGAAAGTACGCGGTCGAACCAGTCGGGGTGGCGATGACGATGCCGTCGGCCGAGAGGTGCGCCACCATTTCCCCGTCGAGCTGCAGCCCGAACGGCACCATGCGCGATGCGCCCGCTTTGCGCACGACGATGTCGTTGAGCGCAAAGTATGCCGGGCCGCCGTCGGCGCGCGTCTGGAGCGCGGCGCGGCGTTCGAGGTAATAGCCGTCGTTGAGCATGGCGGCGAATTCCGGCAGCGCGTTCCCGCCTTCGATCTCGGTGAGGAAGCCGAGCCGCCCGGTGTTGATTCCGAGCAGCGGGATGTCGAGCGGGGCGGCCAAGCGCGCGCCGCGCAGCAGCGTGCCGTCGCCGCCGATCGTCACCAGCAGATCGGCGTCGCCGAGGGTCGCGCCGCCGCTGGCCAAGCCCAAGACGCCGTCTTGCCGCGCGTCGAGCGCGACCGCGAAACCCGCCTCGCGCGCGACCTCGGCGACCCCGGCCGCGGTTGCGCGGGCATTCGCGCGCCCGAGATCGCAGTACAGCGCGATGATGCGCCGCGTCGGCGTGACGCGTTCGGAGGCCGCGGCCGGAACTTCGACGCTCATGCCGGCGCGCCGCCGCCCGGAGCGAGGCCATCGAGCCGCGCGTCGTCGAGCGCAAGCCCGGCATCGCGGGCGGCCCCCGCGCGCACGAAGCGCATGAAGAACTCGACGTTTCCGGCCGGCCCGACGAGCGGGGAACGGCACGCGTCGACGGCCCGCAAACCGGCCTGCGGCGCAGCATCGCGCATCTCGTGCAGCACCGCACGGTGCACCGCCGCGTCGCGGACGACGCCGCCTTTGCCCAAACGCTCGCGGCCCGCTTCGAACTGCGGCTTCACGAGCGCGACGATCGTTCCGTCCTCGCGCAGATAGGCCTGGGCGCGGGCGAGGATCGTCCGCAGCGAGATGAACGACGCATCGACGACGATCGCGTCGAATCCGCCGGGGAACGCGTCGTCGGGCAAGAGCCGGAAGTTGGCGCGTTCCATCACCCGCACGCGCGGATCGCCGCGCAGCCGCCACGCCAGCTGCCCGTAGCCGACGTCGACCGCGGTGACGCTCGCCGCCCCCCGCACGAGCAGGCAGTCGGTGAAGCCGCCGGTCGACGCGCCGACGTCGAGCGCAGTCGCGCCCGCGACGTCGAGCCCGAACGCGTCGAGCGCGCCCTCGAGCTTCTCGCCGCCGCGGCTCACGTATGGCGCGGGGCGATGCACCTCCACCAGGGTGCCGCTGCGCACGGGCGTCCCGGGCTTGGTCATCGGGGTACCGTCGATGCGCACGCGCCCGGCCAGAATCAAGCCGCGCGCCTGGGAGCGCGTGATTCCGGCCTGTTCGGCGACCGTTGCGTCGAGCCGTTGCGCCGCGGCGTGCGGCTCAGAACTCGATCTCGTCAGAGAGCGTATCTCCCCCACCCGCAAAGAGCGACGGTGTGCCCTTGCCGGCCGGCTCTTCGCCGTCGGCCGTTTCGATGGCCGCGCGCGCCGCCCCGAGCAACACCTCGCAGCGCTTCGCGAGCTGCTTGCCTTCGCGAAAGAGCGCGACCGACTCGTCGAGCCCGACGCCGTCGCCCTCGAGTTGCTTGACGATCGCCTCGAGCCGGTCCAGCGAACGCTCGAATTCCCCTGCTTTAGTCTCCGCCATCCGGTTGCACCGCTTCGACGCGCGCGACGAGGGTTCCGCGAGCGACCTTCGCATCGATCCGCGCCCCCGCGGGGACCGCGGCGGCATCGCGCACCACCCGTCCCTCGTGACGTACGATCGCATATCCGCGTTGCAGAATTGTTTCCGGATTCGTACCGTCCAGGCGTGCGCCCGCGAGCGCGACGCGGGCCGCGGCCCGTTCGAGCGGCGTCGCGATCGCCCGCGCCAGCCGTTCGCGGGCGCGCGCCGCGCGCTGTTGCGCGCGCTCGGGGCCGGCCCGGGCGCTTTCGCCCAAGCGATAGCGCAAGAGCTCCAGGCGCTGCGCGCGCTCGGCGAGCTGGGCGCTCGGATCGAAGCGCGCCAGCCGGCGTTCGAGCCCCCGCACGCGCTGCGCCCGGGCGTCGAGGGTGCGCCGCACCAGCTGCTCGGTTTCGCCGCGCAAGCGCTCGATCTCACGCCGCCGCTCGCCGAAAAACGCATCGGATCGGCCAGCGCCGAGTAGCGCACCGCCTTCTGCGCATCGCTCTCGGCGCGCGCGACCACGCGCAACGCGGCTTGCGCGGCGCGCACGCGCATGCCCGCCAGCTGCGCGAGCAGCGCGGCGCGTTCGGGGACCAGCCGGTGCGCCGCGGCCGACGGCGTCGGCGCGCGCTCGTCGGCGACCAGATCGGCGAGCGGCGTGTCGCCCTCGTGCCCGATCGCGGCGACGACCGGCTTGCTCGCGCGCACGATCGCCCGCACCACTTCCTCTTGGCTGAACGGGAATAGGTCTTCGAACGAGCCGCCGCCGCGCGCGACCACGATGCAGTCGACGTCGAGTTTGCTCGCCTTATCGATGGCGCGCGCGATCTCGAGGTTCGCACCGAACCCCTGCACCGCGGTCTCGCACACGACCACCTCGACGTGTGGCGCGCGGTTCGCGACGATCGTCTGAAAGTCGCCCGCACCCTGCGCGCCGCGCGAACTGACGAGCGCGATGCGGAACGGGAAGCGCGGCAAACGCCGCTTGCGGTCTTGGGCGAACAGGCCCTCGGCCTGGAGCTTGCGGCGCAACTCCTCGTACTTGCGGTGCAGGTCGCCGGGCCGGTTGCGCGACTGCACGGCGCGCACGTCGAGCTGCACCCGGCTCTGCTTCTCGTACACGGTCACCGCGCCGAGCGCGACGATCGCGTCGCCGTTCTCGACCGGCGGCAACGCGAGCGCGGCCTCGGCCCAGGCGACGCAATTCAACAGCCCGTCGGCGTCCTTGAGGTCGAAGTACAGCGTCCCGTTCGGCTGGCGCTTGAGGTTCGAGACTTCGCCCGAAACGCCCAGGTATTGCAGCTTGGGATCCTCGCGCAAGCGCGTCTTGACGTAGCGCAGGAGCCGCCAAACGGGGACGATCTGAACCTTCGGCGCCGGTCCGGCAGGGCGCATCGGCGACTAGTGCTTGCTGTCGAGCGGCACGTAGTTGGTGCCGTCGCCGACGGAGTCGGGCGGCGGTCCGGTCGGAGCCGCCGCGGGCGGCGGGGCGGCGACCGCCGCTTGCTGCGCGGCGACCGGCGGCGCGGCCTCGAGCGCGGCGCGCTTGGGCGCCGGTTTGTCGACCGGAACGCCGCAGTTGCGCGCCGGTTCGGTCCCGGTCAGGAACACCTCCGGCTTGCCGGTGCTGCACAGCACGACGCGCCGCACCTCGCCGGCCGGGATCGCGAAGTCGTGCTTGGGCGTATTGGCCAACGCTGCTTTCATGAACCGCGCCCAGGTGCGGGCCGGAATGTTGCCGCCGTACGATTCGCTCATCGGCTTATAGTCGTCGTTGCCCAGCCATACCGCGGTGACCAAGTCGGGCGTGAACCCGACGAACCACGCGTCGCGGTAGTCGGACGTCGTGCCGGTCTTGCCGGCCGCCGGCCGTCCGATCTGCGCGTTGGGATAGCCGGTCCCTTCGTTGATGACGCTCTCCATCATCGACGTCACCACGTACGCGGTCCCGGCGCTCAGCACTTCGGACTCTTGCGGGAACTTGTTGTCGAGGATCGGCGTGCCGAACGAGTCTTTCACCATCCGCAGCGGCGACGGCTCGATGTGAATCCCTTGATTCGCGAGCGTCGAATAACCGCTCGCCATGTCGAGCGGGGTGACGACCGACGTTCCGATCGCGAGCGAGAGATTGGCCTCCAGCGGCGTGCGCACGCCCATGCGTTTCGCGTACTCGATCACGCGGTCGACGCCGAGCTGCTCGGCCAGCTTGACCGCGACGACGTTGCGCGACTGCGCGAGCGCGGTGCGCAGGCTGATGTCGCCCATGTAGCTGTTGTCGTCGTCGTGCGGGCTCCACATCGTCCCGTCACCCATCGGGTACGACACCGGGGAGTCGTCGACGGTGTACGTCGGCGGGTCGCCGTTGTCGATCGCCGCCGTGTACACGAACACTTTGAACGACGAGCCGGGTTGGCGCCGTGCTTGCCACGCGCGGTTGAATTGGTTGTTCAACGACCATCCGCCGGCGCCGCCGACCATCGCGACGATCTCGCCGGTCTTCGGGCGGATCGCGACCAGCGCCATTTGGTGCCCGCGGATGCCCTCTGCGAGCGAGGTCTGCACGCCCCAGTCGACCGCGTCCTGCGCGAGCTGCTGTAAGTGCGGATCGACCGTCGTGTACACTTGCAAGCCGCCCTCGAACACCGCCTGCGTGCCGAACGTGTCCTCGAGTTTGTGCACGACGTAGGTGGTGAAGTACGGATAGCGATACGACGTGAGCCCCTGCGGGCGTTCCGGCAAGAGCCCCAGCGGCGCGGTCTTCCAGCGATCGGCCTCCGGCTGCGTCAGGAATCCGGCGGCCGCCATGCGGTCGAGCACGTGGGCTTGCCGCTCGCGCGCGTGCGCCAGGCTGACGTACGGCGAGTAGTCCGACGGCGCCGCCGGCAGGCCGGCGAGCAACGCCGCCTGGCCGGCGTTGAGGTTGCCGACGTCGGTGCCGAAATACGTGTGAGCCGCGGCTTGCACGCCGTACGCGCCCGCGCCGAAGTAGATCAGGTTGAGGTAGCGCTCGAGGATCTCGTCTTTGGTGAAGTACCGCTCGATCTCGATTGCGAGCAGCGCTTCCTGCACCTTACGCGACAGCGAGACTTCGTTGGAGAGGAACAGCCGGCGCGCGAGCTGCTGCGTGATCGTGGAGGCGCCTTGAAACGCTTCGTGATGCCAGTCGGCCCATGCCGCGCGCACGATGCCGCCCGGATCGACGCCGTGGTGGGTGTAGAAGTGCTGGTCCTCGGTCGCGATGAATGCGTTGCGCACGACGATCGGGATCTTGTCGATCGACACCCAGGTGCGATTTTGAGTGTAGAGATCGGCGAGCTGCGACCCGTCACGCGCGTACACGAGGGTCGCGCGCTCCGGCTGGTAGTCGGCGATGCGGTTGATGTCGGGGAGGTTCTGCGAGTACGACGCGACGATGCCGGCGACCGTCCCGACCGCGAACAGCACGACGAGCGCGCCGAGTAGCAGCACGACGCGAATCACCTGCCAGGTGCGCGAAGGCCCTTTGCGCGTGCGGGGCGCAACCCCGCGCCGCGCGATCGTGCGGCTCACCGGGATTGGGCCTCCTGCGGAGGCCCAATCCACCTCGCCTTCGGCTCGTCAACCTCCAAGGGGAAGCGCGACGCATCCATTACGACGGCGTTCCGTTGGGGGCACCGGCGCTCGCTTTTGCGAGCACGCCGTTGACGAAGCGTCCGGAATCTTCGGTCGAGAACTTTTTCGCCAATTCGACCGCTTCATTGATGACGACCGGGCGCGGCGTGTCGGGACGGTGGTGCATCTCGAAGACGCCCATGCGCAGGACGATGCGATCGATCGACGGCAAGCGGTCGAGCGTCCAGCCTTCGAGCAGCGGCGCGATCAGCGCGTCGCTCTCGCTCGCGTACTCGAGGGTGCCGAGCACGAGGTCCTTGACGAAGGCACGCTGCTCCGACTCCCCGCTGCCGGCGCGGGTCAGCGTTTCGTCGAGCACCTCAGCGGGGTCGCGACGGCCGACCTCGATCCGAACAGCGCCTGCAGGGCGAGCTCGCGGCTTAACCGGCGCGAAGGCATTGCACCCAGGATTCCAGGAAGTCTTGGGCCAGAAACTCGACCCCGACGCCACCGCGCGCGAAGGCGTCGCTGGCGATGATGTCGCGACAGATGGCGGTCGTCGTGCTCACACCTGCAATACGGATTTCGCTCAAGGCGCGTTCCATGCGCGCGATTGCCTCGGCGCGGTCGGCGCCGGCCGCCACGACTTTGGCGAGCAGCGAATCGTAGAACGGCGGCACGACGGTCCCGGCCGACACGTGGGTATCGACGCGAATCCCCGGGCCGCCCGGCAACTCGACGGTCGTCAGCGTGCCGGCTGCGGGGGCGAAGTTGCGCGCCGGGTCTTCGGCGTTGATGCGGCACTCGATCGCGTGCCCGACCGGCACCAGATCGTCCTGCGTCAGTTCGAGCGGCTCGCCGGCCGCCACCCGGATCTGCTCCTTGACCAAGTCGATTCCGTAGACGATCTCGCTGACCGGATGCTCGACTTGAATGCGCGTGTTCATCTCCATGAAGAAGACCGACCGGTCGCTGACCAGGAACTCGAGCGTCCCCGCGCCCGAGTAGTTGACCGCGCGCGTCGCCGCGACCGCGGTCGCAAAGAGCTGGTCGCGCACGGCCGGATCGAGCCCGGGGGCGGGCGCCTCCTCGATCAGCTTCTGATGCGACGGCTTTTGGATCGAGCAGTCGCGTTCGCCGACGTGCAGCACGGTCCCGAAGGTATCGGCCAGCACTTGCACTTCGATGTGGCGCGGCGCGACGAGCAGCTTCTCCATGTAGAGGCGGCCGTCTTTGAAGGCGGCCTCGGCTTCGGCGAAGGCGGCCGTATACGCGGCGGCCAGCTCGCCCGGGTCGTAGACGGCGCGCATCCCCTTGCCGCCCCCTCCGGCGCTCGCTTTGAGCAGCACGGGATAGCCGATCGAGAACGCCGCTTCGGCCGCCTCCTCGATCGAGTTGAGGATGTCGGTGCCGGGAGTGGTCGCGACGCCGGCGGCCTCCATCAGCGCGCGCGCCGTCGCCTTGTCGCCCATCTGCGCGATGACGCCGGGCTCGGGGCCGACGAAGGCCAGCCCGTGGTCGGCGCAGATCTCGGCGAAGCGCGAGTTTTCGGCCAGGAACCCGTAGCCGGGGTGGATCGCGTCGGCGCCCGAGATCAGCGCGGTCGAGATGATGTTCGGGATGTTGAGGTACGAACGCGCGGCGGGCCCGGGTCCGACGCAGTAGGCCTCGTCGGCATGGCGGACGTGCATCGCCTCACGGTCGGCTTCGGAGAAGATCGCTACGCTGGCGACCCCGAGGTCGCGGCAGGCTCGGATCACCCGCACCGCGATCTCGCCCCGGTTGGCGACCAGAACTTTAGCGAACATCGCGGCGGATCGCGAACAACGGCGCGCCGTAGTCGACGGCGGAGCCTTCCTCGACGTAGATGACGGCGACGCGGCCCGGGGTGCGGGCGCTGACTTGATTGCGCAGCCCCAAGGCCTCGACCGACCCTAGCTCCTGGCCGGCCGCGACCCGGTCGCCTTCCTTCACCACCGGATGCGAGAAGCGCACGATCCCCACCAAATCGGCCGTCAGCACGTCGAGGTCGGCCGGATCGGCCTCGGCTGCCGGTGCGCCGGGCTCACCTGCACTGCCCGGAGCGTGCGCCCCCGGCGCCGCGGCGCGCCGCAACTCGACCTCGAACTCACCGTCCTCCACGCGCACGCGCACGAGATCGCTCGAGGCGAACGCCGCGGCCAGGGGGCGCAAACGCCGCTCGATCGCTTCTTCGAACATCGCGCCTGGGTTTCGCATCACGTTCTGGCCCTCCCGCCGCTTCCGGCCCGGTGGAACGCGGAACGAATCCGTCCGATACCGAAGTTTACAGACATATGGCGACCATGGAGCCCTTGCCGAGAGCCCGCGAGGACGCCGGCCCCCTGCTGATCTACCCGCGGGGGCTGTTGCCTGCCGTGGCCGAGACGCTGCTGGCCCGGCACGGGATCGATGCGCAAGCGGCTCCGTTCCCATTCGCGTCCCAAAGCGATGGCGGCCGGACGCAGATCTACCTGGTCGAGATCAAGCGGCTAGCCGAGTTGGGAAGCCAGGCCGAGATCGAACGCACGCTCGAGCGGTTGCGCCGCAACCGCGTGTACGCGATCGTGCTCGCCGATCCCGACGAACGCCAAGCGGACTGGCTGGCTTCGAGTTCGCTCGTGACCGCGTGGCTGACGCGCCCCCTCGACCCCTATGCGCTGCTGACCGCGGTCCGCAGCGCCTCGCACCTCGCCGCCCTCTCCGAAGAAGCCGAAGTGCTGCGCATCAAGACCGCGCAACGCTCGGCCGAGAGCGATCAACTGCTCAGCATCGGGCTCGCGCTCTCGTCGGAGCGCGACATCGAGGCGCTGCAGCGCCTCATCGTGCGCAAGGCGCGCGAGCTGACGAACGCCGACGGCGGCAGCCTCTTCCTCGTGCAAGAGATCGAAGGCGAACGCAAACTGCGTTTCGCGGTGGCGCAGACCGGGCCCACCGACCAGGGCACGCTGATCGGTGCCGTCCTGCCGCTCTCCCGGGCGTCGATCACCGGCTACGTCGCGACGAGCGGCGAGGTCGTGCGCGTCGAGGACGCTTACGAGATCGGCGAGTCGCACGAGTACCGCTTCAACTCGTCGTTCGACAAGGCGAACAACTACCGCACGAAGTCGGTCATGTGCGTCCCGATGCGCAATCGCAGCGAAGAGATCATCGGCGTCATCATGCTGATCAACCGCAAGCCCTCGTTTGAGACGATCCTCACGTCGCCGGCGGAGACCGAACGGGTCGTGACGCGCTTCTCGCATCACGAGGAACGCGTGCTGCTTTCGCTCGCGTCTCAAGCCGCGGTCGCACTCGAGAACAAAGAACTGTTCGACTCGATCCAGCTGCTCTTCGAGCAGTTCGTGCACGCGTCGGTCAAGGCGATCGAAGGCCGCGACCGCGCGACCCAGGGCCACTCCGAGCGCGTCGCGCAGCTGACCGTCGCGCAGGCCGAAACGATCAACGCGATCGAGAGCGGCTCCTTCGCCGACCTGCACTTCACGCCCGACCAGTTGCGCGAGATGCGCTACGCGTCGCTGCTGCACGATTTCGGCAAGGTCGCCGTCCCCGAGTACATCTTCTCGAAATCGAAAAAGCTCCCGGACGGCAAACTCGATTTGATCCGCCTGCGCTTTCGTCTCGCGATGGAGCAAACGCAAGTGCGCGCCGCCGCGCACAAGCTCGAACTGCTCAAGGCCGGCGCCGCGCTCGACGACCCGGCGGTGCTCGCCATCGACGAGGAGGCCGAGCGCCTGACGACCGAGCTGGGCGAGTACCTCGCCAAAGTGACCGAGGCGAACGAACCGCGCGTCGTCGCCGGCGAGATGGCCGCGTTGCTCGACGAGCTGCTGCAGCGGCGTTACCTCGACGGCAGCGAAGAGAAGCCGATCCTCGACCCGCTCGAGTACGAGTTCCTCAAAATTCCGCGCGGCTCGCTCTCCAACGACGAGCGCGACAAGATGCAGCTGCACGTCACCCAGTCCTATCTGTTCCTGCGCGAGATCCCGTGGATCAAGACGCCGTGGCAGAACGTCGCCGACATGGCGTACGGGCACCACGAGCACCTCGACGGCACCGGCTATCCACGCGGGCTCAAGGGCTCCGCAATCTCGCCGCAGGTGCGCATGATGACGATCTCCGACGTCTACGACGCGCTGACCGCCAACGACCGGCCGTACAAGCCGGCGATGAGCGTCGAACGAGCGCTTGACATCTTGACAAAAGAGTTCGCCGAGCGCGGTAAGTGCGACGCTGCATTACTCGACGTCTTCATTCAAAAGCGCGTGTACGAGACGTACCGGACGGAGTCGGCCGCCTAAGACGCGGCATCGCGACAACTACGGAGAACCTAGCGTCCCCGACAGGAACGCCAAACTCAAAAGTCTTATTGACGCTTTCACCTGCGGCGAACGGATCGCAACTGACCGGGCATTCGGGGAAGTAACGCTTGGACGTTCATTTTACGTTTTCGGATACGATATCGGGCTACGTGCGTGCCTTCGAACCGGAGGCGCGCACGTTTGTCATCCGCACGCCGGCCGGCGACGATTTTCCCGTCCGTCTCAACCCCAGCGTCTCCGCGAAGTTCGTTTACAACCTCAACGAAGGCTACCTCGACGCGGGCCCGGCGCTCGATTCGCTCCTGAGCTTGCTCGGTCAGTTCGTCTTCGCGTACGGGACGTTCTACCCGGGTGAGGGCAGTAGCCCGTCGTTCGAGGCGCAAACGCTGATCTTCCCGGGCAAGTCGCCGGGACTCTATCGTCACGAGGAACCTGATTGGTGGATCAATCAGGCCCGGTCGATCGGAAACTCGTACATGAAGTGGCAGTTCGATCACCCGGCAACGCCGATCGACTACAAGAATTACCGCACGTTCCTCCATCTCGGGGGGGCGAAACGTGGCGACTACCTTCAAGAGACCGACACGATCAGCCGGCTCGTCTATGGCCTCTCCGCAGCCTACATGATGACCGGGGAGGATCATTTCCTCGAAGCGGCCGAGATCGGGACGGTGTACCTGCGCGACCACATGCGCTTCGTCGACGACGACAACGACGTCGTCTACTGGTATCACGGGATAAAAGTCGAGGGCGAGAAAGAGCAGAAGCTGCTGACGTCGGAGTTCGGCGACGATTACTACTCGCTCCCGATGTACGAACAGATCTACGCGCTGGCCGGCCCGACGATGACCTACCGTCTCACCGGAGATCCCACGATACTCTCCGACATCGAGCAGACGATCAAGCTTTTCGAGCGGCACTATCGCGACACCGACCTCGGGGGCTACTTCTCCCACCTCGATCCCTTGTCGCTCGATCCACGGGCGGCGTCGCTGGGCAACAACCAGGCGCGCAAGAATTGGAACTCGGTCGGCGACCATGCGCCTGCATACCTGGTCAACCTCTATCTCGCGACCGGCGAGCCGAAGTATGCCGAATTTCTCGAAGAGACGTTCGACACGATCACGCGCTACTTTCCGGACTACGACAACAGCCCGTTCGTGAACGAGCGCTTCTTTGCCGACTGGTCGCACGACCAGACCTGGGGCTGGCAGCAGAATCGCGCGGTCGTCGGCCACAATTTGAAGATCGCGTGGAACCTCATGCGGATGTGCTCGCTCAAGCAGAAGGGCGAATACGTCGCGCTCGCGCGCAAGATCGGCGACTTGATGCCGGAAGCAGGCAGCGACCTCCAGCGTTGCGGGTGGTACGACGTCGTCGAGCGCGCGAGCAAACCGGACGGGCGTCATTTCGCATTCGTGTGGCACGACCGTAAGGCGTGGTGGCAGCAAGAACAGGCCATCCTCGCGTATCTGATCATGCACGGCACCTTGCGCGACGAACGTTATTTGCGATTCGCGCGCGAATCGGCCTCGTTCTACAATGCCTTTTTCCTCGACCACGACGACGGCGGCGTCTACTTCAACACGTTCGCCAACGGTATGCCCTACTTGCTGGGCAATGAGCGCTTCAAAGGCAGCCACTCCATGAGTGCCTACCACTCGATGGAACTGTGTTTCCTCTCCGCCGTGTACACCAATCTGCTGATCGCGCGCCAACCGATGAACTTCTTCTTCAAGCCGTTACCGGGTGGCTTCAAAGACGACGTGCTGCGGGTCGCTCCCGATCTTCTGCCGGCAGGCAGCATCCGCATCGAAGCCTGTTGGCTCGACGGCAACCCCTATGAGGAATTCGACGCCGAGACCCTCACCGTGCGGCTCCCCGCCGACGGCCTGCGCCATCAGGTCAAGGTCACGATCGCCCCGACCAACTGGCTGCGCGTCGACCACGGCCCGTGAACGTTACGTTCAACGTCCTCGACGGGATCGGCGTCGTGCGAATAGAGGGCAGCATCGACGGGAAGACGGCGCCGGTGGCGCGCGAAAAGATACAGCCGGCGATCGAATCGAAACTCAACGTCCTGCTCGACATGACGGCGGTGAACTATCTCTCGAGCGCCGGGCTTCGCTTCTTGCTCCTCGTGCACCGTGAGATCGGGACGCAAGGCAACAAAGTCGTCCTGGTGGGCGTGTCGGACGATATCGCGCAGGTGATGTCTCACACCGGATTTCTGCCGTTCTTCACCCTGGTGCCCTCGGAGGCCGAAGCGTTTCCGGCCCTTCAGCCGTGAACGCACGCGTCGACGAATACGCCACGCACGAGTGGCAGGGCTTCCGCTACCGCCCCGGACGGACGCTGCCGTTCGGCGCGACCGTGATGGGCAACGCCGTCAACTTCTCGATCTTTTCCAGCGGGGCGACGTCGTGCACCCTGGTGCTCTTCGAGAAGGGTGCCGCTGTGCCCATGGTCGAGATTCCGTTTCCCCCCGCCTTCCGCATCGGCGACGTGTACTCGATGGCCGTCTTCAATCTCGATTGCGAAGAAATCGAGTACGGCTTTCGCTTGGACGGCCCGTGGAAGCCCGAAGCCGGGCTGCGGTTCGATGCCTCGCGGATCGTCGGCGACCCGTACGCGAAGGCCGTCAGCGGGCGCGACGTGTGGCGCGCGCTTCCCGACTGGAACAACGTCTACCAACACCGCTCGTGCATCGTTCCGGACGATTTCGACTGGCAGGGTGACCGCCCGCTCGAGCACCCGATCTCCGACCTGGTGATCTACGAAGCGCACGTGCGCGGCTTCACTGCCGACCCCTCGTCCGGGGTGAGCAATCCGGGCACGTATGCCGCCCTGCGCCAAAAGATTCCGTATCTCAAGGCGCTCGGTATCACGTGCCTGGAGCTCCTTCCGATCTTCGAGTTCGACGAATGGGAGAACAGCCGCTCCCATCCCGAGACGGGCGAGTGGCTGGGCAATGTTTGGGGCTACAGCACGCTGGGATTCTTTGCGCCGAAGGCGGGCTTCGCGGCGACGGGGCGGCTGGGCATGCAAGTCGACGAGTTCAAGACACTCGTCAAGGACTTGCACGCGGCCGGGATCGAGCTGATGCTGGACGTCGTCTTCAACCACACGGCCGAGGGCGACCACCGTGGCCCGGTGATTTCCTTTCGCGGCATCGACAACCGGACGTACTACCTGCTGACGCCGGACGGGTGGTACTACAACTTCTCGGGATGCGGCAACACGCTCAACTGCAATCATCCCGTCGTGCGGCAAATGGTCGTCGACTGTCTGCGCTACTGGGCCGCGGAGTATCACATCGACGGGTTCCGTTTCGATCTGGCCTCGATCTTGGGCCGCGATCAAAACGGCGCGCCACTCGCGAACCCGCCGCTTTTGGAGTCGCTCGCCGCAGATCCGGTGCTCAGCAAGTGCAAGCTGATCGCCGAAGCCTGGGACGCCGGCGGAATGTATCAGGTCGGCTCGTTCCCGGCCTACGGCCGCTGGGCGGAGTGGAACGGCAAGTACCGGGATTGCGTTCGGGGCTTCCTGCGCGGCGATGCGGGAACCGCGGGCGAGATGGCGGCGCGCGTCCAGGGCTCGCCCGACCTCTACTGGTCGCGCGGCCCAGCGGCGAGCGTCAACTTCATCACGGCGCACGACGGCTTCACCCTTGCCGACCTCGTGTCGTACAACGGGAAACACAATGAAGCCAACGGCGAAAACAACACCGACGGAACCAACGACAACCTGAGCTGGAACTGCGGCTGGGAGGGGCCGAGCACCGATCCCGCCGTCAACGCTTTGCGCCTGCGTCAACAAAAGAACGCGCTCTGCCTCCTCTTGTTGAGCCAGGGCATCCCGATGCTCTTGATGGGCGACGAGTTCGGGCGCACGCAGGGCGGCAACAACAACGCCTACTGCCACGACAACGCGATCTCGTGGGTCGACTGGAGCCTGACCGAGCAGAACGCGGAGCTGCTGCGATTTTCACGTGAGATGATCGCGCTGCGCGCGGCGAACCCGAGCCTGCGAGCCCCCTGGTTCCCCTTCGATTCGGGCACCCGTCGCGGCGATGCGCAAATCGCGTTCTTCGGAGCGGACGGCGGCGACGCGGACTTCTCGCCCTGGTGCAAGACCCTCGCTTACCGGCTTCGCCGAGTCGCCGAAGGATTTCCCGACGAACTGTACGTCGCCGTCAACATGCATTGGAACACGGTGTTCTTTCACCCGCCGGCGCCCGATCGAGGGCGGCGCTGGCACGTCTTGGTCAACACGTCGATGCCCGCGCCCCAAGACATCTTCACCGCGCCTGACGCGCCGGAAGTAACAGGCAACGAGATCACCGTCGGCGGACGGTCGATCATCGTCTTGCGAGCCGGCGTATCCGGCACCCCGAATTAAGGAGCTTCCGTGCCTCTCGACATCACCTCGTCGGTTCAAGGTGACCGCGCCCGTATTACGCTGAAAGGGTCTCTCGACGGCGCCTCGGCGGATGCCGTTCGCCGGGCCGTCGACGTCGCGCTCGAAAGCAATCCGGCATGGCTGGAGCTCGACGTCGAGCATGTCAGCTTCATGGCGTCGGCCGGTTTGCGCGTGTTGATCTTTGCCAAGCAGAAACGGCCGGCACTGAAGATTGCGATCATCAAGCCTCAAGCGCCGATCGTCGACACGTTGAAGAAGACGGGCTTTCTTGACAGCGTCTACGTTACCGACGAACCCCAAGCTCCGGGCTAGGGCGCCCTCGTTTCGGCCGGCGACCTCATGATGCGAAGTTTTGCCGGGACGCTCGATGCGATCGAACCGATTCGAGAGTGGGTTGCAGCCATCGGTCATGAAGCGGGGCTCGATGGTTCGGCAGTGTACCGGCTGTGTCTGGCCGTGGACGAGATCGTCACCAACATCATCGTGCACGGGTACGAAGAAGCGGGGTTGAGCGGCCCCGTCGAGGTCGACTACGCCATCGACCGGGGCACGCTGCGCATCCGGCTCACCGATCGCGCCGCGGCCTACGATCCGCAGGCCCACGAAGTCACGGCGGAGATGTTGGAGATGCCGGTCGACGAGCGCGAACCGGGCGGCCTGGGTCTTTTCCTCGCCCGCGACGGCGTCGACGACCTGCGCTACTCGTCCACCGGAGTTTGCAATGTCCACGAGTTCGTCGTACGGCTGCCGCAAACATGACCGTTGCCCGCAAACGCGTTCCCGGACCGGCGCGCCGTTTCGCCTACTTGGCCGCTCGCACGCTCTTGGCGTGCGGATTCATGACGCTCGTCGCGTTCGCGGCAATCCAGATCCCGCTCATGACCGAGACCAGCCACGCGCTGCTCTTCGTGCCCTGCATTCTGGTCGTCGCGCTCCGGTTCGGCCGCACGGAAGCGGTTGCCTCGGCGATCGTCGCCGCACTGTTGTGCGAATACCTCTACGGGACGTCGCAAGGCATTCTCTCGATCGATTCGCCCGAAGAGGCCTTCACCATGGTGGCATTCCTCTTCACGGCGATCTTCGTCAGCCAGTTGTCGCTCACCGCGCGCCGCAACGCCGAGAAGGCGATTCAGGGGCGCATCGAGCAAGAGCGGCTTCACATCTTCGGAGAGGCGCTGCTCCCGGTCGATAGCTCGCAGGTTCTGGCATCGACGACGACCGAATCGTTGCTGCGCATCTTCGGGGCTCGAGGGTCGGCCCTTCGTTTTGCGAACAGCGAGGTCGTCCACCGGGCAGGCCCAGACGGTGCCGCGATCCGGGACGAACTCTTGCTCGCCGCGTCGCAATCGGGCACCATGACGGTCGACGTGCAGCAAGAGCTTGCGATTGCGCCGATCACTTCGACCGACGCACCACTGGGGAGCCTCGGGACGCACGGCGCGCTGCTCAGCACGTCGACCCTCGGCACGATCGGCCACATCGTGGGCTTAGGGCTGGCCCGCGTCCGCACCACCGAGGCGATCCTGCACCTGGCGCGCGACATCCAGATGGGCTTTCTCCCCAAGGCGCTGCCGGAGTTCGAGGGCATGGCGCGCATCGATCTCTTCAGCTACATCAAGCCGACCTACGACGTAGGGGGCGACTTCTACGACTTCTTTCCGCTCGATGCAAACCGGCTTTTCTTCTCCGTCGGCGACGTTTCCGATAAGGGCATACCCGCGGCGCTGTTCATGGCCGTGACGATCACTGCGCTCAAGGTGTCGAGTGCCAACATTCCGTCGCTTCCGGAGATCATGGCAGCGGTCAACCGGCATCTCTGTCTCAACAATGCATCGCAGATGTTCGTCACCGTACTGGCCGGGATCATCGACACGCGAACTGGGGAGATCGAGTACGTCGACGGGGGTCACGAACCGCCATTCGTCCTTGCGCGCGACGGCACCGTCAGGATGATCGAAAAGGTGCAGGGGCTCGCCCTCGGTTTCAGCCAGGAGTTCGCGTTCACGGCAGGCCGCATCGTCCTGAATGCGGGCGACGCGCTCGTCGTCTACACCGACGGTTTCAACGAGGCGATGAACGCGCAGGGCGCGATGTTCCAGACCGCGACCATCGGGGCTGCGCTCGCCGGCGGCCCGGGCGATTCGGCCGAGGGCGTCGGGCGAGCGCTCATCGGACGCCTCGAGGAGTTCGTGGGGACCGCGCCCCAGAGCGACGATCGCACGTTGCTCGTCCTGCGCTACCGCCCCGACTCGCCGGCCGGCATCCCGGGTCACTAGGCGCCCGGCCACGGGCGAGCCAAGCTACGTTTTGAAGAAGCTCACCAGGAGCCGGCTCAGCTCCGCGGGTTGTTCTTCGGGAATGTAATGGCCGCAGTCGGCAATTGCGCCGCCGGTGACGTTCGACGCCGCCGTTCGCATCGTGTCGCGCAGCGCGGTGCCGACGGCGCTCGCTCCGCCGAGCGCGAGCACCGGCATCTCGAGCGGCTGTTCCCGCGATTTCTCGTTTTGCGCCTGGTCGTCGAAGACGGCGCGATAGTACGCGAAGCCCGCCCGCATCCCGCCCGGCGAGGCATAGGCGCGCACGTAGACGTCGATCGTCTCCGGCCCGATCGCATCTGGATGCGCGGCTTTCGTTCTGAAAAACCAAGTGAGGTATTCGCGCTCGTGCCCCTTGGTCAGCATCTCCGGGATGTCCGGAACGGCGTGAAACGTGAACTGCCACGTCTTCGAGTTGCGGATCAGTCCGAAGGCAGCGGCGGGCGTGATCCCGGGAATGGCCGCGTCCAAGAGCGCCAGACGGGAAACCTCGTCGCGATACGCCGCGGCGTACGCGTAGGCCGTCCAGGCGCCGACGTCGTGCCCGGCCAAGCGGATCGTTCGATATCCGAGTTGCCGGACCAGCGCGTGGATGTCGGCTGCGAGCGACGCGGTATCGTAGCCCCCGAGAGGGCGCTCGGAATCTCCCTGTCCGCGCAGATCCGGAGCGATGACCGTAAAGTGCGGCGCCAGGAGCGGAATGACGTGCCGCCACGCATACCACGTTTCCGGCCATCCCGCCAGCAGCACGACGGGCGGGCCGCTGCCCGCCGTGACGTAGTGCAGGCGAATGCCGCGCACCTCGGCGTTGTGATGCTCGAGCCCGATCGCCGTGCCGCTTGCAGTCTCCGCGGAGCGGCCGGCTAGCGGCGCTTGAAGGAGCATGGTTCCGGCAAGCGCGGCGCCGGACGTGCGCAGGAAGCGCGTCCGCCGCATCACGCCGACTCGAACGTCGACTTGAGATAGGGCAGCCCGTCCCACGCCACGTCGCACGGGCGCGGCGCGAGGTCGCGCCATATGCGGGTCGCATTCGCCATCGCGGGATTTTCCCAGTCGAAGCTCTCGATGACGACCCAGCCGTCGTAGTGCATCGCGCGCAACGTCTTCGCGACCAGATGCCAGGGATTGTGGCCCGAGCCGGGCGTCCCGCGATCGTTCTCCGAGGCGTGCACGTGGTGCAATCGCGAACCGAGCATCCGTAGCGACGCGCCGAGGTCTTTCTCCTCGATGTTCGCGTGAAACATGTCGAACAGCACGCCGATCCGCGGATTGCCGACGGCCTCGCAAAATGCCTTCGTATCGGCCTGCGTCGTGAGGTAGTAGGTCTGATACCGGTTGAGGGGTTCGATCGCCATCCGCATCCCGTGCGCGGTCAACGTCTCGCCGACGGCGCGAAAGCTCTCGACCCCGCGATCCCACTCGTCCTGCGTGCGGCGCTTGCCTGAGAAGACGAAGCTTGGAGCGTAGAGCGGCCCAGAGAATATGCGCGCCCCCAACCGCGCTCCCACCTCGACCCCTTGCTGCAGAAATTCCACGGTCTTGCGCCGCACCGCCGGGTCGGGATCGAACGTGCTCAACCCGGCGCCCAGGCCCGCAATGAACGTGCACGTGAGGCCTTGCTCGCGCGCCGCGTGGCCGATCTTCTCGGCGGGGAAATCGTCGAAGTCGTACCGCGCGATCTCGACGCCGTCGAAACCATGCTTGCTGATCTGCGCCAACAGCGGCAGGTCGGCGATGCCGAAACGCCGCGTGAAGATGAACGTGTGCACGCCGAAACGGATCCGGGCACCGTCGGCGAAGAAGTCGGCGAGCTGCTGTGCGACGGCCTGCGGTTGTTCGTCGAGCACGAAATGGCCGCTGTCCACGATGCCGGCGCTGCGGACGTCGACGGCGCGCAGTCGCATCGCTTCGCCCATCGCTTCACCCATCGAGGCATCGCCGCCGAGCGCCAGGACCGGAACGTCGAGTTTCGCGCCGGGCTCGTCGCGAGCCGCCGCCAGATGATACGCCACGCCCACCCGCATCCCGGCGCTCGATGCGTGCTGCCTCAAGTATTCCTCGATGTCGGGCGGCGCGATCGCACCCGGATGCAGCGTCCCGGTTTTGAAGATCGAAGCGAGCAGCGCCCGTTCCCGGCCCGCCGTCAGCATCTCGGAGAGCGCCGGATCGCCGTGCACGAGCTGCGCCCAGGCGATCGTGTCGGGGACGCGTGCGAGCAGTGCGTCGGGAACGAAGCCGGGCACCGGCGCGTCGAGCACCGCTAGCTGCGCGACCCCGTCACGATGCCGGGCTGCGTAAGCGTAGGCCGCCCAGGCGCCGAGTCCGTGGCCGGCGAGCCGCACGCGCTCGAAGCCCAGCTGCTGCGTCAGCGCGAAAAGGTCGGCCACGATCGTGTCGGCGTCGTACCCCGAATCGGGCCGGTCCGATGCGCCCTGTCCGCGCAGGTCGGGCGCGATCACGAGATACTGTTGCGCCAGCCGCGCCGCGACCGACCGCCACGCGTGCGACGTCTGCGGCCAGCCGGCGAGGAGAACGACCGGTTCCCCGTCGCCCGCGGCGAGATAATGCAGGCGAACGCCGTTGACGTCCGCAGTGCAGTGCTTCACCCCGCCGCCCGGAACGTCGAGACGGCGTAGGCGCGGATCGCGGGAGCGCCCTCGAGCATCGGCGCCACGGCGGCTGCGAACGCGCGAAACCCGGCGGTCGCGAAATGCCGGTCCAACGCTGCCCGGTCGCGCCATTCTTCGAAGAAGAGAAAGGCTCCGCCGCCCTCCACGGCCTCGTAGAAGTTGTAGCTGATGCACCCGTCCTCGGCGCGCGACGACGCGAACATCCCTTGGGAGAGTGCGATCAGGTCGGCACGCCGCTCCGCCTTCGCGGACAGCTTCCCGACGACGACGAGGAGGCCGTCCGGCGGCTCCGCCGGCGCAGCCCCTTCGTCGCTCGATGCCGTATAGATGCGAATGTCGGCCGCGCCGTCGATCATAGCCGGAAAGCGTGCCATGAAATCGTGAAAGTGGGCGGTCGAAAAGTGGGCGTCGATCGCTTCTTGGCTGGTCCACTCTTCGAAGAACATGAAGACGTCGCGGCTTCCGAATTCCTCGTAACAGCCGTAGCTCACGCAACCGTTCTCGGCGCGCGACGGCGCATACATCCCGGTGGCGAGCGCAACGAGCGCGTCGCGCGCGTCGTGTTTCGCGGTGAACTTCCCGCGGATCAACTGCAAGGGATGATCGTCTTGAGCGGCGTCGTGAACTTCGTCGTCAGCAGCTTCACCAGTTCGTCGCGATGTTCGTCCATCGCCGGCATCGGGCTGCGGTCGACCTTGTCGATGTATTGGTTGTACGACGAGCTCTGATTGATCCCATATTTCGGAGCTTGCGAAACGAAGAGCTTCTTGTTGATCGGGTCGATCGCCGGCGGGTTGGCCGGGTCCTTGATCAGCTGGCCCACTTCACGGAAGTAGTCGACGATGCCGTCGTCCGGCGTCCAGACGAAGATCATGTGGTGCGTTTGGGTCGTGTCGTTGAAAAACCCGTGAATGATGTACCGCGGGCCGTAGAAGAGGCTGCCGGGCGTCGTCTTGATGAGATGGAACGTGTCTTTGGGAGCCGACTTGCCCGGGATGAAGCCGATCGTGGGATACGGGTGCTCGCCCATCTCGATCGTGATCCCGCCTTCGGGGAAGTAGAACCACTCGTCGGTGTAGTGATGGACGTGCGGGAGCGGCCCCGTTCCCGACGGGATGGTCGCCTCGGCCATCGCGTAGTGGTTCATCGTCGTGCGGCAAGTCTTGACGAACGTAAATGCCTCGCCCGCCGGCCCCTGGATGCGCAGCGGATTCGGGTCCGGCTTGACGGTGGGAAAGACGAACGCTTCCGCGGCGCGCGCGTACCCGCCGCACAACGCGAACGCCGTGCGTGCGAATCCGCCGTACGGCGCGAACATCATCAGCGCGTATCCTCCCCACAGCACGAGTGCCGTCGTGCCCAGGGCCGCAACCACGCGTGGAAGATAGGCTCGTCTCATGCCGATACCTCGGTTCCTCGCTTCTGAATTTCCGCGACGTACGCGTCCATGAATCCGTCCACGGTCCCCGGATGCTTTCCGGTGATCAGGTTCCCGTCGATCACGAGGTCGGCCGTTCCGTCGCCCTCGTAGACGATCGTGCCGCCCGCGTTCTCGACGTCGCAGATGATGTTGTGCGCGCAGGTGACGCGGCGCCCGTCCAGGAGCGCGCGATCGGCGCACAAGAGCCACAGGCTGTGGCAGATCGTGCCGACGGGAACCTCCGCGGCCATCGCCTTGCGCAGAAACTCGACCGCCGGCGCGCGGTTCGGCTCACCCGGACGCACCGTCGCCTGATAACGCAGGCGGTCCATCGCGTACGCTCCGATGAGCAGGATGCCGCTGTAGTCGCGCGGGTCGATCGCGGTCACGTCGACGTCGACCGTCACGTGCTCGTCGACGGTCCCGTTGTCGGGGTTGCTGCCGAACGTGATCGACGGGTTCCCCCAGAGGTACGAGACGTACTCGACCGCGTAGCCCTGAGCCGGAAAGTACTCGTTGAAGCGCCGGTATTCGGTCGGATCGAAGTGCTCCTCGATCAAGACCGCGATCTTTCCCTTCGTCATGCGGCACCTCGCTGCGCTAGGAATTCTTTGAGATGGACCATCGCCGGCGCCCCTTTGTTGAAGCCCGCGTACACCGACGTGAAGACGATCAACTCGTGCAGTTCCTCGGCCGTTGCACCTTGCTTCATCGCCATACTGAGATGGGCGAAGAACGGAGCCGGCTCGGTGCCGCCGTTGACGACGTCGATCGCGATGGTCAGCAGGGCCTTCGTCTTTTGATCGATGAGCGGCAGGCCCCACACCTCGCCGGCCACCCGCGTGCACAGGTCACCCCAAACGGGGTCGATGCCCCGCAAGCCGGTCTGCAATTCGGGGTCGCCGAGGACGGCATTCTGCTCGATCGGCGGTATCGTGGACATGGTGTAGCTTTCTTCTGCGACGAGTGCTATTTGATGAGCGCGACGAGTTCGGCCGGGGCGAAGACGTCGCGATAGAACGTCAATTGTTCGCTCTTGAAGTAACACCCGCCGCGGTGGCCGCGGCGAACCCAGAGCACCATGCCCTTGGCCAGCGTCTCGTTGGTTTCGTCGTCGACGCACTTCCACTCGAAGTGCGTGAACTCACCCGAGAACATGACGATCGGCCAGCACATCGTGACGCCGGGTTGAGCGATGAGGGCCCACCAGTGCTGCTCGCGCTCGTGCTGCTCGGTCAAGCCGTAGAACGGACCGTCTTGGCAAAAGTAGACGAGCTCGGAACGGTACTCGGCAGTCAGCAGATCGCCGCGCCCCTCACGTAACGCCTGGCAATGCGTCGGCCACCACTCTTTGTTCTCACGCTCGATCTGCTCGAGGGGGTAATCGCCGCCGACCGGCGGCAGCGTCGCCTCCTTCATCTTGATGAACCGCTCCGCGTCGGCGATGAGCCGCTGCGCGACGTCGGCAGAAACGAGGCCCGGCCGAGAAAAGTCGGCCGAAAGATCGCGGTAATAGCTGATTCTTTTCTTCATGTTCCCACATCTGACGGCGCGAGAGTATGGGCGCCCATTGTGCACGCTCCTTCGCCGTCCCTTCGTCGTCGCGGACCCGCCGGCTCTCCTGGGGGAAGTCGTGCCGGAGCAACGGAAACTTCAGCATTAGATGAACGTCAAGCTAGCTGCATTCGCCTGTGCTCTGCTCGCCGTTGCGTTAAGCGGCGGCGGAGCCACCGCCGGTCCCACGCCGTTCGCGATGCCGGAGGTCACCGCGCCCCCGCACCCGCTGCGCCTGCTCGGTCCGGGCCGAGACGCGTTCACGTTCCTGCGCACGTGCGCGCAGACCGGGAACCGATACGTCATGGCCACGTCGGAGATTCCGCCCGGTGGCGGTCCGCCGCCCCACGTGCATATCTGGACGGCCGAATGGTTCTACTTCCCCGAGGACGGCTTTCGGCTCGAGGTCGGCTCGCGGCGCTATACGTCGCTCTCGCAGATCCCGGGCAAGACCGCGCCGAAAGATACCGTGCACCGCATCATGGCGCATCGCGGCGACCTGTACTTCGGGCCGAGCGGAATGCTGCACAGCTTCCTCAACACGACCAACCGGACGTTGCCAATCGTTACCGTGTGGGCACCCGACGACGGCACGACGGCGTACTTCAAAGCCGTGGGGCAGCCGCTGAGCGAGCAACAGTCCGAAAACCCGCCGCCGGAGAGCCGCGTGGAGCAGAGCAAGGTCGTCCTCGCGGCGCCGAAGTTCGGGCTGATCGCCAGCGAGTCGCACGACGAATTCGTCAGCGGCTTCGACACGACGCTGCCGCCCGACATGGCCGACAATCACGCCGCCGAACTCGTCAAGCTCCTCACCGAAGACGGCCCTCCGGTCAAGACCCACATCCCCTGCGGCGGTTAGCGCTTAGCTAGCAGCACGCCGTGCGCAGGTGGCCACGCGCGGGGTCGAACGCCTCCTCGGCGGGGACGATCGGGCCGCCGCGTTCGTGGCGCGCAATTTGTGAACCGCGCGCGAGCGCTCCGCCGTACCAGATCTGCCGGATCTTTCGCGTGTTGCGGATGTCGGCGCTGGGATCGCCGTCGAGCACGAGAAAGTTCGCGCGTTTCCCGGCCGTCAGCGGGCCCCAGTCTTGCGCGCGCGCGCCCAACGAGCGCGCGTTGAGCGCAGTTCCCGCGTGGATCGTTTGCAGCGGCGAGAGGCCGGACTCCACCAGCAGTTCGAGTTCCAAATGCGAGTCGAAACCGACGATCCGCTCGACCGCCGCGCCCGAGTCGGTTCCGAGCAGCACCGGAATTCCGGCCCCGAACACGATGCCGACGTTGCGTTTGCCCATCGCCGCCGCGGCGCGCCACTTGGGCGTGTCGGGATCCTTGAGCACGGCGTCGCGGTACCCGTTCGAGCGGAGATAGGCGAAGACGCCCGGCGCCAGCATCTGGCGGAAGAGCGGCTCGTTCATGTACGCCGGCCGGTCGGCGTAGACATAGTGCGACTCGTCGACCGTGAGCGTGGGGATGTAGTAGGTTCCGCGCGTCTTCATCGCGTGGAGCAACTCGGCATCGACTTCGCGGTCACGCACGCTGTGCGCCAACGCGGTGACGCCCGCGTCGACCAGCAGTTTCGCGTCGGCGAGATAGAAGATGTGCGCGGCGACCGGGAGCCCCTGCAATCGTGCTTCCGCCACGATCGCGCGCGCCACCTCCGGTGACGGCTTGGGCGCACGGCCGAAGTTGTCGTCGTACCACAGCTTGACGAGATTGGGGCGCGTGGCGGCCAGTTCGCGCACGTTCGCCCGGGCCTCTTCGGGCGTCTTCGGGCGGTAGATCCATGCCGCGATGCCGGGGCCCGGAATGCCGCCCGGCGTGCCGAAACCGCGCCCCGCGGTGAGCAGCAGCGCTTCACCCGCCGGCGCAGGCCCCTGCGCGCTGCGCAGGGCGTACGCCAGCTCGTTATCGGTGCCCATCACCTGAACGGCCGCTACGCCGCCGGCGGCAAAAAGTCGCAAGTCGCGGCGGATGCTCGCCGTCGAATACTGCTTGGTCGAGATGACGTTACCGGCGAGCAGACCGACGTGCGCGTGCGTATCGATCAGCGCGGGCATGACGGTTTTCCCCGCAGCGAAACGGCTTGCGCGCCGGGTGGCACGGTGACCGATGCGCGCGGACCGGCGGCCGCGATCCGGCCCTCGGAAACGACGAGCACCGCATCGTCGATCGGCGCCGAGCCCGTGCCGTCGATCAGCCGGATACCGGTGATCGCCACCGTTTGCGGAGGATTGGCCGCGCCGCTCAGGCCGAGGACGCCCGCGCTCGAGAGTAAGAACGTCGAACGCGACGGCCGGGGTTGGTGCGAGCGTGGGTTCATCGTCAGCCCCTTTAGAAATACGTGAGCGTTTCAGCGCCCATCGGTACCGGATAGACCCCGAGGATCTTGCCTCGAGCCAAGTCGAGGGAAGTGATGAACCCCGAGTCGTGATTCGTCACCAGCGCCCGATTCGGCACCGGCGGGAAGGCGAAGCCCATCGGTCCCTTCTTCACCGCGAGCGTCGTCTGCGACTCGAGGTTGCTCATCGGCATGATCGTGACGAACGACTCCTCGTAGTTCGAGGTCACCACCCACCGGCTGTCGAGTGAAACGCGCACGCGAGCCGCGTGGCCCCCCTGACCTCGCAGCCGCACCGAGCGCACGATCGTCATACTCTGCGCATCGACGACGTACATAACTGGTTTCCCCAAATCGTTGAGGAACACGTGGCGCCCGTCGATCGAGGTGCACAGCCCGTCGGTTCCCTCGGTGTCGGGCATCCGGCGTATCACCTTGCGGGCCGCGACGTCGATGACGCTGACGAATTTCGTCGCTTTGTTCGAAACGAACAAGCGCGATCCGTCGGGCAGCATCGTCATGAAATGCGAGCCGGTGCTGCCGGTCGGCACGGTCCCGACGACCTTCCGCTTTGCGACGTCGACGATCGCGACCTCGGCATTCGCCTCGCAGCTCACCCACAGCAGGCCGGCCTTGTCGAACATCAGCGCGTGCGGCCCTTTGAGCGGAGCGACGTCGATGTAGCCCTCGAGCTGACGCGAGGCGAGATTGACGACCGCGATGAGATGATTGGCTTTGATGACGTGGCCGTAGTAGCCGGTGCCGTAGATCGAGACGTAGACGCGTTTCATGTCGGGCGCGAGGACGAGTTCGTGGGGATTCAACGCGACGTCGATATGCTGCAGGACGGCATAGGTGGCCGGGTCGAGGAACGTCACTGCATGGGCCAACTTGTGCGACACGACGATGCCGCGCGTCCCGGTCGTGTAGTTTCTCAAGACGTTCGTTTGCGCCGGTTGCGCCATCGCGGACCGGAACAACGACGCCGTCAGCGCGGTGGACGCCGCAGCCGATAAGAACCCCAGACGGGTCGGGGAGGACAAGGCATCCCGATTCATAGGCCTCTTTCATCTGAAGTTCGTTGCCGGAACGAGCCGCTATGCTGGTTCGCCGAGCACGAGAGCGTTCCGCTTACCGAAGGCATGCAATTGGGCCGATAGAACGACCATTTGTTCGGCCATGAAGTGTGTCGGTCACCAATCGGCGATGGGCACGGTATCCTCGTACGCCTGCGGACCGAGCGCTTCCAGTGCCGGGCGCCACGCAGGATCGATCTGAGCCAGCGGCACGAGCGCAAAGGCACGCTCGGCCAGACGCGCGTGCGGGATCGTGAGCTCTTCGGTCTCGATCCGTTCGTCACCGTAGGTCAGGATGTCGAGATCGATGATGCGCGGTCCCCAGCGATACGTCGGGACGCGCCCCAAGCGCGCTTCGATTACCTTGAGTTCGTGCAGCAGCGCGAACGGCCGGAGCTGGGTTTCGAGCAGGACGGCCGCGTTGATGAAATCGGGCTGCGCGGTCTCGCCCCACGCCTTGGTGCGGTACAACCCCGAACGGGCGGCAACCGTTCCGGCCGCCGCCAGCGCCGCAATCGCGCGTTCGACGTTCGCGCGCGCGTCGCCGACGTTCGAGCCGATCCCGATCGCGGCGCGCATCCTATCGCACGCGGGCGGGCCGCGTCCAGTGCACGGTGACGGCGGGCGTCGCGCCGGCCAAGATCGCCGGCTTCGCGATGCGCACGCGGACCGCCGACACGCGCTCGTCGCGCGCAACCGCGCGCACGATCTCGTCGCCGAGCCGCTCGAGCAGCGCGAACGACTGCGTCTGCACGATGCGCCGCACCTCGCGCGCCAGCGCGTCGTAGTCGACCGTGTCGGCGAGCGCGTCCGACGCGCGCGCCCGGGCGAGATCGACGTCGAGCCACAGATCGAGATCGAACGGCTGCGGCACGTCCTGCTCGCCGGGGTTCGCGCCGTGCCGGCCGAACGCGCGCAACCCGCGCACTTCGATCAGATCGCTCACGGGAGGGTGTCGTGCCAGCCGGACGGCCGCCAGCCACGCACGATCGCGTCGGCGACGCGCACGACGTCGCGCGTGATCGGCACGTCGTGCACGCGCACGACGTCGATGCCGGCGGCGACCGCGAGCGCAGTGGTGGCCGCGGTGCCGAAGGCGCGTTCGTCGACCGGCTTGCCGGTCAGTTTGCCGATCGTCGATTTGCGCGAGGCGCCGAGCAGGGTCGGAAATCCCAGCGCGACGACGCGGCCGAGCGCTCCGAGCACCGCCAAATTGTGTTCGGGCAGCTTGCCGAAGCCGATGCCCGGATCGAGGATCACGCGTTCGGGCGCGATGCCCGCCGCGACCGCTTCGTGCGCCGCGCGGTCGAGATAGGCGAGCACCTCGTCGACGACGTTGCGCTCGTAGACCGCTACCGCTTTGTTGTGCATGACGATTACCGGCGTGCCCAATTCCGCCGCGGCCGCGCGCAGCGGCTCGTCGAGACCCCAGATCGAATTGAGCAGGTCGCCGCCGGCCGCCACGCCCGCGCGCAGCACTTCGGGCTTGAACGTGTCGATCGAGACGATCGCCTCGGGGAGCGCAGCGCGCACGCAGGCGACCGCCGGCACGAGGCGCGCGATCTCGGTCGCGGCGTCGATCGGCACGTGCCCCGGCCGCGTCGACTCGGCGCCGACGTCGATCAAATCGGCGCCGTCGCGCACGTGCTGCACGGCGCGGGCCGCCGCCCCCGGCGGATCGGGACACGCATCGCCCGAGAACGAGTCGGGCGTCGCGTTGACGATCCCCATGACGTAGGTGCGCGCGCCCCAGGGCAGCACCCGGCCGCGCACCGACAGCGCGCCGCGTTCGGCTGAACCGGCCGTCATGCGGCTATTGGGCGTCGACTTTGGCCACGTTGGCGATCCACCAATCGCGCAGCGTCGCGACCACGAACGTCGAGCCGGTGACGACGACGACGTCGGAGGCGTCGGCGTTGCGCCGCGCGATCGCGAACGCTTCGACCGGATCGGCGATCGCGCGCCCCCAGCGCCCGAGCGACTCGAGCATGCTCGCCAACCGCTGCGGCCGGGCCGCGGTGCGCCCGGCGGTATTGAATGACGTCAGGATAAACCCCGCCGGCAGGTCGACGAACGGCTTGAGCACCCCGAGGGCGTCCTTCGCATCGGTGATGGCCACGACGAACGTGAAGCGCCGCCCGGGGAACGTCTCGCGCAGCGCGTCGGCGAGGTTCTGCGCCTTGTCGGGGTTGTGGGCGATGTCGAAGACGACGCTCGGGTGCGAGGGAAAGAACTCCATGCGCCCGGGGATCATCAGCTGCGCGAAGCCGTCCTGGACGGTTTCGACGCTCGGACGCAGCCCCGGGGGCAACTGTTCGAGCGCGACGATCGCGGCCGCCGCATTCTTCTGTTGGAAGCTCCCGAGCACCGGCAGCGACAGATCGTAGGTGGCATCGGCCGTCGCAACGGTGAACCGCTGGCCGTAGCGCTCGCCGGCGAGTGGGGTCACGCGCGCGCGCTCGTGCACGTCGATGAACGGCGCGCCGTTCTCGCCGCACACTTCCTGGATGATCGCGCGCACCGACGCTTGAACGGCGCCGCACACGAGCGGCACGCCGGCCTTCGCGATCCCGGCCTTGTCGGAGGCGATGCTTTCGACGTTGTCGCCGAGGATGTCGGTGTGGTCGAGGCCGACGTTCGTGATGACGCTGACCTGGGGCCGGCGCAGGACGTTCGTGCCGTCGAGCAGTCCACCGACGCCGACTTCGATCACTGCCACGTCGACCCGGCGGCGCGCGAACCACAAGAACGCGAGCGCGAGCAGCGTTTCGTAATAGGACGGGCGGCCGTGCTCGAAGGCGACCCGTTCGATCGCCGGCATCATCTCGCCGAGCAGTTCGGCGAAGTCGTCCTCGGAAATCGCCATGCCGTCGACCCGGGCGCGCTCGGTGACCGACGTGAGATGCGGCTTCGTGTGCAATCCGGTCAGCTTGCCCGAGGCGGTAAGGGCGGTCGCGATCATCGTCGACGTCGATCCCTTTCCGCTCGTGCCGCCCACGTGCACCGTCGGATACTGCTCTTGCGGGTCGCCCAGCGCCTCGAGGAAGGCGCGCATCCGGGTCAGCCGGTTCGGGACCCGGCGGGATACCGTTTCATTGATCGTTCCCAGCAGGTACGCGGTCGCGCTGGTGAAGCTCACGGGGCAGTCCTCATATATCGGTTATACCGCGCTGGGCGAGGTAGAAGTTCCGCTTGCTTTGGGCTCAACCGTCGGTGACCCCCCCGGCCAAAAGGTCAAGGGCGTGCGGCAAGGCCGGCAAGAGCACCGTCAAGGTCTCGCGCACGGCCTTCGGGCTGCCGGGCAAATTGACGATCAAGCTGCGGCCTCGAACGCCGGCGACCGCGCGCGAGAGCATCGCGGTCTTCACGAACGCGGCTGAAGCGGCGCGCATCGCCTCGCCGATGCCGGGGATCTCATAGTCGAGCACCGCGGCCGTCGCCTGTGGCGTCCGGTCGCGCGGGCCGAGGCCCGTTCCGCCGCTGGTCAGGATCAACGGCATCCCGCCGTCGGCCAGTTCGATCAGTTCCGCCGCCAGCGCGGCCGGGTCGTCGGGGAGCACGCGCGTCGCCTCGAGGGTGAAGGCCGCGCCCAGCACCTCGGCGACCACCGGGATGCAGGCGTCGGGGCGCGTCCCCGCCGCGGCGCGGTCGGAGAGGACGATCACCGCGGTCCGGTAACTCACGGGGCCGTCCAGGTGCCGCTCTTCCCGCCGGTTTTCGCGAGCAGGCGGATGCGCGTGATCTCGATCCCCTTGTCGACCGCTTTGGCCATGTCGTAGATCGTCAGCGCGGCGACCGAGACCGCGGTGAGCGCTTCCATCTCGACCCCGGTCTGGGCCGCGGTGCGAGCCTCGGCAAGCACCCGCAAGCCACCCTCGGCCGGCCATTCGAAGCTGACCGCGACCGACGAGAGCGGCAAAGCATGACACAAGGGGATCAGTTCGGCGGTGCGTTTGGCGGCCATGATCCCGGCGACCTGAGCCGTGACGAACGCGTCGCCCTTCGCCAGCGTCGCCTCCCGCAGCGCGCGCTCGACGAGCGGCGGCAGGTGCAGCAGCGCTTCGGCACGCGCGGCGCGCTCGGTGACGGGCTTGGCCCCGACGTCGACCATCGTGATGGAACCGTCGTCGGAAATGTGTGAGGGTTTCGGCAAACTGACTCGAAGTTCGTGAGAGGAAATGACCGTATTCCAGGACTCCTTAGGCAATCCTAGCCACGACCGCGCAGCGAGCGAATTGCGCGACGCCTTGCGATTGCTCAGCGCGGTCAGCGACCTCGCGAGTGGCCAGCCGCGCCGTTTTTCGTTGACGGTCGCCTCGCTCGCCGCCAATCTGGCGGAGCCGTTCGGCCTCGGCCCCACCGACGCGACCGCATGTTACTTCGCCGGACTGATGCACGGCATCGGCGCGGTGCGCGTCATCTTCGATCCCGAGTTCGAAGAGGTCACCGAACGCACGCGGATGATCGCGAGCTGGGACGCTCCCGTGCACGCGGCCGCGATGTGCGCCGCGATCGCCGCGCTGCCGCGCGCCTCCGCCGACTACGTGCGCTGGCATCGCGAGTCGTTCGACGGCACCGGCTTTCCCGACGCACTGCGCTGGAACGGCATCCCTCAAGGCGCGGTCGTGGTCGGCATCGCGCGTGCGTATCGCGCGCTCTGCACCGGAGCGCAGGAGCGCGCGCCCGAGGAAGCCGTCTACGAGTTGATGCAGAGCGCCGGCCGCACGTTCTCAGCGCCGACCGTGCGCCGGGTCTACGACGAGTTCCGCACCCGCCGCGAACTCTTCGAACGCGAATACGACGTGCCGTTGAGCGCGCTCGATGCGACCCGCACGACGTCCGACGCGGTGATCGCGCTGATCGCGACCGCCGTCGACGACCGCAACGCCGAGACGCGCGGGCGCAGCGAACGCCTCGTCCAGCTCGCCTCCGCGGTCGGCGAGCGCCTCGAACTCGACCCGCCGGCGCTCGACGAATTGCGCCGCGCCGCCCGGTTGATCGTACTCGGTGCGCTGACCAACGACGGTCCCGGCGACAACATCGACCCGCTCTCGCGTATGGCCCGGGAGCGCCGCGCGCGCGAATCCGCGGCGGCCGCGCAACTGGTCACCAGCGGCCGCACCTACGCCGACCTGGCCCCCATCTTACGCGCTTCGTTCGAATGGTTCGACGGAACGGGATTGCCCGACGGGCTGCGCGGCCAGCAGATTCCGCTCGCGGCACGCATCCTTGCGATCTGCATCGTGTCGGAATCGCTCGAGGCCGCCTTGCCGGGATCGGTCCTCAGCGTCCACACCCCGCCCGCCGAGCGGATCGCGGCCACCTCCGGCATCCAGTTCGATCCCCGCATCGTCAACGCGTATCTCGAAGTGAAGCGCGCATGATCCAGCTCCACGAACGCACGCGCCACGTCGCCGGCTCGCGGCTCTTCGAGTTGATGCAGCGGTACGACGTCCGCAGCGTCGTCGATCCATTCATGGGCATACCGTTCCACCTGAACTGGCTCAAGCGCCACGGCATGGCGGTGCACGGCGGCGACCTCATCGAATGGGTCGTGCGTGCCGGCGAAGGGCTCGTCGTCAACGACTTCACGATCCTGCGCGACTCCGAGGTCGCCGAAATCGTCGAGATGTTGCCCGGTCGCATCTACCCGACCGATCTCTTCCGCGGCTGGGAAGGCGTCTTCTTCACCGAGGAACAGTGCATCTATCTCGGCGTGTGGCAGAGCAACGTGCGCAACCTGCGCAGCGACGGACAGACCGGGCTCGCGATCCTCGGCCTGTGGTTCGTCCTCTGCTACTGGCTGCAGAAAGCCCAACTCCCCGACGAGATGCCCGACATCCCGCCCAGCGAGCTGGCGTGGACCTACATCCGCTTCACCGAGCGCTGGGTGTGCCAGAATCTGTTGCGCAACACCGTCCGCCGGGCCGACGCGCAGACCACCCTCTCCGTCAATCGCGCGGATGCGGCGTTCTTCTGCCCGCCGGGCCGCAACGCGTTTCGCAAGCACGACACGCGCATGTGGATGTGGGAAGCCTGGTGGCAGGCCGATCCTTACCTCAACATCGAGCACTATTATCGCGAGACGCTCTTCGGCGCCCGCACGACCGACGAGCGGCAGTACGATCAGGCCCTGGGGACGCTGCTCGCGGCCGCCGAGGCGTATCCGGTCATCGCGATGCAAACCGACGCGAGGCACGTCGACCGGTACGAGCGGCTCCTCCGCTCCCATCGCACGCACGTCGACGTCTTCGTCGAGCGGGACGACGAGGCGTATGTCATCGGGCGGCAGTAGGCCGAAGGGCTCGCCGCGGTGCGCGACGTTGCGTTGCGCTGTGGCTCGCCGCGGCGCGCGACATTGCGTTGCGCGGGGCGCCCGCGATTTCGCCTCCTGCGAAATCGCTACTATCTGCCTCGGCGCTCCCGCCATCCTGGCTCCGCGCCGAGCTCAGAAACCCGCGCAACGCAACGTCGCACGCCACGGCTCCTGCGGAGCGTGTCGGCTGGGCGTTCCTCTACTTCTCCGATAGGGAGGCTCCCATAGTTCGACGCGGTTGCCTTCGCAGTCGACTATCCAGGCGAAGCGGCCGGTGGACTCGTCTTCGCTGCGTTCGGGGACGATCTCGACGCCGGCGGCGGCGAGATCGGCCAGGAGTGCGTCGAGGTCGTCGACGCGGAAGTTTATCATCACTTGCTGGGTGGCCGCGCCGAAGTAGGTCGTGTCGGAGTCGAATGGGGACCACACCGTCGTGGCTTGCGGGTCGGGGTCTTCCGACCAATTCAATTGTGCGAATCCGTTTTCGAACGGGACGCCGAGGTGGCGTTTATACCAGGCGCCGAGGGCTTCGGGATCGCGGGCGCGCAAAAACACGCCGCCTATGCCGGTGACGCGGGCCATACCGGGGATTATCCGGCTTCGATGTCGCTCAGGAGGAAGCGGACTCCGCCGGTCCCGAGTGCGACCGCGTCGCCGGCCGCTGCTTGGCCCTGCGGGGTGCCCAATGCGTCGCACGCGCTCTTGTAGTCGTCGAAGTACAGATCGGCCGTGCGATAGGCGGGCGTCGGGCTTCCGTCTTCTTTGGGGAACACTTTCGCGAACTCCGCACGCCGCACGTTTGGGATTTGGGCGGCCAGGCCGAGGTGTACGTCGCGATAATGCTTCTCGAACGCCTCGGGGTCCACGGGATTGTCGTAGATGACCGTCAGTTTTACGCTCATGAGCGCCCGCTTTTCCCGAACGCCGTACGACTCCCGCCAAGCAAGCCAAGGAGCTCGGCCCGCCTGCCACGACGCTGCGCAGGAGCCGCGGTGCGCGACGTTGCGTTGCGCGGGTTTCTGAGCTCGGCGCGGAGCCAGGATGGCGGGAGCGCCGAGGCAGATAGTAGCGATTTCGCAGGAGGCGAAATCGCGGGCGCCCCGCGCAACGCAATGTCGCGCACCGCGGCGAGCCCCGCGCAACGCAATGTCGCGCGCACCGCGGCGAGCCACTATGACAGGGGCGGTTAGCGCCGCGCGGGTTGAGCGCTCTGAAAGCGCAGCCAGACGAGCGCGAGGATCGCGAGGATCGCGAACAGGACGCCGTGCTTGACGTGCTTCTCGAGCGGCGGAACGCCGATCCAATAGCAGATCGCGACGACGGCGAACACGATGGCGAGCACGATGGCGACAATCTTCATAGCGTGTCCTGAGTTTGGCGCGCGCGGGAACGGCGCCTGCGCGTTCGTCAGACGACGTGCGCGCCTAAGAGGATCGCGCTGATCAGGCCGAATGCGATGCAGTACCAGCCGAACGGCCGCAGGTCGTTGTGTTCGAAATACTTCGTGAGGAATGCCACCGAGGCGTAGGCGGTTATCCCGGCGAGGAGCCCGCCGGCGAGCGACTGGACGAGCGCGAGATGCACGTCGGGCTCGAGCAGCACGGGGATTTCCAGCAGCGCCGCAAGCCCGATGATGGGCGTAGCTAGTAGGAACGAATAGCGCGCGGCGGCTTCGTGATCGAGGTCGAGCAAGAGGCCCGCGACCATTGCGGAGCCCGAGCGCGAGATGCCGGGAAGCAACGCGAGCGCTTGGGCGAAGCCGACTTTTACCGCGCCCGACCACGGCAGATCGGCGAGCGGCTTCGGCGACGCTCCGGCGCGCGCGAGTTGCGTGCGGCGCAGACGCTCGCCCAGGAACATGATGAGACCGTTGACGATCAGGAAGATCGCGACGACGAACGGCGCCGCGAAGAGCGCGCGAACGCTCTTTTCCAGCAGCGCGCCGAGGATGCCGACCGGGATCGTGCCGACCACGAGTAACCAAGCGAGCTTTTCAGCGGGCGCGTTCTCGATGCGGCCGCGGGCGACCGAACGCGCGAGCGCGGCGACGATCGCGAGCCAGTCGCGCCAGTAGAACGCGATGAGCGCGAGCGCGGTGCCGAAGTGCAGGATGACGACGAATGCGAGGAACGTCGGATCGGAACGGTCGACGTTCCAGCGCAGCAGCGCGGGGATCAAGACGGTGTGGCCGAGGCTGCTGACCGGGAAGAGTTCGCTCACGCCCTGCAAGACGGCGAGCAACATCGCCTGCGCGAACGTCAACGTCCCGGCCCCCCGCAGTGGTGCACGACGCCATGCCGGTTGGTCGAAAGGGTTTCCAAACGGCGCGCGATAAGCCGCTCGGACCGTGAACGACGACCTTGCAGTTCACACCGAACGTGAATTCCAGCGCGTCGGAGACACGCTGCTGGTTTCATACACCATCTCCGAGGACATCAAGCCTGAGTTTACCGAGACGTACGATCTTGGGCTCGGCGGCCTCGCGATGCTGACCAACGCCGAATTGCCGCGGAACACCCGCATCATCGTCGACCTCGAGTTGCGCGCCGAAGCGCGCCCGAAGTTGCGCCTTCACGGTTCCGTGCGCTGGTCGATGCACGATCCGCTGATCGGCAAATACCGAACCGGCGTAGAATTCATCGAGCGCGACGACACGACCGAACGCGAACTCCTGCGCTACATCGACACGCTGCGCCACCTCCGCGACATCGGCGTCATCTAAGCCAAGACGCCCGTTCGGGCAGGGCGCGGAACAACGGCGTCCTACGAGCTTTGGAATTCTACTATGTAGAGATACGACGCTGCGACCGGGACGCAGTTCACGATCTGGGTTTTGAACGTGCTGGCTTTGGCGGCCTGAATTGCGGGGTTGTTCAGGACCGGGCTCGGCGACTTGTGGATCGAAACGCTCGTGATCTTGCTGTTGGCGTCGAGGTCGACCTCGACTTCGACGCTGCCGGTGATCCCTTGCTCCTTGGCGATCTCGGGCGTGTCGGGCGCGACCGGGTTGGTCGTCGTCGCGGGCACGTTCGGATTGGCGCAGGAGGGCTTCTGCGTCGGTACCGGGGTAGGCGCCGGGGTCGCCGGCGGCGCGGTCGAGACCGGGCCGTTGCCGTTACCGTTGACGGAACCGCCCGGGGCGCCGTTCTCCGAACCGCCCGCGGGTGCCGTATAAGCGCTTTCCTTTTCTCCCCCCGCCGTGTTCTCGGACTTCTGCTTTGGCGGATGGACGACCAGCTGCTTGGGCGGCGGGGGCGTGTTCTTCTGCGGCGGCGGCGTGTGCGGCGGCGGGGTCGGCGGCGGAGTCGGGGGCGGCGTGGGAGTCGGCTTGACCGTCGGCTTGGGCGTCGGCGCGGTGACCTTTTGGACCTGGACGGTTTGCTCGGGTTCCTTGTCCTGATCGGGCTGCTTGAAATGCCCGAGCAGCGGCCCGAACAGCAGATGCAGCGCGATCGAGATGCCGAACGCGTACAGGAGAAAATTGCGAATAGTGCGCCGGCGCCGTGGGGGCGGCTGCGGTGGAACGGTGGCGGCCATTACCCCTGAGCGCCTCCCGGAGCGGGAGCGTTGACGTCGGGGGCACCCTCGACCTTGTTCGCTAGCCCGAAGTTGGTGAGATTGGCGGACTTCGCCGCATCCATCACCTCGAGGATCGTCCCGTACGTGGCCTTGGGGTCTGCCTTGATGATGACGCTCTTGTAGTTGTGGTTGGTAGCCGCGGCGAGGTCGGTGAAGGCCTGCGGGAGCTCGTGGTTGGTGAAGGTGCGCGAGCCGATCTGGACGTGGTCCTTCTCGTCGATGATCACGACGATCTGCGAGGGCGTCACCTTATCTTTGTTCTTGGCTTCGGGCAGGTGCGGTTCTTTGGTGACCGAGGCGAGGATGATGAAGATGATCAGGAGGACCAACAGCACGTCGGTGAACGGCGTAATGTTGATGGTCGACATCACCTCTTCTTCTTCGGCGGCGGTTGAGACGGCCACGGCTACGTCGCTCCCATCATGAGGTCACGAAGCCGACGTCGGTCAGATCGGCGATCTTGGCGGCGTCGAGAATGCGGATGATCGTCCCGTACGGCGCTTTGGCGTCGGCGATGATCGAGACGTGGATGTGTCCCCGGCGCCGCGCGGCGTCGGCCATGTCGGCGTAGACGTGGACCGGGTCGCTGCGCTTGCCGTCGACGAAGATGACGCCCTTGTCGTTGACGTCGACCTCGATGGTCTTGTTCTTGAGATCTTGCTGCGTCTGCGGCGAGTCGCTGCTCTTGTTGGGCAGCTCCTTCTGAAATCCGGGCGGCGTGATCAGCGCGGCCAAGATCATGAAGATGATCAGCAGGACGAGCAACACGTCGGTGAACGGCGTGATGTTGATCTCCGCCATCACCTGGTCGTCTTGCTGGTTGGAAAGGAGCGACACTTAGGCCTGTGGCTGGTAGAGGTCGGTGGGGATGGCGCCGCCGGTGTTGTGGAAGTGCAGCATCTCGGCGAGCTGGTTCGCGGCGACGACCATCTCTTGGTTGTACGCCTTGATCCGCGTCTTGAAGTAGTTGAAGAAGATCACGGAGATGACCGCGACGAACAGGCCGGCCGCGGTCGTGATCAGCGCTTCGGAAACACCGGCGGCCACGACGGCCGGCGTCGAGTTCCCCTTGAGCGCGATGTCTTGGAAGGCGCGGATGATACCGAGCACCGTTCCGAAGAGGCCGACGAACGGCGCAATGACCGCAATCGTACCGATCACGCCGAGATTGCGCTCGAGCGAGTTGAGGTTCTCCATCAGCGCGATCGAGAGCGCGTCTTGGATGTCGGCGCGGTTCTTCTCACCGCGTTCGAGTCCGAAGCGCAGGATGCGCGGCAACATGCCCTTGTTCTCGTCGCAGACCTTGCGGGCGCCGTCGAGATCGTTGGCCGCGATGCGCGCGCCGATCGCGCGCAGCAGACCCTTGGCGTCGCCGTGCTGCACCGAGAAGAAATATAGGCGCTCGATGACGATGGCGATCGCCACCACCGAGCAGATCACGAGCGCCCACATCGCGGGACCGCCCTGACTTATGAAGCTGAAGAACCCACCGAAATAGTCCACTGTGCGCTACTCGCCTCCATCCGAACTGCACTCGAGGGTCGGGTCTTCCTCAAGGTTCGGGGTGTCTAAGAAAAATCGGGCCCAGGGGACCCGGATGCGGCCGAACCTATTGGATAGCGTTACCCATGATTCCTCGTCGTTCCACCCGTCGTTTGTCCAACGCGAATCAGTGTCCGTAACTGTCGTTGTCGTGTTGGGTCGGGGGCGGCGTCGATCCTAGCTGTTTGAGCGCACCGGCCGCTCGGGTTGCCAGCTCGTTGTTGTTGGACGCCTGCGCCAAGCTTTGGGCCTTTTGCATGAAAGCGGTCGCATCTTTATACTGCTGCATGTTCGCCGACGCGACCCCGGCGTAGTAGTTGGCTTCGGCGCTGCTCGGATCGGCGGCGATCGCCTTGTTCGCATCGGCCAGCGCGCGCGCGTTGTCGGCCTTGCCGGTGCCCGCCAAAATCAGTCCCGCCGCGCGTGTATAAAATTGCCCGGCGAGCTGCGGGATGCTGCCGGCGGCCTTCTCGAGCATGCCGGCGGCGGCCGCGGTGTTGCCGCTTTGCGCTTGCTGCTGCGCGCTGCCGGCGTAGGCATTGAAGGCCGCGTTGACGACCGTCTTGTTCCCCGGGTCGAGCTTGAGGGTGTCTTGCATCGCGGTGGTGCCGTCGTCGAGCTGGCCGGCGCGGAAGTACGCGAGGGTCAAATATCCGGAGATGATGCCGCGCGCTTTGTCGTCGAGCTTCTCGCTCGCCGCGAGATCGCGCGACTTCGCGAGCGACTGCGCGGCCGGAGCGAACTGCTGCGCCAGCAGTTGCCCTTCGCCGAGCCGCAGGTACCCGGCGGCGTCGGGCGAGAGCGCGATCGCCTTTTGCGCGTTCGCGATCGCGCCGGCGCTGTCGTTTGCGGAGAGCGCCGCGTCGGAAGCGCGCGCGTACGCGTCGAGCGCCACCGACTTGTAGTTCGCCGGAATCGTCCCCGCCTTGTCGAAGGCGGCCGCGGCGCCCGGATAGTCCTTGGCATACGCATCGGCGACGCCGAGCAGTGCGTAGGCGTTCTGATCGCCGCCGTGCGCCGAGACGTAGCTCGTCAAGCCTTCTTTCGCGCCGCCGAAGTTGCCGGCGCGAATCATCGCCAGGTACTGGCCGGTGCCGGAGTTGTCCGACGTCGTCGCCGCGCCGGCGCCGCTGAAGCTCAGCTTGAACGTGTAGAAGGCGGCCGTCGGCTTGCCGCCGTTGGTCGCCGGCTTGTACTTCGAGCTGTTGACGATCTCGAGGGCGGCTTTGTTGTCGGCCGGATTGGTCGACTTCACGACCTTCTGCACGGCGAACGTCCCGTCGGCCTTGACGAGGACCTGCACCTCGACTTGGCCCGCGCCGGAGATCGCGCTTTGCGACGTGCCCTGCTTGACGAGCTTGGGCGGCACGAACTCGTTGGTCTGCGCCAGCGCGGGGACGCTGCAGGCGATTGCCGCGGCGGCGGCGAGCGGCACAAGCCGCGTCATGCGTAACTCCATCGAATCCTCACGTTGGCTCATCGAGCGCCCGGACCGTTCTAGCGGCGCCGTCGAACGCCTCCCGCAAAGGTTGCGTATCATGGGCCTCGAGTCCGTCTGCGATGGCCTCACATAGCCGGGCGAAGGCGCGCAACGAACCGCCGACCGGGCCCGCGTTGGCGGCGAACACCGGCTCCCAGAGCGGCCAGTCGGACCGCGCCAGGCGCAGCATCGACCGTATACCCGGCCCGCACAGCCGGGCAACGGTCGGGTCGTCCAACGTGCTCGCCAGCAGTTGCCCGAGCGCGACCGAAAGCGCTTGAGGCAGGTGCGACGTGGTAGCGACGATGCGGTCGTGGGCCTCGGCCTCGAGCGGCAGCGGCACGGCGCCCATCGAGGCGATGAAGTCGCGGATCGCCGCCTCGCTCGCGCCCGTACCGGGTTCGTAGGTCCAGACCGCGCCCTCGAAGAGGTCCGCCCGCGAGGCGGCCGGTCCGCTGCGCTCGGCGCCCGCCAGCGGATGCGACGGCACGAAGCCGGCGAGGCCACGGCCCGCGTCGCGGACGGGGACCTTGACCGACGCGACGTCGAGCAGCAGAGCCGGCCACGGCAGCCGCTTCGCTGCTGCCCGCAGCGCTCCGAGCTGCGTCACGATCGTGTCGAGCGGGGCGGCGAGCACCACGACCTCGGCGTGCGCTACGAGGGCTTCGAGCGACTCGACGGCAGCGTCGATCAAGCCGCGTTCCAAGGCGTAGGCGCGGGCCGCGGGGGCCGGTTCGAACGCTAGCACCCGCGCGCCGCGCTCGCGGGCGCGGCGCGCGATCGAGCCGCCGATCAAGCCGACGCCGGCGACCCCGACGGTGTGGCTCAGGATTTGCCTTCGGAGAGCAGGTCGGGCCGCAGTTTGCGCGCGCCTTCCAGATAGACGTGGTGGATCTCGTGCTGTGCGAGATCAGTGTTGATGTGGACGAGCACGCGGATGCAGCGCTCGAGCCCGCCCGGCACCGGGATCTCGGTGAAGTTCAGCAGCGGGACGAGCGTCCAGCCCAGCCGCCGCGCCGCCGCCGCCGGAAACTCCGAGTTGAGGTCGTGCGTCACCGTGAACAGCGCCGAGGCCACGTCTTCGGGGCCGAAGCGGTTGTGTTCGAGGATCTCGCGCAGCATGCGTTCCGTCGCCGCCAAGATCGCCTCGCGTGAATTGACCTCGACGGTGATCGCCCCACGGACTCCGCGCACCGCGCTCAATCTTGCCCCTCCGCCTCGTCGCGGATCGTATGCAGCGCGCGCAGTTCGCGCTCGGTCGGAGCGCGCACCGCACCGGGCGGCAAATCGCCGAGCGATACCGGGCCAAAGCGCAATCGGACCAGGCTCAAAACCGGATGTCCCACGGCCTCGAACATCCGACGCACCTGGCGGTTGCGTCCTTCATGAATCGTCAGATCGAGATCCGAGCGGTCCGACCGCGTGGCCACGACGCGCAGCTTCGCCGGGGCCGCGGGGCCGTCGTCGAGCGCCATCCCCTCGAGGACGCGGGCCAGTTCGTCGGGCGCCAAGCGGCCGCGGATCGTCGCCCGGTAGGTCTTCTCGACCCCGAACTTCGGGTGGGTCAAGGCGTGGGTCAGGGCGCCGTCGTCGGTGAGCAGCAAGACCCCGGCCGTGTCGTAGTCGAGCCGCCCGACCGGGACGACCCGGTGGCCCTTGGCTTCCCCCTTGACCAGTGCGCCGACGGTCCGGCGCCGCTCGGGATCGTGCAGCGTGGTAACGACCCCGAGCGGTTTGTTCAACACCAGCACGATCGGCGCGCCGGCCGGCTCGACGCGCCGGCCGCGGAAAGCGACCGCGTCGCCCGGCGCGACCTTGGTCCCGAGCTCGCGCACGATCCGCCCGTTGACGGTCACGTCGCCCGCGACGATCAGCTCCTCCGCATGCCGCCGCGAGGCCACCCCGGCCATCGCGAGATACCGCTGCAATCTCACCCCGGTACTATCCGTGCGCGCGGTCTGCCGCTTCCTTCGACGGAAGGCCAAACGCACTACGGTGAAAGCTTCCTCGGGCCGCTGACGTACGGGCTGCCGGCCCGGTAGAACCGCAGCGGCCGTTCGACCTCCCTGGTCAGTCCGATGCGCGCGCTCGTGCCGATGCGCGGCGGCAGGTCGCCGTCGCCGGCAAGGTAGAGCGGGCCGGGTGCGCAGAGGTCGCTGCCGTCGAGTTGCGTGTCGATCGCCAGCGCCGCCGCGAGCCGTCCGGGACCGCGCAGCAGATCGCGATCGGCGGCGCACGGCCGCAGCATCCGCATCGCTTCGAGGCCGGCGAGCGGCTCGGCCGCGCGGACCAGGACCGCCGCCCCGATGCCCTCCTCCTCGCTCGTCACGTTGAGGCAGTACGCGGTTCCATAGATGAAGTACACGTAGGCGAAGCCGCGCCCGAGGAACATCGATGCATTGCGGCGCGTGCGTCCGCGAAAGGCGTGCGACGCTGCGTCTCCGACGACGTATGCCTCGGTCTCGACGATGCGCGCGACCGCGACGGCACCGTCGAGCTGCCGGACGATCAGTTTTCCGAGCAGCGCCCGCGCCAGCCCGACCGTGTCGGGAGGCAGTTCGACGCGGGCGAGAGGGCGCGGCCCGGAGGCGCGACGCGGGTTAAGCGGCGATCCGCAGGGTGACCTCGGCACGGGCCCGCGCTTCGAGATCGGCGACCTGGGTCGCCTGCGCCGCGACGACCGTCGCGTTCCCGAGGGCGTTCAGGGCGCAGCGCAGTGCGATCGAGCGCATCGCGAGCGCCGGTGGGACCGTTCCGGCCCCGGCCAGGTCGGCGACCAGGCGGGGATCGTCGATCCGGAGCGTGGCGGCGCGGTGCCCGCGCTTGCGCAGGGCGACGGCGACGGCCTCCGCCGCGCCGTAGGCTGATTCGCGGTCGTCACAGCCCGCCAAGGGCCGGACGGTGAAGCCGACGCGCAGAGGCTCTCCGTTGCCGTTCGAGAGCCGCGCGTAGGCCACGCCCGCGCCGTCGTGGCCGACGGCGTACCCGATCGTGATGTCTGGGGTGTTGCGCATGTTCCGAAGCTCTTTCATGGCTGGCGTTCCGTTGCCTCAATTGTAGATCGAACGTATGTTCGAGTCAAGCACTCTTCCGGGCGACCAGCGACCCGTAGATCTCGAGGACGCGCCGGGTTTGTACGCTCACCCTAAACCTCTCGAATGCCAAATGTGCGGCACACTGATCGCGGCCGCGTTCCAAAGCTCGCTCCAGGGCCGCGGCGACCGCCTGCGGCTCGGGACGGCACAGCGCGCCCGCTCCCCCCAGCACGTCGCGCGTCGCCGGCGCGTCGACCGCCACCACCGGCAGCCCCGACGCCATGGCCTCGGCGAGCACGAGCCCCTGGGTCTCCGAGGTGCTGGTGAAGACGAACGCATCGGCCGAGGCGTACACGTCGGGCAAGGCGTCGGGGGCCATCTCGCCGGTAAACGTCGTCCGGCTCGCAACGCCTAAGCGCCGCGCCTCGCTCTCGAGTTCGGCGCGGTGCGGGCCGCCGCCGACGACGACCAGACGCGCCGCGGATCCCACCTGCGCGAACGCCCGTAACGCGAGCTCGACGTTCTTCTCTTTCGCCAAGCGCGACACGAACAGCACGAGCCGCTCGTCTTCGGCCGCGCCCAATCGGGCGCGCACGTCGGCCCGGCGGCGCCCGGCGGCAAAACGCTCGACGTCGACGGCACTCGGCACGACGGCGATCGACGTGCGCACGCCCAGCTCGCGCAAACGGCGTTCCATCGCTTGCGTCGGGACGATCACCGCGTCGGCGGCGTGCGCGTACGCGCGCGTCAAACCGAGCGCGGCATGTTCGGTCATCGTGCGTTCGAACGGCACGTAGTGCGCGTACTTCTCGAGCCGCGTGTGATACGTGAACACCAGCGGCACGCCGCTGCGGCGCGCGTAGCGCAAGCCCATCCAGCCGGTGACGAACGGCGAGTGCGTGTGCACGATCGCGAGATTGCGCGCGATGCGCTCGCGGTCGCTGCGCGTCACGAACGGAATGACGAGCCGGTATGCGGTTGGAGTAGGGAGCGGCAGCGAAGGAATACGTACGATGGAAGAGTCGCGATCGACGAATCCAGGTGCTTCGGGAGCAACGACGATCACTTCGTTCCCTTCGCGCACCAGCCCATCGCGCAACGCGTCGATGCTCCCCACGACGCCGTTGACGATGGGGTGGTAGCACTCGGTGAAAAACCCGATCCTCAATCCAGGCGCCACGCTGCCGCTCGCTTTCCCTCGTTCTCCTGCGAATATGTCTGGAGTATTCCGGATTTGACTCGACCTCGAACCCTGTGCTATAGTCCCCGAAGTCGCCCCGGCACTGCCGAGAGGTGCGACCTCCACGAGTCCTCTGCGGCTCCACCAACCACTACCTGCTAGACCAGTGACCCGCAGGGAGTTACCGTCTGCGCCTCAGCGCATTCGCCCTCCTTCGGTCACTCCTCGTCAGAAAGGAGTAGGGTTGATCGGACGCGATCGAACGCATGCGCTCGTCACGAGCGGTGTACTCTCCCTCGCCTTTATCGTACCTTTGACCAGCACGCCGACCTACGCGCATCACGTGCAACTGCTCGCACGCTCCTTCGCGTCGACGACGCAAGGCGCAGCCGGCGGCAACGCCGCGCCGGCGAGCTACGCGATAACGCTGAAGTACGACGGAAGCTCGTACGCTTTCAGCACGTCCACCCACACGGTCGGTGAATTTCTGGCCGAACAGGGCATCGAGCCCGAAAACGGCGACTACGTCCGTCCATCGCTCGCGACCCCGGTCCAAGGCGGGATGACGGTCGAATATCGCGATCCGACCGAGTTGACGCTCGTGGTCGGGAACCGCTCGATCGCGGTGCGCTCGAGCGCGGCGACCGTGCGCGAGATGCTGCGCGAACAACACGTCGCACCCTCGTCGGTCGCGGCGGTGTCGCCCGCCCTCGACGAACCGCTCGCGCCGAGCGAGACCGTACGCGTGACGTCGTGGTTGGCGCGCACGCGCATACCGGTCGCCGCACCGGTCGTGCAGCGCGTCGACTTCTCGCTCGGAAGCCGGCAGAGCATGGTGCTCGCCGCGGGCCGTTCGGGCATCGCGGAACTGACGTACCGGTTGACCCAAGCGGACGGTGACGACAACGCGTCGCGCACGCTGGTCAACACGCGCATCGTGCGCAAGCCGGCGGCCAAGATCGTCGTGCACGGCGTAAGCACGAGCGCCGCGCTCGCGCTGTTCGCACAACGCGGCTTCGCAAACGCGCTTGCGCTCGCGGGCACGGCGATCCACATGATGGCGACCGCATACACGGCATCGTGTTACGGCTGTTCGGGCATCGCGGCGATCGGCGTCCCGGCCGGTCACGGCGTCGTCGCCGTCGACCCGCGCGTCATTCCGCTCGGCTCGAAGCTCTTCATTCCAGGCTACGGGCGCGCGATCGCCGGCGACACCGGCGGCTCGATCGTGGGATCGCGCATCGATCTCGGGTTCAACTCGCAGGACGAGGCAATGAGCTTCGGCATGCGACCCGTCACCGTGTACGTGTTGCGATAGAGAGCGGCCCCCGGGCGCTGCTTCGCGCCTACGGACTACTTCCGAAAAAGCGCCTCGGACAACATTTTCTCACCGACCGCGGCGCGTCGGCCCGCATCGCAGCGCTCGCGGTCGACGCGCCCGGCCAACGGGTCCTCGAGATCGGCGCGGGCACCGGCGAATTGACCGCCGCGCTCGTAGCCGCGGGCGCCGCCGTGACCGCGCTCGAATACGACCGCGATCTGATCGCGCCGCTACGCGCGCGCGCCGATCTGCAAACGGCGACCATCGTCGAGGCGGATGCGATGGAGTTCGATTTCGACGCCTACGCGGAGGATGCTTCCTGGCACGTAGCTGGTAATCTGCCGTACAACATTGGTACGCCGTTGCTGTTACGGCTCGCGCAGAGCGAGCGCGGGCCACAACGGATCGTCGCGATGATCCAGCGCGACGTCGCGGCCCGGCTCACCGCCCGCCCGTCGACGCCCGCGTACGGCAGCCTCACGCTCGCCGTCGAGTACACGATGTCGGTGCAGCGGGCCTTCGTCCTGGGGCCGCAGCATTTCTATCCGCGGCCGAAGGTCGACTCCGCGGTCGTCGTGCTGCGGCGCCGCGAGCGGCCGGCGGTCGAGACGCGCGACCCGCAACTGCTGCTAAAGGTCGTTCGAGCCGCGTTCGCGTACCGCCGCAAGACGCTGGCCAACTCTTTGACCCTCGCCATGCAGATCGACCGCGAGCGGACGCAGTCAGCCTTGCGCGCGCTCGCGCTTTCGCCGGAGATCCGTGGAGAACAACTCGACCTCGCCGCCTTCGCCGCTATCACCGACGCTCTGGCCGGCTGACGCCTTTGGGGTTCTGCCGTCGGTGCTCGCGGCGGCCGGCCTGGTCTTCATCGTGATCGGGGCCGACTTCGCCGCGATCCCATTGACCGGCGCGAACCCGCAGCTCGTGACCAGCGGCAAATTGTCGCCCCAGCTGATCGAAGTGCAGGCTCTCGTCTACGTGCCGGTGATGCTGTACGCGCTGGTCGTCGTGCCGTTGCTCGCGCGCCGCTCGCCGGCTGCGCTCGGGCTGCGCTTTCCCACCTTGCACGACCTCGGGTACGGCGCCGTCGGCGCGCTCGCGATGTTCCTGCTCGTGACGGCCGTCGGGCTCGCGCAATCGGCGCTGCTCCACGAGGACCACGAGCAGCTCGCCGTGCGGATGTTTGCGGAGGCGAAGCCGGGGCCGTTGCTGTGGGCCTTCATCGCGATGACCGTCGTGCTCGCGCCGTTCGTCGAAGAGTTCGTGTTTCGCGCCTTTGTGTTCAACGCGGTCCTGCGCTGGACGAGCTTTCCGGCCGCGGCCGTGGTCAGCGGGTTCATCTTCGCGGGCTCGCACGGCGACCTGTATTCGCTCTTGCCGCTCACGTGCGCCGGGGCGGTGCTGGCCACGATCTACTACCGCACCGGGTCGCTCGGCGCGTCGATGTCGGCGCACGGCATCTTCAACGGCATCGGCTTGATCGGCGTCGCGCTGACGCACGGCGCGAAACACTGATGGCGCGTGCCTTCCGCGTAGGGGTCGACGCGATCAACCTGAGCGCCGACCGGCGCGGCATGGGGCGGATCGTGCGCGCGGTGCTCGCTTACCTCGGCGGGGCGCGCGACGTGGAGGTCACCCTGCTGGCTCGCACCGGAAAGGCCCGTCGCGCGCTGGCGCGAGAGTTCCCGGGGACCGCGGTCGCCGGCGTCCGCGAGGCGTGGCGGCACGACCGCTTCGACGCGGTGTGGTACCCCTGGAACGGCATCCGCTTTCCGGCCCGCGCGCCGGGGCTGCTGCTCGTGTGCGATCCGTTCGCGTTCACCTACCCGCATCCGGACGCGGTAGCGCGCTGGCGCGAGCAGAAGCCGATCCGGCGCGGGCTGCAGCACGCGGCCCGCATCGCCACGATCTCCGCCTGGACGCGCGACGAACTCGTGGGGCTCTTCGGCCTCGACGAGACGGAGATCGACGTGATCCCGCTGGCGCCCGATCCGTCGTTCGTGCCCGGGCTCGGCGACCCCGACCCGCACGCCTTGACCGGCGGCAAGCCGTTCGTGCTGGCGGTGGGCCTCGGCGACGCGCGCAAGAACGGCGCGCTGCTGGTCGAGGCCTTCGCCGGCGCGTTTCCCGACCGCGACGTCACCCTGGTCGTCGCAGGCAGCTTCCACCCCGACGCCGAGCGCGCGCAAGCGCAGCGGCACGTCGACCTGCTGCGGCTCGAACCCGAAGACGCGTTGCTGCGGGCGTTGTACCGCAACGCCGACGCGGTCGCGGTCCCGTCGCTGGCCGAGGGGTTCGGCCTGGTGGCCGTCGAGGCGCTGGCGTGCGGCGCGCCGGTGATCGCGGCCGGCTCGAGTGCCTTGCCCGACGCGACCCGGGGCGCGGCGTTGCTGGTCGACCCGCACAGCGCAGCGAGCTGGTCGGCGGCCCTGCGGGAGGTCGTTCGCGACGGCGCCCTCGCGATGCGCCTGCGCGCCAAAGCGGTCGCGGCCTTCGGCTACGCTCCGCGCACGACGGCCGGACCGGCGATCCTCAAATCGCTGCGCGCGGCCGCGCAGCGACCGCGCTGACGATCTCGCGCAGCCGTTCGCGGAACCGCTCGGGGGCGTATGTCTGCGCGTGCGCCCGCAAGGCCGCCCGGTCGTACGCAGCCGGATCGAAAGCGGCGATCGTCCCGGCTAGCGCCGAGGCGTCCTGCACGTCGAAAAAGGCCCCGGTGGTGCCCGCAATGACGGTTTCGAGCGCCCCGCCGGCCGCGTAGGCGATCGTCGGCGTCCCGGCGGCCGCGGCCTCGATCGGGACCAAGCCGTAATCTTCCTCGCCCGGGAAGATCAGCGCTCGCGCGCGGCCGACGAGCGCGTTGACCTCGTCATCGGGGAGGAAGCCGAGCAGCGTGGTCGTCGTGCCGGCGGCGCGCTGGCGCAAGGCCCGTTCCGCCGGCCCCGTGCCGACGACCAGCAGCGGCACGCCGGCCTTCGCGCAGGCATCGATCGCCAGATCGACCCGCTTGTACGGCAGTAGCCGCGAGACGACGATCATGTAGCGGTCGCGCTCGGTGCCGACCCGCAAGCGGTCGAGTTCGACCGGCCCCGGCAGCACGTACGCGTCACGGCCGTAGTACCGCTGCACCCGCGCCGCGACGTTGCGCGAGTTGGCGATGTAGGCGGTGGGGCGCGCGGCCGCGCGCAGGTCCCACGCACACAGCCGCTCGACGAGCGGCTTGGCGAGCGTCCCGAGCCCGAACCCGCCGACGTATTGTTCGTAGGCGAACAAGAAGCGGCTCACCGTGTGGATGTAGCAGACGTGCAAGGCGTCCGGGCGCACGTGCACGCCCTTGGCCCACGCCGACGTCGAGCTGACGACGACGTCGTACGCGCGCAGGTCCATCCGCTCGAAGACCAGCGGATAGAGCGGCGCGAGCGCGCGGAAGTAGGCGCCCGACCCCGGCAACCGGTCGAGCAACGACGCGCGAACGCGCCCGGGCGCGATCAGGTCGCCGGTCGCACGCGCGATCGTACAGTGCCGTATAGACGGGCGCGAACGGATACGCGGCGGCCATTTGCGCGAACACGCGCTCTGCGCCGCCGCGCTGATTGAGGTAATCGTGGACGAGAGCGACGCGGGGATTGCGCGGGGCGCAATCCACTATCGCGACGAGGCGGCCGCCGGACGCTCGCGGGGCAGCACGATCGCCACCGTATACTTCTGCAAGTACTTGGCGGCGACGCGTTTGACGTCGGCGGCGCTCACGTGCGCGATCGCGTCGAGCACCGTGTTCGCATAGTCGGGGCCGACGCCTTGCATCGCGAAATTGCCGATCAGCCACGAACGGTCGTTCATGGTCAGCGAATCGGTGACGAATTCGCCGGCCGCCGTCTTTTTGTACAGCGCTAGACCGTCGGCCTTGAGCGGCTCGGTCGAGAGGGTGCGGAACACGACGAGCAGCTCGCGCAGCGCCAGCGGCGGCGCGATCTCCCCGCCGTTGACGAACACCGCGAAGGTCGACGGTTTGGACGCGTATTGGTAGACCGCCCCGATGCCGCGCTCGATCGCGGGCTGCGTCGTCGCGCTGGTCTGTTCGAAGGCGTTGGCGACCAGCGCGCGCACGACGAGCATCGTCGCGAAGTCTTTGTCGCCCGGATCGGGGGCGGCGAAGCCCACCACGAGCCACGGCACGCCCACGTCGCGGTAGGTGACGATCCGCCGCGGGTTGTTCGGCAGCGCGTTCGTCGCGATCGAGACCGGGGCGGCCGTACCCTCCGGTAGCGCCGCAACCAGCGCCCCGGCGGCACTCGCGATGTCCGGCGTCACATGGCCGACCGCGGTGACGGCGGCGGAGCCGCGGCGGTAGGTCGCGTCGTAGAAGCGCTGCACGTCGCCGCCGTCGATCGTCGTGAGGCTGGCCTCGTTCCCGTACGCCGGCAGGCCCGCCCCCCCGACGTAATACGACTGCAGGAACATCCCCAAGCCCACGGTCAGCGGATTGTGCTCTTGGTCGGAGATGCGCGCCGCGAGTTCGGCCCGCGCCGCGTTGAGGGTCGCATTGCCGAACGCGGGATGGGCGAGCGCCGTCGTCAGGGTCCCGAGCAGCGCCGGTACCCGGTCGGTCCGGCCTTCGACGTAGTAGCGCACCGCCGAGGCGTCGACCGCGAAGGAGACGGTGCCCCCGGCAGCGGCAATCGCCGTCTCCGCGGGCACGCCACCGACCGGGGTGAGGAGAATGGCCTGCGCGGTCAAGGCGGCGAGGCCGTTCTTCGTCGGGTTCTGGCGCGCCAGGCTTCCGCCCAGGAACACTTGGACGCCGCTGAGCTGCGCCGTTTCGTCGCTCTGGACGAACAGCTTGGCCGGGCCGATGTCGGTGGTCGCCGTGCGCGGATAGCCGACAGGGCCGGTGTCGGCCGCGGCCCGCGCCGCGCGCGGGGCGGCGAAACCGGCGACGGCGACCGCCAGCGTCAGGGCGGCAAGGGCCGTTCGGCGCATCATGGCTTTGCTCCGGGGCTGGGGGCGGCGGCCGGTTCGGCCGCGTGCGGGGAAGCGCGGCGCGGCCGGGCTCTTGGGGGCGAGCATCACGGTCGCGGCCGGAACCGAGAGGTACTTGCGGGCGACCTCGGCGACGCTCTGCGGCGTCAGCGCGGCGACTGCCGCGAAGTAGGACGAACTCTTGGGGTCGGCGCCGGGCGCGTAGCCCGGATTCCCCTCGACCGTGTACCACCCCAGCGTGTCAGCCAGTTCCCCGGGCGTCTGCATGTCGGAGAGCAAGTGGTAGACGAACGCGTCGCGAGCGGTCTGGAAGCTCGCCGCGTCGAGCGGCGTCTGGATGCGCGCCAACTCGCTGTCGACGATCCCCCGCGCCTTGGCCGGCTTTCCGCCCCAGATTTCGACCAGCACGATCCCCGGATCGTGATACGTGACGAACTGGCCGTTCACGACGACGTCGCTGTTCCCGATCGCTTTGGCCACCGTGCCGGTATCGGGACGGAACAGGTAGTCGGCGATGAAGTCGAGCGCGGTCGCCGACGCCTCGTCGGCGATCGGCGGCCCGACCCAACCGTAGCCGATCCCGTCCTCGGCGTACGGTTTCGTCAACGGCGGGACCGTCCCGGCGACCGGGGTCGAATTGGCCGGCGCCTCCGATGCGTCGCCCGCCGGTCGTCCGGCGGCGGCGCTCTGGACGACGGCCGGGTCGACCGCGCCGGTGACGATCAAGATCGCGTTCTGGGCGCGAAAGGCCCGCTGCGCGAACGCCTGGACGGCATCGAACGGGATCTTCGCGAGTTCGGAGGGAGTCGGGAGGCTCGGGTAATGGGCCGGCCCCGCGCTGAAGAGCTGGCCGACGAGCAGGTCGCGCAGGGTATCGCCGGCGGTGAAGGTGCGCAGCAGCGCTTCCTGGGCGACGTCGCGCTGCGCCAGGCTCAAGCCCTGTTCGGTGGCGACCGGGCTGAAGTACGCGGCCGTCATCTGGCGCACGATCGCCGCGGCGTCGGCCGCGGGCACGAGCGCCGAGACCGCGACCGAGTCGGGGTAGGTGTTGATCTCGAGCCGACCGCCGGCGTCGGCGACCGTCTTCGAGAGGGCCGTGCCGGTGATCGGAATCGACGCGGCCACCGTCTCCGCCGCCAGCCGCGAGAGCCCCGGCGTCGGCGAGTCGAAGCCCGTCTGGGGCGCCCGGAACCACAGTTCGACGGCTGCGACCGGGATCGCACGGCTCGCACGGACGATGTACGTCCCGCCCGCCGGCAGCACGCCGGTCGTGATGTCGCGCCCGAGGTCGAGCGTCGGCAAACCTGCGCTCGATGCGGGGAAGGCGATAAACGCGCAGAGCGCGGCGACGATCGCCGCGCTCCGCATCAGCAGTAGCCGACGCACTATTTCGTGATATCCTCTACGCCGGTTCCGGCGAGATGTTGCCGGGTAGCCGCGGGATCTCGGGCCGCGGCTTGTCCTTGTCGGGCTCGACCGGCGTCGCGGCCGCGGCCGGCAACGGCGGGGCGGCCTTTTCGTACGGCAGGTCGTTGAGGATCGACTGCACTTCCTCAGCGTCGATCGTCTCCTTGTCGAGCAGCGTGTCGACCATGCGCTGGACCTTCGACCAGTTCGTCTGGAGGATGTTGCGTGCGTTGGTGTAGCACGTGTCGATGATCTCGCGCACTTCGCCGTCGATCTTGTTGGCGATCTCTTCCGAATAGTTGCGGTCTTCGCCGAAGTCGCGGCCGAGGAAGATCTGCTGCTGCCCCCGTCCGTACTGGATCGGGCCCAGGTCCTTGCTCATGCCGAACTGGGTGACCATCCGCCGCGCGATTTGGGTCGCGCGCTCGAAGTCGTTCGACGCGCCGTTGGTGACCTCGTTGAACTGCAGCTCTTCGGCCACCCGGCCGCCGAGCGCAGCCGTGATCTGGTCGATCATCTCGGCTTTTGTCATCAAGTAGCGGTCTTCGGTCGGCAGATACTGGGTGAGCCCCAGCGCCATGCCGCGCGAGATGATCGTCACCTTGTGCACCGGATCGGCGTTGGGCAGCATGCCGCCGACGATCGCGTGCCCGGACTCGTGGAACGCGACGATCTCTTTTTCTTTCTGCGAGATGATCCGCGAGCGCCGCTCGGGACCGGCGATCACGCGGTCGATCGCCTCTTCGCAGTCGTGCATGTCGATGACCGACTTATTGGCGCGCGCCGCCAGCAGCGCCGCCTCGTTGAGCAGATTCTCCAAGTCGGCACCGGAAAATCCCGGCGTCAGCTTGGCGAGCTTCTCGGTCGAGATCTCCTTGGAGAGCGGCTTGTTCTTGGCGTGCACCGAGAGGATCGCCGCCCGGCCGCGCACGTCGGGCCGGTCGACGACGATCTGGCGATCGAAGCGGCCGGGACGCAGCAGCGCCGGATCGAGCACGTCGGGACGGTTGGTCGCCGCGATCAGGATGACGCCGGTGTTGGGATCGAAACCGTCCATCTCGACGAGCAGCTGGTTGAGCGTCTGCTCGCGCTCGTCGTGGCCGCCGCCGAGGCCCGCGCCGCGCTGGCGGCCGACCGCGTCGATCTCGTCGATGAACACGATGCAGGGCGCCGATTTCTTGGCTTGTTCGAAGAGATCGCGAACCCGCGAGGCGCCGACGCCGACGAACATCTCGACGAAATCAGACCCCGAGATCGAGAAGAACGGCACGCCCGCTTCGCCGGCGATGGCGCGGGCGAGCAGCGTTTTGCCGGAGCCCGGCGGTCCGAGCAGCAGCACGCCCTTGGGGATGCGCGCGCCCAGCGCCTGGAACTTCTTTGGGTACTTGAGGAACTCGACGACCTCTTGCAGCTCTTGCTTGGCCTCGTCGATGCCGGCGACGTCGGCGAAGGTGACCTTCGGGCGGTTCTCCGAGAGCAGCTTCGCGCGCGAGCGCCCGAACGAGAGCGCCTGGCTCCCGCCGCTCTGCGCCTGGCGCAAGATGAAGATCAACAGGAGCGCCATCAGCACGAACGGGACGAACTGGATCACCCAGGAGAGGATGGGCATGCTCGACTGCGCCTCGACGTTGATCTCGACGTCGTGCTTGCGCAGCGAAGCAAGGTAATCAGTCGAATCCGGGGTCGTCGTCGTGAACTTGGTGCCGTTCTTCTCTTCGCCCGCCACATCGCGGCCGCTGATCGTCACCTTCGACACTTGGTTGGAATCGATCAGCGAGTAGAACTGGCTATAGCTGATCTTCGAGCTCGTCGTCGGCTGGATCAGCAGCTTGTCGACGATGAAGATCAGGAAGATGCAGACGCCCAGGACAACGATGATCGACTTGAGATGTTTGCCCACAGTACTCCGATGGAGCGACGCTCCAGCGCCCTATGCTTACTCGCCGTTACGGCCGAAGTGTCGCCACATAGGGCAGGTTCCGATATTTTTCTTGGTAGTCCAAACCGTACCCTACGATGAAGGCATCCGGACACGTAAACCCGACGTAATCCGCCGATACCTCGGCTACCCGGCGAGCCGGCTTGTCGAAGAGCACGCACGTCCGCAGGCTGGCCGGCGAGCGCCCGCCCAAAATCCGCTGCAGTGCCGCCACGGTGTGACCCTGATCAACAACGTCCTCGACGATCAGCACGTGACGTCCCTCGATCGGCACCGTCACGTCGCTTTGTAAACGAACGATCCCGCTCGACTGTTTGGATGCGCCGTAACTCGAAGCGACGAGGATGTCCAGGGTGATCTCGCTGGGACCGTTGGGAACGCGGCTGAGCGCGCGGGCGAAGTCGGCCATGAAGAACAGCGCACCCTTCATGACCCCGACGAGCAGCAAGGGGTTACCCTCGTAGTCGAGCGCGATGCGCTCGGCCAGCATGCGGACCGCCTCGGCGATCTGGGCTTCCGAATAGAGGATCTCGTCGAGTTCGGCCTCGAGGGCGGCACCGGTATGGGTCATGGTCGCTCCGTCACGATTTCGACGCCACGCTTGAGGAAAACGCGCCGCCCGGGCCCCCGGACGTCGAGCGCGGCTTCGATCCGCTCGAACGGCACGTCGCGCAGGAGTCCGCGTTCGTCGAGGACGGACCGCAGGGCGCGCCGCGCGGTGGCACGCTCGTTTTGCTCAGCTTCGTCGCGGACCAGTTCGGCGCATCGTGCGACCGCCTCGTCGAGCCGCGGAAACTCCGTGCGCAGCGCGGCCAGCGCCGCCCGAACGGCGGTGCGCCGGTAGCGCGGGTCGGTGTTGCCCGGGTCGAGGGCGTACGGCAGGGCGGCGCGGTGGAGTTCGGCGCGCACTTGCGCCCGAGCGGCGCGTAAGAGCGGACGGACCAGTTCGACCCCTTCGCCCAGAAGCCGTCGCGGCGGCATGCCGCCGAGGCCCTGGGGCCCCGTGCCGCGGAACAGCGCGAGAAGCACGGTTTCGGCCTGATCCTCAGCGGTGTGCGCGGTCAGCACCGCGGCCGCGCCGGTACGCCGCGCGAGCGCGAGCAGCGCAGCGTAGCGGGCCTCGCGCAAGCTCGCCTCGTCGGCACGAGCGCTGACGGCCGCGACGTGCACTTCGAGCCCGAGGCGTGCGCCGGTGGAGAGCGCGACCGCTTCGTCCTGCCAGGCCGACGGCCGGGTTCCGTGGTTGACGTGGCCGAGCACCGGCGTGAGGCCGCCGGGCTCGGCGCAGCGGGCCACGATTGCGGCGAGCGCGACACTGTCGGGGCCGCCCGAACACGCGACCAGCACGCGGTCCGGCGCGAGCGGCTCGAGCGCCCGGCGGACGAGATCGTCGAGCGCGCGCTCGGGCCGCGTGCCGCGCATCGTCAGCGATGCACGGCGCGGTCGGCTTCGCGGCGCGCGTCGCGCTCGGCGGTCGCGCGCCGCTTGTCCCACAGCTTCTTGCCGCGCGCGAGCCCGATCTCGACCTTCGCGATCCCGCGCTTGAAATACAGCCGCAGCGGGACGATCGTCAAGCCCTTCTCGCCCGCGCCTTTGGCCAGCCGGTCGATCTCGCCGCGGTGGAGCAGCAGCTTGCGCGGCCGGCGCGGCTCGTGGTTGAAGGCGCTCGCCTCTTTGTACGGCTGCACGTACATGTTGACCAGCCACAATTCGCCCTCGCGGACGCGCGCGAACGCTTCGTTCAAACTGACGTTGCCGGCCCGGATGCTCTTGACCTCACTCCCCTCGAGCGCGATCCCCGCCTCCGCCCGATCGAGAATCTCGTACTCGTAACGCGCCCGCCGATTGTCGATCGTCGGCGTCGCCGCCACGGCCCTGGAAGCCTGGTCGAGCTTGCGCTGCGTCTTGGATTTCATGGCAGCATAGAACTTCGGCCGGCCCTCGGGGTATGCGCGGGTGAGCAGAATCGTGAGCCGGCCCGCGACAGGGGGGCCCCACGCAACGCGTGGGGGGCGCGCAGGGCTAGGCCCGGAGCGCCTTTTAAAATTTTGCTTTCTGCGCTCATTGGCCCAACCTACGGTTGGGCTCTATAGGGCCTCGCGACACGAATTTGCCTTCGCCTTGGGCTAGGACGGTGCCGTCTTGGGCGATGATTTTGGCGCGGACGGCGAAGACGCTGCGGCGCATCCACTCGACTTCGCCTTGCACGACGAGGGGCGTTTCGAGCGGGACCGGGTGGCGGAAACGGGTGGTGAACTCGGCTGAGACGCCGCGGTAGCCGGCGGCCGCGACCGCGTGCGCCATCGCTTCGTCGATCAACATCGCGGTCGTGCCGCCGTGCGCGAACCCGCGCCAACCTTGCATTTTTGCGGGCAGGGTCACGTTGGCGACCACCTCGCGCTCGCTGACCGGCGCGAAATGCACGTGCAGTCCGTCGGGGTTGTGCGGCCCGCACACGTAGCACATCCCGTCGTCGACGGGATCGCGCTCAGCGTCCCTTTCCAGTGGACACCGGTCCCGGCGAGGGGCTCGCATCGAAGACGCCGTCGGCGATCTTGTTCAGCAAAGTTTGCGCGTAGAGCGTGTTGACGTTCTCCGCGATCGCGGCGTTGAGCACGCGCTTCGCGTCGGTGATTTTATGCTCTTTGAGATAGATGTCGGCGAGCGCGGTCAAGCCTTCCTGGCCCGCTTCGCCGACCCGGCCCGTGTCGATCTCGAGCCCCTGCGTGATGTACTTCACCGCCGTATCGTACTGCTTGAGATCGTCGAAGATCGAGCCGATGTGGAACAGGATGTCGGCGTAGCCCGGCACGAGGTTGGGCACGTCGATCTCGTACGCGAGCGCGCGCTGCGGATCGCGCAGGTCGAGCTGGTAGAGCTGGCCCAGGTACTCGCGCGCGAGCACGTTGTTCTTGTCGTCGTCGAGCGCTTCGTTGAACTCGACCTTCGCGCGATTGGCCGAACGGTCGTTGAAGCGCATGATGCCCAAGCCGACGTGGGCCGCTTGAGCCTTCGCGTTGATCGCGACCGCGGCATTGAGCTCTTCGCGCGCATCTTCGCCGCGGTCGCGGCCGGTCAGGGTCGCGAACATGTACGAAAAGCCGAGGCGCACGTGGGAGGCGTAATTCTTGGGATCTTTGCCCAGTTGATCTTCCTCCAGGTTGATCAGCTGATCGAGATTCCCCGGGGTGTGGGCCGCGGACGCGTTGAGGAACGAGAGCGCGAGCGTGTTGTCGGGCACGGCGTGCAGCGCGGTTTCGAACTCGTCCTGAGCCTTGGCGAAGTTGCGCCCGTAGAAATCGCGCATCGCGTCGGCGAGCGGTTTCGCGAACGCGGGATTGGCGTAGTCGTTGCGCTCGCCCGCGGCGGGTCGCGGAGCGGCCGCCGGCGACGGAGTCGCCGGGGACGAGGCGAGCGCGGGAACCATCGAGAGCGAGAGCAGGAGCGCCAGGGGCGCGAACGGACGAATCACGATAAACCCTCGGGAATGAGCATCAGCGGCCCATGACGAGCCGCCTGGCGAGCGCGTCAGGCAAGTGAGCGGCGCCGATTTTCGCTTGAACCGCGGCGATGGGATAGTCGAACCGCTCGACGGTGACCTTCGCCGCCTCAGGTTCGTAAAACGCAAACGAAGCCTGCGGATTCAGGTCGCGCGGCTGTCCGACGCTGCCCACGTTGATCAGGTAGCGCAGCCCAGGCTCGAGCGTCACTTCGCCGCCGTGTTGCAAGTGGCGGTGTTCGAGCTTGCCGCTGGGATGCAGCGTGTAACATTCGGCGATGTGCGTGTGGCCGATGAAGATCAGCGGCGCGTCGGTGCGCGCGAACGCGCCGGCGGCTCCGTCCTTGTCGAGGATGTACTCGAAGTAGTTGACCGGCGCCCCGTGGACCATAAGATACTCGGCCATTCGGAATTCGTAGCCCAGGCTATTGAGCCACTCCTTGTTTTCCGCGCTCAGGATCGTCTGCGTCCACGCCATCGCTTCGCGCGCCATCGGGTTGAAATAGGCGATGCCGAAGTTGTCGATCGCGGCCACGTCGTGGTTGCCCAGCACCGTGGCGGTCGCGCGCGCGCGCACCATCTCGACGCATTCGTTCGGGTTGGGCCCGTAGCCGACGAGGTCGCCCAGGCACAGCATCCCGTCGGTGGGACGCAGTTTCTCAAAAAGCGTCGCGAGCGCTTCGAGATTGCCGTGTACGTCTGAAATAACGGCGTATCTCACGCCGGGACGTTCGCGTTGTCTTTCCCCAGCGCCTCGGCGAAAGCGTCGGCGAAGGCTGCCCGTTCGGCAGGCGTTCCGACCGAGACGCGCACGAAGCCGTCGAGCGGCGGCGCGCCGGGTTTGCGGATGAACACGCCCCGCTCGAGCATCGCGCCGACCACCGCTTCGGCTTCGCTGCGCGAGCCGATCTCGATCGTGACGAAGTTCGTGCGCGACGGCAGGTAACGCAGGCCTAAACCACCGGCGATCCGGTAGTATTCCTCGCGGCCGGCCTCATTTTCGGCGATCACGCGCTCGATGAACGCGCTGTCGTCGAGGGCCGCCAGCGCGCCGGCCTGCGCCGTGCGGTTGACACCGTAGTGGTGGCGAATCTTCTGCAGGGTCGCGATCGTGTCGTTCCCGGCGATCGCGTAGCCGATCCGCGCGCCGGCCATCCCGTACGCTTTTGAGAACGTCCGCACGCGAACGACGCTCGGGTGCAGCGCGTGCGAGCCGCCTTCGGTCCACGGTTCGTCGGGCAATTCGTGCGGCTGGGCGAAGTCGGCATACGCTTCGTCGAGGAGCAGCATGCTCTCAGGCGGGAGGCGGTCGCGCAACCAGAGGACCTCCTCCTTGCCGATGAAGGTCCCGCTCGGGTTATCCGGGTTCGCCATGTAGACCAGGCTCGGGCGCAGGATGTCGGCCGAACGCACGAGCGCCTTGACGTCGACCTTCCCTTCGCCGGTGTACGAAACGGTCTCCAGCCGTCCGCCGAAGCCGACGACGTGGAAACCGAAGGTCGGATAGGTCCCCCGGGTCGCAAGCGCAATGCCTCCCGACCCGACGTACGCGCGGACCAGCAGGCCGAGCAGGTCGTCGATGCCGCTGGCCACGCAGATGCTGGCCGCCCGGCAGTGGTGCTTGGCGGCCAGGGCCTCGCGCAGGTCGGCCGACTCGGGATCGCCGTACCAGTTGGCCTGTTCGACGGCTTCGCGCATCGCGGCGAGCGCGCGCGGCGACGGTCCGAAGGAGCTCTCGTTGGCGCCGAGGCGCAGGAGCTGTTCGCGGCCGACGCGGCGCGCTAGGGCCTCGGGCGCCACGAACGGCACCATCGAGGGTACGTTTTCAACCAGCGGATGCGGACGAGGTTGGATGTTTATGACTCCTTCTACTTGACCGTGAGATCGTCGACGACGGTGCTGACGCCCTTGATCGAGCGGGCGGTCTGGAGCATCGTGTCCTTGACCGAGGCGGGGACGCTTCCGGCGAGCGTTACCTTGCCGTTATCGGCTGCGACTTTCACGGAAAGCGCGTTGACCCCCGTTTGGGCAGCCAGGGCCGCGGTCACATGGGCCGCCAAGGCGAAGTCGCCGGTGCTCTGGGTCTTCGCCCGGGGATCGATCGCCACGTTGTTCTCCACGGCCTTGACCCCGGGCACCTTTTCGGCCGCAAGGCCGTAGGCGCCCCGCTCCTGCTCCGACGGCGCCTTCCCGCGCAGCACCACCGCGCCGTCCTTCACGCTCACTTTGACGTTCTGGGCCGACGCGAGGTCCACGGCCGCGAGCCGCGCCTGCACTCCCCCGGCGATCAAGGCGTCCTTGGCGGCCAGGGCCGGCGCCGAGGTGGAGAAATTCGCGGCCGCCGTGCCGGCCTGCTTGGCGAGGTCGCCCGCCTGCTTGGCAACGTCGCCGGCCTGCTTCTGGAGATCGCTCGTTTGGGTGGAGGTCTGACCTGAGCACGCGACCGCGGACAGCGCCAGGCATCCGGCGAGCAGCGCGACACGCAGCGTTGGCGCGCGGCGCACCGCGCTAGGCTCCCCCACTGGAAAACGGGACCACGTCGACTTCCCCACCGGCCGGAACCTCGCTCGCATCTTCATGGACGATCACATACCCCGAGCCGCGCGCCAGGAGCGCCGTCAGCGCCGACCGGATCGCGATCGGGGTGGCCGTCCAGCCCTGCGCCCCTCGTTCGAGGCGAGCCGGGACGTACCACGTCCAACCCCGGCGACCGCGGAACGGTTCGGTCGCCCGCGCCCGGATCGGACGCGGACCGCCCCCGGCATCGCCGGTCAAAGCCCGGATCAGCGGGGCGACGACCGCCTCGAGGATCGTCAGCGACGACGCGGGATTGCCCGGCAGGCCGAAGACCGGCTTGGCGCCGGCCGCCGCCAGGACGGTCGGCTTCCCGGGCTTGACCCGCAGGCCGTGCACCACGACGCCGGGTGGTCCGAACGCCTCGATGACGTCCGGCGCCAGGTCGCGCGCGCCGACCGACGATCCGCCGCTGAGCAAGACCGCGTCGGCCGCCGCCAGCGCCGCTTCGAGCGCCGCCCGCAGCCCGTCGAGGGTGTCGGGGGCGCGCGGCATCTGCAGCGGCTCGGCGCCCATCGCGCGCAGCGACCCGGCCAGGCCGTACCGGTTCGAGTCGCGCACCTGGCCGATGCCCGGTGTCGCCCCGGCGTCGACCAGCTCGTCGCCCGTCGAGATGATCGCGACCCGCGGCCGGCGGTAGACGAGCGGCTCCGTCATCCCGAGGGTCGCGAGCACGCCGAGCTCGGGCGCGCCGATCCGGCGCCCGGCGGAGAGGACGACCTCGCCGCGGCGCATGTCGGCCGCTACCGGGGTGAAGTTGTCGCCCGGCGCGAGCGGCCCGGCGAGTTCGATCGTCACGGTCGCGCCGTCCTCGCGTTCGCGCACGTCCTCGACCGGCACGACCGCGTCGGCTCCGTCGGGGAGCGCGCCGCCGGTCGGGATGCGCATCGCCTCACCCGGCGCGACCGCGCGCGGCGGCGCGTGGCCCATCCGGATCTCGGCCACCACCGCGTACGCCTCCGCCCCCGCCCGCACGGCGAAGCCGTCCATCGTCGAACGGCGGTGCGACGGATAATCGGCGTCGGCGCGGGCGTCCTCGGCCAGCACCCGCCCGTCGGCCTCGTCCAGCGGTACGCGTTCGCTGCCGAGCGGACCAAGCGGCACGGCGCTCCGATAGGCCGCCAGCGCCCCGGCCGGATCGTAGAGCCGCTCGGGCTCGAACGTCTGCCCGGGTAGGAGCGTCGCGGATTTGCGCATAACGCGGCCGAAGTTCGGTATGACCAACTTTGACGCCCGCCGGGGCGAGTGCAGCCGCGATGCTTGACATCGGGCTGATCCGGCGTGACCCCGACCGAGTCCGGCGTTCGGCGCTACGGCGCGGGCAGAGCGCCGGCTTCGTCGACCGCGTGCTGGCCGGCGATGCCGCGCATCGCGAGGCGCTGACCGCGCTCGAAGCGCTCAAAGCCGAGAAGAACGCGATCTCCGCCTCGATCGGGCGGGCCGCCGACAAAGCGGCCGCGGCCCGCGAACTGCGGCCGCAGCTCGCCGCGCTCGACGCCCGGATCGCCGCCGCGCAGGAGGCCCTGCCGCAACTCGAAGAGGCGTGGCGTGCGGAGCTCGCCGACGTGCCCAACGTCCTCGACGACTCGGTGCCCGACGGCGCGGGCGAGGCCGAAAACGTCGTCGTGCGCACCTGGGGCGAGCCGCCCGCGTTCGACTTCACGCCGCTCGCGCACTGGGATTTGGGCGAGCGGACCGGGATCATCGACGTCGAGCGCGCGGTCAAGCTCGCGCGCAGCCGTTTCAGCATCCTGCGCGGTCCGGGGGCGCGGCTCTCGCGCGCGCTGATCGCCTTCTTCCTCGACCGCGCGAACGCCGGCGGCTACGAGGAGATCGTCCCGCCGTTCCTGGTTTCCCGCGACACGATGTGGTCGACCGGCCAGCTCTCGAAGTTCGCCGACGCGATGTTCGTCGACCAAGACGCGGACTTGTTCCTCATTCCGACGTCGGAAGTGCCCCTGACGGCGCTGCACCGCGACGAGATCCTCGACGGCGCGTCGCTGCCGCGCAAGTACACCGCGTATTCGCCGTGTTTCCGCAAGGAAGCCGGCGCGGCCGGCAAGGACACGCGCGGCCTGATTCGTCAGCATCAATTTGAAAAAGTCGAGCTCGTGTGGCTGGCCGCGCCCGAGGCGTCGTTCGACGCGCTCGAGAGTTTAACGCGCGATGCCGCCGCACGCTTGGAGGAACTCGGGTTGCCGCACCGCGTCGTGCTGCTCTCGAGCGGCGACACGGGCTTCAACGCAGCCAAGACCTACGACCTCGAAGTGTGGCTGCCGGGGCAGAACATGTACCGCGAGATCAGCTCGTGCTCGAACTGCACCGATTTCCAAGCGCGCCGCGCGCAGATCCGCTTCCGCCGCGAACCCAAAGCGCGCCCCGAATTCGTGCACACCCTCAACGGATCGGGGCTGGCGGTCGGGCGCACCTTCATGGCGATCCTGGAGAACTACCAGCGCGCCGACGGCGGCCTCGACGTCCCGGCCGCGCTCGTCCCCTACGCCGGCTTCTCGCGCATCGCCCCGGACGGGCGCGCGACCTAGCGGTTTGACGACGCGACGGCTCACGGCGGCGCTCGCGCTGTGGTTTGCGCTCGCGCTCGCCCCGGCCGGCGCGGCCATCCAGCTCGATGCCGTCTCGCGGGCGGCGGCGGCCTACACGAATGCCGATCCGCACCTCGTGCAGATGTTCCGCGCGGCGCTGCTGCTCGCACTGTCGGAGATGCAGTACACGAGCGACGGAACGGTGTACGTCGCCACCGGCGACATCCCGGCGGAGTGGCTGCGCGACTCGGCGGCCGAGATCCGGCCCTACCTGCACTTCGCGCACGACGACGGCGACACGCGCAAAGCGATTCGCGGGGTCATCGCGCGGATCGCGAAGTACCTGCAGATCGATCCCTACGCGAACGCGTTCACCCTCGACTACAAGGTGTGGGAACGCAAGTGGGAACTCGACTCGGTCACCCACCCGATCTTTCTGGCCTGGACGTATTGGAAGGTGACCGGCGACGGCTCGATCTTCACCGGCGATCTGTCGCTCGGCTTCGACAACGTGCTCGCGACGATGGAACGCGAGCAGAACCACAACACCCAGTCGAGTTACACGCAGCCGACGCTGCCCAACAACGGCAAAGGCAATCCGGTCGCCTACACGGGGATGATCTGGAGCGGGTTCAGACCCTCCGACGACGCCTGCCAATACAACTATCTGATCCCCTCGGAGATGATGGCGGTCACCGCGCTGCAAGGGCTCGAAGAGATCGAGCACGCGATCTATCACGACGATGCGAAAGCCGCGCGCGCCCGCGCGCTGCGCACCGCCGTGCAAGCCGGCATCCAGCGCTTCGGCATCACCGCTGTCGGACAAGTTCGGCTACGTCTACGCCTACGAAGTCGACGGCCTCGGGCATACGAATCTCATGGACGACGCGAACATTCCGAGTTTGCTCGCGTCGCCGTACATGAGCTATTCGTCGCCGGGCGACCTCGTCTATCAGAACACGCGCCGCTTCGTGCTCTCGAGCGACAACCCGTACTACTTCACCGGGAAATACGCGAGCGGCGTCGGCAGCCCGCACACGCCCAAAGGCTACGTGTGGCCGCTCGCGCTCGTCGCCCAGGGCCTCACCGCGCAGAGCGTCGAGGAACGCAACGCGATGCTCGCGATGCTGCTCGCCAGCGACCCCGGCGACCACCTGCTGCACGAGTCGTTCGATCCCAACGACCCCAAGCAGTTCACGCGCGTCGATTTCGACTGGCCCAACGCGCTCTTCGTCGACTTCGTCATGGTCGATTACGAGGGGCTGCAGCCGTTGCCAGACACGAAGAGCATCGGCCCGTTGCCCGCGGGCTATCCGCCGGCTGCGCCGGCGCCCGGGCCCGCGCCGGCCACCCTTGCGCCGGCGCCGGCGCCGCAGTCCGCGCCTTCGCGTTAACCCTCGGCGGTCTCGTCGGTCACCGCGATCTTCTCGATGCCGCCTGCGCGGCTGATCGCGTCGAAGAGCCGGTCGACGGAATCCTTCGCCCCCATGACGAGGCCGATCGACACGGTCGCCACGCGCCGGCCGCCGGGCTCGTGGACGACGGTGACCGCCTCGCGGCGGCGGATCGTCCCGGCCCGGGCGGCGACGAGCGCGAACATCTGCTCCATCGGCAGCACGTCGAGGTCGAACGTCAGCGCGACGTTGAGGGTGCGTCGGATCGGGACGAGTTCGGGCCAGCGGTCGGAGGCGACCAGCAACGCGAAAGCGATTGCGGTCGTGGCGAGCGCGATCGGGTAGGAGTAGGGCTCGTCGAAGCCGACCGTCATGCCGATCGCGGCCGTCACCCAGATGCTGGCGGCGGTCGTGAGACCGCTGGTCGCGGGGCCGTTGCGCACGATCGCCCCCGCGCCGAGGAAGCCGATCCCGCTGATGATGCCCGCCGCGATGCGCGTATCGTTGAGTTTGGACGACAGGACCGCGAACAAACACGCGCCCAAGGCGACCAGCGCGTGCGTCCGCAAGCCGGCGGGCTTTCGCACGGCCTGGCGCTGCACGCCGATCAACCCGCCCAAGAGCGTCGCGACGACGAGCGCCGTCAACGCTTCGGTTAGCGTCATCCGGCGCAGTTCTGCGGGCGCGCGCGATGCTCCCAGTGGCGGGCAGGGCATGCAACGGCGAACGCCAACGCCGCGCACGATGACCCAACCACGCATCGACGCCGTGATCTTCGATCTCGACGGAGTGCTGATCGACTCGGAACAAGTGTGGGACGACGTCCGCGAGACCTACGCGAAAGCGCGCGGCGGCACGTGGACGCCGCAGGCGCACCGCGACATGATGGGGATGTCGTCGCCGGAGTGGTCGCGCTACATGCACGAGCGTATCGGCCTGCGCGAATCGCCCGAACGCATCAACGCCGACGTCGTCGCCGAACTGATCGCGCGCTACGGGCGCGCACTCCCGCTGATCCCCGGGGCGCGCGAAGCGGTCGAGCGCATCGCCGCCGCCTTCACCCTCGGGCTCGCGTCGTCGTCGAATCGCGAGATCATCGATGCGGTGCTCGCCATCGCGGGCTTGCGCGGCGCGTTCGCGGTCACCGTGTCGTCCGAAGAGGTAGGCCGCGGAAAGCCCGCCCCCGACGTCTATCTACGCGCGGCCGCCCTCTTGGACGTCGCGCCCACGCGAGCCGCCGCGATCGAGGATTCGGCGAACGGACTGCGCTCGGCGCGCGCCGCGGTGGCGCGCGTGATCGCGATTCCCAACGCGCACTATCCGCCCGCGCCCGACGCGCTCGCGGGCGCCGACGTCGTGCTGCATTCGATTGCAGAACTGCACGTCGCCACCGTCGATCCGGCGCGCGCGATCGGCTTGGCGCACGAGCAGGGCAGCAGCGCTTGAGTGGTTAACAAAACGCTGCTCATCTAAGGAGGCATGGTTGTGACGACAGCGCTTTTTCGTCTTTTGACGGCGGCGGCTTTGTTCGCGTTGGCCGCATGCAACGGCAACGGCGGAGTGAAAGTTTTTCCTGCCCCGACCGCGTCGCCGGGCGCCGCAACGGCAGCGATCGCGGTCAGCGTGCAGACGACGCCGTCGTCGGCGATCGCGGGCATCACGGTCGTCGCCGCTCCGACGTCGATCGGCGGCGCTTCGTACACGACGAACGGCGCGTGTTCGGCGAGCGGCTGCACCATCACCGCCGCGGCGCCGTCCGACTTCACCGCCTTCACGATCAACTTGACGAACGCGAGCGGAGCGACGGTGCTGACCGGTTCGTTCGGCGAGGACGTCGTGGCCGACGGCAATCAACCGTTCGCCGTGACCTTCGGCGGAACGCCGGCGAGCGTCGACCTCTCGACCGCGCCGGGATACTTCACGATCGGGCAGAGCGCTAGCGCGACGCTCGAAGCGCTCGTGTACGACGCGCAAGACCGGCGGCTTATCGGCAACATCCCGTTCGCCACCCCGATCGCCGTCGCGCTGAACGATCCGAGCGGCACGACGGCGCTCTCCTCGACCTCGATCGCCAATCCGGCGCAAGCGGTGAACTTCTCGTACAACGGCGGGAAGGCGTCGACCGTCGTCCTCACGCCGGCGCTGGCGGGCGCGACGGCACAGGCGTTGACCGTCCCGATCGTGCTGCCGCCGACAACCTTGAACGGCAACACCTACGGCGACATGAAGTTCGACACGGCCGAAGAGCTCGCGTCGATCCCAACCGCCCCGCCGGCACCCCCCGTGCCGCTGGGTAACCAACGTCGCGCGCAAGCTGCGGTCGTCGATCTCTCGGGGTCGTTCCCGCCGATCGGCAATCAGAACCCGCAGAGTTCGTGCGTCGCGTGGTCGGCAACGTACGCCGACTTGACGTACACCCGCAACAACGGGCAAGTCTTGACCGGGAGCGGCCCGTTCGGCATCAATACCGCGACGGTGTTCAGCCCCTCGTTCATGTACAACCAGCTCAACGGCGGCGTCGATCAAGGACTGAACATGACGACCGCGGCCCGCTTCCTCGTCCGGACGGGCGGGGTACCGTGGGCGACGTTCCCGTGGGTCGGCAGCGACTACCTCACGCAGCCTTCGGCCTCGGTTATCGCGCAGGGTCGCGCCAACGCGGTCGCGCGCTTCTATCTGATTCCCGACGGCGCCGTCGCGACGATGAAATCGTGGTTGAGTGCCGGTTATCCCATCCTCTGGGGAGCCGAGGTCGACGACACGTTCCTCGACTTCTCAACCGCACAGGTGTGGACCGGACCGCTCGACGGCGGGGCAGCCGGCGGTCACGGCGCCGGTCACGCGATGGTGATCGTCGGCTACGACGACACCAAACAGGCCTTCAAGATCTTCAACTCCTGGGGCACGACGTGGGGCGGCGCGGGGATGGCCTACATCTCGTACGCGTGGTGGAGCATCATCCCGGGCAACGAGAACTTCGTCTTCACCAACCAGTGAGGCGCGGACTCGCCTACTCGATCAACACGCCGCCTTCGCGGAACGGATAGGGACCGCCGGCTGATTCGACCGTGCACGTGTGGCTGACGAGCGAACCGCCGTCCCACACGTGCAAGGTGTAGGCCGGCGGTTCCAGCACGAACGAATCTGCGACGCCGGGGCGAAAATCGAGGCACAGTTGATGCGCGGTGGACGGTACGGTCGCCGCCACCGTGCCGTTCCAGCGCACGGCCATCGGGCGGTGGAGGTGCCCGGTGGCGATCCGCTCGACCTGCGGATTGGCGCGGACGATCGCGCCGAGCCGTTCGACGATCGCGGGATCGGCGAAGTTTTTGCGGTCCATCGCCGCCAGGCCCGTGCGAAACGGCGGGTGGTGGAACACCAGCAGCGTCGGACGCGCGCCGGCCGCCAGCGTCTGCTCGAGCCACGCCAAACGCACGTCGTCGAACGTCCCGCCGGGCGCGCCGGGTTCGGTCGAATCGGCGACGACGATCCGCAGCGGGAGCATGTCGAGCGCGTACTGCACCGGTCCTTCGGTCCCCAAGTACCGGTGCTCGGGGAAGGCCGCGCGCAACGCGGTGCGGTCGTCGTGATTGCCCATGGCGAGGTACCACGGCGCGCGCAGCGGCGCGAGCAATCGCTCCAAGTGCGCGTATTCCTCGAGCGTGCCGCCGTCGACCAGATCGCCGCTGGCAACGACCGCGTCGGGCTGCACCGTGAGGGCGTTGAGCGCCGCCACCACCCGGCGCAACGTCGCGGCCGTGTCGACGACCCGGTACGCGTTACGCCCCTCGCGCTTGACGTGCAGGTCGCTGATCTGGGCGACGATCGTCATGCGTCGAACCGCAGGAGCGCGTCGTCGTCGGCCGTGAGCCCGATCGCGTCGCCGGCGGCCAGTGCCGTGCGCGGCGGCGCATCGACGAAACACGTCGCGTCGCCGACCTCGATCGCGGCGCGCACGCGGTCGCCCAAGAACGTCACCGACGCGATCCTTCCGCGCCAGCGCGCGCTGCCGCCGGTCGCGAAGCGGACGTCTTCGGGACGAACGTAGACCGCGCCGCCGTCGAGCGCGAGGCGGTTGAGCGTGCCGACGAAGTCTGCCACGAACCGGTTCGCGGGCGTCGCATAGATCTCGCGCGGCGTCCCCGTTTGCGCGACCCGCCCGCGCTCCATCACGACGATCCGGTCGCCCAGCGCCATCGCTTCGGTCTGGTCGTGGGTGACGTACACGGCGGTGATGCCGAGGCGCCGCAACAGCGCGTCGATTTCGGTCCGCAGGTGCTCGCGCAGCTTCGCATCGAGCGCGGCCAGCGGTTCGTCCAGCAGCAAAACTTTCGGTTCGATCGCGATCGCGCGCGCGAGTGCGACCCGCTGCCGCTGGCCACCCGAGAGCTGGTCGACGCGCCTGTCGGCAAGGCTCTCGATGCGCACGAGTGCCAGCATCTCCGCGACCCGCCGCGCCCGCGGCTCCCGCGGCACGCCCCGCACCCGCAGGCCATAGCCGACGTTCTGCGCGACGTTCATCGTCGGGAACAGCGCATACGATTGGAACACGATCCCGACGCCGCGGCGTTCGATCGGGAGCGCGGTCACGTCGTCGTCGCCGAAGATGACGCGGCCGCCGGGGTCGGGCGCCTCGAGCCCGGCGATGATGCGCAGGGTCGTCGTCTTGCCGCAGCCCGACGGGCCGAGCAGCACGAGCGTCTCGCCGGCGGCGACGTCGAGGTCGAGCGGCTCGAGCGCGCGGGTCCCGTCGGCGAACGTCTTCGCGCAGCGCTCGAGGCGGACGCGCAAGCTCATGCGGCGTTCACGCCGTCATCCGCCGCGCGGCCAGCTGCATCGCGATCAGCACCGGCACGATCATCACGAAGAACACGAGCGTGTAGGCGCTCGCGATCTCCAAGCGCATCGAGGCGTACGCGTCGGCGAGCCCGACCGGGAGCGTCGCCGTCAGCGGCGTGTGCAGCATCCAGGTCAGGTTGAATTCGCCGACCGAGAGCGTGAACACCATCGAGGTGCCGGCGAGGATGCCCGGCGCGGCACTGGGCAGCACGACGTCGCGAAAGCGCTGCCCGAAGCGCGCGCCCAGGCTCGCGGCGCTCTCCTCGAGGACCGCGAGATCGATCGAAGCCAGCACCGCGACGACCGAGCGCACCATGAACGGCAGCGTGAAGAGCACGTGGCCGACCAAGATGAACGTCCAGCTGCGGCGGAACTCGCCGGCGGCGCCGTAGCTCTCGATCAGCGCAAGCGCGATCGCGAGCCCGGGGATGGCGACCGGCAGCGTGATCGTCTCCTCGATGAGCCGCGCCCAGCGCGTCCCGCTGCGCACGAGCGCGTACGCGAGCGGGACGCCGGTCGCGAGCGTCACCGCGACGCACGAGCCGGCGATCAGCAACGAGAGCCAGACGGTCCCGCGGTACAGCTCCCATACTTGCGCGATCCACTGGAACGTGAAGCCCGAACGCCAACCGATGAAATAGTCGCGGGTCACGCCGGCCGCGACCGACAGCGCGACCGGGACGATCAAGAACGCGCACAGTCCCAGGGCCACCGATGCGCTTGCGTACCACGCGGGTCCGCGGGTCATCCGGCCGCCGCGACCGTCGAGCCGGCGCTCGAACGCGCGAGCGCGAGCACGCCCCAGGTCACGGCGCCCAGCACGACCGACAGCGCCGCCGCGGTCGCAATGTTCGCGTTGAGGGTGAACTCGGTGTAGATCGTCATCGGGAGCACGGTCAGGTTGGTCGCAAGCGTGAACGCAGTGCCGAATGCGCCCATCGCGGTGGCGAAGCAGATCGCCCCGGCCGAGATCAGCGCCGGGCGCAGCGCGGGCAGGATCACGTCGAGCAGCACGCGCCGGCCGCCGGCTCCCAGCGATCGCGCGGCCTCTTCGAGCGCCGGATCGAGCTTCTCCGCCGAGGCCATGATCGTCAGGATCGTGCGCGGGATCGAAAAGTACAAGTAGCCCACGAACAGCCCGGCGATCGAGTACGCGAACACGACCTTCTCGCCGAACGCCGCCTGCGTCAGCGCGCCGATCAAACCCGCGCGCCCCCCGAGCATGATGACGAGAAAACCGATCACGACGCCCGGAAAGGCGAGCGGCAACGTCAGCAGCGCGACCACGAGGTTGCGCCCGCGAAAACGGTTGCGCACGAGGAAGAGCCCCGCCGTCGTGGCGAGCACGAGCGAGGTGGCCGTCACGGCCACCGCCAGCGTCAGGGTCGACACGAGGCTGCGGAAATAGCGCGGATTGGTGACGATCTCCCCGTAGGCGGCGAGGCCGTGTTCCCCGCTTGCGCCGACCGCGATCAGTCTTGCAAGGGGCAGCAGGAAGAACGCGAGCACGATCGCGAGCGCCGGCGCGGCGAGCGCGACGATCCTGCCGCGGTCATTGCGCGATGGCGAGATACTGATCGGTGAAGCTCTTCTGCACCGCGGCCATCTTCGCGTAGTCGACCGCCCGGGCGCGCGCGTAATCGCTCGCCGGCAAGAATCGCGCCGCGACGTCCTTGGGCACGCTGCCGCGCACCGGCCGCATGTAGGCATTCGCCCAGATCTGCTGGCCCTGATCGGAGAGGACGAAGTCGAGCGCCTTTTTCGCGTTCGCATTGTTCGGGTCGTTCTTGACCAAGCTCATCACGTAGGGCATCACGATCGTGCCTTCGCTCGGGATGACGAACGCGACGTTCGCTTTGTCGGTGTACTTCGCGCGATAGGCGTTGAAGTCGTAATCGAGCAGGATGGGGATCTCACCCGAGAGCACGCGCGCGTAGGCCGTCTGCTTGGGCACGATCGGCGCGTTCTTCTGCATCGCGCGAAACCAGTCCAAGCCGGGCTTGAAATTGTCGAGCGTCCCGCCCAGCGCGTCGTTGACCGCGACCGCGCCCGCGTAGCCGACCGCCGCGCTCGAGGGGTCGAGATAGCCGACCATGCCCTTGTAGTCGGGCTTGAGCAGATCTTTCCACGATTTGGGCACCGGTTTTCCGCCGAGTGCGCCGACGTTGACGAAGAAGCCCAACGTGCCGCTGTGGATCGTGAACCAGTAGCCGTCGGGATCTTTGAGTCCGGCCGGAATATCGTTGAAGTGCGCCGGTTTGTAGGGCGCCACGACGTCTTGCTGCTTGGCTGCGATCCCGAACGTCACCCCGTAATACACCATGTCGGCGACGGGGTTCGACTTCTCGGCGATCAGCTGCGAGAGCGATTGGCCGGAGTTCTTGTTGTCGGGCGGGATGGCGACCCCGGTCGTGGCTTCGATCGCTTTGAGCTCCCCGGCCCAGTCGGCCCACTCAGGCGGGCAGTTGTAGCAGATCGCGCCACTTCCGGCCGCGCGCACCGTCCCCGGGACGGTTGCGGCGGCGAGGAGCGCGAGCAACGAAAAAACAGCGAGTCGCTTGAACATCGAGCGGACGGACCTCCCGGCGAACTGACGCCGCGACTGTTACCGTGCGCGCAGCGACGCTCCTACGGTCTTACGCTGACCTTAACCCAGCATAAGCTCATCTTAAAGAACTAATCCGCCGGGCCGGCTTCGAACCGTGACCAAAAATCGCTCGACGTCAACACCGGCACAACCTCGAAGTTGGCAAGATCGTCCCAGTGGGCGATCCAGTCGTCGAGCGCTTGAGGATTCAGCGCTTCCATCAGTTGGTAGCACCGCGTGCCCTCGGCGTCGACCCAACTCTGATGGTAGGTGACGCCTTCGCCGAGCATTCGTCCGTCGCGTTTGAATCGTTCGCTGATCCGTTTCGCGCTCCCGTCCTTGAAGCGTTCGATGACCATGAGAAGCATCGGCGTTCGCCTCCGAATCACGTAGTGCAAAACGATGCGCAACGCGCATTCAGAGGTTGCCGGACTGGCGCATCATGCCGCCGTCGACGACCAGCGTCGTTCCGGTGATGTATGCCGCCTCATCGGAGGCAAGGAACACCGCGGCGGCGGCGATCTCTTCAGGCTGACCCCAGCGCGCGAGCGGGATCTCCGCCAGCAGCTCGGCCTCGAGTTTGGGATTCGCTTGCACGTCCTTGTCGATCGGGGTGAAGATCGCGCCGGGGGCGATGTTGTTGCAGGTGATCTTGTACTTCGCGAGCTCGACCGCGATCGTGCGCATCAGCATCCGCACGCCGCCTTTGGCCGCGCAATACGGCGCGTGCTGCTGGAACACGACGTCCTCGTGGATCGACGAGATGTTGATGATACGGCCGCCACGGCCTTGCGCCACCATCTGCTTCCCGGCCGCACGGCTGCAGTAGAACGGGCCGCTCAAATCGACGGCGAGCGTCTTCTCCCACGAATCATCGGGTGTGTCGAGGAAGTCGTAGCGATACTCGATGCCGGCGTTGTTGACGAAGACGTCGAGCCCGCCGAACGCCTTGACCGCAGCTGCTACCAGCGCGTTCGCTTCAGAGGACTTGCTGACGTCGGCGGCGACCGCGATCGCCGTGCCGCCGCTCTTGGCGATCTCCGCGACGACCTCGTTGGCCAGCTCGGGATTCCCGACGTAGTCGATCGCCACCGACGCCCCCTCGGCGGCCATCGCGATCGCGATCGCCCGTCCGATGCCCGTCGCCGCGCCCGTCACGACCGCCGATCGCTTCTCCAATCGCATGCCACCCTCGCCTTTCGTTCACCGGCGCAGATGCGCCGCGGCTCCTTGCTGCAAAAGAGATGGTCCGGCGTCCTGCCGCTGGACTGCCAACGCGAAGTAATGCGGTGGGGCGGGGATAAATAGACCCCATGGCTCAAACGCTGTCTACCGTGGGAGTCGATGCGGAGCGCCGTCACGTACGAGCTGCCCGTGAAGCTCTCGAGTGCCTTCTTGGTTCCGACACGGCGGTCGAAATCGTCCTGCCCGACGGGACCGAACTCTACCGCAGTACGCGCCCCCCGGCCGGGCGCATCGTGCTACGCGATACCAGCGTGCTCCGCTCGTTCGCCGTGCCCCCGTCGGACATCGCGGCCGGACGCGCCTACATCGAAGGCGGAATCGAGACCAGCGACGACGTCGAGGCCGTCTTCACGGCGCTCGAAGTCGCGCTCGACCGGCTTACGCCGCTCGACTGGGCGCGGGCTATGCCCGCTCTCGTACAATTACCGGTGCCCTCGCGAAACGGCGACCGCGACGCCGGCGACAGCCACGCCCGCGCGGCCGCGGACCTTCCCGGGCGCCCGCATTCGCGCGAACGCGATCGCGCCGCGATCGCCTACCATTACGATCTGCCGCCGGAATTCTTCGGGTTGTGGCTCGACCGCGAGATGACGTATTCGTGCGCGTACTTCCGCACGCCCGACGACTCGCTCGACACCGCTCAGCTGAACAAATACGATCACATCGCGCGCAAGCTGGCCCTGCGCGCCGGAGAGCGGATCCTCGACATCGGCTGCGGCTGGGGCGGCTTCATCCGCTTTTGCGTGCGCGAATACGGTGCGACCGCGGTCGGCATCACGCTCTCGGAAAAGCAGGCGAACTACGCCCGGGAGCGGATCGAGCGCGAAGGGCTCGCCGAGCGCTGCAAGGTCGAGTTGCGCGACTACCGCGATCTGGCCCCGCTCGGGACGTTCGACAAGGCCGCAAGCATCGGGATGTTCGAGCACGTCGGCGCACGCGGCATGAACGCGTACTTCCGCGCCGCCTATCGTGCGCTCCGCCCCGGCGGCCTCTTCCTCAACCACGGCATCTCGTGGCAGATGCGGCGCCGCAGCGGCGTGCGTGAAGCCGCCGCCAAGGTGTTCGCGTTCCGCTCGTCGTTCATGCACCGCTACGTGTTTCCCGACGGCGAGCTGCTGCACGTCGACGACGCGCTGACCGCGGCCGAGGCGGCCGACTTCGAAGTGCGCGACGTCGAGAACCTGCGCGAGCACTACGCGCGCACGCTGCGTTTCTGGGTCGAGCGGCTCAACGCCAACGCCGACGAAGCGCGGCGCCTGGCGGGCGAGGCGGTCGTGCGCACGTGGCGGCTCTACATGGCGGCCTCGGCGCGCGGCTTCGCGGTGGGGCGAATGGGGCTCGTGCAGATGCTGCTCGCCAAGCGCGAACTCGACGGCCGCGCCGCCGTCCCACCGACCCGCGCCGCGCTCTACACGAACGGTTCGTAGCGCGCGAGGAAGCGCGGGTTGGCGATCGCGAGCTTCGCGGCGACGTTGGCCCGTTCGGCCGCGAGGGCGCGCGCGCGCGCTTCGGGCGCGGCGAACGCGCCGGCGCGGATCGCCGCGCAAAAGGCGCGCCGCCCGGCCGCCACCGTCGGCGCCGCCAGGCCGAGCTCCGCCAGGCGCGCGCGCTCCGCCTGCGCCGGGCCGTCGCCGGCGGCCAATTCGCGCTCGGCGATCGCCAGCACGTTGGCGGCGATGAGGGCGCGAAAGCGTGCCCGCCGGCCGGCGCTCTGGGGCGCGACCTCGTCGCTCACGTAGCCACGCACGGCCTCGAGCAGTTCGCGCAAGGACGGCCGGTCGGAGACCGCGTCGAACGGCACGCCCGCGGTTGGCGCGGCGGCGGCCGGCGCCGCGACGGCCCCGGTCAGATGGAGCAGCTCGTATTCCATCTCGGCGGTGATGCGCCCGAGGCTGGCGAGTTCGATGCTGCGCTCGGTGCCCTCGAGGTGCCGGCGCGCCTGACCGATCGCACCGACCGCCCAGCGGACGTTTCCGAGCACTTCCCAGTAGAACACGGCCCGTGGATCGACCGCCGATCCGCTCGCGCGCTCGTAGGCGGCCAGGAACGGCGCCAGTCCGCCCAGACCACCCGCCCGCAGACGATCGGCGCCGAAACGCCACGCGCGCACGCACATCCAGCCCAGGTCTTCGAGCGGATCGCCGACGTGCGTGAACTCCCAATCGAGCACCGCGCGCAAGCCGTCGCCGCCGGCGATGAAGTTCCCGACTCGAAAGTCACCGTGCACGACCCCGGTCCGGTCGTCGATCGGGCTCGTGTTCGCGCAGCCACGCGAGCCCCAATTCCAGCGCCGGATGCGGCTCGTCGAGCGAGGTCAGCTCGGCACGCAGCGCATCCGCTTCCACCCGGGCCCACGGCGCGCCGGCGCGCGTGCGCGACGCGAGGCCGAGCGCTTCGGGCGCGAGCGCGTGGATGCGCGCCAGCGCATCCGCGCACTGCGCGAGCAGCGGCTCGCGCACGGCCGCGAACTCGGGATCGCCGACGAGCCGGCGGCCGACCGTTTCGCCGTCGACGCGGCGCATGAAAAAGCCCTCGCGCCCGTCGAGATCGGCGTCGTACCACAGCGGCTCGGGGACCGGAACGCCGCCGCGAAACGCCCCCTCGAGCACCGCGAACTCCGCGCGCCGGTCGAGCGTCAGCGGGTTGAACGAGCCGCGCATGCTGCGCCGCAACACGAGCCGCAGCCGCGGCGCCGGCGGACGTTCGAGATCGACCGCCCAGGCTTCGTGCGACGCGCCGCCCGCGAGCATCTCGAGTTCGACGCTCGCCGGTGCCGCGCCGAAGTGCGCGCTTGCGGACGCGGCGACGGCGGCGCGCAGCGCGTCAAGTGCCACGCGCGGCCACCACTGGTTTTCTACCGAAGCTTCGCATCGGCGGGGGGCCTTCGTCCCGCCGCGGGAGCAGCCCCCCGCGACAAGACTCTCGTCGCCGCGCGCGAAAGGGCGGCGCGATGACGTTCGACTTCTCCTCGCGGGTCGCGCTGATCACCGGCGCGTCCCGCGGCATCGGGTTCGCGATCGCCAAGGCGTTCCTCGATGGCGGAGGGAGCGTCGTGATCACCGGGCGCAAACCCGACGGGCTGGCGGAAGCGGCTCGCGAGCTCGGGCTTTCCGAACGGGTCGCCGCGGTCGCGGGATCGAGCGACGACGAAGCGCACGCGGCGGAGGCAGTGCGCACCGCGGTCGCGCGCTTCGGCGGCTGCCACGTGCTCGTCAACAACGCGGGTACAAACCCGGCCTACGGCGCGCTCGCCGACGTCGATTTGAGCGCCGTGGAGAAAACGTGGGCCGTCAACTTGAAGGGCCCGTTGCTGTTCGCGCGCGCGGCGTGGCACGGCGCGATGCGTGCCCACGGCGGCGCGATCGTCAACATCGCGTCCGCCGGCGGCCTGGCGCCGATCGCCAACCTCGGCGCTTACAACGTCTCGAAGGCCGGCTTGATCGCCCTGACGCGCCAACTCGCGGTCGAATTCGCCCCGCTGGTGCGCGTCAACGCGGTGGCCCCGGCGGTCGTCAAGACGAAGCTCGCGCGCGCACTATTCGAGGGTCGCGAAGCAGAGGCCGCGGCGCGCTATCCGCTGGGCCGGCTGGGCGAACCCGGCGACGTCGCCAACGCGGTGCTCTTCCTCGCCTCGCCGCTCGCGGCGTGGATCACCGGCGAGACGATCGTGCTCGACGGCGGCGTGATGCTCACGTAGGAGCCGCGCTCGACAGCACGCCGGCGAACGTCTCGCGCATCTCGCGCTTGAGAAACTTCCCGACGCCGGTACGCGGCAGTGCTTCGACGAACATGAAGCGGTCGGGGATCGTCCACTTGGCCACCCGCTCCAGCATGAAGGCGCGCAGGTCGCTCTCACTCACGGCCATGCCGTCGCGCACGACGACGACCCCGACCGGACGCTCCGACCAGCGCTCGTGCGGCACGCCGATCACGGCCGCTTCCTTGACCGCCGGATGCGCCATCAGCGTGTTCTCGAGCTCGACCGAACTGATCCACTCGCCGCCCGACTTGATCATGTCTTTCGAGCGGTCGACGATGCGCAGATACCCTTGCTCGTCCATCGTGCAGACGTCGCCGGTACGGAACCAGCCGTCTTCGAAGGCGAGCTCGGTCGCGTGCGGATTGTCGAAGTACGACCCGGTCACCCAAGGGCCGCGGATCAGCAGTTCGCCCGGCGTCGTGCCGTCGGCGGGGATCTCGTGGCCCTCCTCGTCGACGAGCCGCCAGTCCATGAACGGGATGAATCCCCCTTGCGAGAGCCGTGCGCGTTCCACGGCTTCGGCGCCTTGCGCGAATGTCGCCGCGCGCGGATGCGCGAGCGTGCCGAGCGGACTGCACTCGGTCATCCCCCACGCATGGACGATCTGCGTGCCCATCGCATCGAAATCGCGCATGAGCGCCGGCGGCACGGCCGAGCCGCCGACGATGATGCGTTCGAGCGTCGGCAGCCGCCGGTTCTGCGCGCGCAGCGCATCGCGCACCCCGAGCCACACCGTCGGGACGCCGGCCGAGAGGGTGACGCCTTCGCGCTCGATCAGGTCGATCAGCGCGTCGGGCGTCATCGCGTGCCCCGGGAGCACCATCTTCGCGCCGGTCATCGGGATCGTGAACGGCGTGCCCCATGCGTTGACGTGGAACATCGGGACGACCGGCATCATCGTGTCGCGTTCGCGGATCCCCATCGCGTCCGGCATGCAGGCTGCGTACGCGTGGATGATCGTCGAGCGGTGCGAATAGGCGACGCCTTTGGGCGAGCCGGTCGTCGCCGACGTGTAGCACAGGATCGCCGGATCGCGTTCGTCGATCGCCGGCCACGCGATCGTGCCGCTCTCGGCGGCCAGCAGTGTCTCGTAGTCGAGCGGCTCGGGCAACGCCGTCCCGGCGTGCGCGCCCATGACGACGTAGCGCCGCGCGACCGGCGAAGCGGCGACCGCGCGCTCGAGCGGGCCGGCAAGGGTAGCGTCGAGGAACACGACCGAGTCGCCGGCGTGCTGCAACAGCTCCTCGATTTGCTGCGGAAAGAGCCGGATGTTGACGGTGTGCAGCACGGCGCCGATCGACGGCACTGCGTGATAGAGTTCGAGATGGCGGTGAGTGTTCCACGCGAAGCTCGCGACCCGGTCACCCTTGCCCACCCCCAGGCGGCGCAACGCGTTTGCCAGTTGCGCGATACGTGTTGCGAATTGCCTATAGGTGAATCGTTCGACGCCGTCGCTGGTCACCGAAACGATCTCGCGGTCCGCGTGGTTGCGGCGGGCGTGTTCGGCGATCATCGGGATCGTGAGCGGGACGTCCATCATCGTCGTCTGCATCGTGCCGCATCATTCTGCGTCGTCGTCACATTCCTTCAGCGCGGTAACGCTGCGACGGAAGCGCGAAGGGCAGCGTCTAACCAAGCTCTTACGCCCCACGTCGGCCGCCCCGAGCCCCAGGAGGTTCGTCTACGAGACCGGTCAGCCGGATCACGCGTGTCGCCGTCCTCGTTTTCGCGTGCGCCATCGTGGCCTCGGCGGTGGCCCCGCCACGCTCGGTCGACCGCCCGGCGACGGTCGATTCGGTCGTGCTGGCGGATCGCAGCGACCCGTACCCGGTCGCCATGGTGTTCCCCTACGCGCGCACCGACGCGGCTCCGGCGCACCTCGATCCGCTGACGCTCGGACCGTACCTCGACGCGGCCACCTACGTGCCGCTCGACACGACGTCGACGTTTCACCGCGATACGATCGTCTTTCGCTTGCGCTTGCGCGCAGCGCCTGAAGAAACACCGGTCAGTTGGGTCGTGCACGGGTCGAAGGCGATCGGCTCGATGGTCCTCTACCTGCCGGCCGGCGACGGCACCTACCACGCGATCGCAGCCGGCATGGACGTGCCCTACGCCGACCGGCCTTTTCCGGCCATCGACCCGGTGATCGCCATCCCGCGAACGGTGCTCGACGACCGCCCGATCTACCTTGCCGTCCGCTTGATCAACGAGCAGCGCCTGCCCGACATCGCGCGCGCCGCCGACGTCGTGAACGGCGAGCGCCAGGCGCTGTCGCTGGCCTCGCTGTTCGGCGGCTTCTTCTTGGCGTTGGCCCTCTCATCGCTGCTGATCTATGCGAGCGTGCGTTCCCGAGCCTCACTCCACTACGCGGCGCTGATGGCCGGCGGTCTGACGATCGTGCTGGTGATCCAAGGCTGGCCGTGGGAATTCTTGTGGCCGCAGCTCTCGGTGAACTGGCGCATCGCGTCCTTCGTCGCGCTGTTGCTCGCGTTCGGCGCGACCGTCAACTTCACGCGCGTCTTTCTGACCCTGCCGCAACATCTGCCGCGCGTGGACCGGGCGCTGCGATGGAATTTTTGGATCGCGATCGCCGCCTGGGCGCTGTTCGGGGTGGCACCCAACTTCCTCGCCGTGCAGTCGCTCATGCTGCTGGCGACCAACGGCCTGTTCTTCGTGATGCTGGTCGCCGCAGTGATCAGCCACGAACGCGGCCTGACCTCGGCGCGTTACGCCGTGCTCGCCTACGCCGGAATCTGCGCCTCGAGCGCGGTCGGCGCGACGACGATGACCGGCGCGCTTCCGCTCCCGCTCGGCTCGGCCGAATGGATCATGGCGAGCGGCATCGCCTGGCAAGCGTTGATCTTGTCGGTCGGTCTAGCGCAACATCTCAGCCGCCTCGACCGCGAGCGCGCCCTGCTGACGCAGGAGAACCGGAGCCTGGAATCGCTGGCGACGCACGACGCCGTGACCGGAATTCCCAACCGCCGCGCCTTCGACGAGCACCTGACGCGGGAGTGGCGCCGCGCGCTGCGCAACGGACGCGAACTCGCGATCTTGATGGTCGACATCGATCACTTCAAAGCCTACAACGACACCTTCGGCCACGTCGCGGGCGACGCGTGCCTGCGCCGGATCGCGCGCGCCCTCGAGGGCTGCATGCTGCGCAGCGGCGACTTCGTCGGCCGCTACGGCGGTGAAGAATTCGTGGCGATCGTCCCCGACATCAGTCTCAGTGAAGCGCGCGCGGTGGCCGAACTGATGCGCAAGCGGACGCGCGAGCTGCAAATCCCGGGGCCGCCCGGCACCGGCTTGGTCACGATCAGCGTCGGGATCGCCGTCGGCGTCGCGCATGCGGTGAGCGACCCGGTGCAGCTCGTGCGGCTCGCCGACGAAGCGCTGTACGCCGCCAAGAGCGACGGGCGCGACCGGACGGTCGCACGCCCCGTCAAGACGGCCTGAATCATCGGCGCCGCCGGCGTCGAAGGGGCCCGCATGACGCAAGCCGTTCCGTTCCTCGTCGATCCCGATTGGCTCGCGGCGCGCCTCGGCGACGAGGGCGTCCGCATCCTCGACGCATCGTGGTACCTGCCGCAGCAACGGCGTGACGGCCGCGCCGAGTACCTCGCGGGACACATTCCCGGGGCGGCCTACTTCGACATCGACGAGGTCGTCGATCCGTCGAGCACGCTGCCGCACACGCTGCCCTCCGCCGAGGCGTTCGCCGTTGCGGCCGGGGCGCTCGGCGTAGGGAGCGGCGACACGGTCGTCGTCTACGACGGGGCGGGTATTTTCAGCGCGCCGCGCGTGTGGTGGATGTTTCGCGCCTTCGGGCACGACCGGGTGGCCGTTCTCGACGGCGGACTTCCGGCCTGGAAGCAGGCCGGGTACCCGCTCGAAACCGGCGCAAACCACCCCGAGCCGCGGGTGTTCAGCGCGCAGTTGCGCCCGCACATGGTGCGTTCGCGGGCAGCGATGCTCGACAATTTGGCCGGCCGGCACGCGCAGGTGGTCGACGCCCGCTCGGCCGCGCGCTTCGCGGGCAGCGCTCCCGAACCGCGCCCAGGCGTGCGCGCCGGCCACATCCCGGGCAGCGTCAACGTGCCCTTCGAGCGCGTCCTCGACGAACGGGGACGACTGCTCGAAGCCGACGCGCTCCGCGAGCGCTTCGGCGCAGCCGGCATCGATCCGGCTCGTCCGATCGTCGCGTCGTGCGGTTCGGGCGTCACCGCGTGCGTGCTCGCGTTGGCGCTGCACCGCATCGGCGCGCCCGACGTCGCGGTGTACGACGGGTCGTGGGCCGAATGGGGACTGCCGGGGGAAACCCCCGTCGCAACCGGGCCCTAGCGGCCGGGGGCACGCGGCCTCAGCCCAGCGTCCGGCCCACGGCCTTCTCGAGCAGGTTCCAGGCCTCGGCGCCGTAGGAGTCCTTCAGCTGGCCGTAGAGTCCCGATTTGGCCACGATCGTCCGGAACGCATCGACGTTGACCGTGTTGAACGTCAGCCCTTGGCCGCGCAGCGTCGCTTCCAGCGTCGGCTCCGCCTTGAGCAGATCGGCGTTGTCGAGGGCGGCCGCTTCGTTGATGTACTGATCGGTCAGATCGCGCAGGTTCTGCGGCAACTTGTTGTACGAATCGGCGTTGGCGAGCATCGTGTACGCCGTCCAGATGTGGTTGGTGTACGCGCAGTACTTCTGCACTTCATAGATCTTGAAGGCTTCGAGCGCCGCCATCGGATTCTCCATCCCGTCGGCGAGATGGGTCTGCAGCGCCATGTACATCTCGCTCGACGTGATCGACACCGGCGAGGCGCCGAGGGCCTTGAACGTCGCGGTGATGACCGGCGCGTCCGGCACGCGGATCTTCAAACCCTTGATGTCGTCGGGGTTGTGAATCGGCTTCGCACTGGTCGTGACTTGGCGAAAGCCCTCGTCCCAGGAGCGCGCGAACGCGTACACGCCGATTTTCCCGATCGCGTCGCGGCGGTACTTGCCGACCGGCCCTTCCATCACCGCGAGCGCCTCTTTGTGCCCGCTGAAGGCGAACGGGGTGGCCGAAATCCCCGCGACCGGGACGATGTTGGCCAGGATGAAATCGGCCGACGTGATGAAGTCGACGGCGCCCGAACGCACCTGCGACATCATCTCGGTCTGGCCGCCGAGCTGGCTGCCGGGGAACATCTTGATGTCGAGCCGGCCGTTCGACGCGTCGCGAATCTTGTTCGTCGCTTCGACCAGCCGGAGCGTCATGTGGTGCCCTGCCGGCTGTTCGGTAGCGAACTTGTAGCTGAATTCCGCGGCGTCGGCGGGGAAACGCAGAACGCCGACCGTCGCGTAGGCGCTGGCCATGCCGGCCAAGAGAGTTTTCCGAGTGAGCGCCAATGCAAGAGTCCTCCGGCGAAAAAAGCACGTAGACCACCATTCTATCGCGGTACGGGAGCGAGAGCCACTAAGGGCCTATTCAGTGATATGCGGCGAACTTGCGAGGTGTCGGGCCGCCGGAGGAAATAATCTCCGGCGATGAACGAAACGGAACGGCGGACCGAGCTCAAGCACTTCTTGCGGCGGCGGCGGGAAGGGCTGCGGCCTGAGGAGGTAGGGCTGCCGGCCGGGGCACGGAGGCGGACGCCCGGACTGCGGCGCGAGGAAGTCGCCGAACTGGCCGGCACCGGTGTCGCTTGGTACTCGTGGCTCGAGATGGGTCGCGACATCCGCGTGTCGACGAAGATGCTCGACGGGGTCGCGCGCGCGTTGCGTCTCGATGAAGCCGAGCGCGAATACTTGTTCAGCTTGGCCGGTAACGCGCCCCCAAAGCGCGACCGCACCGAACACGAGACGCTGCACCGCTTCGTGCGCCCGATCCTCGACGGTTTCGACGGCGCGGCCTACTTCGTCGGCCCGCGGCTCGACGTGCTGGCGTGGAACCGGCAGGCGGAGAAACTCTTCCACTTCGTCGAGAGCGACGGCTTCGGCAGCAACCTCGTGTGGCGCATGCTCAACGATCCGCAGAAGCGCCTGCTGCACGTCAATTGGCTCGACGACGCACGCAATGCGGTCGCCACGTTCCGCACGCACTACGGCCAATTCATCGGCGATCCGCGGTTCGAGACGCTGCGCGACGAACTCGAGCACCGCAGCCCGGAGTTCCGGCGCATTTGGCCCGAGCAGGGCGTCGTGAAGCGGATGACGCGCGAGGTGTTGCTGCAGGTGCCGGAGGTCGGACACTTCACGCTGCAACTCGTCAACTTCGCCACCCCTTGGGATCCTCTGCAGACGATCGTCTTCAGCTATTGCACCTCGCCGCCGGCGATCGAACGGCGGTACCGGCGGTTCTTGCGCAGCGGGACGGCCGTTATCCCTGAATAGCGAGCCAATGGCTGCGCCGCGGTCTCCTTGATAGAGTAGGGCCATGCGTCATTACGTCGTCGTCACCAATCCGATTCACGAAGCGGGCTACGAGCGGCTCGAAGCAGCCGGTTGCGACGTGTTCCGGTTCGATCAGCATGCCGATCCGGCGGCCCAGGCTGCGGCCTTCGCCCGCGCCGACGGCTTGCTCTTGCGCAGTTTCGAACTCGGTGCCGGCGTGATCGCGCAGTGTCCGCGGGTACGCGCGGTCGGCAAGCACGGAGCCGGCGTCGACAACTGCGACATCCCGGCGCTGACTGCCAACGGCATCCCGCTCGCGAACACGCCCGGCGGCTCGAATGCGACCGCCGTTTCCGAAGGCGCGGTCGCCCTGATGCTCGCGGTGCTGCGCGCAATTCCGACCTTGCACAAGGCGGTGCAGGACGACAACTTCGACATTCGCTTCTCGTTCCGCTCGGGCGACTTGTGGGAACGCACGGTCGGCATCGTCGGAATCGGGCGCATCGGCACGCACGTCGCGCGCATCTGCGGAGCGGGCTTCAACATGCAGGTGCTCGCCTACGACCCGTACTTGTCCAAGGACGAGATCGCGGCCCGCGGCGCGGAGAGCGTCGACTCGCTCGACGAACTCCTGCGCGCCGCCGACGTCGTCACGCTGCACACGCCGCTGACCCACGAAACGCACCACATGATGAGCACCGCGCAGTTCGCATTGATGAAACCGGGAGCGATCCTCGTCAACACGTCGCGGGGGCCGACCGTCGATCCGAAAGCGCTGTACGAAGCGCTGTCGACCAAGCGCATCCGCGGCGCGGGGATCGACGTGTTCGACCCCGAGCCGCCGGTGCACGGCGATCCGCTGCTCGCGCTGCCCAACATCATCCTCTCGCCGCACAATGCCGGCCTGAGCGAGGAGAGCACGCGCATGATGGCCGTCCGCACGGCCGAGGTCGTGATCGACATGCTCGAGGGACGGCGCCCGGACTCGCTGCTCAACGGCGAGATCTGGGAGCAGCGCCGCGCCGCGGCGCCTTCGCCCGCCTCCGTATAGCGCCCGGCGGCATGCCGATCGTCGACACCCACGTCCACTACTGGGTCCCTTCGACCGCGGACCGGCCCTGGGATCCCAAAGGCGCGAACCTCGGCCCTACGTGGCCTGCGGAAGCGATGCTCGACGCCGCCGCGCGCGCCGGCGTCGATCGCATCGTCGACGTCGTGCCGAGCATGATGGGCACCGACAACCGCTACGGGCTCGAAGAGGCGGAGCGCCACCCCGACCGCATCGTGGGCGTCTACGGACGCTTCGACCCGACGCTGCCGGACATCGCGGGCCGGCTGCGTGATTTCGCGGCGCACCCGGCGATGCTCGGCATGCGGATCACGCTGCTCGATCAGGATTCGTCGCGGTGGCTCACCGACGGCACCCTCGACGCCCTGCTCGCCGAAACCGCCAAGATCCCGCTTCCCGTCGCAATTCTGGCGCCGCGCCGCGCGGATGCGCTCGGCGCGCTCGCGCGCCGTCATCCCGATGCCATCGTCCTGGTCGATCACATGGCGATGTCGCACGCCGATCCCGAGCCGTTCGCGCAGTGGAACGACGTGCTCGCATTGCGCGCGTTGCCCAACGTCATCGTCAAAGTCACGTACTTTCCGGAGGCCGCACACGAGCCGTTCCCGTTCCCCAGCGTGCGCCGCTACGCGAAGGAATTGTACGAAACGTTCGGTGCCGAACGGCTGGTCTGGGGTTCCAACTTCCCGCCCTCGCAACGCGCCTGCCCCTACGAGGAAAGCGTGCGCTACTTCAAGGAGCTCGACGTGATCCCGGAAGGCGACAAGGCGCGCATCTTCGGTGAGACGTTCTTGAACCTCGTCGCCCGCACCCAGCGCGAGCGCGCCGCGCGTTAGATCGGGTGGGGCTGCAGCTCCGCCGGCGAAGCGCCGACGAAACCGTATTTTTGGTATGCCTGCTGGGCCGCGCTCGAACTCAGGAAGCGCACGTAGGCGGCGGCCGCGGCCGCATGCGCGGGGTTCGCGTTGATCGGTCCGGCGAAGTAGTTCACGTCGTTGCGCAGGCTGTCCGCAGGCGGCAGCACGACGCGGTCGACCGGCGCCCCGAGCCCGATCGCTTCGATCGCCTCGGTCTGCCACACGATCCCTACGTCGGAGACGCCGTCCGCGATCCGTTGCGGCGTCTCGCGATGGTGCACCGCCGTGAACCAGGTGTCCGGCGTCGTCTGACACCCGGTGCACTCGCGCCCGTTCGTCAAATGTCCGTAGATGCCGTGCGCAATCAATACCTTGCGCGCGTAGAAGGTCATGATCCCTTCGGTGAGCGGATTGGGCAGGGAGCTGCGCACTCCGGGCCGCACCAGATCGTCGATCGACGTGATGTGCTTCGGATTGCCGCGCGCCACGAGCAGTTGGAGCTCGTTGTGCATGTAGATCACGTCCTGCGACATCAAACCGGCAGCCTTGAGTTCGGCGAGCGGCGCGGTGTCGACGGTCGCATAGACGTCGGGCCGGCCCGGATAGTTCACCCCCAGATAGGTGAAGCCGCCGGCCTTGATGCCCTCGAGTTCGAGCCCGGGCGGCAGCGTCATCAGCCCGACGTTCGTCCCCGGATGCGCCGCTTGGTATGCCGCGATCACGTCCGGCATCGCGAAGAACTGGTTGCCCGCGACCCACAAGATCAAGCCCGCGTCGCTCATGTGCGCGAGCGCTTGCGCCCCGCTCACGGTGCGTCCGTCGGCGTAGAACAGCCGCAGATCCTTATCGCTCGTATCGGGGATGACCGGATACGCCGGGGCGGCTCGCGGCCGAGGCAACGCCGGCACGAACGCGGAACACAGGCCGAGCGCCAAAAGAAGTGTTTCATGCGTGGGATGTCCTCGCGTTTACGGAAGTGCGGCAACGGTTTCGCGATAGGGTCCCGCGAACCCACGGTCGCCATCAATGTCGAAGTTCTCGACGAGCGTCGTCAACTTGGTCGTCTGCATAACGGCGCGTTCCGCCAAGTCGGCCATGTCGCCGAATTGGCGGCTCACCGCGTTGCTTTGTGCAGATAGATCGTTTGCCAAGAGCGCTTGTCCGCGCGCCGATTCGGCGACCGGGGACATGATCTCGCGCACCGAACGCGCCGTCGATTGCATCTGAGTTGCCGCTTTGGCGTTCTCTTCGACGACCGTCGAGACGCTCGAAATATGGTCGCGAAGTTTGATGCTCGTGTCGCTCATCGTGCGCGTGCGGTCGGCGAGCTCGATGGCGACGTGCGAGGTCCCGGCGATCGTCGACTCGAGTTCCGCCAGCGCCGAATGGGCCGAATCGGCAAGCCGGAGACTGTTTTCGAGCCCCGAGGACGACGATCGAACGCCGCGGCGGCGCGCACCGTCTCGTTGCGGATCGCTCCCAGGATGCTGCCGATCTCACGCGTGCTTTGGGCTGAGCGCTCGGCGAGCTTGCGGATCTCGTCGGCGACCACCGCGAACCCGCGGCCCTGCTCGCCGGCCCGCGCAGCCTCGATCGCGGCGTTGAGGGCCAGCAGGTTCGTTTGATCGGCGATCTCGTCGATCGTCTGCACGATCTCCGCGACTGCCAGGGACCGCTCTTCGAGCACGTGCATGGCGCCTTCGGCTTCACGCGAACCGACGCTGAGCTGACGCATCGCGACGGCCGTCGACCCCACGGCCTCGTTCCCAAGCGCCGACTGCTGCGACGCCGCCTTCGCACGCGCGGCCAACGCTTCGCCGGCGACCGCGAGCGCCGAGATCTGGTCGTTGAGGGCATCGATCGAGGTAACGACGGAATGGATCGCGGTTGCCTGATACGAGGCCCCTCGGTGATCTGAATGGCCCCCGACGCGAGCTCTTCGACGGCGATGCTCGACGAGCCGACCGATTCTGCTTGCGCGGTAGCGCCGCCGACGACCGTCGCGATCGACCCGCCGATGCTCTGCATCGCGTGCCGCGCACGTTCGAACGCGCCCGCAACGTCGCCGTTGACTTGCGCCAAATACTCCGACGCGACCGAGACGCCCCGGATGGTCTCTCGTAGGCGCGCGGTCGCGGCCGTGTATTCCCGCGCCATCCCGAACACTCCGGCCGAGAGCTCGTTGTACGAGCGCGACAGATCGGTGATTTCGTCGCTGCCGCGCATGGGAAGCGGTTCCCGCTCCGCGATCGTCAGCGGAGCGTGCAGATTTCCAGCCGCGAGCTCTTCGAACGCCGACGAAAGTGCCCTGAAATCGGATGCGATCACGCGTCCCATGGCGTGGGTGACCGCGTTGAGGCGGCTGACGATCGAGCGTCCCATGAAGGTCGCGAAACCGAGGCCGGCCACGAGCGCGAAGAGGGCGAACCCGACGGTCACCAGGGCCAGGCGCCGCTGCTCGTCGAGCACTTCGGTGATGATCGAGGCGTAGTACGACTCGTTGGCGATGCGGTCGTTTGCCTTCGCACCGATCGCATGGAACTTTTCGACGTACTCATCGAGACCGGGAAACAACTTGACCGCCGCCGCCTGACGGCCTAGATCCAGGGTCAGCTGCATCTGGTCGATGTAGTTGAGGAGAAACCCGCTTGCCGGAACCGCCTGATCCAAATAGCTGCGAAAGGCCGGATCGGCCTTCGCGATCGCCTCGAGCGCCTGGAAGTTGGCGTCGATGCGTGCTCGTCTTTCCTTGAAATCGGCGACGTAGCTCTTGTTGCCCGTCGCCGCGTAGGCGCGCAATCCGGATTGCAGCGCGTCGACGTCGGTGAGAATCTTGCGCGTATCTTCCACGTAGGGCAGCGTCGCGAGTATCGCTTGCCCGCGCGCGTTGGCGTCGAGCGACAATTTCAGTGCGACCAGCGAGCCGATCAACAACAGGACGGCGGAACTGAGCAGCACCGCCGCCAATTGCGCGGTCAGCGAGAAGCGCCTCGCTTTACGCATATCGATGAGTCCGAAAGATCGCTTTAGCGTCGCTCGACTGTAGGAAGTCCACGAACTGCTTGGCGAGCACGGGATTGGGGCTCGCCTTCGCGACCGCGACGACGTTTTCGATCGAGGCGTCGAGTTCGGACGGCAGAGGAATCTCGGTGAGCCGGTCCGCGTTGGCACCGGTGACATCCGAGGCGAACACAACGCCCGCATCGGCCGATCCGGTCGTCAGCTGGGAAACGATCAGCTTGGTGTTATCCTGGGTCGCCTCGTTCGCTTCGAAATTCTTGACGAAATCCGGGCCGTATGCGGGCAGCGCCGCCGCCTTCTTGAGCAACGCCTTGGTAAGATGACCTACCGGCGCCTCGTCGTTGCCCACGCTCAAGCGCACGCCTTTGCGCGCGAAATCGGCGAACGTTTTGATGCCCGCGGGATTGTTTTTCGGCACGACCGCGGCTGCAACGAGTTTCGCCATCGGCTGGAACGGCGCGACGACCAAATTCTTCGCCACCGCCTGATCCGCGATTTCCTTGACCGAGGCGACGAAGACGTCGCATGGTGCGCCGCTCTCGAGCTGCGTGTAGATCACTTGCATCTGCCCGAAGAACGGACGGACCGCGGTGCCGGGATGTTTGCTCTCGAACGCCTTCGCGATCTCGGTGAGCACTTTGTCGGAGTTGGCTGGAGCGAACAAGATGACCATCGGCGGCGCTGCGGCGAAGCTACGCGCCGGCGAAAGTACAGCCCCTGCCAACCCGCCCGCAAGGGACGCAACAAAAAGGCGGCGCTTCATAAGGTGGCACTCCTCGAGCAATCATGAGGTTACGGCACGAACAGCTTTGAAGCACCCGCCAACTATGTTATTCGTCAGTCCTCATCAAAAGCTCCGTACTAACGAATCAAGAATGCGTAAAGCATTCGTCAAATAGTAGTAGGACCGCACCAGATTTTCTGGCCGCCCTGCTGGGACCAAAGGGGGAAACTATGATCGCCGTAGGCTATACGCGCTCGCTTCCGATCTCCGATCCGCAGTCATTGGCCGATGTCACGGTCGCCGATCCCGTCCCCGGTGCGCACGACGTACTCGTCCGGGTGCGAGCTGTTGCGGTGAACCCGGTCGATACGAAACAGCGCCGGCGCGCGGCGCCACCGCCCGGCGCGGTGAAGATCCTCGGCTGGGATGCGGCCGGCACCGTCGAGGCCGTCGGCGCGGACGTGACGCTGTTCGCGCCGGGCGACGACATCTTCTATGCGGGAGCGATCGATCGCCAGGGGGCCAACAGCGAGCTGCACGTCGTCGACGAGCGGATCGTCGGACACAAGCCTGCCACGCTCTCGTTCGCGCAGGCGGCCGCGCTCCCGCTGACGTCGATCACTGCCTGGGAGCTGCTCTTCGATCGCCTCGGCGTCGCGTACGGCCGCAAACGTCCCGGCGGCACGTTGCTGGTCATCAACGGCGCCGGCGGCGTCGGGTCGATGCTCGTGCAACTCGCGCGCCGTCTCACCGGGCTCACCGTCGTGGCGACTGCCTCGCGATCCGAGACGATCGCCTGGTGCCACGAACTCGGCGCGCATGCGGTCGTCGATCATCGCCGTCCGCTCGACGAAGCGCTGCACGACGCGGGGTTTCGCGACGTCGAGTACGTGGCGAGCCTGAGCGCGACCGACCGGCATCTACCGGCGATCGTCAAGGCGATCGCGCCCCAAGGAAAGATGGCGGTCATCGACGATCCGCCGACGCTCGACGTGATGCCCTTCAAGACGAAGTGCGTCTCCGTCCATTGGGAAGCGATGTTCGCCCGTTCGCTCTTCCACACCGGCGACATGATCGCACAACACGACCTGCTCGAAGAAATCTCCGCACTCGTCGACGAAGGCGTGCTGCGAACAACCCTAAAGACCGAGCTCGGAACGATGAACGCAGCGAACCTGCGCCGTGCGCACGAGATCATCGAAAGCGGCACAGCGATCGGGAAGATCGTGCTGTCGTCCGATTAGCTGCCCTGCGTCCGACCTGCTCCGGTGCGTTGTGTAAAGAAAACAGAAGCGATACAAGGCATGACGCTTTGCATCGGGAAACGCGAGGTGCTCCAGCATACGCCGGGGCATGTCGAAGGGCGTGGGGTTTCTCATGAACGGCGAAACGGCGGATCGGATCTTCTTCGGCGGCGACATCATCACGATGGACGATGCCCATCCGGCGGCCGAAGCCGTTGCCGTCGCCGGCGGCCACATCGTCGCCGTCGGATCCCAGGACGACGTCATGGCGTGGAAAGGCGCGGCGACGGAACTCGTCGACCTCGCGGGACGCACGCTCGTTCCCGGATTTCTCGACGGCCACAGCCATTTTATCAACGCCGTCCGCCTTGGAACGTGGGCGAACGTGTCCGCTCCGCCGGCCGGCGAGATCAAGACCTTCGCCGGGCTGATCGCCGCCTTGCACGCCAACGTCGCGAAGCTCGGCATCAAACCGGGCCAGTGGATCATGGGCTACGGATACGACATCACCGCGATGGACGAAAGGCGCGACTTGACGCGCGACGATCTCGACGCGCACTTTCCGGACAATCCGGTGATGATCTTGCACGTGTCGCTGCACGGTGCGGTGCTCAACACGGCGGCGTTCAAGGCGGTCGGCTACGATTTGAACGCGCCGGCACCCGCGGGCGGCATGACCGCGCGCAAGCCGGGCTCGACCGAAGCGGCCGGGCTCGTCATGGAGCATTCGTTCCTCCCCATCTACATGAAGATGCCCGAACCGACCGAAGCGGAGCAACTCGACGCGATGGAAGCCGCGCAGCAGTTGTATGCGAGCAACGGCTACACGACCGCGCAGGACGCGCCGATGGAACCGCCGACACGTCCGCTTTACCATAAAGCCGCCGCCCAGCGCCGCCTGTACCTCGACGTCGTCGGTTACGTCAACTGGCTCGAGTTCCCACATGTCTTGCAATCGGGAGCCGAGCCGTTCAACGCCCCGTACGAGAATCATTTCAGAATCGGCGGCGTCAAGATCGTCGCCGACGGCTCACCGCAAGGGAAAACGGCCTTTTGGACCCAGCCGCTCCTGACCCCGGGGCCCGCCGGTGAAACGGCGTGGCGCGGAGAGCCGAACGTTTCGCCCGAGGATCTCGACAAAGCCGTCAAGCTCGCCTACGACAACGGGCTGCAGGTGATGGTCCACGCCAACGGCGACGCGACGATCGACATGCTCCTCGACGCGCACGAAGCGGCCGGCGCACCGTCGGCAAAGCGCACGGTCGTGATCCACTCGCAGTTCGCGCGGCCCGACCAGCTCGACAAGTACGTCACCTACGGATTGATCCCGTCGTTCTTCACCAACCACGTGTTCTATTGGGGCGACGTACACGTCGAGAACACCGGCGAGGAGCGCGGCAGCCACATCAGCCCCACGGGCTCGGCGAAGGCTCGCGGCATACGCTTCACCAATCACAGCGACTTCGCGGTCACGCCGCTCAACGCGATGTTCATTCTGTGGACGGCGGTCAACCGCGTCACGCGCTCGGGCCGCGTCCTGGGGCCCGACGAACGCATATCGCCGCACGACGGTCTGCGCGCGCTGACGATCGACGCCGCCTACCAGTATGGCGAGGAAGACCGCAAGGGTTCGATCGCGCCCGGCAAAGTCGCCGACTTCGCGATCCTCGACGCCAATCCGGTCGACGTCGACCCGCTGACGATCAAAGATATCAAGGTGACGGAGACCGTGAAGGACGGCAAGACCGTCTACTCGCGCTCCTAAATCCGGGCATGGAACCAATCCCGGTCGCCGTCATCGGCGGCTATCTCGGCGCCGGCAAAACGACCCTGGTCAACGCGTTGCTGCGCAGCGCGAGCGGGGTGCGATTCGCGGTCCTGGTCAACGACTTCGGCAACGTCAACGTCGATGCAGAATTGATCGCGTCGTCGGGACAAGAAACGATCGAGCTGACCAACGGCTGCACCTGCTGCACGATCGGCGGGGATCTCGTCGTCGCGCTCAGGCGCCTGATCGAACGGGAGGTGCCGCCCGAACGCATCGTGATCGAGACGAGCGGCGTCGCCGATCCGCACGCCGTCGCCCGGGTGGCGGACTGCCACCCGGCGCTGACCGTGCGCGAAACGATCGTGGTGGCCGACGCGGAAACGATCCGCGCCCGCGCGCGCGACAAGTACGTGGGCGGCCTGGTGCAACGTCAGATGGCTGCGGCCGACGTCGTGGTGCTCAGCAAAGTCGACTTGATCGACGCCCACCGTCTGGCCGAGGTACGCGCGTGGCTTGCGGAGACGATCCCGAACGTGCCCGTCGTCGAATCGAACGACGGCGAGGCGCTCCTCGCCGACGTCATCTTCGATCCACGGTTCACGCAGCGCCTCGACGACGCGCCGGCAGGTCCGCACGATGCGGCGCACGCCGCGTTCACCTCCGCGTCGTACGTAGGCGACAACCCACTCGACCGCACGCGATTTCTGGACGCGGTTCGAGCGATGAGTCCGATCGTGGCGCGGGCCAAAGGCATCGTATCCTTCGCCGACGAGCCAAACGCGCGGTACGTGTTTCACGTGGCCGGCGAGCACCTTTCGATCGAGCAGTCCACCTCCACCGAACCAACGCTGAGGGTGCGCATCGTAGCGATCGCGCACGCACGACGCGGGCCGGAACTTCGGCGCGCGCTCAAAGCATTGGAAGGCTGCGAAGCGGTTGCCGGGAGCCGACAGTAGCGGCGCAGCATCTCGCGCTTGGTCTGCAGGACGTTGGGAGCTCGATCTCATGAACTTCTCATGGAATTGTCGTCATCGTCACGCTTCGATACACAGGATGTTACCAAGCCCTCACTCAAATGTGCGCTCGTATGAGACACTTCAAGCTTCAACGCATCATGCTCTCGCTGGTGATCGCCGCGTCAGCGTTCGGCGCCGCCGATGCTCAGGCCGTGCAGCGGAACACCGCTCCGCCCACGTTCCCGACATTCCCGCCGCGCCCGACCGCTTCGTTCTCGCCGCGCCCCGAACCGTCGTTCTCGCCGCGCCCGATTGCGTCGTTCTCGCCGCGTCCCGAGCCCTCGTTCTCGCCGCGCCCGATTGCCGTCGTTCTCGCCGCGTCCCGAGCCCTCGTTCTCGCCGCGTCCCGAGCCCCTCGTTCTCGCCGCGCCCGATCCCGTCGTTCTCACCGCGCCCGCTGCCGTCGTTCTCGCCGGGTCCACGCCCGACGGGCTTGCCTCGATAGTGCCGCAACTCAGCGCGCCGGTCGAAGAGGGACCATGGCTTTACGGCCGGGTCCCTTTCTCTTGAGGCACGTTGACACGTAGTTCGTAGATCAGTTCGTCGTCCACGGTTCCATCGGGCCACTCCGCTTCAACCACGTTCACCAAGGTGAAACCAAAGCGCTGATTCGCGCGCCGCGAGACTTCGTTCGATCGGCGATGCGAGACGCGCACCGTCGTAAAGGCAGGACGAGCTGCCACCCATTCAAGGCGTGCCTCGTAGAGGCGTTTCGATAATCCCCCCTCGCGATGCGCAGGCTCGATGTACGACATCGCAAACACCGCCGTCTCACCGCGCTCGTCACCGTCGTATTTGAACACCGCGGTGATCCCAATCAGCGTATCGCCGTCGAACAACCCGAAGACTTGATGCTCGTCGTCCCCGGCAGCCAGCGACTGCCAGAATTCCGCCGTCTGGGCGACGGATCGCTCGTACCGTGCAGCAAACACGCCCGGTTCGTCGAGCAGCGCCGTGAGGCGCATCTCGCGCAAACCCGCTGCGTCGTCGATGGTGAAAGGCCTTATCGAGATCATCGCCACGGGGACTGGGCCCCTCAATTAGGGGAGCGTGAGGTTCGAACCTCCGTCATTTGGGAACCGATGTGCAATCCTCACGTGCCGTAGCGCTTGAAGCGCGGCCACGCCACCGTGAGCGGTTCCACGGGGTGGTAACAGACGATGATATCGCGGTCTCGCTCGTACGGCATGGCGTATGGCACGCCGAAGCGCGCCGCGACGAAGCTTCGCTCGCAGACCCGCGACCAGAACCAGGGCTTTGCGTTGACGGCGATGAGGATCGAGCCGTCGTAGCTGCGCGGTCCCCATAGAAAGTACTGATTTTGCTCGCTCAGCGCAGCCGGCAGGTGATCGGCCGCGCCGTAGACGTCGATCGCAGCCGCTTCACCGTAATTGCTCGCGACGATCGCCGCTTGGGCGCGGTCGCTCTGGGGCAATCCGTGGTAGACGGCGGCGACCTTTCGCTCGAGCTCGCGCCAGCCGAATTCGTCGGAGAACACTTGCGTCAAAGGCGCGCCGATACCGGCCACTTCGACGGGATGCGGGCGCACGAACGGCCGCTCGAGATAAGCTGCCAGCGCCGGCGGGTCGAGCACGGGCGCGACGAGCGGCAACGCAAGGGCAGCGTTCGCGACGGTCACCAATGACCACCCGACGACGAGCGGCCGCGCGAGGCCGCCACAGGCTGCGGCGCCGATTGCGAACATCGCCGGATAGGCTCCGGCGAGGTAGTAGCCTTTGCCGTGGGTTGCGAACACGATCAGGACCGCGACGACGAAGGCAATCGATAGAAAGCGGAAGCCCGCGAGATCGGCACGGGCGAACGGCGCGATGATGCCTGCAAGCCACAACGGTGCGAGGGCGAGGTTCATCGCGATCGCCTGTCCGAGGGCAAAAGCGAACGGCGTGCCGGTGAGGTTCCCGGCATTGCTGTTGCGCATCGCTTCGACGAATGGGAATTGGTAGACCGCTTGCCACACCAAGCTCGGCGCAGCGATGACGATGAAACAAACTATGCCGAGCCAAAACTCGCGTCCGATCAAGCGGCGCGCGGATGTGGATGCGATGCCCGCGGCAAGTCCGATCAGCCAGAAGGCGATCCCGTACTTCGCTTCGGCGGCGATGCCGGCGGCGACGCCGGCCCAGATCAAGAGGCGGCGTTCGTCCCGCACGAGCGCGCCGACCAGCAGATATGCGACCGCGGTCCATGCCAACGGTTCGAACGTCACCGTCGTCAGGGTCGTCGTCGAGCCGATCAACAGCGGCGCAGTGGAGGCGGCGAGTGCGGCCAGCCATGCGCCGCGCGTGCCGGCGCCCGCGAGACGGGCGAGCGACGCGGTGAGGGGCACTAGCAGCGCCGCCGCGATCGCGGCGGGGATTCGAAGCAGCCAAACATTGTCGCCGCCGGCCTGCGTCAGCGTGGCGAGCAACGGAACGAGCGGTGGTTGGTCGACATAGCCGAAAGCCGGATGCCGCCCGCACACGATAAAGTAAAGCTCGTTGCGAAACGCGTCGTAGTGCCCGGCGACGAGGGCATGGCCTACGAAGACCATCGCCGCCATCGCCCATGCGATTGCATCGACTCTGCCCGGGACGCCAAGCAGAGACCGGGGGCTGTAACGCGAGGCAGCCTCGACCATGGCCGTAGGATACTACGCTTGTCTTACTAAATCAATAGCCAAAACACCACAGGACTGGGACACAATGGTACGTTGAGGGTGGTACTCTGAGCATCGGCAGTCCAGAAGCGCGGATTCTGGGAAACGCCCTGCGATCAGCCTTGGCAAGGCTGAATCGCAGGATGCGAGCGCAGGACGAGCCGAGCGACATAGGATCGACGGGACTGAGCTTACTGGGGCGGCTTCGAACCGGGCCGGCGACGGCGACCGCCTTGGCCGAACAAGAGTGCCTCAAACTGCAGTCGCTGACCCGCACGCTACGGGCGTTGGAGGAAGACGGGCTGATCGAGCGGGCGCCGGACGAATCCGACCGCCGCCGCACGACGATCGCGATCACGCCGGCGGGCCTCGCAGTGCTGCAACAAACCGCTCGCAAACGGGCATCGTGGCTCGCCGACGTGATGACGTCGGAGTTGTCGCCGATCGAACGCGATCTGTTGCGCCTGACGGTCGGCCTGATCGAACGCCTCGCCGACGCGGCACCCGACGAGGAGAGCTAGGAGAGAGTGGGATTCGAACCCACGGAACGTTCATCACGTTCTGCGGTTTTCAAGACCGCCGCATTCGACCGCTCTGCCATCTCTCCGCGGGTGAGGATCTTCCAGGCATCGGCCTTCGCTCTTGCCCGGCGCAAGCCCGTGGGGGACGCTCGCTCTGCCGCTCGGCCAATGCCGGGCCGTATCCCTTGGCGGTCTGACCAGGACCCAACCTGACCAGAGGCCCGAAGATGCAGGGATGAACCGAGCGACGCACCCGGTCGACGAGGTCCTCGAGCCGCGCACGATGGCCGCCGTCGGGCTGCAGCACGTGCTGGTCATGTATGCCGGCGCGATCGCGGTCCCGCTGATCGTCGGCGGCGCGCTGCACCTGCCGAAGGACCAGCTCGCGTTCCTCATCGACGCCGACCTGTTCGCTGCCGGGATCGCGACGCTTTTGCAGAGCGTCGGCCTGCGCGGCGTTGGGATCCGGCTGCCGGTCGTCATGGGCGTCTCGTTCGCGTCGGTCGGCCCGATGCTCGGCATGATCGGCGCGCACGTGGGCCTGCCCGCGATCTACGGCGCGATCATCGTCAGCGGCGCGTGCGCGGTTGCGGTCGCACCGGCCTTCGGGGCGCTGCTGCGCTTCTTTCCGCCGCTGGTGACGGGCACGATCATCACCACGATCGGCCTGACGCTCTTGCAAGTCGGCGCCGGTTGGGCGGCCGGCGGATTCGGAAGCCCGTCGTTCGGGGCGCCGGCGAACGTCGCGTTGGCGGCGTTCGTGCTGGCCGTCATCCTCGCGATCAACCGGTTCGCGTCCGGGTTCATCGCCAACATCGCGGTGCTGCTGGGGCTCGTCGCCGGGTTCGCCGTCGCCTTCCCGCTGGGCTACGTCGATCTCTCCGCGGTCGGCGGCGCGCCTTGGGTCGCGCTCGTCGTGCCGTTCCGCTTCGGGATGCCGGAGTTCGATCCGCAGCACGATCGTCACGTTCTGCATCGTGATGGCGGTCGTGCTGGTCGAATCGACCGGCGTGTTCCTCGCGCTCGGCGAAACGTGCGAACGGCCGGTCACGCCGGCGGCGCTGACGCGCGGCCTGCGCGCCGACGGCCTCGGCGCGGCGATCGGCGGCGTCTTCAACACCTTCCCGTACACGACGTTTTCACAGAATGCCGGGCTCGTCGGCATCACCGGCGTGCGAGCCGGTGGGTGGTCGCGGTCGCGGGCGGCATCTTGATCGTGCTTGGACTCGTGCCGAAGCTCGGCACGGTCGTCGCCTCGATCCCGCAAGCCGTGCTCGGCGGTGCCGGGATCGCGATGTTCGGCACGGTGGCCGCGGTCGGGATCAAGATCCTGCAACGCGTCGACTTCAGCGGCCGCTCGAACCTGCTGATCGCCGGCGTCAGCATCGGGGTCGGCTTGATCCCGGTCGTCACACCGGCGTTCTTCGACCACTGGCCGTCCTGGACGAACGCCTTCACGCACAGCGGCATCACGCTGGCCGCCCTCGCAGCCGTCGTCCTCAACGCAGCATTCAACGGGCGCGCCGCGGGCGCAACCGTCGAACCGGGCCTTGCGCCGAGCGAGGCCGCCGCTTCGGCCTAACCGGCTGATTCGAGAGCAGGCCTAACAAGATTCGGTCCTCACGCGAACGAAGTTTCCCGATCCTCATCCGGGTTGCGGGCATCGTTATGACGTCATCGTGGCGCGCGCTCCACGCGAACGCGCATCCATCGACCAAGGCTCTTTGCGCGCTGTTGGCAGCGACGTTCCTATGCGCTCCGGCACGTGCCCAGTCCATACCGGGGCTCACGCACGTCGACATCTCGAGCCGGTCGTGGGCGACTATCGTGGACGCAGGCAGGCACATCTGTTCCACGCTCGGCAAAACACGGCACGAGCAACTCTCACTTCAAGATGTCGTCGTTTTGCTCGTCAGCGATCACTTCGAAGCGCGATGCACGGGCGCCGGCGGCAAAAGGGTCACGACACCGTTTTATTTGGGAATCGATCTCTCCAGCCCATATGTCGGGCCGGTTTGCCCATCGACACGCGGCCAGTACCGTCTCACCGGCGTGGGGCTCGAAGGCAACCAGATGGACGTCGAGTGCGATCGAGACGGTCCCGGTAGCGGCCCGCAAGTCGTACATCGAACCTTTACCGTCACGCCGGCCGCAGGCTCCAGCCCTCGGCCCTAAGGCTCCACCCGCTCCGTCCAGCGTTCGATCATGCCGCGCAGGTTGGCCAGGCGCACCGGCTTGGCGAGGTAGTCGTCCATGCCCGCGGCGAGGCAGGCGGCGCGATCTTCGGCGAACGCGTTCGCGGTCATCGCGGCGATCGGGACGTGCTCGCCGGTCAGGCGCTCTTGCGCGCGGATCGCCTTGGTCGCGGCGAAGCCGTCCATGTTCGGCATCTGACAATCCATGAACACCATCGCGTAGCGCCCGGTGCGCAGTGCCTCGACGGCTTGCAGTCCGTCCGAGACGAACGTCACCTCGACGCCGAGTTCGTCGAACTGCAGTTGCAGCAGGCGCTGCAGGCGCAGGTTGTCTTCCGCGACGAGAATTGCCCCGGTCGCGTGCGGCGCGCTCGCGGGAGCCGCCGGAAGACGCGGGGCAGGGGCATCGGTTCGGTTGAATTCGATCGCTTTGACGATCGCATCGAAGAGCGCCGACTGGCGCACCGGCTTGCGCAGCGCGGCGTCGCGTCCGATCGCGATCACGCGCGCCGGCAAGATGGCGCGCAGGATGTCGATCGTCACCCCGATGTCGAGGAGCCCGACGTCGTCGAGATCGACGATCGCGATCCACGCCGGCGCGTCGGCGGTCGAGTGCAGTGCATCGACGATGTCGTCGCGCCCGAGCGCGCGCCGGCTGCGCATCGACCACGACTGCATGTAGCGCTCGATGATCTGCGCGAACGTGTCGTCGCCCGATAGGATGAGGCCGCCGATCCCTTCGAGCGAGCGTTTGTGAACGGCCGCGGGTTGCGGATCGGGTTCGAAACGGGCGGTGAACCAAAACAGCGATCCGGCCCCCGGCTCGCTCTGCACGCCGATCTCGCCGCCCATCAATTCGACGAGGCTCTTGGAGATCGACAACCCCAGGCCGGTCCCGCCGAACTCGCGTGACGACGAACCGTCGGCCTGCGCGAACGGTTCGAAGACGTGGTCGAGCTTATCGGCCGGGATGCCGATGCCCGTATCTTGCACTTCGAACCGCACGACGATGTCGCGGCCGTAGACTCCCAACGGCGCGGCCCGCGCCACGACGCGTCCGCGCTTGGTGAACTTCACCGCGTTGCCCAAGAGATTCAAGAGGATCTGACGCAGCCGGTCGCCGTCGCCGCGCACCGGCGGAATGATCGGATCGACGTACGCGTACAGGGTCACGCCCTTGTCGCGCCCGAGCTGCGCCACCATCTCAGCCGCGCCCTCGAGCACCGTTTCGACCTCGAAGCGCGCGCTCTGCAAATCGATCTTCCCGGCTTCGATCTTCGCGAAATCGAGGATGCTGTTGATGAGCGCGAACAGCGCCTCGGCGGCCTCGCCGATCGTCTGGACCGAGCTGCGATGGCGGTCGTCGAGCTTGGCCTGCGCCAGCAATTCGGCCGATCCGATGATCGCCGTCAGCGGCGTGCGCAACTCGTGGCTCATCGTCGCGACGAACTGGGTCTTGAAGCGCGACGCGCTCGCAAGTTCGCGATTGAGCTCTTCGAGCTCGGCAGCATGCGCCTGTACGCCCGCGTGCAGCAAGCGCAGCTCCTCGGCGCGCTTGCGTTCGGTGATGTCGGTGATCGCCGCTAAGGTGAACGTGCCGGCGTCGGTCTCGATCGGGTTGAGTCCGATCTCGATCGGCACTTCGTGACCGTCCTTGCGCCGGCCGTATAAATCACGGCCGGCGCCCATCGGGCGCGCTACCGGCGCCTCGTTGAACGCATCCCGCAACCGTGGATGACTGGGGCGGAATCGTTCGGGGACGAGCTTCTCGAGCGTCTCACCCAAAAGCTCGTCGCGCGAGTATCCGAAGAGCCGTTCGGCTTGCGCGTTGACGAGGGCGATTCGGCCGCGCTCGTCGACCAGCACCTTCGCGTAGGGCGAGCCTTCGATGATCGCCGCCAGCAGATCATCGCCGGCGGAACCTCGCCGCAACGCGTCGCGCAGGCCCGGTAGCCGCGCCTCGGCGTCGCCCAGCGCATCGAGCGCTTGGCGCAACATCGCTTGATTCGGCTCGCTCCGGCCGTCAACGATTGCCTGGATGGTTTCCGACGCCACCGCCAAATCGTTGCGCATGTCGTGCAACGTGCGTTCCACGAGTCACCCTTCGGCGACGGCAGACGACGCGCATGCACGGGCGTCTTTGCTTGCAGAACAGCGAGCAGACGCCCGGCCGTTTAGCGGTCAACCGTCAGCCTTGCGCACCCTCCGCCGTCCGTTCGCCGCCCGCGCCAGCTGCGCGTAGTAGGCGTTCATGCCGCACATCAGCTTGCGCGCGATCGCCATCTGCATCTCCGAAACCGTTCCCGCGTAACAGTTGAGCGACGACTGCTTTCCGGTCACCCCTACCGGAAGCACGTAGTGATAGGCGCCACTAGGGAATTCCGGCGTGGCGCTCGTGATGCCGTTACAGGCGTCGAGTTGAGAAACGGCGACCGCATTTCCGTTGATGTCGCGTCCGCCGTAGATCGGGAAACCGTCGAGCGCGAAGCCGATCAGGTGCGACGGCCCGCTCGATCCGTCGAGTTGCGCGACGAGGCACGAGGGCACGCCGTGGTGGTGCCACGTGTAGCCGTTGGCCAGCGGCGTCGGGTGCGAATTGCACGCGTCGATGAACGACGCCGTTTCGCTCGTGCCCGAACTGGTCGTGAACGTATAGGAGACGTTGTCGCTCATCGCCGGAATCGACGTGCCGCCGCCTTCGTACGAGTTGTAGATCGCTTCACCGGAGATCGCGTAACCGATCGGGCCCATGTTGGTCGCGGTCGTGCTCGCGGCCTTGGCGGGACACGTGTTGACGTCGATCGTCTGGGCCGTGATGCTCGCGGGCGTGTAGGGGACGACCGACATCTGCGTGTTGCTGAGGGGTGTCACGGCGACCGCGGTCGGATACGCCGAACTGACCGGGGCGAGATAGTAGTCGGCGTGGAACGGCGGCACGCCCGTCGTGTGAAAGAGCATCGAGCAACTACTCGGAAAGCTGACGGTCGTCGCGGAACCCCACTTCGCTTGTTGATACGCCGAGGCGTATTGGTTCGTCGCCGCCGCGGCACCCGCCGTTGCGCTCGCCGCTACCGCCGCGGGGCTCGTGCTCGACGCGGAACCTCCGCCGCCGCATCCGGCAAAAAGCAACGACAGCGGCACGAACGCCGCGACCGAGAACCGCATGACCGCATCCCTTTCGCAAGCACGAGGGCGAACTCGAGCCTTAGTCTGCGGTGCGAACCTTGAGGACGTCTGTGAATGCGGGATCGCTGAGCGCTAAGTACAGGTTCAGCGTGAACACCGCGAAGTAGCCGATCGTCAGTTGCAACACGAGCAGCCCGAGAAACTGGCCGGCGTACGGTACGCGATACAAGAGGTCGGCAAGGCTGCGCGCACCGACCTCGATGCCGCCCAGGATCAGCGCGGCGATGCAGGTGGGCGCAATCCGGCGCGCGGCGATGCGGACCGAGCCGTACAGACCGCCGAACCACGGCGCGTGGCGCACGACGACCATCGGACGGCATACATGAAGAGCAGCGCGCACAGAAACCACGCGAGCAGCAGCGAGCGCAGCAGCAACGTCATCGTGGCTCCTATCAAGCCCAGCGCCAGGGCCGTCAGGAAGGCGGCCCCGGCGCGCCGCCCGGCTCCGGCCGCCAAGGTCGCGACCGCCGCCATCGACCCGGCCGTGATCGCGTAGATGACGAACAGCGAAATGCTCAGCTTCGTGTAGGGCGTGGCGCCGAACATTCCGGCGGCCGCGAGGGCCGCGACGGCAAGCGCGGCGGCGATCGTGGCCGGGACGACGACAACCGGCGTGCGCACGACGACGAGCCAGGAACGCCATAGGGACCGCAGGATCGCAGCTCTCATCGCTCACGAGTGTACGAACGCCGCGTCCAGAACCCGTGAAGGCGGGGCGCCTTCCGTTAGGGCGCGTCGTCCCGGTAGCGCACCCAAGCCACGTCGACGTTCTTGTCGGCCGTCAGCACGCCGCCTTGGGCGCCTTGGAACGTCCCCGAGGTGGGCGCCACGTCGGCGTAGTCGCGCCCGATGGCGACGATGATGTAATCGAGGGACTCACGCGTGTTGCGGGTCGGATCGAAGGCCTGCACGACCGCACCGTCGCCTTCGGGGTCGGGGACGAGCACCTCGACCCACGCGTGCGTCGCCCCTTCACCCAAGCGGTAGCCGGACACGTAGCGCGCCGGGATGCCGCAGCAGCGCGCGATCGCGATCATCACGTGGGCATAATCTTGGCACACGCCCCTGCGCCGCTCGAACGCCTGGATTGCGGTCGTTGTGACGTCGGTGACGCCTTTCGTGTACCGGATCGCTTCGTGCACGTAGGCGCTGATGGCAGCCGCGACGGCGGCGTCGTCCTTGTGCTGTCGCCGCAACCGCACCGCGGCCTCGCTCATCGCCGGGCTCCAGCGCGTCAGCGGCGTCGGCGCACGGAACGTGCTCGCCCGCAGCAACGCAGCCGCCGCCCGGCGCACGCCGGCGGCATCGCGTTCGACCGTCGCCTCGAACTCGATGTCGAGCGGGCCCTCGAGCCGCGGCAGCGAGAAGTGCACGATCTCGTTGCCGAACGCGTCGTACGCCGCCTCGGTGGGCGCCTCGGGTGATACGCGCAGGCTGTCCTGCAGCCGGCGTTGCCCCGCGCCGTCGAACGGGCGAATGACCAGCCGATGGCGCAGATCGGAGATCGGTGCGGGATAGGCGTACCGGAACCGCTGGCGCACGACGTACTGGACGGCCGACACGCGGTTCCAATCGACCGTGCGCCGGTCGATCATGCCACCTGATCCGCCCAGACAGTCATTCCGCTGAACATCGCCGATCCGTAGGTCGTGATCATCGGCACGTCGGCCGCGTCCCGTCCGCGGGCGATCACGATGTGGCCGATGCGGCGTTGATTGTTCCGCGGATCGAACGTCCACCAGCGATCGCCCAGATACACCTCCATCCACGCGCAGAAGTCCATCGGCGACGTCGGCGGCGGAACATCGATGTCGGGGAGGTACCCGAACACGTAGCGTGCCGGGATCGTCAACGCGCGGCAGAACGTGATCGCCAAATGGGCGAAATCGCGGCACACTCCGGTGCGCGTCGTGTACGTGTCCCAAGAACTCGTCATCGGAAAGCTCGCGCCGTACTGAAAATGAATGTTGGCGTGCAGCCAGTCGCACACCGCCTGTACGCGCGGCCAGCCCAACTCCGTGTTGCCGAAGAGCGACCAGGCGTCGTTGAGGAGAAGATCGGAGAGGCAGAACCTGCTCGGTAGCAGGTAGGCCAGCACGTCGCCCGGCACGGCCTGCGGCGGCGTGTGGGGGGCCGCCGGTTCATACGCGTCGAGCGTCCCGTCCAAGCTGACGAGCGCGTTGTAGCGCAACACCGTCTGACCCACTTCCATCTGCGTGCGCACGATCTGGTTTCCGTAGATGTCCCGATCGCGCTGCAACGCGGCATCGGGAGTGACCGACCATTGGCTCTCCACGACGCGGCGGTCGGCCTCGTTTTTCGGCTCCACGGCGGCGATCAACGTCGCCGGATACGACGAATTGTAGACGAACTCACAACCAACTCGAACTTCAATGCGATTTGCCACTGAGGCATCCTTCCCATCATTGCCCCAATCGCCTATGTCAAAATGGCCAAGTCACAAGATTGCGCTACATGGCGCACCGAGAAGCAACCCACCGAACGCCGCACCCGCTCATGACCGCGAGGGTGGATCGAAGCGCCGGAGGCGCGAGAACGCGAAGGGTCCCCGACATCGTCTCTGCGTCGACCGCGCCAAGCGTGAAGCGCGGGGCGACGGGATCCGGCGTCCAGACCGGAGCCCTTCAACCGCCGTAAAAGATGTTTTCGCCCAACTCGCGCAGCTGCAGGGTGGCCGCGTCCGGACGCCCGGAAGCGGCGTGCAGCACCGCCGCGTTCGTCACTTCGCCGACGACCAGATGGTGGTCGCCGCGTTCGACGATCTCGACGACGTTGCACTCGAGCGCGCCGACCGCCGCGTCGATGATCGGCGCCCCGTTCTCCCCGGCGTGGTAGGGCTGACCGTTGAGCTTGCCCTCCTCGACGACCGTCGGCTTGAAGAACGTGAAGGCCAGATCTTTGTGCTCTTTGCCGAGCATGTTCAGGGAGAAGACGCGGGTCGCGACGATCGCGCGGTACGTGTTTGAGTCGACTTTGACGCCGACCGCGACCAGCGGCGGATCGAAGGCCGCCTGGGTCACCCAATTGACGGTCGCAGCGGCGATGCCGCCTGCACCGTCCTTGGCTCCCAAAACGTAGATCCCGTAGTGGATCATGCGCAGTACGGTCTTCTTCGCATCCGCGTCCATACCGACTCTCCTTCGGCGCTAGCCGAGTTTTCCGGAATACTGTTCGAGCAGGCCCCACTCGAGGGGGCTGTATTGGGCTTTCATCGCCGTGTAGTACGGCGCGAGTTTGACCCGGAACGACGCGACGTCGGGTTTGATCAGGATCAGCCCCAAGCGGCCGAGTTTTTCTTTCGTGGCTTCATTGAGCAGCGCGGCGCTGCGGCGCTCCTGCACGGCCGCCTTGTCGGCGTTGCGCAGGACGATCGCCCGGATGTCGGGCGGCAGCGCCGTCCACACGTCGTTGTTGGCGAAGAACGTCTGCCCGGTCCAGAGATGGTTGGTCTCCGAGAGATACTTCTGCACTTCGTAGAACTTGAACGTCTCGATGATCCCGTAGGGGTTCTCTTGGCCGTCGACGATGTGCGTCTGCAGCGCGGTGTAGATCTCGTTCGACGAGATCGGCGTCGGCGACGTGCCCAGCGCCTTGAAGAGATCGATCCAGGCTTTGATCGTCGGCACCCGCATCTTCAAGCCCACCATGTCGTCGGCTTTGTTGATCGGCTTGTTGCTCGTCGTCATCTGCCGGAAGCCGAGCGAGAAGAGCTTCGGGAACGTGAAGAGCCCCTTCGACGTCAGCTCCTTCGCAATGTATTGGCCGAGCGCTCCGTCCATCGCCGCGAGCGCCGTCGCTTCGTCCTTGAACGCGAACGCAACGTTCTCCAGGCCGACCGACGGCGCGAGCGACGTGGCGAAGCCCGCGTTGTAGCACAAGAACTGAATCGCGCCCGCGCGCAGCTGGCTCATCAGCGCGTCGTCGCCGCCGAGCGTGCCGCTGGGGAACGTCTGCACGACGAGACGGCCGTTGGTTTCGCGCGCCACGTTGGCCCACATCTCGACGGTGTAGACGTGGATCGGATGGCTGACCGGCTGATTGTGCGCGAACTTGTACTCGTATTGCGCGGCGCGCGCGGGATTGCGCACGAAGCCGATCGAGGCAAAGGTCGCGGCAGCCCCCGCGACCGCAGTCCGGCGTGAGATCACGAGACAATCCCCTCCTCTCGCAGCGAGGCGAGCTCGTCCTCACTCAACCCGAGTTCGTCGACGAGCACCGATGCGTTGTCCTGGCCCGGCACCTTGCGGCCGGTGGTGCGAATCGAGCCCGGAGCCTCCGGGATGCGCGGAAACGGCGCCTGCATCCACACCGGCCCCAACTCTTCGTCTTCCACCTGCACGATCGAACCGCGCGCGCGCACGTGCGCGTCGGCGAAGACGTCGGCCGACGAGTAGATCGGGCCGGCCGTGACCGCGCACTGCGCGAACACCGCCATCGCCTCGTCGTAGGTGCGTTCGAGCACCCACGCGGCCACGTGGTCGTCGAGTTCGACCGCATGTTTGACGCGGCCGGCGTTGCTCTTGAACCGTTCGTCGTCGAGCAGCTCCGGTTTGCCGATGGCCGCGAACAGGCGCGCCGCCGAAGCCTGATTGCTCGACGACATCGCGATCCAGCGATCGTCCCGCGTGCGATACGCGTTGCGCGGCGCGGTGAACGGCGTCGTGTTGCCGTTGCGCTCTTGGATGAACCCGAGCTGATCGACGTCGATGATCGTCGAGCCCATGACGCTGAGCAGCGGCTCGTAGAGCGCGAGGTCGACTTCACTGCCCAAGCCGGTCGCGTCGCGCCGGCGCAAGGCCGCGAGGATCCCGAAAGCCCCTGCGATGCCGGCGATCGAATCGGCCAGCCCGAACGGCGGCAGCGTCGGCGGCGAGTCGGGCCAGCCGTTGACGTACGCGAAGCCGCTCATCGCTTCGGCGAGCGTGCCGAACCCCGGCTTCGGCGCGTCGGGGCCGGTCTGACCGTACCCGCTCATGTGCAAGACGATCAGGTCGGGCTTCACCGACCGCAGCACGTCGATCCCGATGTGCCAGCGGTCGAGCGTCCCCGGCCGGAAGTTCTCGATGTAGACGTCGGCGGTCGCGATCAGGCGCAGGAAGAGATCGCGCCCGCGCGGCTTGCGCAGATCGAGGGTGACGGAGCGCTTGTTGCGCCCGATGACCTTCCAGAACAGCGGGACGCCGTCTTTGAAATTGCCCCAGTGGCGCAGCCCGTCGCCTTCGCCGGGCAACTCGATCTTGATCACGTCGGCGCCGTGGTCGCCGAGCAACATGCCGGTGAACGGCGCGGCCAGCATCGTCGCCGATTCGATGACGCGCAATCCGTGCAACGAGGGAAGCAGTGCGGTTTCGTTCATACCTTGGATCCAGGATACGAAGGCGCCCGGACATTCCCTCCGGGGCCGCGACTATCGCTCGAAAACCAGTTCCAAGGCGGCGGTGCGGTGCAGCCATGCGTCGACGAGCCGGCGCGCGATCGTGTCGACGCCCGGCAGCGCCAGCGCCCCGCTCTCGGTCAGCGCCACCACTTCCTCGCGGCGGAACCAGCGCGCGTCTTCGAGCTCGTCGCCGACGGTCACCGTTTCGCTCGAGGCGCGCGCGAAGAAACCGAGCATCAGCGATTGCGGAAACGGCCACGGCTGCGACGCGAAATACTGCACGCCGGCCGGATCGACGCGAACACCGCTCTCTTCGAGCACTTCCCGCGCGACCGCCGTCTCGAGCGACTCGCCGGGTTCGACGAACCCCGCGAGCGTCGAATACCGGCGCGGCGGCCATTCGGCCTTGCGCCCGAGCAACGCGCGCCCGGCACCGTCGTGCACGAGCATGATCGTCGCCGGATCGGTGCGCGGGTAGTGCAACGTGCCCTCGCGGGTGCACACGCGCACGTGGCCCGCCTCGCCCGGCTCCGCCGGCGCTCCGCACACGCCGCAGAAGCGTTGCCGGCGATGCCAGTGGAGCATCGCGCGGCCGTAGTTGAGCACGTCGAGGTCGGCCGCGCCGGCGAGCGCAAGCGCATCGCGCGCGCCGATCCAACGCGCTTCGCCCGGCGCGTAACCGAACCGCGCGAGCGCCTCGTGCTCGCTCTCGGTCTCGCCGGCATCGACCGCGACGAACGTGTCGCGCTCGTCGCGGATGCCCAGGAACGTCCATTCCGCGAACGGACCCGCGTCGCTCCAGCGCGCAAACAGCGGCCGCGTGCCGTCCGGGTCGAAGACATGCCGGTCGCGCCACACCGGCACGATCAGGGCGCGCGGAAGCATCTCCGCGAGCCAGGCGCCGTCGGTGCGGCGCTCGGTGTGCCGTTCCAGCATCAACCGCACATCTTTTCGAGCTGCTCTTTCGCCACCGCCAAGCTCTTGCGCTGTTCTTCGGTGACCCCCGGGTACGTCAGCTGCAACGCTTGCAACCGCTCGACCAGCACGCACCCGATCGTCGCCCGCGCGGTCGACTTGCGATCCGACGGCACGACGTACCAGGGCGCCCACTCGGTACTCGTGTGCGAGAGCGCGTCCTCGTACACGGCCGTGTAATCGTCGTACTGCAACATCGTCTGCAGATCGGTCGGCGCGAATTTCCAGTTCTTGTCGGGCGTGTCTATCCGCGCGAGCAGCCTCTTGCACTGCTCTTCTTTCGAAACGTGCAGGAAGAATTTGACGATCTGCGTGCCGGTGCGCGTCAGATGGCGTTCGAACGCGTTGATGTCCTCGAAGCGAGTCTTCCAAAACGCTTCGCTGCGATCGGAATCGGGGAGATCCTGCGCGTTCAAGAGCTGCGGATTGACCCGCACGACCAACACTTCTTCGTAGTGCGAGCGGTTGAAGATCGAGATGCGCCCGCGTTCGGGCAGCGCGCGGCTGACGCGCCAGAGGAAGTCGTGGTGCACTTCTTCCGCCGACGGCGCCTTGAACGAGTGGACGTCGACGCCTTGCGGCGCGACGCCCGACATCACGTGCTTGATCGCGCCGTCCTTGCCCGCGCCGTCGAGCCCTTGAAAGACGATGACGAGCCCGAACTTCGCGCTCGCGTAGAAGACGTCTTGAAGCGCGATCAGCTTCTCGACGTCATCGTCGAGGATCTTGGTCGCCTCGTCCTTCGAACCGAAGGGCTTGGCGGCCGCATCGATCTTGCTCAAGCGCACCGCGGTGCCCGGCGGGATGGCAAACTGTGAAATGTCGATCATCGGGCCCGCGCGCATCGTCTCATGAGGCACGCTTCCCCACCCGCTCCGCGTTTCCGTCTGCGGCGCCTGCTGTCCGGTCGGAGAGAGCGTGCGTCCGGCCGGGACCGCCTGCGGAGGGAAGGCATCGCTCGAAGGGCTTTCGGCGGGCGTGCATGGTAGCTTATCGCGATGCTTCACATGCTCGTTGCGGCCGCCGCCGTCGCGCTCGCGACGCCCGCGCCGCAGCCTATGGCGACGCTTTCGCCCGAACGCGCGCTCGGCCTGATCCGCGCGACCTTCCGTTCCCACCGCCCCCCGCCGCCGTACGTCACCTACACGCTCGTGCGTTCGCAGCTCGCGACGAACGGCTTCCCCGACTACGCGGAAAGCTATACGGTCCACTATTGGCTGCGCAGCTCGGACCGGGGCGCGCTGACGCGCAAGGTGTTCATGGACACCGCCCGTGGGCCGCTCGAGTTTCAGCGCGTCGCCTTCAACGAGGACACCGACCCGGGGCCGCCCACCGCGGACGTCTTCGAGCCGGCACCCGCCCATCCGCACCCGCCCGATTTCGTGCCGACGCCGGAGGTGGCCGAAAGCGCGCCCCCGATCATCGGCTCGGTACGCGCTTTCGTCGAACGCGAATACGACGTGACGAGCATGGAGACGGTCGACGGCCAACTGCACTTGACCCTCGACCCGATCCGCGATCCCGACCGCAACCGGTTGCGCGAGATCTGGGCCGACGCGAAGACGTACGAACTGCGCAAGCTCGTCGCCACCGATAAGCTGTTCGTCACTCACGGTCCGGTCTATCCGACGACGTTCACGATCACGATGAGCAGCCTCGACGGGCGGCCGATCGTCACCGCGATCCACGGCGTCGTCGGCGGCGGCTACGACGGCGACGGCCAGGAAGTCGACTACAAGTTCCGCGACATCGCGTTCCCCGACACGTTGCCCGACTGGTATTTCAATCCCAAGGCCTACGTATCGCACCAGAACGACGCGCCGCTGTAGGCACTACGTCGGGCGGATCAGTTCGAAGACGTCGTTGACGCGACAGTATTCGTTGCCCGCAAGGCGGCCGACCGGGTGCAGCCGTTGCGTCAGGATGCGCCCGCGGTCGAGCAGGTCGTCGGCGACGTGCGCGTGGACGACCTCGCCGACGACGAGGCTGCCGCCGCCGTCGCCGGTTCGTCCGAAACGCAGCACGTTGACGACCTTGCACTCGAAATGGATCGGCGACTCGGCCACCCGCGGCGGACGCACGACGGCCGATGGCGCCGCCGCGAGCCCGCAGGCGGCGAACTCGTCGACGTCGGCATCGAACGACGCCGAGGTCGCGTTCATCGCCTCGGCCAGCGCGTACGTCACGATGTTGACGACGAACTCGCCGGTGGTCTCGACGTTGCGCAGCGTGTCTTTGCACTCATCCGATTTCTTCGAGCCGTTCGGCGAGAACGCGACCGTCATCGGATTCGGGCAGACCGCGTTGAAGAACGAGAACGGCGCAAGGTTGGCGACGCCGGCCGCGTCGATCGTCGAAATCCAACCGATCGGGCGCGGCAAGATGCTGCCGATCAGCAACTTGTACGCGTCGCGCCACGGCAGATCGCCTGAAGCGTACTCCATGCGGCGCTACGCGCCGCGGCGCCACGCACGATACCGCGCGAGTGCCGTGAGCGGAAAGTGTTCGCAGTACAGATGGTATCGGAGGTAGAAGTGCCCGGGGAACCCCGTCCCGGTGAACTCGCGCTCCTCCCACGACCCGTCCGCACGTTGCCGTTCGAGCAGCCACGCGACGCCGCGTTCGACCGCCGCCACGCCCCGCGCGTCGAGCAGTTGCGGCGCCGCCAGCAAGCCGATCAGCGCCCACGCCGTTTGCGACGCGCTGCTCGGGCCGGCACCTTTGAGCGACGGGTCGTCGTACGTCCGGCACGTCTCGCCCCACCCGCCGTCGGGCTGCTGGACGCTGATGAACCAATCGGCGCCGCGCTCGAGGGCCGCGCGATGTTCGGGCCGCTCGTGCGTGAAACCGAGCGCGACCATCGCGCCGCTGGTCCCGTAGATGTAGTTGACGCCCCAGCGGCCGAACCACGAGCCGTCCGCTTCCTGTTCCGCCAACAGATACGCGCGCCCGCGTTCGAGGCCGCGCACGTCGCGAGCGCTCGCGCAGCGCGCGTGCATCTCGATCACCCGCGCGGTCACGTCGGCGGTGTTGGGATCGCACATCGCCCGCAGATCGGCGTAGGGCAGACGGTTGAGCCAATACGCGTCGTTGTCGACGTCGAACGCGCCCCACCCGCCCGGTTTGCACTGCATCGAATCGATCCAGTGCGCACCGCGCTCGATCGCCAGGTGACGACGCGAGTTGTCGCTCGCGTCGGCTTCGTGCAGCGCCATGACGACGACCGCGGAATCGTCGACGTCGGGGTACCAGTTGTTGACGAATTCGAAGGCCCAGCCGCCCGGCTTCCCGCGGCGGTTCTTCACCGCCCAATCGCCGGTCTGAAAGATCTGCTTCTCGATCAGCCAGTCGGTGCCGCGCAGGATCGCCGCGTCGTCGCGCGGCACGCCCGCTTCGACCAGCGCGCGCATGCACAATGCCGTGTCCCACACGGGCGAGATGCACGGCTGAATACGATAGGCGCGCTCTTCTTCGATCGCAAACCCGTCGATCGCTTCGAAGCCGCGCACGACCGCCGGATCGTCGGGCGCATAGCCGAGCGCGCGCAGCGCGAGCATCGAGTTGAGCATCGCCGGAATGATGCCGCCCCAGTCGCCGGTCGTTTCCTGACGCTCGAGCACCCAGCGCGCGGCCGCCCGCAGCCCCGCTTTGCGAAACGGCACGAGCTTGCAATCGTGCATCAAACGCAGCCCGCGGTCGACGTTGTTCCAGAACCGTTCGACGTCGTCGCGGGCCGGGAAATCGAGCCGCGCGTTCGCGTAGCCTTCGACGTACAGCTCGCCCAGATCGAGCGGCGGCCCGTACACGGGCTGCCGGTCGAACACGATTGCGAGCGGGACGGTGCTGCCGCGCGCCCAGCTCGACATGTCGTAGATCGTGAACGGCCCCCAAGGCGGCAAGAGCATGATCCACGGCGGGATCGCGGGGAGCCCTTTCCACGGGAACGCGCCGGCGAGCGCGAGGTGCATCTTCGTAAAGATACGGCTCTTGCTGATCCCGCCGCGTTCGAGGACGAACTTCTTGGCGCGCACGAGGGCCGGATCGTAGGCCGGCACGCCCAGCAGGCGCAGCGCCATGTAGGCTTCGATCGTCGTGCTCAGCTCGCCGCCGTCGTCGTAGAACAGTTCCCAGCCGCCACTAGCACACTGCTCGTTGCGTAGGTACGGCACCACCTTGTCGAGCGGCCGCGTGTGCGTGGTGCCCCACACGTGATGCAGCAGCACGACTTCGGCAGTGATGGTGACGTTCGACTCGAGTTCGGCCCACCAGTAGCCGTCCGAGTGCTGGAGCGCAAGCAGTCGATCCCGACTGCGCTCGATCGCTCCGTCAAGGTCGGTACGTTCCCCAATCATCACGGCGTTCTTCGCGGCCCCGCAGGGCTATGCCCGCAGCGCCTTCAAAGCAGCAACGTGCTCCAAAGAATTGCATCGTCGGCGGCAACCGCTTCCGCCGCCGCATGGGTAGGACTTTTGACCCTGCGCGGGGGCTTTTGGCGCGCGCCGCTCGACGACCAGCCGGTTCGGCCGGCCATCGAGGCGCGCACCGCCCCACGCGTCCACGCGGTGATTCCGGCGCGCGACGAAGCCGACGTCATCGGCGTGACCGCCGCGTCCCTGCTCGGTCAGGTGTACGACGGCGCGCTGACGATCACGGTCGTCGACGATCGCAGCACCGACGGCACCGCCGCCGCCGCTCGCGGCGCGGCCGCGCGCGCGCAGCGCTCGCTCGACTTCGCGGTCATCGAAGCGCGTCCGTTGGCCGAGGGTTGGACCGGCAAGTTGTGGGCGCTCGCGCAAGGCGTCGCCTACGCGCGCGAGGCGTACGGAGAACCCGATTACTGGTGGTTCACCGATGCCGACGTCGAGCACGATCCCACGACGCTCGCGCGCTTGACGGCCCGCGCGCGCCATGACGGACTCGATCTCGTCTCGCTGATGGTGCGGCTGCATCGCAAGGGCGGCTGGGAAACGCTGCTCGTCCCGGCCTTTGTGTTCTTCTTTCAGAAATTGTACCCGTTCGCATGGGTCAACGACCGGCGCCGTGCAACCGCAGCGGCAGCCGGCGGGTGCGTGTTGCTGAGCGCGGGCGCGCTACGCCGCATAGGCGGATTGGAAGCGATCGCAGGCCGCCTGATCGACGATTGCGCGCTCGCCGCCGCCGTCAAGCGCAGCGGCGGCTGGATCCGCTTGGGCCTGACCGCGCGTTCGCGCAGCATCCGGCCGTACCACGGGCTGCGCGGCATCTGGTCGATGGTCGCGCGCACCGCATACACGCAACTCGACCATTCGCCGTGGCAACTGCTCGGTACGGTCGCGGGCATGAAGCTGCTCTACGTCGTGCCTCCGCTCGCGATGCTCTACGGCGCGCTGGCGCGCAAGCCGCGCCCGCTCGTCGCCGGCGCCACCGCTTGGACGCTGCAGACGATTGCGTACGTGCCGACGCTACGGCGTTATCGCGTGCCGCCCGTCTACGCCTTGACGCTGCCGTTCGCGGCCGTGCTCTATACCGCGATGACCGTCGATTCGGCGCTGCGCCATGCGCGCGGCGCGGGCGGCGGCTGGAAGGGCCGCACCTACGGCGCTACGGTGCCGCCAGCAGCGCTCCCGCTCGCCGAAGCGCCGCCAGCGCCCGTGGCCCGCTGAGCGCGAGGCGGAAGGACGCGCGCGGCGCGCGCAGCATCGCGAGCGCCAACCGCCCGGGCGCGAGGTTGCCGTCGGCGTCGACCGCCGATTGAAGATCGGGCAAGTCGGCCGCGCTCGTGTCGCTGACGGCGCGCACGGCGGTGCAGCGCAGCCCGCGCGCCCGCGCGAGCGCGAGCATCGGCGCGCTCTCCATGTCGACCGCGCCGGCTCCGGTCGCCGCCCGGATGCGCCGCTTCGCCGCCGCGGTCTGCGCGATCGCCGCCACCGTCGTGCCGCGCACGAGCGTCGCCCCGAGGTGCGCGGCCGTGGTGGCCGCGAGCTCCGCATCGCACTCCGCGAGTTCGCCGCCGGCACCGGTGCACGACGCATAGACGACCAGTGCGCCGGCGCGCAACGCATCGTCCAGCGCACCGCACGTGCCCATGACGATCAGCGTCGCGACGCCGGGCAGCGCGTCGAGCGCGGTCTGCAGCGCGGGCGCCGCGGCCGCGCCGATCGGTACCTCGATCACGTGCACGGAACCCGTGCGCGCACCGCGCCGCACGGCCCCCGCTTCGGGGCCGCGCGGGACCGCGATCGCGACCGTCAGATCGGTTGAACGCGCCGCGCGCGCTTGGCGGCGTCGCGCACGTACGTATCGATCGCTTCGCGCACCGCGCCGTCGGCATCGATCGCATGCGCGGCCGCAAGCGCGCTCGCGTCGGCGCGGTGCCGGGCTTCCGCGCCGTCGCGTTCGTCTTCGGCGATCCGCTTGGCGATTGGGCCGTATGCGCCCAGGGCGGCGCCGAGCGTCGCCGCCCGCGCGAGCGACGACCACGCCTTGGCACGTTCCTCCGCCGCCCCGGCGAGCAGCGCGCCCATGCGCGCCGCGGCGGCAAACAGCACCGCGCCCTTCTCGTCGACCGCGAGCTCGTACTCTTCGAGCGACACGGCCTCCGCCTGCGCGAGTTCGAGCATCCGTCCTTGGCCCGCCGTCACTTGCAGGTTCGCCTGATACAGCGCGCGCGCGATGCCGACGATGCGCTCGGCCGGGACGCCGGCTTCGTTCGCGTAGAGCGTCAAGAAGCTCATCGAACAGATGCCGTCGCCGGTGTTGATCGTTTGGGCGACCGTTTCGCGCGCGATCGCGAGCGGCCCGTTGCGTTCGATCGAAGCGGCCAACTCGTCGTGCAGCGCGATGTATGCGACGAGCAGTTCGATTGCGGCCGCCGCGTCGAGCGCGTCGGCCGCTTGCGCGCCTTCGGCTTGCGCGACCAAGATCGCGACCCGGGTCGCCGGATGCACGCCGCGCCGCGCGACGGTGACGACGTGTTCGATCATCTCCGACATCGGCGGGATCGTGGCGAAGGCGCGCACCGCCCGGGCCAGGCGCGCGTCGAGCAGTTCGTCGATCAGCGGCCGAACACCGAGGCGAGCGAACGGAGCATGTTGGCGGGCCGCATCGCATCTTCCGCCGCGGTCGGCTCGTAGCCGCAGTGCACCATGCAATCGACGCACTTCGGATTGCCGCTCTTCTGACCGTACTGCGACCAATCGGTGGTCTCGATCAGCTCCGCGTAGCTCTGCGCGTAACCCTCACCGAGCAGATAGCACGGTTTCTGCCAGCCGAACAGGCTGTAGCTCGGCATCCCCCAAGGCGTGCAATCGTACTCCTTGTCGCCGACGAGGAAGTCGAGGAATAACGGGTTGGCGTTGAACTGCCACTTCTTCTTTTTCGCGTAATGCGGGGCGAGGATTTCCTTGAACAGCGCCTTCGTCTGTTCGCGGTGCAGGAAGTGCTCCTGATCCGGCGCCTTCTCGTAGGGGTAGCCGGGCGAGATCATCAGCCCGTCGACTTTCAAGTCGTCCATGCAGAAGTCGAAGAACTGCTGCATCGCCGCCGTGTCGGCGCCTTGGAAGATCGTCGTGTTCGTCGTGACCCTGAAGCCGCGCGCCTTAGCGGCTTTGATCGCGCGGACGGCGATGTCGAAAATACCGTCGCGCGCGACCGCCTTGTCGTGGATCTCACGCGGGCCGTCGAGGTGGACGCTGAACGAGAAGTACGGTGACGGCTGGAACTTGTCCAGATTCTGTTCGAGCCTGATCGCGTTCGTGCAGAGATAGACGAACTTCTTGCGCGCGACCAGCCCTTCGACGATTTCGTCGATCTGCGGATGCAGAAGAGGTTCGCCGCCCGGAATCGCGACGACCGGCGCCCCGCACTCTTCGACCGCTTTGAAGCACTGCTCGGGGGTCAGATGGCGCCGCAGCACCTCGACCGGATGCTGGATCTTCCCGCACCCCGAACAGGCCAAATTACAGCGGAAGAGCGGTTCGAGCATCAGCACGGTCGCGAAGCGTTTCTCACCCTTGAGTTTCTTCCCGATCAGGTATTTTCCGACGGCGACCGCCTGTTTGATATGAATTCCCACGTGATCCTATTCGTTCGGTTGTGAGGCACGCCCTCGAAAACGATTCGGCATGCCGAATTGCGCGCGCCGGCTAAGCGCCCTTGCCACCGTAGCCGTTGTCCGCAAACCATTTGACGGCGGAGCGGACCGCATCATCGAGCGATCCCGGCTGGTATCCCAATTCCCGGATCGCCTTCGACGTGTCGTAATACATCGACTCCTTTGCCATGCGGACGGCGTCGATCGGGATCGCCGGAGGCTTGCCCAAACGCGCCAGCACGCGCTCGTCGAGCCAGGCAACCGGGAGCGGCACCCACCATGGGATGCTGGTCCGTGGGACGGCGCGGCCGACCAGTGCAGCAACTTTCTCGAGCAGCGTCCGCAGCGGGAGATTTTCTCCGCCGAGAATGTAGCGCTGGCCGCGCTGGCCGCGCTCGAGGGCGTGCAGATGTCCGCGCGCGACCGCGCCGACGTCGACGAAATTCAGCCCGGTCTCGACCAGCGCCGGGAGCCGCCCTTGCATGAAACGGACCAGGATCTCGCCGGTCGGGGTCGGCTTGCGGTCGAGGGGACCGATCGGGGTCGACGGGTTGACGATCACGACGTCCTGGCCGCGCTGGGCGGCGAGCGTCACCGCGCGCTCGGCGAGAAACTTCGAACGCTTGTAATCGCCGATCGCATCCTCGAGCCGCGCGTCGAACGTCTCGTCGGCGAGCGCCCCGTGGCGCACCCCGATCGCCGAAACGGAACTCGTGTAGACGATCCGCGACACCCGCGCAGCTTGGGCAGCGGCGAGCACCCGTTCGGTCCCGCCGACGTTGACGCGATACAGCGTCGCGCGTTGCGAGCGGAACAAACTGTAGTGGGCGGCGACGTGAAACACCGCTTCCGCGCCACGCATGCCGCCGGCCAGTTCGGGGTCGAGCAGGTCGCTCTCGTGGCGCTCCACGTCGAGGCCGTCGAGGTTGCGCTGATCGCTCCCCGCCCGCACCATCGCGCGCACGCGCCAGCCGTCGTCGAGCAAGGCGCGCACGACGTGCGCGCCGACGAAGCCGGTCCCGCCGGTGACGTATGCCAGCGGCATCAGGTGGCGACGCGGCGCGCTTCGGGCGTTTGCGCCGCGAGCCGCTCGGCCCGGCGGCGCGCGCGCCGGCGCGGCAGCTGGCGCAGGTCGTCGAACACCGTGTACACGACCGGGACGACGACGAGGCTCAGCAGCGTCGAGGTCGCCAAGCCGCCGATGATCGAGACGGCCATCGGGGCGCGCAGCTCGGCCCCGGCCCCGAAGCCCAGGGCGATCGGGAGCATGCCCAGGATCGTCGCCGCGGTCGTCATGAAGATCGGGCGCAGCCGCACCGACCCGGCCGTCAGCACCGCTTCGCGCCGCCGCATGCCCAGCCGGCGATAAGCGTCGATGCGCTCGACGAGCAGGATCGCGTTTTTGTTGACCAGCCCGAACAAAAAGATCACGCCCATCAGCGAGATCAGCCCGAAATCGGCGCGGGTGAAGAACAGCGCGAGCATTGCCCCGACGAGCGAAAGCGGGAGCGAGATGACGATGACCAGCGGATCGAGCCAGTTGCGGAACAACAGATAGAGCACGCCGACGATCGCGATGATCGACACGGCGAGCGCAATCGCAAAGCTCCCGAACGTCTTGACGACGTCGGCGGAACCGCCGACGAGCACGAGCTTGATCGTGCGCGGCGCGATCAGGTGGTAGATGCGCACGATCGCATCGGTCGCATCGCCGATCTGCAAGCCGCCGGTCAAATCGGCCGAGAGCGTGATCGCGCGCTGCCGGTCGAGGTGTTCGATCTCGAACGCGTAGCCGTGCAAGATCTCCAACCCCGAGAGCGAGACGTCGGTGATGCCCTTGACCTTTTGCACCCGCGTCTGGAGCTGCTGCGCGGTGTAGAGCAGGGTCGCCAAGTCGGAGTCGAGCTCCGTGGCGGCGACGATCGACACTTCGACCGGCTTCGCGTTGCCGCTCTCGACGAACGGGATGTCGCCGACGCTGACCGTCGCGCCGGCGATCGCCGGCAGACGCGAGCGCACCCGGTTCTCGACCCCGATCGTCGTCGCGTCACGCACCGGATGCAGCCTCACGTAGAACGTCCCGGTCGTTCCGGTCGACGGCTTCGTCTCGACCTGCGTGAAGACGTCGGCCACCGCGGGGTCGGTTTTGATCGACCGTTCGAGCCGTTTGGCCATGTCGAGCTTCGCCAGGAACTTCGTCCCCGGCGCGGCGACGAAGTTGACGACGAAGGCTCCGCGATCGAGGTTCGGGACGAAACCTTTGGGGATCAGCGGGATGACCGCGATGCCGGCCGCGAACGCACCCAGCGCGAGCCAGATGATCCGCTTGCGATGATCGAGCGACCACGCGAGTAGCGCGCGGTAGGCCTGGATCGTGCGCGTCGACTCGAGCTCGACCGCGGGCTTGCGGCCGGGCTTCAACCACCACGCGGCCAGCACCGGCGAGAGCGTGCGCGCCACGAGCAGCGAGGCGAGCACCGCGGCCGATGCGGTGATGCCGAACGGCTTGAAGAACTGCCCGAGCGTGCCGCGCATCAGCCCGATCGGCAAGAAGACGGCGACGATCGTCAGGGTCGCGGCCGTCACGGTGAGCCCGATCTCGTTGGTCGCGTTGAGCGCGGCCGTCTTGGGCGGCTCGCCGCGGTCGAGGTGGCGCACGATGTTCTCGACGTCGACGATCGCATCGTCGACGATGACCCCGACGACCAGCGCCAGCGCCAGCATCGTGATCGTCTCGAGGTTGAAGTGGAAGAGTGCCATGACGATCGCCGCGGTCAACAGCGAGGTGGGGATCGCGAGCGCGGAGATCGCGGTCGCGCGCCAGTTGCGCAGGAACGGCTGGATCACGACGATGGCGAGCAGCATCGCGATGCCGAGCGCCTCGGCCGTCGCCCGGCTGGCCTCGCGCACGTAGGTCGCTTGCGTCTGCGCGAGATCGATCGTCAAGCCGGCCATCTGCCCGCGCATCCGGTCGACCGCGGCGGTCACGCCGTCGGCGACGTCGAGGGTGTTCGCGTTCGCTCGCTTGACGACCGAGACGGCGACCGCGGGGACCCCGTCGTAGCGCACCGCCGAGGTCTGCACCTTGCGCATCGTCTGGCCGCCGAGGACCTCCACCTTCAAGACGCCGGGCACCGCGCTCAGGGCCGGCACGAGGGTCGCGTTCGTGCGGCGCGTCAGTTCCGGAAGGTCGAGCGACGGCGCGTGCACCGCGTACGTGACGACCGAGGTCTCGTTGAGGTTGACGGCGGTGATGTGGTCGATGTGGCCGACGATCGTCGCGCCGGCGATCGCTTGCGCGACCGCGTCGCGATGCGCTTCGAGGTCGTTGCCGATGTCGAACGACAGATCGATGTACGTCTTGCCGGGAAACGTCAGCGAATGCGTCTGGGTGAGGTTCGGAAGATCCGCGACCGCCGCTTCGAGCGGATCGGTCAGCGATTTCTCCGTTTCACTCGCCCACGTTTGACCGTTGTGCGCTTCGATCGTAACGACCGGAAAAGCGATGTCGGGGAAGAGCGCGTACTTGAGGGAGCTGAACGCCCACGCGCCGGCCGCCGCGACGCCGACCCACACGAGCACCGTGATCCACGGATGCGCGAGCGCGATCCGCGAGAGGTTCAGCCGGTCGCGAATGGCACGAATCGGTCGCGGCTGGCCTTCGAGAAGAGCCACCGCGTCGCGTGATTGCTCACCGTTGACACGGACCCGGCCAAGATCAGCGAACGGACTTCGCGGCGCGTGATCTTGACGCCGCCGCCCGGCTCGAGCATCGCGGTCGAGCGCTCGATCTCGCGCAAGGTCGCGACCGCGAAGAGGATCGGCAGCAGACAGAAGATGCGGATCGGGATCGCCCGCTTGGGAATGGCCGAGTAGTATTCGAAGGCGGCTTCGAGATCGGACTTGGCGAGCTGGATCAGGGCGTCGATCGCCTTACGGTTGTCGCGCAAGCGCTCGCGTTCGAGCAGCGCTTGGTGGCTCGAGCCGCGTTCGCGCAAAAGCTCCTCGGGAACGTAAGCGGCGTTCTCACGCTCGATGTCCCAGGCGATGTCCTTGAGGATGTTGACGGTCTGCAGCGCCTCGCCGAATTGCTCGCAGGTTCGCAGCATGCGGTTGTACTGGCGGTCGCCGACGGCTGCGTGCGCGCGCCAGAGCTCGGTCAGCAGATGGCCGACCGTGCCCGCGACGTAGTAACAGTAGCGGCGGAACTCCGGCATCGTCTGGATCCTGATGCCGTGCGGATACCGCTCGACGAACTCGCTCATGCCGCCGACCAGTTCGCCGACCCAGCGGCGCACGATCTCGCGGCTCTCGTCGGGGAGGGCCGCATACACGACGAACACGTCGGCCGTGCCGCGCAGCAGGGTCACGTGATCGGGGTTGCCGGTCACGTCGGCGGCTTCGAGCGCGTACGACTCGGCAACGGCGGCGGCGTCGAAACAGTCCAGGAAGCGGCCCAGGAGCTGTTGCTTCCGGGAAACCGACATCAGAGGATCGTCTTCGACCGTGTCGGCGATCCGGCAGATCAGATAGCCGACCAGGACGGCCTTTCCGAGGTCGCCCGGCAAAAAGCCGATCTGTAAGGCGAAGGTGCGAGACACCTTCGGTAAGATCGCCCGGCAAAAGCTCAGCGCACGTCCGTAATCATGCGTTGCAGCGTCTCGCTGCTCCATCGTCCTCCACATCAAAGTCTTGCAGTCCGTCGTCCGGTCAGCCCGAAGCCGCTTGTTTTGCCCTCGGACCTGCCAATACCCGTGCGCCGGCCACTCCAAAGCCGGTCAAGTGCCGGCGGTCCTCAGCAGCGACCGCCGGTATCCGTACGCCGCATATATCCCCGCCCCGACGGAGAACCAGACGGCGAACCGAATCCACGTCGGCGCTTCGATGCCGTCAATCATCAGATATAGACACAACCCCAGCCCAATGGTTGCCACCAGGGGTCCCAGAGGGGCGCGGTACGGGCGATCGGCATTCGGTTTCACGATGCGCAAAATCAGCACACCGGCACAGACGATCGCAAAGGCCGAAAGCGTCCCGATGTTGACGAGCTTGAGCAGGTCGACCAGCGGAACGATCCCGGCCAGGACGGCCACGACGACCCCGGTCACGACGGTCGTGCGCAGCGGGGTCAGGGTCCGCGGGTCGATGTGGGCCGCCGCCTCGGGTAAGAGCCGGTCGCGCGACATGCAGTAGAAGATGCGGATCTGTCCCAGCATCGAGGTAATCATCACGGTCGTGTTGCCCGCAATCGCGCCGACGACCACGACGGCGAGCATGATGGGACTGTTTCCCCCAGCTTCACGGCGTCGATCATACCCGCATCGGCGTTGATTTTCTGCCACGGCACGATACCCACGGTAACGACCGCGATGCCGACGTACAAGATGATCCCGATGAGAAGTGAGAGCAGGATCGCGCGCGGCACGTCGCGGCGCGGATTGCGCGCCTCCTCCGAAGCGACCGTCACCGTGTCGAACCCAATGTAGGCGAAGAACACCAGGGCTGCGCCCTGCACGATCGCCCCGTTGCCGTGGGGCGCGAACGGGTGGAAGTTTCCCGGATGGATCGCGAAGCACAAGCCGGCGATGAACGCGATCATCGTTCCGACCTGCAGCACGACGAGCCAGGTGTTCGTGGTCGCCGATTCCTTGATCCCTTTGGCGAGCACCGCGGTGACGGCGAGGGTCGCGAGGACCGCCAGCACGTCGACCTGCGAATGCGCGAGGTCGATGTGGCCGCCGCTCAGCGCCAGGTTCGCGACCTTCGCCCACTCGGGAAGCACCAGGCCCATGCCCGCGAGCGCCCCTTGCATGTAACCCGACCACGATGCGGCGGTCGGCGCGACGCTGATGCCGTACTCGAGGATCAGATCCCAGCCGATGACCCACGCGACGAATTCCCCCAGTGCCGCATACGCATACGTGTACGCGCTGCCGGCCACCGGCACCATGCTCGCGAGTTCCGCGTAACAAAAGGCGACGAACACGCACGCGAGCCCCGAGAGAAGGTACGAACCGATGACCCCGGGGCCGGCTTGCAGCGCGCCCGCGCCGATCGTCGTGAAGATGCCGCCGAGCATCGTGCCCAAGCCGACGGCGACCAATCCGGGCAGTCCGAGCACGCGGCGTAGCGCCGGTCCGTCGGCGTCCGAACGGACGCGATCGAGCGGCTGCGTAGCAAAGAGGCGGCGCAGGACTGACACGGCTCTCGCCCGATACGCCGCGTGGCGACGAAAGTCTTGGCGTCGCCGTAGAGAAGATCGGCGCGGTCGTGGACCAATTGGAAGCCTTCGTCACCCACCTCGTCGTGACGGCCCACTATCCCGGCCTGTTCATCGTGATGATGCTCGGGAGCTTGGGCATTCCGATCGGTACGGAGATCGTGTTGCCGGCGGCCGGCGCGTACACGGCACGCGGACTTCTCGGCCCGCTATGGGCCACGATCGCGGTCGCGGTCGCGGGCGAAACGCTCGGCGCGTGGATGCTCTACGGCATCGGGCGCGCCGGCGGCCCGCGCGTCGTCGCGCGTTTCGGCCGTTACATCGGTCTCGACGCACGCCATCTCGAAGAGCTCGAAAATTTCTACCTCGCGCACGGCGCGAAGGCGACGTTTTTGTTGCGGCTGCTGCCGTTCTTGCGCGCCGCGGAGGCGCTGCCCGCGGGGGCCGCGCGGATGCCGGTGCTGCGCTTCGTCGCGTTCGACGCGGCCGGCTCGCTCGTGTTCTGCTCGGCGCTGATCGGGTTAGGGCACCAGTTCGGCAAACACGTCGGCGCGTTGACGAGCGATCTGCGCACCTTCACGCTCGCCGTCGCCGTGCTGACCGCGCTCGCAGCGGTGTGGTTCGTCGCTTGGCGGCGCCGTCATTCGCCGCGCCAATCCGCGGGTCGCTTGGCGAAGAACGCTTCGATCCCTTCGCGGAAATCGCGACTGCCGTAGCACGCCGCGATCAAGTCGCGGTCGTCGTCGAGGGCCGTGGCGGCGGCGAGGCGGCGCACCTGTTCTTTGCCGGCGCGCAGCGTCAGCGGCGCGAACGTCGCGATCCGCTCGGCGAGCGCGAGCGCGCTCGCGTGCAACGCTGCGACGTCCGGCACGACGTCGCGAAACAACCCGATCGCATGCGCTTCGTGCGCGTCCATCAGGCGGGCCGTGAGCAAGAGATCCTTCAAGCGCGCGACCCCGAGTAGCGCTTCGAGCCGGCGGATGTTTCCGATCGCCAGGCAGTTCCCGAGGGTGCGCGCGATTGGAAATCCGTAGCGCGCGTCGGCGCTCGCGATGCGCAGGTCGCACACCGCGGCCAGCGCCGCCCCGCCGCCGGTGCACGCACCCGCAATCGCGGCGATCGTCGGCACCGCGATCCGCTCGAGCTTTCCGACGATGCGTTCGATGCGCGCTTCGTAGGCGTACGCGTCGTCGACGGTCGCGAACTCGCGGAACTGCGCGATGTCGGTGCCGGCGACGAACGCGTTCCCGGCGCCGGTGAAGACGACCGCCCGCAGTCCCGCCTCGGTCGCGAGTTCGTCGCAGAGGCGCTCGAGGCGCTCGTACATGTCCCACGTCATCGCGTTGCGCGCCTGCGGGCGGTTGAAGGTTGCCCACACGACGCCCGGGCGCGGGCGTTCGACGAGCAGGCCGGCGACGGCGATGTCCATGCCGCCGGTTTTCCGCGGTCGCAGCGGACGAACCCGCCCGCAGGGCCTCGGCGGCGCCCGCGGGGAAAGCGCCGGATGCGAGCATCCGGAGGACGTCGATGAGTGAACGGGGCGCCATGCGCTGCACGATCATGCGCGGGGGCACGAGCAAAGCGGTCTTTTTGCGCGAGGAAGATCTGCCGGGCCCAGGCGCCGACCGCGACCGGCTCGTGCTCGCGATTTTCGGCTCGCCCGACCGGCGGCAGATCGACGGCCTCGGCGGCGCCGATCCGCTGACGAGTAAGATGGCGATCGTCGGTCCGCCGCGCGTGCCCGGGACCGACCTGACGTACACGTTCGGTCAGGTCGAAATCGACAAACCCGAGGTCGACTACGAAAGCCTCTGCGGCAACATCTCCGCGGCCGTCGGCCACTACGCGGTCGACGAAGGCTACGTGCCGGCCGTCGAGCCGGTCACGACCGTGCGCGTGTTCACGACCAACCTCGATCGCGTGCTCGTCATCGAAGTTCCGGTCAGCGACGGGCGCCCGGTCGACGAAGGCGATTACGCCGTGCCCGGCGTCCCGGGCACCGGGGCCAAGATCGCGCTCGATTTCGCCGGGACGGCGGGCGGCGCGACGGGAAGCCTGCTGCCCACCGGCAACGCGATCGACCGGCTCGACGTGCCGGGCGTCGGGGCGATCGAAGCGTCGCTCGTCGACATCGGCAACGCGCACGTCTTCGTGCGCGCGCGCGACGTCGGCATGCGCGGCACCGAGTCGCCGGCCGAAATCGACGCTAACCGCGACCTGCTCGAGCGTCTCGAACGCATCCGGCTGGCCGGGCTCGCGCGCATGGGGATGCCGCCCAGCCCCGCGACGCCGATCATCGGCGTCGTCTCGCCGCCGGCGCCGTACGTCGATCATTTGACCGGCAAGCCGGTCGCAGCCGGCGAGATGGACTTGGTCTCGCGCCTGCAGTTCATGCAGATCACGCATAAGACGTATGCCGGCACCTCGACCGTGTGCACCGGCGTCGCCGCGCGCATCGACGGCTCGATCGTGGCCGAGATGTTACGCCCCGACGCGCGCATCCGGCTTGCGGTGCGAATCGGCCACCCCGCGGGCGTCATCGAGACGGAGTCGCACGTGCAGCAACGCGGCGACGGCCCCGCCGTCATCCGCGCGACGCTCGGGCGCACCGCGCGGCGCATCCTCGACGGCACCGTCTACGTCCGCCGCGGCGCGCGACTGCGCGAAGCAGCCGGGGTCGGGTAGGCCGCTAAAACCTTAAACGCCGAACGTTTCGCGCCACTTGGCGACGACTTCGGGGATCCCGGCCTCGAGGCGCGCCGACGGATTGCGGTAGTACTTGATCTTGTCGAAGGTCAGGCCGTCGAGCGTCGGCACGTCGGCCCGCAACGGAAAGTTGTACGTCTGCGCGAGCGTCTGCGAGAATTCTTTGGTCATGTAGAACGATGCGAGCAGACGCGCCGCGTTGGGATGCGGGGCATCCTTGAGCACCGTCGTGGGGCCGGCCGCGAGCACGCTGAAGTCGGACGGGAACGCGCCCGCGATCGACGCCCCCACCGCGCGCTGTTCGAACGTTTGACTGTCGGGGCCGGCACCGATGAAACGCTCGCCGGCGACGATGTCGGTGACGGTGTCGAAGATCGAGCGATTGATCTTCGGCTTGTTGGCCGCCACCTTGTTCATGTAGTCCCAGCCGAACTTGTCGTTCATGGCCAGCGCCCAGGCGCCGACGGCACCGCTGAACGCCGGATGCCCGAGCGTGATGAGGTTCATCATCTTGGGATCGGTGAGGTCGGCCCACTTCGAAGGCGCGGGCGTGATCTTCTTGGGGTTGTAGTTCAGCAGCACGAAGAAGAACGAGCCCAGAAAGTACATCCCGTCGGGATCGAATTTCTGGAACGCCGCCGGCAGATACTTGACCCCGTCGGGCACGTAGGCGGCCAGGGCGTTCTGCTTTTTGAGGTCGAGGCAATGCCCCTCATCGGTCGTCCCGAACACGTCGAGCTCGTGAACGCCCGCTTTGAGGTCGGTCTGCAAGCGCTGGTAGAGCACCTGCGCGGTCTGCCGCGTCAGTTGAACGTCGACCCCCGGATACTTTTTCATGAACGCGTCGCGCAGCTTCTCGGCGGCCGCTTCCACCACGTGGGCGGTCCACCACGTGACGGTGCCTTCTTTCTTGGCCGCCGCGTAGAGCTTGGCTTCGTCGTCCGCGGCGAGCGCCGGCAGCGCCGGGCGCAGGAGGACGGCGGCGGAAGCCGCAGCCGTTCCCATGAAGAAGTGACGCCGCGTCGATCGTTCGTCCAAAACCCTTTTCCCTCTCGAGCCCGAAAGCACAAGCACTTAGATGTCTTCCACCCCACCTTTTATGCGATTTCGCCCTGCTTCCTGGGATACCGTAGCGTGACTATACTGGATCTTTACGATGCGGCGCTGCGCGACCGGGGCGCGGCGTATGCGATCGACGACGTCACGTACGCGGCCCTGCACGCGGGCGCGCGCCGCGTCGCCGGCGAGCTGGCCGCCCGCGGGCTGCGCCGGGGCGACCGGATCGCGCTCTACAGCGAGAACCGCATCGGCTTCGTCTATGCTTACCTTGCCGCGCTGCGGATGGGGGCGATCGCAGTTCCCACCAACGTGCTCTACCGCAAGACCGATCTCGAGCACGTGTTGCGCGACGCCGGGGTCACGTTCGCGGCGGTCTCGGCGGCGAGCCGTCCGTACGCCGAAGCGATCGTGGGTGCGCAAGCGCTGATCGCGCTCGAGGACGTCGAACGCTGGGCGCTCGACGCTGCGCGCGACCAATTCGGGGGCGAGCCGCCCGAACCGCACGACGTCGCGGCGATCATCTACACGAGTGGGACGACCGGACGGGCCAAGGGCGCGATGATCACCCACGACAACCTCGCGACGATCGCGACCCAGTTGACGACGGCCTGGCGCTGGACGGCGTCCGACACGCTGCTCCTGACGTTGCCGCTGTTCCACCTTCACGGCCTCGGTTCGGCACTGAACGGAACGCTGGTGGCCGGGGCGCGCGCCCTCCTTCGGGAGCGGTTCGAGGTCAACGACGCGCTCGCGACGATGCGCGGCGGCGAGGTGACGATGTTCTTCGGGGTGCCGACGATGTACGTGCGGCTCCTCGAGGCTGCCGGCGACGGTCCGGTGCCGCAGCTGCGGTTGTTCGTCTCCGGTTCGGCCGCCCTCTCCGCCGACGTCCACCGCGCCTTCGAAGCGCGGTTCGGCAGCGCGATCCTCGAGCGCTACGGCGCGACCGAGTTCGGCTTCCCGCTGACCAACCGGTACGGGGGCCCGCGGGTTCCGGGCGCGGTCGGCGTTCCGATGCCGGGCACGCGGGTGCAGATCGCAAGCCCGCAGGGCGGCGGCCCGGCAGAGCCCGGTGAGGTCGGCGAACTGCTCGTCAGCGGCCCCTCGGTCTTCGCCGGGTACTGGGGGCGTCCCGACGCGACCGCGGCCGCATTCGTCCGCGACGATGAGGGCCGGCCGTGGTACAAGAGCGGCGATCTGGCCAGTTACGACGCGCAAACGCGGACGTACCGCATCGTCGGACGGCTCAAGGAACTGATCATCAGCGCAGGCTTCAACGTCTACCCGAGCGAGGTGGAGGCCGAGATCGACCGCTATCCGGGCGTTCGCGCCAGCGCGCTGGTCGGCGCGCCCGACCGCGCCCGCGGTGAACTGCCGGTCGCGTTCATCGAGTGCGAGGGCCCGATCGACACCGACGCGCTGCTCGCTCACCTGCGCGAGCAGCTCGCCAGCTTCAAGGTGCCCAAGTCGGTCTACGTGATCGACGCGCTCCCGCGCAACGCGATGGGCAAGATCGAGCGGGCCCGGCTGCGCGAGCAATTGGCCGAAGCGGCGAGATGAAACGGCCCCCGGCCGAACCGCAGGCGACGCGCGAAGCGCTCCAAGCAATGCTCGACGGTGCCGAATTCACCCGCGAGTACGGCATCACGGTGCAGGAGCTCGGCGTCGGAACCTGCGTCACCGAGGTGCCGTTTCGCGCGCACTACGTGCGGCCGGGGGGCGTCATTCCGGGATTCATCTACATGGCGGCGGCCGACGTCACGATGTGGCTAGCGATCTTCACGCTGCTCGGCGAGCGCGCGACGATGGCGGTGACGACCGACATGCGCACGAGCTTTCTGGCCGGCTTGGCCGGCGAGCCGTTCTGGTGCCGCGCCACGGTGATCGACGACGGGACGCAGCTGCTCTTCGGCACCGCCGACTGCGTCGACCGCAACGGGCGGATCATGACCCACCACGCGCTGACCTACATCCATCCGCCAAAGTAGCCCGAGGCGTGTAAAAGATGAAGGGGCATTCGACCGTCGAATCCGGGCCGGGTGGAGCTGTTGTGACGACCCACGACCGTGCGGACCGGGTGCTGGTCGTCGATGACGAACCGGCAATCGTCGACGTACTCGTCCATTACTTGCGCGACGAGGGCTTCGAAGTATTACAGGCCGGCGACGGCCTCACCGCCGTGGAAAAGGCGCTCGGCGAACATCCCGACATCCTGATCTTGGACCTGAATCTGCCCAAGCTCTCGGGGGTCGAGGCGTTCCGCCGCATCCGCGCGCAGGTCGACATTCCCACGATCATGCTGACCTCGCGGGTCAATGAGGTCGACCGCGTCGTCGGGCTCGAACTGGGGGCCGACGACTACATCGGGAAGCCCTTCAGCCCGCGCGAGGTGGTCGCGCGCGTCAAGAGCATCTTGCGGCGCTACCGGGCCGGGGCGCGCCAGGCCGGCACCCGCGACGTGCAGCGGGTCGGCGACCTCGAGATCGACCGCAAAGGGCACGAAGTGCGGCGCGGCGGCGGGTTGATCAACTTGACGCCGACCGAGTTCCGCATCCTCGACGTGCTGGCGAGCAATGCCGGGCGCACGTTCTCCCGCGATCAGCTGCTCGACAAGATCTCAGCCGACGGCGACGTGTACGACCGCACGCTCGACCGGCACATCGCGAACCTGCGGCACAAGATCGAATCCGATCCGTCGCGCCCGCGCTACATCGTCACCGTCTTCGGCGTGGGATACAAATTGGTCGAGGTATCATGAGGACCGTCATCCACGAAATGCGCAACCACCTCGCGGTTGCGGTCGCGAACGTGGAGGCGTTCATCGACGGGAAGCTCGAACCGAGCACCGCCCGGCTGACGGCGGTGCTCCAGGCGCTCAACGAGATCGACGTGCTCCTCAACGACTTGCGCCCGTACGCGGCGCAAAAGCCGGCCGAGGAACCGCACAAGCTGGAAGTGCACGCGCAGAAGGTCGACATCTGCGGCGTGATCACCAACGAACTGCTGGGGCTCGAAGCGTTCGCCAAGGAACACGGGATCGATTACAGCGTCGGCCGCTGCGACGAGATTGCCTCCGGCTGCGCGCGCTTCATCGGCGACCCCCGGCGCGTCAGCGAGATCGTGACCAACGTCGTCGGCAACGCGATCCGCTACACGCAGCGCGGCGGGCACATCTACGTCGATTGCCACCGCGTCGCAGGCCAGCTGCAGCTGACGGTGATGGACGACGGCCCCGGGATCGCCGCCGACGAGCTGGCGCGCATCTTCGAGCGTGGCTACCGCAGCAGCGCGACCGCGCAGGTGCCGGGCAGCGGGTTGGGGCTGGCGCTCGTCCAGGAATTCGTCGGCGAACACGGCGGCTCGGTCGAGGTCGAAAGCGAGCCGGGCCGCGGCGCGACGTTCACGATTCGCCTCCCAGGCATCGTCGATGCCGGCGGCGACTGCCAAACCTGCGGCGGCCACCACATCTAGGGATTCCGGCCTTACGCCGGAACCCGCCGCCCCGCGTTTCGCGCTCGGCGCAGTCGACCGGCGGTTCACCGAGGTTGGCGCTTCACAAGCTCTTCACGAGACCCGCATCGGGTCCGCGTAGGATGGTCGCTAACGTGGCCAAGCGGATGAACTCGAGATAGGAGCTCCCATGGGCGTCTTGCATCGCAGGACCTTGGTTCGCTGCCCATTGGGCGATGCAACGCGTCACTTTCAACGTTTCTTCGACGAGAGCGCGAACGGCGAGTGCGTGCGGCTCGCACTGCGTGCTTCGACCCGCATCCCGCCGCTCGGGACCGAGATCGCGCTGACGCGCGACGTCGTCGTCACCTTGCGCCGCGCGTCGTCCCCCAGCGGCGACGCGGTCTTCGAAGTCGAGTGGACGCCCGCCGACGAGAGCGCGTTTCCGCGGCTCGAGGGCGTGCTCGAGGTCGAGCGGGACGGCGACGCCGGGTGCTCGCTCGTGCTGCGCGGCTCCTACGAGCCTCCCGCCGGCTACGCGGGCTCGGCGTTCGAGTCGGCGGTCGGGCATCGCATCGCGCAGGCGACGGCGCGGGACCTGCTGGCCCGCATCCGCGATTACGTCGAGCAGGCCTACGCGACCGGCGCGCGTGCGCGAGCACGCGAAGATGGCCACGCGCCCTAGCGCCACGCTCGCCGCCCTTGCGCTCGCGCTCGCCACGCCCGCCCTCTTGGGGGCCGGGGCCGCTGCACCCGAGCGCGTGCACGGCACGGTGACCGCGGTCGACGCGTCCAAGCGGCTCGTCTACGTCCATCACGATCCGTTCGGCGACATGCCCTCGATGACGATGCCGTTCGCCGTCGACGCGGCGACCTTGCGGCGCCTGCACCGCGGCGACACGGTATCCGGAACGCTCGGGCCCTCGAAGCACTGCGTGCCGGCGCTGCACGTGACCGCGATCGTGGCGCCGCCCGCCGCGGCCGCCCCGGCGGCGTTCGTGCCGGTGTTGCACCAAGGCGACCTGGTCCCGGCGACGCCGCTCGTCGACGAAGCGGGGCATCCGTTCTCGCTGCGCGACCTCTACGGGCGCACCGCGATCGTCGCGTTCATCTTCACGCGCTGCCGCGATCCGCGCATGTGCCCGCTCGTCACGCTGAAATTCGAGCGTCTGCAGCGCATCGTCGATCCGGCGCGCACCCATCTCGTCGAACTGACCCTCGATCCCGCGTACGACACGCCGGCGGTGCTGGCGCGCTACGGGCACGCGGTCGGCGCCGACCCGCAACGATGGACGTTCGCGACCGGCAGCCCGGCGAACGCAGGCGAGGTCGCCGCGCGCCTGGGGATCGACGCGCGCAGCGATCCGAGCGCGATCCTCGTGCACGGCGAAGCCGCGGTGATCGTCGGCGCCGACGGCCGCATCGCCGACGTCATCGACGGCAACGACTGGACGCCCGAGGAGTTGCAGGCGAAGATCTCCGCGCTCGCCCAGGGGCGGGCGAACCCCCTCCTGCTCGTCGCGCTGGCGCTCGCGCGGAACGTAGGCGCGATGTGCGGCGGCGGGGCGGGCTTGCCCGGATGGGCATGGCTCGCAGTCTTCGGCGCGGCGGCGGCCGCCTTCGGCACCGCCGCCTACCGCGTACTGCGCGGCATCTTCGCCTAGGTCAAGACAGGTGGCTCTGCTGCGCGGCGAACGCGTCGCGCGCGATCCGTTCCCGGGCCGCATCGACGAGGTTCGAGAGGAACGAAATCAGGCTATGCCGCGCGAACCGGCCCAGCGCGGCTTTGTCGAGGGTCTCGCCGAGCATGCCGCCGGGAACGTTGTATTGCCCTTGCAAGTGGACGATCGAACGTGCCGGCGACATCGGCTGCACGGTGACGACGCCGGCGAAGCGCGGAAAGAAAGCGCCGTTCGCCAGCGCCTCGAGGTGCAGCGGCTTGGCGGCCTTTCCGTCGTAGGTCACCTTCACCGGCACGCTCACTTCAGCGGCTTTCGCCGTGGGGTTCCGCCCCACGGGCGCGCTCAGCGAGACGCGCCCCTCGTGCGAATCACGAGACATCTCCGTGAGGGCTTGTTCCAGCGCGTGCCGCAGCGATTCGGCCGACACCGGTACTTCCTGCATGACGCTCACATCGCTCATCGCGAATTACCACGTCCTCATCCCGGGTATCAAGTAGGTATGCACGGCTAGCAAGTCACGCATCGGGCCGGCGTAGGCGCCGATCGCGAGCACGATGGCGATCGCGGCCCAGCGGCCGAACTTGTCAAACACCAGCGGGGTATCGATGGCCCGATCGTCGACCTCGGCGAACTTCACCACGGTCGTGCCCGGCTCGTTGTGGAGCTTGGTCATGACCGCGACGACGACGAACATCAAGATGCTGATGAAGAGCAGCGTGCCGCCCACTGCTGCCGCTACCATTTCGCCGTGCCACGACGCGGCGCCCGCCGAGCCGAAGTAGGTGACGTCGGACGTGCGCCGGGGGAGCCGAGCAATCCGGCCCAGTGCATCGAGAGCGACATCAGCAACATGCCGACGAACCACATCCACGTCTGCGCGACGGCGAGTTGTTTGCCCCACAGCTTGCGCCCGGTCAGCGCGGGCACGAGCCAGTATGCCGCGCCGATGAACGTCAGCGCGACCGGTCCGCCGACGGTCACGTGAAAGTGGCCGACGATCCACATCGTGTTGTGCACGAGGATGTCCATGCTGTACGACGCGTTGACGATGCCGCCGAAGCCGCCCAGGATGAACAGCAGCATGCCGAATGCGGCGCCGGTGAAGGTCGGGTTGTTCCAGGGCAGCGAGCCGACCGTGGCGATGAAGCCCTTCTTCCCCTTGGCCTGCGCGGCGAGTTCGAACGAGGCGAACACCGCGAAGGCGGTCATGAAGGATGGGATGACGACGCCGTACGTCAAGACCGTGTGCAAGTATTTCCACGTCGCCGAGACGCCCGGCTCGAGGAACTGGTGGTGCAACCCGACCGGCGTCGAGAGCAGCAAGAGCATGATGAACGAGAGCCGCACGAGGCTGTCGCTGAACACTTTGCCGCCGTAGGTGGTCGGAATGACGTTGTACCACAGCATGTAGGCGCCCATGATCCAGAAGTACACGAGCGGATGGCCGAAGTACCAGAAGAGCAACCGCGTGAGCTCGACGTTGACGCCTGACGTGATGCCCATCGACCACGGGATCAGGATCAGCATCTCGGCCGTGACGCCCATTGTCGCGATGACCCACATGATGAACGTGCAGGCCGCGCCGTGGACGACGAGGGGCAGGCGCGCGCCCGGGTTGTGCTTCCTGAAGTAGATGACGTTCTCGATGATCTCGGCGGCGACCAGCCACGTTCCCGCCACCAGCAGGGTCGCGCCGATGTAGAACTCGGGCGCCGCCTTGAGCGGTGCGTAGAACGTGTAGAGCACGGTCGCGTTGCCGGCCAGGATCGTCGCCGCCGCCATCACCGTGCCGACCGTCATCAAGCCATACGCCCACCAGGCCAGCGCCAGCGAGCGCACGCGCGGGATCGCGCGATAGACCGCAAACGTGCTGAAGCCGGTGATGAAGTAGGTCGTGAACACGAGCGCCATCAGCACGCCGTGCGCGGTGAGGATGCGATAGTAGTCGAACCAGGCCGGGATCACGATGAAGTTGGCCCGCGAGAAGCCTTGCAGCAGGCCGAACAGCGCGCCCAGCGTCAGCGCACCGGTCGCGGTGTAGATGTGCGTGAGCACCAGGGTATTCTCACCGCGTACCTGTTTGTCGACCGGATCGTGTTTGAACCCGGTTTCGTGAACGATAGCCGACACGGTCATTGCACCTCGATCGAGCCGGCCATCATCTGATGGCCCGCGCCGCAGTACTCGTTACAGACGAGCAGAAACTTGCCGGTTTTCCGGAACGTGTACGAGACGGTGCTCACCCAGCCCGGCGTCAGCATGACGTTGACCCCGGTTTCGGGGATGCTGAAGCCGTGCATCACGTCCATGCTGGTCACGTAGAACGTCACCCGCGAGCCGACCGGAACGGTCAGGTCCTGGGGCGTGAACGAGAAGATGCGGGCGACGTAGTACGCCTCGTAGTCGTGATCGCCGACCTTGTGCAGGCCGGGTTTGTCGAAGGGCGGGGTGCTCGTGACCTTCGCCGGGTCGATCGTCTGAATGTGGCTCGGCGGCACCATCCCGTCGACGACCGCGACGGTCGTGATCGCGGCCAGGAACGATGCCAGCATCGCGATGCCGAAGATCAGCCAGATGCGCTCGTACCGATGAATGTGCATTTACCACCGGTCCTTCAAGAGCGCGAACATGACGAACCACCCGACGAGGATAGCGCTTCCAAAGACCAAGACAAAGGCCAGCGTCGCCGGAAGCGGCTGATCCTTCTCGACGTGTTTGTTCATGGCTCCGATCCTAGCGAAGCCTTCGGATGCCCGTGTGAAGAAACCATGAAGCCGTAAACCGAAATCGAATCCACCGCGCGGGCGGCGGCCGAGCGGGTCGTTGCAGGGGCGTGCAGAAGCGGTGAGGACGCCGAACGGCGCGAGAGCTCAAACGCGGAGAAACGAACACATGTCGACGGTCGAGGAACGGATCTACATCGAGGCGCCATACACCCAGGCGGTCGGGGCGTTCGAACGCCGGCTGGGCATCGAACCCGGCCAGTCCAGCGGCACGTGTACGCTCACGCTCGTCGCGCCGGCGGCGCAGGGCCAGACCCTGGCGCGCGTGGTCAACGCGACCGCCGAACGGCTCGCGGACAGCGCGAACTACCAAACCAAATACAAGATCACGTGGGAAGCCGGCCAAACCTCGCGCGGGATCCCGACCCCGGGGTTCACGGGCGTGCTGACGCTCGGGGCCGGTGAAGACTACAGCGAGTGCGAGTTGCGCCTCAAAGGCGAGTACGTTCCGCCGGGCGGCACGCTCGGGAGCGTCTTCGACGGGCTCGTCGGCGCCAGGATCGCCCACGCGACGCTCGGCGCCTTACTCGACGAGGTCGGGCGCGACTTGCGCAAGGAGCACGTCCGCATGGAAGCCAGCAAGCAGGGTCCATGAGCCCGCACGGGGTCGCGTCGCGATCGTAACCCGCTAACGCGACGGCGCGCTCCGCACGACGACGACCGGGACCGGGCTGCGCCGGACGACGCTCTCGGCCACGCTGCCGACCAGCAACCGGCGCAGCCCCCGGCGCCCGTGCGTGCCGATCGCAATGAGATCCGCCCCCCGTTCGGCGGCGACCTCGAGCAGCGCGTCGGCGGGCGTCCCGTCTACGACGAGGCTCTCCGCGGTCGCGCCCGCATCACGCGCGCGCGCGACGTGCGCTTCGGCGAGGTGGGTCGCACCGCGGCGCACGTCTTCGAGCATGGGCGCGGGGTCGAAGCCGTAGTCCATCGAGCGCTCCAGGAACGCGGCGGTCTCGACGACCGCGCAAAAGAGCAGCGCGGCTTTGCCGGCGGCGGCCAACGCGATCGCGAAGCCGGCCGCCGCCTGCGCCGGGTCCGAGTCGTCGACGGCCACGAGGATGCGTTCGAACGGCGTAGCCCGCCGGGCGGGCGGCCTTCGCCGCACCGTCGCGCACGACGAACACGGGCACTTCCGCCAAGCGCAGCACCCCGTCCGCGGTGCTGCCGAGGAACATCCGTTCCAGCCCGCCTCGGCCGTGGGTCCCCATGACGATCGCCGACGCGGAGCATTCCCGCGCATATTCGACGATCGCCCGGACGGCCGCCCCGTCGAGCAGCGCGGACGAGGCGGCCGCGCCGGCCGCCTTCGCGCGCGCCACCGCAGCTTCCAAGATCGCGTTCCCGCCGCGGTCGTACTCGTCGAGCAACTCGCCGACGTCGGCGTACGGCGCATCGGGGGTCGTGACCGCGGCGATGACCGCGGTGTGATCGATCGCGGTGCAGACGAGCAGTTCGCTCGCGCAGCGGACCGCGAGCTCGATCGCGAACTCGAGCGCGCGCTGGGCCGTCTCGGAGTCGTCGACCGCGACGACGAGGCGTGCGGTCCCGGCGGCCGCCCCGCTCAAAAGAGATTCGGCAGCAAGCCGCCGTCGATTTGGATCGTCGTGCCGGTCACGTAACCGCTCGGCTCGCCGCACAGGAACACGACCATCGGGGCGAACTCGGCCGGCGTCCCCGCGTGCTTGGCCGGAATCTCGGTCTCCATCTTCTTGAACGCGGCCGGATCGGGATAGCCGGCGGTCAACCGGTCGGTGGCGATGCGCCCGGTCGCGATGACGTTGACCGTGACGCCCTCCCCCGCGACTTCGCGCGAAAGCGATTTGAGCGCGCCGAGCACGCCGGCGCGATAGGCGTTCGAAAGCACGATGTTGGGAATCGGTGCTTTGATCGAACTCGATTCGAGCGCGACGATGCGCCCCCAGCGCTGCGCTCGCATCGCCGGCAGCAGCCCCTCGATCAGCTGCAGCTTCGCCCGCATCGTCGGCTGGTACGCGGCATCCCAGTCGGCGAGCGAGAGTTCCGAGTACGTGCCGCGCTTGGGGCCGCCGCCGTTCGAGACGAAGATATCGGGATCGCCGATCGCATGGACCTCGCCGAGCAGCCGGTCGACCGACGCCGCGTCGCCCAAATCGACGTCGAAAACGTCGACCCGCGGGCTCCCGGCGGCACGGGCTGCCGCCGCGACGCTCTCGAGCTTCGCACGGCGCCGGGCCGCCAAGATCAAACGCGCGCCCTCCGCGGCCAGTCCGAGCGCGCACGCCTCGCCCAACCCGGAACTCGCGCCGGTGACGAGCGCGAGCCGGCCGGCGATCTTCAAATCCATGCGCGATGGTTCGACGGTGCGCGTCCGGAATCCGAGCGCTCGTGGAAATCTTCAAAGAGTTCCAGTTCGAGGCCGCCCATCGCCTACCGAACGTTCCGCCCGAACACAAGTGCGCGCGCCTGCACGGGCACTCGTTCCGGTGCGAGCTGCGCGTCGCCGGACCGGTCGGCGAACGCAGCGGTTGGGTGCGCGACTTTGCCGATCTCGCCGACGCCTTCGAGCCGGTGTGGCGGCAACTCGGACCACCGCTACCTCAACGAGATTCCCGGGCTCGAAAACCCGACCAGCGAAGTGCTCGCGCAGTGGATTTGGGAGCGCGTCGCCCCGCAGCTGCCGGGGCTGTGCGCGGTCAGCGTCAAGGAGACGTGCACGACCGGCTGCTGTTACCGCGGCCCCTAGTCGCCGCGCTTTCCGGCGGGCGGCAGAAGCACGTCGTGCACCGAGGCTGGCGGGTTCGCCAACACCCCGATGGCACTGCATGAAGTGCGCGTAGCGCATCACCCCGTGCGGCACGACGTCGAACCCCATGCCGGGATGACTGAGCCAACCCTGCATCGTCGTTGCGGTGACGCCCGCGGTCCCCATCTCGGCGACCAGCATCCCGGCCGCGACCGCCGGCGTATCGGCGACGAACGCTGCCGCCTGATCGATCGCGCCGTAGAGCGCCCGCATGAACTGCGGATACTTCTCGTAGAACGACTGCATCGCAAGCCCCGCGGTGAACGTGCTCGGGCCGATGACGTCGGCGCTGCGCAACACGACGTGCGCGCCCCGCGCGACTTCCTCGAATTGGAACGGAGGCGTGGAGAAATGGGCCGCGATCTGTCCCGTTTCCAGCGCTTGCACCGCCAGCGGATGCGGCATCGTCACGATCGCCGCGTCGAGCGCGTGCGGGTTGCCGAACGCGCGCTGGCACGCCATCTGCAGGATCAAGACGTTCGAGCCGCCCAGATCGGGCGTGCCGATCTTCATGCCCGGCTTGAGGTCGCGCAGCGTCTTGAGCGCCGGGTCTTTGGCGACCAGCCAGATGTCGAACACGCTCAAGCCGCATAGCATCTTCAGGTCGGGCTCGTGCTCCCACCCGATGAGGAACGGCGCGGTGCCGGCGATGCCGAGTTGGATCTGGCCCGCGACCATCGCGTCGCGCACGCTCGAGCCGCCCGAGAGGCTGCGCCAGCCGAATTGCGTCTGCGGGAAGCGGCGCTCGAGCGTTCCGCGTGTCTTCATCACGACGAGCGGCGCGTACGCGAGTCCCGGCTGGTAGGCGATGTCGAACGTCGCCGGAGCGTCGACGGCGGCCGCTTCGGCCGCGCGCGCATCGAGCGCGAGCGCGGCTGCGGTCGAGAAGGTCGCGCCGAGAAAGGCCGTGCGCTTCATGCAGAGGTCTCCAAGTGCAGCAGACGGGCGGCGTTTTCGTACAAGATGGCCGATTTGGTTTCGTCCTTCAGCGGAAGCTCCATGAACTCATCGACGGCGCGGCGGAAGGTCAGCAGCGGATAGCTGGTCCCGAACAGGAATTTGTGGCGCAGCATTCCGTCGGCATACCGCAAGAGATCGGGATGCAGATAGCGCGGCGCGATCCCGGAAAGCTCGACGTAGACGTTGGGATGGCGCCAGGCGACCGCGACCATGTCGAGCACCCACGGCCAGCCGCCGTGCCGCGCGACGATCGTCAGCTCGGGGAAGTCGCAGGCGACTTGATCGAGATGCCGCGGATGGCCGTAATCCATCACGACCGTAGGATCGAAGTTGACCGAGCAATGCGAGAACACCGGAACGCCGAGCTCCACTGCCTTCGCATAGAGCGGGTAATACCTGCGATCGGTCGGCAGCATGCGGTTGAGGAACGGCTCGGTGTTGAGCCCGCGCATGCCGAGCGTCTCGACCGCGTGCGCGAACTCGCGCACCGCCGGCATGCCCTTGCCCGGATCGACCCCGGCAAAGCCGGTGAACCATCCCGGATGCGCGGCGACGATCGCCGCGATCGCTTCGTTCGAGGTCTTCTTCCCGCCGGCCGACTGCGTGTCGGCCGCCGAGATGACGGCGTGCACGACGCCCGCGGCGCGCATCTCTTCGATCGTCGCTTCGACCGGCTGCGGCGAGAAGCGTTCGACCGCGCGGAACTGTTCGGCATTTTGCCGGAAGCTCGTCGAGATCGCGTCGGGCTGGTGGGACTGGAGTGCTTCGGGGATGCGCGGCCGCACGCGGAAATCGATCACCTTCACGGACGGCGGGATTCCGCAGCGGTGTCTCGTTCGCCTCGCCGCACCGGCACCGCAAGGGAAACCCACCCGGCGCGCCGATCACGCGAGGCATGACGTTGTTTCCCACCACCATCGCGGGCAGTTTGCCCAAACCGTCCTGGCTGGCCGAGACCGAGCGCCTGTGGCCGCAGTGGCGCCAGAGCGGCGACGCACTGGCCGACGCGATGCGCGATGCGACGCGGGTCGCGCTGTTCGAGCAGGAGCACGCGGGCATCGACGTCGTGACCGACGGCGAGCAGTCGCGCATGCATTTCGTCCACGGTTTCGTCGCCAAGATCGAGGGCATCGACTTCGGCAAGATGGTGCGCCGCGGCATTCGCGGCGACCGCTACGAGGCCGAATGCCCGAGCGTCGTATCCGCTATCCGGCGTCCGGCGAGCGTACACGCGGACGAAGTGCGTTTCGCGCGCGCGGCGACCGGCCGGCAACTGAAGGTGACGATCCCGGGGCCGATGACGATCGTCGACACGCTCTACGACGACCACTACCGTTCGCGCCGCGAGCTGGCGTTCGCGTTCGCGGAAGTGATCCGCGCCGAAATCCTCGACTTGGCGGCCGCAGGGGCCGACGTCGTGCAACTCGACGAACCGGCCTTCAACGTGTTCTTCGAGGAAGTCGACGCGTGGGGCATCGACGCGCTCGACGCGTGCCTGCGCGACGTGCCCTGCAAGACGGCGGTCCACGTGTGCTACGGGTACGGCATCAAGGCCAACATCGACTGGAAACATTCGCTGGGCGAAGCGTGGGATCAGTACGACATCGTGTTGCCGATGCTGGCGCGCAGCAGCGTCGACCAAGTCTCGATCGAGATCGCCGGTTCGCGCGTGGCGCCGGCCGTGCTGCGCCACTTGCGCGGCAAGCAGGTCGCCGTCGGTGCGATCGACGTCGCGTCGAACGAGATCGAGACGCCCGACGACGTCGCGCGCACGATCGAGATCGCGCTCGAATACTTGCCGCCCGAGGCGATCGCCGCCTCGACGAACTGCGGCATGGCGCCGATGCCGCGCGAGGTCGCGTATGCGAAGCTGCGCGCGCTCGGGGCCGGCGCGCAGATCGCGCGCGAACGGATGCGGGCCGGGCAAACGCCGGCGTGAGCGGGCCGCGGACCGCCAAGGCAAAGGCCGAACGCGGTCCGTGGGCTTACATCGGTCCCGGCATCGTTTCCGGCGCTTCCGACAACGACCCGACGACCGTCGCCACGCTCGCCGTCGTCGGGTCGACGACGGTCTACGGTTTGTCATGGCTCGTCGTTTTGATCGTCCCGATGCTCGCGATCGTGCAAGCGATCAGCGCGCAAGTCGGCGCGATCTCCAAAGCCGGCCTCGAGGACTGCATCAAACGATCGTACGGCCGCGGCTGGGCGTTGGTCGCGCTCGTCAGCGTGCTCGGAGTCAACATCTTGACGTTGGCCGCGGATCTCGAAGGCGGCGCGAGCGCGCTCGACCTCTTGACCGGCATCCACTACGTGTGGTATATCGCGCCGCTCGCGGCCGGCACCGCGATTTTGCTCGTCTACGGAAACCAGCAGATCACCGAGCGATTCCTCAAGGTGATCTCCGCTGGTCTTCTTCGCCTACGCGTTCGCGGCGGTCGCCGCGCACCCCGACTGGGCGGCCATCGCCCGCGCGACGTTCGTTCCGCATTTCGAGTTCACGTCGCCGTACGTGTCGGGCGCCATCGCACTGCTGGGCACGACGCTGACGAGCTATGCCTACGTGTGGGAGACGATCGAAGTGGCCCAGGAACGGCCGCCGTTGCGCCGCATCGGGCTCGTGCAAGCCGACGCCGCGCTCGGCACCGTCGTCGCCGGGATCGCGTTCTGGTTCATCGTCGTCGCGACCGGCGCGACGCTGGGGGTGCACCACAAGACCGTCGAAACGGCGCAAGATGCGGCTCAAGCGCTCGCCCCGATCGCCGGCAAATGGTCGTCGGTGCTGTTCGGCGTCGGACTGCTCGGCTCTGCGCTGCTGGCGGTGCCGGTGCTGGCCGGGACGAGCGCGTACGTGATGGCCGAGATGTTCGGGTGGCGACGGAGCCTCGACAGTTCGTTCGCGCGCGCTCCCCAATTCTACCGCGCGATGCTGGCATCGCTCGCGATCAGCACGGCGATCGCATTCGCCGGGATCTCCCCGATCGCACTGCTGTACGTCAGTTCGATCGTGGCCGGCATCGCGACGCCGATCACGTTGATCCTCATGCTGCTGGTCGCGCGCAATCGGCTCGTGATGCGGCAGCACCGGCTCTCGACGTGGCTGATGACCGCCGGCTGGGGCGTGGCCGCGATCGTGGTGGCGGCGACGGTGGCCTATTTCTATCAGACGGTGACCGGCGGAGGATCGTAACGTGCTCGACTATGTCTCGGAGGCTGCCGCCTATGCGGCATTCCTCAACGAGTTCTCGGACGGACTGCCCATCGTGCTGCCGACGCACGAACGGGTCGCCGAGATGCTCGCGTCGGTGGCGCGCGACCCGGCTGAGGAACTCGGCCCGGTGATGCCGAGCGGGCGCGTCGCGACCGTGCGCGACGTCGCGGTCAACGCGGTGATGGCCGGCGCTCCGCCCGCGACGCTGCCGATCGTGTTGACCGCCGTCGAGGCGGCGCTCGACCCCGCCTTCAACCTCAACGGCATCCAGTCGACGACGCATTCGGCCGGCGTGATGATCGCCGTCAGCGGCCCGTACGCCGAGCGCGCGGGCATGAACGCGTCCAACAACGCGCTCGGCCAGGGCAACCGCGCGAACGCCGGCATCGGACGCGCGCTGCGGCTCGTGATGACCAACGTCGGCGGCGGGATCCCCGGCCAGACCGACATGAGCGTGCAAGGCGGTCCGCAAAAATATGGCTTCTGCTTCGCGGAACGGCTCGACGGCTCGCCGTGGCCGTCGCTGGCCGAGCGTCAAGGCGCACCGGCCGGCGCCACGACCGTGACCGTGCTCGCCGCCGAAGGGCCGCACGTGGTCGCCGATCATCGCAGCCCGCAGGCCGAGATGCTGCTCGACAACATCGCCGACGTCATGCGCACCGTCGGTTCGATGAATGCGTGCATCCCGACGTACATGGGACTCGCGGTGGCGCCGCAGCACGCACGGCTGCTCGCCAAAGACGGCTACGACGTCGCCCGGATGACGGCGTATCTCTTCGAGAAGGCGCGCAATCCGCTCGCGCGGCTGCGGCGCGCCGGCGAGTTCGACGAACGGCGAACCCTGCCGATCGTAGCGAAGTACGGGTCCCCGGACGACCCGCAGACCCAGGTGCCGGTGCTGGCCACGCCCGAACATCTCATCGTGGCGGTCGTAGGCGGCGATTCAGGCGGGTTTTCGGCCGTCGTGCCGTCGTGGTCGTCGAGCGTGGCGCAATTTCGCGCCGTCAAAGGAGCACGAGGTAGCCATGAGTTTTTCGGTGTACGATCCGCGCGGCGCGAGTTCCGCGGTGGCACCGCGCCTCGCGTCGCGCAACTCGCGCACTCGCGGGCGCGACGATCGGCTTCCTCGACAACGGCAAGGAACAAGCCGACGTCATGCTCGCGCGGGTCGCGGAATTGCTTGAGAGACGCGCACGGCATCACGCGGCTGGAGACCCGCAAGCCCTCGCATTCGCGCGTCGCGTTGCCCGAGAACATCGCGGCGCTCGCACCGGGCGACATGGCGGTGACCGCGCTCGGCGGCTGAGGGAGCTGCGTGTCCTGCAGTATGCGGGACGCCGTCGAACTCGAGACCCGGGGCGTGCCGACGGTCGTGATCGCCAACGACGTCTTCGAACCGATCGCGCACGCGACCGCAGCCTTGCTGGGCTTACCCGCCGATTACGTCGCCCGCAACGTCATCTATCTCCCACATCCGACGTCGATGCTCGACCGCGACGCGATCCATGCGTTGATCGACGCGCGGATCGACGACATCGAGGCGGCCCTCGTCGGGAGCGTCCGGCGGTCGCCGCGCACCCGCGCCGACGGCGACGTGAGCCGCCGCTTCGCCGAATTCTGGCCCCACTATCTGCGCCAGCACGCCGACAAGCGCACGCGCACGCTGCACGTCGCGGGAACCTTCGCCGGCACCGCGATCGCCGGCGCCGGACATCGTACGGCGCGAGTCCGCGCTTGATCCTCGCGGGCCTCGTCGCGGGCTACGGCCCGGCGTGGATCTCCACGCGTTTATCGAGCACAACCGCCCGGAGACGTTCCGCGCGCCGGTCGCCTCGCTCCGTGCCGACTACCTGATGGTGTGGCACGCGTTGCGCGGGCACGCTCGATCGCGAAGTCGGCGCAGCGTTCGCCCAGACGGCCGGCGCGAACCGGTAAACGCCGGCCCGTGCCACACAAGCGGCAACTGCGGCAATCCTGGAAGCCCCCGGCACGCGCTCGGCGAACGTAGGGCGCCAGAATGGTGTCGGAGATGCCCCGATGAACGCCCGCTTGCTGCGCATACGGATTCCGCTGACGCTGGCGGCGTGTGCGCTCGCGGCGCTCGCGGGCCTGGAACTGGCATGTCCATGCCAATGCTAGCTCGCTCGTGGCGCCGATGTTGCTTGCAAGCGCGCTGCTCTCCGTGCCGGGAATGATGTTCGCCACGGCAATCTCGTCGCGAATCGCAACGGCGGTCGAATTGAACCTTGCGATCGCCCTCGCGAATCAACTCTTGCCCGCCACTCCGGCGATGCTTGTCGTCGACACCATCGCGCTTGTAATCACCGCCATCTTGGTCTACCCCGTCTTCCGCAGCGCGCTGCGTGCGGTGAACGGCCGGTAGGAGTAGTCCCGCGAGCGGTTGCGCGTTATGAAGTACTCCACGGGTTGACGACCGACACACGCATCAGATCGAAGTCACGCTCGTTTCGCGTGACGAGTGAAAGGCCGTGAGCGCGCGCCGTGGCGGCAATCAGAGCATCGATCGACGGAGTCGTCCGGCCCGATCGTTGTGCCGTCGCCCGTAACCGGCCCCATTCTTGCGCCGAATCACCATCCAAAGACACAATTCGGTCTGCAACAGTGTCGAGCATCTCGACGAACCATCGTTCGAGGTCAGCGCGCTTACCGCCGTCAGGCAAAGCCTCAATGCCATATCGCAGTTCGCCGATCGTGATGGAACTCAAGTAGACGCGCGACGGATCGACTCGTGACAGCCACAGTTGAACGCCCGCGTCAGGGGCCGCTTTGCGAAATTCGGAAATGACGCACGTGTCGAGCAAGAAGCCGGTCACAAACTCACGTCGCGCGGTTCGTCACGCACCCGGTCGAGGTCCATATCCACTCCGCGAAGCGCCGAAAAGAGATCCACGAGCGACGTTCGCGGGATAGGTTCTCGATAGCTGGAGGCGGCAACCACGATGACCGTCTCATGACCGTTGCGAACGATGCGCTGCGGTTCGCCATCGAGCGCCCGCTGAACGAGCGCGCTCAGTCGCGCCTTCGCGTCGGTGAGGGTCCATGTATTCGAAGATGGCGTGGACTTCGAGGACATGACCATAATATAGTCATTCAAATTACCAGTGTCTAGTCCGGCGACTGCCGCGTCCTTCCCACCGTCGTTCGGCTACTTCCCCGTAAGTGACAAGCGAACTGGACATTATCTACCTGAGTAAAGAGGATATGCCGGGCTATGTTTCGTCCAGACGAACCCGCTCCGATCGCCATGGCGTCGTGTTACGATAGGCTCAATGAGCGAGCAGAAACCGGTAGGCCCGTTGATTCCCCTCGACCAGCTAAAACGCGTGGTACGGGGGCTGATTGCGGTGCCCAAGAGCGACCTCGAAAAGCCGGACCCGGAGAAACCGAAAAAGCCGCGCCGGGTGAAGAATGCCTAGAGCGTCGCTGGGAAGCCCACAATAACGCTGCGGACTACGTTCGAAAGCTCGGCGACCGCATCGAGCACGTTCTTACCCGCGAGTCGCCCCTCGCCGAGCGTTATCTCGATGCGGCGCTCCAAGTTTTGGTGCATTGCCACAAGCCCTACGGCGTCGGTGGGGATTTCGACGACTTTCTGCTGGTAGTGCAGCGAGAACTTGGTGGGGGCATCGAGAAGGCGCGACTCAGAAAGGTCGACTGTCTCGAAGGTGATTCGCGGCAAGTTGACGTGCCCGGCGAGCATAACGATAAGATGGTGTTTGTCACGGATGTCAAGCTCGTGAAGGGCGAGCAATGCGCCGTGCGTTCGACTGTCCGCGCGACACGCGCGGATGTGCATCAGAACTTCATGGCGGGCGTCCGCTATCTTTCCCTCTTTGACGACCTTTTCAAATCTTACGTCGGTATCGTAGATCGGGAATTGGGTTTTGGTCGTGGGCTTGGGGACGAAGGCGTGAACGACATGATCGAGTGCCGAACGGAGGTTATGGACAACATCGCCGAAGATCAGCGCAATTTCATTCGGGATGCGCTCACTGGGGGTAATGGCCAGATAATGCTTACCGCTATCGGCATCAACCTCGGTGCCCATTCCGTAAGGCTCGCTATCTCTGAAGCGTTCAAAGGCCGCCTGCAAATCAGCGATGTGCTTATCGGCCCAATCGGCCTTTAGGAGCGGCGATTGCCGTGGGTCGAGATTGTAGCGACTCACTCCTTTGTAATCAGCGCCTTGTATGTGAGCCGCTTCCCATCGGCGTTTTTTACGGCCTTGGCAAAACGTGGTCCATCAGTGTTCTCGCGTTCGTTGTACCGGAACACTTGCTCGTCTAGGTATCGCTTCCAAGTGAAACGGGCGCGGCGCGACGTAGGTGCCTCCGAGGGTGCGCTTCAAGACGGACCAAAAATTCTCAATCGAGTTCGTATGAACGCGACCTTCGACGTAACGAATCGAATGGTTGATGACTTGATGGACATAGTCTTCGCGAGCATGGAAGTAGGATTGGTTCTCGTCGGTATAGAGAACCGATCCACGCTCAACGTGCTGATGCAAAGTCGGAAGAAGCGTCTTGGCTTTGGTGCGCGGAACGACCATCGCGCGAACGCGCCCACCGCGCTCGACCATTCCCATGACAATGGTCTTTCCAGCTCGCGGTCCGCGCGCTTTTTCGCCCGTCTCGCGACGGCCGATGTTTCCGCGCTTGCTGCCGACTTTGCCACCAACGTACGTCTCGTCGGCCTCAACCTCACCCGAAAGCAGGTCGAACGAGTCGGACTTCATGGCAAGACGAATCCGGTGCAGCATGAACCAGGCCGTCTTTTGCGTCACTCGTAGCGCGCGAGCGAGCTCGCAGGACGAGATGCCGTTGCGGTTGCTCGCGATCAACCAGATCGCCGGCAACCACTTGTCGAGGCCAATCGGCGAGTCCTCAAAGATCGTGCCGACCTTGGTCGAGAATTGCCGTTTGCAGTCGTTGCAGTACCACCGGCGATGCTTTGGCATATACGCAACGTGCGCCGATCCGCACCCCATACGCGGGCAAGCAACGCCGTTCGGGAAGCGAATCTGGACGAAGAAGTCGTGTGCTACCTGCGGGTCCGCAAACTGGCGGACCGCTTCAAGCATCGTCTCGGCAATCGGCTGCTCTTCCATGCACCAATCGTACCGCCCCGACGCGCTTTAGTCAAGTATATAATGTCCAGCTTACTTGACATTATGAATGGCGTACATTACACTTTGTACCATGAAATGCACGACCGATCGACGCCACGCCATAGAGTTGACCATCTGGTTCACGGTTTACGCGGGGCTGCTTTTCGCCAGCCTCGAGCTCATCGACCGGGGGACGATCGGGGCGCCCGCGCTGCGCGCGATCGTGGCCCTCACGCCGATGATCGCCGGATTCGGCATCCTGGCTACCATCATGCGGCAGTACCGCCGCTCGGACGAACTCGGGCAGCGCGTCACCGCGGAAGCGATCATGTTCGCCTTCGGAGCGACCGCGATCGTCACGTTCTCGTACGGGTTCCTGCAGCGCGCGGGTGTTGCGCCGCAAGATGCATCGTACTTCTGGGTGTGGGCGATCATGGGCGCGGCCTGGATGCTGGGCTCGCTGATTGCGCGGCGCCGCTACCAGTGAAGAACCGGCTGCGCGTGTTGCGGGCCGAACAGAAGTGGTCGCAGGCCGAACTCGCCGACCGCGTCGGCGTGAGCCGTCAGACGATCAACGCGCTCGAGATCGAAAAGTACGACCCCAGCCTTCCACTCGCGTACAAGATCGCGCGGCTCTTCGGGCGGCCCATCGAGGAGATCTTCATCTACGAAGGCGACGCGTAGCGCTCACAGCGTGCAGACCGAGCGGATCACTTTCCCCTCGGCGAGCGCATCGAAGGCTTCGTTGATGGCGTCGAGCGCGAAGGTCGCGCTCACGAGCTTCTCGACCGGAAGCCGGCCGGCACGCCACAGAGCGAGATAGCGCGGGATGTCGCGGCGCGGCACGGCCGATCCCATGAAGCTGCCGCGGAGCGTCCTCTCCTCGCGCACGGTGAGGCTGTGCGGGATCGCCGCGGTCGCATCGGCGCGCGGCAAGCCGACCGCGACCGTCGTGCCGCCGACGCCGGTCGAAGCATACGCGGCTTCGAGCGCGTGCACGTTGCCCGCGGTCTCGAATGCGTACTCCACGCCCAAGCCCGCGATCTCACGCACCGTTTCGCCCGCATCGCCCAGGGCCGGGTCGACGACGGCGGTCGCGCCCATTTCCAGCGCGAACTCGCGCTTCGCGGCAACCGGATCGACGACGACGATCGTCGACGCGCCGGCGACGCGCGCGCCGAGCAAAGCCATCATCCCGACGCCGCCCGCCCCGAAGATCGCGACGCTCGCGCCGGGCTCGACGCGCGCGGTGTTGAGCACCGCGCCGATGCCGGTCAGGGCCGCGCAACCGAAGAGCGCGGCGATCTCGAGCGGCGTATCGCCGGGCACGGGGACGAGCGAACCGGCGTCGCACACCGTGCGTTCGGCGAAACCGCTGACCCCGAGAAAGTGCGAGATCGCTTCGCCGTGCCGGAGGAAGCGGCGTGCGCCGCTCAGCAGCGTCCCGCCGAAGGCGCTGCGCCGGCCGGGAATGCACAACGCGGGACGCCCGACGCTGCACCACTCGCAGTGCCCGCACGACGGGATGAACGAAAAGACGACCTTGTCGCCGGGTTGCACGGTCGTGACGCCGCTCCCGACCTCTTCGACGACACCTGCAGCTTCGTGACCGAGCACGAGCGGCAGCGCGCGCTTGAACGTGCCGTCGACCGTCGAAAGGTCGGAATGGCACAGCCCCACGCTCGCGATCCGCACGACGGCTTCGCCCGGCCCCGGCGGATCGAGCTCGATCTCTTCGACGACGACCGGGCGGCTGTGCGCGTAGGGCCGCGGCCGCGAATCGTCGAGCAAGATGGCCGCGCGGGCGCGCACGTCAGTGCGCCGGTGCGTTCGCGGCGACGAGCTTGAAGTAGTTCGGCGTCATCGTCCACTTGCTGCCGTTCCACTTCACGGTCGCGACCGCACGGGGTTTCGTCGGGCAGCAGAGCGCGGCGGTCGCGTTGTAGTACGGGCCTGCGAACGAGAGCGTCGCGAGGCCGTTCGCCGTCTTGGGGGCGACGATCGTCGCGCCGAGCGCGCACGGGTTCGTCACCTTGAGCTGCGCGACGAGCTTGCCGCCCTTGATGCCGAGCGCATACACCGTGGCCCCGCCGCAGTCGGCGGCGGCCGCGTGGGTCGCGACGACGAGTTGCTGCACCGCCGGCTGCATCAGCTCCGCTCCGCCCACCAACGTCAGCTCCTGGAACGGATAGTAGAGCGGGCTCCCGTTGGGGTTCGTCGCCTTCTGCAGCACGCCGAGTTTGTCGCCGGCGCCGGGCGACTGAAGATGCGCGTGTACAGCGACGCGCCGTTCGCGTCGTTTTGCGCGTAGATCGTCAGATACGGTTGATACTGCGCCGGCACCGAACCCTTGGCGGGGGCGAGCTGCGTGCGGCTCGCGACCGCGAGGTACTTGCCGTTCATCGCTTCGCCCGTCAAGTACACCGTCAATTGCTTGACGATCGTCCCCGGCGGCGCGACGTCGAACCTCGGCGGCGACGATTGCGCAGCAACCGGCCCGCATGCCAACCCCACGATCAGCACGATCAACGCGCGGCGAAGAACCTTCACGGCGTCACCTCGACCGTGAACCGCCGCTGCTGCACCGGCGGCTTCGATTCGAACGGCCGGCGATAGCCGAACGAGACCGACACGGTGCCGGCCTGGCGCGCTTCGAGCAGGAAGAATTGCGTGCCGCCGCCGCCCATCAGCGTAGCCGAAGGGATCGCACCCGGCACCCGCGTCTTGCCGTTGGGCAGATACGCATCGCCCAGCGAGTGAAGCACCGCGGGGTTCGAAACGCCGGGCGGCAGCCAGCGATAGCCGGTCGTCGGATTGGACCCGAGCGCGATGAGAAAGCGCACGCCCGCCGGCACGACGATGCGCTGCGCGGGCTCGTAGTACACCGATTCCATCAATTGGCCGGGCGCGGGTCGCGGCGAAGCCGACGGCGTGGGTGCGCTCGCGGACGGGGCCGCGGGCGAGGGCGTCTGCGCGCCGCCGGCAAGCGGCACGAGCGCCAAAACGAGCGCGATCGAAGACGGCATGAACGAACGCATGATGCCCACAGACGTGCGGCCGGACGCGTGCCGTTCCCTGCCCTGCGAAGGGCCCGCAACGGCCGGGCGAAAAGCGCGCCGAGTCATGCCCGCCGATTCGTCCGAATTCATCGTTGCACCGAGCGCGCCCGGCGCGTTCAGGCGGCTTGGCCTCCCTTCCGGACTCTCGTTCGTCGGCGATCAACTCCTGGGCATCGTCGACACGATCGTCATGGGCATCGTCGGCGTCGATTCGCTCGCGGCGATCACCGGCGCGACGACCGCGCTGCTCGTGCTGATCGTGGCGATCGCGGGATTCGGCGCCGGCATCCGCATCTTGGGCGCGCAAGCGATCGGCGCCGGTGACACCGTGCGCTTCGGGCGCATCACGCGCTCGGCCGGCCTCGTGAACATCGCGATCGGCATCCTCTTCGCGGGCTTGAGCTTTCCGCTCGCTCATCCGCTGATGCGCGCGCTGGTGGGCCCGCTGCCGTCGCTCGACGCCGGCTCGGCCTACCTCGTATTGCGCTGCGTCTCGCTGATTCCGCTCGCGGTCAGCACGATCGCGGTCCCGGCGTTTTCGGCCGCGGGCGACACGGCGCTGGCGCTGCGCCTGCTGATCTGGATCAACGCCGTGCACGTGCCGCTCGTGTTCGTGCTGGCCCTGGGATGGCTCACCGGCCGGCCGATGGGACTGATCGGGGCCGGCATTTCATCGCTGATCGCGGAGTGCATCGGCGCGCTCTTCTGCATCGTCGCCGCCGCGCGGAGTCCGCAACTGCGGATCTTCGCGCCGCTCGACGTCGACCTCGCGCTGCTGTGGCGCTCGACCGTGCTCAGCTTTCCCGAAGTCGTGTTCCTCGTCTTCATCATCCTTCCCGACGTGATCATCGTCGCGTTGATCGCGCCGCTCGGCGCCGAATCGCTCGCCGCGTACCGGGCGCTCGTCATCGTCAGCGACTTGACCTTCGGCGTTCCGGCCGCGCTCGGCGACGCGAGCGAGATCGTGCTCGCGCAACGTTTCGGTGCCGGCGACGCCGAGGGTGCGCGCCGCTTCTATCGCGAGGCCGACCGCCTCGGCACGCTCTATTCGACGATCTGCGGAGCCGCCGTCGCGGTGTTGGCGTGGCCGCTGTCCGCGCTCTTCACCTTGAACGCGGCGCTCGCGAACATGGCGGCGCTGCCGCTCGCGGTCCACATGGTGACGCTGCCGTTGAAGGGCTGGTCGCTCCAAATGATCGCGCCGGTGCGCGCCGGCGGCGACACGCGGTTCGCCATGCTGGTCGGCATCATGACGAGTGCGCTGGTGATCCCGATCGCCTACGTCGCGCTCGAGCGCTTTCATGCGGGGCTGTATGCGATCGCGATCAGCTGGACGATCGCGTGGGCGACGCGCTGCGGGTTGACGGTGCTGCGCCTGCGCGCGTTCGATTGGATGGCAGCCGTACGGGCGGCCGCGGTGCCGGCCTAGCGTTCAAACCGGCGGCGGTTCGCCCGCGCTCGCCAGGATGCGCACCACCTCGTCGTGGAGGCGACCGTTGCTCGCCAGAATCGGCCCGTTGTCGACGTCGAGTGCTCCGCCGGAGATCGCCGTGACCGCCCCGCCGGCCTCGCGCACGAGCAGCGTACCGGCCGCTTTGTCCCACGCCTTCAGATCCCACTCCCAGAACGCATCGAAGCGCCCGGCCGCCACGAATGCGAGATCCAACGCGGCCGCGCCGACCCTTCGCACGCCTTGCGCCACGCGCGACATCGCGGCAAAGCATGCGCCGTTGCGGTCGTAGCGAGCCGGATTGAATCCCGTGCAGACGAGCGCCTGCGCCGCCGCGTCGATCGTCGAGACGCGCACTGCGCTCCCGTTGAGCGTCGTGCCGCGCCCGCGGCGCGCGCTGAAAAGCAGGTCGAGTGCCGGCGCGTAGACGACGCCCGCTTCGAGTTCGCCCTCGCGTTCGTAGGCGATCGAGATGCAGAACATCGGATAGCCGTGCGCGTAGTTCGTCGTGCCGTCGAGCGGATCGACGATCCAGCGCTCGTCGAGCGAGCCTGCTTGCAGGCCGCTCTCTTCGCCGAGGATCGTTGCGCGCGGAAACTCGCGCGCGAGCGCGGTGACGATGTGCGCTTCGCTGCGGCGGTCGGCGACCGTGACGAGATCGACGGGGGTGGCCTTGCCGCGGATGTCGAGCGGGGTCCCGAGCAGTTCCATGAGCATCGAGCCCGACTCGAGCGCGAGAGTGGTGGCGAACGCGAGCGGGTCCACGCGATCCCTTCTGCTAATGGGCGAGCAATGAGTTATCGTTTGCAGTCCGTCCACCCGACCCGCGTGCGCACGCGGGCTTGCGCCGCCGTTGAGGCGTGGGCCATGGCCGTTTGGATCGGTGCACTCGTCGGGTTCGCCTTCATCGTCGCGCCGGCCGCTTTTCGCATCGTCACCAACCTCGACACGTTCGCCGCGCTGACGTCGACCGTGCTCGGGCGGCTGTTGATCCTCGGCTACGCGTGCGGCGCGGTCGCGATCGCGGCCGCGGTCGTGCGCGCCTCCGACGGGGTGGCGCGGCGCAACGACCTGGGGCGCATCCTGCTGATCCTCGTGATGTTCGGCTTCAGCCTGTACGAAGCGGCGGCGGTGGTACCGGCGATGCAGAGCACGATGCAGCAGTTCGGCGGCTCGTTCACCAACGTCGCCAAAGACGACCCGCGACGGCAAGCGTACGACGCGCTGCACCGCCAATCGACGATCGTGTACGGGGCGGTCGTCCTGTTCGGATTCGCCGCCATCGCGCTCTCCGCCGTGCGGCCCGAGGACTGACGCGCCGCCTACTTCACCAGCACGATGGGGATCCCGTTCTCGGTCGCGATCGTGCCCCGGAACGGAATTGCCGTCACCTTGACGTCGAACTCGTAGTAGCGACCTGATTTCGGGGTCCCGAGCACGCTCTGCGTGCCGTCCTGCCACGTGATCTTCGTCTTGGGCGTCACGTCGGCCAACACGTGCATGCGCACGTGCACGTACTGGTTGACCGCCGGATTGGGAGGCTGCAGGGCAACCGTGTACAGCGGGATCGCGGGATCGACGTCGATCCGCACCTCGGCCGAACCGCCATTCTTGCCCTGCGCTTCGAAGACCGACGTGGCGGGGCCCTTCGGCGTTCCGATCGGCACGACCACGGTGCCGATCCAGCGTTTGTGCGCGGCGTCGTACGTGAGCGTCGTCGTGGTGCCGAAGACGTGCCCCACGACCGTCGTCACCGGCGACGACGTCGTGACGTAGACCGTCGTCGACCCGAGCGGCGGAAGTTTGGTGGTGAGCGCGCGCGCCTCGACCGTATTGGCCTCGGCACCCTTGAAGGTGAAGACGATGTTCTTCTCCGCGTCGCCCACGAGGAAGTTCACGTTTTCGGCGTGCTGGCCCGGCTTGAGGCTGAACTGCACTTCCTTGTCGGAGGTGACCCCCATACCGTCCGGCAACGTTTCGGGATCGACGCTGAGGGTGTAGTCGCCGGCGGGCAGATTGTCCAGCAAGTAGCTGCCGTCGAGCTCGACGATCGCCGCGTGATCCCCGGGCTGGGCGACGACGTACGCATTTTCGACACCCACGGCCTGCGGGTTTGCGGGATGCGCGAACTTGACCGTTCCGGCGATCGACGCGAGCGGAGCACCGACGAACTTGACGTGCGCGATCGTCCCGGTGACGACGTCGACTTGCTTCGTGTATTCGGTGAGCGATCCGAACGACGCGGGCAGCGTCTCTTGCACGATGGCGACCGTGTGCGGGCCCGCGGCGAGGCCGCCGAAGCCGAAGGTGCCGTTCGGTCCGGTCACTGCGCGGCCGTGCCCGTCGATCGTGACGGCGACGCCGGCGATGCCGGGCGCCGCAGGCTGATCGCCCGCGAGGATACGGCCGTCGATCGCTCCGTAGGCGCCGATCGACAAGACGACGTTCGTGACGGTGCCGCCCTGCAGATTGATGACGGTGATCGGGCTCGCCGGCTGGATGCCGCGCGGCAGGCTCGCCGGATCGATCGTGATTTCATGTCGTCCGGGGGCGATGAACGGAAACTGGAAACGCCCTTGAACGTCGGTGCGCGCCACCTGCGCGTTGTCGAGCACGACGGCGATGTTCGCCCCGCCGAAGGTCAGGCCCGACTGCGCTTGCGCGAAGCCGGGAGCCGTCGCGTCGTTCTGCACGACGCCTTGGATCGTACCGGGAAGTTTGGGGTTGGCACGGCCGGTCACGACCCCGGTGCCGATCGAGAACGGCGCGCTCAGGTTGAACGAGAACTGCGCGCCGTGTGAATCGTTCGACGAGAGGATCGCGTCGTGACGGTACGTGTACGTGCCGTTGACCGTCGCGACGATCGCGTTGGAGATGCGCCGCGTCACCGCGACGCCCGGGCCCAGCTGCGTCAGCGCAGACCCGGGTGAGTAGGTGCGGCTGATCTGGCTTTGTTCGCTGATGCTCGTCTTGCCCCAGGTGCGGCCCGCGCCGAAGGTGAGGCTGGTCGAGTCGTAGGTGCCGGACAGCCCGGTCTGCCGCGTGTTGCTGGCGGTGAGCGAAAGCCCCAGTTGACCGTACGTGCGCGAGGCTCCGACTTGGTACGTCTCCGATGAGTTCTCGCCCGCGACTGCGTCGGTGGTGCGGGCCAGCGAAAAGCCGCTCGTCAGCACCGTGCCGCGCAGCGCGGTGTTGAACGACGTGCTGAGCGACCCGCTCCAATTGGAGTCGGTCGGCTGGGTCGTCGTTTGGCTCTGGAGTGAAAACAGCAGGCTGGCGCCGTGCTTGAACGGCTGCGTCCAAGTGAATGAATTGCGAACCGCGTCCAATTCGCCGTTGCCGCTGCTGTAACGGTCGTTCTCGGCCGTTATCGTGTAGGCCGACTTCCCGGCCAGCGAACGGAACGCGAGCGCGACGTCGCGGTCGGCGAGCGACGTGCCGCCGAGGGAGATGAAGTTCGGCGGTAAGTCGCGGAACGTCACCGACGCATACGAATTGCCCGTCCCGTAATCGCTACGGCCCTGAAAGGTCAGGCTGTTGCCGGCGGGGACGAACTGTGCGCCGGTGCTGCTGTTCGCGACGAGGATCTGCGAGTTGTGGGTGAACGCGCCCTCCAGCTGCGCGTCGAACTTTCCGGTCGCCGTCGCGTAACCGCCGACCAGTCCGGCCACCGTCCCGCCGACGCCCTCCGCGCGCGCGTCGTACGCACCCACCGCAAAGAGCGAGCCCCGTTTCGTCAGAAAGCGCATCCGCGCACCGGTGACGTTGTAGGTCGGATTGGCGACCGCGGTCGCACCGGTGTAGAACAACAGATCGCCGGTGTTTCCGCGTGGGATCAGAACGCTGAGCCCGCGCTGCGTTTGCCCGATCTGGATGATCCCGAGCGCGCCGATCGTCTGCGGACCGTAGAAGTAACTCGCCTTGGGAGTGTCGTGTTCGGCGGTCAGCTGCCCGAGTTGGCTGCCCGAATTTCCGAAGTTCGTCGGCAGCGAGAGGCGCGTCGCCGTGTTCGGGGTACGCCGCGTCAGGTCGACCTCCGCGCCGGCGTTGGCCGTGCTCTGCGACGTATTCTGGCCGAAGCCGGTGTTGCTCAAGCTCTGTCCGGCCAGCAGATTGCCGAAGACGGAGATTTGAATCGGCCCCCCGTGCGTGGCCGGCGGCGGCGGGGAAGGCGTCGCGGCCCCGCTGGGTCCGGGCGTTCCGAGCAGGTCGCTCGGGACCGGCTCCGGCGTCGACATGCCCGCCGGGAGATCGGCCACCATCGTCCCAATACGGCCAAACGCTTGGGTTGCGTTCTGCACGAGCCCCGAGACCCACGCCTCGGCCAGCCCCGGCTGGTCGGCCGGAATGGTTAATGGCCTAACGCACAGACCGAGCGCCAGCGCGATGCACGCAATCCCTGCGAGGCGGCACCCAAGGCGCAATATCGACACCCGCGCACGAATCTAACGAAGCCGGGAGGCGATCAATTCGCGATCCACGTGAAGGTCAACGTCTCGGAATATCCGGTCGTCGGAATGGTCTCCGTTCCCACCGCGATCTCTTCGTTGAGGTCGATCGAAACGCCGCTCGTGAGAATCTTCGAGCCGCCGCTGGTCGTGTAGGCGATTCGCGTCCCGTTTCCGGACGACGTCGTTTGGAACGGGGCGTACGCCGTCGTGTCGTAGGCCAAGCACCCGTTGCCGCCCGAAGGACACGTCGCGTTGGTCGACGTCGAGTTGGCCGTGTCGGTTTGGATGTTGAGTTCGTTGGTCGTCGAGCCGCCCGAGCTGAGCACGGCCCCGGTCGCGGCGGGGTTCGAGCTGGCGGAGACGTAGAGCGCCCAGGGCGACGGCGCGTTCGAGTCGGTGGTCACGGTCGCGGTCATCACGTCGGGACAATACGTGTACGTATTGGCGTTGACGGTCCCGAAATTCATCGTGTAGGTACCGGGCGTGATCGTCGGCCGCGGTGTTCCCCGAGCCGCCCTTGATCGTGCAGGCGACGTTGTTGACGGTCACGCCCAGGCTCGCCGAGACCGCGATCAGGATCTGGTTGTCGTTGAACCAGTTCGGCGCCGTCGCCGTCCCGCCGTTGATCGTTGCCGGCCACAGGTATTGGCTGTTGATCTTCAGCGGCGCGACCGCGGTGAAGGTGATGTCGAGCGTGCGCCCGGCAATCAACGCGCCGGCCGGGCATGTGATCGCGATCGTCCCGGTGTTGGTCCCGTTGGCCGGCGACGGGTTCGTGACGGCGCTCGTGCAGCCATCGGGGCCGCGCTGACCTTCCACGAGCAGGGTCGTCGTCGGGGAGCCGACCGGGGTGACTTGCCAAGCCTGCCCGCTGCTGTCCTGGCCGTTGGTGCCGGTGATGTCGGGCCCCGGAATCGTGATCGAGGCGCTCGTGATCGCGACGCTTCCGGTATTGCGGATCTTGTAGACGTAGGTGTTGCCGGTCGTGGCCGGATTGTTCGAGATCACCTGCGGCTGGCTGCCGGTCGCGACCACGGCGCTATTGATCGAGGAGAAGCCGACCCGGGCGGTCGCCGTCGCTACGACTGAAAGCGACGACGTGATCGGGCTCGTCCAGGCATCGGTCGTCACACCGTGCGCCCACGTCGGCACGGTGACCGGCGTCCCGGTCGCCGTGCTGCCGGCCGTCACCGGGACGGAAAAGTTGAGCAACGAACCCGGCGAGAGCGAATAGGGCTCGTTGGGGCGCGAGAACGGACACACGGTCAGATTGTCGCTCCCAAGCGAGGTCGAGGTGGCCGGAACCGTCGGCAACGTCGTGGCTTGCTGCGAGCACTGCCCGAGATAGTAGATCGTCGGCAATCCGCTGCCGCCGGTCGCCGCCAAGCACGACCATCCCGTCGTATTGACGGTGATCCCGCTGCACGTCGTCGGGACGCTGACGTACGACTGGTTGGGAATCTGGACCACCGCCATGTCGACGTAGTCGGGGAACGGGTCGGAGCCCGTGGTCGTGTTTTGCAGCATGAAGGACAACGGGTTCGTGCTGCTCGTCCCCACGGAGGACGGGGTGATCTCTCCGATCATCAGCCCTCCGTTGAGGGAGTACGCGCCGAGCGCCGTCGAGTTGACCGTCGTGGGCGTCCCGATGAAGGTGTTCACGCTAGCCGTCGCCGGGGTCATCTGCGTGATGTCACCGCCGAAGTTGGCGTCGACGCGGCGACGACGCCGCCGCCCAGCGAACGCACAACTGATGGCTCGCTCGCTGCGCGCGCTAACACCCCGGTGAACAGGGTGAACGCGACAGCAACGAAGACGAGCGCAACGGCTACGCTGCGCCCCGGCACTCGCTGACAATCAATTCGAGACCCACGTAAACGTCAGCACCTGTGAATATCCGGTTGTCGGAATCGTCTCGGTACCCACGGCAATTTCCTCATTGAGGTCGACCGAGATCGCGCTCGTGAAGATCTTCGATCCTCCCAAGGTCGTGTAAGCGATCCGGGTTCCGTTCCCGCCCGAGGTCGTCTGAATCGGGGCGTAGGTGGTCGTGTCGTACGCCAAGCATCCGTTGGTGCCGGTCGGACACGAGGCGGTCGTCGTCGTCGAATTCGCGGTATCGGTTTGAATGTTGAGCTCGTTGGTCGTCGAGCCGCCCGAACTGAGGACTGCCCCGGTGGCCGCGGGATTGTTGTCGACCGAGATGTAGAGCGCCCACGTCGCCGGCGCGTTGGAGTCGGTCGTGACCGTTGCCGTCATGACGTCCGGGCAGTACGTATACGAATTGGCGTTGACCGTTCCGAAGTTCATCGTATACGTCGCCGGCGTGATCGTCGGCGTGCTATTCCCCGACCCTCCCTTGATCGTGCAGGTCACGTTGTTGACGGTCACGCCGACACCGGCCGAGAGCGCGATCAATATCTGGTTGTCGTTGAACCAGTTCGGGGTCGTCGCAGTCGAGCCGTTGATCACGGTCGGCCAGCTGTACGTGCTGTTGATCTTCAGCGGCGCGAGCGCGGTGAACGTCACGTCGAGCGTGCGGGTCGCGATCAGGGCGCCTGCCGGACAGGTGATCGCGATCGTCCCGGTGTTGGTTCCGTTGGCCGGTGACGGGTTGGTGACGACGCTCGTGCACCCGTCGGCCGTCCCGACGCCTTCGACGACGAGGGTCGCCGTCGGCGAGCCGGTCGGCGTCACTTCCCACGCTTGGCCGGTGCTGTCCTCGCCGTTGGTGCCGGTGATGTCTTGCCCCGGAATCGTGATTGTGGCACTCGTGATCGCGACGTTGCCGGTGTTGCGGATCTTGTAGACGTACGTGTTGCCGGTCGTCGTCGGATTGTTTTGGATGACTTGCGGCTCGCTGCCGGTGGCAACCGCGACCCCGTTGATCGAGGAGAACCCGACGCCGGCCGTCGCGCTCGCGGCGACCGACAGCGACGAGGTGATCGGGCTGGTCCAGGCGTCGCTCGTGGCGCCGTGCGCCCAGGTGCTGACGGTAACGGGGGTGCCGGTCGCGGTACTGCCCGCGGTCACCGGAATCGACACGGTGAGCGTCGAGCCGGGCGAGAGCGAGTACGGCTCGTTCGGAAGCGCGAACGGACAGACCGGAAGATTGTCGCTGCCCAACGACGTCGCGGTGGCTGGAACGGTCGGCAGCGTGGTCGCTTGCTGCGAGCACTGGCCGATGTAGTACGTCGTCGCGAGCCCGCTGCCGCCGGTGGCCGCCAGGCACGACCAGCCCGCAGTGTTCACCGTGATCCCGCTGCACGTGGTCGGCACGCTGATGTACGACTGGTTCGGGATCTGAATGACCGCCATGTCGACGTAATCGGGGAACGGATCCGAGCTGGACGGCGTGTTCTGCAGGGTGAAGTTCAACGTGTTGGTGGTGCTCGTCCCCACGCTCGAGGGCGTGATCTGGCCGATCATCAGCGAACCGTTGATCGAGTACGCTCCCAACGAGAGCGAGTCGACCGTCGTCGGCGAGCCGATGAAGGTCTTGAGGCTCGCGGTCGTCGGCGTCATCGCGGTTTGGTGCTGGGCGTAGCCGTCGTACGAGCCCTGGATGATGTTGAGGGCGGCGTCGGTATACGAGAACGACGTCGACGGCGGATTGATCTTGAAGTAGAACGTCTGCGTCGAGCTCGTCGCCATGACGGTCGAGGGGGTGATGCAGACCGAGTTGGTCGCTAGCCCGTCGCAATAGCCGTTATTCGTGACGCTGAACCCGTTGGGCGTGTGCGAGTCGGCCGCGAGCGTCGCCAGGTTGAACGCCGACGGCAGGAGCATCTCGAAGATCTGAATCGTGTAGGTGGCGGACGTATTCTTCACCGTCAGCCCGTAGACGTTGGACGTCGCCGCGCCGGTGAACGGCTGGTTGTTCGCCAAACTTGCCTGGTTGAAGCCGCTGGAACCGTAGTTGTAGCGCGGCGTGTAGACGTCCATCGCCGTCCCGGTCATAGTGCTGGTCAATCCGTGATAGGTGTTCGACGAGTCGTAGTACCCGGCAAGGAACAGGCTGGCGGTCGCGCTGTCGCCCGCGGCATTGCCGTTGATGTAGATGTTGTTGACGACGGGTCCGACATCCGAGGCGGTGAACCCGTCCTGCGGCCAAACGACGGTATTGAAGTAACAGCCGCTGCTTCCCGTGCAGGTGCTCGAGTAGAACGTCAGCCCTTGAACCGAGATGAAGTTGCCGGGTGCCATCGGAGTCGACGCGCTGACCGGGATCACGGTGATGTCGTAGAGCCCCGCGGTCGTGCAGTTCCCGCTATAGCAGGCGAGGCTCACCGTCCACGAGTTGCCGGCCGAGTCGGTCTCGACCGCACTGCACGGGATCGTCGTCGTCGGCGTGCAGGTGACGCCGGTCGCCGGCGGGGTCAGCGTGACTTTGTTGAAGCTCGAACCGCCGGAGACCGAGGCGAACTCCTTGATCGTGTCGCCGTTGTTCGCCCCGAAGACGGTGTCGCTGCTGTTCGTGTACACGAGCGTCGGCGAAACCGAGGTCGTGGCGTTGAGCGTGCTCGACGTGCCGTTCCAGAGTGCGGTCGCGGTGTAGCCCAGGATCTGGAAGGCCTGTGAAGCGACGAGCTTCTTGGTGGTCGAGTCGTACACGGTCGCGAGCCAAGTGCTGCCCTGGTACGCGGTCTCCATCGGGACCGACGGATTGGGCAATCCCCATTGGTAACTGCTACCCGGAATCGTCGTGCTTCCGTTGTTGACGCCGGTCCATTCCTTGGCCACGTTTCCGTCGGGATCGGTGATGACGAGCGTGTAGTTGTCGGTCGCGCTCGGCAACGTGTTGACGCCGAACTCCAAGTTTACGTAGGTGACATAGCCGTCGTTGACGTTGGTCGACGTCCCGTTCCAGGCGATGCGCGTCGTGCCGGCAGCCGTCGTCCCGGCGCCGCTGGTGAACTGGAGGCTGATCCGGGTGGCGGAGGAGCCGGCCCGGGCGTCGATGATCGCGAACGGGCGCGACGCGACCCGCTGGCCGGAAGTTTGGTCGTACACCGTGGCGACGTACGTGCCGCCCTGCGGCGGGGTCGACGTGTGCGTCGGGGCCGGCGTGGCGGCGAGCGTGACGCCCCAGTTCGAGAGCAACTGGCCGGCGCCGGTGGGCTGCGTCCCGGTCAGGGTCGAGGTGTTGAGCTTGCACAACGCGCTCGGGGTCGTCGTCTGCGACGACGACGGGGCGGTGAACACGCAGAAGCCGGTGATCTGGTCCTCAACGCCGACAGCGTAGTTGTGCAGCGGATTGAGCCCCTTCGAGGCGATGTAGACGGTCGTCGTGCCCGATGCGGAGGTCGTGAAGGTCTGCGTCTTGGTTGAGAGCGCGCCGTCCGCATAGGTTTCGATCGAGGCCGTACTGCCGACGAGCACGTACGCGATCGCGTCCCACACGTTCGTCGAGTTGTTCAGCGACGCGAACACGTAGACGCCGCTCACGACGCTGCTGATCGTCTCCGAGGTGTTGGCGGTCCCGAAGGCCGCCGCCGTGTACGTCGAGGCCGTGCAGCTGCCGCCGCCGTTGAAGACCGACACGCACACCGGCGCGCCCGCGTTGCCGGGGGCGAGCACGTAGTCGGTGTAGCTGCCGCCGGTGTTGGGCAGGTTCTCGGAACTCCAGGTGATGTTTTGCCCGGCGGCCCATAGCGTGTTCCCGGTGCTCGATAAGGCGCACCCGGGGTTGGTGGTAAAGACGATGCACGCGCCGGTCGCCGACTGGATGCGCCGGATCGACCCGCTGGTCTTCGGCATCGCCGGCAGCGGTGGCAGCGGCCGGTGCACCGTACTCAGCAACGTCGGTACGGCCGCCGGGGTCGGAACGAACCGGGGCAGCGGGGTGGCGGCGCCGGCGCCCGACGGCACGACCGAAGTTCCCGAGCCGATGAGCGAACGCGCCGCCGGCGCATTGGCAGCACTGGCGATCACTGCAGCCGACAGCGCGAACGCGACCGTCAAAACGAGAGCTATCGTTGCGCGCTTATTCATCGGCTCCTGACCTTGCGGACCATCAGTTTGAAACCCACGTGAAAGTCAACGTCTCGGAGTAGCCGGTGGTCGGCACCGCTTCGGTGCCGACGGCGATCTCCTCGTTGAGGTCGATCGAAACGGCGTTCGTGAGAACTTTCGAGCCGCCGCTCGTAGTGTAGGCGATCCGGGTCCCGTTGCCGGACGATGTCGTTTGAATTGGCGCGTATGACGTCGTGTCGTACGCTAAGCAACCGTTGCTGCCCGAAGGGCACGTGGCATTTGTCGACGTCGAATTGGCAGTATCGGTTTGAATGTTGAGTTCGTTGGTCGTCGAGCCGCCCGAACTGAGCGTTGCCCCGGTCGCGGCCGGGTTCGAGCTGGCCGACACGTAGAGCGCCCACGTCGACGGCGCGTTCGAGTCGGTGGTCACGGTCGCGGTCATCACGTCGGGGCAATAGGTGTACGTACTAGCGTTGACGATACCGAAATTCATCGTGTAGGTTCCGGGCGTAATCGTCGGCGCGGTATTCCCCGAGCCGCCCTTGATCGTGCAGGCGACGTTGTTGACGGTCACGCCCAGGCTCGCCGAGAGCGCGATCAGGATCTGGTTGTCGTTGAACCAGTTCGGCGTCGTCGCGGTCGAGCCGTTGATCGTGGTCGGCCAGCTGTAGGTGCTGTTGACCTTGAGCGGCGCGAGCGCGGTGAACGTCACGTCGAGCGTGCGCCCGGCGATCAACGCAGCTGCGGGACACGTGATCGCGATCGTCCCCGTGTTGGTCCCGTTGACCGGCGACGGGTTCGTCACGACGCTCGTGCAGCCGTCGGCACCACCCTGGCCCTCGACGAGCAGGGTCGCGGTGGGCGAGCCCGCCGGCGTGACCTCCCACGCCTGTCCGCTGCTGTCTTCGCCGTTCGTGCCGGTGATGTCGGGCCCCGGAATCGTGATCGAGGCGCTCGTGATCGCGACGTTGCCGGTGTTGCGGATCTTGTAGACGTAGGTGTTGCCGGTCGTGACCGGATTGTTCGAGATCACCTGCGGTTCGCTGCCGGTGCCGATCACCGCGCTATTGATCGACGAGAAACCGACGCCCGCGGCTGCGCTCGCTACGACCGAAAGCGACGACGTGATCGGGCTCGTCCAGGCATCGGTGGTTGCGCCGTGCGCCCACGTCGTCACGGTGACCGGCGTGCCGGTCGCGGTATTGCCTGCCGTCACCGGAACCGAGACGCCGAGCGTCGATCCGGGCGAGAGCGAATACGGCTCGTTGGGGCGTGCGAACGGGCACACCGTCAAGTTGTCGCTGCCGAGCGAGGTCGACGTGGCCGGAACCGTCGGCAGCGTCGTGGCCTGCTGCGAGCACTGGCCCAGGTAATACGTCGTCGCGAGCCCCGAGCCGCCGGTGGCCGCCAGGCACGACCAGCCGGCCGTGTTGACGGTGATCCCGCTGCACGTCGTCGGCACGCTGACGTACGTCTGATTGGGAATCTGGAGCACCGCCATGTCGACGTAATCCGGGAACGGATCGGAGCCGGTCGTCGTGTTCTGCAGCGTGAAGCTCAACGTGTTCGTCGTGTTCGTCCCGACCGTCGAGGGCGTGATCTGCCCGATCATCAGCGCGCCGTTGAACGAGTAGACGCCCATGGCCATCGAGTCGACCGTCGTCGGCGTCCCGAGGAACGTGTTCACGCTCGAGGTCGTGGGCGTGATCGACACGATGTCGCCGCCGTAGTTGTAGGAGCTCTGGACGACCGTCATCACCGCGTCGGTGTACGAGAACGAGGTCGACGGCGGGTTGACCTTGATGTAGAACGTTTGCGAGGTGCCGGCGGCGATCGTCGTCGACGGCGTGATGCAGATCGTGTTGAGCGGAAAGCCGTCGCAATAACCGGTGACCGTCGCCGTGAAGGCGTTGGGCGTGTGCGAGTCGGCCGTCACCGACGACTGCGAGAATGCCGACGGAAGCAGCATCTGCAAGATCGTGATGATGTACGACGACGTGTTGGTGACCGTCACGCCGTACACGTTCGAGGTGGCCGCACCCGTGAAGGGTTGGTTCTGGGACAAACTCGCTTGGTTGAAGCGCGGCGTATAGACGTCTTGCGACGCGTGCCAGGTGTTGCTCGAGTCGTAGTATCCGGCGAGGAACACCGACGCCGTCGCGCTGACGCCGGTCGCGTTGGCGCTGATCGACACGGGATTGATCACTTCATAGCCGGCGGAAGCTGCGGTATTCGTCACCCCGTCGTACGGATAGATCTGATTGTACAGATAGCAGCCCGTCGTCGAGGTGCAGTTGCTCGTGTAGAACGTCAGCCCTTGCACCGTCACCGACGCCCCGGACACGAGCGGCGTCGAGGCACTGACGGGGGTGACCGCCAGCGTGTACGTCGGGGTCGTCCCGGCGCAATTCGCGGCACTCCCGGCCGTGCACGTCAGCGTCGCGGTCCAGCCGTTGCCGTTCGTGTCGGTGATCGACTCGCTGCACGGCGTCAGGTTGGTCGGCGTGCAGGTGACGCCGGTCGCGGGCGGCGTCATCGTGATGCGGTTGAAATCGGTCTGCTGCGAACTCGCCAGGAACTCGGCGATCGGGTCGCCGTTGTTCGCTCCGAACACGGAGTCGCCCGTGTTGGTGTACTGGAGCGTCGTGGTGACCGACGTCGCCGCCGTCAGGGTGGCCGCGGTGCCGCCGAAGAGCGCACTCGCTGAATAGCCGAGCACCTGGAACGCCTGTTCGGCGACGAGCTTCTTCGTCGTCGCGTCGTAGACGGTCGCGGTCCACGTGCTGCCGGGATAGGCCAGCTCGAAGGGGACCGACGGATTGGGCAGACCCCACTGGTTCGAACCCGGCGGCAGCGTCGTGCTGCCGTTGTTGACCCCGGTGAACTTCTTGGCGATGTTGCCGCTGGGGTCGGTCACCACGAGCGTGTAACTATCGGTACTGCTCGGCACGGAGTTGGCGCCGACCAGCAGGTTCATGTACGTGGCGTTGGTGTCGTTGACGGTCGTCGACGTCCCGTTCCACGCGATACGGGTCTTGCCGGCGGAACTCGTGCCCTGGCCGTTGGCGAACTCGAGGTTCACGCGGGCCGCCGAGCCGGTCGCCCGGCCGTCGATCACCGAGAACAGCCGCGATGCCACGCGCTGGCCCGACGTTTGATCGTACACCGTCGCCATGTAGGTGCCGCCCTGCGGAGGCGTGGTGCCGGAGGCGAGGCTGACGCCCCAGTTCGCGACGAGTTGGCCCGAGCCGGTCGGCTGCGTTCCGGTCAAGGTCGCAGTGTTGAGCTTGCACAGCGTGCTCGGGCTCGCCGTTTGCGACGACGACGGAGCGGTGAACACGCAGTAGCCGGTCAGCTGATCCTCGACGCCGACCGCGTAGTTGTGCAGCGGATTGAGCCCCTGCGTCCCGATGTAGACGGTGACCGCGCCCGACGTGTTCGTCGTGAACGTTTCGGTCGGCGTCGACAGCGTGCCGTCGGCGAACGTGTCGATCGAGACCGCGCTTCCGACGAGGACGTACGCGATCGCGTCCCACGTGTTCGCCGTGGTGTTCAGCGTCGCGAACACGTAGACGCCGGCGACGACGCTGCTCGTCGTCTCGGTCGGGCCGGTGGCGCCGGTGAACGATTGCAGGGCCGTCGGCGCACCCGCATTGCCGGGAGCCAGCACGTAGTCGGTGTAATTCGTGCCGGGCATCGACGCGGCGTTCCACGTGATGTTCTGCCCGGCCACGTAGGTCGTGTTCGACGTCCCGTTGGCGGCGCAGGCGGGGTTGTACGAGAAGACGATGCACGCGCCGGTGGCCGACTGGACGCGCCGGATGTTCGAGCCGTTCTTGGGCATCGGCGGCAACGGCGGCAACGGCCGACGCGCGCGCTGCAGCAACGTAGGCACGGGCAAGGGAGCCGGGACGAAACGCGGCAGCGGGGTCGCGGCGCCTCCGCTGGTCGACGAACCGCCGACGACGAGCGAGCGCGCGACCGGCGACGTACCGGCGGCTCGCGCGATCATGCCGGCCCCCAGTGCAAGTGCCACGGTAACAACGAGTGCGATTGCAACACGGCTATTTCGCATCGACTTTGATCTTGCCGCCGATGCGTTGAGGACCGCCGTAGTCGACGATAGCGACGACGTCGTACTCACCGCTCCGCAGGGCCGTCCCATCCACCACGATGAGACGGTCGCTGCCGCGGTCGACCAAGGTTGAGTCGGGGAGCGGTAACTTTGCGACGACGGCCCCGTCGTGGCGAACCTCGATCCGCCCGTTGACGTAGACGTGCACGTTGCCGGTATTTTTGAAAAGGATCGCGTAGTGCTCGCTCGAGCCGTCGGCGCTCGCGCTCATCGCCGCAATCTCGCCGGCGACCTTGCGGTCGTCGCCGACCATGCCGTAGAGCTTGGTGCCGATCCGCGCGGAAAAGACGACCCCGCGCTGATCGGTGCGGCCGGGACGCGTTTGAAAGAACACGATCCCGCCGTACTCGCCGGGGGCGGGTGCATCGGGGACCGACACGGTCAAGCGCACCTGTTGGAACGCCTGCGGCATCAAATCGAACTCGCGCGGGTTCACCGACACCCACTTGGCGAGTGAAACGGCGTTCGAACCGGGGTGGGAGTAGTGGTAACGCCCCGATTCGTCGAGCTTGTAGTCGGACGGGCTGGCGACGACGTGCACCGGAACGTCGTTGTCGTTGCGCACCATCACCGGAATGTTGTACGTGCTCGACGGCGGCGCGACGAAATCGACCTTGGCCGGATTCACGTCGAGCCCGATACCTGCGGGCCCCGGTGCCGCTGCCGGCGCTTGGCTGCGGGGGCACAAGATGGCGACGCACAGCACGCCGAGTGCCGCAACCGCGCGAGGCATGCGCCCGTGCATCAGTTGAACGTCAGCGTGACCGTCAGCGTGTCGCTATAGGAGCCTAGGCTGACGGTACTCGAGGTGACGAGCAATAGAATGTCTTGCCCGATGTAGAAATTGCCGCCGGAGGTGTAGTTCGACTGCACCACCTGGGACGTCGGCGTGCTGTTGCCGGTCGCCAGCGTGAGCTGTCCCGAACCCGAGCACGACGTCTCGTTGATCGCGGCCGAGGCGCCCGTGATCGAGCTCGCCCCCATCGGCGAACCGGAGCTCGGCGTACCGGTATACAGCGATCCGTTGATCAGACCGCAGAGCGTGAAGCCCGTCCCGGGCCCCGACTGCATTTCTTCGGAGATGTTCCAACTCGTCGAGTTGGTCGACACGTTGATCGACAGCGCGTTTTGGTAGTCGCAAGACGTCGTGTTGGTGCCGGTGGGGCGCTGCACGTTGCTGAAATCGTCGGTGGTGCCGCTCTGCGTCGGCGCAGCCGTGCAGCCCGAGGCTCCCGTGTAGCCGCCGTTGGTCGCGGCGACGATGGTGCCCACGCCGGAGACGTTCGTCTGACCGGTCGTCTTGTTGTAATTCGGATAGAGGTTAAGGGTGCCGGTCGTCGAGGCGTTCCACTTGACGATCGGGTTGACTCCCGCGGTCACCGTCGTCGCGCCGGCGACGCGCGGTAACGCCAGGCAAAGCATCACTGCTAAAGCAGATCCCTGCCAGATCATCCTTGATCTCGTGCTACGCTCCGTCGTCTTCATCACACTACTACAACGTTACGACCAGATTGTATTGCAATGTCGCCGTATATGCTCCGGGACTGAGCGACGCCGGCACGGTCAGCGACAGGTCGATGCAGACCTGCTTCGAACCGGCAGGGCTCGTAAACGCGGTCTCACCCGGCGTACCGTCGTTGGCATAAGCCTTGTACGTGGAGGTCACGCCTTCGGCGATCCACGCCAGCTGGCTGGTCGTCGAGTAGACGTAGGTGGGGTATCCGAAATTGACCGTCGGCGAATCGTACACCCAATCCGTGATGTTGAACGCCGTCGTCCACGAGCCGTACACGGCAAACGGGCAGCTGTACGTGTTCGAGCCGTAGCCGGCGTTGAGGATCGTCGTGTTCGCGACGAAGTGCAGATACTGGCCCGTCGGGTCGGCCTTGGCGTTGAAGGTGACCGGGATGTTGCCTTGCGGGGTCGCAACGGCCACCGCGAACGGGGCCAGCGGGACGTCGCGCACGCCTTGCGGGTCGTACGCCAGCTGCCGGGGCGGCGCTGGTGCACGGTACGCGATCGGCGTCGGCGTCACCAAGAACGTGATCGAGATCTGCTTCGAATACTTCAGTTGCGAAATGGCATCGGCCGAGCCGACCCACGCGGCGGTCACGAAGAGCGCGCAGAACGCAACCAGGGCGGCGCGTCTCAATTCCCGACCACCGTGTAGACGATGTACAAGCTCAGCGCGGTCGCCGTCGGCACCGATTCGCTCAAGCGCAGTTGATAGTCGAAGCCGTTGGTCGTCGTGCCGACGTTGGACGACTGCCAGATGACCGACGAGCTCGGCGGCGCCGACGTGTAGTTGATGTTCTGTCCGCCGTTGGTCGGCGTTCCGCTGGTCACGTTGAAGGGACTCGCGGCCGAAAACGGGGTGTTCGAGCTGCCGCTGGTCAACCAGAACAGCGTGGTGCCCACGGGCCAGGTCGTCGCACCGTTCGAGAAGTTCGTGCTGCCTTCGCCGTAGACACTGTAACCGAGCGAGTCGGTCGAGGTGACGCTCACCTGCGCGGCATACTTGTAGAGATAGTTGTAACCGGCGACGACCGAACTGCCGAAGTCAACGTAGCCTCCTTGCAACTGTGCCAACGGCCCGACCGACGGCGTAACTCCAGACCCGGTCCCGCCTTGCGGGCCGTAACCGGCCTGAAAGTTCGGCGTGACCACGCTCGTAATTTTGACCGGGATCGTGTAGGTCAGCTTGATAGCCCCGGTAGGTTGAGCTTCGGCGCGGCTTACCGCAGTTGCCAGAAGCATCGCCAGAACCGAGCCGATGATCACGCTCCGTCGCATATCATCACCTCAAGTCTTTTGAATCTAGGTCAGTGCACAACGAAGGCCGTTTGACCGGCGACCAGCGACGTTCCGCCGTAGTCGACGATCGCAACGGCCTGATAAGAGCCCGGCTGGAGACGCTTCCCCTGGCCGTCGATCACGCGCATCCCGCCGCGTTCCACGAGCGTATCTTTCGGCAGCGTGATCTGGTCGACGACCGATCCGCCCTGCTTGATATCGATATGCCCGTTGAGATACAAGTGGATGTTCCCCGTGTTTTTGAAATTGATCGCGTACTGTTGACCGCCGGCATACGGCCGGGTGGTCACGTCGGTGATCTCGCCGCTGACTTTTGCGGTGTCGTTGACGAGAACGTAGATCTTGGAACCGACGCGTTCGGCGACGCCGAAGGCTCCGGGCTTTCTCGTCGGCCGCGTCGTGAAGAACACGAGCGACGAGTATTCACCGGACATTCCGTGTGGGACGTCGACCGAGTACCGGATTTGCTGGAACGTGCCCGGCGGTAGGTCGAACTCACGCGGATTGATGGAGACCCACTTCCCGGCCGACCATTTCAGCGATCCTGCCGGGAGAAACCCATACGCCCCGTTGGCGGTGAGGGTGAAGTCGTTGACCGTGGCCACGACGTGCACGTCGGCTGTTCCCACGTTGCGCACCGTGATCGGAACCGTTTGCTCGGTCCCCGGAGCGACTTGGAATTCATAGCGTGCCGGTTGAACGTCGAGGGCCAGGTCTGCCGAAGCCGGTGCGGCGAGAGCGAGGAGCAGAGTCCCCACCATCATTTTCGAGAACGTGTGAAACAGTGAACGAATTCTCATCCCATACGTTCTCGGCCGAACCGGCCTCGGCATATAGTGCTTTTGCCTCTGGTTAACCCGCCGGATTTAGCCCGGAACCAGGTAGACGATGACCGCGCGGGTCGTGATGCCCGAGGCGATCGTCGACGTCACGTTGAGCTGCACGTCCTCACCGTAGAAGTTGGTCCCGCTCGCCGGCGAGCCGGCCGCAACGGTCCAAATCGGGGTGGTGGGAACGGTCGCCGAGGTCGCGCCCGCGCCGCCGACGTCGCCGCCGACGCCCGCGTTGCTGATCGCGCCGAGTGCCGGCGGGAGCAGCGTGCCGCCCGCGGCGCACGCGGTCAACGCGCCCGCTGTGAAGGTACCGGCCGCAGGAGCGCTGCCCTGAGTGGAAGCCGGCGTGGTAGCGGTGGCAGTCGCGCCGTCACTGAAGATGCACACGCCCCAGTTGGTCGGCGCGGCCGCGAGGTCGATCGCCTCGCCGATCGTGTACCCGTTGGCATCGTTGGTGTTGACCGAGATGCCGAGAGCGTTCTGGTAGTTGCAGCCCGTCGAGCCCGTGCCGGGAGTCACCGTACCGAAGGTCAGCGTGTAGCTGTTGAACGCATCCGTTGCGCCCGTGGTGCAGGTGCCCGAACCCGCGCTCGTGCTGGTCTGAACCGTGCCCGTGCCGGTCGCGAACGCGGCCTGGCCGGTCTTGTAGTCCGAAGCAATGTGGGCCGTGAACGAAACCGGGATCGTCCAGGTGAACTTCACTGCGCCGGTCTGGGTAGCCGCGAAGGCGGGACTCGATCCGAGCCCGGCGATCGCCAGCGATGCGGCAAGCGCCGCTACTTTTTTCACTTCTCCAGAATCCTTTCAGAGAAAGTAGGGTCGGGGACACCTTGTGCGTCCCTCACTCCAAGCAATCGGAATGGTTGACGAACCAATTTAGGAGCAACCGGCTCGAACGGGCCCCGTTTACGCAATCTTAGCCGGCCCTTTTCAGCGGCCCAACTCAGGCTACGAAGGTTTTAGGCCGAAACGAAAGTAAATCGGTCGACCCGGCGAATCACCATATCGCGGAGCTTTACCGGCTGCCGGGGGCCTATTCCAAGGACGGGACGGGTTACAAGCGCTCAGATGGATCTCTACAGCACCCTGGCAAACAGGGTCGCAACCGACATCAGTACTACGCAGACCGAATTGCGGACGGACACGCAGCGGCTCAGTTCGGGTTTGCGTATCAACTCGGCTGCCGACGATCCCAGCGGGCTCGCAATCTCCAAGGGACTCGCCGTCCTTGCCGCCGGACTCGACCAAGGAGTCTCGCAGGCGCAGGAGGCGAGCAACCTCGTTCAAACTGCGGACGGCGCGCTTCAGGCGATCACCGCGATGCTGCAGCGCATGCGTTCGCTGGTCGTCGAAGCGACGTCGACGATCAACTCTACATCTGACGTCAGCAATCTCCAGGCGGAGATCACGCAGCTGCTGCTCGAGATCAACAAGGTCAGCCAAACGACGACCTTCAACGGCAAAAATCTCTTGGACGGCAGCCTTTCCAGCGACGCCGTCAATTCGAATCAGCAGCTGATCTTCGGCTCCAACTCGACGCTGGCTTCGGGCCAGCAGCTGATTCCCACCGATCTCGCGACGATCAACCCGACCACGTCGCCACCGGGATCGGGCCTGTATACCGGCTCGTTCGTCCAGACGGTCCAGATCACGTCGTACGACCCCGCGTCGGACACGTACTATGCCACCTTCGAGATCGAAAGCAACGACCCGACCTTCGGGCCGCCGCAAGTTCAAACCGACGTCCCGCTCGCGGGAAATGCCGATCCCTACGCAAATCCGCTAGGCCCGAACTCGAACTTGCAGCAGTTCACGAACAACGGCACGGGCGCGACCGTCATCAATTTTTCGATCGGCAACCTGACGTCGCCAAACGACGTCGGCGCCACGTCGTTCATGTTCACGATTCCGGGCCAGAACAAAGCCCAGGGGCAGAACCTCAACGTCAATCTCGGCGCGGCCGAAGGCGACAACGTGTTCGTCGACGTCCCGGCGGTCAACACGAACAACCTCGGCGTCAGCGGCCTGCAAGTGGGCAGCGACCCGACCCTCAATGAAGCGGCGCTCTACCAAGTCGACTACGGGCTCAGCTACGTGACGGGGATTCAGGCCCGGCTGGGAGCCCAGGTCGTCTCGATCAATGCGGCGATCACCGACAACCAGAACCAGGCCGTCAACGCGACCGCTTCCTCGAGCAATATCGCCGATCTCAATATCGGCCAAGCGAGCACCGACTACGACCGCACCCTCACCGAGAGCGTCGTCCAGACCTCGGTGCTCGCCGAGACCGAAGCGATGCAAAAGAGCATCCTGACGCTCTTCAACACGACCGCCCTGCCGTAAACTCGGGCGGGCTCGGCGACCCACGGGGAAGAAGAGCCGCCCTATGCCCTTCCACGACGGCTTCATCTCCGAGATCGTCGGGCGCCCTGCGATGGCCGCCGGCAACCCGCGCCCGATCGGAAAAGTCGTGGACTTCGTCGTCGATAAGCCGGACGATACGTTTCCGCGCGTCGATGCCCTGGTCGTGCGCACGGGCGCGGGGGCCAAGCTAGCCCCCGCCGCGACCGTCCGCGACCTCAACGACGGCGGCAAAGTGGTGTTGACACTAGCCCCGACGCAGGATGCGCCCGACGAATCCGAGGCCCTCTACTTGGTGGAGGATCTCTTCGACAAGCAGATCGTCGACGTCGACGGACGCAAAGTCGTGCGGATCAACGATATCGAAATCGCCAAAACCGGCGACTCACTGCGGGTCGTGGCGGCCGACATCGGCATCTCCGGGTTGTTGCGGCGGCTCGGCGCGGGACGCTTCGTCCCCCGGCTGATCGAACGGGTCCCGCGGTCGCTGATCGCCTGGAACGACGTGGCCCCGATCTCGGACGTCAACCCGACCGACGTCCGGCTCTCCGTCGCCGAGAACCGGCTCTCGCGCCTCCACCCCTCCGACCTCGCCGAGATCATCGGCGACCTCTCCGCGCGGGACGCGGTGCGCGTCCTCGAGTCGCTCGACGACGAGTCGGCGGCCGATGCCCTCGAACACCTCGAACCGGAACTCCAGCGGGCGATCATCGACGACCTCGGGACGGCGCGGGCCGCCGACATCATCGAGGAGATGGACAGCGACGACGCCGCCGATCTCTTGGGCGGACTCGACCAAGAGCACCAGTCGAAGCTGCTCGCCGAGATGGAGCCGGTCACCGCCGGCGAGCTGCGCGAACTGGTCACGTTCGAGCCCGACACGGCCGGCGGCCTGATGACGACCGACTACGTGTGGATCTACCCCCACCGCACCGTGGCCGCGACGATCGACAAGATCCGCGAGATCGCTCCCGAGACAGAATTCATCTACTACCTGTACGTCACCGACCAAGCCGACACGTTGCTCGGGGCCCTTTCGCTGCGCACCTTGCTGCTCTCCAGCCCAAGCGCCACCGTGCACGCCGTCATGGACACCGACCTCGTCACCGTCCATCCCGACATGGACGCCGAGGAAGTCGCAGCCACGATCGCGCGCTACGACCTGCTCGCGATTCCGGTCGTCGACGAAGCGAACAGGATGCTCGGCATCGTGACCGTCGACGACGCGATCGACGCGATCATCCCCGAGAAACTCAAGCGGAAGCTGCCGCGGCTCACGACCAAGCGCAAGAAACTCGAGGCGGCGTCCACGACGTGAGCCGGAACGTCGACGTCCCAGCCACGGCGCCTTCGCAACGCCGCCGCGTCGGCCTGCGCACCAGCATCGTCATGTTCCTCGCGGTGCTGGGCCCCGGGATCATCACCGCCAGCGCCGACAACGACGTCGGCGGCATCGCGACCTATTCGCAAGCCGGCGCGCAATTCGGGTACTCGATCCTGTGGACGCTGATCCCGATCACGATCGCCCTGATCGTCGTCCAGGAAATGGCGGCGCGCATGGGCGCGATCACCGGCAAGGGGCTCGCGAGCCTGATCCGCGAGAACTTCGGGGTCCGCTGGACGTTTTTCGTGATGCTGGCGTTCGTCGCATCGAACATCTTCACGACGTCGGCCGAGTTCGCGGGGGTCGCGACCGCCGCTGAGATTTTGCACATCTCCCGCTACCTGGCGGTCCCCGCGGCCGCGGTGGGCGTGTACTTCCTGGTGCTGCGCGCCGACCGCAAGACGAGCGAGCGCGTCTTTCTCGCACTCTCGCTCGTGTACTTCACCTACGTCGTTTCGGGATTTCTCGCCAAGCCGGACTGGCACGACGTATGGCGCGGGTTCCTCATCCCGACCGTGCAGAGCGACCCCAACTATCTGTGGATGATCGTGGCCTTGATCGGGACGACGATCTCCCCGTGGATGTGCTTCTACATCCAAGCCGCGATCAGCGAGAAGGGAATCGGCCCGCGCGACTACGGCCTCTCGCGCATCGACGTCGTCTTCGGCTGTTTCGTCACCGACTTCATGTCGTTCTTCATGATCATGGCGACCGCGGCGACGATCTACGTCTTCAACGCGCAGCACCCGCACGCCACGCCGATCGCCATCAATCAAGCCGCCGACGCCGCGATCGCCCTCCAGCCGCTCGCGGGCCAGTTCGCGGCCTACCTGTTCGCCTTCGGGATCCTCAACGCGGGCGTCTTCACCGCGTCGATCCTCCCGCTTTCGACCGCGTACTTCGTCTGCGAGGCGTTTGGGTTCGAAAGCGGCGTCGACCACCGCTTCAAGGATGCCCCGATCTTCTTCACCCTCTACGCGGTGGTGATCGGGGTGGGCGCCCTCATGGTGTTGATCCCCGGCGTCCCGCTCTTGCAGCTCATCATCTATTCCCAGATCGTCTCGGGCGTGCTGCTGCCGTTCCTGCTGGTCTTCATGTTGATCCTCATCAACAAGCACAGCCTGATGGGTCAGTGGCGCAACGGCCCGGTGTTCAACGCGATCGCCTGGCTGACCGCAATCTCGGTGGGCATCATCACGCTCCTCTCCGTCTACCAGACGATCGCGAGCGCGATCCACTCGTAGCCCTCAGTTATCGGGCTCGATACTGTAGAAGGCGATCCGGTTGCGCCCTTCGGCTTTGGCACGGTAGAGAGCCTCGTCGGCACGCGCGATCAGAGCGGACGCGGCGTCGGCGTCCTCGGGGAAGAACGCGATCCCGACGCTCGCCGACACGTGAAGGCGGAGGGGGCCGACCACCATCGGCTGCTCGAGCGACTCGCGAATGCGGGCCGCCAGCTTGCGCGCGTCGCGGGCGCGCACGAGGGCCTGGAGGACGATGAACTCGTCACCCCCCATTCGGGCGACCGTGTCCGACTGGCGCACGATCTCCGAGAGCCGCTTCCCGACGATCTTGAGGACCTCGTCGCCGACGACGTGCCCGTGCTCGTCGTTGACGCGCTTGAAGAAGTCGACGTCGACGTACATGACGGCGAAGCGGCGCCCTCGCCGGTGGGACATCGAGAGCATCTTGCCGAGGCGGTCGTTGAGCAGCACCCGATTGGGCAACCCGGTGAGCGCGTCGAAGAACGCGAGCGAGTCGAGCCGCTCGTCGTGGGCGGCCTGTTCGAGCGCCGACCCGCACAAGCTCCCGATCAGCCGCAGCAGATCGCGGTCGGGCTCGCTGAACGGCTCGGCCCGCGGCTCGCGGGCCAGGAAGCCCACCGCCCCGAAGCGGCGCCCGAACACGTCGATCGGGGCGGCGACGAATGCCCGCGCCTTCTGCTCCGCTTCCGCCAAGCGCGCCCAGGGGCTGCGCAGCGCGTCTTCGATGACGAGCGGTTCGGTCGCTTGCTCGAGGGCCTTGACGTAGGTCGCGTCGAGCGGCATTCGTTTCCCGACCCCGGGAGCATTGCGGCCGCTGCTGTAGCGGACGACGAAGTCGGCGCCGTCGAACTCGCCCAGGAAGCCCGCTTCCATGCCGAACATGCCGATCCCGAGCTCGAGGGTTTCGTTGATCTGCTGCGGCGACGAGCGCCCGGCGCTGACGGCGACGATGTAGAGCGCGCGCAGGCGTTCGCTCTGCGTGGCGAGCGCTTGCTCTGCAAGGCGCTGCGCGCTGATGTCGCGCGCGATCAGGAACGTTCCGGCCACTTCCTCGCGCACGACGACCGGGACGCTCGACACGTGGACCGGGAGATCGGGCCCCTCCTTGCGGCGCAGGTACAGCTCGACTTCGCAGGTATCGGTGGTCAGCACGAACCGCGGCTGGGCGTCGCGTTCGCCGGGCATCGCCAGCACGTCGGCGAGCGGTTTTCCGACCAGCTCCTCGATCTCGAACCCCGTCTTACGGGTGAGGGCGACGTTGCAAGTTTGCACCAGGCCGCCCCGGTCGACCAAGGCGATCGAGTCCGGATGGTACTCGAAGAGCGACCGGAAGCGCTCCCGGCTCTCCTCCAGTTGCCGCTCCGTGTGGCGCAGCAGCGACGGATCGCTGACGAGCGCGCACACGCCGGCGATCCGGCCGCCGACCGTGACCGGGTAGAGGGTGGCGGTCACCTCGATCTCGGCCCGCGAGCGGAGGACGAGCCGCATCTCGAATTCGACCGTGGTGCCGCCGGCCGCCATGCGGAAGAGCCGGGCGACGTTCTCGCGCTCGCGCTCGTCGACGAAGTCCAAGTACGGCTCGCCGTAGGCTCGAGTCCGGTCGCCGCCGATCAGCGCGACCGCCGCGTCGTTCGCGTAGCGGATGCGCCCGAAGAGGTCGAGCACGCAGAGCGCGGTCGGTCCGCTGTCGACCAGGGTGCGGAAGTGCAGGTTGCCCGGCAGCGCCGGGCGGCCCGGCGGGAGCGCCCGTTCGACGATCGCGCAGGCGCCGCCGGGCTTCGCGGTGACGAACCAGTTGCACTCGATCGCGGCCCCGCTCTTGGTGCCGGTCGAAAACGTCACCCAGCGTGCTCCGCCGGCGCCGGTCAGCGACGCGAGTAGCCCCTCCGCACCGGCGTCGGGCAGCATCCCGAGCGCGGTGAAGCTGCGTCCGACCGCCTCGGCGGCGCTCCACCCGAACAGCTGGCGACAACGGGCCGCCCAAGCGGTGATGGTGCCGGACTCATCCCACTCCAACTGGCCAAGCGCAGTGCGCACACGTTCCGCTTCTGACGAAACGACCATTGAATCCGGCTATCCTACTTTGACGCTATGCATGCCGATATAGAATGTCAGGAGAACGATAATCGTCGAAATGGCAGCGGCGGTGAGAACCGGCGCTCCCTTTTGACGCCGGTCGAGGGCGTTGGCGAGCATATAGCCCGCCCACGCCAGAACCGCAAGGCCGTAGTGGTACCACGGCGCTCGAAGGCCGGAATACACGACCGCGATTCCCAGAATGATCTGCAGGGTCAGCAGATACAGCATAATACGGCGTCCGCCGCGACGCCAGACGAAGAGGACCCCCATCAGCACCACGAGCATACCGAGCCCATAGTGCGCGAGGAGCGAGACGTTCATACCCCCACGGTTCGCGACGGGCGCTCGCGCGTCCGTCCCAAACCTCCGACCGCCGAAGAACTGTTATCCTACTCCGAGGGCCTGACGCGCATCGCTGCGGGCGGAGGCGGCGCGAAAGCGCTGGCGACCCATCTCGCCGCGGCCATCGATTCGGCGGTGCTCGTCGAAGACGCCGATTGGCGACACCTCGCCCTCACCGGGTCGGGCGACCGTTCGATCCCGCCTTCGGTTCGCGAACTCGTGAAACAGGCGGGAGCCGATCCGAGTCCCGAAGGAGTTCCGCTAGGGCCGCCTGCCGGCGCCGGCAGCATGGCCTTCCCCATTCGCGCGGGTGAGGTACGTTTAGGTTGGCTCTCCGTCTTCCCCAATGCCGGCTCGATCGCTGAGCGCGCGTCGTTGGTCCGCCTGACGGCTTCAGCGATCGCGGTGGAGCTTTCGCGCGAGACGAGCGGTAGCCGGACGCGGCGGCGGTCCTTTTGGGACCGGTTGCTGGCGCACGCCTACGACGACGTCGCGGAGGCGCGCGACGACGCGTCGTCGCGCGGCATCACCCTCGCGCAATCGTACGTCGCGGTCGTGCTCGAACCCGAAGGGCTCGACGAAAGCGTCGCGTCGACCAAGAGCGCGGAGATCCGGCGCGTGTGCGCCGACACCCTGGGCTCGCGCAACGGCGAACTCGTCGTCATCGAACGCGGCGGCGGCTTCATCTTCTTGGTCCCCGCCCCGCTCGAACTCGACGCCGCCAACGCGCGCACCGCGGCGACGATGATCCCGCGCGCGCTCGCGAAAGCGCACGTCGACGTCAAGGTCGTCGGCGGCGTCGGCAATCACGCCGAGCTGCTCGCGGCAGGCCGTTCGGTCGACGAAGGCCGCGAAGCGCTCCTGATCGCGCGCCGCATGTTCGGCGGCGGCCGGGTGATGCCGCACGAAGACCTCGGAGTCTACCCGCTGCTGCTGCGCGGGAACGTCTCGCACGAGGAGTGGCAGAAGTTCGCCGCGCGCGTGCTCGAACCGCTGCGCGCGTACGACGAAAAGCATCAGACCGAACTCGTCCGCACGTTGCGGCTCTTCTTCGACGTCGGGCAGAACATCAAGGTCGCGGCGGCGCAACTGAACGTGCACCGGCACACCGTGTTCTACCGGCTGCGCCAGATCGGCGAGATCGGCGACCTCGATCTCGATAGCCCTCACGACCAACTCACCCTCAGAACGGCGATAGCAATCGATGCGCTCAGCGGTTAACGGGATGTCCGCGGTGACGAAGCGGGAAGTGCTTCGCATTGCCAAGGAGCGCAACGTGCGCTACGTCCGCCTCGGCTTCGTCGACGTGATCGGCATCGAAAAGAACGTCGCGATCCCGGTCGGCGAACTCGACCGCGCGCTCGAAGGGAAGGTCACCTTCGACGGTGGCTCGATCGACGGGTTCGTCCGCGGCGAGGAAGTCGACATGATCCTGCGCCCGGATCTTTCGACCTTCGCGATCCTGCCGCCGAACAACGGCCCGGTCGAGGCACGGCTCCTGTGCGACATCGCCAACGCCGACGGCGACCCGTTCGAGGGCTGCCCGCGCACGACGCTGCGGCGCGTCATCGAAGACGCGCGCGGCGTGCTGCCGGCGACCCAGACCGCGCTCGAAGTCGAATTCTACCTGTTCTCGCTCGACGAGCATGGCGAGCCGACGGTGCGGACGAGCGACGCCGGCTCGTACTTCGACTTCTCCGCCAGCGACAAAGGCGAAGAAGCGCGCACCGCGATCGTGGCCGCGCTCGAAGGGATGGGGCTGCGGATCGAGAGCGCGCATCACGAACACGGCGCGGGCCAGCACGAGATCGACTTGGCCGCGGCCGACATCTTGGCGACGGCCGACGCGCTCGTGACCGTGCGCCAGATCGTCAAGGAAGTCGCCTCGCGCTACGGCATCCATGCGACGTTCATGCCCAAACCGCTCGAATCGCAGGCCGGTAACGGGCTGCACGTGTACTTCACGTTCGCCGACCCCGACGGCGACATCCAGCTGCACGCGATCGGCGGACTGCTGGAGCATGCGCGCGGGTTCACTGCGGTCTGCAATCCGACGGTCAACTCGTACAAGCGGCTCGTGGCCGCGTGGGACGCGCCGGTCTACACCGTCTGGTCGCAGCGCAGCGCCAACGCGCTCGTGCGGGTGCCGGCACCCGGCGCGCCGGCCGCGGCGATCGAAGTGCGCAGCCCCGACGCGGCGTGCAACCCGTATCTCGCGCTCTCGGTGCTCGTCGAAAGCATGGTCGACGGCATCAAACACCGCCGCCTCCCCGGCGATCCGTTCACCGGCTCGACCTACGAGCTCGACGAGAAGTACCGCAACACGCACGGCATCGCGATGCTGCCCGGCACGCTCGCCGACGCCCTCAAGGCGCTCGACGCCGACAAGGTCGTGCGCGGCGCGCTCGGCGACCACGTCTATCACGCGCTGCGCGACGCCAAGGCCGCCGAATACGAACGCTATCGCCGCGCGGTCCACCCGTGGGAATACGCGCAATACCTGCGCATGTTCTAGTTCGGGTCTTACGGGTTCCGGCCTTGCGCCGGAACCCGAGATCGCGCGCTGCGCGCGGCGATCTCCCGCAGGGGCGCGGGCGAAACTTCGGGGGAGGGGCTTGGGTAGGAGCACGACGTGGATGGGTTGCCGGCGCAGGCTGAAGAGGCGGTCAAACGCATCGAAGCGTTGCTCGCTCAGGCGGAACCGCTGCTCGGCGACGGTGCCGACGAGGCGGCGTATGCCCTGCGCGAAACCGAACGCCGCTATCTTCCCGACACGGTGCGCGCCTATCTGGACGTACCGCCGGCGCGCCGCGATGCGACCGCGCAGGCGATGCTCGTCGATCAGCTGGCGCTTCTCGAACGGGCGACAGCCCAGCGGCTCGCCGCGCTTGCCGAACGGTCGGAGACGGCGTTGGCGGCCAACGGTTCGTTCCTGAGCGAGCGCTTCGGGGCGCTCGAATCGCTGCCGCAAGCGCCGCCCGTCGACCCGTCCGCCGCTCCGCCCGCGACCCTGGTCCGGCACGTGCTCGACCGCATGACGGCCGACGCCGGACCCGATCCGGCGGCCCTGCTCGAGGTCGCCGCCACCCGCCTCGCGGCCGCGTTTCCCGCGGTCGTCGCGGTGCAGCGCGGCGGCTTCTTCGGCAAAGGCCCGGTCGAGTCGGTAACGCTGACCGTCCCGCGCGCGGACGACGTGCTGCGCTACTTGCTCGCGCGCGACCGCTTCGGGGTACGGGCGGCGGTCGAACGCTACGTGCGCGGGATCCGCCTCAAGACGTTGTCCGTCGGGATCCCGGAGTGGACGGCCGGGCTGCTCGAAGACTTGACCACCTACGTGCAACGCGAACGCGACGCGCGTGACGTGCTTGCGCAACTGTTCGCAAAGGAGTTCCGGCGATGAGTTTCTTCGGTTTCGGCGGTCCCGGGCGCGGCGGCGGCGGGCAGCCTCCGCAAGACAACGTGCGCACGACCTCGACCGGCGTCCCGCTCGACGCGGTCGCGCGCCTGCGCCGAATGCGCGGCGAGGGCGGCGCGCCGCTCTTCACGAGCGACCTCTCGGTGTCGGAGTTCGTGCTGCTCGAGCAGATGCAATGGCGCCCGCTGGGCCTCGTCCTCGGTTCGTCGATCTATCACGTCGGGATACAGTACGCGAACTACTACCAGAACCAAGAGCTCAACTACCTCAGCGCCGCGATGTACGATGCGCGCGAGCTGGCGATGACGCGCATGGAAGAGGAGGCCGACGTGCTGGGCGCCGACGGGATCGTCGGCGTGCGGCTCGAGGTGGGCGGCTACGCGTGGGCCGAAAACGCGCTCGAGTTCACGGCCGTCGGGACCGCGGTGAAGGCGCCGCCGAACGCGGGCGTTTGGCGGACGCGCGACAACAAGCCGTTCACGTCGGACTTCAGCGTCCAGGACTTCTACAAGCTCGTCAGCTCGACGGGGTACGTCCCGCGCGAACTCGTGCTCGGGAACTGCGTCTACCACATCGCCCACCAAGGCTTCATGCAGTCGATCGCGACCTTGGGGACCAACGTCGAGCTACGGAACTATACCGAGGCGATCTACGACGCGCGCGAACTCGCGATGGGCCGTATGCAGGCCGAGGCCGAAGCGCACGGTGCCGACGGCATCGTCGGCATGCAGATCGTCGAGAAGACGCACATCTGGAGCCCGCACATCATCGAGTTCATGGCGATCGGCACGTCGGTCGAAAAACGCGGCGAACCGAAGGACGTCCCGCTGACGTTCCAAGTCGGCCTCAACGATTGAAGCGTCCTCACTGATGAACGACGAACCCTTACAGCCCCCGATGCTCGTACCGCCCGAGCCGGTGCGCGCGATCGCGCCGGAGGCGGCGATCGGCAAGGTCCCGCTCCAAGCCGACGAACGGACCGCGCTCGTCGACCGAGCGCACCGCGAAGCCGGCGAGATCGCGACCCTCGCGCCCGAGTCGCCGGAGTTCGCCGCGCGGCTGCGCGCGCTCGAAGCGCTCGGCAACGAAGAGATCGCGCGCTCCGCCTCGGTCGCGAACCGCATGATGGACCGCCCGACGCGCGCGATGGGGGCGCTCGGCGAAGGGTCGACCGTCTCCAAGACGCTGCTCGACCTGCGCGCGACGGTCGAAAAACTCGACCCGTCGCGCCAAGGCGACTTGTTCTCGCCCAACAAGCTCTTCGGGGTGCTGCCGTTCGGAAACAAACTGCGCGACTATTTCCGCGGCTACGAATCGTCGCAAGCGCACTTGAACGGCATCATCGAAGCGCTGCGCCGCGCGAAGGACGAACTCTTGCGCGATAACGCCGCGATCGAGCAAGAGAAGGCCAACATGTGGACCCTCATGCACGAGTTGGAGAAGCACGCGTACCTTGCGAAGGAGCTGGGCGACGCGGTCGCCGCGCAGGTGCAAACGCTCCAGGCGACCGATCCCGAACGGGCGCGCGCTCTGGCCGAGGAAGTGCTGTTCGCCGTGCGCCAGAAGCAGCAAGACATCGCGACCCAGCTCGCGGTCAACGTGCAGGGATACCTCGCGCTCGACCTGATCAAGAAGAACAACGGCGAGCTCGCCAAAGGCGTCGAGCGCGCCACCACGACGACGGTGGCCGCGCTGCGCACCGCGGTCGTCACCGCGCAGGCGTTGGCGAATCAAAAGCTCGTGCTCGATCAGATCGCGGCGGTGCGCGACACGACCTCGAACCTGATCGCCTCGACGTCACGCATGCTCAAAGACAACGCGACCCGCGTTCAAGAGGGCGCGACTCAACCGACGGTCGACGTCGCCAAGCTGCAAGAAGCCTTCGGCAACGTGCGAGCGGCGATCGACGGCATGGCCGACTATCGCCTCAAGGCGCTCGCGTCGATGGAGCAAACGGTCGACACCCTCGGTACCGAGGTCGGGAAGATGACCGATTACGTCAAGGAACGGCGGGCGCTCGGCGAAGGCGTTTAAGGGCAGCACCGTTCATCCCTGAAGGGCCCGCCGGGAAGACGCTCGTATGCTGATCCATGAGCGAACGAGCGGCAGGGTCCTTGGACCGGCGGAATTTTCTCGTTGGGTCGATCGCGGCGGCGGCGGCGGGCACCGTGCTCGTCGCCGACGGTTGCAGCGCACCCGGGGTCAGCGTCGTGCCGGGTGCGTCGGCGGCGCAGTACACGCTGACGGTCGGCTACGCCAACTATGCGATCCAAGGCTATCAATTCCAAACGCGCACGTACAACGGCAGCAGCGTCGGTCCGACGCTCGTCGCGCAGCCGGGCACGATGCTCAGCGTCAACGTCGTCAACAAGTTGCCGCCCAATCCATCGGTCGTCGTGCCGCAGGGTGCGGTGTGCGTTCCCAATGCGACGACGCGGCACATGATGACCGCCGCCGGTAGCCAGCCCGCCGTCGCGGCCCCCGCCAAATCGGGAACCCGCTCGGCGATGCAGATCGACCTGATGAACAACCCGAACAACTTCAACACGACGAATCTGCACGTGCACGGCATCCAGACGACGCCGCATCTCTACAACCCGATCGGCACCAGCAACGCGCTCTCGCAGATGATCGCGATCGAGCCCGGGCAGTCGTTCACGTACACCTTGCCGGTCCCGGCGAATCAGCCGGGGGGCCTGTACTGGTACCACCCGCACCACCACGGATCGACCGACGTACAGGTCAGCGGCGGCATGGCCGGCTTGATCATCGTGCCCGGTCCGATCGACCAAGTGCCCGAGATCGCAGCCGCGCGCGACCTGCACATGGCGATTCAGACGCTCAACGTCAACCAGAGCGCAAGCAACCCGAACCTCTACAATTTGGAGTACGTCGCCTACGCGCCGCCGCCGTTGGGCTACCAGCCCGGGGCGAACTTCATGATGACGACGGTCAACGGCCAGGGCGTCAATTGGGCGAACAACACCGTCAACACGAGCGGCAACGTTCCCGGCGCATACACGAACTTTCCGCCCCCGGTCTACACGATGCAGCCCGGCGAGGTCGTTCGCCTGCGCATCCTCAACGGCTCGAACTTCATGTACTATCCGCTGGTGCTGCCCAACATGAACGTCTACATCATCGCACAGGACGGCGTCAATTATCCGGCTCCCGTGCTCTTGAACCAGGCCAACACGACGATGGTGACGCCGGCGAACCTCTTCGACGGGACGACGATCGAGTTTCCGCCTGGATCGCGCGTCGAGTTGTTGATCCAAGCTCCCCAAACGCCCGGGACGTACAACCTGACGGCAGTCGCGACGACCAACGTCTCGTTTCAGAATTTTCCGGCCTTCACGTTCGCCCAATTCGTCGTGAGCGGAACCCCGCTCGACATGGCCATCCCCGCGACCCTTCCCTTACCGTCGCGGGAATATCCGCTGATTGCCGCAAGCGACGTCCAAGCCCGGCACAGCGTGACGTTCAGCGAAGGGCCGGCCCCGCAGATCCTCTTCGACTTCGGTTTCTTCATCAACGGCCAGCTGTTCGACGAAACCGCCATCGACACGTATGCGAGCTTAGGAACGGCCGCCGAGTGGACGGTCTCGAACACGAGCAGCGAGTTCCATCCGTTCCACATGCACGTGAACTCGGTCCAAGTGGTCGCAATCAACGGCGCTCCGCTGGCGACGCCGCTCGTCCGCGACACGATGACCGTCCCACCGCAGGTCGGCAACACGCCCGGGTCGGTGACGCTGCGCATACGGTTCGACCAGTTTGCCGGCAAGACGGTCTATCATTGCCACATCCTGCCGCACGAAGACACCGGCATGATGCAGAACTTCATCATCGCCTAGCTGAGTTTGCCGCCGTACTTTTCGAGCGCGCTCCAGGCGGCGTCGCCGAATTCGGCGCGCCAGCGCGTGTAGTAGCCGCTGGTCGTCAAGCGCGCGCGAAAACTGTCCGGCACCGTCGTATTGAACGTGAGCCCCTGACGATGGAGCTTGTCCTCGAGTGAAACGTCCGCCAATTCGTTGTCGCGCCGCTGGAGGAATGCCGCCTCGTTGAGCCGTTTGCGCAAGATGCGTTGGAAGTCAGGCGAGAGGGCATTCCATTTTTCGAGATTCGTCATCGTCCAGTATCCGCTCCACATGTGATTCGTCAGGCTGCAATAGCGCTGCACCTCGAAGACGCGGTACGATTCGATGACCGAAAACGCCGACTCCATCCCGTCCGCGATGTGCGTTTGCAAGGAGATATACAGCTCCGTCGGCTCGATCGTGATCGGCGAACAGCCGAGTGACTTGAACGTGTCGGTCCGGATCTTGCCCGGTGAGACCCGCAGCTTCAGGCCGTCCAGATCGGTCACCGTACGGATGGGATGGGTGCTCGTCGTGAACTGCCGGTAACCCAAGTCGAAGACGTGATCCGACACGAGGATGCCGTGTGTTTGCGCCTGGTCGCGGAATAGATTTCCGAGATCGCCGTCGGCGGCCGCGAGGGCTGCTTTGCGCGTGGGAAAGGCGAACGCGACGTTTTCGATTCCCCCGATTGTCACCATGCTCTCGACCGCGGTCGCACCGCTGGCGATCATTTCCACCGCGCCGGAACGCATCAGTTGCACCATGCCGGTGTTGCTGCCCAGAGCGCCGTTGGGAAATGCTTGGATGTCGAACTGTCCGTTCGTATCGTTGCGGATCTTTCCGAACGCTTCGACCGACCGCACGCAGATCGAGTGCCCCGGCGGCAAGTCCGTGGCCCATTTCCAGGTCACGGTCGCGGCGCGAGCGGGCTTGCGGACGAACGCGACGCTCGCGATGCCTCCCGCGGCCGCGCTCGCAAACGTACGACGCGAAAGCTTTTGCATCAGCCTCTCCCTCCAACGTCCGGTGAGTCCGGCGGCAGGCCGTAGACCGTCGCCGCGGCCTCCGGCGAGATGACCCCGTTGCGCAGATCCGTTGCGACCGCAGCCGCATCACGAGTGCGCGGATCGCCGAAACCGCCGCCGCCGGGCGCCTCGATCGTCAGCCGCTCGCCGCGCTGGAACAGCCGCACGCCGTTGACGGAGATCGGCGTGCTGCGGTTCAGCCATGCGCGCAGCAGCGTCGCGGCGTGGCCGCCGAACAGTCCGCGCGGCGCGAACCGGTCGCGTTGCCCCTTGATGGAGACCGCGATCGGCTGGTCCGCGAGCATCGAAAAGACGACCCGCTGGCCCAAGCCGCCGCGGTACCGGCCGGCACCGCCCGAGTCGGTGATGAACTCCTTCTCCTCGACCAGCATCGGGCACGTCGTCTCGATGATCTCGATCGGGATCGCTTGGGTGTTGGTCGGAAAGGCGATGCACGGCAGTCCGTCTTTGTGCGCACTCGCGCCCATGCCGCCGTGCATCAGGATCGTCGCCATGAACGGTTCGCCGTCGTCCCCGCGTCCGCTGACCCGGATCACCGGTCGCGGCGAACCGCTTTCTGCGATGACGCGTTCGGGCATGATGCCGACGAGCGCTCCGTAGATGACCGAGTTCAGATAGTGCGCGACCAAACTGCGCGCGGCGACCGCGGCCGGGTAGGAGCTGTTGACGATCGTGCCCGGCGGAGCCGTCATCACGATCGGCCGGAAACTGCCTTCATTGATCGGGATCGAGGGGCTCAGGATGCATTTGAACGCATGCGCGGTGTAAGCGTATGAGAAGCCGAACGACGAGTTGACCCCGGCGCGAATTTGCTTCGAGGTGCCCGTGTAGTCGATCAGCACCGTCCGCTCGCGCAGGGTGATAGTCGCTTCGATGCGCAGCGGTTCGTCGATACCGTCCGTCTCGACGACGTTGTGGTAGGTGCCTTCAGGCAGGCTCCCGATCGCATTCCGCATCGCACGCTCGGAACGTTCTTGGATCGCGGGCGCCAGCTCGCGGTCGAAATCGAGCCCCGTGTCGCTGACCAGGCGCCGCAGCCGCTCGTCGATCTGGTGACCGACCGACATCATCGTGCGGATGTCGCCGAGCACCTGCGCCGGCACGCGCACGTTGCTCGCGATGATGTCGAGCAGTTGCTGGTTGAGCTCGCCCTCCTTGCGAAAGTAGGAGACCGGGATGCGGAGGCCTTCCTCGAAGATGTCGGGAGCAGCGGCCGAGACCGGCCGTCCGCCGATGTCGGCCATATGCGCGATGACGCCGACGAACGCCACCGGACGATCGTTGATGAAAATCGGCATCGCGAGGTTGATGTCGGGAAGATGACCCGAACCGATCCACGGATCGTTGGTTCCCAGCACGTCTCCCGGCCGCCACTCGTGCACGGGCACCTTTTCGAGAAATGCGCGCATCGTGCGCGGCATGCTCCCGATGAAGCCGGGGATGCTCTGCGTCGACTGAACGACGGAGCCGCCCGACGCGTCGAGCAACACGATCGTGAAGTCTTTGGCTTCGCGAATGATCGCCGAGTACGCCCCGCGCATCAAGGCCGTCGCCGCTTCGTCGACGATCGACTGCAACCGGCCCCAAGCGATCTCGAGCGAGATCGGATCGACGCGCGTCAAGGACTTCACGCGGGAGAGCTCGCGAGTTCGAGGATGATGTTGCCGGCGTCGTCGACGCTCCAGCGCTGGCCGGGCGCAACGACGATCGTCGATTCGCGCTCCTCGATGATTGCCGGGCCCGCGGCGGACTGGCCGGCACGCAGATCGTGGCGACGGTACACGTCGCACGCGGTGAAGCCGTGTGCCGGCCCGAAATACGCCGCCCTCGCACCGACCGGCATTCCCGTCGGCGGCTCGCGCTCGGCGGCCGCTCGCGCCGGCGACAACGCCGGCGCGGGGCCGAGGGTGGAAGCCCGTAGGTTCATCACCGCCAGTTGAGCGCCGCGCATGCGGCGGCCGTAGCGGCGTTCGTACACCGAGTGGAAGCGCTCCTCGATGTCCGGGACCGCTTCGGCACTCAACCTTCCGGCCGGCATTTCGACGTTGAGGTCGTAGCCCTGGCCGGCATACCGGCAATCCAGGGTCCGAACCGTCGCGACGCCGTCGCTAGTGATGCCGGAGAGCACGGCTTTTCCGCGCGCTTCCATCTCCGAGTACAGCCTCTCCACCCGCTCCCAATCGCAATGGTCGAGCAGATCGACGTAGGATTGAACGTACTCGGCCGACGGGCGCGCGACGAGCAGGCCGAGCGCCGACGCGGCCCCCGCCGCGACCGGGAAAATCAAACGCGAGACGCCGAGCTTCGCCGCGACGCCCTGGGCGTGCACCGGGCCCGCGCCGCCGAAGGCGATCAAGGCGAAGCGGCGCGGATCCTCGTCGCGTTCGATGATGTGCGTGCGGCTTGCGAGGGCCATCGTTTCGTTCACGATGTCATGGATGCCCCACGCCGCTTCGACGGCGCTCAACCCCAGCGGGTCCGCAACCCGCGCCATCGCGGCCTCCGCGGCCGCGATGTCCAGCGCCATTTCACCGCCGAGGAAGTACGCCGGATCGAGATACCCGAGCAGCAAGTCGGCGTCGGTCACGGTCGGCTCTGACCCGCCGAGCCCGTAGCACGCGGGGCCCGGATTCGCCGAGGCGCTGCGCGGGCCGACTTTCAGCAGCCCGAGCGCATCGATCCACGCGATGCTCCCGCCTCCGGCGCCGACCTCGATCAGTTCGATCGACGGGATGCGTATGGGGAATCCGCTCCCCTTTTTGAAACGCTCGAGCCGCGCGACCTCGATATCGACGGTGACCGACGGCGTGCCCTCCGTGATGAGGCACGTCTTCGCGGTCGTGCCGCCCATGTCGAACGAGACCAGCCGCTCCAATCCGATTGCCTTGCCGGCGTAGGTCGCGAAGACGGCGCCGGCGGCAGGTCCGGACTCGATGATGCCGACCGGTGACTCGACGACCCGATCGGGAATCGTGAGGCCGCCGTTCGACTGCATGACGTACAGCGGTGCACCGACGCCGAGGTGCTCCAGTCCGGCCGTCAGCCGCGCGATGTAATCGCGCACCTTCGGTTGCACGTACGCATTCATGACCGCCGCCAGCGTGCGCTCGTATTCGCGAATCTCGGGAATCAACGCCGAGGACAACGTGACCGGAATCGTCGCGCTCTGCTCGCGAACGAGGTCGAGCACCTGCAGCTCGTGGACCGGGTCGGCGTACGAGTGCAGCAGCGCGACGGCGATCGCCTCGACTCCCTCGTCGAGCAGCTCGCGGATGGCGCGCTCGGCGCTCGCGCGCGCGAGCGGCCGCAGCACGACTCCGCCCGGCCCCAGGCGTTCTTCGATCGTCTTTCGCAAGTAGCGGGGGACGAGCGGTTCGGGCATCCGTAGGAAGAGGTCGTACAGGTCGTAGCGCGACTCCGTCCCGATCTCCAGAACGTCGCGACAGCCTTGCGTCGCGATCAATCCGACGGCGGCACCGGTGCGCTCGATGACGGTGTTCGTCACGAGCGTCGTGGCGTGCACGACGACCGACACGTCGCCGGGCTGCAGCGCCTGCTGCTGCAAGATGTCCGCCAAGCCGTCGAGCACCGCGCGGCTCGGATCGCCGGGGGTCGTCAGCCGTTTTCCGATGCGGAAGCGGCCCGAATCCTGCGCGAGCACGATGAAGTCGGTGAACGTGCCGCCGATGTCGATCCCGACGCGGACCTTCCCCGCGCTCGGTGCCGTCACTGCAGCATCGGGCGGCGTTCCGCGCCGTTTTCACGGGCGCGGGCGTCGATTTCCAGCACCTCGGTCAGGCCCATCACTTCGAAGAAGTCGCGCGGGGACATACCGGCGACCACTTCCACGTCGCTGCCGCTCTGCTTGATGATCTCGCAGGCGCGCCGCATGGCGATGACCGCAGCCCGGGTCAGGGCCGCCGGCATGATCGCGAACTTGAATCCGAGCGCCTTGACCTCGTCGATCGTCAAGTTCGGCGACCGCCCGTTCGCGACGACGTTCATCAGCATCGGCCCAGGCGCGCGCGCGAGCAGCGCCTCGATCTCCTGGCGGGATTCCGGGGCCTCGAAGAACCCGACGTCGGCGCCGGCGTCGAAGGCGCGCAGAATGCGGTCCATCGCCGCCTCGAAACCGAGCGGCGCGCGCGCATCGGTGCGCGCGATGATGACGAATTGTGCATTATACCGCTCGCGCACCGCGGCGCGAATGCGCTGCAAGTACTCCTCGGTCGCCACGACCGTCTTTCCGGCCAGGTGTCCGCACTGCTTGGGAAAGGTTTGGTCCTCGAGGTGGATCCCGGCGACGCCGGCCTGTTCGTAGAGGTGCACGGTGCGCGCCACGTTGATCGGGCCGCCGAAGCCGGTATCCGCGTCGGCGATCACCGGGACGTTCGAGACCGAAGCGATCGTGCGCGCGTTCTCGATCATGTCCCCGAGCGCGGTGATCCCGAGGTCGGGCTGGCCGATGCGGCTGGCCGACGTGCCGGAGCCCGTCATGTACAGCATCGGAAATCCCGCCGCCGACGCGATGCGGGCCGAGATGCCGTCGAAGACGCCCGGGCCCCAAATCAAATCCGGACCGGCCATCATCGCCCGAAGGCAGGCGGTACTGTTTGCAAGCATTGCGTCTCCTTGGGGCTCGACGTACCACGCGTGCGTCGAGAATTCCACCCGGGGTGGGGTCAGCGCGTTTCGCCGGCGCCGCGCAGCAACTCCCATGCGAGCGCGACGTCGTCGCGGGTCGTGCGCTGGTTCCCGATCGCGACCCGGATCGCGACCCGCCCGTGCAGCTTGGTGGTCGAGACGAAGATCTCGCCGGTCGCGTTGGCGCGCTCGACGAGCGCGAGGTTGTGCGCGTCGACCGCGTCGTCGTCGAGCGCGGGCGGACGGTGCCGGAAACAGACGACCGAGAGCGGGTGCGGCGCGAGGATCTCCCAGCCGGGCGCGGCGTCGATCCAGCCGGCGAGCTCCTGGGCCAGCGCGATGTGCCCGCGCAGCGCGGCGCGCATCGCCTCGACCCCTAGGCTGCGAAACGCGAACCACATCTTGAGCGCACGGAACCGGCGCCCGAGCTGCAGCCCGTAGTCCATGTAGTTACGGGCCGCATCGGCGGTGACCAGATAGTCGGCGACGAGGCTGAAGGTGCGTTGCAACAGCGGCATGTCGCGCACGTACAGCACGGAGAAATCGACCGGCACGAAGAGCCACTTGTGCGGATTGACGACGATCGAGTCGGCCCCGTGCGCGGGGTCGAGCAGCCAGCGGAATTCCGGCAAGATCGCGGCCGGGCCCGCGTAGGCGGCGTCGACGTGCAGCCACACGCCGTGCGCGCGCGCCACCGCGGACACCGCCGCTACCGGGTCGCTCGACGTCGTCGAGGTCGTGCCCACGGTGGCGACGACGCACATCGGCCTGCGTCCCGCGGCGATGTCGGCGCGCAGCAGTTCGTCGAGCGCATCGGCGCGCATCGCGAACGCCGCGTCGACCGGAACCTTCACGACGTTCTCGCGTCCGACCCCGAGCGCGATCGCGCCCTTCTCGATGTGCGAGTGGGTGTGTTCGGTGACGTAGACGCGCAGCGGCGGGAGATCGGCGCGGCCCGCCATCCCGCGTTCGCGGATCTCGAGGCCCAACGACTCCCGCGCGGCCGCCAGGGCGGTAAAGCCGCTGATCGACGCGGTGTCGTAGACGACGCCCTCGAACGCCGGCGGCAGCCCGAGCTCCTCGCGCAACCAGCGCACGACGACTTCCTCGAGTTCGGTGGCCGCCGGCGACGTACGCCACAGCATCGCGTTGACGTCGAGCGTGGCCGCGAGCGCTTCGGCGAGCACGGTCGACGGGTCGGCGCTGATGGCGAAATACGCGAAGAATCGCGGGTGGTTCCAGTGGGTGATCCCCGGCACGATCAATCGCTGGAAGTCGGCGAAAATGGCGTCGAACGGCTCGGGCTCCGCCGGCGCGCGGAGCGGCAGCTTCGCCGTCAATTCGCCCGGCTCATAGCTCGAGCGCACCGGGAAGCGGCGGGGATCGTCGTAGTAGGCGCCGATCCAGGCGCTGACCACAGCCAAGGAGCGGCGAAGCTCTTCCGGCGTCACACGGCAGGCGCGAGCGGCGATATCTCCACGATTTGATCGATGTAGAGCGTCACGCTCTCATCTTCCTTCGCGCCCATCAGAAACACCGAGAGCGAACGGTTCGACAGCAACTCGGTCCGAAGGCGCCCTTCGTGACGGCTACCGTCGCGCAACCGGACCGCGACGTCGATCCCAGCCCAATGACGTAAATCACCGACAAGCATCGGACCTCCCGGCACACTCGACTTGTATTCCCTTGACGAGTAGACGCCTACCGGCAAAGGCTCGTTCCCCAACCGCCAGCGGATGGTAAGCCCATGAATGATGAGGACACGATGACCCCAAGATGCGCAGCCGAATGAGCGCCGTCTTCACCGACGCTGCTCCCAAGCCCGTCGGGCCCTACAGTCAGGCGATCGCGCACGGCGAGCTGATCTTCTGCAGCGGGCAGATCGCGCTCGACCCGGCCACCGGCAAGCTCGTCCCCGGGGGGGTGGAGGAACAGACGCAGCGCGTCCTGCAAAATCTCGGCGCCGTGTTGAGCGCGGCCGGCGCCGGCTACGGTGACGTCATCAAGACGACGATTTTCCTGGTCGACATGGCGGATTTCGCCGCGGTCAACGCCGTCTACGCGGCGTGCTTCGGCGAGACGCGCCCGGCGCGCACCACGGTCGCGGTCGCCGCCTTGCCGCTCGCAGCGCGGGTCGAGGTCGAAGCGATCGCCGTAAGGCCATAGAGGTTACTGCGCCGCGGACAGCTGCGTCAGTTCTTGTCGCGCCGCGCCGGCCACGACCGCCTCATCGGACAGGGTTGCGCGCCGGTACTGGTCGCGCGCGAGCGTGACCTTCCCCTGTTCGGCATAGGCCAGGCCGAGCATGTAGTGCAGCCGCCCGTCGAACGGCGCGGCGCTCAAGCCCTTGAGGAACGTCGCTTCGGCCAGCTCGAAGTACGCGTGCTCGGTGTAGTCGTAGCCGAGGTCGATGTATGCTTCACGCGCGTTCGGGTCGGCGCCGATCGCGCGCTCGTAGAGCGCGATCGCCGCCTTCCAGTCGCCGTCGAGGTCTTCGAGATAGCCGAGGTCGATGAAGGCCTCGGGGCGACCCGGAACTTCGTGCGCGGCCGCATCGAAATACGTCCGCGCAACGTCGAAGTCGCGCAACTGCACGTGCGCCTCGCCACTGTTGACCAACCCCGCGTAATCGTGCGGATCCCACGTCAGACACGCGGCGAGAAGCGGAAGCGCACGCTGCGTGTCGCCTTGGTCGAGGTAGACGTTTGCCAAGTCGTTGTCGGTCATGCAATCTTCGCGCAATCGCACCGCCTTCATCAGCGGCGCGAGCGCGAGATCGTCCTTGTGCTCGAGCCGCAGCACATTGCCGTAGAGACTCTGCACCGCCAGGTCGCCCGGGCGCATCGCCGCCTCGGCCGACAACTGCCGTTCGTAGGCCGGCAGGTCGCCCAAACGGCGGTGCTCGGCCACGATGCCCGCGTAGCCGGCCGCGCTCGGCAGGCTGGCGGTGAACTCGGCCAGCGCGTCGGCGATGCGATCCTGCGCGGCGTAAATGCCGCCGAGCCGGTTGTGCGTGTCCTTGTCGTGCGGGTGTCGGGCGAGGATCGCGCGGTACGCCGCTTCGGCCGCCTGACGGTTGCCCGACCGGGCGTACAGATCCCCGAGTAGCCGGGCCGCCTCGAGCTCGTCGGGATGCGTGGCGACGAAGGGCTGCAGGGTTTCGATCGCGCCGGCCATGTCGCCGAGCGCGCCTTGCCGGCGCGCGAGTTCGATCGTATCGAGCGCCGCCGGGTCGGATTCGGCGGGCGCGGCCGAGGCCGGCACGGGTGACGGCGGCAGGCGCTGCTCGTGGACGGCGAGCACCGGCAACGGATAGGCGACGAACGCGGTCGCGAGCACCCACGCGAGGGTGCGGGAACGGCTTCGCTGCATGGCACGACTCCTCCACCGGAGTACCCTCGATTGTAGTCCGGCGCGGGCCGTGGCGCAACCACGCGAAGCCGTCAAAAGCAGCGGGACGGGGCGTCGCAGCTGCGGTAGAGTCGGGGTATGAGTACGACAGAATCGACCGCCAACGGGGCCGCCACGCGCATCGAGCGGGACACGATGGGCGAGATGGAGGTGCCGGCCTCGGCGCTGTGGGGCGCGGGCACGCAGCGCGCCGTCCTGAACTTCCCGATCAGCGACGCGCGTTTTCCGCGCCGGTTCGTGCGCGCGATGGGCATCATCAAGCGCGCCGCCGCCGAGACGAACGCGGAGCTCGGCCTCATTCCGCCCGACGTCGCCGAGGCGATCGCCGGCGCCGCGCAAGAAGTCGCCGACGGCGTGCTCGACGAGCATTTCGTGCTCGACATCTTCCAGACCGGAAGCGGCACCTCGACGAACATGAACACGAACGAAGTCGTGTCGAACCGCGCGATTCAAAAGCTCGGCGGCGTACTGGGTTCCAAGAAACCCGTGCATCCCAACGACCACGTCAACTTCGGGCAGAGCTCGAACGACGTGATCCCGACCGCGATCCATCTGGCCGCGATCCTCGCGATCAACGAAGACCTGATCCCCGCCTTGCGCCGCCTCGGCGATGCGCTCGAAGAGAAGGCAGCGCACTTCTGGGACGTGATCAAGACCGGGCGCACGCACTTGCAGGACGCTACGCCGATTCGTCTGGGGCAAGAATTCAAAGGCTACGCCGGACAGATCGAACGCGGCATCGCGCGCGCGAAACACGCCCTCAAAGAACTGTCGGAAGTGGCGCTCGGCGGCACCGCGGTCGGCACCGGGATCAACACGCATCCCGATTTCCCGCGCCGCGCGACCGAGAAGATCTCCGAAGCGATCGGCTACCAAGTGACCGAGACGACCAATCACTTCCAATCGCAGTCGACCCTCGACAACGCGGTCGAGGCGAGCGCGTCGCTGCGGACGATCGCGGTGTCGCTCTACAAGATCGCCAACGACATCCGCTGGCTCGGCTCGGGTCCGCGCTCGGGGATCGGGGAGATCACGCTTCCCGAGGTGCAGCCCGGCAGTTCGATCATGCCCGGCAAGGTCAATCCGGTCATCTGCGAGTCGGCGCTGATGGCGTGCGCGGAAGTGATCGGCAACGACGCGACGATCGCGTTCGCGGGCACCACCGGCAACTTCGAGATCAACCTGATGATGCCGATCGTCGCGTACGACCTCGTGCATTCGATCGAGTTGCTCGCGAGCGTTTCGCGCAATCTGGCCAAGCAGTGCATCGACGGTATCCAAGCGACGAGCAAGGGCCCGGAGATGGTCGAACGCGGACTCGCGATGGGGACTGCGCTGGCACCGGTGATCGGCTACGACGCGGCCGCGAAGATCACGAAGGATGCGGTCAAAAGCGGGGAGACGGTGTTCGAGGTCGCGCTCCGTAGCACCGATTTGGGCGAAGCGAAACTGCGCGAGATCCTCGATCCCAAGCTGATGACCGAACCAAGCGCCGACCGCGTCGGCGCCGGCGGCGGCTGAGCACGGCGAGCGCGAACAGCGCGATTCTTCACCCTCGATTCATGACGTGACGCCGCGGGGCGGCTATCGTGAAATCGAGATGCGTCCCAAGTCATTCTTCGCTCCGGCGTTCTTCGCAGCAGCGACGCTGTGCGGTTGCGGTGGTGGCAGCAGTGGCAGTAGCCCCGCCGCGCCGCCGGTCGCGGTTCCGGCCGTCGCCCCGGGCGTGGTGGCCCCCGTCGCGCCGCCCGCCACCACCGTACCGGCCGCGTCGCCGGCCGCGTCACCCTCTGCATCGCCAGTGCCTTCGCCGGCACCGTCCGCCGGCTCGGGCGCATCCCCGTCGCCGCCGGCCGTACCGCCGACGTACGCGCCCTTGTACAACATCGCCAACAACGATCTGACGCAATTCGAGGCGAACGTCAACGCGGCGTGTCCGATCGGAGCGTCGCACGCGACGCCGCAGATCGTCACCGAGTTGGAGCAAGCCGACAGCAACTACGTCGTCAACACGTTGCCCGGGCAGAGTGCCGCGTACGTCACCGCCGCAGCCGGCGCCGCGGTGGCCTACGCCGTCAATCTGCGCGCGACGTTCGGCATCACGAGCGTCATGCTCGGGGTCAACTATCCGCTGCTCGTCGAAAATCCGGCGAACTTCCCCAACGCGAGCTACTCGGTCGCGAACACGCCGACGTTCCTGAGCTACTACGAGCAACTCGTCGCCGGACTGCGTGCCAACGGGATCGGCGTCGACATCGAAACGAACCTGCTCTTCCCCTCGTACGCGCAGGGGCTCTCCTATGCCGGCTTGACGATCCCGATGCTCGTCGCCGGAAAAGCAGAACAAGCGCAACGCGTGCTCGACACGCTGCGTCCCGACTACCTCAACCTCGAGAGCGAGCCGCTGACGCTCTCGGAAAACACCGGGATCGCCGCGCTGAACGACCCGGCGACGTTCGCATCGCTGGTCGCGTCGGAACGCGCGGCGATCGATCCGGCGTCGAGCCCGGCGACGAAGATCGGCGCCGGGTCGGCCGACTGGTCGAGCACCGCGTTCCTCACGCAGCTGATCGCGCAAACGAACCTCGACTACTACGACCTGCACCTCTACCCGCCGTTCGCGCTCGCGGCGGCGATTCCGCAGTTGCAAACGTTGCACGCGACCGGCAAGCCCGTCACGATCACCGAGACTTGGCTGAACAAAACCGATCCGTCGATCGACGGCAATCCGGGCCCCGCGTTCTCCATGACGATGGCGATCCGCAACGCGTACTCGTTTTGGGGCCCCCTCGATGCCGCGTACATCGGTTCGCTCGCCCAACTCGGCAGCTGCGAGGGCGTCGCGTTCATGAGCCTGTGGAATGCGCCGCAATTGTACTCGTACGTCGACTACAACCCGACCACCGCCGCATATTCGTACACCCAAATGCAGGCGGCAGTTACCGCGGCTGGTAAGGCGGCGATGGCCGCCGGCACGGTTTCAGCCGCCGGCGCCGAGGTGCGAACCCTCACGGGCACCACCCCCGCCACAATCCTGCGACGCTCTCGCTAAAGGTACAAAGCTGACGGGCGAAGCCCTTAATTGACGCGTTTGTCGCGGCCGCGCCACTCGCGCTCGCGGAGCACGAATTTTTGGATCTTTCCGGTCGAGGTTTTCGGCAGCTCGCTGAATTCGATCGTTTTGGGGACTTTGAAGCCGGGCAGCTGGGTGCGCGCGAACGCGATCAGCGCTTCGGCGGTCAGCGTTCGTCCGGGCTTGAGGGTGACGAAGGCCTTGGGCACTTCGCCCCACTTCTCGTCGGGGATCGCGACGACCGCGACCTCCATCACCGCCTCGTGCGCGAGCAGCGCCTGTTCGACTTGAATCGTCGAGATGTTCTCGCCGCCGCTGATGATGATGTCCTTGGCCCGGTCGACGAGCTCGATGTAGCCGTCGGCGTGCCACACGCCGAGGTCACCGCTGTGGAACCAGCCGCCCGCAAACGCCCGCGCCGTCGCGGCCGGATCGTCGTAGTAGCCTTTCATGACGTTGTTTCCGCGCATGACGACCTCGCCTTGCGTGACCGCGTCCCGAGGGACGTCGTTCATCTCCGCGTCGACGACGCGGATGTCGCCGGCGCCGAGGGTCACCATCGGCACGCCCTGCCGGCTCTTCAGCCGCGCGCGCTCGTCGGCCGAAAGGGTGTCCCAGTGCGGGCTCTTCCAGGCGCAGACCGAGATCGGACCGTACGTTTCGGTCAGCCCGTAGACGTGCGTGATCGTCGTGCCGAGCGCTTCCATCGCTTCGATGATCGTCGGTGACGGCGGCGCACCGGCCGTCGTCACGTGCACGCGGTGCGCGAACGGCTTCACGCCGGGATGGTTGGCGATCGCGATCAACACCGTCGGCGCCGCGCAGAAATGCGTCACCCCGCGCGCTTCGATCAACTCGACGATCCGCGCCGGATCGACTTTGCGCAGGCACACGTGGGTGGCGCCGGCGGCCGTCACCGCCCACGGAAACACCCAGCCGTTGCAGTGGAACATCGGCAGGGTCCACAGATACACGCTCTCCGGGCGCAGATTCGCGTGGAAGATCTCGGCGAACGCGTTGACGAACGCGCCACGGTAGGTGTACATGACGCCTTTGGGCTGGCCGGTCGTGCCGCTCGTGTAGTTGATCGAGATCGTGTCGTCTTCGGCCGGCTCGATCGCGGCGAAGTCGCCGGCGGGGGCATCGGCAAGCAGCGTTTCGAGCCGGTGGTCGGCGGCCGGATCGTCGCCGATCGCGACGTACGCGGTCGCGCGCGAACCGTCGCGCAACGTGCGTACGCCGGCAACGAGATTGGCGAAATCGCGATCGTAGACGACGACGGAGGCCCCGCAGTGATCGAGGATATAGGCGATTTCATTCGCGGCCAAACGCACGTTGAGGGCACACAGGACCGCGCCGCCGAGCGGCACCGCATAGTGCGCCGCGAGCAGCGGATGGGTGTTCGGCGCGATGACCGCGACCCGGTCGCCCGGCTTGATGCCCAGCCCCGCGAGCGCGTGCGCGAAGCGGTGCACGTACGCGCGCAGCTCGGGATACGTCAACTCGACGCCGTCGTCGATCACGGCGACCTTCTCGCGGAAGATCGCCGCGCTGCGTTCGAGGAACTGCACCGGCGTCAGCGCCCGGACGTGGACGGCGTTTTCTGCGGAGGCGATCATGGGCCGACGTTGACGGGGATCGTCACCGTATTGCTGCCTTGATCGGTGACGACGTACTGGCACGTGCCGACCTTGATGCCCTTGATGTTGTTGACCACCGCGATCGACTGCGTCGCTCCGAATTGGAGCGCGGTGCTCTGAATCTGCACGGCGCCGTTGACGGTGTAGACGTTCGTGCACGTGTCGCTCTGTGGGGGCCATAGCGGGTTGGGCGTGCCGATCCCGTTGGCGGGGTTCCCAGGGTACTGCGACAGCGTGAGGGTCACCGGGTTGCCCTGCGACACGCTGACGGTGTACCCGCTCGGAGTGGGGGCCGGAGAGAAGCTGTAGACGATCGAGCCGGGGGTGTAGGTCGAGGTCGGCGCCGTGAGGCTCTGCGACCCGGAGTTGCACGCGGTGACCGCCGCCCCGAACGCGAGCAGGGCACAAACGGTGAAGGCAAGGCGGTAAACGAGCTGCAATCCGGTTCCTCCTGGGGAGCTGACTTGGGCACCAGCCAGGGCATTTAGGGCCGCGCCGACGACGGTCCTTGGAATCCACGACGGAGCACACGTGATCTACGCCGACTTCGATCAGACCGAACTCGACCTGCAATACAATGCTGAGAAGACCGTTCCCAGCATCGCCCCGTACTTCGACCGCAACAATGAGGAGAGCGAGCGCGCGCGCGCGCTCCACCCCGGACGGCTCGACGTCGCCTACGGCCCCAGCGCAGACGAAACCCTCGACGTCTTCCCCGCGCCGCACGCGGGGGCGCCGATCGTCGTCTACGTGCACGGCGGCTATTGGCGCCGCTTGCACAAGGACAACTTCAGCTACGTCGCATCGGGCTTCATCCCGCACGGCGCGCACGTCGTGGTCGTCAACTACGCGCTCGCTCCCGCGGTGGGGCTCGACGAGATCGTGCGCCAGGTGCGCGCCGCGATCGCTTGGACCGCCGTACACGCGAGTGAGTTCGGCGGCGATCCGGCGAAGCTGGTCGCGATCGGCCATTCAGCGGGCGGGCAACTCGTGGGCATGGCGGCGGCCACCGACTGGAGTTCTTACGGGCTCGCGCCGGGGCTGGTCTCGCGCGTCGCCTCGCTCTCGGGCCTCCACGACCTCGAACCGGTCGCGCTCTCGTACGTCAACGAGTGGATGCACCTAAAGCCGGCCGACGTGCAGCGCAACAGCCCGGTGCTGCACCTGCCCTCGCATCCGGCGCGCCTGGTCGCCGCGGTCGGCGAGAACGAAACCGATGAATTCAAGCGCCAGACCCGGCTCCTGGCGGCCGCCTACGAAAGCGCGGGCCACCGCACGCGCGCGCTCGAGCTGGAAGATCGCAACCACTACTCGATCGTGCTCGACCTGGCCGATCCGCAGAGCCGGCTGACGCTGGCGATCGTCGAAGAACTGCTGACCGATCTCGCCTGACGCGCCCCTCAGCCGCCCGCGCTGCCCCGCGCGGCCGGCGCGCCGGCGGCCTCGCCACCGGGCGCCAAGAAGAAGGCGAACATCGCGTCGCTGACGCGGGGCAGGTTCGGCGCGGTGTAGGACCCACGCGCACTCCCGCCGCTCCACGCATGCCCGAGCCCGCCGACCGAGCGCAGTTCGACGCGCACGACGTCGGCCGCGTCGCGCCACTCCCGTACGGTCCCATCCGGCACGTCGAGCGCCACCGGATCGGGCGGCAAGCCGAGGATGCGGCCGAATTGCCGCGCGAGCACCAGCGCGTTCGCCGGCGCCACGACGTCGTCGCGGTCGCCGGCCCAAATCATCACCCGTAGCCGCTCGTAGGCTCCGCGAGGTACGCCGGCGAGGACTGCCGGCAACGTCGTGCCGTGATCGTGAACGTGGCCCTTCATCGCGCGCATCCCGCTCGGCACGTCGTGCGACGCGTGCAGCGCGACGCCGGCCATCAGCCCCACGGCCGCGAACACGTCGGGCAGCTGCTCGCCCAAGATGGCGGCCATCGCCGCGCCGCTGGAGAGCCCGGCGACGAAAATGCGCGCCGGGTCGATCGCATGGCGCGCGCACACCTCGCGCACGACCGCGACGATCATCGCCGGCTCGCCGCCGTCACGCTGTTGGTGCTTGGGCGAGTACCAGCGCCAGCAGCGTTGCAAATTGTGGCGCAGCGATTGCTGCGGATACACGACGACCGCGCCGTAGCGGTCGCCAAGTTCGTCGAAGCGCGTGCCACGCGCGAAGTCGGCTGCGTTCTGCGTGCAGCCGTGCAACGCCACCACGAGCGGCGCGCCGCGCGGATCGAGCTTGGGAGGCACGTGCAGCCGGTACGCGAGCGCGCGCCCGCGCCCGCGCACGAACGAGTCGCTCAGCGGCTACTTGACCAGCGGGACCACGGCGCTGGGCGCGAGGGGGTAGAGCCCCAGCACGAATACGAGCACCGCGCACGCGACGACGCCGAACCACGGGGCCGGCGTGGGCGAGCGGAACTGCGGTACGTGCGCGAGGTCGACCCGCGTGTACATGACGCGGATGACCTTCGCATACGCATAGAGCGAGATCGCCGTTCCGACGATCAGCAGCGCCGACAGCCAAAGGTAACCGGCGTCGATCTGCGCCGCCAGGATCAGGATCTTCCCGGTAAACCCGACGGTCGGCGGCAAGCCGGCGAGGGCGAGCAGGAAGAACGTCATCAAGGCGGCGAGCAGCGGGCGCCGGTATCCCAAGCCGGCGAACGAGGCGAGCTGCGAGCCTTCGTCGTCGTCGCCGTGCGAGAGCAACGCGACGACGCCGAACGCGCCGAGGTTCATGAACGTGTACGCGCCGAGGTAGAAGATCGCGTACCGCAGACCCGACGTCGTCGAGCCGGCGAAGGTGGCGACGATGTAGCCGACCTGCGCGATCCCCGAGTACGCGAGCAGCCGCTTCATGTCGGTCTGCGCGAGCGCGCCGAGGTTTCCGAAGATCATCGAGATCCCGGCCACGATCCAGAGCGGAACGAGCAGCGCCGGATGGTTCGCGAACGCTTCATAGCTGAAGCGCGCGAGCACGGCCAGCACGCCGGCCTTCGTGACGACCGACATGTAGGCGGTCACCGCGAGCGGCGCGCCTTGGAACACGTCGGGCGCCCAGCCGTGGAACGGCACCAGGCTCAGTTTGAAGGCGAGCCCGACGAACAGCAGCCCCGCGCCGAGGGCGAGCAGGCCCGACATCGGCGCGGCGGCGAGCGCCGCCAGCGACACCGAGCCGGTCGCCCCGAACAGCAGCGCCAAGCCGTAGATCAAGAACCCCGAGGCCATCGACGAGAGGATCAGATACTTGAGCGCCGATTCGCCGGAGCTCTGGCGCGGGGCCATCGCACATAAACAGTACAGCGCGAGCGAGAGCAATTCCAAGCCCAGGAACACCATCAGCAAATTGGTCGCGCCGGCCATCAGCAGGGCGCCGCACGCGCTCCACAGCATCAGGGCGGTCGTGCCGCCGACCTGGTCGTCGCGCCCGACCCCGGCGGTCAGCAGCAGCGACAGCAACGTCGCCGCGATCGGAGATCTCGCTGAAGGCGATGCCGAAGCCGTCGATCGTGAACGCGCCGCCGAACGCCACGTGAGGCGTCGGCCATTGGAGCCAGGCGTACCACGCCCGACACGACGAGCCCGACGACGCGCCGATCACCGCGACGAGCCGCTTTGCTTCGGTCGGCATCAGCAGATCGGCGACCAGCGATCACGAGCCCGGCGATGCCGAGGATGAAGGCCGGCGCGACGGCCGCCCAGTCGGCCGCGGTGAAGATCTGTGCGGTATTCACCGATGCGCTCCTGACGCGCCGGCGCGGACACCATGCTGAGGTTGGCGCCGGCGGCTTGCAGCGGGACGAAGCCTGGATCGTTCGAGGTCACGAGCGGACGCGCGTAGACGCCGAGCAGCACGAAGGCGATGACGAGCGGTGCGAGCGCGAGGCCCTCGCCCCAGCGCAGGTCGGGCCGTTCCGGCAGATCGGCGACCTTCGGCCCCCACATGATCGCCTGGAAGAGCCGCAGTCCGTACGCCGCCGCCAGGACGATCGGAATCAGCGCGATCGCCGCCGGCCACACCCAGCCGTGCTGGTAGAGCCCGGTGAGGATCAGCAGCTCGCCGGCGAATCCGGCCAGTCCCGGCAGCCCGAGCGCCGCGAGGACGCACAGCAACAGGCCGCCCGCGAGCCGCGGATTGCGGGCACCCAAGCCGCCGAAGCGCGCGATCGAACGCGTTTCCTCGCGCTCCTCGATGAACCCGAGCACGATGAAGATGCCCGCGGTGAACAGACCGTGCGCGACCATGTAGACCAGCGCCCCACGCTGCGCGACCGGATTCAAGCTGAACACCGCGAGCAGGATCAGCCCCAGATGCGAGAGCGAGCTGTACGCGACGACGCGTTTGACGTCGTCGGCCGTCAGCGCAACGTAGGCGCCGTAGAGCATGCCGATCAGGCCCAACACGACCATCAGCGGTGCGGCCGCGCGGGTCGCGTCGGGGAACAGGATCGGCGTGATCGCGAGAAAGCCGTAGAGGCCCGCCTTCGATTGCACCGAGCCGACGACCGCGACGACCGGCGAGGGCAGATCGGTGTACGTCGCCGGCATCCAGGTGTGGAACGGCCACACCGGCGTCTTGACCAAGAACGCGAACGCGAACCCGGCGAACACCCACGGCTGCCACACGTTGCCCAGCGGAGTGACGTTCGTCGCCCCGATGACGTCGGTCGAGCCGTACGCGATGCCGAACGCCGCGACCGCGAGCAGCAGCGCGAGGCCGCCGACGAAGTTGTAGATCAGATACCGCCACGCGCTGGAAGCGTGAGGGCCCCAGCCGAGCATCAGCAAGAACACCGGCAGCAGCATCAGGTCCCAGAACAGCGCGAACAGCAGCAAGTCCTTGGCGCAGAACAAGCCGAGCATCGCCCCTTCGAGGATCAGCATCTGCGCGATGAAGGCCGACGGGCGCGGCACGTGCGCGGCGGCGATCGCGCATGCGGTGCACAGCGTCAGCAGCAGCGCGAGCCAGAACGAGACGCCGTTCAACCCGAAATGGAACGACGCGGTGAACGGGCGCTGCAGCCACACGAGCGACACGTCGCCCATCGGCACGAAGAGCAGCGCCACGAACGTCGCCGCCGCCACGATGACGCCGGCCCATTTGGCCCAGCCGTCGGTGTAGGCCGAGACGGCCCACAGCAGCAGCCCCAGGACGATCGGCGCGAGCACGAGTGCGAGCACCATTACTTGAGCCCCATGAACGCGTAGTACGCCGCGAAGCACACCGCGCCGAAGACGATCGTCAGCGCGTACGCGCGCAAGAGCCCGGTCTGGAAACTGCGCATCAGGTGGCCGAGCCAGGTCGCCGAGAACGTCACCTCGTGCACCGCGCCGTCGATGACGACTGGATCGACGATCTTACCGAAGAACGTGCCCAGCGCTTGGGCCGGGCGCACGAACAGCGCTTCGATCGCGGCGTCGAAGTAGAACGCGTGCACGAGCGGTGCCGGCATCCGGACCGTCTCGCCGCGCAACCGCGCGACCGCGTCGCGCAGCGCCGCCGGAGTGCCGTAGCGCAGGTATGCAACCGCGAGCCCGGCGGCGACCAGCGCGAGCACGAGCAAACTCGAGGCGAGCTCGCTCAGCGGCGGCGTGACGACGCCGGCCTCGGCGGCCGGGCCGAAGACCGGATCGAAGAACCGCTGCCACAGGCTCGGGCTTCCGGCACCGTAGGAGAGCCAGCCGGCGAAGATACTCGGCACCATCAGGATCGCGACCGGCGCGGCCATCAACCACGCCGGCGCATGTTCGACGTGGCCGTGCTCGTCGTGACCGTCGTGGCCCGTCCCCGATTCGACCGGAACGCCCGCGAGTTCGGGATGGCGGATCCCCAAATCGGAGGGATCGACGTGGCCGCGATATTCGCCGAAGAACACGACGAAGATCAAGCGGAACATGTAGTACGCCGTCAGCGCGGCCGTGATCGCCCCGATCGGCGTAGAGGATAGGGTGACCGCGTTCGAGCGTGCCGTAGAGCACCGCGTCCTTGCTGAAGAATCCCGAGAACGGCCAGATGCCGCAGATCGCAAACGTCCCGGTCAGCATCGCCCAGAACGCGAACGGCATCTTCTTGCGCAGGCCGCCCATCAGGCGCGTGTCCTGCTCGTTGGCGAGATTGTGGATGACGATGCCCGACGTGAGGAAGAGCAGCGCCTTGAAGAACGCGTGCGTGAAGAAGTGCAGGATGCCGCCCTCGAACGCGCCGACCCCGACGCCGAGGATCATGTAGCCGATCTGCGACATCGTCGAGTAGGCGAGGATCCGTTTGATGTCCCACTGCGCGGTGCCCAGGATACCGCCGGTCAGGGCGGTGATCGCGCCGATGACGCCGACGAGTTCGCGCGCGTCGGGCGACGCGTTCCACATCGGCCAGCAGCGCGCGACGAGGTACACGCCCGCGGTCACCATCGTGGCGGCGTGGATCAGCGCCGAGACCGGCGTCGGGCCTTCCATCGCGTCGGGGAGCCAGGTGTGCAGCGGCACCTGCGCCGACTTCGCGGCCGCGCCGACGAACAGCGCGATGCACGCGAGCAGCAACACGCTCGGGTTCATCGAGGGCGCCTTGTAGAAGGCGTCCGCGAAGCCGATCGAGCCGGTCTGCGCGAATAGCACGAAGATCGCAAACAGGATGCCGACGTCGCCGACGACGTTGATGACGAACGCCTTGCGCGCGGCCGCGGCCGCCGACGGTTTGAACAGGTAGAACCCGATCAGCAGGTACGAGGCGAGGCCGACGAGCCCCCAGCCGACGAGCAAGCCGACGAAGTTGTCGGAGAGCACGAGCGTCAGCATCGCGAACACGAAGAAGTTCAAGTAGGCGAAGAAGCGCGCGTAGGCGGGATCGCCCGCCATGTAGCCCATCGAGTAGAAGTGGATCAAGAAGCCGACGCCGGTGATCACGCCGACCCACAGGAGCGTCAGCGGATCCCACAAGATGCCGAACGAGAAGCCCTGCATCCACGTGAAGATCGCCTGGTGCGCGCCGAGCTCGTGCGACGGTCCGCGCTGAATCGCCTCGGGCCACAGCGACATGGCGGCGACGAACGCGAGCAGCACCGTCGAGCAGGCGACCGGGCCGCTCAAGGTCTTCAAGCGCGGGCCGAACGCCCAGATGACGATCGCGCCGACGAGCGGGAACAGCCACACCGCGAAGAGCAGCGGATACGTTCCCTCGAGTCCCATCTGATACAAGCCGGACTACCCTTTCATCGTCGCGACGTCGTCGACGTCGACGACCCGCGCGCGGCGGAAGACGACCACGACGATCGCCAGGCCGATCGCGGCTTCGGCCGCGGCGACCGTGATCACCAGGAACGCGAAGATGTGGCCGGCGTTGTTGACCCACTGCCGCGCGAACGCGAGCAGCGCCAGGTTCGCCGCATTCCACATCAGCTCGATCGACATCAGCATGACCAGCGGATTGCGCCGCAGCACGACTCCCGCCACCCCGATGAAGAAAATGACGGCCGAGAGCCCGACGTAGTTGGCGATCGCGACCGGAAGGCCCGCGTCGGTCATCCTTCGCCTCCTTCCACCGGGCGCGTGGTCGAGGTGAACCCAACCACTTCTTTCACGATCGGCTCGCGCGGCGGCCGCACGCCCGCGCCGCGCCGCGGCCGGCCGGTGATCCGCGCCGGCGTGACGTCGCCCGCGAGCACGACGACGCCGATGACCGCGACCATCAGGACGAGCGCGGTGATCTCGAAGGGCAACAGGTTCGTCGTCAAGAGCGCGTGGCCGAAGTCGGCGACGCTGCCGAACACGTCGGCGGTCCCCGCCGGGCCGAGGGTCGAGGTCGCCGGCGGCGCGGTCGCAGCGGCCCCGGAGGATCCGCGCGATGCGCCGTACACGACGTCGAAGAGCGCCAGCGCGATCAAGCCGAGCGCCGGCCACAGCGCCTTGGGCATCTTGTCGGGGCCGACGTCGAACGGCCGGGTGCCGCTCGAGAGCAGCGCGATGACGAACAGGAACAGCACGAGCACCGCGCCCGCGTACACGATCACCTGGATGACCGCCAAGAACTCGGCCGAGAGCGTCAGGTACATCGCCGCCAGCACGACGAAGTTCAGCATCAAGCCGACGACGGAGTAGACCGGCTTCTCGGCGGTGATCACGAAGACGGCGCTGGCCACCAGCAGCAGCGCCAATATCCAGAAGGCGATCAACCCGCCAGCCCTCGACGCTGGTCGATGAGGATCGTGCCGCGGTGCGTCGCCGGATAGCCGTCGGCTACGTCGATCGTGCTCTTCTTCTCTGCGACCTCGCCCAGGTCGGGCGGGATGCCGTTGGGACGCTCGTCGGGCGGGTCGTTGCGGCCCGCCTCCGGCGGCACCAGCAGCCGGTCCTTGGCGTACACGAACGAGCCGCGCCGGTAGTCGGCCATCTCGAAGCGCGGGGTCAGCACGATGGCGTCGGTCGGACACGCCTCTTCGCACATCCCGCAGAAGATGCAGCGCAGCTCGTCGATCTCGTAGCGCCCGGCATGGCGCTCGCCCGGCGAGAGCCGGTTCTCGGGCGTGTTCTCCTCGCCGATCACCGTGATCGCGTTGGCCGGACACGCGATCGAGCACAGCTCGCAGCCGATGCAGCGCTCCTTTCCGTCGTCGTACCGGCGCAATTCGTGCAGACCGTGGAAGCGCGGCGCATGCTGCTTCTTGATCGTCGGATACTCGATCGTCGGCTTCTTGCGGAACGCGTACTGCAAGGTCGTCGCGAAGCCCATCGCGAGCGCCCGGACGTTGAACAGATTCTTTCGCACTACCCCACCACCGCGACGATCGCCGCCGTCACAATCAAGTTGACCGTCGCCACCGGCAGCAGCACCTTCCACCCGAAGGCCATCAAGCGATCGTAGCGCAGGCGCGGCAGCGTCGTGCGCAGCCAGATGTACATGAACAGAAACAGCCCCGCCTTCACGACGAACCAGATCAAGCCCGGGATCGAACGAGAGGCCGAAGAGCGGATTCCATCCGCCCAGGAACAACAGCGTCGCCAAGCACGACACGGTGATCATGTTGAGATACTCGGCGATGAAGAACAGTCCGAACCGCAAGCCCGAGTACTCGGTGTGGAAGCCGGCGACCAGTTCGGTTTCGGCTTCAACGAGATCGAACGGCGCGCGGTTGGTCTCGGCGACCGCGGTCACGATGTAGATCAAGAACCCGATGAACTGCGGGATGATGAACCACAAGCCGTTCTGCGCGTTGACGATCCCCTTGAGCGAGGTCGTGCCGGCCAGGATCAGCACCCCGACGACCGACATCGTCATCGACAGTTCGTACGAGATCATCTGCGCGGTCGAACGCACGCTCCCCAAGAGCGGGAACTTCGAACCCGACGACCAGCCCGCGAGCGAGATCCCGTAGATCCCGATCGACGAGATCGCAAAGACGAACAGCAGGCCGGCATTCACGTCGCCGACGCCCCAGATGCCGCCGTCGGAACTCTGCGAGAACGGGATGACCGCGAACACGCCCATCGCGCAAATGAGCGAGATGAACGGGGCGAGTTTGTAGATCAACGGATCGGCCGTCTCGGGCGTCAAGTCTTCCTTGAACATCATCTTCACCGCGTCGGCCGCCGGTTGCATCATGCCCCAGGGGCCCACCCGGTTCGGTCCGGGACGCAACTGCATCCAGCCCATGATCTTGCGCTCGAAGAGCATCGAATACGCAAACGTCGTGATCACGACGAGCAGCACGATCGCCGACTTGACGAGCACGATCACCCACAAGGGCACCGCATTCATAGCGCGGCCACCGGGAGGCGGGCTTTGCGCACGGCGGCGATCTCGACCGGAGCGCCGGTTTCGAGATCGTTCGCGCGCGCGGACGGGAGGCCGTCGACGATTGCGACCACGCCGGGCAGCGCTTGTTTGTCGACCGCGACTTCGAGGTCTTTGACGACGGCATTCCCGGCGCGCAGGTCGATGCGGTCGAACGGCTCGAGCCCGAGGGCGGCCGCGGTGGCGGCCGCAAACGTCGCGACCGGACGGGCGCGCAGGTCGGCGATGCGCTCGTCGTGCACGACCGTTCCGCCGCCGGCGAAGATGTTCGTGCCCAGCGCCAAGCGCAGTCCCGTGCCTTCCGCCGGCGGGGAAGCGTCCGCGAAGGCCGTCAGGTCGCCGAAGGTCGGCACGTGCGCGTCGCGCGCGAGTTCGCGCACCCCGGCGGTGATGTCCGCCGGCGGCGGGAGCGCCGCGCCGAGCGCGTCGGCCAGCGCCACGATCATCTCGAGGTCGGACAGGGTGCCCTCCGGCGGCCGCAACCCGGCCATGACGTCGACGAGCTCGCCGGTCACGTTGGTGAACGTGCCGTCCTTTTCGTGCGCGCCGCGGGCCGGGAGCACGAGGCTCGCGTGCGCTGCGGTCTGCGTGAAGAACAGATCGCTGACGACGACGAACGGCTTGTCCTCGCCGCGCTTCTCGAATGCGCCCGCCAGCAGAGCGAGCCGGGATAGTGGAGCATCGGGTTGGCTCCGAAGATCGAAACGACGCGCACCGTGCCGTCGCGCAGTCCTTCGAGGATCGTGCGCGTACTGCGCTGCGCCGACGTCGGGACCATGCCCATCGCCTCGGCCCCGCGCGCGTTCGGCGTTTCGCCGGGAATGTACACGTACACGGTCTTGCCCGCGCCCTGCAGCGCTTGCATCCACGCGTCGAGGGCCGCGCCCGCGGGATCGATCCCGTCCCACACGAAGGCGATGCGCTCGACGTCGGGCAGCGCAGCGCGCGCTTCGTCGACGGTCGCGACGTGGCGTTCGACGACGAAGCTGCGCGCTGGATGCGCGCCGACCGAGATCAAGGTCGCGCCGTTACGCGCGACTGCCTTGCGAATGCGCAGATCCATCACCGGCGCGATCTGCGATGGCGGCCGGCCGGCGACGACGATCGCCTGCGCGTTCTCGAGGTCGACGAGCGTTCCGCCGAACGGCCCCGGCGAGGCGGCCGCTGCCGCCCCGTGCGCCAGTCGAGATTCTCGATGCCGAGCGCGCGATAGACGTGCGCGAGCAAGTACGCCTCTTCGTTGAACAGCCGGCCGCCGCCGAGCGCGGCGACGCTGCGGGCCGTGGGCCGCGAGCGCGTCTTTGATCGCGCCGGCCCACAGGTCGAGCGCATCGTCCCACCCGATCTGCATCCACTCGTCACCGGAGCGGTACAGCGGGGTCGCGATGCGGTCGGCACTGCCGTAGAAGCCGATGTTGTAGCGCCCGCGGTCGCACAGCCAGCCGTCGGAGATCGGATCGTCCTCCGGCACCGACATCGTCCGCAGCGGGATCTCGAGGCGCTGGTCGAGGTGCATCTGGCAACCGACGCTGCACTGCGTGCACGACGTCCGCGTGCGGTGGTTGTCCCACGGGCGCGACTTGAAACGATACGTGCGCGACGTCAGCGCGCCGACCGGACAGAGCTCGGTCACGTTGCCGGTGAAATCGGTGCGGTACGGCTCACCGGTCGCGGTGGCGATGATCGTGTGCGCGCCGCGGTCTTCGGTGCGCAGCACGCTCTCCTGGGTGATGATCTGGTCGAAGCGCACGCAGCGCTGGCACACGATGCAGCGCTCTTCGTCGAGCACGATCGTCGGGCCGAGCTCGACCGCCTTGGGCTTCTTCTCCTTGGGATCGGCGAGGCGCGAGGAGCCCTGGCCGAAGGCCATCGAGAAGTCTTGCAGGTCGCACTCGCCGCCCTTGTCGCAGATCGGACAGTCCAGCGGGTGATTGAGCACAGCAACTCGAGCACCGCGCGCCGGCCGTCGTCGAGCGCTCGTTCATCGTGTGCACGACCATGCCTTCGGCGACGGTCGTATTGCACGCGATCTGCAGCTTGCGCATCTTTTCGATCGTCGACCAGGCAGATGCGGCACAAACCCGCCGGCCCGATCTTGGGATGGTAGCAGTACACCGGGACCTTCCCGGTCGATCTGCTTGCGCGGCTTCGACGATCAGCGTCCCTTCGGGCACGGTGACCTGCGTGCCGTCGATCGTCAGGGTGACGTGTTCGGCTTGCTGGATCGCTCGCGACCGCGGGCACCGCCACCGGCATCGGCGGCGGAGCCTTATGTAGCCGCGGAACTGTTCGGGGAATCGCCGCATCACCGACCCGAGGAACGGTCGATCGAGTCGCCGAGCGCGCACAAGTTGATCCCGGTCATCGCCGCGCGATCGAGGCGAGCATCTCGATGTCGGAGTCCAAGCCGCGCCCTTCGAGAAGCCGTGCGAGCTTTCGACTCCAGCCAATGGCCGCCTTCGCGACACGGCGTGCACTGGCCGCACGACTCGTGCGCGAAGAACCGAACCAAGGCATGCGCGGCCTTCACGAAGTCGGTCGTGTCGTCGAAGACGACCATCGCGCCCGAACCGAGCATCGACCCGGCCTTCGCCATCGTCTCGAAATCGTACGACAAGTCGAGATGTTCCTCGAACAGGCAGGCCGAGGAACCACCACCCGGCTGCACCGCCATGAACGTGCGCCCGTCGCGCAAGCCGCCGGCGACGTCCCAAATCATCTGCCGTAACGTCATGCCGAGGGGCACTTCGTAGTTGCCCGGATTCTTCACGTGTCCGCTGATCGACACGATTTTGTAGCCGGGCGACTTCTCGGGGCCGACGCCTTCGCGAACCACTCCGGCCGTTCTCCATGATCGGCACGAGGTAGCCGAGCGTCTCGACGTTGTTGACGACGGTCGGCTCGCCGTAAAGGCCTTTGACGGCGGGGAACGGCGGCTTGAGCCGCGGCTCGCCGCGCTTGCCCTCGAGCGAATTGAGCAGACCGGTCTCTTCGCCGCAGATGTACGCGCCGGCGCCGCGGTGCGGCATGATGTCGATGTCGTACGTCGGTGCCGAACATGTTCTTGCCGACGTACCGGCGGCGCGCGCCTGCGCCAGCGCGGCCTGAAGATCTGCGAAGCCGCGCTTGAATTCGCCGCGGATGTAGATGAACGCGTGGTGCGCAGCCGAACGCGTACGCGCCGAGCAGCATGCCTTCGATGATCGGTGCGGCGTCTCTTCGAGCAGCATGTGGTCCTTGAACGTGCCCGGCTCGGCTTCGTCGCAGTTGCACACCAGGTACCGCGGGCGGCCGTTGTTCGGGAGGAACTGACCATTTCCGGCCGGTCGGGAAACCCGCGCCGCCGCGTCCGCGCAAGCCCGACTTCAAGGCGATGTCGAGCACGTCGTTCGGCTTCATCTCCTTGACCGCGCGCTGCGAGTTGCGCGTATCCGCCCTGCTGCGCGATACACCGTCGATGTCGCGCAGATCGAATTCGCCGATGCCTTGCGTCAGGACGGGCGTCACGAGGCTATTCATGCCGTGCTTCTCCGTTGGCGGGCTGGTCGAGCGCGGCGGCGGCACGCTATCGCGCACCAATCGCTCGCGTCGAGCGCGCGGCGATACGCCGGCTCGTCTTTGGCGAAGCGGTCGAGCATCGATCACGCCGCTGCGGTCGCCGATGCCGCCGGCGATCGTTGGGATCGGTCACGCCGCGTACCGCCGGGCGGATTTGCGGCACCGTGTCCTGCGGCACCGTCCACGTTTGCCCGGGCGTTCCGTCTGCGCCAGCGGCGCGATCGGATAGGTCCGATTGCGTATGCGCGATGCATCGCGTCGATCGTTCGCGGCGTCAGATCGTAGACGAACTCGAGGTTGACCTGCATGCAGGGCGCGCGGTCGCAGGCGGCCAGACACTCGACCTCTTCGTACGAGAAGAGCCCGTCGGCGCTGGTCTCCAGGTGGTCGAGACCCAACTGGTCGCGGAAGTAGGCCATGATCTCGTCGGCGCCGTCGATGATGCACGAGAGGTTGCGGCACGGCTGCAGCATGTACTTGCCGACCGGACTGCGGAAAAACAGCGTGTAGAACGAGACGGTCGATTCGACTGCGGCCGAGCGTGAGCCGCACAAGTCGGCGACCCTACGCATCGCGGTCGCGGCAGAGTAGCCCTCGTTCTTGCTTGAAAGCGGTGCATCATCGGAATCAGCGCCGAGCGCGTTCTGCGGATAGGCGCGATCAGCGCCTCGACATCGCGGCGCAACCGCGCGCGAAGATCGCCGCGAACACCTCGGTCTCAATCGCGCTCCCGCACGTGGCGCGACGTCCATCAGCGATCGACCTCGCCGAAAACCGGGTCGAGCGAGCCGATGCATCACGACCATGTCGGCGATGAGTTCGCCGACCGCGATTTTCTTCAGCACCTGCAGATTGTACAGCGACGGCGGCCGCGTGCGCACGCGCCACGGGCGGTTGTCGCCGTTCGAAACGACGTAATATCCCAGTTCGCCCCGCGGACCCTCGACCGCCTGATAGACGTCGCCCGGCGGCACGCGAAACCCCTCGCTCACGATCTTGAAGTGATGGATCAGCGCTTCCATCGAGACCGCGATCGTCTCTTTGGGCGGCGCGACGATCTTCGTGTCGTCGATCGTTGACCGGGCCCGGCGTATCGAGCTGCTTGCGGACCTGGCGAATGATGCGCATCGACTGGTCCATCTCGTCGAGGCGCACGAGGAAGCGCGCATAGGCGTCGCCCTCGGTGCGCGTCGGCACGTCGAACTCGTACTGCTCGTAGCCGCAGTACGGGAAGGCCTTGCGCACGTCGTAGGCGATGCCGCTGGCGCGCAGCGCGGGGCCGGTGACACCCCATGCGAGGGCGTCTTCGGCGGACAGGATGCCGACGTCGATCGTGCGGTCCTGAAAGATCGGGTTCGCTTGCAGGAGGTTGCGCAGCTCGCGCAGCGCGCTCGGGATACTTCTCGATCAGGGCGTCGAGTTTGCCGAGAAAGCCGGCCGGCAGATCGCCGTTGATGCCGCCGACGCGAAGTAGTTGGGATGCATGCGGGCACCGCCCGCGTCCTCGCTCAAATCGAGGATGTTCTCGCGCAGGTCGAAGCAGTAGAAGAACGTCGAGATCGCGCCGAGGTCGATGCCGTGCGTGCCCAGCCACACGCAGTGCGACGCGAGCCGCGTCAGCTCGGCGAAGAGCACCCGCACCTGCTGAGCGCGCGGCGGGATCTTGCCGGTGATCCCGAGCAGCTGTTCCACCGCAAGCACGTAGCAGAGCGCTTGGACAGCGGCGCGAGGTAGTCCATGCGCTCGATCACGGTCTGCGCCTGGCTCCAAAAGAGATTCTCCGCCGACTTCTCGATGCCGGTGTGCAAGTAGCCGATCTCGGGATCGGCGCTCGTGATCGCCTCGCCCTCGATCTTGGTCATCACCTGCAGGACACCGTGGGTCGAGGGGTGCTGCGGTCCCATCGAAAGGACCATGTTCTCCCTCGTTGGTCTGGTGACGACGTCCATCGTGCGGGGCGGCGGAGCGTCGGGAAGCGTCGTGCTCAATTCGCCTCCGGAGGCGGGACGGGTTCGGCCGCCGCTGGGCCGCGGGCCGCTTCACGGGCCGCAGCGATTTGACGCTGGATGGCCGCCGCGGTGCGCCCGGACGGCGGAGTGCCGGCCGGGACGTTGCTCTTGTTCGCGAATTCGGGCGCGGCGTACGCTCGCGCGCCGGTCCTCGCAAGGGATAGTCTTTGCGCAGCGGGTTGCCTTCCCAGTCGGCGGGGAGCTGGATCCGGCGCAGGTCGGGGTGCCCGGTGAAGGTGATCCCGAACAGATCGAAGATCTCGCGCTCGGCCCAATTCGCAGCCGGCCAGAGGTCGGAGACCGACTCCAGCGCCGGCGCGTCCTCCGGGACGCCGACCAGCACGCGCTTGCGCGGCGGCCGCCCGATCGCGGCCGGGTCGGCTTGGGCGGCCGGCGCGAGTTTCAGCAGGTGGTACACGACGTCGAAGCGCGGCTCGCGCCCCAGATAATCGACGCCCCCGATGTCGAGCAGCATGGCGTAGCCTTCGTCTTTGAGGGCCGCCAGCCGCTCGCGGACGGCAGCCGGCTCGATCCGCTCGATCTCCGCATCGTCGATCGGCGGCCGGACGCGGTCGGATCGACCGCCGTACCGGGGCGGAGGGGTCTGCGAACTCGGCATCGTCTAGCCCGCGCCAGGACGCCGCCACGGCCGCCTTGGCGGATCTGCTGCTGAATCAGGTTGACGGCGTAGAGGAAGCCGTCGGGCGTCGGCGGGCAGCCGGGCACGTAGACGTCGACCGGCACGACCGTGTCGACGCCCTGGACGATCGCGTAGTTGTCGAAGACGCCGCCGGAACTGGCGCAGGCGCCCATCGAGATCACCCACTTGGGATCGGCCATCTGGTCGTAGAGCCGTTTGATGATCGGGCGCCATCTTCTGCGCCACCCGGCCCGAGACGATCATCAGGTCGGCCTGGCGCGGCGAGGCGCGGAAGACCTCCGAACCCAAGCGCGCGATGTCGTACTCGGGCGTCGGTCACGCTCATCATCTCGATCGCGCAACAGGCGAGGCCCATCGTCAGCGGCCAGACGCTCGAACTCTGCGCCCAGCGCGCGACCTCGTCGACCTTCGCCAGCAGGAAGCGCCCGGCCATCACCGCCATTGCAGGCCGCCCTTCTTCCACACGTACGCGTAACCGATGGCCAGGACGACGACGAACGTGACCATCTCGAGCAGGCCGAAGGTCCGCAGCGCGTGCATCTGCACCGCCCACGGATAGAACGACGCCGCTCTCGACGTCGAAGACGACGAACAGCATGGCGATCAGGTAGAAGCGCACCGGAAAGCGCCCGGAGACGTCGGAGGTCGGCTCGACGCCGCACTCGTAGGCTTCCGCCTTGACCGGATTGGGCTTCTTGCGAGCGAGCGTGCCGGGTAGGATCGTGAACGCCGCCGCCGCAATCAGCGCCACAGCGAGATAGATGGCTACGGGGCCGTACGGGATTCATACGCGTTCTCTTCTTCCCCGCTCCGGCGCGCGCGTCCCTCGCGCGTCGCGGTGAGGATCCTTCCCGAGGTTGCTACAAAAGACGTTGCTGTACAATCGTCGGAACTTCGTACTCGCCCTCAGCGCGCTGCCGGCCGTCGCCGCCGGGTGCGCCAACCCCAACGGCGGCGGCGTGCAAGATTTCGGCACGATCGTCGGCCGGGTGGTTGACTCGAAGACGCAGCAGCCGGTCCCCAACGGCCTGCTCAACGTCGGCCTGATCACCTCGCACCTCGACAATCAAGGCGGGTTCGTGCTCACCAACGTGCCGGTCGGGCAACAGACGGTGAACATCAACGTCACCGGCTATCCGCCGTGGAACCAGACCGTCTCCGTGCAGAAGGACCAGACGACCGACCTCGGCGTCATCCAACTCGCGTCGATCTCTTGACCCACGAGCAGCTCCGGATGATCGTCATCCCGGGCGGCATCCTGCTCGTGTACTTGATGATGTTCGACGTGTTCCAATCCGTGCTCGTGCCGCGCCCGGTGGGGCGGCGCTATCGGATCAGCGCCTTCATCTCGCGGGCCGGGTGGCAAATGACGTGCCGGGTCGCCGAGCGCTACCACGACCCGCGGCGCAAGGAAGCGTTGCTGGGCACGTTCGCACCGCTCGCCGTCATCGCATTCCTCATCGTGTGGGTGACCGGATGCGTCATCGGCTTCGGCCTGATCTTCTTCGGGCTGGGCACCGAGGTCAAACCCGAGGCGCACTTCGGAGACGCGATGTACTACGCGGGCATCTCGATGCTGACGATCGGTTTCGGCGACATCGTGCCGGTCGGCGGCTGGGCGCGGTTCTACTCGCTGATCGCGGGTGCGACGGGCCTGGGGCTCTTTGCCATCGTGATCACGTTCTTGTTTTCGATCTTCGGCTATTTCCAGCAGCGCGAGACTTTCGTGCTGCGCATCGGCGAACGCGCCGGCGCGCCGCCGTCGGGCGTGACCCTGCTGACGACCTATGCCAAACTCGGCGCGTTGACCGAAATCTCCAGCCTGTTCGCCGAAGGGCAAGCGTGGAGCGCGATGCTGCTGGAGAGCCACCTCTCGTACCCGCTGCTCGCATACTTTCGTTCCAACCACGATTCGCTCTCGTGGATCGCCGCCTTCGGAGCGCTCCTGGACGCATCGAACCTGCTGCTGACCGCGTGCGAAGAACACACTCCGGCCGAAGCGCACTTCATGCTTCGCATCGGACGGCACATCGTCCACGATCTCTCTGAGTTCTACAGCGGCAACGCGCCCAAGCGACTCACGAAATTCTTGGACTTCCGCCCGAATGCCGGCGTCGACCGAGCGCAGTTCCAAGAAGCCTACGTCAAGATGGTCAATGCCGGGATGAAGATGCGCGATCCCGACTTGGGCTACAAACTGTTCGCCAGCGTTCGCTCGACCTACGCCCCGGCTCTCAACGCGACCGCGCGCTGGTGGCGCATCCCGCCGACGGAGTGGATCGGCGATCGTTCGCTGCTCGACATCTCGCACACCGAGCCGGTCGATCCCGCCATCATGGCCATGATCGAAAAACTCGAGCTCAGCGAGACCGTCACCTACACACGCGAGCACCGGTAGTTAGGCCCGCGCAGCCCGGGGCGACGGGTTCCATCTAGGAAGGCGCCGGCGGGTGACCTTGCGTGTTCGAGCGCCCGAGGATGATGCCGACCCCGAAGATCAAGAGCAACGTATTGCAGATGGCCTCCACGTCGGCCGCGACGCGCGCGGGCAGCGAACGCGGCGTGATGTCGCCGTAGCCGACCGTGGTCATCGTGATGACGCTCAGGTGCGCGCAATCGGCGAAGACGCCGAGCCTGGCCTCCGGCAGATACTGAATGACTTCTTGGATCGTGTGTCGCGCTGCGATCCGCCGCATCTCGCTCGGGTCGATCTGGTACGCTCCCGGCGGGAGCCCGCCCGGAAACGTCCCCGCGCGCACCGGCCAGTCGACCCCGGACCAGAAGCGCGGCTCGATCCCGTAGAACGCGCGCCGGCTCTCGTACCGCGGGCTCGGCTCGTTGTTCAGCACGTCGTGCCGGTAGCTCTGGTACTTGAAGACCGCGTCTTGAAAGTCGCCGAAGAAGGCCGCCTCGTAGAAGACGCTCGCGAACACCAGCATCAGGCTGAAATACGAGACGAAGACGGTGATCAAGAGCGCCCGCGTATCGCCGCGCCGGAAGGCGCTGAAGATCGACCCGGTGACGACCCCGGCCGTGAGGATGAGAAAGCCGAACGCCGCGACATGCGAGACGATCGCTTGGGCGTGCGTCGGGCCGTGCTCGGTCCGCATCAGGTAGCGCCCGAAGAAATCGACCATCAGCACCGACACCAGGGCCGACAATGCCGCGCCCCCCAGAATCGTCTGCGGCGTCCAGACGAACCGCCAGCGCTTGCCCCCGATCACGACGGTGCCGAACGGCTCGGCGCCGGTGCCGGCGCGAAGCCGCGCGCGTGGTGCTTCTGCAAGAATCGCTTGGCGATGTCGATCGGAATCGCGAAACCGATCGCGCGCTCTTCCTCGAAGCGCGACTGCGCGATGCCGATCACGGCGCCGTCGCTGGCTTCGAACACCGGGCCGCCGCTCTCGCCGGGAATGATCGGCAAATCGAGCTCGAGCGCGTCCTTCAACACGGCCGCGATACGCCCGCCGTACACCGACGCCGAGTTGCCCAGACCTTCGTCTTGGAAGGCGTCGGGGATGGGATAGCCCAGCACGCCCACCGGCAATCCGGCGACGACCGAACGCGAATCGCCCAGGCGCGCGGGGCGCTCGTTCTTGCCGTCGACCGCAACGAGCGCGAGGTCTTGATCCTTGTCGATGGCGAGGACGCGCGCCGGATAGGTGTGGCGGTCGCCGATGCGCGCTTTGAGATCGCGCGAGCCGTCGATCACGTGCTGGTCGGTCAGAATTTGCGTGCCCCACGCACCGCTAGCGGTCACGACGCCGCTGCCGTACGCGTCGTCCCAGTCGCCGCGATGCTTGGGATCGTCGGAGGGGATCTTCATCGTGAACAGCACGACCGACGGGCGCAGCAAGCGGTAGAGCGACGCGAACGGATCGGTCGGGGGCGCGCTCGGGCTGGCGGCCGCGGCCGGTGCCGTGGGCCCGGCGTGACAGCCGGCGAGGAGCGCCGCGGTCGCGACCAACGCAGCGACCCGCCTCACGCGAGCCGTTGGGCGATCGTCTCGCGCAGCCCGTCGAGCCCCGCGCCGGTGGCCGCGCTGACCAGCAGTGCCCCGGGCGGAACCGCGTGCGCGTCGGCGAGCATATCGGCTTTATTGAACACGAGGACGACCGGCTTTTCCTCCAGGTGAAGCTCGCGCAGAATCGCATCGACGCTCTGCTTTTGGCGCGGCCAACCCGGATTCGACGCGTCGATCACGTGCAGCAGCAGGTCGGCATCGTCGAGTTCTTCGAGGGTGGCGCGGAACGCGTTGACGAGCTCTTCGGGGAGCGCGGTGATGAACCCGACCGTGTCGACCAAGCGGATCGATCGTTCGGCGCTCAAGCGCACGCGCCGCAAGGTCGGGTCGAGGGTGGCGAACGGCTGATCCGCGACGAAGGCGCCCTGCGCGCCGCCCGCGTTCGCCAGCCGGTTCAAGAGCGATGACTTGCCGACGTTCGTGTACCCGACGAGCGCGACCAGCGGCTCGCGCGCGTCGCGCGGGCGGCGCGTCGCGCGCTGCACGCGGACCGTTTCGAGCGCGCGGCGCAGCGTCGTGATGCGGCGCTGGATCTTGCGGCGGTCGACCTCGAGCTTCGTTTCGCCGGGGCCGCGGGTGCCGATGCCGCCCCCGAGGCGCGAGAGCGCCGACCCGGCCCCGATCAAGTTCGACTGCCGGTAGCGCAATTGCGCCAGTTCGACTTGCAGTTTGCCTTCGCGGCTGCGCGCGTGCTGCGCGAAGATGTCGAGGATCAGCGCGGTCCGGTCGACGATCGTCAAACCGGTCGCCTTCTCGAGGTTCGTGCGTTGGCGCGGCGCGAGGTCGTTGAATACGAACACGGTCGTCGCGCCGCGTTCTTCGGCCAGCGCGGAGAGTTCGCCGACCTTGCCCCCGCCGATCATCGTGGCCGGGTCGACGTGCGGGCGGCGCTGCACGAGCTCGCCGACGACGTTGGCCCCCGCCGCGTTCGCGAGCGCGCGAAACTCGTCGAACTCCGGCTCGAGCGGATGCAGCCGGTCGCCCAGATCGACCGCCACGAGCAGCGCGCGCTCGGGTTCGGGCGTCGTGCGATGCGGGGTCGCCACTATCGCCAACCTTCCGGCGCGAGCCCGTCGGGCGAGGTCGCGGCGCGGATGTCGATCGCGTGCCCGGCGACGACCAGGTAGCTGCGCTGTGCGAGCGCGGCGATGCGCTGCTGCGCGCGCCCGGCGACGTCGCGGAAGATACGCGCCGAAGCGGCCAGCGGGACGATCCCCCAGCCGACTTCTTCGCCGATGACGATCGTCTGCGCGCGGGTCGCCTGCAGCGCCTCGATCAGCCGGCGCGCCTCGGCGTTCAACGCGAGCTCGAGCGCGGCGACGTCGTCGCCGGCCGTCGGCAGCGCGTGCACGATGCACGCGTCGAGCCAGGTGCCGACCGAGTCGACCACGAGGGTCCGCTCGGCATCGGCCGCAGCGACGTAGCGCGGCAGATCGACCGGGGGATCGACCCCGGTCTCGACGACGTTCCACCCTGCCGGACGCTCCGCGCGGTGGCGCGCGAGGCGCCGCAGCCACTCGCTGTCGTTCGGGTCGACGCGCGCGGTGGCGACGAACGTGACCGGGAGCGCCGACTGCTTGGCGAGCTCCTGGGCGAGACGGCTCTTGCCCGAGCGGACCGGACCGGTGAAGAAAACGACCACTTGGCCTGCGCTTCGCGCCACGCGTCACCGACGGCCTTCAGCGCGCAAAGGTTCCCGCATCGCCGAGCCGGTATTCTGGAAAGAGCTTGCGCGGGAAGCCGGTGGGAATCCGGCACGGTCGCGCCACTGTCAGCGGGGAGCCGCCGAACGTCACTGCTGTCCCATCGGGACGGCGGGAAGGCGCCGGCACACGGCTACGATCCGCAAGTCAGGATACCGACGCAAGCGATGCACCCGGTGCCCGGCACCGACGACCTCCTCGCGTCAAGGAAGGCTGACATGTCGCTACGATCGCGCGGCGCATTTGCGTTCGCTGCGCTCGCGCTGGCCGGAGTCCTCACCCCGGCCCGCGCCGCCAACCCCGCCCCAACCCCGTCGCCCACCGCGACGGCGCCCCCCGAGATCGGGCACGTCGTCACCAGCGACCGCCACGACGAGCCCGTCGGCGACGCGATCCGGCCGACTTTCGTGGTCGACCGCGCCCACATCGACGCCGAAGGCGATCGCACGATCGCGCAGGCGATCGCCGAGGTCCCCGGCGTCGCATTGTTCAGCTACGGACCGTTCGGCGCCGAAACGAACTACGGCATCCGCGGCTCGTCGTCGCAACAGACCCTGGTGCTGCTCGACGGCATCCCGATCTCCGCCGCCTCGAACGGCGTCGTCGATCTCGGAACGTTCTCGACCAACGGCGTCAGCCGGATCGAGATCGTCGAGAGCGGCGGCTCGACGCTCTACGGTGCCAACGCGGTCGGCGGCATCATCAACATCATCACCTCCGTGCCGCGCGGCGAATACCTGCTCGGATCGACGGGCTCGCTCGGGAACGACGACGTGCGCGTCAGCGGCGGAAACGGCGTGTTCGGCGCGACCCTGGAGCGCCACGTCGCCTCGAATTCGTACGCCTATCCGGCCCTCGACGGCTATCCCGCCGGCGTGCGCTCCAACGACTACGGGCAACAGTCCGATGGGCGGTTCTCGCTCGACGCCCCGCTGTCGTCGACGTGGAGCGTGCGCGGGTCGGCCGGCTTCGACGCGCTGACGAACGGCGTCCCCGGTTCGGTCGTCGCACCGACGTTCCAGGCCCAGCAGCGCAATTTGCTCGACGACGCGCACCTCGAAGCGGTCCATGCGAGCGCGCAGTCGACGTTCAGCGTCACCGCCTCGGGCTCGATCCAGAACATCATCTACGACGATCCGTCGGCGGGCGGCGAATCGGCGACCTACGACGGGCGCACCGGCCTCTCGCTGCGCGACGTGACGACCGGCGGCCGCGGGACGCTGGTGGCCGGCGTCGACCTCGCACGCGAATCGGCGCTCGACAACCTCGGCCCGAGCGGGCCGCCGCAAACCTTCACCGCGGCGCAGTCGCAGGTCGCGGAGTACGCGCAGTACACGGTCGCTGCGCCGGGCCTGCGCTACTACGGCGGCATTCGCTTCGAGAACGACTCGCCGATGGGCGCGATCGCGGCGCCGGCGCTGGGGGTGCTCGTTCCCGCCGGCGCCTTCAAGTTCGCCGCCAACTACGCGACCTCGTACCGCGTGCCGACCTTGATCGACCTCTACTATCCGGGCTTCTCGAACCCGGATTTGCGGCCCGAACGCGCGCAAAACGCCGACGTCACCGCCTCGCTCGGGGGCGTCAGCCTCGGCTGGTTCAATCGTTATGCGATCAACCTGATCACGCTCGATCAGAACTACGTGCCGCAGAACACCGCGCGCGCGTCGATCGCCGGGTTCGTCGCGAACGCGCGCACCAAGCCGCGCAACGGTTTCTCGGCGACGCTGGGGATCACCAACGTGTATCGCGCCGTCGATTTGAGCCCGGGCGCCGCGAACAACCGGCTCCCGTTTGAGCCGGCGTTCATCGCGACCCTCGGCCTCGAACATCCGCTGGGCACCGGCCGCTTCGGATTCGGAGCGTACGCGATCGCCTACAGCTCGCACAATCAGACCGTCTACGACGCGAGCGGGAACGCCGCCGATGCGAACGTGGCGGGGCCCTCGAGCGTCAACGGCTACGTGCGCTGGCGAATGGCGCCTCGGGCGATCCTCTCGCTGCGCGCGCTCAACGTCGGCAACGATCAACAGGGGGGCTTCGCCGGCTACCCCGCGCCGGGCACGACCTACGTGCTGGAACTCTCGACCCGGTGAGGCATGCGGCGGCGCGGCGCAGCGTTGCGGCACTCGTGGCCGCGGCGTGCGCGGCCGGCATCGCCGGCTGCAGCGCCGCGCATGCGGCCGCGGCTTCCGCGCTGCCGGTGCCGGCAACCCGCATCGTGTCGCTCGCGCCGGCACTGACCGAAGACCTGTACGCGATCGGCGCCGGCCCCGAGGTCGTGGGCACCGACGAATATTCCGATCGTCCGGCGCCGGCGGCCGCGCTGCCGAAAGTCGGGCGCTTCACCGCCATCAACCTCGAGCGCGTGGTGACCTTGCACCCCGACCTCGTCGTCGCGATCCCGTACGAAGCGCCCTCGCTCGCGGCGCTCGCGCGCGCGGGGATCGCGGTCGAAGCATTGCGCGCCGACTCGATCGGCGACGAGATGCACGCGATCGCACGGCTCGGCGCGCTGAGCGGCCATGCGGCGCAGAGCGCGGCGCTCGTCGCGCATCTCGAAGGGCGGTTCGCGGCCGTGCGCCGCGCGACCGCCGGCCGGCGGCGGCTCCGCGTTTTCGTCGTGCTGGGCACCGGCCCGATCTACACCGCGGGGGGGACGTCGTACATCGACAGCCTGCTGGCGTACGCGAACGCGGTCAACGTCGCGCACGGGTTGCGCCTCGCGTGGCCGTCCTATTCGGCCGAGCGCCTCGAAGCCGAGCAGCCCGACGTGCTCGTCGTCCCGCAGCTGACGGAACTCCCGGACGCACCGCCGTGGAACCACCTCGAGGCGGTGCGCCGCGGGCGCATCGTGCGCCTCGACGACGACGACTTGTTGCGCCCCGGGCCGCGCGTCGCCGCCGTGCTCGACGCGCTGGCCGCGCACTTGGCCCAGTACCGTTGACCCGACGAAGGAGACGACCGTGAGCAGCATTTCGACCCGTCGCGGCGACGACGGCACGACCGGACTTCCGGGCGGAACGCGCACGTCGAAGGGCGATCTGCGCGTCGAGGCCGCGGGGTGCATCGACGAGCTGAACACCGCCATCGGCGTCGCGCGCGCCCACTGCGACGACGAGGAGATCCGCGCGTTCGTGCGCACGATCCAACGCGAGCTCTTTGCAATCGGCTCCGCGGTGTCGACCAAGCCCGGTTCGCGCCACGAGATCCCCACGATCGAGCGATCGATGGTCGAGCGGCTCGACGCGGCGGTCGAAAAACTGGAGGCCGAACCGAACATCTTGCGCGACTGGTCGATACCCGGCGAATACCGCGGGTCGGCGGCCTTCGATTTCGCGCGCACGGTGGCGCGCCGCGCGGAGCGCAACGTCGTGCGCATGGTGACGGCCGGCGAACGCATCCAGCCCGCGGTGCTCGAATACCTCAACCGCATCTCCGACGTCATGTGGCTGTGCGCGCGCGTCGTCGAAGCGCGCGCCGGCGTCGACGCGCGTTTGCGCGACGAAGCGCATCCCGGGCCGCCCTGGTCGCGCGCCTGGTAACGCGCCGCGCCGTTGCCCTTGACGGCCGGCGCCGCCTTCGGCTACACTCGTCGCCATATTCGCACTCGCTACGAAAGGAGCCGGATATGGAGAGTGTCACCTTCGGGCGCACCGCCCGCCGGCTCCGCCGCGCGCCGACAGCCGTCTGATCTCCACCCTCGACTGCTGACGGCCCGACGCGGCCAACGCCGCGGCGCCTCGCGTCCTTCGACTCACGTTGCCTCCTTCGCACCGTGTCTGAAAGGACCGCCGTCGTGTTTCCACCTGCCTTCGCGCGGCTCGTCGAGCCGCCGTTCATCCTCGCGCGCGTCGAAAGCCAAGAGCGCGACGAGTATGCCGTCTTCATCCCGTCCGCAACCGCTGCGCCGGCGCACCTGCGCGCTCGGGTGTCCGGAGCGTTGCGCCACGCGGCGCGCGATGCATCCGATCTGCCGGCCGTCGGCGACTACGTCGCGTTGGAGGTCGCGTCCGGCGCATCGCCCGTGATCCGCGCCGTCGTGCCGCGGCACAATCTCTTCGCGCGCCGCACCGCGGGCGGTGGTTCGGCACCGCAGCCGATCGCTGCCAACGTCGACACGCTGTTCGTTACCGTCGCATGCAATCGCGACTTCAACCTGCGGCGCATCGAACGATACCTCGCCGGGGCGCGCGGATGCGGCGTGCCGGCGGCCATCGTGCTCACGAAGAGCGACTTAGCGGACGATCTTTGCTCATTCGTCGCAGCCGCGGAGAGCGTCGCGGAAGGGAGTCCGGTCGTGACGTGTTGCGCGCTCGCAGGACTCGGTCTGGAGGCGCTCGATCCGTTTCGCGGCGCAGACCGGACGCTCGCGTTCGTCGGCTCGAGCGGCGCGGGCAAGTCGACGTTGATCAATGCGCTGCTGGGCGAGCAGCGGCTTGCGACCGGCGCCGCGCGGGCCGGCGACGACCGCGGCCGCCACACGACGACGCGCCGTCAGCTGCTGCACCTGTTCGACGGCACGGCGATCGTCGACACGCCCGGCATGCGCGAGTTCGGCCTGCTCGGTGACGAGGCGGGCGGGGCTGCTTTCGACGACGTCGCGGCCCTCGCAGTGCAGTGCCGTTTCCGCGATTGCCGCCACGACACCGAACCCGGCTGCGCCGTGGCCGGCAAACTCGATGCGCAACGGCTAGCCGGCTGGCGTAAATTGGCTCGGGAGGCGGAGTTCGAGGCGCGCAAGAGCGACCGCGCCCTTCGCAAAGCGGAGCGCGACCGCTGGAAGGCGATCGCGAAGTCGATGCGCAGCTTCGAGAAGCAGCGCCGCTCGTGACCGGGCGCGCCGCGATCAGCGCGCCGAACCGTCCTGCGGTTTGGCGAAGGCGACGATGCGGCCGTCGCGTTCGAGCACGTCGAACGCGACACCGTACGCGCGCTCCAGGAGCACGGGGTCGAGCACGTCGTGCGGCGGCCCGCAGGCGAGCAGCACGCCGCCCGCGACCAGCGCGATCGTGTCGGCGAACGCCGCGGCTAGGTTGAGATCGTGCAAGACCGCGGCCACTGCGCGACCTTGCGCGACGAAGGTGCGCACGAGCGTCAACACGTCGAAGGCGTGCCGCACGTCGAGATGGCTGGTCGGCTCGTCGAGGAGGATGACGTCGCTGCGCTGCGCGACCGCGAGCGCGATCCACACCCGCTGCCGCTCGCCGCTCGAGAGCGTGCCGTACCGGCGCTCGGCCAGTGCGCGCAGGGCGGCGCTCGCGAGCGCGTCGTCGACGGCGCGCTCGTCCTCGGCGGTCATCCCCCATCGCCACCACGGGCGGTGCGGGAAGCGACCCGCCCCCACGACCTCGCGGACCGTCAGCTCGTCGGGTTCGAAGCTCTCGGCTTCGACGAACGCGATCCGCCGGCCGCGGTCGCGTGCGGCCAGCCCGTCGAGCGCCGAACCGGCGACCGATGCGCGCCCGGCTTGCAGCGGGACCAGACCCGCCATCGCGCGGAGCAAGGTCGTCTTGCCGGCGCCGTTGGGCCCCACGACCGCGAGCATCTCGCCGCTCGCGAGCGCGAGGCTGACCCCGCGCAAGACGGCCACGCCGTCATACGCCACGGTCGCACCGGCGAGTTCCAGGGCCGGCGGCGCGGCGATCACGCGGCCCGTTTCCGGAAGGCGAGGTAGATGAACGCCGGAACCCCGAGCAGCGACAAGAGGACCCCGAGCGGCAGTTCGAGCGGCGGCGCGACCGTGCGCGCCAAGGTGTCGGCGAGCACGACCGCGGTGGCACCGGCGAATGCGGCGGCGGGAATCAGCCAGCGCGCGTCGGTCCCGACGGCCTTGCGCGCGACGTGCGGGATGATGAGCCCGACGAAGCCGACCAGACCCGAGACGCTGACCGCGGCGGCGGTCAGCAACGACGCCGCGCCGACGATCGACCACTGCGCGCGATCGACGTCGACGCCGAGCGCGCGCGCGCGCCGCTCCCCCAACCGCAAGGTGTTGAGCACCGGCGCCAACGCCAAGCTCGCCGCCGCCCCGGCCGCGACGTAGGGCAGCGTCCACGCCAGATCGGTCCAGCCGCGGCCGGCCAAACTGCCGCCGAGCCAGGCCAGGATCGAGAGGGAGGCGGCCGCGGTAGGACTCAGCATGATCACGAGGGTCACGATCCCGGCGAACATCGCTGAGAGCGAGATGCCCGCCAGGATCAAGCGTTCGGGTGCGATCCCGGCGCCCGTGCGTGCCAGCCCCGCGACGAGCACCGCGGTCGCCAGGCTCGCCACGAAGGCCAAGAGCGGGTAGAGCGGCGCGGCGACGCCCAGCGCGATGGCGAAGGCGATCGCGCAGGCGGCCCCGGCGCTCGAGCCGGTCAGATACGGGTCGACCAGCGGATTGCGCAGCATGCCCTGCAACAGGGTCCCGGCCACCGCCAGGGTCGCCCCGACCAACACTCCCAGCAGCACCCGCGGGAAGCGCAGCGACCAGAGCACCCTGGCCGCGTCGTCCTGCGCGTGAGGATGCGCCAAGGCCCCGAAGACGACCGCGGGGGCGAAGGGCACGGCGCCGAGCGCCGCCCCGACGACGACCGCGGCCAGCATCGCGAGGGCCAGCGCGGCCAATCCCGCCGCGCGCGCCGGCCGGCCGGCGATCTCGGTCCTTCCACGCTCGTCGACTCCGGCACCGGCGATCACGCGAATCGACGTCCCATGCGGCGTGTCTTCTGCGCCGGCTGCCTCACCCCGTCCGCGGCTGCGGCCCGTGGAACGCACGAAGGCCGAGTCGCGACGACTCGGCCTTCTGCTGGACTGGTTCCAGGACGCGGGCGGCTAGAACCGTTGGATGACTTCCAGCCCGAGCGTGCTCTGGTTCTTGAACGGCGAGCAACCCACCAAGACCGTGCAGGTCTGTGGTACGAAGACCGACTGGTTCGAATTGTCGAACCGGTATTCAGCCCGAAGGATCGACTTGGGCGTAAAGGTGTACTGCGCCGTGAAGGTGCCTTCCGTGAGCGTCTGCGCGACGCCCGTGTTGTAACCGTTGTTGTCGTTGTAGTACTCACCGCGAGCCGAGAACGACCACAACGGGCTCAGCGCGTAGTTGAGGTACACCGCGAGTCCGCTCCAGCTTACTCCGCCGTAGCCGAGGAAGTTGCCGCCGGAATCGTATTGGTAGGCGTTACCCTGCGTGCCGAGATCGTAATTGGCCTGGACGGTGATCTTCGCGGTCGGGTGGTACTGCGCGACGACGTCGAACAGTTGCCGCGTCCCGTGGTTGGGATCCGAGAACGCGTAGAACCCTTGGCTTTGGCAGTTCCCGTTCAGCGCGAGCGGGACGGGATTGCAGACGTAGTACTTGCCCGACGCCGGTTCGTTGCCGAACAGGTACGTCGCGGCGATGTTGTAGTTCGCGTTGGAGTACGCGAGCTGCGACTCGTACGACTTGGAGGTGACCGGATCGCTGATCTGGTCCCAGCCGTTGTTGACGCCGACCGTCGCGTTCAAGTGCCCGTTGTAGGCGTAGTTGATGCGAACGCCCGTGTGCGTGAGCGGTTCGGCGAACCCGAACAGCAGGCTGCGCGAGATTTCGAAGTCGTCAGGACTACGAATGACCTCGGCTCCGACCAGGGTCGGGAAGCGGCCGCCATAGAACGTCCACGTCCCGTTCGGGGTCTGGTAATCGAAGTAGGCTTGCGTCGGATCGACGCCCTTGTTACCGTATGCCGCGATCCCCGGAGGCTGCGGGGGGATCCACGGATACGGGGCAGTTACGTTCGCGTCGTTCCCGACATTGAGCTCGATATGGTAACCAAGCTCGCCCGTGTCTACCTTGTTCACCGAAAAGTTCACCGTATTGATCACTGGTCGGTTCCGAATGTAGTCGAACGTGCGAGAGTAGGTCCCACTGATGAACTTGTACGAGCTGTTCCCGAAGTCGCCGGTATAGGTCGCGTCCACGTACCCCGCAAAGGAGTAGCGCGGCGTGATCGTCGGTGCGGGTGTCGGGGCTGCCGGCGCGGCGGGAGCCGCGGCGGTGTGACGGAGCCGGCGGCGCCGATTGAGCTGACGCCGGCGACGCTGCGAACGCTACCGCGCCGGTAAAGCCCACGAGGACGGCGAGCGTCCGAACGTGACTCGACCAGGCTTGTTTAAGCGGTGCAATACGCCCCAAAACAATCTCCTTTCCTATGGGTGCAAAACGCACCCAGGATTTGATTTCGCCCTACCATAGCAGCAATCCGCCTAATTGAGAAGGCGGCATGCCCATAGGAGCCAGTCCCTGTGAATGGCCCCCTAGGATTCGTCAGTTTGCCAAAGGAGCCCCCGGATACGTTAGCCATTTGGCGAACCGAAGGCCCTCCAGGCGAGACAAAGCCTGTGGAAGGCCGCGCGGAGGGCCATGTTCCGCGCGTTCATTTTCTTTGCTTGCTTGCTTTGAGGGGAGACCGCATTGGCCAAGAAACCGCGCGAAATCGTGGACATGATCAAGGAACACGACATCAAGATGGTCGACCTGAAGTTCGTCGACGTGCCCGGGATGTGGCAACACACGACGATCCCGGCCGACCAGATGGACGAGGACGCGCTGGTCGCCGGCATCGGCTTCGACGGCTCGAGTATCCGCGGCTTCCAATCGATCCACGAGTCCGACATGATTCTCAAGCCCGACTTCGATACGGCCCACGTCGACACGTTCCGCACCGTGCCGACCCTGTCGATGATCTGCGACATCTTCGATCCGGTAGCCAAGTCGAGCTACGATAAGGACCCGCGCAACATCGCCAAGCGGGCCGAGCAGTACCTGATCAAGTCGGGGATCGCGGACACCTCGTACTTCGGGCCGGAGGCGGAGTTCTACATCCTCGACAGCGTGCTCTACGAGAACGAAGGGCACCGCGCGGGCTACGAGATCGACTCGATCGAGGCCCACTGGAACAGCGCCAACGGCGACGGGCCCAACCCCGGCTACACGATCCGGCCGAAGGAAGGCTACTATCCGGTTTCGCCCTCGGACAAGTACACCGACCTGCGCAGCGAGATGTCGCTGGTCCTCAAAGACTGGGACATCGACGTCGAGATGCAGCACCACGAAGTCGCAACCGGCGGACAGGCCGAGATCGACTTCCGGTTCTCGACGCTCGTCTCGACGGCCGACAACCTGATGACGTTCAAGTACGTCGTCAAGAACGTCGCCGCGCGGGCCGGCAAGACGGTGACCTTCATGCCCAAGCCGCTCTTCGGCGACAACGGCAGTGGTATGCACGTACACCAATCGTTATGGAAAGGCGGCAAACCACTTTTCTACGATTCGAAGGGCTACGCCGAAGCGTCGCAGATGATGCTCTACTACATCGGCGGCCTGCTGACGCACATCGACTCACTGCTCGCGTTCTGCGCCCCGACGACGAACTCGTACAAGCGGCTCGTGCCGCACTACGAGGCGCCCGTCAACGTCGCGTTCTCCGCGCGCAACCGTTCGGCGGCGATCCGCATCCCGATGTTCTTCCAGGGCAACCCCAAGGCCAAGCGGCTGGAGTTCCGCTGCCCCGATCCGTCGTGCAACCCGTACCTGGCCTTCGCCGCGTTGTTGTGCGCCGGCATCGACGGCATCAAGAGGAAGATCGATCCGATCAAGGCCGGCTTCGGTCCGCTCGACACGAACATCTACGAGCTCGCGCCCGAGGACGCCGCCAAGCTCAAGCACGTCCCCGGCTCGCTGCAAGAGTCGCTCGACGCGCTCAAAGCCGACCACGAGTACCTGACCACCGGCGGCGTCTTCTCGGAAAACTTCATCGAAGAGTGGATCGCCTACAAGGAAGACAAAGAGCTAAAACAAGTCGCCATCAGGCCGCACCCGTACGAGTTTTACTTATACTTCGATATCTGAGGCGAGCGCTGGAACGCGCGACCGCCGGGGCGATGCGCACGCTAGCACCGGCACCCTAGTCAACCAGCCCGTCCCGGACGATTGCCATCGTTCGCCGCGATGGAACAGCAAGGGGCGCCCACGGGGCATCGTGATCGCGATGTCATCGTGAGCGCCCCAAATCATGGGGGCCCCACGTGCGCATCCGCGCACGTGGGGGGCGCGCAGGGCTCGGCCCGGAGCGCCTTCCAAACCACGTGCTGGGCGCAGAGAACGCAGCCCTTCAGCGGGCGGCGTGATTTGCGCCCAGCACGTGCACGTCTTCGCCTGCTACCCAGCCCATTCGGCCTTTGTTGGGGCCGGTGAGGATGCGGATCGCGATTGCGTCCTGGATGCTACCGCTTAGGCGGGAGTGGACCGATGAGGATTCGCAGGCGACGATGGTGGCTTGGGTGCCGGGCTTTGAGAGGAGCGTGTGGGTCACGACTTCTCGGATCGTGCCCCAGGAGCCGGCGGCGTATTGGACCATGCGAGTCTTGGAGTCCCAGACGAAGACGTCGGGGTCCATTTCGGTCGACGCCAAAAGGACGCGCTGACCCGTTGCGAGGGTACATGGTTGAGCGGGAGCCGTCGTCGCCGCACGCGCGGATGGTGCGACGATCGAGCCGGCGACCGCGCTCGCCAGCAGGAGCGTGACGAGGCGCACTCGGCTCGGCCGCGAGGACATATCGGACCATCTTTTCAACGGCGAGCGCGAATCCTTGCAACGCAATTCGGGAGACCGCCACCGCGACGTTGAAAGAAGCAGTATCGTGTTCAAGAAGTTGCTCCGTCCGCTGATTGCGGGAGCGGGTGTCACGGGTGCAGTTGCCGCGATCAACCGTCGCTTGCGCGAGTCGGGCGACGTTCCGCACAATCATCTCGGTGGGACGCGCCGCAGTTGGAGCTGGCGCGGCTACGACGTCTTCGTCACCGAGGCGGGCGAAGGCTTGCCCGTCTTACTCGTCCACGGGATCTACGCCGGCGCGTCGTCGTACGAGTTCCGGCGCCTATTCCCGCTTCTCGCCCAACGGTATCACGTCGTCGCGATCGACCTGCTGGGCTGCGGCTTGTCCGATAAACCGAACCTCGACTACTCGGCGGAACTCTTCGTCGAGCAGATCGTCGATGCGGTCGGCGAGTTGTGCGGCGACGAGACGGTCGTCGTCGCGAGCGGCCTCGGCGGCGCGTTCGCCATTCGCGCCGCCACCCGGATGAGCGATGCATTGCTCGCTCTCGTAGCAATCTCGCCGACCGGTCTGTGCGGCGTCCTCGATCGCGAATTCACGGCGTTTCATCCGGCGACCGCGGTCGTGCGCTCCCCGCTGCTGGGCGAGGCGGCGTTCAATCTGCTCGTTTCGCGGCCGTCGATTCGTTGGTTCATGGAACGGCTGGCATACGCCGATTCGACCGCGGTCACGGCGGACGTGATCGATCATTACTATGCCGTGGGCCATCAACCGGGCGCGCGCTACGTGCCCGCGGCGTTCATCGGGCGCGCGCTCGACGTCGACGTAGCGCGCGATCTGCCGTTCGTCGAGGTCCCGCTGCTCCTGGTGTGGGGCGAACGGGCATCGCGCACCAACCCGGTCGCCAATGCGGCCGAGTTCCAGAAACTTGCCAAGCAAAGTACCCTGGCGACGTTCGCGCACAGCGGCTTGCTCGCGCATGAAGAGGAAGCCGGCGCGGTGGCCGCACGCATCGAGGCGTTCATCTCCGAGCACGCGCCCGACGCCGGCCGGCCGCACCACGCGCACCCCGCCTGAGGGGTCTCGTTAGGGGCGCTTGCGAACAGCGGCGGCTATGCCGACCGCACTCGATCCCTCGATCTTCAAGAGCTACGACGTCCGGGGCGTCGTTCCCGAACAGTTCGACGACGCGGTGGCCTTCGACATCGGACGGGCATTCGTCGAGGAACTGGGCCTGAAGAACATCGCGATCGGGCGCGACATGCGTCCCTCGGGCATCGCTTTGTTTCAAGCGCTCGCGTCCGGTGCGATGGCCGCCGGCGCCGACGTGACCGACATCGGACTGATCTCGACCGACGCGACGTACTTCGCCGTCGGCAGGTACGGTTACGACGGCGGCATCATGATCACCGCGTCGCACAATCCCGCGCGGTACAACGGCTTGAAATTCTGTCGCGCCAACGCGGAAGCGATTTCGCTCGATACCGGCTTGGGCGCGGTGCGCGACCGGATCGTGCGCCGTGATTTTCATGCCGCGCCCGTCCCGGGCACGCTGCGCAAACGCGCGATTCTGGACGACTTCGCCAAGCACTGCCTCTCGTTCGTCGAACCGGCCGCGATCAAGCCGTTCAAGATCGCCGTCGACGCCGGCAACGGAATGGCGGGCGAGACCGTCCCCTACGTTTTCAAGGGACTCGGCTGCGAGGTCGTGCCCTTGTTCTTCGAACTCGACGGTACGTTCCCAAACCATCCCGCGAGCCCGATCGAGCCGGAGAACATGGCCGACCTGCAGCGGGCCGTCCGCCGGCACCACTGCGACCTGGGGGTCGCGTTCGACGGGGATGCGGACCGGATGTTCATCGTCGACGAGAAGGGCGACCTGATCGACGGCAGCACCGTGACCCTGCTCGTCGGGCTCAACACCCTCAAGCGCGAGCCCGGCGCCAAGATCCTCTACAACCTGATTTGCAGCCGCAGCGTCCCCGAGCAGATCGCGCGCGCCGGCGGCCTCCCGGTGCGCTCGCCGGTGGGCCACTCGATCATCAAGAAAATCATGCGGGACCAAAACATCGCCTTCGGCGGGGAACACTCGGGGCATTTCTACTTCCGCGACAACTGGTTCGCCGATTCGGGTATGATCGCTCTGATGCAGTGCCTGGAAGTCTTCAGCGAAGCCGGCCGACCGGTGAGCGAAGTCGTCGCGCCGCTCGACACGCGGTACCGCTCGGGAGAAATCAACTCGGAGGTCGCCGACCAGAAGGGCAAGCTGGCGCAGATCGAGCGGCACTACTCGGGCGCGCGGGTCGACGAACTCGACGGGATCACGCTCCAGTTCCCCAGCTGGTGGATGAACGTGCGGCCCTCGAACACGGAACCGCTGCTGCGCTTGAACGTCGAGGGCGATACGAAGGCATTGATGGAGCAGCATCGCGACGAGGCCCTCGCGATCATCCGCGCATGACGCGAACGCGCGCCGTGTGCGCGCACAACTGCCCCGACGCGTGCGGGCTCGTCGTCGATCTCGACGAGGCCGGGCAGGTTGCACGCGTCGACGGCGACCCGGAACATCCGGTCACGCGCGGGTTCATCTGCGAAAAGGTGCGGCGCTACCCGCAGCACATCGTCAACCCGCGCCGCGTGCTCCATCCCAAACGGCGCGTCGGACCCAAGGGCGCCGGCCTCTTCGAACGCATCGGCTGGGACGAAGCACTCGACGCGATCGCCGAGCGCCTCACGGTGATCGCGGAACGCTTCGGAAGCGAAGCGATTCTGCCGTACTCGTACTCGGGAACGCTCGGCGTCGTGCAGAGCGGCTCGATGGACCGCCGTTTCTTCCATCGCCTCGGCGCCTCGCGCCTGCACCGCTCGATCTGCGACGCCGCCGCGTCGGAGGCGCTGCTGCACACGTTCGGAACGAAGGTCGGGGTCGATCCCGAGTTGACGCCGGGTGCGCAGCTCATCGTCATCTGGGGCGCCAACGTCCGCACGACGAACATCCATCAGTTCGCGCTCGTCCAGGAGGCGCGCAAACGCGGTGCACGGGTCGTGGTCGTCGACGTGCACCGCTCGCGAACCGCAGAGAGCGCCGATGCGTTCCTGTGCGTGCGGCCGGGCTCGGACGCGGCGCTCGCGCTCGGCATGATGCACGTGATCTTTCGCGACGGCCTGGCCGACCGCGAGTTCCTCGCGCAGCGCACGACCGGCGCGCGCGATCTCGAAGAACGTGCCGCCGCGTGGACGCCGGAGCGCGCGAGCGCCGCGTGCGGCATTCCCGCGGCCACGATCGTCGCGTTCGCGCGCGAATACGCCGCTGCGTCGCCGTCGTTCATCAGGGCCGGTTACGGCCTCCAGCGGCACACCAACGGCGGCAGCACGGTGCGCGCGCTCGCGTGTCTGCCCGCCGTCACCGGCGCGTGGCGCGCGCCCGGGGGCGGCTTCCTGCTGTCGAACTCGGGGGCTTTCGCTTACGATCGGCGCGTCCTCGAGCGGCCCGATCTCGCGCCGCGCGCGACGCGGGTCGTCAACATGATCGAGCTGGGCAAAGCGCTCGCGACGCTCGACGAGCCGCCGCTGCGAGCGCTCTTCGTCTACGGCGCGAATCCGGCGGCGGTCACGCCCGACGGGGAGTCGATCCGGCGCGGGCTCGCGCGCGACGACGTGTTCACGGTCGTCCACGACATCTATCACACCGACACCGCCGCCTACGCCGACTTCGTGCTGCCGGCGCCGACGTTTCTCGAGACCGAAGACGTCTACACCTCGTACTGGCATCGCTACTTGCAGTATGCGAAGCCGGCGGTCGAACCGCACGGCGAATCGCGTTCGAACGTCGAGCTCTTTCGCGCCCTCGCCAAGCGCATGGGTTTCACCGAACCGTGCTTCGACGATTCCGTCGAAACGATGATCCGCGCGGTCGTCGCGAGCGGCGAACTGGGGCGGCGGGGGATCGATGCGGAGGCGTTGCTGCGCGACGGGCGCGTGCACGTGGGCGCGCGCGAGATCGAGCGCATCGCGCTGCGCGCGGACGCGCTGGCCGGGCGGATCGATCCGGTGCCCGACTACACGCCCGTCGCGGAGAGCCGCGAAGCCTCGCCGGAATTGTTCGCGCGATATCCACTGCACTTGATCTCGCCGTCGCACCATGCGTTTCTCAACTCGAACTTCGGCAGCGATCCGGTGCTGCTCGCCCGCGCGCAACCGGCGCTGCGCATCCATCCCGTCGACGCGCGAGCGCGCGGCATCGCGCACGGCGACGCGGTCGTGGCCTACAACGACCGCGGCCGCACCCAGTTGCGCGCCGAAGTAACCGACGCCGTCGCCCCCGGGGTCGTCGTCCATCTCTCGCTGTGGTGGAACGCCTTTTCCCCGGGCGGGGCCAACGTCAACGCGACCACCTCGGCCGCACCGAGCGATCTAGGCGGCGGTGCGACCTTCCACACGAATCTCGTCGAGGTTGCCCCGTGCTAGATCACGAACGTCCCCGTGTGTCCCCAACGTTCACCCTGGGTCCGGCAAGGATCGCCGTCGGCGACGGTACGTCGTTCGTCGGCCGCATCGTGGTCGAACGAGGGCGGATCGCCGACGTTCTGCGTGGGGACGGTCCGGCCGACGTTTCGCTGCCCGACGGCGCGACCGTCGCTCCCGGCTTGATCGACGTGCACACGAACGGCGCCGAAGAGTACCTCTTCAACCGCGATCAGGGCAACGCGGTCGAAGTCGCCTCTCGCGCTTACGCGCGAATGGGCGCTACCGGCTTCGTCGCAACGATCATGACCGCGCCGTGGGAGTCGATGCTGCACGCGGCGAGCGAAGTCGCAGAGGCGGCCAATCAGCTCGAGGAGCAAGGCGAGCGTACCGGAGCGCGGTGCCTCGGGATTCACTTCGAAGGTCCTTTCCTCAATCCGAAGTTCCGCCGGGTGCATCGCGGCGACTGGATCCTGCCGGCCTCGACCGAAGGCGCTCACGCCCTGATCGAAGCCTGCGGCGGCGCGCTGCTCATGGTGACGATGGCGCCCGAAGCCGAAGGCGTCGACGAGGCGGTGCGGATCTTTTTCGATCAAGGCATCGTCTGTTCGGCCGGCCACACGTCGGCGAAATACCGTGACGGCATGCTCGCGATCGGCATGGGATTCCGCACGCTGACGCACGCGTTCAACGCGATGCCGCCGCTCGATCATCGCGATCCGTCGCTGCTCGTGTCGTTCATGCAAGAAGAGCGCACGACCGTGCAGGCGATTTGCGACGGCTACCACGTGTCGCCGCCGATGATCGATCTGCTCTATCGCATGCTGCGCCGGCGGCTCGTGCTCGCCACCGACAACATGCCGCCCGCAGGCAGCGAATACCGTATCGAAGGCGGCGTCGTGCGTTCGGGCGACGGCACGATCGCGGGCAGCGCGCTGCACATCGATCAGGCGGTACGCAACCTGATGGCCTTCGCCGACATTCCGTTCGAAGCCGCGATCGTCAACGCTTCATCGGCGCCGGCAGTGCTGCTCGGGCTCGATCGCGAGATGGGCACGGTCGCGCGCGGCAAACGCGCCGACCTCTCGATTTGGGATCCGCAGTACAACGTGCTCGCCACGCTCGTCGGCGGCGCGCCGGTGTTCGGCGCCGGCCACCTCTACGCGCGCAGCGGCGCCCCCAACGCGGCCCCCGTCTCCGCGCGCACGGTCAACTAGGGAATCGGCGGCGGCGCCGGGGACGCCGGGCGGAAACCGACCGCGCCGCAGTCGGCGTCGTAGGCGTAGTCGAACGCGTAGATGATGCGCTGCGAGGTGTTGATGAACGCTTGGCCGGCGGTGCCGTTGCCGACCGTGATGCCGTTGGGCACGGCGGCCGGATAGACGGGCGGCGTGAACGGCGACGGCGCGACCCCGGGCGACGTGAACGTCCAGTTCAGCGCCGGCGGGGATGCCCCCGGGCCCGGGGCGATGACGTTGACCGGCTTATTGCTCGTCAGGTAACCGGGCAGATTGCTGATCTGCTGACTCGCGGGAATGTTCATGATCATCGACGGGAGGCCGGTGTCGACGAGCATCTGGCCACACGTGTAGGTGACCGGCGTTTGGCCGGGATACGACACGCACATCGGCGGTTGGACCCAGTCGCCGAGGTTGTTGCGGTCTTGCTGCAGCTTGATCCACTGGAATCCCGCCAGATCGCTCGCCGTACCGCCGAAGAACATGCCTGAATTGTTGATGACGTAGCGGCGGTGGATTTGCCCGTAGAGTTCTTGCGCGAGTTGCAGGAACGGATTGGCAACCGGACTGTACACCGTCGCGATGTCGAGCGGATAGAAGCCGATGCCCATGTTCTGCACGCCCGTAGGCCACCGGATTCGGCGTACAGGTACGGCCGTTGAGGAAATTGAGGTTGCAACCCTGGTTCGTCACCACCAGGATCTGCGTCGGGACGGTCACCGCGACCGGTGACGTCGAATTGAAATTGGTGAAGATGTTGAGGGGAACGGTGAAAAACTGCCCGATCTCCATCAACCCGTCGCTCGTGTACGTGATTTGCCCCTGCCCGGTCGGGCCGACGACGCCCGGCGGGAGCGGGCTCGGGAAGGGGATCGGGGTGGGATTCGAGCCGGTCGGAGGCGGCGGCGCCTTCAACCCCATCATCACGTAGAACAGGTCGGTCGAAACGGCCAAGCCGACCGATCCGGTGTCGATCGTGATGCCGACGGTCGGCGGAGGCGAGCCCGAACCGGGAGGTGCGGTCGGGAACGGCGAGCCGATCGACATCGGAACGTGGAAGAGGCCGTTGTACGAGTAGCCGGCAGCGGTGCGGTAGTTCGTCGGATCGAGATTGAGGAAGTTGACCGCCAGGCTCGTCGGATCGGGTTGCGGCGTGCACGAAGCCGGCGGGAGCGTTACGTTGTTCACCACCAAAGCCGTCGCCGACGCGATCCCGTTCGACGTCGCCACGAGCGAAACGGGCGTCGTGAACGGGAGCGTCGTGTTGTATTGCAGCTGGAGGGGCTGCCCTTGCGCCGGCGAGCCGAGCGTGACCTGCGTCGGGTTGGACGAGCCGACGATCGTGACCGCGGGGGTGCCGTTCGGACTCGGGCTCGAGAGGCCGTACACCTGGACGTTGATGCCGCTCCCGTACTGGTCGGGTCCGACGATCGTGACGCCGTCGGCGTCCTGCGCCGACACGTAGACGTTGGTCGTCAAGATCGGCGGCGACGTCGGCGGGGGCGTCGGTCCGGGCGTCCCGCCGCCGCCCACGTACGGGTACGGGGTGAAGACGATCGTTGCCGGCGTGAGGACGAGCGTCGCCGGCAGGCCCCCCACCGTAAAGGTCAGGGTGTTGAGGGTGTTGGCCGCAATCTGCGAAACGACGCTCGTCGTCCCGAGGTGATTGGGAACCGGCGCCGGCGTTCCGTACGAGGTCGCACCGGGCAGCGGAGCCGACGAGGGCACGGGTCCGTCGTACAAGTCGACCGTGAACACGTCGTTGCCGACGGGTGCCGGGATCGTGAACGCGCAGATGCGGCCGTTCGGTGCCGGCGTGCACACCGGCGATGCGGGCGAGATGTCGTAGGCGTGCTTGACCGGGGCAGCTCCGGCGGCGTTTGACGACCCGCTCGCGCTGCTGACGCCGATGACGACCGACTGCGCCGCAGGCGAAATCCAGGCCGGGCCGCGCAGCGCTTGGAGGGAGGCCAGCGACGGCACTTTCAAGGTCACGCGGGCCGAGCCGTTCGCGGCCGGGCCGGCGGCCGTGGCGTTCGTCAGCGACGGTAACGCTCGTCCGCCGCCGCCACCACAGGCCGCGAGCGCCGCAACGCCGCCGACGAGGCTCAAGCACAAGATTGCCCAGCGGCCACCGATCACGAGCGGTCCCCTCCGACGCGACGATTCGCCGCGGGCATGAGCACGCGACGTTCCTTTGCGTCCGGGGTTCGCTCCGAGCGCCGGCCGCCCCCCGGCGCGGACCGTTAGTTTTGCGTCAAACGAAGTTTGGCCACCGGTGCGTGCGCGCCGGCGAGCCGGAGTTGCTCGACGGCATCGAACCAAACGCCGGCGATCGCCGCGTAGCCGCCGGCGCCGGTCGGGTGGATGCCGTCGGGAAAGTGCTCGCCATCGCGGGGGACGGCACGGGCCATCGCCGGCGCGAACGAGATGGCGAACCCGCGCCCGGCATAGGCATCGACGATCGCGCGCAGGCTTTCCGGCCCCGCCGGCCCGCAGGCGTCTTCGCCGGAGAAAGCCGCCAGCGCGCACGCGTCGATGCGGGGACTGGCCACGACCGGCGCAACGACGACGCGCACGTTCGGCTTGGCGGCAAAGATCTGGCCCAGCAGCAGATCCATCGAACGGCCGATCTCCGGGAGCGTGTAGCCGCCGACGTGCGCCTCGTAGCGCAGGAGATCGTTGGTCCCCGCCATCAGCAAGATGAGGTCGGGCTGGTTCTGCCGGATCGCGCTCGCGACGAGCGGGCCGGAGAGTTGGCCGGGGGGAACGTCGCCGGGCATCGCGCGCAGCACGTACCCGGGCCAGCCTTCATGCGCGCGGTCGGTGATCGCCCCCGAAAAGTCGGTCCGCGAACCAACGAACCGCACGTGATAGCCGGCGCGGGCGAGCAGCTTGGCGAGCACGCCGCGATACCCGCCTTCGTCGCTGTACACTCCGAACGGCCCGACGCCCGCGGTGATCGAGTCGCCCAGCGGCATCACCCGCAGTAGCGTGCCCTTGGCGACGACGGCCGGTTGCGCAGGCAGCGGGTTCGGTTCCGCAGACGCGATCGACGCTGTCGTTACGGCGGCGGCGCAAGCGAAGGCGAGCGCGATGACCGATCTCAGGCGACGCGGCGCCGAACCGTCGCCGAATAATGCGACGCATTCTGTTTGCCGGCCATCGCTTCGCGGGCGTAGCTGATCAGGTGGTGGCCGACGAGGCCGACGTGGATGATCGGCTCGATCTTCCCCGCTCGCAACAACGGCCCGCACAGCTTCCAGAACGTGGCGCGGTAGTCGGAACGCATGCCGACCTTCACAAGGATGCGCGCCAGGATCTCGACGCCCCGCCGGATGTTCTTCGGGTTGACCCGCGCCGCCGAATTCGGCGGCGTGATGCGGTTGGGGAACACGTTGTTGACGAGGTGTTCGAAGCGCCGGTACAGCGCCTCCGGCTCGTAGGCGGTCCCGATGACGCGCTGCCACATTCGCAACACGTCGTCGTACGGCATCAGGTACTCGATGTTCGTCTCGCGGTCGCCGCCGAAGTACAGCCGGCCTTCCTTCTCGAGACGGCGCCAGAGCGGCGTGCGCGGCAAGGCCTGCAGCATGTTGATCGTCAGCATCGGGATCTTCGAGACCTCGATGAACTCGAGAATGCGGTCGGCCGTTTGCGGGGTGTCGGTGTCGAACCCGACGATCATCCCGGAGACGACTTCCAGCCCGAACGAGTTGATCGTCGCGATCGCTTCGAGCATCGGGACGTGTTTGTTGTGGTCCTTGGAGATGAAGTGCAGGGCCTCGGGTTCGGGCGTCTCGATGCCGCAGAACACCGTGGTGAAGTGCGCCTCGCGCATCATCGCGAGCAGGTCGGGGCTCTTGGCGATGTTCAAGGTCGCCTCGCACGCGATCTGGATCGGATAGCCGCGCTCTTTCTGCCACGCGATCAGGTGCGGCAGGAGTTGCTTGGCGTACTTCCGGTTCCCGACGAAGTTGTCGTCGACGAAGTAGACTGCGCCCGGGTTTCCGCTCTGCAGCATCGCGTCGAGCTCGGCCACGATCTGCTCGGGCGTCTTGAGACGCGGGTTGTTCCCGTAGAGCTCCGGGATGTCGCAGAACTCGCAGCGGTAGGGGCACCCGCTGGTGGCTTGCACGGTGCCCATCATGTACTTGGTGAGATCGATCCGGTGGTAGGCCGGAATCGGAAACGCCTCGAGCGGCCGCTTCTCCACCGTCTCGAAGCGCAACTGGCGCTTGGGTCGCGAGCAGTCCGCCTCCAAGTGTGCGATCAGGGCCTCGGTCGCATCGCCGACCTCGCCGACGTGGATGATGTCGACCTCGGGATAATCCTCCGGGGCTCCCGAGACCGAAGGTCCGCCCAGGACCATGATCTTTCCGGCCGCGTGGGCGCGCCGGGTGATGTCCTCGATGAACGGGCGCTGGATGTGCATGCCGCTGCCAAACACGACGTCGGCCCAATCGAAATCCGCCCACCCGGCCGGGGTCACGTTCTCGTCGCAGAAGCGCACGTTCCAGCCGTGTTCCTCGAGCACGCTCGCGATGACGAGGATGCCTTGGGGCGGCATGAATCCGGAGACGCCCTTCATCAGCGGGAAGGCGTACTCGAAGGTCCCGAACGACGGGCTATAGCGCGGGAAGACGCAGAGCGCGTTGCGCGCCATGAGGTACTCCTATACGACCGCCCGTAGCATCGGTTGCACGGCCGGGACGGGCTTCTCCAGCGGTGGCAGCGAGCGGATGCCGGTCAACGCGACCCGCGCCGCCCACGGGAGCAGCGAAGGTTTGACGAGCCGCGGATCGAGCCTGCTCATCTGACGCTGATTCTCGACGATCGCCGCTTCGAGGAACATCGCCGGGGTGACGCCCTCGATCATCGCGCCCGCGCCCTTGGCGGCGAAACCGGTCGTCGCTTCGCCCGCGAAGGCCCCGATGACCCGCTGCAGCGCGCGCACGTAGTTCTTGACCGCCAGGAGGTGCCGCGCCCCGAACTGGTCGCGCCCGGCGCGCGCTTCCTCGTAGCGGAACCAATTGATGAAGAACGTGACGTGCCGGGTCTCCTCAAACAGCACCTCTTCGAAGATCTCGATGAAATCGCGCGGGAAGAACTCGATGTCGGCGGCGATACGGAACAGGCCGTAGCCCATGAACGCATCGACGCACTCCTCGTACCCAAAAAGCACGAAATCTTCACGGACCGGGGACGGTTGCGGCATTTCCGCCCGCGGCGCATCGAGGTCGTAGCGCTCGACGAGGTACGCCATCAAGCGCGCGTGCCGGTCTTCCTCCCGTCCCTGCACGGCGACGGCCTGGCGGATGAGCGGGTCTTCGATGGTCTGCGCAAACTCCGACACCATGATGCCGGCCTTGTGCTCCATGGCGAACGCGATGCCCCAGAAGGGAATCATTTTCAGGCGCTCGAGCGACAGCGGGTCGAGCTTGGGCCAGGGCAGATCGGCGGGCTCGTAGGGCTTGTGCGATTCGATGAACGTCCGGCAGAACAGGTCGCGATGCTGAGGGCTTCCGATTTTCATAACGCTCGCTTCTAAGCGTTCATGCGAGGAGAGTCCTGCTCCCCAGCCTTAGACGGCGAGCGACGAGAGGCGCCGGCGCGCGAGCTCGTGTTCGGCCGTAAAGCGGACGTCGTGATTGCCGAAATGCCCGATCGACGCGACCCAACGCAGGTAGTCGTCGGGGATCGACGCGATCGGCGCGCGCCGGTACCGCCCAAACCATAACGAGCGAAGCTTCGTCGGCGCCTTGGCGAGGTCGATCGCGGCATCGATGTTCGCGCTCAACCCCAATTCCTCGTAGCGCCGCAGACACGCGGACAGCACGTTGCAGGTGACCAGAACGTCGGCGAGCGCGCGATGCGGGCGCAGACCTTCGAGCCGCGGATCGGCAATACGCAAATACTCGCGCAGACCTTGATTCGAAAAGCGCGGCGCGTCGGGGAACACGTGCATCGCGAGCCGGCGCGTGCACAGCCACTTCTGTTGCGCCAAGAATGGCAGGAAGGCGCGGTCGAACGAGGCGTTGTGCGCGACGATCGTTGCGCCTTCCGTCAGCAGCTTCAGCTGGGGTATGAGGTCGCCCAACTCCGGGCCACCGGCGACGTCGGCGTCGCAGAGCCCGTGCACCGCGGCCGCGGCCCGCGAGATCGGGATCTTCGGATCGACGAGCGCGACGTATTCGGCGGCGGTCCGCCCGGCGTCGATGACGAGACAGGCGACTTCGACGACGCGATCCCGCGCCGGGTTGACGCCTGTCGTTTCCACGTCGACAATGGCGAAGCGGCCCTCTGCCAATGAACGCCTCGCCGAATCCACGAGCATGGATGGAAGCGTAGGCCCGGCGGATGCCAACAGGGTGGCATCGAGGCGAAGGCCGCCGGAGAAGATCTTCGCGTCCTCGGGACGGCCGGCACCAGCGGTTGGTCGCGCCGCGAATCGCTCCCGGAAGCGTTACCGGATGAATGACAGGCGTCCGACACCCGGCCGAAACTTCGGGACAAAAATATCGCGGCGCTGCACTGCTCGCCGGTCTTCGTTGCGGCGAACGGTAGGATTACGCAGTAGTCGCTGGCGTACATTGACGCAATTCGTTTCCCTTCTGTCGTCGCCAAGGGTGTGGCTTTGATGACCGATCCGTTCCTTGCAATGCAATCGACTCCGCGTTTCCCGCTCGGCAGAGGCGGGCCGCAGCGCGATGCGGGGATCCCCTCGGAGAGCGTCGAGCGCAAGATCTGGTTACTGCTCCGGCTATTGCGCGACGGCCGGATCGACGTGCTGACGTACACCAAGCACTTCGAGCGTTCTGAGCGCAGCTTCAAACGCGATCTGCAGCATTTGCGCAAGCTCGGCGAACGCTACGGGTACGAGATCGGCCACGTGCGGGGTGGCCATGCACGGCTCACCGCGCCGCCGATGTGGTTGGCCCAACGCGATAGTCGCGCCATGAAGTAGCCTCCGGCGCTCCGCCGAGGACTCGAAGTACCGCCGGCATCGAACGAAATGGCAGTGCCGACGTCCGGGCGCAACGAATGGGGTCCTCGCATGTCATGGCTCGTGCGCGGAATCATCGGTCTGGCGGTGGCGAAGCTCGGACCGCAACTCCAGGAGTCGCTGCGCAGCACCGACTTCGGCGGCAAGCTGCGCGAGACGGGCCGCGCCCTGCACCACGACCATCAGGACACGCTCGACGCCAAGGCCCGGCTCGAAGAAGAGCTCGGGCGCCCGATCGCGTGGGACGACCTGCTGCTCTACCTCAACGCGTCGGTCGAACGCTATCGCCACATGCGCGACACCGGCGCCGCGATGGTTCCGCTCGCCGACTGGATTGCGGGAAAGCGCTAGCGCTCAAACTTTGGCGTCGACGTGTTGCCCCACGCCGGCATCTTCGACCGGTGCCACGGGCGGCGCCGGTGGCGGGGGCGGGACGACGGGATCGGGATAGACGACGAAACTCGCCGGCTCGTACGGGCTTCACGCACCCAGGCAGATGACGTTCATTGGCCCATCCTACCCGCTTGCGCGACGCGCGGATGCAAGCCCGCTGACGTTTCGCGCCGCACGGTCCTGCGCCGCCGCGCCGCGCGTCGGTGTCCCGCACGACCGGCACGTCGAGATCGCTCGCCGGCCCGGCGTCCCCGTGCCGGCGAGCCGTACGCGGAGACGGCCTGGACGCCCGGGCACGCGCGGGACACCTCGACGAACCGGCTAGCGGGCCGCCTCGAGGACGGCGACCCGCTCGCGCACGCGCTCGCTACGACGGATCGTGGCCGTGCTACGGCTGCGGGCTGAGCAGCCGCTCGTAGAGCCAGCCGGCGAGCTGATCGGCGTTGACGCGCTCCTGCGCCATCGAATCGCGGTGCCGGATCGTCACCGTTCCGTCGGCGAGCGTATCGTAGTCGACGGTCACGCAGAACGGCGTCCCGATCTCGTCCTGGCGGCGGTAGAGCTGCCCGATGTTCCCCTCGTCGTACTGGGTGCGAAAGAACGGGCGCAACGCGCGCTCGATCGTCTGCGCGCGTTCGACGAGCTCGGGCTTGTTGCGGGCAAGCGAGAAGACCGCGACCTTCACCGGGGCGATCTTCGGATGGAAGCGCAGCACGACGCGCTCGGTCTCCTTGCCGTTGGGATCGACGCTCTTCTCCTTCTCGTAGGCGTCGATCAGCATGACGAGGGTCGTGCGGTCCATGCCGGCCGAGCTCTCGATCAGGATCGGCACGTACTTCTGCTTGCTGACCTCGTCGTAATACGAGAGGTCCTTGCCCGAGAGCGCGATGTGGTTGTCGAGATCGTAGGTGCCGCGGTGCGCGATCGACTCGAGTTCACCCCAGCCCCACGGGAAGAAGTACTCGACGTCGGTGCAGGCCTGCGCATAGTGCGGCTTCTCGTCCGGCCGAGTTCGTAGAAGCGCAGCCGCTCGGCGTTGATGCCGTACTTCGAATACCACGCCTTGCGCGCGCTGACCCACTGCTCGTAGCACGCGAAGTCGTGGCCGTCGTGCGGCACGAAGTACTCCATCTCCGCTTGTTCGAACTCGCGCATCCGAAAGGTGAAGTTGCCGGGCGTGATCTCGTTGCGGAAGCTCTTGCCGATCTGGGCGATCCCGAACGGCGGCTTCTTGCGCGCGGTCTGGTAGATGTTCTTGAAGTTGACGAAGATGCCCTGAGCCGTTTCGGGGCGCAGATACGCGACCGACGCGCTGTCTTCCATCGGCCCGACGTACGTCTTGAGCATCAGGTTGAAGGCGCGCGGCTCGGTGAACGAATTGCGCATCCCGCAGTTGGGACACGGCCCATCGAGCGACTTGAGATGGTCGGCACGAAAACGGTGCTTGCAGTTCTTGCAGTCGACCATCATGTCGTGAAAGACGTCGATGTGCCCCGAGGCTTTCCACGTGAGCGGATGCATGACGATCGACGAGTCGAACGGGACGACGTCGTCGCGCAACTCGACGTTCTCGTGCCACCACGCGTCCTTCACGTTGCGCTTGAGCACTGCGCCGAGCGGGCCGTAATCGAAAAAGCCCCCGATGCCGCCGTAGATCTCGCTCGACTGGAAGATGAACCCGCGCCGTTTCGCGAGCGCCGTGATTTCGTCCATCGTGACGTGGGGCTTGAGTTCGGTTTCGAGGTCGGCCATGACGCAGCGGTATTGCTCCCGCTCGCGCCGCGCTCCTATGCCTGATGCGCCGCCGCCCCTTTGGGCCGCGCGCGGCGGCGCTGACGCCTGGGCTTGGGCTCGGCATTCGCATCCGAAGCAACTTGCCCGAAGGCGAGCAGTGCAACCAGCGCCGTCCCCCCGATGATGTTGCCCACGAGTACCGGTGCGAAGAACTGCAGGGCGAACGTTTGCGGGCCGATCGCGCCCGCGAACATCGCGTACCCGGTTTCGACCGAACCGGCCACGATGTGCGAGAGCGAGGCCGCGCCGACGATCCAGGTGAGCAAGAGCACGATCCACGGGCGCGCCGTGTCGGCCGCGGGTAAGAGCCACACCATCAGCGCGATGAGCCATCCGGCGAAGATGGCCTTCACGAACTGGGCCGGCGCGGGATCGGCCGCGGCGTGCTTGCCGATCTCCAAGAACGCGGCATGGAGCGCCGGCGGAAACGCGCTGACGTGCACCAGCGCCCACGCGAACAGGAGCGCGCCCGCGATGTTGCTGGCCAGGACGATGCCCCACAAGCGCATCACGTTCCCGAAATTGCCGAGCGTGAAGCAGTCGAGCAGTGGGAGGATCGGCGTCAGCGTGTTCTCGGTGAACAGTTGCTGACGCCCGAGGATGACGATCAGGAAGCCGACCGAATAACCGAAATTCTCGACCAGCGGCCGCCACGGGGCATCGGGGAGCATCGAATGGAGCATCGCGAGCGTCAAGAGCGAGAAGCCCATCGAGAGCCCCGCCGCCAGTCCGGAGAAGGCCAGCGCCGCGTTCGTGCGTTGCAGCTCGCCCTCGCCCTCGCGGAGGACCGTTTCGAAGACGATCGCCGCGCGCGGCATCTGCTGCGCTTGCGCCTGCTCGGCCTCGTCACGGGAAAGTTGCGCGGTCTGCGAGCTCGGCATGACCGCCATGTGCCCCAAGCGGCCGGCCCGCTAAACCCTCACCGCCCCGGCCACGCACCGATCACCTCAACGGTGCCGGCGCCGCCAAGCGCCAAGCGCGAAGCGCGGGGCGACGGGTTCAGGCGGAGGCCCCAACCCCCTATGGCGCGTCGCCTTGATAGCGGCCGGTATAGCGGCGGCCGCGCCAGGCGACGCCCCGCCCGCTCGCCACCCGCCACCACGAGTTGGCCGTGATCGCGGCCAGCACGGCCATGCCGATCGGCTGATACAGGCCGTAGCGGCGCGGCACCCCGGCGCGTCCCAGGGCCCACCCCGTCGCGGTGACGTTGAGCGCCCCCGCCGCGAGCGCGGCCAACGCCAGCCGCCCCTTGCCGCGCAACGCGGCGACGAGCGTCAGGAGCGGCGGGCCGAACGAAAGCGCGCTCAACAGCGCCAAGCCGCCCGCGAGCTTGACCGGTTGCCCGTGCGCGCCGATGTAGAGGTTCTTCGTGAATCCATCCCAGATCTCGCGCAGCGAGTGGTACATCCGCACGCGCACGAACGCCGTACCGTTGGCGAGCAGCATGCGGAAGCGGCCGTCGTTCTTCAAGCGCCGCGCGAACTCGATGTCTTCGGCGATCTGCGCGCGCAGCGCCTCGTGGCCGCCCAACGCGTCGTAGGCCTCACGGGTCACCATCAGATACTGGCCGTTGGCGAGCGCGTTTTCAGGCTTGGCGGGATCGTTGAGGTCGCGGCTCTTCCCGCTGGCGACGACGACCATCCCCAAGATCGACGGCAGCACGGCGCGTTCCCAAAACGATCCGAGTTCTTGCCGCGTTGCGATCGACACTGCGTCGACGCCGCGGTCGAGCGCGAATTGCTGCACTGCGGCCGACGCGTCGGGTTCGTGGACGGCGTCGGCGTCGGTGAACAGCAACCACGCTCCGCCGGCCCGGCGCGCGCCTTGCCAAATGGCCCACGGTTTACCGACCCAGCCGGTCGGCAAGTCGGCACCGGAAACGACCGTCAATTCCGGATGCTCCGCCTGCAGGCGCGCCAGGATCGCCCCGGTCTCATCGGTCGAACGATCGTCGACCGCGATCACTTCGCAGCGCGGATGGCGCTGCGCCAGCAGCGAGCGCACGCAGCGCTCGATGTTCCGCGCCTCATTGCGCGCCGGCACGATGATCGAGATCGGCGGCAGGTCGGCTCCCGGGCGGGGCGGTTCGACAATCGGCCAGCCGGTCGCGTCCGAGCAGACGTGCCAAGCGTACCAAACCGATGCCGCGCCACAAATTCCCACGGCGAACCGAAGACCGCGCATCGCACGAGGTCCTTCGGCGCCGGTCCGGCGGAGCCCGTTTTGAGAAAATGCGCTCGCTCACGAGGAAGCGCGCCGGCCGGCGCGTTACATCCGGTAGTAAAGTGGTGACCCCGCTCCTGGTGCGGGCGGTGCGGGCCGTGGAGAAACGATATGTCCGTCCCCATGATCCGGTTCGGGCGCGAGATCGCAGGCGACCTCGAACCGGCCGAACGGCGAGAGTGGCTGGTCACCAACGGCATCGGCGGCTACGCGTCGGCCACGGTGGCCGGCAGCCTCACCCGCCGCTATCACGGGTATCTCGTGGCCGCGCTCGCGCCGCCGCTCGGCCGCACGCTGATGCTGTCGCGGCTCGAAGACGCAGTGACGTACGACGGTACGACCTACGAGCTGTCCACGAATCATTGGTCGAGCGGGACGCTCGCGCCGCAAGGCTACCGGTACATCGAGACCTTCGTGCTCGAGGGCCTGATCCCGACGTGGACGTACGCGTGCGCCGACGCGCTGATCGAGAAGCGCGTGTGGATGGAGCGCGGCGCCAACACGACGTACGTTCGTTACGTGCTGCGCCGGGGAGGCGCACCGGTTCGCTTGTCGGCACGCGCGCTGGTCGATTACCGCGACTATCACGGCGCGACGCGCGGCTACGAACCGCACCCGCGGGCGCAAGCGGTCGAGCGCGGATTCGCCTGGCGCGCGACGGAGGACGCGCACCCGCTGTACGTTCGCGCACAGGGCGCGACGTGCACGCTCGCCGACGAGTGGTACTACGGATTTTCTTTGCCGCGGGAGGCCGAGCGGGGCCTCGATGCGACCGACGACCACCTGCACGTCGCGTCGTTCGAGGCGCAACTGACGGTCGGGCAAGACCTCACCTTCGCGATCAGCACCGATCAGGCCGCATCGCTCGTCGGCGGTCAGGCGCTCGAGCGGCGGCGCGCCGATGAGGCACGCATCCTCGACCGCTTCCGCGACGCGTACTGCGCGCTCGCGACGCGCTACGTGCCGGCGCCCAACGGAACGGTCGTCAACGGCAGCGCCGCCGGCGACCCGGCGACCGGTAACGGCGCATCCGCGCCCGCGCCCGCGCCCGCGCCCGCGCCCGCGCCCGCGCCGGGATGGATCGAGCATCTCGCGTTGGCGGCCGACCAATTCGTCGTCGATCGACCGACGCCGAGCGAGCCGGACGGGAAGACGATCATCGCGGGTTATCACTGGTTCGGCGACTGGGGGCGCGACACGATGATCGCGCTTCCCGGGCTGACGCTCGAGCTCGGCGACATTGCGACGGCCGCGAAGATCTTGCGCACGTTCGCCGGGTACGTCAGTGAGGGGATGCTGCCCAATCGCTTCCCCGATGCGGGCCAAGCCCCGGAGTACAACACGGCCGATGCGACGCTCTGGTATTTCGAAGCGATCCGCGCGTACTATGCCGCATCGCGCGACCTGCAGCTGCTCGGCGAACTCTTCCCGGTGCTGGCGGGCATCGTCGACGCGCACGTGCGCGGCACGCGCTACGGTATCGGCGTCGACCCCAAGGACGGTCTCCTGCGCGCCGGTGTCGCGGGGGTGCAGTTGACGTGGATGGACGCGAAGGTCGGCGACTGGGTCGTCACGCCGCGCATCGGCAAGCCGGTTGAGATCAACGCGCTGTGGTTCAATGCGCTGCGCACGATGGAGACCTTCGCGCCGCTCGCCGGCGCCGATCCGAAGCCGTACGCGCAGCTGGCAAAGAAAGCGGCCATGAGCTTCGACCGCTTCTGGAACGTCCACGCCGGGCATTGTTTCGACGTCATCGACGGCCCGAGGGGCAACGACCCGGCGCTGCGGCCCAATCAACTCTTCTTGCTGTCGCTGCATTTCCGTCCGTTCGACCGGGCGCGCGAACTGGCGATTCTCGACGCCTGTTCGCGGGTGCTGCTAGCTTCGTACGGACTCCGTTCGCTTTCGCCGCACGATCCCGCCTACGCCGGAACCTACGGCGGCGACCAAGCCGCTCGCGACGGGGCTTACCATCAAGGAACGGCGTGGGGATGGCTCCTGGGCCCCTTCGTGCTGGCGACGCTGCGCGCGCGCGGCGACGTCGCCGGCGCGCGCCGGCTGCTCGCGCCGCTCGAAGACCACCTGCGCGACTACGGTTTGGGATCGATCGCCGAGATCTTCGACGGCGACGCGCCGTTCACGCCGCGCGGCTGCATCGCGCAGGCGTGGAGCGTCGCCGAGTGCCTGCGCGCCTTCATGCGGCTCACTGCCGCCGGCGCCGCGTCGCAAGCCGCATCCTCGCCCGCCGAGCCGGCCGTCCTAGCCAGCAACGACGGCCGATGACGTCGCGCGCGCTAAGCGCGGGCGCCTGAACCCACTCAAGCAGCGCCGCCGAGATACGCGGCGCGCACGGTTTCGCTCGCCATCAGGTCGGCACTCGAACCCTCCTGCACGATCTTGCCGACTTCGAGCACGTAACCGCGCGCGGCGATCTGGAGCGCCTGGCGCGCGTTTTGTTCGATCAAGAGGATCGTCGTGCCGCGCGCGTTGATCTCGCGGATGACCGTGAAGATCGTCTGCACCAGGATCGGTGAAAGCCCGAGCGACGGTTCGTCGAGCAGCAGCAGCGCCGGCCGCGCCATCAGCGCGCGCCCGATCGCGAGCATCTGCTGCTCGCCGCCGGACAGCGTTCCGGCCTTTTGACCGACGCGTTCTTGCAGGCGCGGGAACGTCGTGAAGATCCGTTCCAGATCGCCGGCAATTTCGGTCGCCGAGCTTCGCGTGTACGCGCCGAGTTCGAGGTTCTCGCGCACCGTCATGCGCGGAAAGACGCGCCGCCCCTCGGGCGACTGGCTGATGCCCAGGCGCACGATCTCGTCGGGCGAACGGCGCGTGATGTCGGTCCCCTTGTAGACGATCGTCCCGGCCGCCGGCCTTACCAGGCCGCTGATCGTGCGCAGCGTCGTCGTCTTGCCCGCTCCGTTGGCCCCGATCAAGGTGACGATCTCGCCCTCGTCCACGTGCAGGCTGACGTCGGTGAGCGCCCGGATGCGCCCGTAGCGCGCCTCGACCGCGCGCACCTCGAGCATCGACCGGCTCACGCGGGCTTCCCCAGATAGGCTTCGATCACGCGTTCGTCGCTGCGGATCTCGGCGGGCAGTCCCTCGGCGATCTTCTCGCCGTGATCGAGCACGGTGATCCGCTCGCTGATCTGCATGACGAGCCCCATGTCGTGCTCGATCAGGAACACCGTGACGCCGGTGTCACGGATGCGCCGGATCAACTCGGTGAGATCTTCCTTCTCGCGCGGGTTCATGCCGGCCGCCGGTTCGTCGAGCAACAGCAACTTCGGCTCGCTTGCGAGCGCGCGGGCGATCTCGAGGCGCCGCTGCAAGCCGTAGGCGAGGTTGTGCGCGTAGTTGTTGGCGTACTTCTCGAGCCCGACGAAGGTCAGCAGTCCGCGCGCGCGCTCGCGCACCAGGCGTTCCTCGGCACGCTGCCGCGGCGTGTGTAAGAGCGAGTCCCAGAGTTGGGCGTGCATCCGCACGTGCTGACCGGTCATGACGTTTTCGAGCGCCGACATGAACGCGAAGAGCCGGATGTTCTGGAAGGTGCGGGCGATGCCGGATTTGGCGACCGCGTCGATCGGGCGCCCGGCGATGTCGCGCTGATCGAACTCGATGCGCCCTTCGGTGGGCGCGTACACGCCGGTGATCACGTTGAACACCGTCGACTTGCCGGCCCCGTTGGGCCCGATCATGGCCGAGATCGTCCCGCGCGACACTTCGAAGGACAAGTCCTTGATCGCAATCAGGCCGCCGAAGCGTTTCGTGACGCCCTCGAAGCGCAGGAACGGATGGTGCACCGGCTCGAGGTTGTGGACCGTGTGCAGGTCGATCTCGTCGCTCACGGTGGCGTCGCCTGGTTGTAGAGCGACTGCTCTTGCAGCGAGACCTGTGGCTCTTCCTCGGCGCCGCGCAACTCGGCCGCGCGCTCGCGGCTGGGGATCAGCCCCTCCGGCCGGAACAGCATGACCGCGACCAGGATGATGCCGTACATCAGGAAGCGCACGTTCGTGAAGTCGAAGTCGAGGCCGATCGAGTGCGCGATGTTCGTCGCCTGCGGGAGCAGAAAGCGGTCGAGCGACGAGAGCAACAGGCTGCCGGCGATCACGCCGGTGATGTTGCCCATCCCGCCGAGCACGAGCATCGAGAGCACGAACACGCTGACGTTGAACTGAAATTGGTCCGGCGAGACGAGCTGCAGCTTCGCCGCGTAGACGACGCCGGCGAGCCCGCTGAACGACGCTCCCAGGGCGAACGCCGCCAACTTCGTCGCGGTCGTGTTGATCCCGACGTGGGCGGCCGCCAGTTCGTCTTCGCGGATCGCGACCCACGCGCGGCCGAGCCGGCTGGTGCGCAGATTGTTCGCGAGCCACACCGCAACGACGATCAGCACCAGGATCAGATAGAAATACGGGACCGCGTTGAAACCGAAGTGGAAGCCGAAGAACGACGGCTGGTCGATCGAGCTGATCCCGTTGGGACCGTTGGTCCACTGCGAGAGGTTCAGGAACGTCTGCGGGACGATTTCGCCGAACCCCAGGGTGACGATGGCAAGGTAATCGCCGCGCAGCCGCAGCGTCGGCGCACCGAGCAGGATGCCGAAGATCGCCGCGATGCCGGACGCGACGAAGAGCATGATCCACACTGGAACGTGGATGCCGAACTGCGGGCTCGCGAGCATCGCGTACGCATACGACCCGATCGCGAAGAAGGCCGCATACCCCAAGTCGAGCAGGCCGGCGAACCCGACGACGATGTTGAGCCCCAGTGCCAGCAACACGAAAGCGCCCGCATTCGTGAGGAAGTCGATGTGCGAGTCGTTGCGGTCGGCCAGCGGAATGAGCACGGCGACGACGAGCGCGACGAGGGCGATCGTGCGGTCGTTCCAGCGCAGCTTCACCGCTATACCTTATTGGGGAGCGACTCGCCGAGCAGCCCGGAGGGCCGGAACACCAGCACCAGCACCAGCACCGAGAACACGACGACGTTGCTCCACTGGTCGGAGATGAACTGCGTCGTGAACGCCTCGATGATGCCGATCAGGAAACCGCCCAGCATCGCCCCGGCGAGGTTTCCGATGCCCCCGAGCACGGCTGCGGTGAACGCCTTGAGGCCGGCCGAGAAACCGTTGAAGAACCACGTCGTGCCGTAGTACACGCCCGAGACGAAGCCGGCCGCCCCGGCGAGCGCGCTGCCGATGAGAAACGTCAGCGCGATCGTCGTGTTGATGTCGATGCCCATCAGTTGCGCGGCGTCGCGATCTTGAGCGGTCGCACGCATCGCCTTGCCGAGCTTCGTATTGTAGACGAACCACTGCAGCAGGATCATCATCACGATCGCCAGCGCCACGACCATCATCTGTTTGGCCGAGATCACGACGTCGCCGACGAAGAGCGTCGGGTTGGGCACGAAGTCGGGGAACGGAACCGGCGAGGGACCGCGCCAGAGCGACATGATGTTCTCGAGGATGAACGACATGCCGATGGCCGTGATCAGGGGCGCGAGGCGCGGGGCGTTGCGCAGCCGCCGGTAGGCGAGCCGCTCGATCAGTACGCCGACGATCCCGCACAAGATCATCGCCACGACGATCGTCAGCGCGATCACGCCGATCAGCGGCAACCCGGTCAGCGTCGTCGAGACGCCGATCAGCCCGAGCACGGTCAGCGAGAAGAACGTCCCCAGCGTGTAGACGTCGCCGTGGGCGAAGTTGATCAGCTCGATGATCCCGTACACCATCGTGTACCCGAGCGCGATCAGCGCGTAGATACCGCCCAGCGACAGCCCGTTGACGAGTTGTTGAAAGAAGATCATTTTGAAGGCGCTGCGCCCCGGGCTCCGCGCCCCCCACTTGCGCGTTGCGCAAGTGGGGCCCCCCGGCTGTCGGGCCCGTCGTCATGCCGGCGAGGGTCGATTCCCCGTGGGGGCCCGTAACAACATGTTGCTTTTTGCAAGCTTACCGGGTGTGGGGCGGCGAGGCCGCGGCCGATGGGCATTAGGTCTTGAGGTTGATTTGCTGGACGAAGTCGGCTTTGTTGTTCTTGATCGCGTAGAGGCTCAAGATGGGATTGGTCGTGTCGCCGAATTTGTCGAAGCCGACCGGGCCGATCGGGGTGGCGAGGTTCGACGTGGCGGCGACGTACTTGAGGACGTCGGCGCGGGTCGGCATCTTGTTGCCGTTGGCGGCGATCGCTTTGTTGATCGCGGCGACGATCACTTGGGCGGCAGCGTAGGCGTTGGCGCTGTAGGGGCCCGGATCGGCCTTCCACCGCTCTTTGTAGGCGGCGATGAACTGTTTGGCACTGGGGAGTTGCGAGACTTCGGGGGCGGCTACCGTGTAATACGTGCCGTTCGCGAGCGCGCCGGCAACCTTGAGGAACTCCTCGTCGGAGATGCCGTCACCGCCCATGTACGCGATGTTGCTCATGCCGACGTTGCCCATCTGCTTGCGGACGAGGCCGCCACCCGTGCTGGTCGTGCCGCCGTAGAAGACGACGTCGGGGCCGAGCGAGCGCGCCTTGGTGAGCAGGGCGGTGAAGTCTTGCTGGTTGGGCGTGATGTGCTCGTGCCCGAGTACCGTGCCGCCGCCGTCCTTGAACTGCGCCTCGAAGACGTCGGCGAGGCCTTTGCCGTACGTCTCGTTGTCGTCGATGATGAAGGCCTTTTTGAAGCCGAGCTTCTTGGCGAACTCGGCGCCCGCGGCGCCCTGGCGCGAGTCGATCGTGCAGACGCGGAAGTAGTTGTTGACGTCGGGGTGCGCGGTGCGCAGCTTGGCCGCGTCCGGACCGCGGGTCAGCCCGTCGTTGGTGTTGGAGGGGCTGATCTGCACGAGCCCGGCATCGTTGGTCAACGGGATTTCCGACTTCGCGACGTTCGAGTTGAACGGCCCGACCATCCCCAGCACCACCGGATCGGAGATGAAGGTCTTGACGTTCTGGGCGCCCTGCGCCGGGTCGTGCTTGCCCTGCACCGCGTCGTCGAGGGTGTCGGCCGCGACCTTGAAGCCGCCGGCGAGCCCCTTGGCGTTGGCTTGCTCGATGGCCAGAACGGCGCCGTTGGCGGTCGGGCCGCCGTCCGAGGAGTCGGCGCCGCTCAGCGGGAGGTCGATGCCGATCTTCACCGTCTGGGCGTCTGCGGCCATCGCGACCTCGATGCCGCCCCCCAGCTGTTGCACGACCGGCCCGCTGACCTGCGCGGTCGGCGGCGGGGGTTGCGAACAGGCGGCGAGGGAGAACGCGAGCCCCAGGCTCGCGGCGACGCGAGCGAGTGCGACGGATCGGCGCAAGCTGACCTCCTCGTAAAGACATGGCAAAGAAGAAAGGTGGGTTGGTCCCTTAGACCCGTCGCCCGCCTTCCCTTTGTCCGCGTGGGTTCTGCTCGCGCCTCGCTTCAGCGGGCTCCGCCGAAGAAGCTGATCGCGTAGAGGCCGCCGGCGAAGAGCATCGAGCCCAGGAACACGCACGCCGGCAGGGTCAGGACCCAGGCCAGGATGATGTTGCGGACCGTCGAGGTCTGCAGCCCGGAGCCGTTGGCGACCATCGTGCCGGCAATGCCCGACGAGAGGATGTGCGTCGTGCTGACCGGCAGGCCGTAGATGTCGGCGGCCTGGATCGTCGCGTAGGCGATGATTTCGGCCGACGCGCCCTGCGCGTACGTCAGATGCTCCTTGCCGATGCGTTCGCCGACGGTGATGACGATGCGCTTCCAGCCGACCATCGTGCCCAAGCCCAGGCAGAGCGCGACCGCGACCTTGACCCAAACCGGGATGAAGTTCGTGAGCGGCGTCAGCGATTTGCGGTATGCCGTCAAGGTCTTCTGTTCGTCCGGATCGGTGATCGCCTTCGTCTTCGTCAGCTTGTCGATCGTGTTCTGCACCAAGTAGAGATTGCTGCGCAGCGCGCTGTGTTCGGCCTCCGGCAGCTGCGCGATCGAGGTCGTGGTGCCCAGCTGGGTCGCGATCTCTTTGTTCTTCTCGACGAACGCCGCGAACACGGAGTCGTCGAGCTTGCCGGACGATTTGATGTAGTTCGAAATCGACGTCGCGGCTTCGGCCGGGCTCGGGACCGGCGACGCCGGCCGCTTTGCCGGTGAAGTAGGTCGCGGTCTGCGCGGCCCCGGTCTCGACGGCTTGCAGCGCCGCCGCCGACGCGCCGGGATTGATCGCGTAGATGCCGGGCAGGATGCCGATCAGGATCAGCATGATGAGGCCCATGCCCTTCTGACCGTCGTTCGACCCGTGCGCGAAGCTGACGCCGGTGCAGGTGAGCACGAGCAAGCCGCGGATCCACAAGGGCGGCGGCGTCTTGCCTTCGGGCGACTTGTAGAGATCTTTGTTCTTGACGAGCACCTTCAAGAGCAAGCAGCGCGGCCGCGAAGACGAAGCCGATCACCGGCGAGACGAGCAGCGCCATGACGGTGTCCTGCACTTTGCCCCAGTTGACGCCGTCGCCGAAGGTGTGCCCCTTGGCGAGCACCGAGTTCGCGAGCCCGACGCCGACGATCGAGCCGATCAGCGTATGCGAACTCGAGGCCGGAAGCCCGAAGTACCACGTGCCGACGTTCCAGATGATCGCCGAGATCAGGAGCGCGAACACCATCGCGAATCCGGCCGCGCGAGCCGACGTTCATCACGAGTTCGACCGGCAACAAGGCGACGATGCCGAACGCGACCGCGCCGCTCGAGAGCAGCACGCCGATGAGGTTCCAGCAGCCCGACCAGACGACCGCGATCGTCGGCCGCAGGGTGTTGGTGTAGATGACGGTGGCGACCGCGTTCGCCGTGTCGTGAAACCCGTTCACGCATTCGAAGCTGAGCGCCAGGCCGAGAGCGACGACGAGGAAAATCGCGCTTCCAATAGTCAAAGCGCCGCCGAATAGCTGTTCCACAAATCCATCCTGTCATTGCGGTCAGAGTGCGGTAGAGGCCGGTAGCGCCTCGACTTTGCGCCGCTCGCGCCACCAACTCTTGCTAAGTAGTGAAGGAGCTTAAGAGGTCTTAAAGCTAGCGCCCGCTGGAGAAACGGGTCAGTGCGTTTCGCTCAGGCCGGCCTGCGCGCTCTTGACGGTCGCGGCGATCGACCGCGCGAATTCGGGCGGCCCGAGAAAGAGCGTGCCCTGATGCGTCTGTTTGCGGAACGCGTCGAACTCGGGGCTCGCGATCGCCTCTTTGAAGGCCGCCGCGAGTTTGTCGACGATCGGCTTGGGCGTCCCGGCTTTGGCCAGCACGCCGCGCCAGACGTAGGCCTCGAGCGCGTAACCGGACGACGCGAACGTCGGAATGCCCGGAAAGTCTTTGCTCGGAGCGGGTGCGGCGAGCGCCAGGATTTTGATCTTGCCGGCATCGGAGAGAGCGATCATGTTGCTCGGCGACGTGATCCCCGCGTCGACGTGACCGCCGAGCACCGCGGTCATCAGGGTCGAGCCGCTGTCGAAGGGGATGTGCTTGACCTTGATGCCGGCGGCCCGCGCGAAATTGCTCCCGAAGGTCGGCATGTCGCCGACCGCGCCGACCTCGCCGATCGTCAACGTGTCGGGGTGCGCCTTTGCGGCGGCGACGAACGCGCTGAGGTTCGCGTACGGCCCGGAGGCGCTGACTCCCAGCGCGATCGGTTCACCCGTGATACGCGCGATCGGGGTGAAATCGCTCAAGCTGTTATGCGTCCCCGGATCTGCCAGCACGTACGGGAATTGGCTCGCCACGAAGAGCAGCGTCTGGCCGTCGGCCGGCTTGGCGAGCAGCGCATTGACCGCCAGAAGCCCGTCGCCGCCCGGGACGTCGTTCACGACGACCGGCGTCTTCAACTCGCGCCGCAGGCTCTCTGCGACCGCTCGTGCCCCGACGTCGCCCGCCGAGCCGGCCGAGTACGACGCGATGATCGTCACCGGACCGTTCGGGAATTGACCTTCGGTCGTCTGGGCCGGCACCGGTCCGGAGGCGGCGACCGCGACCGCTGCGGCCAGTGCCGCCGCCAGCAGCGGGAGGGAGGGTCCAAAAGCGCGAGTAACGGTGCGTCGCAGCATGAAGACAGTCACCTTCGTAACGGGCGCGGCAAGCAAAACGCTTTGCCTGCCGCGTTCGTGGCCTCCTCCTCGCCCGTGATCACGCGCAAGCTCGCGTCGTTCGTGGCCGGGATGCGGTGGGACACGCTGCCCGCCGACGTCCGGGCGCGGGTGCGCGACGTGCTGCTCGACGCGCTCGCGTGCGAAGTCGCCGGGCGGCGGTCGCCGATGCACCTGCGCTTGACCGCCGCGACCGCGCGCACCGGCGACCGCGGCGCCAGCACCGATGCGTTCCTCGCCGGCGCCGCAATTCACGCCCTCGAACTCGACGACGCGCACAAGAGCAGCAAGACGCATCCGGCCGCGCCCGTCATCCCGGCCGTGCGCGAAGCAGCGCGGCTCGCTCGCGCGGACGGCCGCCGCGAGCTGACCGCGATCGTCGCCGGATACGAAACGATGCTGCGCGTCGGCGCCGCGGTGGGACCGGCCGAGCACTGGCGCGCCGGCTGGCATGCGAGTTGCACCGCGGGCGCGATCGGCGCGGCGGCCGGAGCGTCCAACGCGCTCGGGCTCGACTTCGATCGCACCGCCCAAGCGATCGGTCACGCCGTGGCACTCATGGGCGGGAACCACGCGTTCGTCGGCGATGGGTCGATGGCCAAGCCGATCCAGGTCGGGAACGCCGCGCGGGCCGGATTCTTCGCCGCCGTGATGGCCTATGAGGGCGTCAACGGGACGCGGTCGGGCTTAGAAGAACCGCATGGCGGATTTTTCAAGCTGTTCGGTGGCGACCCGGCGGCGGTTCTGAGCGACCTGGCGACGTACCGGATCCTGGAGGTCGCTTTCAAACCGTATCCGTGCTGCCGAACGGTCCAAGCCGCGATCGACGCCGCGATCGCGTTGCGGCCCAAATATCGCGGCGGTCCCGTCACGGTGCGCACCTTCGCGATCGCGGTCGAACAGAACGGGTTCTACGTGCAGGACCGCCCCATGCGAGCGCGCTACAGCTTGCCGTTCGTCGTTGCGGCCGCGTTGGCCGACGGACGGGTCGACCTCGACACCTTCGATCCGGCCTACGTGCGCACGCTGTACGAAGCGGAGAAGCGCGTGACGTGGACGATCGACCCGAAACTCGACGCCCGCTATCCGGAGGACTGGGCGGCGGAAGTCGAGATCGTGGGGGCCAAACCGGTACGGGTCGACATCGCGAGCGGCGATCCGCGCAATCCGATGTCGCCTCAACGCTGGCGCGCGAAGCTCGAGAGCTTGGCGGGCGCGGACGCCGAACGCCTGACGCGCCTAGTCGACGCGAAGGCGGAGCCGGTCCCCGCGTAACGTTGAACGCCGGCGCGCGGTTCTCGGGCGACCGTGTCATGTTCGCGGGCCTGGCCGCGTACGGCGTGTTCGCCGTCGCCGCCGCGCACGCATTCGGAAGCGGACGCGCGGCGGCCGCGGCATTGATGCCGATGCTCGTCGGCGGGGCGGCGATCGTCTGCGGGCTCGCCGGAGCGCTCGGGGGCGGGACGAGCCCGCAATCGGACCCGCTTCCACTGCGCGGGCTTACGATCGTCGCCCTGGCCGCCGTCGCCTATGCGGCGGCGTTCACGCCGGTGGGCTACCTTGCGAGCACGCTCGCGCTCGCCGCCGTCCTGACGTTCGCGTTCGTGCGCGAGCGCCGCGCGGCGTGGCGTGCGCTGCTCGCGCAAGCCCTCCTGATCGGCGTGCTCTACGCCGTCTTCACGAACGTCTTCTTCATCCAGCTTCCGCACGGGAGCATGTTCCGATAGACGCGGCCGCCGTCGTCCGCGATCTCTTCACGTGGCACATCCTGGCGGCACTCGGCGCGGGGACCCTCGCCGGGCTGTTCATCGGGGCGTTGCCGGGAATCGGGCCGGCGGTCGGCATCGGACTGTTGCTACCACTTACCTACTTCCTCCCTGCTGCGGACGCGCTGCTCTTTTATACGAGCTTGTACCAAGCGGCGGAGTACGGTGGATCGATCACCGCGATCGCGATGCGCACGCCGGGAGCGCCGAATTCCGCGGCCACGATTCTCGACGGCTACCCGATGAATCAGAAAGGCGATCCGCGGCGCGCGTTCGGATACTCGCTGTGGTCGGCGATCTTCGCCTCGTACGCCGGCATCGCGGGGCTCTTTCTGTTGACCGGACCGATCTCGCAAGTGGCGCTCGCGTTGAGCCCCGCGGCCTACGCGATGCTGGGCATCTTCGGCCTGACGTCGGTGTCGACGCTCAGCTCGAAGGCGCCGCTCAAGGGCGCGGCCTCGGGCATCATGGGTTTGCTGTGCAGCTTGATCGGCACCGACTTTCTGACCGGAACGCGACGCTTCACGTTCGACGAACCGTCGCTGCTCAACGGCCTGCCGCTCCTGCCGGTGCTCGTGGGCATCTTCGCGCTGCCCGAGGCGGTGCGTCTGCTGACCCAACGGCACGACGCGCGCACTCCGGGCGGCACCGCGCAGCGCTATCGGGTATGGCTGACGTGGCCGGAGTTTCGCGCGGTCTTGCCGACTGCCGCCATCTCGACGGTCCTGGGCTTCTTCCTCGGACTGCTGCCCGGGCTCTCGGGAAGCGTGCCGCCGTGGATCAGCTACAACGTCGCCAAAGCGATGTCGAAGCACCCGGAGTCGTTCGGCACCGGCGTCCCCGAGGGGATCGTCGCGCCCGAAGCGACCAACGCGGTCGTGATGCACTCGACGCTGATCCCCGCCTTTACGCTCGGCATCCCGGGGACGCCGACGTCGGCGGTGATCCTCGGGGCGATGATCATCGCCGGGCTGCAACCCGGGCCGCTCTTGATGCAGAATCACGCCACGATCGTCTACGAGATCTTCTCGGGGCTCGTCATCTCGACCGCGATGCTGTGGGTGCTCGGCCTGCTGACGACGCGCCTGTGGGCCCGCGCCACGGCGCTCCCGAAAAAACCGCTCGCAACCGGCATCGTGATTTTGTGCATCACCGGGGTCTTCGCCTCGCGCTCGAATCCGTACGACATCGGCATCGCGTTCGCATTCGGGGCACTCGGCTACCTGATGGATCGATACGGATTCTCGGTACCGGCGCTGATCATCGGGCTGATCCTCGGATCGTTCACCGAAGGGAACCTGCGGCAAGCGCTGCTGATCTCGGGCGGCAACGCACTGGTGTTCGTGACGCAGCCGATCCCGCTCGCGCTCGTCGTCGCGTCGCTGGGTTCCCTGGTGGCCGGCGAATGGCTGCGCCGGCGCATCCTCGCGACCGCGCCGGCGTAGCCGTTCCCGGCGAAGTCGTCAGTCGACGACGATCGACACGGCGTACTTCTTCATCTTGGCCTCGTCGAGTTCCACGCCGAGTCCCGGCCCTTCGGGCGGCCGCGCGACGCCCCGTTCGAAGGGGATCGGCTCCTTGAGGATGTCGTCGACCAGCCGTTCGAGCGGCGAACCGAAGCCGATCGGTTCCTGTACCGCGGGCGTGCTGCACGCGAAGTGATGGATCGCCGCGGCGCCGACGCCGAGCGGATGGCGCGAACCCATGTTGCAGCCCAGTCCCGCTGCCTGCGCAACCGCCGCGATGCGCTTGGCCAACGTGAAGCCGCCGTTCTTGGCGATCTTGATTGTAATCAGATTCGCCATCCGGCGGCTGGCGACTTGGTAGGCGTCCGACGGGTTGAGGACCGTCTCATCGGCGATGATCGGCGTATCGACCGCCGCCGTCACGGCGATCATGCCGTCGTAATCCCACCACGGCAGGGGCTGCTCGACGGCCGAGAGATCGTACTGCTCCAAGCGCCGGATCGTCCGGATCGCGGTCGCCGACGTCCAGGCTTGGTTCGGGTCGACTTCCAGCGGATAGTCCGGACCGACGGCTTCGCGCGCGGCGCGAAAGCAGGCGATGTCGTTCTCGGGATTCGACGTTCCCTTGACGGTCAAGAGCGCGTAGCCGGCGTCGCGACGCGCGAGCGCATCCTTCGCCAGTTCGGCCGGCGGCCGGCCGATCGGCAAGCTCCGGCTGACCGTCACTTGCGTGCGAACCAGGCCGCCCAGCAGTTGGTAGACCGGCACGCCGAGCGCCTTCCCCATGATGTCGTGACACGCGAGATCTACCGCGCACTTCGAATACAAGGCGGCGTGGCCGCCGAACGATACCTTGTCGAGCTCCTCGAGGATCGCTTCGACCGCGAACGGATCCATGCCGATCAAACGCGGTGCGAAGTAACGCGTCAACATGAACACGATGTTCTCTTGACTCTCGCCCGTCCGGTCGATCAGCGTGCCGGCGCTGGCTTCGCCCAGGCCGACGATGCCCTCGTCGGTGTGCATTTTCAGAATGACGTCGCAACTGATTTTTTGCGAGCCGAGCGAGAGCTGGTAGGGGACCTTGTGCGGGATCTGAACGGGGCAGACCTCGAGGCGCGTAATCTTCAAACGATCTCTCTTTCATTGCCGCCGGGCTGCGCAGCGGCGCCGGAGGGCTGGGTGTTCCGACGTCAAACAGCGACGTGTCTAGACAATTATAGTACGCAACACGTTATACCACACGGTAGGGAAGGAACGCCCCGATGTCGACCGAACGCGCCCTGTCCTTTCTGCCCGTGCCGAGCCGCTCCGGAAAGCCCCGCAACGTGGGACTGACGATCGCGCGCGACGACGGCATCGGGTATGAAACCGCCGTCTCGTTCATGGAAGCGGTGGCGCAGTACATCGACTGGATGAAGATCCGCCACTTCTTCATGCTCAATGCGACGACCGCCGAGGACGATTTCACGCGCCGCAAGATCAAGCTCTACCGCGACCACGACATCGAAGTGTTTCCCGGCGGCATCGTCTTCGAGATCGCGCATCTGAGCCGCGAGACCGGGCGGTATTTCGAAGCGATCGCCGCATATGGCTGTTCCGCGGTCGAGATCTCGGAGAACATGATCGAACTCGACGACGAAGCGCGGCGCGAGTCACTGCGCCTGGCCAAGAACGCCGGCCTGAAGACGCTCTTCGAAGTCGGCGAGAAGTACCCGTCGTCGGCGATGGCGTTGGACGAGCTGGTCGACGAGATCAAACGCGTGCTCGACTGGGGCGCGACCAAGGTCATCGTCGAGCGTTCGTACACCGACATGCTGCTCGGCGTCGACGGCAAACTCCCCACGTCGAAGTACGTGGTCGATCTCGTCCACGCCGTCGGCCTGGAGCATCTGACGTTCGAGGCCGAGACGCCGGCCCATCAAGCGTGGTTCATCCGCACGTTCGGGCCCGACGTCAACCTCGGCCCGAACATCGCGCCGGAGTTGATCTGCAAGCTCGAGCCGACGCGGGTGGCGCTCAGCCGCGATACCGGATACACGTTCGTGACCGACTTGGCAGCCTCGCGCACCATCAGCGCATGAAGCTCGGCCGTTGGGTCACGGTAGCATTGGCATTCGCGCTCTCGCTCGCAACGGGCGGGAGCGTGCGCGCCGCGGCGGGCGATTACCCCTCGCATCCGATCACGATCCTGGTCCCGTTCGCGGCCGGCTCGACGGTCGACGTCGAAGCCCGCACGCTCGCGCTCGCGCTGCGCGACCGCCTGCACCAGCCGGTCGTCGTCGCCGACGCGCCCGGCGGGAGCGGCGGGGTGTCGCTCGAGCAACTCGAATCGCGCCCGGCGGACGGTTACACGTTTCTGCTGACGACGCGCACGCTCTCGTTCTTGCTCGCGAGCGGCGAAGTGAAGTACACGGCGGCCGACATCATCGGCGTCATGCGGCTCAACGGCGAAGCCGCCGGACTCTTCGTCAAAGCCGACAGCCCGTTCAAGACCCTTCCCGACCTCGTGAAGTTCGCCAAAGCCAACCCCGGCAAACTCTCGTTCGGCGGCCCCGAGACGGTGTCGATCAACCACCAGGTGGAGACGGAGTTTGCCGACCTCGCCGGCTTCAAAGCGAACTGGGTGCCGTTCAACGGCGGCAGCGAAGTCGTCACCAACGTACTCGGCGGCCACGTCGACGCCGGCATCGCCGCGGCGAGCAACGCGCTCAGCTCGGTGCAGGGCGGATCGATGCGCTATCTCGCACTCGCGGCCAAGCATCCGTACGCGCCGTATCCGCAAGCGCCGACCTTCGATCAGTCCGGCTATCCGATCGTCGAGTACGTGTGGCGCGGCTTCATCGCGAAGGCCGGCACGCCGCCGGCGGCGCTCGCGGCCTTCGCCGGCGCGGTCAACGCCGTGCGAGCCACGCCGGACTGGACCGACTTCCTGAAGAAAGATTCGCAAGTCGACCTGTACATGGACACGGCCGCATTTCAGGCGTACCTGACGAAAGAGATCGCCGACACGGTGAAACTGGCGAAGCGGTTGCAAGAGGAGAGCAAGTAACGGTCGCACGACTCGGCGGACGGCGCGTCGTCTTCGCGCTGTTCGCCGTCGTCGCCGCGGCCGCGTGGTGGCAAGCGGGCGACTTCGGCGTCAAGGCCGGCCTCTTGCCGCGGATCGCCTCCGGCGGGATGTTCGCGATGGCCGTGCTGGGCCTGATCTTCAGCCGCGGGGGCGGCCCGGCCGAGGCCGCCGGCCCGCGGAGTCTCGCGGCGCTCGCCGCGTTCGCCGCGTACGGCGTGCTGATGCCGCTCTTGGGCTTCCTCACCGCGACCGTGCTCTTTTGCGCCGGGTTCGTCGCGGGCATCGGCACGATGCGCACCGCGTGGCGCTGGATCCTCGTCTGCATGCTCTTCGCCGGCGCGGTCTATCTGGCGTTCACCTCGCTGTTCATGGTCAGCTTCCCGGCGGGCGTGCTGCGCTGATGGCCGCCGACGTGCTGCACGCACTGTTCACGCTACCGGCACTGGTGGCGCTCGTCGCCGGGACGGTCGTGGGCATCTTCATCGGCGCGCTGCCCGGCATCGGCCCGGCGGTCGGCATCGGCCTACTGCTCCCTCTTACGTACTATCTGCATCCGGCCGAAGCGCTGCTGTTCTACGTCAGCCTGTATCAAGCGGCGGAGTACGGCGGATCGATCACCGCAATCGCGGTCAGCACGCCCGGCGCGCCGAACTCGGCGGCGACGATCCTCGACGGCTACGCGCTCAACCGCGCGGGCTTTCCCGGCAAAGCGTTCGGCTACTCGTTGTGGTCGGCGATCTTCGCGTCGTACGTGGGCATCGCGGGGCTGTTCTTGCTCGCGCAGCCGATCGCCGGCGTCGCGCTGGCGCTGGGGCCGGCGGAATTCGCCGCGCTCGGGCTGCTCGCCCTGACTGCCGTCGGCACGCTCAGCACGAAAGCACCGCTCGAAGGGCTCTTGTCGGCGTGCTTCGGCGTATTGGTCAGCACCGTGGGCACCGATTTGATCACGAACCAGCACCGCTATACGTTCGGGCAGCCGTCGATCTCCGACGGAGTGCCGCTCTTGCCGGTGCTCGTCGGGATGTTCGCGCTGCCCGAAGTCGTGCGGCTCGTCAGCGGACCGGTGTCCTCGGCGGTCGCGGTCACGAGCGAACGGGCCCGCGTGTGGATCACCGGGCGCGAATTTCGCGCCGTCCTCGCCCCGACCGGCATCGGGACCGCGATCGGCTTCTTCATGGGGCTCTTGCCCGGGATCTCGGGCAGCGTCCCGCCGTGGATATCGTACAACGCCGTCAAGTCGATGTCGCGTCATCCCGAGCGCTTCGGCACCGGGGTCCCCGAAGGGATCGTCGCGCCCGAAGCGACCAACGCGGCGGTGATGCACGCGACGCTGATCCCGGCGTTCACGCTGGGCATTCCGGGCACCCCGTCGTCGGCGGTGATCTTGGGAGCGATGACGATCGCGGGGCTGCAGCCGGGGCCGCTGCTGTTCAGCCAAAACGCGACGACGGTCTACGAACTCTTCACGGGTCTGCTGATCTCGACGGCCGTGTTGTGGGTGCTCGGCGTGTTCACCACCGGCTTGTGGGCGCGCAGTTCGATGCTGCCGCGGCCGGTGCTCGCGACCTGCATCTTCGTGCTGTGCGTGGCCGGCAGCTTCGCCTCACGCTCGAACGTCTTCGACGTGTGGCTCGCGCTCGGTTTCGGCGCGCTCGGCTACGTCATGCAGCGCTTCGGCTTTTCGGTTCCGTCATTCATCCTGGGCCTCATCCTCGGCAGCATGATCGAGACGCACCTGCGCCAGGCGCTGATCATCTCGAACGGCAGCTTCAGCGTCTTCGTCACGAGCCCGCTCGCGCTCGCGTTCCTCTGCGCCGCCGTCCTCTCCGTCGCCTATGCCCTCTGGCAAGGCGCGCGCCTGCGACGCGTGCCCGAACCGGACTAGGCCGGCGCCATCTCGCGCACGGCAGCGGCGTTGAAGTACGCCGCCTGCGGGTGGTGCATGACGATCGCGGCGGTCGACTGCTCGGGCACGATCTGGAACGCTTCGGTCAGGGTCGTGCCGATCGCGCGTTCGGCGTCGAGCAAATTCCACACGATCGCGTGCTGCGCGATGTCGGGGCAGGCGCCGTAGCCCCACGAGTAGCGTTTGCCGCGCGCATCGGGCAGTCCGAGCTCGCGCCGCACGCGCCGGTGCGCGTACTCCGCCAGCGCCTCTGCTGACTGGACAGAGAAGCCGTGCAGAAAGTACGACGCGCTGTAGTCGGCCGCGGCTTGCAGCGCGTCGATCCGGTGCGACACCGCGCGGCCGACGGTGACGACCTGCAGGGCGACGACGTCCGCCGCGCCTCCGTCGACCGGTTCGCGCAAGTAGTCCGCCAAGCACAGATGCTCGCCGCCGATCTGCCGCGTGAACGGGAAGCGTGCGATCTCGCGGCGCGGATCTTGTGGATCGTAGACGATCACGTCGTCGCCGCTGCCCGCGGCCGGGAAGTAGCCGTAGACGAAGCGCGGTTCGAGCAGGCGTTCGCGCTCGGCGAGCCGCTGGTACTCCGCGAGGCGCGGCTCGAACTCGTCGCGCACGAGCCCCTCCCACGCTTCGCCCTTGACGTTCGCGCCGCCCCACGAGAGCCGGTACAGGCTGCGCAAATCGAAGCACGGCCATAACTCGCGGACGTCGACGTCTTCGACGACGCGCGCCCCGAAGAACGGCGCGGCCGGTACGTCGGCCGGTGTCAGATGCGCGCGCGCGGTCTTGCCGCTCGGTACGGCGACGGTTGCGTTGCGCAGCGCATCACGCGCGGCGAACGCCTCGTCGCGGATCCGCTCGACCAGCGCCTCGCGCGGCCCGGCATTGGTGAGCTGGTCGACGATCTCGAGCCCTTCGAAGGCGTCCTTCGCATAGAAGAGCCCCGGGGCGAAAAAGCGCGAACCGTCGTCGAGCAGGGCGATGCGGCGGCCGAACTCGCGGTTGATCGCGGCCCCGCCGACGACGACGGGGAACGCGAGCCCGCGCGCGTCCTGTTCCTGCACGCAGATCGGCATCTGTTTCGAGGTCGACACGAGCAGCGCGGAGAGCCCGATCGCATCGGCGTTCACTTCGACGGCCTTGTCGAGGATCACGTGCATCGGCACCTGCTTGCCCAAGTCGTACACGGTGTAGCCGTTGTTGCTCAAGATCGTGTTGACGAGATTCTTGCCGATGTCGTGAACGTCGCCGAACACGGTCGCGAGCACGACTTTCCCCTTGGTCACGCCTTCGCTCTTCTCGAGGAACTGCTCGAGGTGCGCGACCGCCTTCTTCATCACCTCGGCCGACTGCAGCACGAAGGGCAGGATCAACTCGCCCGCGCCGAAGCGGTCGCCGACGTCTTTCATCGCCGGGAGCAAGACGTTGTTGAGCACGTCGACCGGGTCGCGCCGGGTCAACGCCTCGTCGATCTTCGCCTCGATGCCGTCCTTGCGGCGGCGCAGGATCGCGTTGTGGATCCGCACCTCCACCGGCGCGTCCGCGTCGTCATCGGCGGCGGCGGTGCCGCCCGCGGCATCGGGCGTCTTGGTCTCGAAGTGCTCGATCACGCGCTGCAGCGCGTCCGGACGGCGGTTGAAGACGAGGTCGTCGCACAGTTCGCGTTCGGTCCCGTCGAGCTCGGTGTAGGGGCGGATCTCCTTCGCGTTGACCAGCCCCATGTCCAAGCCGGCTTCGACGCAGTGGTGCAGCATCACCGAGTTCAGCGCCGCGCGCGCGGCCGGCTTGAGCCCGAAGCTGACGTTGGAAACGCCGAGCGAGGTCAGCACGCCGGGCAGCTCGCGTTTGATCAGGCGGATGCCTTCGATCGTCTCGACGGCCGACTCGAGGAATTCGGCGTCGCCGGTCGCGAGCGTGAACGTCAGCGCGTCGAAGATCAGCGCGCCGCGCGGGATGCCGTACTCCTCGGTCACGATCTCGGTGATCAGCTTGGCGATCTCGAGCTTGCGCTCGCGTGTCTTCGCCATCCCGGCCTGGTCGATCGTCAGCGCGACGACGGCCGCACCGGCCTCACGCACGAGCGGCATGACCTCGTCGATCTTCTTGCGTCCGTTCTCGAGGTTGATCGAGTTGACGATCGGCCGCCCGGCGTAGAGCTTGAGCGCCGCTTCGATCACTTTGGGCTCGGTCGAGTCGATCATCACCGGCGCTTCGGTCGACTGCGCGAGCCGCTTGACGATCGTCGCCATCTGCACGTCTTCGTCGGTACGCTCGGTCAAGGCGGTGCAGACGTCGAGCACGTGCGCGCCGCCCTCGACTTGTTCGCGCGCGACGAGCATGATGTCGTCGTAGTCGTCGGCGAGCAACAGCCGCTTGATCTTGCGCGAACCCTGGGAGTTGATCCGTTCGCCGACGAGCAGCGGGCGCGGCTCTTGTTCGAGCGACACGGCGGTCATCGCCGACGCGACGAACTGCACCGGATTGACGACCGGGGTGCGCCCGCGCATCCCGTCGATCGCCGCGACGAACGCGCGGATGTGCGCGGGCGTCGTGCCGCAGCACCCGCCGATCGCGTTGACGCCGAAATCCTTGACGAACGCGCGCAGTTCGCGCGCCATGTCGTCGGGCGACTCGGGGTAGATCGTCTCGCCTTTGGGCCCCATCAGCGGCAAGCCGGCGTTGGGCACGACGCAGACGTAGCAGCGCGACGTCTCGCAGAGGTAGCGCACCGCGTCGCGCATGTGGGTGGGACCGGTCGAGCAGTTGAGCCCGATGACGTCGATCGGCAGCGCGTCGAGGGTCGCGCAGACGGCGCGGATGTCGGTGCCGAGCAACATGCGGCCGGTCACGTCGAGGGTCGCCTGGGCCTGAATCGGCACCCGGCGCATCCCGCGGTCGAACTCGCGCACGATCCCGGCGATCGCGGCCTTCATCTCGAGCAGATCTTGGCTCGTTTCGAGCAACAGCAGATCGACGCCGCCTTCGACCAGGTGCCGGGACTGCTCGCCGTACAGGTCGGCGAGTTCGTCGAAGGTGATCTTGGAAAGCGACGGGTCGGACGACGAGATCAGCATCCCGGTCGGGCCGAGCGACCCGGCCACGAAGCGCGGCCGCTCCGGCGTGGAGCAGGCGTCGGCGGCGCGCCGCGCGAGTTCGGCCGCAATGCGATTGACGTCGGCGGTCCGCTCGCCTAGCCCGTACTCGTCGAGCTTCAAACGGGAGGCGGTGAACGAGTCGGTCTCGACCACGTCGGCGCCGGCCTCGAAGTACGCCCGATGGATCGCCTCGATCAGGTCGGGGCGGTGCAGGACGATGGCCTCGTTGCAGCCGTGATACTGCGCGCCCCCGAACGCCTCGGGGCCCAACTCGAGGGCCATCAGCTGCGTGCCCATGGCACCGTCGAACACGAGGACGCGCTCGGCCAGCGCTTGCAGATACGGGGAGGCCTGTTTCATCCAGGCTCCTTCCCTTCGAGACGGTAGGCCTCCGGCTTTCTTTGTCCCATACCGTCGATTTTATGAGCGTCGAGACAAATCGGAATCCGTACTCTCCAAGCGCTTGGCGACGAGAAAGCGCCTGGTAGCTTCGTCCTGAGCGAGCCCGATGGCGCGGTCGTAGTCGGCCGCCGCGCGCGTGAGGTGGGCCCGCACCGCCCAGTAGGGCTGGTAGGCGGCCACGCGCTCTGCGTCGAGCGCCTCGAGCGCCGTCAGACCGGCAGCGGCACCGTACGCGCGGGCATGCGCGGCGGCGCGCGAAACGAGGGCGCCGAGCGCCCCGAACGTCGCGAGCTCGTCGTAGAGTCGAGCGATTCTGGCCCAGTCGGTCGCGGCGCCTCGCCGGCGGGCCACGTGCTCGGCTTGGATCGCGGCCTCCAGGGCGAAGCGGCCCGGCGGGTCGCCGGCGGCCCGGGCCAACGCTGCCTCCGCCTCGGTCAACATCGGCGCGGACCAGCGCGCCGGGTCCTGGCGGTCGAGGGGAACGTACTCCCCGTCGACGCGGCGCGCATCGCGGCGTGCCTCGACGAATAGCAGCAGCGCCACGAGGCCTTGCGCTTCGGCTGCGCGCGGCATCAGTTCCGCCACGACGCGTGCCAACCAGAGGGCCTCACGGTTGAGGTCGCTCCCGCCGGAGCTGCCGTCTTCCCACGAGAGGCCGAACGCGGCGTAGATCGCATCGAGCACCACGGCGAGTCGCCCGTCCAGGTGCGCGGGATCGGGCACTTCGAACGCGATGCCGGCATCGCGGATCTTCGCCTTCGCGCGCACGAGCCGTTGCCGCATCGCGGCCGGAGACACGAGGAACGCCGACGCGATGCGTCCGGCGTCGATACCCAGGACGGCGCGGAGGACGAGTGGCGTGCGCACCCCGCGATCGATCGCCGGATGCGCGCACGCGAAGAGCATCTCGAGGCGTTCGTCGGGAAACGGGGTGTCGCGCCAGGCCCGTTCCTCCGCCTCGCGCGCGGCCAAGGCGAGTTTCGGCGCATGGCGGTCATGCGTAGCATGGCGGCGCGCGCGGTCGATCAACACCCGGCCGGCAGCGGTGATGAGCCAGGCTTCAGGGCGCTCGGGCACGCCGCTGCGCGGCCAATGCTCGAGCGCGCTGACGAACGCCTCGGCCAGTGCGTCCTCGGCGAGGTCGAGGTCGCCCGAGCGGCGCGCGAGATACGCCAGGAGGCGGCCGTAGGCGTACCGCGCCGCCTCCTCGGCGGCGCGGTACGCGACGCCGCTCAGACGCGCGCCTCGATCTCGAGCACCGGCCGGACTTCGACCGCGCCACCGACGGCAGCCGGGCTGCGGGCCGCCCACGCGAGGGCGTCCTCGAGGGTCGGCACGTCGAGGAGCAAATAGCCGCCGAGCTGTTCCTTGGTGTCCGCGTACGGTCCGTCGTGAACGTTCGCGCCGTCGTCGCGCACCCGCACGACGGTCGCGGTCTCGGGCTCGCGCAACGCCGCGGCGTCGGCGACCACCGAAGCCTCGTGCAGCGCCGCGCTGTAGGCTGCCCATCCGCCCCAGTACGCGGCCGCGTCCGCGCCCCTGCGCCGTGCGAAGTCGGCGGGGCCCTCATACAGCGAGAGCATGAACTTGCCGCGCTCGCGCCCGAGCATCGGCGGCTGTTCGGTCGCCTCATCGCATTGCACCGGGCGCACTTCGACTGCCCCTTCGCGAGCGGCCGGGCACCGCTTGGCCCACTCGAGCGCCTCGTCGAGCGACCCGGCTTCGATCACGACGAAGCCGCCCAGCTGCTCGCGGGTGTCGGCATAGGGCCCGTCGTGGACCATGCTGCCGTCGCTCGTCATCGTCAGCGTCACCGCGCGCACGCACTCTTCGAGCGGGGCTCCGCCCACCATGATCCCCGCGGCGCCGAGCGCGCCGAAGTATTCCCGCCATCCGTTCCAAAACGTCTCGTCGTTGCGCGCGCGAGCGGCGATCGCCGCATCGTCTTCGTAGAACGCCATCAGATACTGCATTGCTTGGTTACTCCTCTTGTGAGATGGTGCGTCTTGCGCATCCACTCTCTCGACGCGCCGGCGAGGTCAGATTCGACATCGCCGCCCAAGAAGCACGCGCGCCATGGTCCGCGAACCTCACGCCGATCACTATGGACGAACGGCAAGCCCGCGCGGCCCAAGACGATCTCGACCGGCGGGTCTCCGTGTGGCGGCAGCACGCCGCCGAGGTCCCCGCCCGGGCGTTGGCGGCCGTGCGGCTCGGCGAGATTCGCGCCAGCGTCGCGCTGGCCGGCGTCGCGATGAGCGACGACGACGTGCGCACGGTCTTGGAACGGCGCGCGAGCCTGCACTCCCGTCCGCTGCGCGACAGCCTCGTCGTGGCCGGCTATGCGGCGGCTTCGCGCTGGATCTCGAGTGAGGCGACGCGCCGCGATCTCGCCAGGCCGGCCGCACTTCTGGCCGCGGTGCGCAAGGTGCACGCACTGGCGATCGGGCCCGAAACGGCCCTCGAACCGCTCGGCGGCGCCCCGGTCGGCACGCCGGGGGGCTGGCGTCCGGGCCCGGCCTGCGCGTACGCGGACGGCGTGGTCCCGCTTCCCCCGTGGTCGATCCCCACCGCGATGGAAGCGCTCGCCGCTAAAGTAGCGGCCCGGCCGCCGGCGGTGCCGCCGTGCCTGTGGCTCGCCCGCGCGCACGCCAGCGTGCTGCGCATTCGCCCGTTCGCGAGCGGCAACGGTCGCACCGCGCGCCTGTTGGTCAATCTCTTGCTCGCGCGGCTCGGCCTGCCGCCTTGGACGATCGACGAACGGCGGCGCGACGAGTATCGCGCGGCGCTGCGGCGCGCCGGGGGCGGCGCGCAATGGGCGCTGGCCTACGAGATCGCCCTGGGGGTCGGGGCGAACGTCGACCGGCTGTTGGCGGCGATTCCCGGAGCCGACGCGCTCGCGCCCCTGGCGGCGCTCGCCGATCCGGTCGACGTCCCGCGTTTGCGCAAAGCCGCGCAGCGCGGCCGCCTGCGGCACGTCCGGCGCGGGCCCGCGATCCTGACGACGCGCACGTGGCTCGCCGAGTACGATGCCGGCCGCGCCCCGCAAGGGCGGCGTCCCGACGAGGCCTTGCACGGCGGGCGTACAAGAACACGCGCGTGAGTGCGATCGTCGCTACCGATGCTTTGACCAAGTCGTTCGCGGGCTACACGGCCATTCGCGACGTGACGATGAGCGTCGAGGAAGGCACGATCCACGCGATCATCGGCCCCAACGGGGCCGGCAAGACGACCCTCTTCAATCTGCTATCGGGCTTCGTGAAGCCGTCGAGCGGCACGATCAAGCTGCGCGGCGACGACATCACCGGCATGGACCCGGCGCGGATCGCGCGCTGCGGGATGGTGCGCAGCTTTCAGATCAACAGCATCTTCGCGCACTTGACCGTCATCGAGAACGTCAAAGTCTCGCTCGAGAGCAAAACGAAGCTGCCGAACAACTTCTGGTCGCCGGCGAGCATCATGTCGTCGCTCGACGGGCGCGCGATGGAATTACTCGAAGCGGTGGGGCTCGCGGCCGAACGCGACCTGCTCGCGGTCCAGCTCTCCTACGGCCGCAAGCGCGCGCTCGAACTCGCGATCGCCCTCGCGCAAGATCCGATGCTGCTGCTGCTCGACGAACCGACGGCCGGTATGGGCATCGAAGACATCGGCCGCATCACCGAATTGATTCGCAGCGTCGCGCAGGGCCGCACGGTCGTCCTCGTCGAGCACAACCTGCGGGTCGTCGCCGACCTGTGCGACCGGCTGACGGTGTTACAACGCGGACGCATCCTGGTCGAAGGGACCTACGAGGAAGTCCGCAACGACGAGCGCGTGATCGACGCGTATCTCGGCGGCGGGCAAGGCGCGCACTGATGGCGATGCTCGAGACCCGCGACCTGCACGCATATTACGACGAGAGCCACGTGCTGCGCGGCGTCGACATCGCGGTCGAGAAGGGCGAGGTCGTCACGCTCGTCGGCCGTAACGGCGCCGGCAAAACGACGACCCTGCGCGCGATCATGGGTATCCTAGGCTCGCGTACCGGCGAGATCACGTTCGAAGGCAAGGCGATCGGCTCGCTCTCGTCCGACAAGATCGCGCGCATGGGCATCGGCTACGTGCCCGAAGAGCGCGGCATCTTCTCCAGTCTCACGGTCGGCGAAAACCTGACGCTGCCGCCGGTCGTCTCAGGCGGCGGCTGGACGACCGAGCGCGTGTACGAGTTCTTCCCGATCCTCAAGGAGCGCGCGCACGCAATCGGCACCACGCTCTCCGGCGGCGAGCAGCAGATGCTCGCGATCGCGCGCATCTTGCGCAGCGGCGCGCGCCTGATCTTGCTCGACGAACCGACCGAAGGGCTCGCCCCGGTCATCGTCGACGCGATCGCCAACCTGATCGTCGAGATGAAGCAGTCCGGCGTCACGATCCTCCTGGTCGAGCAGAACCTGCGCTTCGCAACCCGCGTCGCCGACCGGCATTACCTGATGGTACACGGCCGCATCGTCGAGTCGCTGACAAACGCCGAGGTGATCGAACGCGAGTCCGCCCTGCTCGAACACTTGGGGGTGTAGAAACCGGCCGGCGTCAGCTGCGAGCGCGCCCTTCGAGCGCAAGCTTACAGATCGCCGCGGCGTCGAGGACAAAACCGGGCATCGTGCCGCTCAGGTCGTGCAGGCCGGCCGGGAGAGCCTCCGGCTTCCCCCGCTCCGTCGAAAGCTCCACTTGCATGGTGAACGGGTCGATCGACACGCCCAACCGGGCCCCGTTCTCGAGATACTGTTGCAGCTTGCGCCGCAGCTCGTTCACGCCGTCGCTTTCCGACCGCAACTCGAAGACGGCGTCGGGGCAGATGCGCGCGAAGCCGCGCCGCGAAGCCGGATCGAGCGCGTCCCAGCGGGCGGTCGCAATCCAGGCCGCGTCAGGCGCGTAGATCGCGCCGTCGGGCAACGTGAAGCCGACGCTCGCGCCGAACGCCAAGCCCAAGCCGCTCGTTCGGCTCCATTGCGCGACCTGTCGCGTCAACTCGGTTTCGCCGAACCCGGCGATCGTGCCGGCCGGCGGTGACACGATCAGTTCTCCTCTCGCGCTCCGCTCGAACCGTACGAGCGGATTGGCCCGCGAAAGCGTGATCAGGTACTCTGCCGTCACCGGCGCCAGCGGATCGTACGCAACGGCCAACGAGCTGCACCTCCTCGACCACATCCTACCACGGCTTTCTCACCGGGAAGATACCGGCGAACGGCCTGACGGCAAGGCCCGATGCTCACCCCGCCGGCTTGCGAGCACTGAAGGTCAAGATCGAACCCCGCAAGTCGGGGCGGAAGCCGGTGAAACCCGCGGCCGCCAAGTAGCCCGCCATTTCGGGTAGCTCGAAGACGTGGAGCCCTTGGCGCCGGCGGCTCCACTCGCGCACGCGCCGAAATCTGAGGATCCCCCCGTTACCGGCGCCGAACGTGACGACCCAAAGCATCGCGCCCGGCTTCATCACGCGCGCGATCTCGCGCAGCGCGGTCACCGTGTCCGAGAACAAGTGCAGCGACCCGCAGCACAGCACGGCGTCGAACAGGCCGGCTTCGAAGGGCAGCGCCTCGACCCGGGCGCGCGCGAAGCGGACGTTCGTTCTCCCCTCCGCCGTCGCGTAGGCGACGCCCTGGCGCAGCATTCCCATCGCCACGTCGATGCCGAACACCGCAGTCGCCGGCGAGGCGATGCGCCGGCCGAACGTTCCAGGTCCGCATGCAACGTCGAGAACGCGTCCCGCTACCGGCCCGACCTGGCGGCGCGCCATCTCGATCAGCTCTTGGAACGAGGGAGCTTGCCGGCCACCGAAGACCTTGAGCACGAGCGGATACCACGCGCTCGTCTCGTAGACCGGGGCGATCTTTTCGGTCGACGCCATGCGCCGCAACTGCGGGTCGGCGCTGCGCGCGAGTTCTTCACCGATGAAGTCGGGGATGTCGCCGGCGAGCACCGGATAGGCGCGCGCGCAACCGTCGCACCGTAGCGCCTCGCCGTCCCGCCGCAGCCGGCGCTTGCACACCGGGCAGGCGTACTCTGCGGCAAGCGCGGCGGCCATCGGCGTTACACCGCTTCGCGCTGGATCGCTTCGGGTTCGGGGACGAGACGGTTGGGGTCGTCCTCGTCTTCGACGAGGCGCGGTTTGCGCAAGCCCAGCCGGTAGAGCAATTCGCCGACGATGCCGCGCCGCGCGACCAGGATGACGATCGCGAAGATCGTGCCCATGACGACGTTCGTCTTGTCGCCGATGGCGGTCTTCGACACGTAATATTCGAGCAGTTCGAAGAAGCCCGCGCCGACGATCGGGCCGAAGATCGTGCCGATGCCGCCCAGGATCGTCATCATGACGACCTTCCCCGACGTGTGCCAGTCGACCGCGTCGAGACCCGCGAGCCGGTTGCCGATCGCGTAGAGCGAACCGGCGAAGCCCGACAGCGTCCCCGCGATCACGAAAGCGGTCAGCTTGAAGCGCTCGACGTCGTAGCCGATGCCGCGCGCCCGCTGCTCGTTGTCGCGCATCGCGGCCAGCACCGCGCCGAACGGCGAGCTGACGACCCGGATCACGACCGCCGTGGTGACGACGAGCGCCCCGAACGCGAGGTAGTAATACACCGTGTCGCTCTCGAGCGAGAGGCCGAAGAAGCTGCCGCGGCTCGACATCTGCAGCCCGTTCTCGCCGCCCGTCAGCGGCGTGAGCTGAAAGGCCAGGAAATACTGGATCTGCGCCAGCGCGAGGGTGATCATCGCGAAGTAGATGCCGGCGCGGCGGATCGAGATCGCCCCGATGACGAGGGACAGCACGAACGAGTAGACGATCCCGACGCCCAGTGCCGCCAAGAACGGCACGTTGTTCTGCACCATGACGATCGTCGACGCGTAGCCGCTGCCGCCCCAGAACAACGCCTGCCCGAACGACAGCAGCCCCGTAAAGCCCAGCAGCAGATCGAATGCGATCGCGAAGATCGCGAAGCAGACGATGTTGATCGCTTCGACCGGGTACAAGAAGTGCGGCAGCGCGAGCCCGATCGACGAAGAGCACTGCCCCCACGATAAGCCCGCGCCGCCCGGTGAAGATCGCGTTGGTCACGCTCAGGCCGTTCTCTCGGTGACGCCGAACAGGCCGGCCGGGCGGATGATCAGGACGATCGCCATGACGATGAAGATCAGGGTGTTGCTGATCGGCGGATAGAGCACCGCCCCGACCGAGGCGATGACGCCGAGCGCGAACCCGGTGACGATCGAGCCCAGGATCGAGCCCATCCCCCCGATGACGACGATCGCGAACGTGTTGATGATGATCGCGTCGCCCATGCTCGGCTGCACGTTGGTGTTCGGGGCGTTCAAGACGCCGGCGAACGCCGCGACGGCGACGCCGAGCGCGAACACGACCGAGATCAGCCGGCTCGTGTTGATGCCGAACGCGCGGGTCAGGGTCGGATTTTCGGTCGCCGCGCGGATGCGCGCCCCGTAGGGAGAGCGCTCGATCGCGTACCAAACGATCGCGCAGACGACGATGCACACCGCGATCACGAAGAGCCGGTACACCGGGTAGAGGGTGAAGCCGAGATTCGCCGTCCCGGAAAGCAAGTCGGGCACGGCGTACGGCGAGCCGAGCGCCCCCGCGACCAGGCGCATCAAGTCCTCGATCACGAGCACGAGCGCGAAGGTCAGGAGCAAGTTGTAGAGCGGGTCGAGGCCGTACAGCCGCCGCAGCAGCAACACCTCGAGGACGTAACCGAACAGCCCGACCACCAGCGGGCCCACGATCAGCGCAGCAAAGAACGGCAGATGGAACAGTTGAGCGCCGTAGTAGGCGACGAAGGCCCCGAGCATATACATGGTGCCGTGCGCGAAATTGACGACCCGCAGCACGCCGAAGATGACGCTGAGCCCAAGCGCCAGCAGCGCGTAGAATCCGCCGTTGACGAGCCCGTTGAAGATCTGGGTGACGAGGTAGTCTGCGCTCAGGACGTCCCCCCGTTTCGGCGCGCGAAACGCAACAAGAATGAGGGCGGCGGTAGCGTTACGCTCCGCCGCCCTCGGGTCCTACCAGGTCTTCGGGCAGTCGGACTGCGATTCGGGGCGGAAGGCGCGGCTCGGCGGGATCGTCTGCACGATCTTGAACCACGCTTGGGGCTTCTTGAGCTGGTCCTTCGGAAGCACCTCGACGACGTACATCTCGTGGGTCATCAGATGGTCGCGGGCCCGGATTTCGCCGCCGTGGGCGTAGAAGTCGTTGACTTGCCGCCCGTCGAGGTACGCCTGCACCTTGTCGGCGTCGGTCGTGCCGACGGCTTTGACGGCGTTGAGCCACTGCATCGTGGCGGAATAGTTGCTGGCCTGCACGTCGGTCGGTTCGGTGCCGTTCATCTGCTTCGAGAACTTCGCCGCCCAGGCGCGCGAGGCGTCGTCCATGTCCCAGTACCACGACGTCGTGATGCGGGCGCCGGTGAAGGCGTCGGGCAGGGCGTTGACGTCGGAGAGGAACAGCAGCCCGATCGCGAGTTTCATCTGCTTGTCGAGGCCGAACTGCCGGGCTTGTTTGACCGAGTTCACGGTGTCGGCGCCGGCGTTCATGAACCCGAGGACTTGCGCCTTGGAGTTCTTCGCGGCCAGCTCGTACGACGAGAAGTCGGTGTTGCCCAGGGGGATCATGTCGGCGTGCACGACCGAGCCGCCCTTGTTCTTGATCGCGTCGGTGAAGTCGGCGAGCATCTGCTGACCGAAGGCGTAGTTCGCAACCAGCATGTACCACGTCTTGCCATCGGACTGATTGGCGATGTTCGTGCCGGTCGAGTGCGCCAGCGCGTACGTGTCGTAGGCGTAGTGGTAGGTGTAGCGGTTGCACTGCGGGCCGGTCAGGGCCGACGTCGCGCCGCCGGTGACGATGACGAGCTTGTGCTTTTCCTTCGCGACCGCCGCGCCCGCCAGCGCGACGCCCGAATTCGTGAAATCGATCGCCATGTCGGCGCCGCCGTCGAACGCTTCACGCAGTTTGGCGGCCGATTCGGTCGCATTGTTGCGGTGGTCGATCACGTCGACTTCGATCGGGCGCCCCAGGACCTTGCCGCCGAAATCGGCGACGGCCATCTTCGTCGAGGCGACCGACCCGGGGCCGGCCAATGCCGCGTAGACGCCCGACATATCGGTGACGACGACGATTTTGACCGGCGTCGTATTCTGCGCGCCCGCTCCGAGCGGGGCGCCGAGAGAAGCGATGAGACCAGCTGCCAACGCGAATGCAGCGATTCGAGGAAAACGTAGCATAGGCCGGATCTCCTAGAAAGAAAGAAGTCCGTGGCAGTATGTGCGCGCACGGAAAAATTTCCTTTCGTTCGGCCCCGGATTCGCAGGCTCGCAAACTTCGACCGCGCCAAGCGCGAAGCGCGAAGCGCGGGGCGGCGGGTTCGGGCGCAAGGCCCGAACCCACTTAGATCGTTGCCGGAACCTCGGCCTTTCCGCCCGACGGCGGGGTTCCGGCGCCGCCGCTGCCCGGCGTCTTGTGACGTCCTCCGCGTTCGACGAGCGTGTAGAGCACCGGGACGACCACGAGATTCAAGAACGTCGAAACGAGCATGCCGCCGAGCACCGCCGTCCCTAGGGACACGCGGCTGGCCGCGCCGGCGCCGGTTGCGACCGCGAGCGGAAAGATGCCCAAGATGAATGCGAACGACGTCATCAGGATCGGGCGCAGGCGGATCTCGGCCGCCTGCATCACCGCCGCGACCGGGTCGAGGCCTTCATCTTGCAATTGGTTGGCGAACTCGACGATCAGAATGGCGTTCTTACTGGCCAACCCGATCAGCATGACGTAGCCGACCTGGGCGTACACGTCGCTCGTCAGATGGCGCAAGTAGAGGAACGTCATCGCCCCCAGCATCGCGAGCGGGACGGCGAGCACGATGACGAACGGATCGGAGAAGCTCTCGTACTGGGCCGCCAGCACGAGGTAGACGAAGACGATCGCCAAGAGGAAGATCACCGCGGTGGTCGATCCCGATTGCAGCTCTTCGAGCGCGATGCCGGTCCACTCGTAACTCATCCCGGCCGGCAGCACCTGCTTGGCGACTTGCTGCATCGCGTTGATCGCCTGCCCCGAGCCGTAGCCCGGCGCAGCCGCGCCGTCGATCTCGATCGAGCGCCACAAGTTATAGTGCGTGATCACCGCCGGGCCTTTGGTCATCTTCGCTTGGATCAGGCTCGAGAGCGGCATCGTCGCCCCGTTGGCGCCGTTGACGTAGAGCTTCGAGAACAGGTCGGTGGAGTCGCGATAGGGCGTCTCCGCTTGCACCCACACCTTGTACGAGCGCGCCAGATAGTCGAAGTCGTTGACGTAGGTCGAGCCGATGTAGGTCGACATCGTTTGATAGAACGAGTCGAGCGGCACCCCGAGGGTCAACGCCTTGGCGCGGTCGAGGCTCAACTCGACCTGCGGATTGTTCAGCCGGAACTGCGTGAACACGCGCGTGAGCGCGGGGTTCTGATTGGCCGCCCCCAGCATGCCGTACGCGGCTCCCGTCAGCGCCGGCAGGCCGGCGTTGGCCGTATCCTCGAGCATGAACTGGAAGCCGCCGTACGATCCCAGACCGTTGATCGCGGGCGGATTGAACGCGAAGACCTGCGCCTGGGGCGTCATGTACAGGGGAATCGTCAACCTCCCCAGCACCGCGTTGAGGGTGTGGGCGGGGCCCTTGCGATCGTGCCACGGCTTGAGCAACACGAACATCAGGCCTTGATTGGGCCCCGAGCCGGCGAAGCTGAACCCCTGGATGTCGAAGATCGACGCGACCTCCGACTGCTGCTTGATCACGTCTTCGACGTGCAGCCCGACGGCGGTCGTCTGGTCGAGCGACGCGCCTTGCGGCAACTGGTAGATGACGATGAAGTACCCCTGGTCCTCGTCGGGGACGAAGGCGGTCGGCAGATGGGTGAAGATCACGTACGTCAGGCCGAGCGCGATGACGAACGCCGCGATGATCGCGTACCGCACTTTCATGATCTGCGGCAGCAGCCGCGCGTAGCCGCCGCGGATGCCGTTGATGCCGCGATTGACTTGGGTGAAGAACCAGCCGTCGGGCTTCTTCGTGCGCCCCAGCAGCAGCGCCGAGAGCGCCGGCGTCAGGGTGACGGCGTTGAAGAACGAGATCGTGATCGAACACGCGATCGTCAAGGCGAACTGTTTGTACAGTTCGCCGGTCGTGCCGGGGACGAACGCGACCGGGATGAACACGGCGAGCAGCACGATCGACGTCGCCATCACCGCCGAGAAGATCTCGCGCATGCCCTCGATCGCGCCCCTGAACGGGCGCCATCTTCTTGTCCTGGATGAAGCGCTCGATGTTCTCCAGCACGACGATCGCGTCGTCGACGACGAGCCCGGTCGCGAGCGTCAGGCCGAAGAGCGTCAACGTGTTGATCGAGAATCCGAGCGCCGCGAGCAGCGCGAACGTGCCGATCAGCGAGATCGGGATCGTCACCGCCGGGATCAGCGTCGTGCGCCAATCCTGCAAGAAGACGTAGATCACCGCCACCACGAGCAAGATCGCGATGACGAGGGTGACGAGCACCTCTTTGATCGACTCCGAGACGAAGTTCGTCACGTCGAAGGCGACCGTGTATTTGACGCCCGGCGGGAACGTCTCGGCGATCGCGTTCATCGCCTTGATCGTCGCCTGCGATACCGAGAGCGCGTTGGCCGTCGGCAGTTGCAGGATGCCCAAGCCGATCGCGGTGCCGCCGTTGAAGTCGAGCCGTGTCGAGTAGTCGTCGGCCCCGATCTCGGCCCGCCCGACGTCGCGCAAGCGCACGTAGCCGCCGTCCGGATTGACCCGGATCACGATGTCCTCGAACTGTTCGGGCGTCGTCAAACGCCCGAGGGTCGTGATCGTGAACGTATACGGCTGGTGCCCGTTGGTCGGCGCGGAGCCGATCGTGCCCGCGGCGACGGCCTGGTTCTGCGCCGTGATCGCGTTGTTGACGTCGCTCGCGCCGAGGCCGTTTTGCTGCAGCTTGTGCGGATCGAGCCAGATGCGCATCGCATAGCGCTGCAGGCCGAAGATCTGCGCCGCGCTGACGCCGGGGATCCGCTTGAGCGTGTTGACGATGTGCAGGTCGGCGTAGTTGCTGAGTTTGAGGACGTCCCAGGTCTTGTTCGTCGACGTGACCGCGATCGCCATGACGAACGAATTCGATTGCTTGCTGACCACGACGCCGGCCTGATTGACCTGCGAGGGCAAGCGGGCGGTGACCGTGTTGACCGCTTGCTGCACGTCGTTGGCGGCCGTGTTGAGGTCGTAGCCCTGGCGGAACGTCAGGGTGATGTTCGCGGCGCCGTTGGCGCTGCTCGACGACATGTACGCAAGCCCTTGCACGCCGTTGATCGCCGTTTCGAGCGGCGTCGTCACCGACGACTCGACGGTCTCCGGGCTCGCGCCGATGTACGACGCCGTCACCGTCACCGTCGGCGGCGCGATCGGCGGGAACTGCGCGATCGGGAGCGTGGGAATCGCGATGATCCCGACGAGCAAGATGACCGCGGAACAAACCGCTGCGAAGATCGGTCTCCGGACGAAAAATTCAATCACGCGTTCGAGATCGACTCCGTGGGCTGGCGGCGAGGTCCGGACGATTCGTGACTCAACGATGGAACCCCGCTGACCGCGACGTGTCCCACCGTGCGTCCCGCGACGTTTTCGATCGCCGTACGTTCGAACGGCGCGACCGCTTCGGCGGCCGCATCGTCGAGCGCGCCGAGGCTCCGGAGCAGCGCGACGACGGCCGGCGCAACGGCGCGCTTCGCCCCGTCCGCGACCTTGACGACGAGCCCCGCGCCAACGTTCCGCAACGCATCGGAGTGCACGCCTTCCGCGCCGCCCTTGGCGACGACCGCGCCGCCGGTCGCCGCGATCAGCGCGCTGTCGAAGCTGTCGGTGCCCCCGATGTAGGCCGGCCACGCGACGACCGCGTCGCGGACGCGCGCGAGAGCGGCCGCGTCGGCATCGTCCAACCCTTCGAGGGTCGCGTAGCGCGCGAAGCCGAGCGCGGCGGCGCGCAGCGGAAGCGCGATCGCCGGGATGCCGCACCCGTCGATCCCGAGGTTCGACGCGTCGAACGTCACGCCGAAAGCGCGCTCGCACAAGGCCAGAATCGCGCGCTGCGCGGGGTGGCCGACGTCGAGATACGAGTTGACCGGCGCCTCGAGCGCCAGCGCCAGCGCGAGAATGCCGGCGTGCTTACCGGAACAGTTGTTGTGCAGCGCGCTGTAGCCTTCGCCGCGCGCCGCCAGCGCCACGGCGGCGGCTTCGTAGCGCGGCGGATGCGCGCCGCATTGCAGCGCGCACACGTCGAGGCCGGTCTTCTGTAAGATCGAGCGGACCGCGTCGACGTGGAAGCGCTCGCCCGCGTGCGACGCGCTCATCACGGCGATCTCGCGCGCCTCGAAGCCGAAGCGTTCGGCCGCCCCCGACCGCACGATCGCCGCCGCGATGAACGGTTTGGCCGCCGAGCGCAAGAAGACGGGCCGGTCGACGTCGCCCTCGACGAGCAATTCGCTTCCGTCGACCCCGAGCGCGCAGGCCGCGACCGAGTGCACCGACTCGGTCAGCGGCCCGCGCGTCATCTCAACGAGCACGCGGGCTGCAGTGAGCGGCGGACGCCTAGACGAGCGCCGGTTCGTGGACGGTCGCGTCGAGCTCGCTGAAGAGCGGATTGCTCAAGTACCGTTCGCCCGTATCGCAACCGATCGTGACGATCGTCTTGCCGGCGAATCGCGGACGCGCCGCGATCTGCAGCGCGGCGAACACGTTGGCGCCGGCCGAGATGCCGACGAGCATCCCCTCTTCCCGCGCGAGCCGGCGCGAGGTCGCGATCGCATCCTCGAAGCTCACTTGGATCACTTCTTCGTAGACTTTCGTGTCGAGGATCGCGGGCGCGAAGCCGGGGGCGAAACCCTGCAGCTTGTGCGGGCCCGGGGCTCCGCCCGAAAGCACGCACGAGGTGTCCGGCTCGACCGTGACGATCGTGATCTCCGGCTTGCGCTCCTTGAGCAGGTGCCCGGCACCGGTGATCGTGCCGCCGGTACCGACGCCCGCGACGAAAACGTCGACTTGGCCGTCGGTGTCGCGCCAGATCTCCTCGCCGGTCGTACGGTAGTGAATCTCGGGGTTCGCCGGGTTGTCGAATTGTCCGGGCATGAAGTACTTGGCCGGATTGCTGTCGCGGATCTCTTGCGCCTTGCGGATCGCGCCCTTCATGCCCTCGGCACCGGGCGTCAGCACGAGCTGCGCTCCGTAGGCCTTGAGCAACTGACGGCGCTCGATCGTCATCGTCTCGGGCATCGTCAGGATGCAGGCGTAGCCCTTGGCCGCGGCCACGAAGGCCAGCGCGATGCCGGTGTTGCCGCTGGTCGGCTCGATGATGACCGTGTCGGGACGCAGCTTGCCCTCGCGCTCCGCCGCCTCGATCATCGCGACGCCGATCCGGTCTTTGACGCTGCCCCCGGGGTTCATCGACTCCATCTTGACCAGGACGGTGCCGCTAAGGCCCTTGTTCAAGCGCGGGATGCGCACCAACGGCGTGTTGCCGAACGTGTCGGCGAGGTTATCGTATATGCGTGCCATGGCTCTCCTGTCGCGAAAAATTGCTTGCTTGCCTTCGTGGGCTCCCGCCCCGTTTGCGCCCTTGAACCGCCGATGTCGCCGGAAGGGTGCACCGATCGCGGATCGAACGGACGTTCGACGTGTTCTCGCTCGCTGATTCGTCCCTGTACGTCGCCGACCTCGATCTGTGGATCGACTCGCACCGGCCTCGCGAGCGCTGCTACGTTTCGCACGGCCACTCCGATCACGCGCGACCGCACGACGCGATCGTGGCGACGGCCGCCAGCGCCGCGATCTGCCGCTCGCGGTTCGCGCGCCGCCAGGCGCGCCGCCAAGCGTTGCCGGGAATCCCCGAGCCGTGCACGTTCGAAGAACATCCCTACAACGTCCCATGGATGGCCGGCGACCATCGGCTGACGCTGTTCTCCGCCGGCCACGTGCTGGGCAGTTCGCAATTGCTGATCGAGGGCGAACGGGGCAGCTTCGTCTATACCGGCGATTTCAAGCTCGACCGTTCGTACACGGCCGAACCACCGGAGGTCAAGCGCGCCGACGTCGTGCTGATGGAGTGCACATACGGCCGCCCGCACTACGTCTTTCCGCCGCGCGCCGAAGTGGAGGAACGAATCGTCGCTTTCGCGCTCGAGGCCCTCGAGGCCGGCGCGGTGCCGATCTTCTACGCGTACTCGCTCGGCAAGGCGCAAGAGGCGATGGCGATCTTGGGCAAGGCCGCGATCCCGCTCGCGGTGCACGGCGCGATCGACGCGATCGCGCGGGTGTACGTCGCGTGCGGCGTGCACCTGCCGCCGTGGGAACGCTACGACGCCGTGACCTTCGACGGGTCGCGGGCCCTGCTCTGGCCGCCGTCCGGGAAGAATACCCCCAAGGCCGTGCGCGACCGCGCGACGCGAACCGCGGTGCTGACCGGGTGGGCGCTCGACCGCAGCGCGGTGTACCGCTACGGAACCGACGCCGCCTTCTGCCTCTCCGACCACGCCGACTTTCCCGCCCTGCTGCGCTACGTCGAACTCGCCCAGCCGCGCAAGGTGTTGCTCAACCACGGCTATCGCGACTTCGCGCACCGGCTGCGGCGCATGGGCGTCGACGCCGAGTACCTCGAACCGCACGCGCAGCTCGCGCTCTTCTAGCGCGGGCGCGGGTTCAGTCGATCCCGATGTCCCAGAGCACGCCGAGGTCGCGCTTGGAGAACGCGCGGAACGCGATCAGCGTTTCGGTTTGCTCGATACCCTCGAGGTTGGCGATGCGTTCGGTGACGAGGTCGCTGAGCGCCTCGTGTTCGCGCACGCGCAACACGGCGACGAGATCGTACGGGCCGGCGACGCTGTACACTTCGGTCACCCCGTCGATCTCGAGCAGCGCTTCGGCAATGGCCTTCACGCGGCCGGGCTCGACGGACATGAGGGCGAACGCAGTGATCATCGTGCGAGCCGGCTTCGCGCTGCGTCGAGAGCGTTCCGGCCGGTGATCGCGTTCGCGCAAACTTGCGCGGCGATCGCCGCGACGGCCGGTAAACTCGAGAAGACGCGGCTGCTCGCAGCGTACCTGCGCGGGCTAGACGACGCCGACCTCGAGGCGGCGACCCGTTTCTTCACCGGCAATCCGTTCCCGCAACGCGACGACGCGACCCTCGCCGTCGGCGGCCGCACGATCGTCGCCGCGGCGCGCGCCGTCTGGGGCTTCAGCGACGCCGAACTGAGCGCCGCCTATCGCGACAGCGGCGACCTCGGGAGCGCCCTCGGACGGTTCGTGCGCCCGCCGCTCGACCTGGGCCTCTTTCGCGACCCGCTCGCGCCGAGCACCCTCAAGACGCTCCTCGATCAGATCGCCGGCGCGTCCGGAAAGGCGGCCAACCGGCGGCGCCAAGCGTTGTGCGAGCGGATCTTCTCGGCCTGCACCGAGCGGCTCGAAGCGACCTACGTCGTCAAGATCCTCACCGGCGACCTGCGCATCGGGCTGCGCGAGGGTCTCGTGCTCGACGGCATCGCCGAAGCCTTCGGCGCTCCCGCGGCCGACGTGCGCCGCGCGCTGATGGCGGCAGGCGATGCCGGCACGGTAGCGCGCGCCGCGCGGGCCGGCGCGCTCGCCGAAGTCGAGGTCCGCTACGGCTCGCCCGTGGCGTTCATGCTCGCCTCGCCGCTCGCCTACGGTTCGTCGTACAAAGAACTAGCCGCCGGCACGTGGATCTGCGAAGACAAATACGACGGCATCCGGGTGCAGGTGCACAAGAGCGCCGGCACGGTGCGGCTCTATTCGCGGGCCCTCAACGACGTGGCCGCGGCCTTTCCCGAGGTCGTCGCGGCGCTGGCCGAGACCGCGGGCGACTGCATCCTCGACGGCGAGCTGCTCGCGCTGCGCGCGGGCCGGGTGTTGCCGTTTCGCTCCTTGCAGACGCGCCTGCAGCGCAAGGACCCGAGCCTCGACCTGCAGCGCGAAGTGCCGGTGCAGTACGTCGCGTTCGATCTCCTCGCGCGCGGCGCGCAGTTCATGCTCGACGAGCCGCTGGCGTCGCGCCGCGCCGCGTTGGCCGAGACCGTCCGCCCGGCCCGCGCGTCGCGATCGCGCCGTGGCTCACGCTCGAGACCGGGGCGACGCCCGAGCGTTTGCACGAGCTCTTCGACGCGGCCCGCGAACGCGGCCACGAGGGACTGATCTTCAAGCGCAGCGACTCGCCGTACCAGCCCGGCAAACGCGGCAAGGGATGGCTCAAACTCAAGCGCGAGCTCACGACCCTCGACGTGCTCGTCGTGGGCGTCGAGTGGGGGCACGGCAAGCGCGCGCAGATGCTTTCCGACTATACCTTCGCGGTGCGGGGCGCACGCGGCGAGCTGTTGCCGATCGGCAAGGCCTACTCCGGGCTGACCGACGCCGAGATCGCGGAGATGACGCAGTGGTTCCTCGCGCACCGCTTGCCCGAAGAGCGCGCGGCGCTCGCCTATGCAGAGCTGGGTTTGAGGCGCCACGAGATCGTGGTCGAACCCGCGACGGTGATCGAAGTTGCCTTCGACGTCGTGCAGCGCAGCGCGCTGCACAAGAGCGGCTTCTCGCTCCGCTTTCCGCGCATCGTGCGACTCCGGCCCGACCGCTCGCCCGCCGACATCGCCACCCTGAGCGACGTCGAGCGCATCCACGCCGAGATGCTGCGCCGTGAAGACGGGTCTGCTATCATGGGGCCCTGATGCCGCAACGCTTGGCCTTGGTGCTGGTCGTCCTCTTGGTGGCCCTGACGGGATGCGGCGGCGGCAGCGGCCTGGGGGGCCCGTCGACCACCGCGACCGCCACGCCGCAGAACCTCTACGTCGCCGATGCGCCGTCGCTGTTCGCGCCCGTTCCCGCATCGACGCCCGCCGTTACCGTCTACACGCTCGCGGCCAATGCCGGCACCCCTCCGGCGCGCACGCTGAGCGGTACCGCGACCGGGCTGATGCCGTTCTCGGTGCCTTCCGGCATCGCGCTCGACGCGGCCGGTAACCTCTACCTCGCCGTCAACACGATCGGCTCGGCCTCGAGCATCAACGTCTATCCGCCGGGCGCGAACGGGAACGTGGGCCCGCAAGCGACGGTTCCGCAGGCTCAATCCGTTCTGGGCGTCGCGCTCGCGCTAGGGCGGATCTACACCCTCGCGGGAAACGCGATCCTCGGCTTTCCGGTCCCGGGCTCGAATCTCGCGCCGGTGACGATCGCCGTGCCGCTGCCCACCCCGTTCGCGCTCGCTTCGGACCGTTCGGGTTACCTCTACACGCTCAACGAAGCCGGCGGCGTGCTCGTGTTCGCGCCCGGTGCGTCGACCCCGGTGCGCGCGCTCGCCGTCCAAATCGACACCGGCGTCCCGGTCGCGCTGACGGTCGACCAAAGCGGCAACCTCTACGCAGGCAGCGACGGCACGGTACAAGTGTTCCCGTCCGGCGCGTCGGGCAACGCGTCCCCGCTGCGCACGATCTCCGGTTCGTTCACCGGCTTGAGCGCGATCCACGGGCTCGCGGTCGACGCGCTCGGCTACCTGTACGTCGCCGACACGCATCTCAACGGGGTGCTCGTGTTCGCCCCGGCGGCGAACGGCAACGTGCAGCCCGTGACGACCCTCTACGGCCCCACGACCGGCATCACGGCGCCGAGCGCGATCGCCGTCGGGTTCTAACGACGATAGCGGCGCGCGCGCTGTTCGCGGATGCGGTCGACCATGTCCATCGTCACTTCGCTCGAGGCCGACGCATCGCGACGCATGTGGGAGCTCAGGCGGAACGCAGCCAGCACCACGATGATCAAGCCGGCGACCACCGCGGCGATGATGCGCAGGTGCGCCGGCCAAGGCAGCAGCGCGCCGGCAGCAATGAACGTCGCCAAGATCGCGAGCGCGTTCTGCCAAGGGCGCATCACCACCGGCGTATCACCGCTACGTCGCCGCGGTCAGTCTTCGCTCTCGTGCAGGTGCAGATGACAACCGTCTTCGGCGTCCTGGAGCACTTCGCGGGCCTCGGCGAGCACTGCCGCCGAAAGGGCCGGGGGCGCCTCGACCGAGCCGTCTTCGGCCAGAAATTCCGCTTCGTCCCAGTCCTCCCACGTTTCGAGATCTTCGCCTTCGATCTGTGCCGGGAAACGGACGCAGAACCCTTGATCCATGTGCAGCCCTACGACCAGAACGCGGGTCCCGCGGGGGAAGTAGGTCCCGTCTTTCCATAGCGTTCCGTACGTCGTGTCGTAGTAGGTTCCGATTTTGATCGCTTCGATCGTCGTTACTCCGTGGCCGCGATACCTGGCGCCGCTACTTCTATCGGGGCGCGGTACTTACTTGCTGGGCGTCTCGCTGAAGGGGTTGCGCGCCCCCGCAGGCTATGCTCCGGCGTGGCCCACGACCCGATCACCCCCACATGGCGCGTCGTCGATTCGAGCTACGTGCTCGAAACGCCGTTCTTTCGCTTGCGCCGGGACGCCATCGCCCAGCCCGGCCAGGATGCAACCGAAGATTACTACGTTCGCGAATCACGCGGGTTCGCGGTCATCTTCGCCACGACCCACGACGACCGGCTGATCCTGGTGCGCGAGTACAAGCACGGCATCGGCGCGGAGATCCTGGCGCTGCCCGCCGGCGCGATCGACCAAGGCGAGACGCCGCTCGAATGCGCGATCCGCGAACTGCGCGAGGAGACCGGACACGAAGCGACCGGGGGCGTCACCTTCATCCGCTCGTTCATCGCCGAACCGTCGAACTCCAACGCCCACTTCTCGCTCTTCCACGCCGTCGGCGCGGTGCCGTCGGGGGTGCAGACCTTCGACCCCCTCGAACGGATCGTCGTCGAACTCGTCCCCATCCGCGAGGCCGTCGAACTGACGCGCACCGGGCGGATCGACGTGGGATCGCACGTGGCGGCGCTCTACACGATGTTCGACCGGCTCGGAGTGTTGCGTTGAGAGCAGCTCAGCGGCCGTCGCCGCGCAAGACGCGGCGCTTGTAGCCGCCGGCGCGCGCCGGCACGCGCTGCGCCTCGACGCGCAGCGCGGCGCGTAGGCGCGCGAGCGAGCCGAAGGGGAAGATCGCGTTCTCGGTCGCGGCGGCGACGGTGACGTCGCGGGGCGCCACGCCCCATGCGCCCAGCGCATCGGCGCACGCTTGCCCGCATACGTCGAGCCCGGGCGAATACGGCGTCAGCGCCGGCACCACCACGAGTTGTGCCCCCGCCAAGAAGGCCGGCGCGCTGCGGCCGCCGCCCAAGTGCAAGCTAGGATGCAGGTGTCCGACGATCGCGCGCGGACCCGGCTGCGGGCAGTCGCCATGCGCGAGCAGCCATCCGCCGCGCTCGCACGCCTCGAGCGTCGTTCCGAGCACGGCGCTCCCGCGCGTGCGCCCCTCGTGGTTGCCGGCGATCAGCACGACGTCGAGCCGGGCGCGCAAGTGCGCGAGCGCTTCGCCCACGGCGAGCGCCGCGCCCTCGCTCATGCGCGAGCCATGGATGACGTCGCCGAGGAACACGAGCTCGCGTGCCTGCGCCGCCTCGACGGCGATCGTCAGCGTCGCCACCAGTTCGGTCGTGCTCCAGAGCGGCAGCGAGCCGCCGACGACGTCCTCGTACCCGAAGTGCACGTCGGCGGCAACGAGCGTGCGCGTGGACGCGATCCACAGCAGCCCCGGCGGCAGCGCGACCAGGCCGGGCGCGAGTTCGAACGCCGGCGTGGCGGGTTGGGGCGAAACCGACATCAGAACAGCGTCGTTCGCGTTTCGCGCGGCGCTTCTTCCCCTCCACCTTCGCCGAGGATCGCGAGCACGCGTTCGTGCATCGCCTCGACCATGCCGGCGCGGTCGTCCATCACCACCGAGTCGCCGAAACTCGAAGTGACGATCCCGAACGTGAACGGCGACGCGGCCGGCGGGTGGAGCACGCGCGGCTCGCCGTCGAGCCCCTGCACGTAGGCGAGCGCCCCCGGTGCGTCGAGCAGATCGCGGGTGACGACGCGGATCGTTTCGCGCACGAGCGGGAAGTCGGGATCGGCTTCGAAGAGCCGGTCGAAGATGCGCTCGCTGTTCCAGCGCAGCGCCGACCGGCGCAACGTCCGGCCCCCGGCGCGGCGCAGCACGAGCAGCCCGGTATTGGCGACGTAGCGAAAATATCGGCGCAGCAAGTGTCCGGCGCGCAGCCCGTCCATCAGGTCGCGTTCGAACTCGTCTTCGTAGAGCAGTCCCGCCCACACCGCGTCGGCGACCGTCTTGCGTTGCGGCAACGCGATGAGGAAGCCGTTGTCGTCGGTCGTCACGGTCGTGTTGGCGCGCATGCGCCGGAAGAGGCGCGCGCCGACGACGCGCGCCAGGGTTTCGTTGATGCGCCGGCCCGCGCAAGTGTGAAAGACGGCCGTCTGACGGCCGTCCATGCGATAGATCTCGACGATCGGGGTCCGCTCGCCGGGCAGCGCGGAGATCGCTTCTTGCTGCGCGACGTAGCGCGCGACGTGCGCCGCTTCGGCGTTCTCCAAGCCGTACGCCGTGCGCAGCCACCCGAGCGCCGCTTGCGGCCCCCCGGCGTGGAGGCGCTGCGCGACGCCTTCGCGCAGCGCCGAGATCCGCTGCGCGAGCACGAGCGGGATGCCCTTGAGATGCGAGCTCCACGTCGGCACGTTCGGCCGTCCGTTGAACGGTTCGGCGGTGATGCCGCGCGCTTCGACCGCGCGCACGCGCATCGTGCGCCCGTCGAGCAGGAACACGTCGCCCTCGCGCAAGCTCGCGGCGAAGCTCTCGTCGAGTTTGCCGATGCGATTTCCGGCCTTGCCGCTGACGCCGACGGTCTGCTCGTCGGGAATCGTCCCCGCATTTTCGAAGTAGGCCGCGCCGGCTTCGCGCCCCAGGCCCCAGATCCGTTCCGCATCGGCGCCGATGCGCCGCACGTGGGCCTCGTCGGGACCGGCGCCACCGCCCGAGAGATACGCGACGCAGGCGCGCAGGTCGCGCTCGGCGAGTTCGCGGTACGGATAGGCACGGCGCGCGAGCGCGAGCGCGCCGGCGATCGTGATCGTGCGCTCGGGGGTGACCAGTCCGACGAGCCATTGCGCCAGCACGTCGAGCGGCGCTTCGGGGATCGCAAGCTCTTCGATGATGCCGTCGGCGATGCAGCGTTTGGTCGCCGCCGCTTCGACGATGTCGTCGCGGTCTTGGGCGACGACGACGCCGTCCGCCACCGCACCGGGACGGTGCCCGGCGCGGCCGACGCGTTGCAGCGTCGGCGTCATGCCGCGCGCTCCGCCGACGACGATCACGCGATCGATGTAGCCGATGTCGACGCCCAGTTCGAGAGAACTCGAACACACGACGGTGTGCAACGCGCCCGCCCGCAGCTGCGCCTCCACGCGATGGCGCACGTTGCGTTCGAGTGCGCTATGGTGGACGCCGATGCGGCGGTCGCGCTCGGGACGTTCGCGCGTCTCCTCCGGCACCTCGATCGCGTCCTCTGGCTCTCCGGCCAGCGCCATCTCGTGCGCGACGCGTTCGGCTTGGCTGCGCACGTTCGTGAACACGAGCGACGTCCGCACGTCCTCGGTCAGCTTCACGGCCGTCTGTGCGATCTTCGCGAGCGGCGCCATCGCGCCGGCGAACGGGGCGACGACCCCGAGTTTGATCGCGCGCAAGGCACGACAGTCGACGATCGTGCACGGGCGCCCCGTGCCCGCCAGATACTGCGCGACCCGATCGAGCGGCGCGACCGTCGCCGAAAGACCGATGCGCGCGACTGGTTTACCGGTCAACGTTTCGAGCATCTCGAGCGCGAGCACCGTCTGCGTGCCGCGCTTGCTCGGCGCCAGCGCATGGACTTCGTCGAGGATCACGGTCTCGACCATCCGCAGGTGCTTGCGATACGATTCCATCGCCAGCATCAGCGCGAGCGACTCCGGGGTGGTGATCAGGACGTGCGGCGGACGCGCCATCATCAGGCGCCGCTCGTCCTGCGGCGTGTCCCCGGTGCGGACGCCGGTGCGCACGAAGCGCTCGCGAACGCGTCCCCGCCGCACCGTCGCGCGCTCGCTGTTGGGCCGCTCGAGCAACCCCATCTCGCGCAGCGGACGGCGCAGGTTGTGCTCGACGTCGTAGCCGAGCGCACGCAGCGGCGACACGTAGAGCACGTAGGGCCGCGGAAAGAGTTCGTCGGCGTCGCGGAGCCCGGCGAGCCGGCTTATCACCGGGAGGAAGGCGGCCAGCGTCTTCCCGGTCCCGGTGGGGGAACAGATCAGCGCGTTCTCACCCGCCAGACCCAGGGGAATCGCCAGCGCCTGCGGCGGCGTCGGTTCGCCGAGGTGCGTACGGCACCACGCCCCGACCTCGGGGTGCAGGGCCGCGAAAACGTCAGGACCGGTCAGGCGACGGCGTTGATGTTCGAGCCGATGCCGATCGATTTGAAGAGTTCCGCGACCGCGGCGCTCTGCGCATGCTGGACCTTGCTCAAAACGCTGAACCCGATCGCGGTGCCCGTGTTGGCGAGCTGCGACGTGGTGGCGGATGAAAGGGCTGATACGTCCATCGTGCTCGTGCCTTACCGGGCGGCGACCCCCCGCTCCTGCGGACCCCGGTCACGAAACTCGGCCACGTCGCCGGCGGTACAGGGGAGCGGAGGTCAGAACCGCATGTTTACGTTCGTCCGCTTGACGGTGGGAGTCGCGCTCGCCCTGGTCGCCTTCTTCGTGTTGCTCTTCCTGATCAAGATCGTGTTCATCGCAGCGGTGCTGGCCGCGATCGCGGTCGGGGGCGCGTTCCTCGTGTCGCTCACCCGCCGGGGAGGCCGCTTGGCCCGGGCGCGCCGGTCCGACATCGTTCAGCGCTGAGCCCGCCTGCGGGCTCACGGGACGGCGCGCGCGATTGCATCGAGGGCGGCGTCCTGGCTCGCGCGCAAGGCGGCGTTCCCGTCCGCTGCACCGCCGGCGAGGAACGCGAACGCCAGGTTGCCGTGTCGCGCCGTCTTCAGATACCCGGCGAGCGCACGCGCATTCGCCAGATGGCCGGCTTTGGCCACCACCGACCCGGCCGCGGCCCTGAGGTGGTGATCGCTGACGTCGAGATCGCGGCCCACGAGCGGAAGGGCCGCCAACAACACCCGCCCTTCGGGACGCGCGGCGACCGCGTACAGTGCGGTGGCCAGCGTGCGCGGCGAGGCGCGGTCGTCGGGCGATAGTCCGCTGCCGTCGTAGAGCGCGAGGCCGGCGACCGGAACGCGCAGCCGCACGAGGTAGGCCCGCACGGCGGCCACCCCGGCGCGTTCGCTGCCCTCCCCGGCGGCCGAATGCCCGATGGCGCGCAGCACCTGCTCGGCGACGTGGTTGTCGGACGAGGCCAGCATCGGCCCCATCAGGGCGGCGAGCGCCGGGGAGTGCCTGGTCCAAAGCACGGTTCCCGCCCCGGCCGGACCGTAGCGGGTCGCACCGACGACCCCTACACCGTGGGCCGCCAACCGAGCGCGAAACACCGCTCCGGCGTACCGCTGCAAATCGTCGACCGGAGCGCCGTCACGCAGACCGCCGTCGAGGGCAAGCGCGCCCACTCCGGCCGCATACGGATAGCGCAGGTCGCCTTGCGGCCAGTGCGAGTTGCGCTCGGGAAGCGAGAAAGCGGTCGCGTCGACGACCAAACCGCCCGTGACGTCCCGGATGCCGCGCTGCGCCAGCTTGGCGGCGGCCGCATCGAGCTCGGCCGAGGTCAGCGCCGGGTCGCCGCTCCCGATCAGCGCCAGGGGGCCCGCGAGCGTGGGTCCGCGGAGCGGGCCCAGCGCTTCGACGACGGTCGCGAACCGGTAGTCCGGCCCCAGGATGGCGAGGGCGGCCGCGGCCGTCAAGAGTTTGACGGTCGAAGCGGGGACGCGCGGCACGCCGGCGTCGTGGCCGGCGACGTCGCGTCCGCCCGCGTCGAGAACCAGAAAACCCGAGCCGGGGAGCGCCAGCGGAGCCAGCGCCGCCGCGACGCCGCGAGCCTGCGGGGGCGAGAGTCCGGCGGAGCCGCTCGCGCCGTTCGCCGGCGCGTTGGCGGCCCCCGTGCCGGAACGGCGCGGCGCGGCGGCGGAGCCGGCCGCCTGGGAAGCCGGCGCAGCCGAATGTCCCGCGCCGGAGTTCCCCGCGGCGGCGACCGCTGCGCCGGCGGTGCTCGCCGCGGAACCGCCCCCGCCGGGCAGCGCCGTCGCGCCGGCGTGGGCCGGCATTCCCGGGCCCGGCGCGGGACCGCCGGCCGACACGGGCGGCACCGCGCCGGGCAGCTTGGCGCCGCCCGGACCGACGACCTCGCCGGCCCCGCCGCCGGCCGGGCGGGAAACGGTCGCCCCCGCCGGCCGGGGGGTCGGCGGGCTGCTGCCGTGAACGCGCGGATGCGGAGTACCCCGGGCCTGCGGTGAAGCGCCCGGCCACCACGGGTGCGACCGCCATGCGAGCAGCGCGACCAGCAGCACCGCGATCGCTCCCAAGACGAGAAACGGGACGAGCAAACGCCGCTTGGGGGCGGGTTCCGGCGGCGCCAGCGTCGCCAGGGCCTCTTGCTCTTCGGCCTCCTCGCCCTCGCGAAGTTTGGCCGCGTGCTCGACGAGCGCCCCGAAGGCTTCGCGCCGGACCGGCTTGACGAACAGTTCGTCGAGCCCGGCATCGCGCGCCCGCACCTCGAGCGCTGCGTCCGGCGCTCCGATGAGCATCACGATGTAGGGATCCCCAAGGTCGCGCAGCTCGCGCACGGCCGCCACGAAGGCGACCCCGTCGGAATCGGGCCGCGCGACGTCGATGACGACGGCCTCGACCGGATGTTCTCGCAGCCAGCCGAGCGCAGCATCCGCATCGGTGAAGGTGACCGGTTCGATTTCGGGATGCTGTTTCAACGCGTCGCGGTAGGCGGCCGCTTCGCGTGCGGAATGCTCGTCGAGAATCAGCACCGGGACGGCGACGCGTCGCCGTCGCGTCTCAGTGGGCGTGGTTACGCTCGCGAATGCGCGCGCGGGCGGCGCGTAGCGACAGCGCGTGTTCGACCAGGGTGCGCAGTCGCGCCGGCCGCACGGGTTTCACGATGAACAAGTCGACCCCGACGTGGTGCGCCATTCCCTTCAGACCCGGTTCCGGGGCCTCCGCCAGCATGGCGAGCACCGCTTCATGCCGGTCGCGGGCCCGGAAGCGGCGCGCGAACTCCAACCCGTCGAGCGGTGCCATCGCGTGCTCGACGATCACCAAGTCGGGTTGTTCGCGATCGCACCAGCGCAGCGCCAGTTCCGGATCGGTGAAACAGGCGGGCTTGGCGTGCGCGAGCGAGTGTAACACGCGCCCGTAGGTGAGGACGTGGGCCGTCCGGTCGTCAACGACTACGACATTCGGCGGCCGCTCACTATTCATCAATGTGATGGATAGCATAGCGAACGCACAGGGCCTTCGTGCGTACCGCCGGTTTGTACAATCTTAACGAACGGCGACCACACCGGTGGCGTCCCTCGATCCCTCGCTTGTTTGCGCGCCGGGTCAAGCCGCTGACCCGCTGCGCCAAGCGTAACGCTTATCTCGTTCGTACTACTTCTTCCCAAGCATTTCGAGCGGCTCGCGGCCGTGGGACGCCCTGCGGGAGTCCGCCCCATCCGCGAGAACCATGGCGCATGTCGACCGCGGCCCCACCGCTGATCTTCCAGCCCCAGATCGAGACGCTTGCCCGTCCCTCGCTCGAGGCGCTGCAACTCGAGCGGCTGCGCGACGTGATGACGCGCGTCCGCGCGAACGTGCCGCTGTACGCCGAGCGGCTGGCCGGCTGCGCGGTGCCGTACGCCCTCGACGACGTCGCCGGGTTGCCGTTCACCCGCAAGAGCGACCTGCGCGACTCGTATCCGCTCGGCATGCTCGCGGTTCCGCGGCACGAGGTCGCGCGCATCCATGCGTCGTCGGGGACCAGCGGCAACCCGACGATCACCGCCTACACGACGACCGACCTGGCCGTGTGGGCGGAGGTGTGCGCGCGCAGCCTCGCGATGGCCGGCGCGATGCCTGGCGATATGTTCCAAGTCGCGTGGGGATACGGGCTCTTCACCGGCGGCCTGGGGATGCATGCCGGTGCCGAACGGCTCGGCTGCGCCGTCGTCCCGGCATCGAGCGGCAACACCTTGCGCCAACTGCAACTGCTCGAAGCGCTGCCGGTCGCGGGGATCGGCTGCACGCCGAGCTACGCCTTGTACCTGGCCGAGCGCATGCGCTCGGAGAACAAATTTCCGAGCGCCTTGAGGCTCGCGGTGTGCGGCGCCGAATCCTGGACGCTGCAGATGCGCGCCCAGCTCGAAGCCGCGCTCGGCGTGATCGCAACGAACATCTACGGGCTCACCGAAGTGATCGGGCCCGGCGTGGCGCAAGAGTGCGCCGTCGCGAAGGCCGGCATGCACGTGCAAGAAGACCATTTCCTGTGCGAGGTGATCGACCCCGACACCGGGCAGCGGGTCGCCGACGGAACGCGCGGGGAACTCGTCATCACGACCCTGACGCGCGAAGCGATGCCCGTGCTGCGCTATCGCACCGGCGACCTGACTGCGATGACGCGCGAACCGTGTGCCTGCGGCCGAACGACGGCGCGGATCGATTGGCTCACCGGCCGGGTCGACGACATGATCATCGTGCGCGGGGTCAACGTCTTCCCGACCGCCATCGAGGAAGTGCTGCTCGGTTTCGACGAGCTTTCGCCGAACTATCGCATCTTCGTCGACCGTGCGGACGGCGGGCTCGACGAAGTGACGATCGAGGTCGAGCACCATCCGGGCGCCAGCATCGACGCCGAGATCCTGGCCGCACGGCTTCGTTTACGGTTGAACGAAACGTTGCTCGTCTCCGCGTCGACCGCGATCCTCGCGCCCAACACGATCGAGCGGGTCGAGGCCGGCAAGGTGAGGCGCGTCTTCGATCGCCGGAACCCGGCCTGAGCCGATGTCCGATCCCAACGTCATCGTCGAGGTGCCGCGCGAGGGGGTCGCGCTGTTGCGGCTCAATCATCCCAAGCGGCTCAACGCGATCTCGAACGCGCTGATGCGCGAGCTCGTCGGCCATCTCGAAGCGTTCGACCGCGACGGCGCGACCCGCGCGGCCGTGATCACCGGCGACGCCCGCGCGTTCGCCGCCGGGGCCGACATCACCGAGCTGCGCGACCCCGGGCCTGACTTCACGCTGTGGGACCGGCTCTGGCACGTCGGCATCCCGCTCGTGGCCGCGGTGCGCGGCATGGCGCTGGGCGGAGGGCTCGAACTCGCGATGTCGTGCGACTTCGTCGTCGCGGCCGACGACGCGCGCTTGGGGCAGCCTGAGATCAAGCTCGGATTGATTCCGGGCGCCGGCGGAACGCAGCGTCTCACCCACGCGCTCGGCAAGGCGCTGGCGATGGAGATGGTGATCTTGGGACGCGAACTGAGCGGACGCGAGGCGTACGCGCGCGGCCTCGTCACGCACCACGCGCCCCCCGAACGGACGCTGCCGGCCGCGCTCGAATTGGCCGGACACATCGCACGGGCTGCGCCGCTCGCGGTGCGGGCGGCCAAACGGTGCGTGCTCGACGCCTTCGACGAGGGGCTCGCACAGTCGCTGCGCAACGAGCGGCGGGAGTTTCGTGCGCTCCTCGCAACGCAAGACGCAGCCGAAGGCATCGCCGCCTTCACCGAACGGAGGCCCCCGCGATGGTCGAATCAGTGAAAGCCGCCGACGCCGGCTTACGGGTCGAAGTACGCGACGACCGGGTCGCCGTCGTCACCCTCGACCGGCCCAAGGCGTACAACGCGCTCACCGCCGCGCTGCTGCGCGAACTGCTCGCCGCCTTCCGCGAGCTGGGCCGCGACGACCGCGTGCGGGCGATCGTGCTGACCGGCGCCGGCAAAGGCTTTTGCGCCGGCCAGGCGCTCGACGACGAGGAGTCGTTGGCGCGCGACGCCGCGGGCAAGATCGACATCCGCCGGTCGGTCGTCGAGCGCTACAATCCCTTACTGCTCGCGATGCTCGGGCTCGACAAGCCGATCGTTGCGGCGGTGAACGGCGTCGCCGCGGGCGCGGGCATGGGGCTAGCCCTCGCCTGCGATTTCCGCATCATCTCCGAGGACGCGACGTTCACGACGGCCTTCGTGAAGATCGGCCTCGTCCCCGATACCGGCGTCTCGTTCTTGCTGCCGCGCATGGTCGGCTACGCCGCCGCCCTCGAGTACGCGCTGTTGGCGGAAAAGATCGATGCGAAAACCGCCGGCGAGATCGGGCTGGCAACCGAGATCGTCCACCCCGAGCGGGTGATGGAAGAGGCGCTCGACTTCGCCGCCGGGCTCGCGCGCGGCCCCCGCTCCCTCGGGCTCATCAAACGCCTGATGGTGCGCAACGGCTTGGGCGACGTCGAAGCCGGACTCGCCTACGAAGCCGACCTGCAAGGCGTCGCCGGCGACAGCGAAGACTTCCTCGAAGGCCTAGAAGCCTTCCGCAACAAGCGCCCCCCAGTCTTCAAAGGCCGCTAGCTCAAAACGCCGGATCGCGCATGCCCTTGAAGCGCTGATTTCGTCTGGAGCGAGGCGCCGGCCGCCGTCCTTCGCGTTTGAGGCTTCGCGCCAAGCCGCCGCTATTTGAGGCGGGCCCTCCGCGAAATCAGCGCTTCAAGACCTTGGTAAGTTTGTCGAAGAGACCCTCGATCATCATCTCGTGGACGTCCTCGTAGCGCTTCCAGAAGGCGCGCCCGTCGGTGTCGGAAAGGACGGCGTCGATCTTTTGTTGGACGAGCGTCTTCTTCTTATCCGGGGTCAGATAGAAGCCATGCGTGCCTTCGACGCCGGGCATGTCGTAGCGCCACACGATGCACCGTTCGTCGACGTACTGATCGAGCACGGCGTGCACGCCGCCGTGCCACTCCTCGCTCTGTCCGACGACGAGCGGGCCCGCGGTCCGCATGAAGGGCTGCGATGCCGACGGCCATACCGCATCGGCCGAAGTCCCTAGATCTGAGAGTAGCTGAAAGATCCGCTTCGGCGTCCCGGAGAACGCGCGCTGGTAGACGGCGGTCACGGGTTTGGGCATAACCCCTTCCTCACTGCTGGATCGTGAACCATAGCTGATTCTTCGCGTACGCGATATGGATGGCTTTCTCGGTGAGCCCGTTGTGATCGCTCGCGGTGAATTGGAAGGTGCCGGTCGTGCCGTGATAGGGCTTCATCGCTTCGAGAGCCGCCGCGAGCGCATCGCCGTCGGTCTTGCCTTTCGCGCCGTCGACCGCGACCTGCACCAAGTGCGCCGCGTCCCAAGCGAACGAAGCGAAGTTCGACGGACGCGCTTTGTACGCAGCGTGATAAGCGTCCAGGAACGTGCGCTGGACCGGATCGGGATACGTGTAATTCAAGTCGACGTCGGCGATGACGCCGTCGCTGTCCTTGCCGGCGAGCCGCAGGAAATTGTCGGACACGATCCCGGTCGAACCGAGAATGCCGACCTTCAGCCCGAGCTGGCGGATCTGGCGCACCGCGGTGGCGGCGGCCGGCGACGCGGTCCAGATCAGCACCGTGTCGGCGCCGCTGTTCTTGATCTTCAGCAGTTGCGCCGTGAGGTCGGTCGCGTTGATCGCGAACGACTCGGTGTCGACCAGATCGATGTTTTCGTCCTTGACCGTCTGTTGCACGACCGCGGTGCCGCCCTGGCCGTACGGCGCCTCGTCGGCCATGAGCGCAAGCTTTTTCATGCCCATCTTCGCCCGCGCGTAGTGCAGCAGCGCGACCGCTTCGATCTCGTTGCGAGGGGTCGCTTCGAACGTGTACTTGACGACGCCCTGCGCCGTCTTCCACGTCGACGACGTCGGCGTCATGTAGATCTGCAGCACTTTGGAGGCGTTCGTGACGCGCGCGATCGCGTTGCTCGTCGGGGTCAGCGAACCGCCGATGATCGCGCGACTTTCTGTCCGACGAACGACGTCGCGAGCTGCTGCGCGGTATCGGCCTTCCCTTCGTCGTCCTGAATTTGGATCTGGAGCGGATGACCGCCGATCCCGCCCGCAGCGTTGATCCGGTCCTGCGCGAGCATCAGCGCATTGCGCTCCGGTTCGCCGAGCGGCGCGTAGAGACCGGAGATCGAGAGGATCGCGCCGACGACGATCGGCGCGCCCGACGGCGCCGCCGCCCCGGCGGGGAGCGACGGTGCGGCGACCGCGCAAGCCGCGGCGAACGCGAACGCCAGGCGAAAGAGACGCATGAAGACCTCGCTTCTGTCACGACGAGATGAAGGAAGAACAAGCTAGCGCGATTGTATGCCCCGGTGATGGCGCAACTCCTTGTGAGGCGCACGCTGCTCGCGCTGCTCGTCGTGTCGGTCATCCTTGGGAGCGTGCCTGGGCCCGCATGCGCGGCCGGAGGCGCGAAAAAGAACCGCGCGCAGCAAGCGGCCACGGACGAGGCCGCGGGCACGATCGCGGTTGCCGGGCTCGTCACGAACCGGCGCCGCGAATCGGTCGCCGGCGCGAAGATCGTGCTGTTCGCCGGCACGCAAGTCGTCGGGACCGCCACGACCGATGCCGGCGGCGCGTTCTCGATCGGGGTCACGACCGTGCCCGACAGCGTGCGCGTCAGCGCCAAAGATTACACCGCGGTCAAAGTCAACGTCCTCAACCCGACCGGCATCATCGTCGTGCTCAAGCCCAAGGGCAGCTCGAGCCGCAAAGGACACGCGGAGTCGGACGACCTGCCGATTCTGCCGTACAACGATCTGGGCTACGCGCAGTCGCTGCGAACGTTCACGACGATCCGCGGCGGGCAGTTCATCCGGATCGCCGATCGCGGGCTCGGCGGCAACGTCATCGGGGCGGCGGGCAAGAGCTTTGCCGACGTCCCCGCGCGCTATGCGAGCTACGTTTCGCCGATCGATGCGAACCAAGCCTACCGCACCAACGCCAACGGTGCGACCGGCCAGTATCTCGTCGGCGCCGATTCGCCCGAGCCGGCCGGCGGCGAGTTCGAGCTCGGGTCGCTCAAGACGGTCGATCTGCAGGCGACCGCTCTCGGGTTCGACATCGTCGCGGGCGACAGCCGCGGCGACGGCACGACGCGCACGCGCAGCGATCTGACGTATCGCGGTCCGCTGGCGCGCGGCGCACTGTGGGCGACCGGCTACTACGCGTCGGCGAGCCAAGATGCGCGCGCGCTCGGCAATACGGTCAGTTACGGCAAGATCAACTACCAGCATCCGTTCGGCGAGATGACTGCGACGTTCGAGACGACGTTGCGCCAGAAGATCGTCACCGACGACCGCTACGGCGTGCGCCTCGTCCGCCCGGCCTCGACCTACACCAACCAGCTGCGCCTCAAGGACTCCGCCGGCGACGTCAGCTGGGAGTTCGGCATCATCACGAGCCGGCAGAACGCGAGCGTCAATCTTCAGCTGCCGGAAAACTCGACCAACCTCGGCCCCAACTCCGCGATCATCAACGAGCTCATCGAAAGCGACGACGCCGACGCCGTTCCGTTCGGAACGCTGGCTGAGAACCGCGTGTACGCGGAAGCGCGTTATGCCGGCTCGCGGACCGACTTCAATGCCGGCCTCGGGGCGGTGAACCTGAGCCTCTCGGGCACCGACGGGCTCATGCCGGCCGACAAACAGACGGCGAGCGCGCTGCAGCCGTCGATCCAGGTCACGCAGCGGGTCGGCCGACGCCTCTCGTTCGTCGGCGGACAGTCGTCGGGCATCGAGACGCCACGCATCAGCCGCCGCTACTTCGGAACCAGCACCCCGCCGCCGACCTTCCTCACCCGAACGTACCTCACCGAGGCCGCAGCGCGGTACGAGATCGGGGACGCGTTCAACGCCGAGATCCAAGAATACAAAGAGATCCGCAACACGCCGCTCTATTCGACGATCCTGGTCGGGACCGGCTACAGCGCCGACTGGCGCATCTCACGCATCTTCCACATCCGCGCGTGGAGCCTGCTGATGCACACCGCCTACTACAACGCCGGCGCGAGTGGCAAACCGCCGCAGCCGACCCCCGCGCGTGACGTCGCGTTTCTGACGTACGCACCGTCCGAACGCATCCGCGCCGACGTGATCTATCGCCACGAAACCGATCCGCTCGAACAGGGGCGGTTCATCGATTGGGACACGCTCTACAAGTTCAATCTGCGCACCGGCGTCACCGCGAGCTACGAGCACCACCGCACCTACTCGACGTTTGGAGCCGGCTTGCGCGTCACGACCCCTTAGCAGGTTCGAGAAACGCTGCGAGCGCCGCGTTCAGCGCAGCGGGACACTCCCAGAGCGGAAAATGCCCGCTGTCGAGCACTTCGAGCCGCGCCCCCACAATCGCGCCGGCGATCGTCGCGTTGTGGTCGAGCGACATGATCGCATCCTCGCGCCCGGCGACCACGAGCACCGGCACCTCGAGGTCGTCGAAGAGATCGTCGGCGGCGACGCGCGCCGCGATCCCGCGCAACGCAGCCGCCGCACCGGCCGGCTGCGTGCGCCGCAGGAGCGCTTCCGCTCGCGCTACCAGCGGCGCATCGCCCACATAATGCCGCGGGGCGAAGTAGCGCGGCACGTAGGCGTCGATCGCCGCTTGCATGCCGTCACGCTCGATCGCGTCGGCGAGCGCGTATCGTACGCCCGCCGCGGCCTCGTCGTCGGCGTCGGCGCGCCCGCACACGAGCGCGAGCGCCGCCGTCCGCTCGGTGAACAAACGGGTGAATGCGAAGGCGACGTAGGTGCCCATCGAGTGCCCGACGAGCGCCGCGCGTTCGATGCCCAGCGCGTCGAGGACCGCCGCGACATCGCTCGCGAGCTGCTCCATCAGATATGGACCCGGCGGCGCGCTCGACGCGCCGAAGCCGCGCAGATCGGGACGAATGACGCGGAACGCGCCACGCAATGCCGCAGCTTGCGCATCCCATGCTTCTTTTGCAAGCGGAAAGCCGTGAAGCATGACCACCGCGGGGCCGCGCCCCTCGTCGAGCACGTCGAGTTCACCGTCGTCGATCGCAATGCGCATGGCGCTTGCGACGCGATAAAGTTGCGAAATTCCTCCCTTCCTGCTATAAATGTAGCAACGACCCTGGCATCCTGCCAGTTCGCGCTTTCAGTCATGGAAGCAGAAAGGACGATTGCAACTAGTGGCAGTCAGAAAGAAATCCACCGCGAAGCGCAAGACGTCGGCCCGCAAAACCACGAGCAAGAAGACGTCGACCGCCCGCAAAGCGGCGCCCCGCAAGAAGGCCACCCGCGCGAAGAAGTCGACCCGCAAGGCTGCGGCCAAGAAATCGACGAGCCGCAAAAAGACGGCCGCCAAGAAGAAGACGACCCGCAAGAAAGCCACGCGCAAGACGGCGGGCCGCAAGACCACGGCGCGCAAGACGACGGCGCGGAAGAAAACCACCCGCAAGAAGACCGCGGCGCGCAAGAAGACCACGCGCCGCAAAGCTTCGGCCTAGTTCCCTCCTCGACGGAGGATACGGAGCGAGTCGCGCGAACGCACGGCTCGCTCTTCATTTTATGTACCTCGACGAACTGCCGGAACTCATGCTGGCACGCAGCATCAAGCGACATGGGCGCGGCCGAGCGATTCGCGAAAACGGCCGGGCCGCGGCCGTCGTATGGCTGAGCGACGGAACCATCCTCCCCGACGACTGGCTCGTACGCTTCGACGTCGCCGAACGCGAAGATCCGGCGCGCCGGCTTTCCGATGCGATGGCGATGACCAATGCCAAGGCGCTCTGGTTCTACGGCGGCGACTCGGTCGCGTGGCGCGCGGTCACGGAACTCGGCCTGCCGCTGACGCCGCACGGGGCGGTCGCGGTGCGCAACCACGACGCGACCCGTGCCACGAACGCGATCGTTCTGCGACCGCCGTCGGCCCTCGACCGAATGAGCACGCGCGAGGTCACGAACGAGTACGCCCCGGGGTTCGCGCACCCGACGGTGCTGTACGCGCAGCGTGAGAACGAGGTCGTCGGCGTCGTTTTCAGCGAGGCGCTCGACGCGACGTGGACCGAAGTTCGGGCCTTCGTGTTTCCGGCGCACCGCGGATACGGGTTCGGTTCGACCTTGCTCTCACTCCACGCCGACCAGTTGGAAGCGACCGGGCGACTCGTGTGCGGAGCGTTTTCGATCGAGGAAGTGAAGAGCCGCAAGGCGCTCGAGTCAGCCGGGTTTCGCGTCGCCGACTACTACTTTACCGCGCAGCGCGCGCGCATCGCGTCGCGCGCCACGGCCGAAGCGTCGATCGCGCGCCCCACGCCCGTCCGCGCTTAGAAACCCAGCCCGGCCGCCAGCGCGGCCGCGAGGAGCGCGGGCGTCATCACGACCACGCCGACGCGCAGGAACCGGAAGGCGCTCACGTTCAAACCGTCGCGCCGCAACGCGACCAGCCACAACAGGGTCGCGAGCGAGCCGGTCACCGATAAGTTCGGCCCGAGATCGACGCCCACGAGCGTCGCTTGCGCCAGCTGCGCCGCGACCGGATGCGCGCCGAGCACCGTCCCCGCGAGCAAGCCGACGGGGAGATTGTTCGCGACGTTTGCGAGCAGTGCCGTGCCGAACGCGACCGCGACCGCGGCCGGGAGTGCGGGCCACGACTGCACGTCGTGCAAGGCGCGATGGGCGAGCGCAATCGCGCCGTTCGCGTCGAGCGCGCGCACGACGACGAAGAGCCCGGCGACGAGCGGCACGATTTGCCAGCTGACGTGCAGCGGCGCGCGGATCGCATCGCGCTTACCGCCGAACGCGACCGCCGCATACACGGCGAGCGACGTCACGAGCGCGACCGCGCCGAGCGGTCCGCCGCGCAGCGACGTCACGACGAGCGCGAGCGCGAAGACCGCGGCGCCGCATGCGGCGATGCGTCCGCTGCGGCCGAGAGCCTGCGGCGCGTCACCCGAGCCCGCGACGCTCCCGGCGAGATCGCTCGCGAACACGATGCGCAGCGCGCCGTACGTCAGCACGACCGCAAGCACCGAAGGGATCGCAAACCCAGCGAGCCACGGCACGAGCGCCGGCATTCGCCCGGCGAAGACGACCAAGTTCGCCGGGTTCGAGATCGGCAAGACGAAACTCGCGGCGTTGGCGATGAAGGCGCACGCGAACAAGTAGGGCAGCGCCGGGGCACCGGTGCGCGCGACGGCCGCCGCCACCGCCGGCGTCAGCACGACCGCCGTCGCGTCGTTCGAGAGGAAGACCGTCACGAGCGTCCCGACGCCGTACACGAGCGCGAACAAACGGTGCCGGGATCCGCGCGCAGCTCGCGCGGCCAGCGCCGCAAGCCGATCGAAGACGCCGGTGACGCGCGCCAATTCCGCGACCAGCATCATGCCCACCAAGAAGCAGTAGACGTCGGTTCCCGAACGGATCGCCGCCCAGGCGTCGGGCCAACGCAACAACCCGCATCCGACGAGCAACGCCGCGCCGGCCGCGGCCGGTACCGCTTCGGGAACGCGCATCGGGCGCACGATGATGCACGCCACCGTCAGCAGCGCGATCGTCCAGACCGCTATCGCGACCACGTTGTGCCGTACCCACTCGCCGGGGCCGCAAAACGGCGGCCCTCCCTCTGCGGTCTTCCTTTAAGGAAAGGCCAGCCGCACCGCGGCGACGCCCAAGAACGCCGCGCCCACCCCCAGCACGACGCTTCCGATTGCGTACGCGAAACCCAAGAGCGTGAATCCGTCGGCCCACAAGGCGAGCGTTTCGAACGAGAACGTCGAGAAGGTCGTGTACCCGCCGAGGATGCCCGTCGCCAGAAAGAGCCGCGCCACCGGCGGCAAGCCGATCCGCGATTGCGCGAGTTCGAGCACCGCGCCGATCAAGAGCGAGCCGGACACGTTGATCACGAGCGTCCCCCAAGGGAACCCCGTTCCGAACCGCTGCGTGAACCACGTCGCCACCAGCAGGCGCGCGATCCCCCCGAGCGCGGCGCCCAGACCGACCGCGATCACGGCCCGATAATCGACCATTGCCGCGCTCTTCGCCGTTTACGCGCGGCGCACTCTGGGCTCGGCGAACCAAACGACGACCGTCATCACCGCCGTGAGCGCGCCCGCGACCACGAACGTCGTGCGCAGGCCGATGACCGACGCGATCGAGCCGACCACGAGCGTGCCCAGCGGGATGAGCCCCATGAGGATCATCGAGTATACCGCGATCGCCCGGCCCCTGACGTTGTCGGGCGCCAGCGTCTGGATCATCACGTTGGAGGTGCCGATGTTGCCCAGCGCCGCCAATCCGATGACGAAGAGCACCACCGTCGCCGGAACGAACGCGTTGAAGATCCCCAGCATGGCGAGCCCGATCCCCATGATCAGCGAGCTGACCGACCAAACGATGCCGCGGCGCCGCCCGGCGAGCGCGGTGATCACCGCGCCGCCGATCGCACCCGCGCCCGCCGAGGCCATCAACCAGCCCAAGCCGCGCGGCCCGGTGTGGAGATCGTGCACCGCGTAGGCCGGCAGCAGCAGATTGTAGGGGCGCACGAGCAACGCCGTCACGATCAGCATCAGCGACACCCAGCGCAGGATGCGGTGACGCGCCATGAACTGCATGCCCTCGGTGAGGGCGCGCACGAACGGCTCGCGTTTGGACGGCACCGGATTGCCGTTGCTGTGCATCAGCACGAGCGCGACGATGACCGCGATCGTCAGCACCGCGTTGACGTAGAACGACGCCGACACGCCGATGGCGACGATCAGCAGTCCCGCGATCGGCGGCCCGACGACGCTGGGCGCGTTGAACGCGATCGAGTTGAGGCCGATCGCGTTCCCGACGTACTCCCGTGGAACCAGGAACGAGACCCAGCTCTGCCGCGCCGGCGCGTCGAACGACTGGACCGCCGCCTGAAACGCGGCGATCAAGAACACGCCCCAGATCGTGATCAGGTGGAACGACGTCAAGAGCGCGAGCGCGAACGCCGCCAACACCTGGGCGCTGTTCGTCATCAGCAGCACGCGGCGCCGCGGATAGCGGTCGGCCAGCACGCCCGCAAAGGGCGAGCACACGAGCACCGGTACGCACCGGGCCGCGCCGAGAAATCCGATGTACAGCGATCCCAGGGCCGGACTCGGTGCGAGCTTGACGACGAAGTAGCCGATCGTCGTGAACTGGGTCCAGGTGCCCAGATTGCCGATCAAGAGGCCGGTCCACAAAAATCTGAAATCGCGAAACTGCATCGCGCTGAACAGCCCGATGTGTTCGGGCGGCGGCGACTCGGTCGCCGGACCGTGCGGGACGGAAAGACTCACCCGTGCGCTCGGCGGCGCTCGACCGCGTGGGCGATCAATCGGCCACTCCCTTCGATTCCGAAGCGCGAGACGTCGATGGTCAGATCGTAATGCTGCGTATCGCCCCAGTGCATGTCGTAGTATTCCTGTGCCCAGTGCGTGCGCGCTGCGTCGAGCCGGTCGACCTCGGCGGCCGCGCTCTTGACGTTGGCGTGATAGAGTTCGGCGATGCGGGAGACGCGCCAATCGCGCGGGGCGTGCAGCAATACCCGCAACGTGTCGTCGCGTGCGCCGAGGATCATGTTGGCGAACCGGCCCAGGATCAGCACGTTGCCGTGCTCGGCGAACTCGCGCACCGCCGCTTCGACCTCGCGCCTGACCTCTTCGGTGAACGTATCGCCGCCCATCGGGTCGGCGCCGCGCACCTCGACGTTTGCGAACGAGAGGCCGAGCAGGATGCGGGTGGCGAGCGGCCGCGACGTCTCGGAGGCGTCGACCGCTTGCGGCGACGTCCCCATCCGCGACGCGACGACGCGCGGCAGCTCTTCGTCGATCAAACGATAGCCGAGCAGCTCCGCGGCCACTTTCGCGACTCCGAGCCCGGCGGCGCCGTACTCGCGCGAGAGCGTGACGATCATGCGCCTGCGATACGACGGGCGCAGCGAGCGCCCTCCGCCGTGCCCCCGGAACGCGCGCGCCGGGCGCCGAATGGCCGTCACATGCCCATCATCGAGACGCGCGATCTGCGTAAGGTGTTCCGGACGATCAAGCGCCAACCGGGACTCGGCGGGACCCTGCGCACGCTCTTCTCGCGCGACTACGTCGAGAAGGCGGCCGTGGAGGGGGTCACGATGTCGCTCGAAGCGGGCGAACTCGTCGGCTACATCGGTCCCAACGGAGCCGGCAAGTCGACGACGATCAAGATGCTGACCGGCATCCTCGTGCCGACGTCGGGCGACGTGGTGGTCGCCGGTTTGGTTCCGTATCAACGGCGCAAGGAAAACGCCCGCAACATCGGGGTCGTGTTCGGCCAGCGCAGCCAGCTCTATTGGGACCTGCCGCTGATCGAGTCGTTCGAGCTGCTGCGCGCGATCTACGCCGTGCCGCGCGAACGTTACAAGCGCAACCTCGACGACTTCGTCGCCCTGCTCGAGATGGGTGATTTCCTCCAAACGCCGGTGCGGCAGCTGTCGCTGGGCCAGCGAATGCGCGGCGACTTCGCGGCCGCGATGATGCACGATCCGAAGATCGTCTTCCTCGACGAGCCGACGATCGGGCTCGACGTGGTCGCGAAGGAAGCGATCCGCACGTTCGTCGCCGAAGTCAACCGCGTGCGCGGGACGACCGTGATCCTGACCACGCACGACTTGGCCGACGTCGAACGGCTGTGCAAGCGCATCGTGCTGATCGACAAGGGAACGCTGATCTACGACGGCGAGATCGAGCGCATCAAGGATCAGTACGGCACCCACCGCACGCTGGTCGTGCAGCTCTGCGAGCCCTACGAGAACGTCACGGTCGCCGGCGCGGAGGTCGAACGCCGCGAGGGCAACGTCGTGCGCTTGCGCTTCGACCGCCGCACGATCACCGCCGAGGCGCTGATCCGGCGCGTCGCCGAAGACTACTGCGTCAGCGATCTCTCGATCGAAGAGCCCGAGCTCGAGTCGATCATCCGCCGCATCTACGTCGAGGGGTATCAGACGCCCGAAGAGAGCGCCCCGGTGGGAGTGCCAAGCTGAACCTCGAGCCCTACTGGGAGTTCGCCAAGAAAGCGTTTGCGCGCGAGGCGACCTACCGCATGGAGGTGTTCACCAACATCGGCTCGGTGATCGTGCGGGTGTATTTGATGCGCTGCCTGTGGACCGCGCTCTACGCGCAGAACGCCGCGCCGCTCGACATCCCGCTGCACGCGATGATCACGTACTCGACCGTCGCGCTCTTGATGTCGCTGATCCTCGAGCCCGACGGCACGCGGATGATCCGCGAGAAAGTCCGCGAGGGCACGATCGCGACCGACATGATGAAGCCGATCAGCGTGCCGGTCTACTTCTTCAGCGACGGCTTCGGCCAAGCCGCGTTCCACGCGCTGATGATCGTGCCGGCACTGCTGCTCTCGCTCCTGCTCGTGCACATCGACGTCCCGCCGCCGCCGGTGCTCGCGGCCTTCGCGGCGACGTTCTTCCTGGCGTACTTCGTCAACTTCTTCTTGAACTTCTTGATGAACATGGTCGCGTTCTGGACGCTGGAGACGTTCGCCGCGCAACTGATCATACGCTGGATCTCCGACCTCTTGAGCGGCCAACTCGTGCCGCTGGTCTTCTTCCCCGGCTTCTTGCAACAACTCGTGCTCGCGCTGCCGTTCGCGGCGATCTACTCTACGCCGCTGTTGATCTACATCGGCGTCATCAAAGCCGATGGCTGGATTCCCGCGCTGACCGTGCAGTTCGGCTGGCTCGATCGTCTTCGCCGCCCTCTCGGCGTTGATTTGGCGCGCCGCGCAACGGCGGGTCGTCGTCCAGGGCGGGTAGCCGCAGCGGGGTTGTTTTTCGCCCTACCCCCGTGATACGGTGGGCGTGAGGACGCGATGCTATCGATCGACGCTTGGCTGGACGAGAAGCCGTACAAGGAAATCTACGACGGGCGTATTCACCCGAAGGTGAGCCCGAAGTTCGACCACGGGCTAGTCGCGGCGCAGATCAGCCACGTGCTCACCGAGTGGGCGGGATCGCGCGGCGGTGTGGCGGTGGAATTGCGGGTGTACCTTGGAGAGGGGACGACGCTCGTTCCCGACGTCTCATTCGTCTCACGCAGCCGCTTGTCGGGACTGTCACCCGAGCAGCGTCAAACGCTGCCCTTCGCGCCCGACATCACCGTCGAAGTGCGCTCGCCCGGGGATTCCAAGGCGAAGATACGGCGCAAGACGGCCCTGTATCTTGCGCATGGAGCGATGCTCGTGCTGAACGTCGATCCCGCGAAGCGCACCGTCACGGTCTCCACCGCGGAAGACGAACGGGTCTTGCATGACGCGGACGCCGTGCAGGACCCGCGCTTCGACGGACTTGTCATTCCAGTGGCCGGTTTGTTCGGGGTGCTGGACGCCCTTTAGGCCGCCCCGGCCGCATGCCGGAACGGCGGCGCTTCGCGCCCGGCGCTGCAGCTCGGCGGACCGAAAACCTGCTAGGAACTACTCCCACATCACTTCGTCGACGTAGCACCACTTCCAGTCTTCGCCGGGCTGGAACGACTGGATGATCGGATGCTTCGTCGCGTGGAAGTGTTTCGTCGCGTGCTTGTTCTTCGAGGAGTCGCAGCAGCCGATGTGACCGCACTCCAGGCACTCGCGCAGGTGCACCCACGTGTCGCCCATCTTCAGGCACTCTTCGCAGCCCTGCGGCGTGCGCGGCTCGACGTCGCGAATCGTGTCGAGATGCGTGCAGGCGACGCTCATCCGCGCGACCCGTGGGCGAGCGGCGGCACGTCCCACAGCACGACTTCACCGGTGCCGCGCAGCTGCAGCTCGCCGAGCGAGGCCATGCGCACCGCGTCGCCTTTCCCGAGTTGTTCGCCGTTGGCTTCGATCGTGCCGCCGGCGACGAACAGGAAGCCGTAGCGCTCGGGTTCGAGCGTGTACGAGAGGGTCGCATCTTCGAGCCGCGCGACCTGGAACGACGCATCCTGGCGCAAGGCGATCGGCGCTTCGACGCCGGGCCGTCCGCTCGCGATCGTCAACCAGCGGTTCGTGCGCTCGGCCTGCGAGAACTCTTTCTGACCGTACGCCGGCGGCTCGCCGTTGCGCGCGGGGAAAACCCACATCTGCACGAGGTGGAGTTCTTCGCTCGGCGAGTGGTTGAACTCGGAGTGCGCGACGCCGGTGCCGGCGCTCATGTACTGCACGTCGCCGGGCCCGACGACGCCGTGGTTGCCCATGCTGTCGCGATGTTCGAGCTGCCCCGAAAGCACGTACGTGAGGATCTCCATGTCGCGATGCGGGTGCGTGGGAAAGCCTTGGCCCGCGGCGATGTAGTCGTCGTTGAACACGCGCAGCGCGCCCCAGTTGACGTTGTTGCGGTCGAGGTAGTCGGCGAAGCTGAACGAGTGATAGGTCCGCAGCCAGTCATGATCGGCGAAGTAGCGCTCTGCGCCGCGCTGGATCGCGAAGACCGGTTGCGTTTGAGGGTGAACGGTTGCCATGTTCACCACTCTACGCTTCCGGCGCCGCGCCCGCAAGACGGGGCGCGAGGCGCCCCTACGTTACCCGCCGGTGCCTTGATGCGGCAACTCGCCCCTCGCTTCCAGGCGCCCGAGCAGCAGGTGGTAATACAGCATTCCGCGCTGCGCACCGAGGGTGTCGAGCACCGCGTGCACGTCGAGGTCGGTGCGGCCCGACATCTGGGCTAGGCTGCGCGCCGCTCCGGAGTCGTTGAGCGGGAAGATGTCGAGGCGCCCGAAGCCGCGCAATGCCACGACCGCCGCCGTCCAGGGCCCGATCCCAGGATGCGCCGTCAGGCGCTCGATCAGTTCCGGCGTCGGCAACGGTTCCAGTTCGTCCGCGTCGAGCCCGCCCGCGCCGATCGCGGTCGCGAGGCCGCGCAGCGCCGCGACTTTGTTGCGCGAAAGGCCGAGCGAGCGCAACGTCTCGGCATCGATCTCGAGAAAGCGCCCCGGCAACGGAAACGGCCGCAGCACGACGCTCGCGTGTTCGACGACGGGGCTCGCGTGCGCGACGACGCGGCCCAGGATCGCGCCGGCCGCGTGGATGCTGACCTGCTGGAACACGATCGCGTTGACCAGCGCTTCCCACAGGCTCGCGTAGCGCGGCGGCCGCACGCCTTTCATGCGCTCGACGATCGGGGCGAGCCAGTCGACGCGCTTGGCCGCCCGGTAGAACGGCCGCAAATCCGCGTCGAGGCCGAACGTCCGGCGCACGAGCGGTTCTGCGGGGGCCGGATCGTCGTGGCCGTGCAAGACGAACTCGACCCCGCCGGCGGATGCGAACGCCTCGAGCACGACCGGCTCGGGCGCCGCTGCCAGCGCCCGCAGATACCGTCCGTCGGCGGTGAACACGTCGACCGCGTTGGTCGACAGGCGGCGCAACACGGTCGCCGTGAGATCGAGGCGAAACGGCGCGTGCGTGAGCGTCACAGCGCTGCTCGAGCTCCGGCGCCCCCCGCAATGCCGGCACGCGCGCCGGGAACACATCGGAGGCGAACCCGGCTTCGGCGAACGTCGCGCCGACCGCCGCACCGCTGCCGCCGGGCGGCTCGACCTTGACGACCTGCGCCCCGGCCTGCGCGAACCGCAAGCTCGCCAGCGGCCCAGGCACCAGTTGCGTGAAGTCGAGCACGACGACTCCGTCCAGCGCGCCCATACTCGTCCGGTGCGCGAACCCGGTGACGGGCACCTGCGAGCGGCCGCCATGCAGAGTTCACGCGACAGCCGGCGAACCTTCGGCCCACTCGCATCTGAGCGAACGAACCGCGGAGGCAAAGCCGATCCTCGACGTTTACCGCCAGTACTGGCGCATCAACTTACTGACGATGCTCGAATACCGGGCGAATTTCTTCATGTGGGGCGCGTTCACAGTCGTCTATCATGCGACCGCGATCGGCGCGCTGTGGGTGACGCTGCAGCAGTTTCCCTCGATGAACGGATGGGACTTCCGCCAAGCAGCGTTTCTCTATGCGCTGTGGATGCTCGGGCACGGGCTGCACAACACGTTCTTCTTCACCGTCGGCGACGTGCCGCTGTTCGTGCGCGAAGGCAAGTTCGATCGCTTTCTCGTGCGGCCGCTCGACACGCTGTTCCAAGCGATCACCGTCCCGCAGCAGATCTGGCCCGACGAACTGATCTTGGCGATCGTCTTCGTCTGCATCGCGGTCCCGTACGCCGGCGTACGCGTCGATTGGTGGCTGTTTCTCTTCGTGCCGCTGGTCGGGATCGGCGGCGCGTTGATCGACTTCGGCATCAACCTCGCGATCGCGACCGCATCGTTCTGGTTCGTGCGCGTCGACGCGCTGCGCTGGGTCGTCATGTCGCTCGAGCAAGAGTTCTCGCGCTATCCGATCACGATCTACACCCGCGGCGTCCAGTTCGTGCTGACGTTTCTGCTGCCGTTCGCCTTCATGAACTACTTCCCAGCCGCATTCTTGCTCCAAAAATCGCACACCGGCACGACCCTCGCCCCCCAAGCCGGTCTCCTCACCCCCCTGATCGGCATCGCCTGGTCGGCCCTCGCCTACGCCTTCTGGCGCATCGGCCTAAACCGCTACCAAGGCACCGGCAGCTAACCACCCCCCCCCCACGGTAGGGCGCCGACTCCAACCTGTCGGCCGTACGCCACCCCCAGGCGCCAAGCGCGAAGCGCGAGGCGGCGGGTTCCGGCGAAGGCCGGAACCCACCACAGGCGGCTCTCAGGAAGCGCGCATAGGCTAGGGACGTGGCTACCACGCTATCGCGCGTCATCCGTGTCGCAGTGGTTGACGACGACCGACATATCCGTGAGATGCTCGAAGTCGGCTTGGGCCGGGAGGGCTTCACGGTGCGCAGCGCCTCCGATGGCCAAGCGGGGCTGGCGCTCGTCCGGGAATGGGACCCCGAAGTGATCGTCCTCGACGTCATGATGCCGAAGATCGACGGGGTCGCGCTGATCCCGATGCTGCGGCGGCTCACCCACGCGCCGATCGTCATGCTGACCGCCAAGGCGGAGATGCCCGACAAGATTGCGGGCTTGAGCGCCGGCGCCGACGACTACATCGTCAAGCCGTTCTTTCTCGAGGAACTCAAGGCGCGGCTCGAAGCGGCGATCCGCCGTCCGAAGCTGGTCGTCGAAAAAGAGTTGCGCTGGGGTTCGCTCACCCTCGACCTCGACCGCCGTGAACTGTTTCGCGACAACGAGCGCATCGAGCTGACGCCGCGCGAGTTCGAGCTGCTCGCGGTGTTGATGCGCGAACCGCTGCGCGTCTTCAGCAAGCAACATCTGATCGACGTCGTGTGGGGCTACGACTTCAACGGCAGCATCGGGGTCGTCGAAACGTACGTCTCGTATCTGCGCGCGAAGATCGATCGCGATCCGAACCGCTCGTGCATCCGCACGGTGCGCGGCGTCGGCTACGCGCTCGCGCGCTACGACACCGCTTGAGATCGATTCCGGCCCGGGTCGCGACCCTCGCGACGTTCGCTTTCGCGCTGACGTTGACGATAGTGTTCGTCGCGACGTCGTTCGCGATCGCACCCCGCTTCGCCGACCTCGCAAACGGCATTCCCCCGTCGCGCATCCTCGACGCGCGCGGCGTCGTCGCCGATGCGCGCAACGGCACCAGCCTGGCGGCGGCCGCACCCAAGATCGTCGACGCGCTCGCCAAAATGGATCTGCGGGTGGCGGTGTACAGCGCCAAGGGCGATTACCTCGCCGGCGATCGCGAATTGCACGTGCCGGCGTTCGCCTTTCTCGCCGCCGGCCGGCGCGCGGAAACCCGCCCACGCAACCCTCCGCCCCCACCCGACGGCGGACCGGGCCCGGGGGGCAATCCGCCGCCGGCCTTCGGGTATATGGCACGCAACTTTCCCGCCCCGACGACCTCGGCGCCGGCCGTGTGGCCGCTGGGCCGCTCGACGCTGATCGCGATGGGCGACGGCTTCGTCGCCGTTTCATCCCTCCCGCTGCCGCCATGGAAGTCGATGGCGCAGTACTGGGGCGTGCTGGCCGCCATCGCGGCGTGCGCGCTCGTGGCCGTTTGGTTCGCGATTCGCTTTGCGGCCGCCGAGGCGCTGCGCCCGCTCGCGACCGTCGCGCCCGCGCTCGAATCGCTCGCTGCAGGTGACGACGCGAAACAGACGATCGCACTGGCCGGCGGGAGCGAGCTCGCCGGGATCGCTGCCGCGTACAACGGCGCGGCGGCGCGGGTCGCAAGCGCGCTGACGGAGCGCGCGCGGATGCGCGAACGGATGCGCGCGTTCGTCGCCGACGCCGGTCACGAGCTGCGCACGCCGCTGACGGTGATCGCCGGATACATCGACATCTTGCGGCGCGGCGCGATCGCCGAACCGAAGGTGGCGATGCAGATCTTGACCTCGATGAGCTTCGAAAAGGAGCACATGCGGTCGTTGATCGACCGGCTGATCCGCCTCTCGCGGCTCGACGCCGAGGCCCCGGCGCAGCGCGCGGCGGTCGACCTCGAGGAGCTCCTGCGCGTCCACGCGACCACGGCCCGCCACCTCGATCCGACGCGCGACGTCGCCTACGACGTCGACGGCGGCGCGGTGGCGCTCGCCGACCGCGACGAGCTCGGGGAAGCGCTGTGGAACGTCGTCGAGAACGCGCTCAAGTACGCGCCCGGCGCACCGATCGCGATGCGCGCGCAGCGCGAAGGCGAACGCGTCGTCGTCAGCGTCGCCGACCGCGGCCCCGGCATGAGCGAGACCGAACGCTTGCAGGCGTTCGAACGCTTCTTCCGCGGGGACGCGCGCGGCGAGGTGCCCGGAAGCGGCCTCGGGCTCGCGATCGCCAAGCGCGCCGTGGAGCGCTCCGGCGGCACGATCGAACTGCGCAGCGTTCAGGGATCGGGCACGACGGCGCTCATCACCTTACCTGCTGCCCCGTGACTGCAATGCGCGTGCGCGCACCAGGACGGGTGGAACGCGCAGCGCGAAATTTGACGGGGTGAAGCCGTTGCATCGTGCCGACTTTCTCCTCACCGCCGCGGCTGCGAGCTGCGCATTGTTCGCGCCCGGGCTGCCCGCGCACGCCGACGAGCGAGCCGCGTCGGTGCGCCGCGCGATCGACGCGATCCAGGGCCAAGTCGGCGTCTACGCGCGCACGATGGGCAACGGGCCGCCGGTCTTCGCCTACAACTCCGACGCGACGTTCGCGTCGGCCTCGATGATCAAGCTGCCCATCATGCTGACGGCGTTTCATGCGGTCGAGTCGGGCAACACGACCCTCGACACGCCGGTCGCGATCCACGGGCCCGACCTCGCGGTGGGCACCGACGTCTTCGTCGATGCGATCCCCGGCAGCCGCTACCCGCTGATCACCCTGATCAAGGCGATGATCCGCCAGAGCGACAACGCCGCCTCGAACGCGCTGATCACGTACTTCGGCTTCAGCCAGATCAACGCGGTCGCGCAGAGCGCCGGCATGGAGTCGACCCATCTGCGCCGGCACTTCCTCGATTACGCCGCGATCGTCGCGCACAACGAGAACACGACGACCCCGCACGACATCGGCACGCTGCTCTACCGCATCGAGCGCGGTTCGCGCGAAGGGATTCGCACGGTCGCGAGCCCGGCCGATTGCCGCCACATGATCGACATCATGCTCGGTCAGGAAGACCGCACGAAGATTCCGGCCGGATTGCCGCCCGGGATACCGATCGCGAACAAGACCGGCGAGATCACCGGCGTGCGTAACGACGGAGCGATCGTCGACCCGTTCGGCGACAGCCCGTACGTGCTGGTCGTGCTGACGAACAACCTCGCCGACGAAGGCGACGGCACGGCCGGGATCCGCCGCATCGCCACGCGGATCAACCAGCTGATCGCCGGCTGACGAGGAATCATCGGCCGCTCTAGGAAGCGTGCCCCGATGGAAACCGTCCGCTCCTACCCACACGCTGGCGCGCCTTCGGTCGAGCCGGCCGCGACCGTCCCGGAGGCGCTGCTGACGCGCCGTTCGGTCCGGAACTACCTCGACCAACCCGTGCCGCGCGAAACGATCGAGGAGATCTTGGCCCTCGCGTCGCGCGCCCCCAGCGGCTCCAACACGCAGCCCTGGCGCGCGTACGTCGTCACCGGCGAGCCGCTCGCGCGGATGACGGCCGACATGCAACGCGCGTATCTCGAGGACGAGCCGGGCCACGAGCGCGAGTGGAAGTACTACACCGAGCCGATGTTCGACCAGTACATCGAACGCCGTCGCGCCTGCGGCTGGGGTTTGTACGGGACGCTCGGGATCACGCGTGGCATGAAGCCGGAGATGAGGGCCTACCGGGCTCGAAACTACGCGTTCTTCGGTGCGCCGATGGGGCTCGTGTTCACGATCGACAAGCGCTTGGAGATCGGCAGCTGGATGGACTACGGACTGTTCCTGCAAAGCATCATGCTGGCCGCGCGGCACTTCGGGCTGCATACGTGCCCGGAAGCCTCGATCGCCGAGTTCCCGAAGATCGTGCGCAAGCACTTGGGAATCGGCGCGGGGCACGTCGTCGTGTGCGGCATGGCGATGGGCTACGCCGACCCCGACGCGCCGCTCAACGCGTTTCAGCCCGAGCGCGCGCCGATATCCGAGTTCGTGACCTTTCTCGGGTGACGCCGAGCCGCGACGGCACCCGGTCATGACCCGCGCGGCGCCGCTCGCCGTATGGGCCGCCTCCGCCGCGTACGCGGTGACATGGTTGGTCCTCGGGGTGTGGCGCTACGACGTCTTTCGCGCCTCGTTCGACGACGGGATCTTCACCCAGATCTTGGCCACCGCGTTCTCGGGGTTTCACGGCAAGCCCGAGTGGGACTTCAACCACCTCGCCAGCCACTTTTCTCCCGATCTCTTCCTGATCGCGCCGCTCGTCATCGTCACGCACTCGACCGTCGCCATGATCGCGGTACAAGCGATCGCCGGCGCGCTCGTCGCGCCGCCGCTGTACCTCATCGCCCGCCGCCGCATGCCGGAGTGGTTGGCGGCGGCCTGCGCGATCGTCGCGCTGATCTACCCCGCTTTGGCGGGCGTGACGTTCACCGACTTCCACGAGAACGGGATCGAACCGGCCGCGATCGTGTGGCTGCTGTGGGCGATCGACGCAAACCGGGCGTGGACCGCGATCCTCATCGGGCTCTTTGCGCTCGGCATCAAAGAAGACGTCGCACCGGGCCTGATCTTCAACGGATGCTTCGGCGGCCTGTGGCTGGCGCGGCGCGGCGACCGCACGCGAGCGCGGATAGCGTTCGTTCTCGCCGCCTGCGCGGCGCTGACCTTCATCGGGTATTTGGAAATCTTGCGCCCGTCACTGCACGCGCCGTTTCCGTATCAACAATTTCGTTACTATACGGACGGGGAACAGACGCTGTTTGCGCCCGAAGCGCTGTGGCGCCGGGCACGCTACGTGTTCGAGATGCTGCTGCCGCTGGGGTTCGTCCCGCTGCTCAGCCCGGCCGTGCTGCTCGCCTTCCCGGGGTTCATCGAGGTCTTGGCGTCGCGCAACCCGATCACGATGTCGCTCGAGACGCAATACGCGGCGGTGTGGGTCGGCTATATGCTGTTCGCTTTCGTCGCCGGGGTGGCCGCGCTCTACCGCAGATCGAGCCGGGCGTCGGTGCTTGCGGTCGGAACGTGCGCGGCGCTGTGCCTCTACGTGTTGATCGTCGCCGATCCCTTAGCCCGCTGGTACGCCCTGTACCGCGGGCCGAACGACCATGACGCCGCCCTGCAACGCATACTGGACGCGCTTCCGCCGCAAGCTTCGGTCAGTTCCCCCGACCGCATCTACGCACATCTGGGGTTCGATCCACAAGCCGGGATCAACTTCGGAGGCCGCTTCGTGATCGTCGATCGCAAGAACAACGACGTCTCGCCGGTGTGGGCGCAATACGAAAGCGATCTTCCCGGACTCGTCGCGAGCGGAAAGTACCGTCTCGTTCGAGCGACGGACGGGATCGAGGTTTACGAACGCGTCACTCCGTAGCCGGCCGTAGCCCGGCACTCACGAAAAGAGCGACGGTTGCTCGATGCGCGCCGGACGGCGGTGCGCGATCCCCAGGGCGGCATACAGGGCGCGCACCGTCGCGGGCGCGTGCCCTTGGTAGTGGTTGTTCACGTACCCGAAAACGGTGCGCACGCGGGCCGGCGGAACGCGAGCACCGCGCGCCAGCGCTCGATCTCGCCCGCGCGGCCGATCGTCACGGCACCGAAACGCGTGACCGCGTCGCGCGCCCCCAGCCAGCGCACGTAGGAGAAGTCGGCCGTCGGTTCGGCGGCGAGTTCCAGCATGCGCTGCAACGGCACGAACGTACCGTCGGAGAGCGCGAGCGCGACGCCGTGCGCGCGCAGCAGGTCGAGCAAGTCGTGCTGCAGCCAAGCCTGGTCGCGAAATTCGATCGCGCAGCGCACGTCGCCGGGCAGCAGCGGCACGAAGCGCTCGAGCGCAGCCCGTTCCGCGATGCCGAAGTCGGGCGGGAGTTGCACGAGCACCGCCCCCAGATGTGGGCCGAGCCCGCGGGCCACGGCGAAGAACTCGTCGACGAGCGCGTGCGCTCCCACGAGCCGGCGGTCGTGGGTGATCTCGCGCGGCAGCTTCAGCGAGAAGAGAAATGAGGCCGGCACGCACCCGCGCCAACGCGCGATGCGCGCGGGCTCGGGCGTGCCGTAGAACGTCGAGTCGACCTCGACCGTCGCGAACTCCTCGGCGTAGCGGCGCAGATACGACTCCGGCCGGGTCTGCGGTTCGTACATCGGGCCAACCCAGTCCGCGTACGACCACCCTTGCGTCCCCAAGAAGACCGCAGGCGCGGTCATTCGATCGTGACGGTCTCCATCGCATCCCCGGCCCGAAGTTGGTCGACGACGTCGAGCCCTTCGCTGACTTGGCCGAACACCGTGTATTGCTTATCGAGGAAGCGCGCATCCGCCAGGCAGATATAGAACTGCGAACCGGCCGAGTCCGGGCTCGAACTGCGCGCCATCGCAACCGTGCCGTGAACGTGGGGCCGGTCGTTGAATTCAGCGTTCAAACGATAGCCGGGACCGCCGGTGCCGTTCCCGCTGGGGTCGCCCCCTTGGATCACGAAGCCGGGCTCGTAGCGATGGAACTTCAGCCCGTCGTAAAATCCCGCGCGGGCGAGTTTGATGAAGGCCGCGCTGTGCTGCGGTGCGTCGTCCGGATAAAACGTGAAGGTAATGTCGCCCTTGCTGGTATGGATACGCGCCTTCGCGGCGCCGGCTTCCTCGACTAGCGTTTCGAGTTCGTCTTTGGTCGGCGGAGAATACGTTGGCATGCGCGGCTGCTTTGTCGTGACCGATGCTCGCTCCGCCCGGTTAAGCCAAAGATAAGCCTCGGGGCCGCAGGTTTATCGGGCGGAGGCGGGGTGGTATACCTTTAGTATCAAAATGGACGGACTGTGTGGCGCCGCCGGCGGTGAGGGCGGGTCGTTGAGGCTCACCATCCCCCCAAGTGCCCGCTACGCGCGGTGGGTGCGCGGACAAGTGGCCGATTTCGCCGCCCGGCACGACGCGGCGCCGGACGACGCGCGCGAATTCGTCACCGCGGTCGGCGAGGCCCTGGCCAACGCAATCGAGCATTCGCGGTCGGCCGATCCGATCGTCATCACCTGCCGCCGCGCCGAGGATGCGATCGTCGCCACGATCGTCGACTCGGGCTCCGGCTTCCATCCGGCAGAGAGGGTGGCGGCTGAATTGCCTCCCGAATTCGCCGAGCGCGGGCGCGGGCTGCCGATCATGCGCCGCTGTAGCGACATCTTCGAAGTGCGCAGTGCGCCGGGGCGTGGGACGGAGGTTACCCTCGGCCGCTACCTCAGGCGCCGCCACGCCTTCGGGTTGCGCCAGGCGGTGATGGCGCCGGTCGATCGGTCGTACGGCGCCGGTCGCGGGCATCTCGAAGGGCAGTAACGGCCGGCGTCTAAAGCGCGCAAGCGATGAGGCGGTGTTGCGCGTTCGTTTTGGCCGCGGCTTTCGGTGCCGTGTCCGCAGCGCCCGGAAATGCAGCCCCGACCTCGGTGCTGCACCGGGCCGGCGCCCCCGTCCCGCTCTCGACGGCCGGGGCGCCGCTGCCCAACCTCAGCCCGCCGGCCCAATCGTCGGTGGCCCCCGATGCGCCGACCGCCGCCGCCGCCGACTACCCGGCCGATCCCGGTATCGCGCACCTCGTGGCCTCAGTTTCGGCCGCCCAACTCCGGGCCACGGTCACCGAACTCGCCGGATTCGGCACGCGCAGCACCTTCTCGGAGACGCAGCACGCGCCGCATCATGGGATCAATGCCGCACGCGACTGGATCCTCGCGCAGTTTCGCACGATCGCCGCCCAGAGCCACGGCCGCATGAGCGTGGCGGTCGACAGCTACCTGCAGCCGCAGACGCCGCGGACGCCGCGCGCGGTGACCGTCACGAGCGTCGTCGCCACCTTGCGCGGCGACGATCCCGGCGGCCGCACGTATGTGATCTCCGGGCACATCGATTCGCGCAACACCGACGTCAACGACGCGTCGCGTCCCGCGCCCGGGGCCGACGACAACGCGACCGGGATCGCGATCGCGCTCGAGGCCGCGCGCGTGATGGCCGCCACGCCGCCGCACGCGACCGTGATCTTCGCCTGCTTCGACGGTGAAGAACAAGGGCTGTGGGGTTCGGCGCACTTCGCCCAAGCGCTGCACGACCGCAACGTCGCAGTCGCGGGTGACCTGAACGACGACATCGTCGGCTCGCCGAACGGCCCCGACGGAGCGGTCGCGCAGACCGAGGTGCGCGTCTTCAGCGAGGCCCTGCCCACCGGCGCCGACCGCAACGGCGTCAACTTGCTGGGCAGCGAGAACGACTCCCCGTCGCGCGAGCTCGCGCGCTTCGCGCAAGAGACGGGCGAACTGTACGTCGCCCCGATGCACGTCGATTTGGTGGCGCGCGCCGACCGCTTCTTGCGCGGCGGCGACCAGGAATCGTTCACCGATCAAGGTTTTCCGGCGATCCGCTACACCGAGCCGCTCGAAAACTTCGCCCACCAGCATCAGGACGTGCGCGTGGAAGGCGGCGTCGAGTACGGCGACCTGCTCAAGTTCGTCGACTTCGACTACTTGCGACACGTCGCCCAACTCAACGTCGCCGCCCTCGCGGCGCTGGCCTACGGGCCGCCGCCGCCGGCCGCCGTCGAGATCGTGGCGCGCAATCTGTCGTACGACACGGTGTTACAGTGGACTCCCGTCCGCGGCGCGAGCGGCTACGAAGTGGTATGGCGCCGAACGACCGATTTCACGTGGCGTTACCGCCGCGAGGTCGGGAACGTCGCGACCGCGACCATGGCCGGGCTCTCGAAAGACAAGTGGCTCTTCGGCGTGCGCGCGGTCGACGCGCGCGGCATTCGCAGCGTCGCCGTCTTTCCCAAGCCGGTTCGCTAAAAGGCCAGCGGAACGCGCGCCCGGTAGTGTCGAACATCAGCGTCACACGGGTGGACTGCGATAGGGGCTCGTGCGATGGCGATCGATTACAGACCACGGCTCTTCACCGTGGAAGAATATCACCGGATGGGCGAAGCCGGCGTCTTCGCCCCCGGCGAACGCGTCGAATTGCTCGACGGCGAGATCATCGCGGTCGCGCCGATGGGGCACCGGCATGCCGCGGCGATCGAGCGCGTCAACCGTCTCTTGTTGGTGCGGCTGGGCGAAGACGTTTCGGTGCGCCCGCAACTCCCGGTGCAACTGTCGCCGATTTCCGAGCCGTCACCGGACTTCGCGCTGGCCCGGCGGCGCGCCGACGGTTACGTCGAAACGGGCGTCAGCGCGCCCGACGTGTTTGCCTTGCTTGAAGTTTCCGAATCTTCACTTGGTTTCGACCGCCGGAAGAAGTTCCACGCGTACGCACGCGCCGGCGTCCCGGAGTATTGGATCGTCAACCTCGTCGACGCGATCGTCGAGATCTATCGCGCGCCGGGCGACCTCGGCTATGCCGCGTCGGCGGTGTCCGGCCGCGGCGCGTCGGTCACGTTTCTCGCCTTCCCCGGGCGAATCGATCGCGGTCGACGACTTGCTCGTCTGAAAGCGGCGACGCTTCAGGCGGGCGGATTCGCCAGCGTGTCGATCTGCGCGGCGAGCGCCGTATCGCGCGGCGTGACGCCGCCGCTGTCGTGGGAGGACAGCGTGACGTCGACCGTGTTCCACGAGATCGCGAGGTCTGGATGGTGGTTGGCGCGATTCGCCGCTTGCGCGACCGCGTTGACGAACGCGATCGAACCGTCGAAGCCGCCCCGGTCGTAGGTCTTGTGCAAGGCACCGTCGCGATACGTCCAGCCGTCCAGCGAACGTAGCGCGTCCGCGATCGCGGCGTCGTCGAGCAGGTCACTCATGGGCTTCGTGTCTCCGAAACGCTACGGCGTAAACGTCCCGAGCAAGGTGAGACCGCCGCTCGCGTTGTCGACGACGAAGATCGCCATGTTCGCGTCGAGTCCCGAGTACTGCTGGGATTGGCTCACGGCGTTGGGCATGTAGTTGTTCGTGTCGGCCGGATCGACGCTGCTCGGGAACACCGTCGCGAGTTGGGGAGCATTCTGCGCCGTCATCTGCGTGGGGGACGTATTGATCTCGAAGGCTGCTCCGTTGGGATTCGTCCAGCCCATCGGCGGGTAGTTCAAGTCGAGGCCGTCGAACAGCGTCGCCGCGCCGCCGAGCGTGGCGGCAGTACCGAGCACGATCGGCGTGTAGCCCAGACCGGTCGCGTAGAGCGGCCCCGGAGCGGCTGCGTTCGAGTAGTACGCGTAGAGCGTCTGCTTAGCGCTCGTGGCCGCGTAGACCGCAGCGGCGTTGTGGTAGACGGCGGAGGCCGTCGTGTTGTTCACCTCGGGCTCGTCGAAGATCTGGCATGCATACGGAACGCTCGAGCCGTTCCCCGTCAGCACGACCGTCGTCCGGGAGGACGCAAGCAATGCCGGCGTCTGGCACGACACGATCGGAGCCCCCGAGACGGTCGAGAAGCTGACCGTATGCGGCCGTAGCGGCCGTCGTCGCAACATACGCCGTGATCGACGAGCTGCTGAACCCGCCGCCCGTCGATCCGCTCTGCGTGCTCGCGGGCACGAACGGGGCGCCGTTCTGGAACTGCTGCTGGTTGTCGAGATACCACTCGACCCCGCCGGCGGCCGGCGAACCGTTGACGATCCGGAGTTGCGGCACGCACGGGCTCGCGTATTGCCCCGCCCAGTGCATCTGGAACCAGCAGTACGTCTCGCGCGGCGTTCGGGTGTCGGGCGCGACGCCGGGGTTGTAGTTAGGGCCGGCGAGCCCGATCGACATCAAGCCCAAGTAGGCCTCGTCGTTCCAGAAGAGCGACGTGTTCAAGTTGTCGGCCACCATGTAGCCGGAATTGGTGACGCTGCCGAGGTTACCCGCGCAGTGGTAATAGGTGCAACCGGCGTTGCCGGCCTTATAGAATTCGTCGGCCAGCTCGAACACGAATCCGCCCGAGCCGACGTCGTTCGCGCCGTTGGTGCCGCCGACGACCGAGTAGGCGTCGATGCCCAGTTGCATGCAACCGTAGAACGTCACGACGTCCTTGAACGTCGGGTAGGCCGCGGTCGGCAAGCTGCTGCACGGATACGGCGATGCGTACGTGCCGGGAGCGGCGGTCGGATGCGGCAGCAGTTCGGGCTCGGGAATGCTCGTCGGCGTGTTGTTCGGATTGGGCGCCGGGTGGTACGACGCATTGACGCCGAACTCCAAGATCGTCAGCGGCCTGGTAAGCCCCACCTGCGTCGCCATGATCGACCAGAAGCACGTGTTGGCGGTCGGGCATCCGTGGTACGTGCCGCCCTCGTAGACGTCGTATCCCCACACGTCGAGCTGCGTCTGATATTCTCGCCCCAACCGACCGCCATCGATGGCGTCGGGCCGGTTTGCGGATTCGTGTCGTCGACCGCCGAGTAGAGCACGAGCTTCTGCTCTCCGAGTTGGAGCAAGCCGTAGCCCGTGCGGATCGCCTGGGTGATCAAGTCGAGTTGGGCCCAGTAGCCCTGGTTCCCCTCGCAGGAACTGCCGCAGCCGTTGATCTCGTTGCCGATCACGAATCCCATGACGCCTGGATAGGCGCCCCATTTATGCGCTAAAGACTGATACCACGTGATCCAGCTCTGGATGTTCGGCCCGTAACAACTCGACGTCGGATTCGACGGCGACGGCGTGTAGAGGGTGCCCGTGCAGAACGTGCCGGGGGTGCCGGTCGCGTTGGGCGTGGGCGGCGGCCCGCCGGGCGGGCCGCCCAAGTGGGTCGTCCCCAACACCGTATAGATGCCGTCGCCGTACGACGCGCGCAAGTACGGGTCGAGATTGATGGGCGTCGGATTCGGGCTCGGCGCGGCCGGCGAGATGTCGTACGCGCGAATCGCATTCGCGTGCATCGCTTGGAGGTACGTCAGATCGCGGCTCCACAACGACTTCTGATTGACGTCCAGTGGGGCCGCTTCCCCGTTGACGCCGATCGGCGTATTGCCGTACGCGACGCCTTTGGGAATGAACGCAGTCTGGCCGCCGGAGTTGATCGACAGGTAGATGTGCTTGTCGCTCGCCGGGACGGTGGCGGGGCTGTTCTTGTTGGTCAGAAACGAAGCGACGTCCAACCCGCTCGACGTGGCCGGAATCGTCCCGTCAGGAATCGAGTAGAAGGCGAGCGTGTGCGGAACGTTCGCCGCCAACGCGACGAGCGGCACGACGACGCTCAGTTGCGCGGTCGTCGCTCCCGGCGTCACCGTCGCTGGGCCGAATGGGCCGTCCCAGCGCTGGCACTGCGAGTAGTCGATGTCGGTCAAGCAAAGGAGTGCCCAGAAGTGATGTCCTGACTGCACCATGCTCGATGGCACGGTCACCGTCTCCGTCAGCCCCCCGAGCCCGACCAAATGCTGCGAAGGTGTCAGCTGGATCGCTTCCATCAGGGTCGCCGAGCCGCCCACTTGCTGCGCCGACCGGTTACCCGACACAGAGCGACGGAAGCCCAGTGACGGCAACCCGCCCGGCAGGTTCGTGCCGCCCGACGTGACCACCGTGGTACCGCCGACGATCAGCGGCTTCGCGAGCGACAGCGTGGTCTGGTACGGCAGCCCGGTCGGGACCGGTATGGCGGCCGTCGATCCGTTGACCACGACGGCCGAACTTCCGGGCACGGCGCCCGAAGTGGCCGCCGTGCTGGGGACGACCGATACGCCCCCGTGGCCGCCGCAGCCGGCTCCAACCGCCAATGCGACCGCAGCAAAGACAGGCATGATCCAGAGACGGACTATCGCGGTCTGACGCAATGGAGAGAGCCCTCCGTGACCAAAAGGCGCGCGAGCAGGGCGAGTTTCGCCGCGTCGAATTCGCTTCCTCGCTGCTTAAGTTACCGAAAGGTTCGTCGCCAAAGCCGCGTCGATCGCGACGATCGTCTCCTCGACGTCGGCATCGTCGTGCGCGGTCGAGAGAAACATCACCTCGTTCTGCGACGGTGGCAGCAGCACGCCCCGTTCGCGCATCGCGTGATAGAACGCAGCGTACGCGTGGCCGTCGGCACGCGCTTGATCGTCGTACGAGCGCGTCGGCGGCCCCGGGCGAAACTTGAAGTCGACGATGCTTTCGAGCTGAACGACCGCGTAGCTGAGCCCCCGGCGCGCAAGGCTGGCGCGAATGCCGGCCGCCAATCGCTTCGCGCGCGCGTCCATCGTCGCGTAGACGCCCGGATCGCGCTTCGAGGAAGTCGAGCACGCGGTGCCCGAGCGCGACCGAGAACGGATTGCCGGCGTGCGTCCCGCCGGTGAACGTCGCCCCGTCCGGCGCGAGCACCGCCATCACGTCGCGCGCGGCCCCCGAACGCCGCGAGCGGAAAGCCGCCGCCGAGGATCTTGCCGACGGTCGTCAGGTCGGGCCGCAGGCCCAACCGTGCCTGCGCGCCGCCCAGTCCGAGGCGCAGCCAGGTGATCACTTCGTCGAAGATGACGAGCGCACCGCAGCGCCGCGCGCGCTCGAAGAGTCCCTCGAGAAAGCCGGGGACGGGCATGACGAGACCCATGTTGCCGACGATCGGCTCGACGACGATCGCCGCGAGTTGCGCTTCGCGTCCGCGCAGCGCGCGGTCGACGTCGTCGAGGTCGTTGTAGCGCGCGACCGTCACGTCACGCATGACGCCGGCCGGTATGCCGGAGCGCGCCGCGTCGGCGGTTTCCGCCGACGCGCCCGCATCGAGGAGCGCGAGATCGAAGTGGCCGTGGTAATTGCCGCCGAACTTCAGGATCAACGCCCGGCCGGTGAACGCGCGCGCGGTGCGAATCGCGCTCATCACCGCTTCGCTGCCCGTCGTCGTGAAGCGTAGCCGCTCCATCGACGGAAGGTGCTCGCGAATGCGCTCCGCGAGATCGACTTCGCTCGGGGTGGTCGACCCGTAAACCACGCCGCCGCGCGGCGATCGCGTCGAGCCCTTGCGAGAGCGCAGGGTGCGCGTGACCGAACAGCAGCGGACCGTACGCCATCACGTAGTCGATGTAGCGGCGCCCGGCCTCGTCGTACGCATAGGCACCGGCGCCGCGCGCCTGGACGAACGGCGCGCCGCCCACCCGCTTGCCGGCGCGCACCGGCGAGTCGACGCCGCCGGCCAGCACGGCGCGCGCCCGGGCAAAAGGGTCCGCTTCGATTTGCGGTTCGACGCTACTCACGAGGCGGGGCCTTAGCCGGGTACCGACGCACCTCCCGGTCATTGCGCGTGCCGCGCAGCGGAAGGCGTTCACGGCGCCGAAATCTGCCGGTAACGGGAGGCCGCGATGATGGACGTGCGTGATATGGCGATCGAACGAAACCCACGGCTTTTCACCGTGGAGGAATACCACCGCATGGGCGAAGCCGGCGTCTTCGCCCCCGACGAACGGGTCGAACTGCTCGACGGCGAGATCCTGATCGTGCCCCCGATGGGGCCGCTCCACGCCTCGTCGGTCGAGCGCGTGAACCGGGCGTTCGTGCTGCGGCTCGCCGAGCACGCGTCGGTGCGCCCGGGCCTGCCGGTCGAACTCTCCAACTTTTCCGAACCCGAACCCGACTTCACCTTGGCGCGACGCCGGCTCGATGCCTACGAGAGCGCTGCCGTGCGACCCAGGACGTCTTCGCGCTGGTCGAGATCGCCGACTCGTCGCTGGGCTTCGACCGCCGCCGCAAGCTGCAAGCGTACGCGCGCGCCGGCGTGCCGGAGTACTGGATCGTCAACCTGCGCGAACGGACCGTCGAGCGGTACCGCGAGCCGAACGACCTCGGCTATGCGTCGGTCAGCGTCGCGAAGCGCGGCGCGCGCGTCGCGTTCGCCACCTTCCCCGGCGTCGAATTCGCAGTCGATGAACTGACGGGCTGACGCTGCGCGCTTGACGCCCTCGCTTACGGTGTAAACGTTCCGATCAGGGAAACGCCGCCGGCCCCATTGTCGACCACGAAGAGTGCGACGTTTGCGTCGGCGCCCGAGAGGTTGTACGAGTTGGGGGTGAGCCCTTGCCCCCCGGACGTCGACGGCATGTAGTCTCCGGTGTTGGCCGGATCGGCGGACACCGGCGTAAAGGACGCGAGGGTCGCAACCGGTTGACCATTGTTGGGTCCGAATTGGCCGGCCGAGTTGACTTCGAGTGCGATCCCCGACCCGTACTGGGTGTTGTTATTGTATCCCGCGATGGGAAGGTAGTCGAATAACACGGCCGGGCCCCCGAAGTAGATTTTTTGGAAGCCGAGGCCGGACGCGTATTGTATCGCCGACGCGGGCAGCGCGTACGAGTAGAGCGCGTAGAGCGGATTGTTTCCGTTCGCGTTGGCGTACAACGCCGCCGCGTGATGGTAGACGGCCACCACCTGCGTGTTCGTCACCTCGGGCTCGTCGAAGATCTGACATGCGTAGGGAACCGTCGTCCCGTTGCCCGTCAATACGATCGTCGTGCGGGACGAAGCCAGCAGCACCGGGGTGACGCACGGGGTTTGCAGGGTGATCGGTCCGCCCGAACCCGTGAAGGTGATCGTGTAGCTCGTCGGCGTGTAGGATCCCGAGACGACCGGATGGTACGCCGTGATCGACGCTTGGGTGCTGGGGGGGACGTTCTGGTCGGTAAACGACGCGCCGACGGGCGTGACGTTTTTGGCAGCGGGCGCCCCATTGACGAACCGCATCTGGGGAACGCACGGCGACTGATTGCTGCGGCCGCCGGCTGCGCCCGACCAATGGTTCTGGAACCAGCAGTAGGTCTCGCGCGGCGTTCGCGTGTCGACCTGCGTCGAGAGCATCGTGACCGGGGTGTAGTTGGGCGGCGCGAATCCGACCGACATCAACCCGTCGAACGCCTCGTCGAAGTACAGCAGATAGCCGTTGGAGTTCTCGTTGTTGTAGAGGTAGTTTAGCGGATTGGTCGAGGCGCAGTGATAGTAGGTGCAGCCTCCGCCGCCGCCCTTGAAGTACTCATCCATCAGTTCGAACACGAAACCGCCCGAGACGACGTTGTACGTCGGATACTTCGAGCTCGTGACGGAGTAGTCGTCGATGCCCTGCTGCATGCAGCCGTAGAACGTCACGATGTCCTTGAACGTCGGGGTGTTGGAGACGGGAAACGGCGTGGTGCACGGCCACGGCGATGCGTAGGTAGCCGGGGACGCCGTCGGATGCGGCATCACCTCTGCGATCGCGTAAGGCGTTGCGCTGTTGCCGGGCACGGGCGACGGATGCTCGGACGCCTGCGTGCCGAACTCGAGGATCGTTACCGGTCGCTTCGTATATTGGCTGGCGAGGTTGAACCAGCACGTACTTGCGCTCGACGGGCAGCCGCCGCCCCACGGCGGGCCTTCGTAGACGTCGTAGCCCCACACGTCGAAACCCGCGCTGCGCAATTGAGGAAGCGCGGTCATCGAGGGCATCGGCGACGGCGGAGGCGGAGGCGTAAAGAGTTGCATCGCCTGCTCTCCCTCGTACATCGCGACCGTACCCTTGTTGGGACTCATGTCGTTGACGGCCGAGTACACCACCAGCTTGACGCCATACGACTTCGTCGCGAGGGACTCGCGAATCGCGATCCCGATATTGACGATCTGGCGCCAGAAACCGGTACTCGGCACGTCGTTCGAATCGTTCGTCTCGTTGCCGATGACGAATCCCATCACGCCGGGATACGCTCCCCACTTCCGGGCGAGCCACTCGTAGTACGTCACCCAGCTGTTGTATTCGCCCGACGCACCGTAACAGCTCAGGTAGTTGGGGCCTCCGCTGGGAGAGGGTAGCGGCGTGTAGATGGTCCCGGCGCACGTCGTCTTGGCGTTGGCGCTCGGCGCACCCATGCCCGCACCGAGCAGCGTGTAGACCGTCTGCTTGCTCTGCGGACCCTGATACGCCAAGTTCAGGTACGGAACCAAACTGAAGCCCGGAGGCGGCGCGCTCGGGGCGTTCGTCGAGACCGAATAGACGCGCAGCGCGTTCGCGTGCATGCCGACGATCAGCGCCAAGTCGTTCTTCCAGACGGCCGCTTCACTGACGTCCAACGGCTCGGTGGAACCGTTCTGGCCGATGGCGGCATTGCCGTAGGCGACGCCGTTCGGCACGAACGGCGTCTTGCTCGAATACGTCGGGTCGTTGACCGAGAACGAGATGCCCAGACTCCCGGAGGGGATCGGATTGGGGTCCGCGAGCGGGTCATTTTGGGCGGTGATGAACGAAGTGACGTCGCCTGGCGGACTCGTCGGAGCGGGAAGCGTGCCGTCGGGAATCGCATACAGCGCGACCGTGTGCATCAGGCCGCCCGGAAGCGCCGGAATCGGGACGCGAACGCTCAACGTTGCCGTCGAGCCGGAAATCGCCACGGCAGCCGGCCCGAACGGGCCGTCCCAGCCTTGGCAGCTACTGTCGCCGAGGTCCGTCAGACATAGCATCGCCCAATAGTGGACGCCGGCCGGTTGGGCGAGAGCGAGCGGCACGTTCGCGGTCACCGTGAGACCGTCGATGCCGACGAGCGGCTGTGACGGCTGCATCATCACGTATTCGAGCAGCTGCGCCGACCCGGGGAGCTGCGCAACGACGCGGGTGCCCGACTTCACCACGCGCTTGAACGACAGACTGGGCAGCCCGGCGGGCAGCGTCCTACCGCCCTGCACCGCCACCGTCGTGCCGGCGATGACGCTGGCATTGGCATAGCTCAGCGTCGTCGTATACGGCAGCGAGGTCGGCACGGGGATCGTCGCGAGGATTCCGTTGACCGTCACGCCCCCTCCGGAACTTGGGCCCCCTCCCCCGCCGGGCGCCGCCGGAATCACTGAGACCCCGTGGCTGCCGCCGCAACCGGCGGCCAAGGCGGCACCGACGACAATGACGAGAACTGCCCACGACCGTAAGCGCGTCGGAAACACGGCAAAGCTCCTTACATACGAGCGGAGGCGGTTGACGACAGAGTCCGCCGTGCGAACGGCACAATCGGCTTCGCGCCGATTCCTTACGCCAACGAAGGACGCCTCCCCACCCCTCAAGACGCCAACGGTCAGCCTCCCCGCTCCGGTTCCCGTGAACCGCACGAGTGCGCCGGCGCACGCATCGAGCCGGCAATGAGCCGCGCCGCCTCGCCGGCGTCCCACGGCAGCGCAACGGCGCCGTCTTCGAGCGCGCGCACGTTGCCGCCGTCGTTCGCGCAGCGGCCGGGAGCGAGCGCGAACCGCGGACGCTCGAGCTCGCGCGCGAAGCGCATCGTGTGCATCGCGCCCCCGTCCGGTTCCGATGCGATCAGCACCGTCACAGCCGCGTGGGCGGCTTGCAGCCGGTCGCGGCGCACGAGCGCCCACGTCGTCACCCGTTCGCGCGGCAGCCGCTCCGAGGCGAGCGCGCCGCCCGCGCGCACGATCTCCTCGGCGAGCTCGGCGTTCTCCGGCGGGTAGACGACGCCGAGCCCCGTCCCCACGTACGCGATCGTCGGCGTCCCGGCGGCCAGCGCACCGCGGTGGGCTGCCGTGTCGATGCCGCGCGCAAGCCCGGAGACGACCGGAACGCGCAGTTCGCGCCCGAGCGCGTACGCGAACGCCCGCGCCGTCGCGTCGGCGTCGCGCGTGCCGATGACGGCGACCCCGCCTTCCGGCAACGTGCCGCGAAACGTCAGGTACGGCGGCGGATCTTTGAGGTCCGACAAGCCCGCGGGATAGTCCGCGCCGCCCAGAGCCGCGAGCCGGGCTTGCAGCTCGTCGAGGATGCGGCCGTCCTCGCGCGCGTCGCGGCGCGCGAACGCGAGCGCAGTCGCCGACTCGGCCGCGATCCACTCGCGCAGCGCCGCGTCGTCGCCGCGCGCGAGCGCGCGCAACCGGCGCGCGCCGACCCGCAAGCGCGCGGCCGCGAGCAGGACGAGTTCGCGCGAAGTCAGCGCCCGAGCGCGGTCGTCATCGCGAGCAAGACTTTCTGCCGCAGCGGAACGTACGCGCGGCGCGTGAAGACGTCGTAGTCGTTGGCTTCGATCGCGTCGAGGATGCCGCTGTACAGCCGCATCGCCAGCCGCACCGTGTAGCGGCTCTGCGGGGCGAGCATCGCGATCCCGGGTTCGGCCTGCGCGTAGAGCTCGCGCACCCGTGCGATTTGAAAGCGCATCAGCGCCACGAACGAGTCGTCGACGGCCGAGGCGAACAGCCGTTCTTCGGTATAGCCGAAGCGCAGCATGTCTTCGGCCGGCAGATAGATGCGGTCCATGCGGGCGTCCTCGCCGACGTCGCGCAGGATGTTCGTCATCTGCATGGCGCGCCCGAGCTCGATGCCGTACGGGAGCGCCGCGTCGGTCGTCACGCCGAGGATCGGGGTCACCAGGAGCCCGACGGTCGAGGCGACGAGATAGCAGTAATCGCGTAGCTCGTCGTAGGTGGCGTAGCGGCGCACCGTGATGTCGCGCCGCGCGCCTTGCAGCAGCGCGAGCGCAGGCTCGAGCGGGATCGAGAAGCGCGCGGTCGCATCGGCGTAGGCGGTGAAGATCGGATCGAACGCGTGGCCCTCGTGGGCCGCGAGCAGTTGCGCTTCCCACTGGTCGATCTGGCTGAGCCGTTCGTGCGCCGGCGCGGTGCGGTCGACGATGTCGTCGGCGGTCCGGCAGAACGCGTAGACGGCCCACACCGCGCGCCGCTGCTCCGGTGAGAGAAACGACGAGCTCATGTAAAACGTCTTCGAATGGTCGCGCGCGATGTCGCGGCATAACGCATAGCACTCGGCCAGCGTCAACGCGCTCGCCGAGTCGGTCCAGGCGTCGAGTTTAGGCGCGCGCACCGGCATGCTCGACCACCATCGCGGCGGCCGCCTTCGCACTGCGAACTGCCCCCTCGATGCTGGCGGGGAAGCGGTGGTTCGTGTAGCAGCCGGTCAGGAACAGATTGTTCACCGGCGTCCGCGAGCCGGGCCGCAGCTTCTCCGCCCCCGGCTTGGCGCGGTAGACGCTCTTGGGGATCCGCACGAGCTTCGCTTTGACCAGATGCTCGCGGGTCGCGAGCGGATAGAGCCGCGCCATGTCGGCCAGGGTGCGGTCGATCACCTCGGCGTCGGTCAGTTTCATCAGATCGTCGGCCGGTGCGATGCAGGCCTCGATGAACGAACCGTCGCGCCAGCCGTAGCCCGGCGACGCCTGGCCGAGGTCGGCGTGCACCGGGAGCAGGGTGCCGGGCGCGAAGATCAAGTTCGAGAGCGGCGAGATCGGGATGTCGAACCAGAAGTGGCCGTTGATGACCGGGCTCGACTCGAGCTTGCCGACGCCCTCGACGAGCGGATCGCGCAGCATCTCGGCGGGGAGCAGTTTGGCCGCATTGTGGACCGGCGTCGCCAGGATGACGGCCGGGGCGCTGTAGGTGCGACCATCGCTCGTGCGCACGCCGGTGCATCCGTCCGCGCCGAAGACGAGCTCGTTGACGGGCACGCCGGTTTCGATGCGCACCCCGCGGTTGCGCAGATAGTCCGCGAACGGTTCGATGAAGCGCTCCGACGGCGGGCCGTCGAGGAAGCCCGCGCGGCTCGCGTTCTTCCCCGAGGCGAAATACGCCATCACGCGCAGCATCGCTTCGGCCGAGATGTCGTCGACGCTCGTGAAGTTGAGCGCGAGTGCCATCGGCGCGAAGAAGACCCGCAGCATGTGCTCGGTCATCCCGCGCTTGCGGTGCCACTGCGCGTAGGTGATGTCGTCTTGGCGGTCGGCGTACCCGTGGTCGCGCAGCAGCACCGGCCACGTGCCGGTCGCGAAGAGCAGTTTCTCGATCGTGTTGAACACGTAGCGCGCGTTGAGCACCGCACCGACGCCGTTGAACGGCGCGGGCAGGTCGACGAAGTGGAACTCTTCGAAGATCGGGTCGCCGTTCCAGCGGGAACTGAAGTTCCCGGGCAATCCGTAGGTGAGGGTGTGCGGCTGCCACAGGATGTGGTGCTCGATGCCGATGTCGCGGAAGAGCGCGTCGAGGTGATCGTAGCCCCCGAAGAACGAGTGCAGGCCGCTCTCGAGCCAGTCGCCGTCGCGGTCGCGCCACGACGAGAGCTTGCCGCCCAAGATCGGGCGCCGTTCGAGCACGAGCGCGGTGCGTCCGGCGTCGGCCAGATACTTGGCTGCCGCCAGCCCAGCAGGACCCCCGCCGATGATAAGCGCGTCTGGTGCGTCCGAGTGTTGGATGTCCCTGTCTCCCTCAAGTTGTGGGTCGAGCCATGTTCCGCTCGGCATATGCCGCATCCCGTAGTTGCTCGCGAAAGCAACCCGGCCGGCAATTCCTTCGCGGCGGAGCATCGCCATCCGCCTGGTGGTAGGACTCCAGTGGCCCTGGTTGCGTTCGCACTTCGCGCAACGAGGTGCGATTCGATGCAATCTTGTAGACCGGGGATCCTGATGCCCATCCAAATTACGCCCCAGTCGAACATCCGCGACCTCGTCGCGGCGCTCCCAATTGCCGAACAAGTGCTCGGCGCGTTCGGCCTGGCGTGCGGCGGCTGCGGGGTCAACAAGTACGAAACGATCGCGCAAGGGGCGGCGGCGCACGGCTTGCGGCCGGAGCCGATCGTCAGCGCGCTCGAGCACGCCGCCCGCACCGGCCGGGTGCCCAACGTCAAGCACGAAGACCGTACGCCGGCCCGGAAGGCGGCCGCGGCCGGGTTCACGGGCCAATCGGCGATCAAGCACGTCGTGCCGTCATGTCGGGCAAAGGCGGGGTCGGCAAGTCGCTGGTCACCGCGCTGCTGGCGGTCGGGCTGCGGCGCATGAACTTGCGCGTGGGCATCCTCGACGCCGACATCACCGGCCCCTCGATCCCGCGGCTCTTCGGCCTGCGCACGCCGCTCGACATCAAAGCCGATCCCACCGGCGCCCGCGACGCCAAAGGCGCGCCGCGCGCGTTGATGGTGCCCGCGGTGACGCGCTCGGCCATCGAGGTCGTTTCGTCGAATCTGCTGACCGACCAGGAAGATCAAGCGATGATCTGGCGCGGCCCGATCGTCTCCGGCGTGATCCGCCAATTCTACGAGCAGGTGACCTGGAGCGACCTCGACGTGCTGCTCCTCGATTTGCCGCCCGGGACGTCCGACGCGCCGTTGACCGTCGTGCAGTCGCTCGACATCGACGGGGTCGTGCTGGTCACGATGCCGCAGGCGCTCGCCACGATGATCGTGCGCAAAGCCGCGAACCTCGTGCATCAGCTGAAGAAACCGATCCTGGGCGTGATCGAGAACATGTCGTATTTCGAGGCCCCCGACACCGGCAAGCGCTACGAGATCTTCGGGCCGTCGTATGCCGGCCAAGTCGCGCAGCTCGCCGAAGCGCCGCTGCTGGCACGGCTGCCGATCGTCTCGGCTTGGATGGACCTGGCCGACCGCGGACGGATCGAGGAAATCGACGATCCGGTCACCGACATGCTGGCGACCGCTCTGTTGGATGCGATCCGCGCCAAGCCCAAGCCCAAAGAGACGATCTCGCTCATCTGAAGGCCCGCCCGGGCATCGCCCTGGCTCGCGTGCGAAAATCCGTGGGCTCGCGCACATCCGAGCGCAAGTCCAAGTCGTTAACGAGTGAAGATGAGAACGCTAACATGGTGAGACATCAACCATCGCGGGCGGCCCTCTTGGGGGCCGCGTCGGCGGCTTCGCTCGTCGGCTACGATCTGCTGCGCGCCTTCGTCGAAGCCGCGCAGGGCGCCGACCCCGGCGACATCTCGACCCTCAACGCGGCCGCCGAACTCGAGCGCGCCGGGATCAAGGCGTATCAGGATGCGGCCGCGACCGGCTTGCTCTCGCCCGGCGTCATCGTGGTCGCGAAGGGCTTCATCGCCGATCACGCCGCGCACCGCGACGCGCTGCTGGCCGCGGTGAGCGCCGCCGGCGGCACCCCCTCCACCGCCACCGCGACGCTGACGTACCCGCCGCTCACGAGCCAAAAGGACATTCTCGAATTCGCCCTGACGGTCGAGAAGAAGGCCGCCGGCACGTACATCTCGGTGATCCCCGACCTCCACGACGCCAAGCTGTCGGCGCTGCTCGCCGCGATCCTCGGGGTCGAAAGCTCGCACGTCGGGATGCTGGCGGCGGTCTTGCAGCACGACCGGGCTTACCCCACCGCCTTTGCCTCGTGAGGCTGCCGCGGCTGCACCTGACGTTCATCGCGCGCTTCACGATCATGACCGCGGTGCTCGCGCTGGTCACCGCCTGGGTCGTCCCGACCGCCCTCGTCCGCGCTCACGTCAAAGCCGTCGCCGACGATGAGGCCGCGACGGCGGCCGGGCAGGTCAGCGCGCTGCTGGGAGCGCCGCTCGAGGCGTATTTGAACGCCGTGCCGGCATCGCGGCCGGGCGCGCGCATCGCGGTGCAGCAGGCGATCGCGGCCGGCCTGCGCATCCCGGTCGTCAGCGCGATCGCCGTCTACGCGCCCGACGGACGGGCGATCTTCCCGTCCCAAGCTCCGCCCGCGAACGCCGGGACGGCCGCGGCGATCGCCGCCGAGGGCCTCTACTCGACCGCTTCGACGGCGCCCGACGGAAGCGCGGGCCGCACGGTGTATGCGCCCTTCTCCGGACGCGGCCGCATCCGCGCCGTCGTCGCCGTGACGATGCCGGTCGCGTCGCTCGAAGAGCGCGCGGACGCTGAACGCACGCTGATCGTCACGATCGTCTTGACTGCGATGGCGGTCATCTTCGTCGCCCTCTTCGCCTTGGCGCTGGGTGCGTCGCGCGAACTCGAACGGCGGCGCCGGGAAGCCGAAACGACCTTCGCGCAAACGCTCGCATCGCTCGCGGAATCCCTCGACCTGCGCGATCCCTACACCGCCGGACACTCCGCGCGGGTCGCCGAGTACAGCACCGAGCTGGCGCGCGCGCTACGCCTGCCGCGCCGCGACGTGGAGATCGTGACCAAGGCCGCGCAGTTGCACGACCTGGGCAAGATCGCGGTGCCCGACGCGGTGCTGCTGAAGGCAGGGGCTCTGGACGCCCGCGAACGGTGGGCGATTCACCAGCACCCGTCGGTCGGAGCGAAAATCTTGCGCGGCATCGCGAGCATGGAGGACGTCGTGCCGTGCGTGCTCCATCATCACGAACGCATCGACGGCTCGGGCTATCCCGACCGGCTCGCAAGCGATGCGATTCCGTTGGGCGCGCGCATCTTGGCCGTCGCCGACACGTTCGACGCCATGACGACCGATCGCCCGTACCGGCGCGCGCTCGGCGCCGAGGTCGCGTTGGCGGAAATGCGGCGCGTTGCCGGCGCCCAGCTCGATGCCCGGATGGTCGAGACGTTCGCGAGCCTCGTGCGCGCGGGCCGCATCATCCCGCCGGCACCGGCCCGCAACGACGACGAGCTGGTCGATCGCTTCGGGCCGCGACTCGGGCATGCCGGAGGGGCTGCCGCCGGGTGAATCGATCCGGCCGCCGCGGCGCGTTGGCCGCCGTGCTGGCGCTGCTCTTCGCGCATCCCGCGGCCGCCGGTGCGGCGACGATCGCGGTTCCGCTTCCCGAACGGGGCGTGGTGTGGGTCAGCGACCCTTCGCGTCCGCAGCCGCCACAAACCGTCATTCCGACGATGACGAACTCCGCGAAGACGTTCGTGCCCGACCTGCTCGTGATTCCGGCCGGCGGCAGCGTGCGCTTTCCCAACGACGACCCGTTCTATCACAGCGTGTACTCAACGTCGCCCATCGATCCGTTCGACATCGGCTTCTACGATACGGGCCCGGGCAAAACGATCGACTTTCCCAATCCCGGCGTCGTCGAGGTCCACTGCCATATCCATGCGATGATGCGGGCGACGATCGTCGTCGTCGACGGACCGTGGGCCTTGGGCGCCGGGCCCGGCATCGTCAACGTCGGGGGCGTCCGTGCGGGGTCACACGCCGTACACGAATGGACGCTCGACGCGGGCGAGCGCGTGCAGCAGATCGACGTCGCCGGCGACAGTTCGCGCATCGTCGTCACGTTCTGACCTGCGGCGGTGTCGGCAACACGCATCGCGAAGCGTTTGCCGACATGCGTAAATTGATCGTTGGAATCGCCGCGGGCTTCGGCATCGGGTACGCCGCGTTTCGCACCCTGGAAACGCTCTCCGACCTGCAAGCGCCGCATCCCGTCGTGCCCAAGGATCCCGCGCGCTACGGGCGCACGCGCCGCCGCTTGATGGTGGCCGGCATCGTTCGCTCGCTCGCCTCGCTCGGCGCGCTCGCCTTCGCGTATGCGCCGCGCGTCGAACGCATCACCTCGACGGGCGCGCGCTGGCTCGACCCGGGGCTCTTCTTCGTCGCCACGTCGCTCGCGGGCGCGCTCGTCGATGCGCCCGCCGACTACGTCGAAGGCTACGTGCTCGAACGAACCTACGAGCTGTCGGACCAGAGCCTCGAGGCCTGGCTCGGCGACCGGCTCAAAGCGCTCGTGCTGACCAACGCGATCGGCGGCGCGCTCGCGTGCGGCGTCGTCGCGCTGATGCGGCGCTTTCCGCGTTCGTGGCCGTTGTTCGCCAGCATCGGGACCGTGCCGCTGATGATGCTCGCCAACGTGATCGGCCCGACGTTCATCGCGCCGTTCTTCAACACGTTCTTGCCGCTCGAAGGGCCGCTCGCGGAACGCATCCGTGCGCTGGCCGCACGCTACGGCGCCGGCGATGCCGCGATCTTGCGCGTCGACATGAGCCGGCAGACGAAGAAGGCCAACGCGTACGTGGTCGGCATCTTCGGGACCAAGCGGATCGTCGCGGGCGACACGCTGCTCGACGAGTTCTCCGCCGACGAAGCGCTCTTCGTCGTCGCGCACGAATTGGGCCACTACGTCTACGGCGACGCGTGGGGGCTGATCGCCGCAGCGTCGGCCGCAACGTCGCTCACGATCTTCGTCGCCGACGCGTTGCGTCGCGCGGGCAGCGACACCGCCCCCGACTCCGCGGCGTCGTTCACGCGCTTCGCGTTTTACGCCTCGATCTTCTCCTCGTTCCTGGGCCCCGCGATCGCCGCGTTCTCGCGCAGCTTCGAGTGGCGCGCCGACCGCTTCGCGCTGGCCGCGACCGAAGATCCCGCCGCCGGCGTCGGCGCCTTCACGCGCCTGCGCGATCAAAACCTCGCCGAAGACGAACAACCGCGCTGGATGGAAGTGCTCTTCAGCACGCACCCGTCGCTCAAAGCGCGGATTGCGGCCTTGCGGGAAGCGATGTAGTGGCGCGCGTGACGTCGCTCCACATTTGCGCGGCGATCGCATGCCAAGTGCGGCTGCGTGCGATCTCGGCCCCGCGGTCGCGCAGCGCGGGCGACGTCGCCGGCGCGCGCGCACACGCGGCGGCAAAGGACGGCGCATCGGCGGCGATCGTGACGACGCCGTCGAAGTCGGCCACGACGTCGGGGACCGGCGTACTAACGACCGGAACGCGCGCCGCGAGATACTCGAGCGTCTTCGTCGGCGAGATCGAGCGCGTGCTCTCGTTCATCGCGAACGGCATGATCGCGACGTCGAGCCCGGCGAGCAGCGACGGCAGCGCCGTGTAGGCGACTTGGCCGGTGAAGTGCAGCGTCGTACGGCGCGGCATCGTGCCGGGATCGATCTTGGCGAACGGGCCGATCATGACGACGTTGGGACCGTCGGGCCGCGCGCTCAACGCATCGAGCAATGCGAGATCGATGCGCTCGTCGATGACCCCGGTGTAGCCGTAGACCGGCGCGCCGAGCCGGCGCAACTCGGCGACCACCGGGTGCGGCGGCGTCGTCGGCGTCGCCGCAAAGCGATCGTAGTCGACGCCGCTCGGGTAGAGTTTGACCTTACTGCCGTAGCCCGCGCGGGCCGCGTAGAGCGAACGGCCGCCCGCGAACACGACGTCGGCCCGCTCGAGCAGCGCACGCTCGCGCTCGGCCATGGCGCCCGGCGCGAACGCGAACGCCGCCAGATCGTCCATGCAATCGTACACGAGGGGGGCCTTCGAACTCGTCGGCCAGGCGCAGCATCATCGGCGTGTAGAGCCACGTCAATGCCGACGGCCCGGCGATTGCCTTGAACGGTGGCGATCGTCCGGTCGTCGACGCCGAAGGGATCGGCGACCGTGCGCCGCAGCGGGCGCACGACGGTGACGGCGCCGCGTTGCTGCACGTCGTCACGATCCTCACCGGCCGCGAGCGGCTCCTCGACGACGATGACGGCCGCGTGCGCGGTCATCAGGCTCAGCAGATGGTGGGGCCGTTGCCACACGCCGTCCCACCGCAGGTGGAGCCCGGCAACGATCGTCAGCGCTTCGTTCACACCGGCGCGCTTTCGCGCGTCACCAGGTGATCTCCGTCGGCCCGCCCGGCCCGTTGCATCGCGTGCAGCGCCTCCGGGGAGCGCCAACGGTCCGGCGCTTCCCACCATCCGCGCACATCGGGCGGGGCCGGCGATTCGCCGGCGGTGAGGCGCCGCATCGTTTCGGCGACCAGCGTCGCGCGCGGCTCTTCGCCCGCGGCAGCGAACGCGAACACCCCGTCCTCGACGATCCCGCGACGCTCGCGCAGCAGCACGTGCCAATCGACGAGGCCGAAGGCGGCCCAGGCTCCCAGCGCGACGAGCGGCACGCCGGCCGCGGCGAGCGCGAGCGCGTCGCCGTGCCGCTGCAGCAGCCAGCGCGTGCGCTCGGCTTCGCTGCCGCGCAGGTGCACCTCCGAGAGCGCCATCGGCAACCCCAACCGCGCGAACGCGGCCGCCAGCAACGGTCGCGGCGAGACCGTCTCGCCCGGGACGTACACGCGCGGAACGTTCGCCCAGGTGCCGTCGGCCGCCGTGAACAGATAGCGTTCGGAGTGCGGGTAGTAGTCGAAACCGACCAGGTCGGGAGGGGTCGCCCGCGCGGCCAGCTCGCGCAGCCGGGCCGGCGCGATCCCGCAGCGCTCCGTCAGGTAAGCGTGCATCGGATGTCCGGCGCGCACCCGGCCCATCACGAGCTCGATCGACAAAAACGCCCGCTCGCGCTTGAACGCGACGAACGCGGCCGGCCCGGCGTCGCCGGCCGTGAAGCTCTGCAGGTCTTCGGTGAGGACGAATTGCGCGCGCGGGATCACCGCTCGAATGCGCTCCATCGCGCGCAGCATCGCGTCGGCCTCGTTGACGATCGCACGCCCGAAGGCTGCGTCGTCGGCGGCGCGATTGGGGTGCCACAAACCGTAGAGCGTCGAGAAGCGCGCGGTCGTGAGCGGTTCGCTGATCGGCAGCCAGCGTTCGATCCAGGGAAAGCGGCGCGCGACCGCCCCCGCGTAGGCGGCGAACAGCGCGGGGAAGGCGTCGTCGAGCAGGCCGGTATACCGCGGCCCCCAACCGTGGTGCAGCAGCGTCGCGATCGGCGCGACGCCGCGCGCACGCAGTGCCTCGAGCCGCCGCGCCGCCCAGGAGAGATCGAGCGCCGCCGGATCGTCCGGCGCCGCGTGTTCCCACAACACCGGATACCGTGCCGCGTCGATCCCGAGCCCAGCCAGCAGCGCGACGTCGCCTTCGCGTGCGAAGTGCCCGGTATCAACGAGCTGGTCGCGCGTCGTGTGCGCGTCGATGCGCGCGACGGTCTGCTCGGGACTCGCCCAAAACTCCACAGTGCGGCGGGTTGTTGGTTAGGCGACGACCGGGGACGGCCGCGTGCCCAGCCACGTCGCGAGGTCGGTCTTGACGTCGACGTGCACCGCGTCGCGCAGCTCGCGCCGGAACTCGCCGAAGGTGCCGCAAGCCTCGGCGAATGCGTCGTGCTTGTGGATCGACTCGTAGTTCACTTGCGAAGCGAGCACGAACGTGTCGTCGCCGAAGTCGCCGTACACGTCGAGCGCCCGCGACAGGATGCCGCGCACGACGTCCTCGACGAACTTCGGATTGTGGTGCGCTTTGTTGACGACGAAGAATTCGTCGGGCCGCTTGAGCAGATCGTACGTCTCGCTCGACATCGAGCTCTCCACGATCTCGACCAAGTCCTCGGCGCGAATCTCGTCGCGGTGCGCGGCGCCGGCGCCGATCAGCACCGAACCGCGCCCGCGCTGATTGTGGGTCGCCACCGGCAGCGCGTCGAGCGCGCGCTGCGCATCGGCTTCGCTGAAGCCGGCGTCGCTGCAGCTCGCGCAAGCAGTGCTCGCGCACCATCAGCTGCGCGCACGGGCAGGCGGTCATCCCTTCCGCCTCGACGCCGACGACGCGGCGCGTCCCGCCCGCGTCGGCGTGCGCGATCCCGACCAGCGTGTACGTCTCCTCGCCGCGCTTGCCGCTGACCGGCGTCCAGCGTTCGAGCCCGAACTCCGCGCGCAGCCGCACGTCGGCCCGGATCGCCCGCTGCGAACCGACGATCTCGCGCGCGATCAATTCGGTCAGCTCCTCGATGCGGCCCGGCGGATCGCGCCGCGCGAGCACGTCGAGCAGCGCCTCTTCGAGCAGCTCGGAGAAGCGCGACATGTGCACCCCGGCCTTGTCGGGGCTGAGGTCGGCGACCATCGTGAACTCGCCGTTGAACGTGCGCTCCGCGCCGTCGATCTGCAGACGCACGAGCCGCTTGACGCTCGAAACTCCGACGCGGTTGAGCGAGAGCCGCACCTCGGGCGCCTCTTCCTGACGATTGGCGAAGAAGTGCACCGCGCGCGCCTTCTTGTGCACGCCCGCGTGCGACGCGCGCGCGGCCATCTCGGCGATCGTCCTGCCGCTGCGCGGATCGCACGCGTCGGGAGCGATTTCGGCCAGCGGAATCAGGTTGTACGGGCGCTGCTCGAGGTAGGGATGCGGCACTTCGAAGCGCCCGAAGTCGGCGCTGATCCCGTCGATCAAGAGGATGTCGATGTCGATCGGGCGCGCCGCGAGCGCGTGCACCCCCTGGCGCCCGAGCCCGGTCTCGATGCTGCGCGCCAGCGCCTCGAACTCGAGCGGCCCGAGTTCCGAGCGCAGCTTGGCGGCGACGTTGAGGAAAGCCGGGCCGTCGACCGCGCCGGCCGGCGCCGTCTCATAGAACGACGATACCGCCTCGACGCCGACCTTGGCCCGCAGGCGCTGCAGGGCGCCGAGCAGATTCGATTGCCGGTCGCCCAGATTCGACCCGATTCCCACGTAGATCGTGTGCATGTCCTGTGTTAGACCGTCCCAGTGGCCATGGGGTTGCCCGTTCCCGGCATGTCGGGCGCCAGGTCGAGGCGTTCGCGCCGCCCGGGGGCGACCGCGGCCATCATCGTCGCCAGCTGGACCGTCGCGGCCACGTCGTGCACCCGCAAGATGCGCGCTCCGGCGGCGATCCCCAGCGCCGCGGTGGCCAGCGACGGGACGAGCAATTCCTTCGCCGGGCGGTTGAAGATGCGCCCGATGAAGCTCTTGCGGCTGGAGGCGAACAGGATCGGGTAGCCCAGGGTCGCCAGATCCGCGAAGCGGTCGAGGATCTCGAGATCGGTCACCGGCTCTTTGCCGAACTGCAGACCGGGATCGATGACGAGCGATCCCGGCGCCACGCCCGCGGCCTGCGCGGCGTCGAGGCGCTCCGTGAGATAGCCCGCGATCTCGCGCATCGCGTCCTCGTAGGTGAAACGGGAGGCGTCGCGGCGCACGTTGAGGCCGCCCTTCTGGTGCATGACGACCAGCCCCGCGTCGTAGCGCGCGACCGTCGCGGCGAGCTCGGGGTCGATCAAGCCGCTGCAGTCGTTGATCAGATGCGCGCCGGCCGCCAGTGCTGCGTCGGCGACCGCGGCTTTGTAGGTGTCGATCGAGAGCACCGCGGGGAGACCGTCGGCGACGAGCGCCGCAACGACCGGCTCGACGCGCTGCCGCTCCTCGTCGGGGCTGATCGCCGGCAACCAATCCGCGTAGGATTGCCCCCCGATGTCGACGATCGTCGCGCCTTCTTCGACCATCTCGTGCGCGCGGCGGCGGGCCGCGTCGATGCCGGCATGGCGTTCGTAGAACGAGTCGGGCGTCACGTTCAAAATGCCCATCGCGTGCGCGGGTCCGTCGAGCGGGAGCGTGCGGTCGCGCAAGCGCAGCGCCGGCGGCGACGCATCGGCGCGCGCCCACGCCCGCGCGACCGCGTCGAGCAGGGCGAGCGCGTCGCCGCCGGCCCGTTCCGCGGCGCGTTCGATTTCACCCAGCGTCGCCACCGCGACGAAGCGGCCGCCGCTGCAGCGCCCGAACCCGCCGGCGGTCCGCAGGAGCGCCGCGGCTTCGTCCGCGCCGGGCGCATCGTCGACGACGAGCGCCCGTACGTTCCAGCGGGCGAGGGCGGCTTCGGCTTGCGGTTCGTCGAGATACTGGGACAACCGGTCGCGCTGCCCCGCCGCGTCGCGCGCGGTGATGAATCGAACGAGGATGGTGCTTACCTTTCCGCCAGGAGTCCTTTCACCGTACTGTCGACGAGGTCGTCCTGCGAGTCGCCGATGACGGTTTTGCGGAGATTCCCTTTGCGGTCGAAGATCAACTGCGTCGGCCAGTACTCGATGCCCCACGATTTCCAGACGCGGAACTCGTTGTCGACCGCGACCGGCCACGTGATGCCTTGGGTCTTCAAGTTGGCCACGACGTTGGACCGGTCGCGCTCGTAAGAAGTTTCCGGGCAGTGCACGCCGACGATCGCGAAGTCGGCGGGCGCGAGGTTCGCGTGCAATTTCTGCAGGTTGGGGGTCACGTTCTTGCAGTTGTAGCAACCGAAAGTAAAGATGTCGACGATCACGACCTTGCCGTGGAGTTGCGCGGCGTCGACGGGTCCGTTGATCCAATCGTGCGCGGCGAGCACGGCGTCGAGGGTTGGGGCGGGCGCAGCGAGGGCGCGCGGGGCCGTCGCCGTGACGGCGAGCAGCGATGCGCAGAGCGCGAGCCAATGGCGGCGGAGCATCATGTCGTTCCTGTAGGTTTGGCGGGGTGGAGCAAGACGATCGTGCGACCGTCGACGGCGATCGAGCCGGCGCGCACCAAATTGGCGATCTCGAGCGAAACGGTCTCGCGCGTGCTGCCGATCAGCGACGCGAGGTCGCCGTGCGTCAGCCGGACGTCGAGCCGGACGCTGCCGTCGTCGCCCGGCACGCCGTGTTCGCCGGCCAGGCGCGCGAAGAGGTGCATCAGCCGGTCGCTGATCTTGGCGTACGCGAGGTCTTCCATCGTCGCCGACGCGTCGTCGAGCCGCTCGCTCAAGATCTTCGCGACGTTGAGCGCGAGCCGCGGGTCGCGCGAGAGCAGGGCGAAGAGGTCGTCGGCCTTGGCGGTGCAGACGAGGGTGTCTTCGAGACAAACGGCGACCGTCGTGCGGGTCGCTTGTTCGAAGAGCGTCTCCTCGCCGAAGATGTCGCCCGCGCCCAGCACCGCGACGGTCACTTCCTTACCGTCGGGCGTCAACCGCGCGATGCGGATCTTGCCGCGCTTGATCAAGTAAACGAGTCGCGTCGGATCGCCCTGATCGAACACCATCGTGCGGCGCGGGAGTTCGCTCATCACGAACAGGTGCTCGCAGTTCTCGATCCCCTCGTCGCTCGCTTGCGCGAAGAGGCGGTTTTGCCGCAAGTACCAGACCTTGTTTTCGTTCCCAGCCTTGGCCTTGGAACTCATGCGCGACCCTCCCGAGCGCCGCTGCGCTTCCTGTGCCAGCGATCCGTAGACGCCGACGAGGCTCGATACGTCTTGCATGCATACACCCTACCACCCACCCCGCCCTCGTTCCGTAATCGTGCTTACCGCAACCGACCTGGTTTCGCCCATGGCGTCGTTGCGGGCGCCCTCATGTACCTGAACGTACACTTCGGGCGCCCGCGCCTCGCCCTGGACGAAACCAGATCGGTCGCGCCGTAGGTGGTTGAAGCGCCCATGAGCCCTCCGGCAACGACGCGATGGGCGGATCTGCGCTTCCCTAGATTGGGCGCAGGGTGAAGGGATCCAGGGTGTGGGCGATGCGGGAGTGGACGTCTTCGAGGTGCGCGCGGGCGGCGGTGTCGAGCTGACGGTTGGCTAAGGTGCGGACGATGACCGGGTCGAGATGCGCGAGTTCGTACCGCGCGAGCGCTTGCGTTTGGGTCGGGATGCCGAACGTCGCGATCGCGCCTTGCGGCAAGAGCGCGATCGCGATCAGCAGATCGGTATAGCGCCGTTGCAGTTCGCGGTGCAGCGCGGCGCCGCGGCCGCCGATCGGCGCCGCCGCATCGTCCCACACGGCGTTCTGGGTCCAGTTGAAGAGGTCGGCGAGCGACATCGTCTGCCCCGGATGCGTGCTCTTGAGATCCTGGTCGTTCAAGCGCGCGATGTTGATCGGTGAGAACATTTGCGCGATCACGTTGTCCTGCAAGGTCGCGACCAGTTCGGAGAGCGGGAAATCGGTGCGCCGCAGCGTCGGCCCGGAGTTGTAGTGGCTGTACTGATTGGGGGCCAAATCGTTGAGGAGCGCCGGCGAGAACTGGAACGCCCGCGACGACAGGATATGCTCGGCGACCAGCTCGAACGCGCGTCGCTGCTCGGCACGGGGGATCGCTTGGAACGGCGGCCCACCGCCGGCCTGGCCGCGGTGCGCGCGCGACGTGTAGACGCCGCCGATGTAGCGCGACGCGAGCAGCGCGGCGTACTGATAGCCCCCGAGCGCGGTGACGAAGGCTTGGCGCTCCTCGTCGTAGCTCGCGCCCTCGCGCGCGAACCGCTGGTCGAGCCGGCCGATGAGCCGGTCGGCGATCGCGAACTGGCGCCGGTCGAACGCCAGCGGATCGCTGCTCAGATAGTATGGCGCGTCGCGTGGATCGGACGCGAACGGGAAGATGCCGTCCTCGTCGGTGCCGTAGGTCAGCTCGTGCTCGGTCGAGAGCGCCGCGACGCTGCGCAGCTGCGGCACTTCGTCGCTCGGCTTCGATGCGCCGGGAATCTTTTCGTAACCGTAACGGATCGCCCAATAGTCGTACGGCCCCAAACGATCCTGGAAGTAGACGCCTTGCGGGCGGCCGTGCTCGGCCAGATTCGTGGGCACGTACCCCATGACCGACCCGGCGATGCCGTGGCTCTGGGTGAAGGTCCGGTCTTCGAGCTGCGCTTCGCCGTAGATGCTTTGGCCCTTGAAGTTGTGTCGCAGGCCCAGGGTGTGGCCGGACTCGTGCAGCACGAGCCAGGTCAACCACTGTTTGGCGTACTCGTCGGCCTGCGCGGTCGAGAGCCGGTGGTCGTAGGTCAGCGCGAGCGTGCTCAGCCCGACCAGCGACGCGCCGTACTCCGAGAGCTCGCAGTCGTCTTCCATGCACAGCTTGGGCGGCGCGTCCTCACCGAGCTCGAGCGCGGCGGCCGAGGGCAGATAGCCGGCCGCGGTCGCAGTCGAGTGCGCGCGCGTCGGCGCGACCGTGTCGACGTAGCCGCGCTTGACGAGCCGCATGTACTCGCCGTCGATGACGATCGTCGCGCGGATGATCTCGCCGGTGATCGGATTGTACGTCGGTTGACCGAACGCGACGACGCTCTGCCGGTCGGGCGTGATCCAGCGGATCGTCGAGTAGCGAATGTCGTCGGGGTCCCAGTCCTTGTCCTGCGGCTGGTCTTTCACTTCGATCGCGTCGGGGATGCCGATCTTCGCGAACGCGTCGTTCCATTGCAAGAGCGCGCGCCGGATCGTCGGCCGGTACTCGAGCGGAATCTCGTCGGAGAGGTAGTAGGTGATCGGGCCGCGCGCCAAATTCCAGCGCACGATGTAGCGCACGAACGGCGTCACCGTCGTGTCGTCGCCGAATCGCTTGAACGCGGCGATGAAGTAGCCGACGCGGTCGTCCGCGGGGCGCGGCATCATCGTGTCGTCTTGCGGGAGGTCGATCAGGCTGTAGTGCATCTTGATCGGCACGCCGCGCGGGTCGGGCACCGACGCGAGGTTCGCGCTCGAGGGGCCCGTGAACGTCAGGTTGACGCTGATCTCGTCGTTCTTGGGAAACGCTTTGGTTTGCTCGTAAAACGAACGCGCCGCGTCGAGCCCGAACGACGGGCGCGCGAGCAGCGCGAACAGGCCGCCGAGCGACGGCGAGTCGCTCTTGCCGAGCTCTTGCCCGATGTTCTCGAAATCGCTCAAGAACAGGGCCGGCGCGAACACGACGCGCTTCTTGTCCTTGTCCTCGGCGACGATCGGGCTGGCGGTGATGATCGAATCCGCGACGCTGACGGCCAGGGCACGTGAGGCCGGCGTATTCGGCGGCGCGTCGAAGTAGGGATTCTGGACGACCCACAAGATCCTTCGCCCGACGCGCTTGAACTTGATCAGCAACGGGTCGAACATCTGTCCCGTGACGGTGCCGTTGCCGACGCCGGTCGCGAGCGACGGCTGCAAGATGTAGGTGCGGTCGAGTTGATCCTCGCTCATGTCGAAGTAGACGTCGTCGTCCTTGCGGATCAAATCGATCAGACCGTGTTGTTGCGTCGTCCCGCGCACGAACGTCGCGTACGCTTGCGGTTGCGACGCGGCGGCGGCGAGCGCGGCAAACGGATTGGTCGCAGCCGAAGCGGCTGCAGCCGCCGGCGAGCCGCTCGCGGACGGCGAGGGCAGCGCGGTGGTGGCGGTCGGAAGCGGTACGGGCGAGGCGGCCGCCATGGGCGCATCCTGGGAGCGAGCCGGGACGGCGGCGACGAGCAGAGCGAGCGTAACGAGCATCACGCGGAGAGCGATCACCGCAGCACTATTGCGTTCGCGGCCCCGAGATACTTGCAAAAACGCCCCAATAATCGGCCGGCAACGGGACGGCGAGCGACCCAAGTGAGCCATCCCGGGTCCCTCGGCTGCGCGCGCTTCACAGGGAAAGCTCATCTTCTGTCAATAGCATAGCGCCCGTGACCTCGGCGCGGCGATTCGTAGCGTTCTTTCTCGCGTTGTGGCTCGCGTGCGGTGCGCCGGCGCCCGCGCAATCCGACACCGGCCAGGTGACGATCGCCGTGAAGGACCTCGCCGCGGCGCCGCTGGCCGACGCACGCGTGACCTTGGTCGGGCCGACGGTCATCAGCACGCTGACGACCAAAAGCGGCACGGTCGTCTACACCGACGTGCCGGTGGGCATCTATCGCGTCCGCATCGGGCGCACCGGCTTCCGCGGCACGACGACCCGCGAGTTCGAGGTACTCGGCGACCGTTCCGTGCACGTCGACGTCACCCTCGAACCGTCGGCCGGGGCGCCCGCCACCTTCGAACCGGTGCCGCAGAGTTCCGGACCGCCGATCATCGGCAAGGTGACGGCTCGCAACGACGTGCGGATCAGCGACCACGACATTTCCGAAGACAGCCCGATCCGCCGCCTCTCCGATTCGATGACCGACGCACTGAGCAAACTCGCCGGCGTCAGCGTCACGTCGCCGTCGAACGATCCCGACGCACCGGTCACGATCTCGCTCAACAACAAGGACGAGTCGCAGACGGCCGTCACGCTCGACGGCATTCCGCTCTCGGCTCCCGGCGTAGCGACGAACCTGCGGGCGATCAACACCGATTTGTTCAGCGGGGCCGGCGTCAGTTTTTCGCCGAGTGCCGGTTCGCTCGGCGGGAGCGTGAACTTCCGCACCCTGCAGCCGACCCAGACGTGGCAGTACAAGCTCGCCGGCTCGTACGGCACCTACGACCGGGCGAACTATCAGCTGGCCGCGACCGGAAGCATCGGCAAACTCGGCATCGCCGTCGAGCACACGTGGCGCGGCTCGAACAACCCGCTGACGTTCCAGACGTATCTGGACCAAAGCGGCTTCGTCTACCCGCACGGCGGCGAGTCGACGGCGCTCGGCGACTTCCTGAAGCTGCGGTATAGTTTGGGCGATCGTACGGTCGTCAATGCGACCGCGCTCGTGTCGAACAACGGGACGGCGTCGCTGTGCACCCAGTGGGTGGCGACGGTGCCGTGCGGCATCGGGCCCAACAACGTCAGCTTCGGGCGTTACACGTTCGTCTACGGCGGGCTGCAGTCGCTGATCGGAAACTTCACGGTCGGCGCGACCGCCTACGTTTCGTCGAGCGCGCAAAACGTCGACGACGGGGCTCGCTACCTCGACGGCGTCTTCGATCCGGTCGTCACCGCGACGACCGCGAACACGCGCGGGTTCGTCGTCAACGGTTCGGTCGCGTCCGGACGCCACACCTACACCTTCACCGCCAACGATTTCAGTTCGCTGACGAACTTCGTGCCGACGCTCGACAGCCAATTCGTCACCACCTCGACCAACGGCACGGCCTCGGCGTCGTATCAGCTCGCCGACACGTTCAAGGCGAGCGACCGCATTGCGCTCAGCGGCCGGATGTCACTCGCGAACACGACCGGCCTGGGGACGTCGGTGCTCGGCGGCGCGGGCGTGATCTGGCGCCCGCAGACCGCCGACACGTTCAACCTCTCGGTGGCGCTGGGCAGTTCGCAGGCTGCTTCCGGGACGCTCTTCACGTTCGGCAACCCGACGCAGGCCCGAATCAACTGTCCGGCCGGGACCGCCGTCGTGGCCGGGCCCGGCGAGACACCGTCGCCGCAGTCGGCCGCGAACTACGATTTGACCTACACCCACCTCTTCAAGAACGGCAGCGTCACCGGCGACTTCTACCGGCAAAATCAGACCGGGCAGACGATCGGCGCGGAGATTGCGGGGCCGAGCGAGCCGGCCGGTTTCTTTCCGGCCGGATATCTGAACGCGATCGCCGGCGTGTGGTCGCAGCCGCTCGTGTGCGGCAACCAGCCGTTCTCGCTCGCCAACGTCTACGTGACGCAGCAGATCACCGGCACGGCGCGCTACTATCAAGGCTTCAATCTCAACGGCCAGTGGCAGATCGGCCGCTGGGTGCTCGCGCTGCCGAACTATTCGACGAACAGCGCCGTGCTCTCGGCCGCCGATCCGCTGCTCGGCGGCGTGCAGAGCACGACGATCGTCGGCCGGCAGCTCCCGGGCCGTCCGGTCCACACCGCCGGCCTGACGTTCGATGCCTACCTGCCCAAGAGCGCCTTCGAGTTGCTCGCCAACGGTCAGTGGACCGGCGGCAACAACAACCGCAACCTCGGCTCCTACGTCGTGGCGAACTTCGGCCTCTCGCACAACGTCGGCCGCGGACGGCTGACGTTCTTCACGACGAACTTCTTCAACGCGTATGCCGGCGAGTTCTCGACCTTGACCTACGCGCAACCGCTCGCAACCAACGGCGGCACGCCCCTGCTGGTCGCGGCGAACCCGCTGACGCCGCGGCAGTACACGCTGACGTATCAGATCAACATCGGGGGCCCGCCGCCGAGTTCGCCGGTGGCCGGCCGCCGCCGCGCCGGCACAGGCGGCGGACCTGGCGGACCGGGCGGACTGGGCGGACCGGGCGGAGGCGGCCCCGGCGGCGGCCCGGGCGGGCCCGGTGGCCCGGGCGGCCTCGCGGGCGGTCCACCCGTGGGCCCCGGGCCGGAAGGCCCCGGCGCGCCCGGGCCCGGTGGCCCGGGACGGTTCTTCGTCAGCCCTCCGCCGGGGGCCGATCCGCTTTCGGTCGCCACGACGCGCCCGCTGTGCGACGCCGCCGCCCAGGCGCTCGCAAAGCCGATCCTGGAGGGCCTGCGCGGATGGGTCGCGGCCTACGAAGGGCACCAACCGCTGCCCGACACGGCGCCGTTCGTCAACACCCCGCATCCGATCGCGAGTCCCAAGCCCGGCGGGCCGGCGTATTGGATCGAGATCCGCACGCCGCGGCCGCCGGGTCCGAGCCCGGCGCCGGCCGTGACGCCCGCACCGGCAGCGCGCGGCGGTTCGCCGGCGCCGCTGACGGTCGTCGAGACGCCACGCCCGCAAACGTCTCCCGAAGGCGGGCCGCCGCGCGCCGGCTTTGCGAACAACCCCAACGCGCGCAGGTTCCGCGCGGTCGCCGTGTGCTCGTACATCACGCCGCTCTCGTACGACGATGCCGCGTCCAAAGGGATCGTCATGACGACGCCGACGATCGGCTACGCTCCGGGGATCGGCTTCTTCATCGTCCGGCCCCGCGAATTACCGGCGGGCGGAGGGAGCGCCGGCGGCAGATAATACCGCAATCCGATGTCACCCGATACGATTACCGTCGCCGAAGTCACCGCCCACGTGCCTTCCCTCGCCGACACCGAGGCCGAATTCGCCCGCGTCAAGAGCACGATCGCCGGGGCGGCCACGCCTGGCGCACGGCGCGAAGCGTTCGCCCAGTGGGACGATTTGCGGCGCCGGCTCCACACGTGGCAAGCACTCACCCGCCTTCGCTACAGCCAAAACACCCAGGACGCGCAGGCCCGCGCCGCCTTGGACGCGATGGACGAGCTCAATCCGCAGCTGACCGAACTCGACGATACGGTCAAGCGCGAACTCTTCAAACCGGCGGTTCGGGCTGGATACGAACCGCTCGTCGGCGCGCACGCGTTCGCGGTGTGGGAGCAGGAAATGGCCGCGTTCGCCCCCGCGATTGCCGGCGATCTCGTGCGCGAAGCGCAGCTGTGCGCCGAGTACACGAGCCTGATCGCGAGCGCGCAGCTGCCGTTCGACGGCGGCATGCACACCCTCACGTCGATCGGCCGCTACAAGGAGGACCGGGATCGCGAGGTGCGCCACGCCGCCCAACGCGCCCGTTGGGACTTCTTCGCCGAGCACGGCGCGCAGCTCGACCGCATCTTCGACGATCTCGTGAAGCTGCGTCATGCAATGGCGCAAAAGCTCGGCTTGCGGACTTTCGTCGATCTGGGCTACCGCCGCATGATGCGCATCGACTACGACCAAACGGCGGTCAACGTGTGGCGCGACGAGGTCGCCGCCCAAGTCGTCCCGCTCGCGAGCGCGATCTACGCCCGGCGTGCCGCTCGTTTGGGGCTCGAGCGGGTGATGGCGTGGGACGAAAGCGCGTTCGCGGGCGAGCCGCCCAAGCCGATGGGCGACGGCGACTGGGTGCTCGCGCAAGCCGCTGAGAGCTTCGGCGCGATGAGCCCGTCGCTGCGCGAACTGTTCGCGGTGATGCGCGGGCAAGGGCTGATCGACGCATCGGACCGTCCGGGCAAGGCGGGGGGCGCGTTCTGCACGACCTTCCCGACCGCGCGCGTGCCGTTCGTCTTCTGCAACTTCAACGGCACGGGCGACGACGTCAAGCAGCTCGCGCACGAGATGGGGCACGCGTTCCAGTGTTGGCGCAGCCGCGATCTGCCGGTGTACGACTACCTCACGCCGACGATGGAGTCGGCTGAGATCGACTCGATGAGCCTCGAGTTCTTCACCTGGCCGGCGATGGACCATTTCTTCGGCGAGCGCGCCGACGCGTATCGTGCCGAGCACCTCGAGGAGTCGTTGATCTTCCTCCCTTACGGCGTGGCGGTCGACCACTTCCAGCATCTCGTGTACGAGTCGCCCGATGCGACGCCCGCGGAACGCAAAGCGATGTGGCGCGGCTTGGAGCAACGCTACCTGCCGTGGCGCGACTACGGGGACCTCGCGTATCCGGCAGCCGGGGGCTTCTGGCAGGTGCAGCGCCACATCTATCGTTCGCCGTTCTACTACATCGACTACACGCTGGCGATGTGCTGCGCGCTGCAGTTCTGGATCGGCGCGATGCACGACCGCGATGACGCGTGGCGGCGTTACGAGGCGCTCTGCGCGCGGGGCGGTTCCGCGCCCTTCTGCGCGTTGATCGCCGAAGCCGGGCTCAAGTCGCCCTTCGAGCCCGGCGTCCTACGCGCAATCGTCCTCGAAGCCCGCAAGCGCCTAGAGTTGTAGCAAAACGCCGATCCAATCGTCGATCTCGTCGACTGCGCCAAGCGAGGAGTGCGAGGGCGGATCGAAGCGCCGGGGGCGCGAGAACGCCCTCATGCGACCCAGCGCCACTGGGCGAAGGCGAGCGCGAAGTAGGCGAGCTCGTTCGCGCACACGGTCAACGTGGCCGCACCGACGATCGGGACGCGCGAGAACGCGACCCCGATCGCGAAGGAGAACGGAACGACGCCGTACGCGATGCGCTCGGCCGAGATCGGGACGCCCGACACGGCGATCAACAGCAGGGCGACCGCGCCGAACACGAAGGCCGGCGTCCCGAGAACGGCGCGAAACCGCCACACGAAATAGCCGCCGACGAAGACCATGAAGACCTTCTCGCGATTGTTCGTCCACACGCTCGATTCGGCCGCCACCAGAAACAGCGAGACGAGATAGGCTACCCAGGGGGCGATCGTCGCCCGCTGCCGCCAGAACCACACCACGAGCACGACGATCGCCACCTGGTACGGCCAGCGGTCCAGGCCGTTCGTCCCTGAAGAAATCAGGCCTTCCCATGGCTCGGGCACGAACCCCAGCCCGTGGCGCCAGGCCGATTGTGCGCGCAGGGTCGCCAACGGATCGCGGAACGCGAACGCGCAGTAGACGGAGAATGCGAGCGGCCCGGCGAGTGCCGCCAGCGCCGACGCGTAGGCTCGCGGGCCCGACTTGCGCACGTAGGCCGCGATCGCGAAGGCCGGGAGCAAACCCGCGCCGGTGATGCGGGTCGCCGAGGCGAGCGCCGCCCACAACCCCGCGCGGCCGAACCGCGCGCGATCGTAATCGCGCAACGCCGCCGTCGAGAGCAGCATGAAGAGCGCCTCGGAATAGGTGACAGAGCCGAACATCGAGAGGGGGCAGAAACAGAGCACGGCCACGGTCCAGCGCGCGACGGTCCGCCCGGCGCGTTCGCGCGTCCAGAGGAAAGCGACCGCCAGCATGCCGGCAAAGGCGGCGTTGGCGACCAGCGTCCCGGCCACCGCGAACGGTGCGCCGCTGCGCATGACGATCGCCGTCACGACGGGATAGAGCGGGAAGAAGGCGACCGAATGCTGCCCGCCGTCGGGCGCGAATTCGAAGCCCGAGGTCGCGATGAAGCGGTACCAGCCGCCGTCCCAGTGTTCGAACTCGCCCCAGCCGGGGACCGGAATTTTCCCGTCTTGGGAAACCGGCACGTGGGGCGCGACCACGAGCATGACGATGATGACGATTGCGCGGCTGAGCAGCCACATGGCAGCGACAAAAAGATCGTCGCGCTCGAAGAGAGCCGATATCACGTTGGGCGGGGCTTCGCGGGACGGCGCGCCCGCAACTCCCGCCCGCGTTCATCGTTCGCGCAGCAAGGAGACCAGCACGTCGCCTTCCATCGAGACCGGGGTGCGGTCGACGAGCCCGTGCCGCCCGAACCGGTCGCAGTACACGTCGAGCAGCGGCGCGCCGCGCGCGTCGCGCAACACGAGATGCCAACGCAGATCGCCGGACCTCTCCGCCGGCTGCACCGAGGCGGCGCGCAGCGCGGCGCAGAGCGCGTCGATCCGTGCGCGATTGGTGACCGCCGGCAACGCCGTCGCCAGCCGGTCGAGCGCCGCCGCGTCGACCGTCGTGCGCGTCGTCCGGTCGTCGTCGAGATGCGCGACGTCGATGCGGGCGACGAGCGTCGGATGCGCGGCGACCCGGCGCACGAGCGCGGCCGGATCAGCGCTCACGCGCGGTCCGGGCACGGCGCTCGCGAGCGCGGCCGCGGGCGACGGGCTCACCATGACACCGGCGTCGCGACGACGTACGGTTGGCCGCCATGGTCGTGCCGCATCCCTTCGCCGAGGGTCGCGGCGGCGTGCTTCTCCGAGCCCTCGATGACGCGCCGCTCCTCGGCATTGTCGTACTTCGCATCGTAGATCCCCGCCAGCCGGCTGCCGACGGCCGGATCGACCGTCGCATGGTCCATCTCGTGGCCGAGCCCGAGGGCCGGCGTCTGATGCCCGCCCGCCGTCGTTTCGAGGGCGCTGTGCGGATCCCAGTTCAACTCGTGCGACCACGGGTCGTACGAGTCGTCGGCGCTGTCGTTGACGTGCATCGTCACGTGCGCCGGCCCGTTCTGGATGCGGTCGATGATCGACGCCATCACCGGATCCTTACGTAAATAGCCGACGGCCGCCTCATAGTCGCTCTCGGCGCCGGCCGGCACGTCGAGCGAGCCGTGGTGCACGTACGCTCCGCCGCGCCGCCCGGATGCGGCGGACGGCATCGGCGCGTGGGCGGTGCTGGGCTTCAAATCGATCACTCCACTCCCTCCAGGGCTGCAACGTTTGTCGCATCGGTGATCACGCGCAAAGCCCGTGCAGCAAGGGCCGCACGCGCAACTACAGGAGTTCAAAATCAGGGCGCGTAACGGCCCGATGTCTTGGATTCGATGCTCGGGAGAATCGCGCGTCACCGCGCCGGCCTTGCGTTCGGTGCGTTTGCGACGCTCTGCGGAGTCGCCGTCCACCTGTTCGCGGAGCTCTTCTCCCTCGGTTGGACCGGCGATGCAGCGCTCGTTCTCTCGTCTCGCCACGCGGGGCTCGGACTGCTCGCTCTGGCCGCGCTCGCCACCCTCGTGGCCGCGGCATGCAGTGCGCGGCGCGCGGGCCCAACCGCCCCCGGCGCGTTGTTGAGCCGGCTCAAGCCGTCGGCCGACGTGCGGTTCGTCGCGCTGGCGCTGGGCGTGCAACTCTTCGTGTTCGCGTCGACGGAAATTGGCGAGGGCGCACCGCTCGGTGCCGGCGACGTCGGTCTCGGGCTCGTCGCCGCCCTGCTCGCGAGTGCCGCCGGCGCATACCTGGTCGCGCGTTTCCACGCCCGGGTCCTCGAAGTGCTGGCAGTGACGTTCGTGTTCTGCAGCCCGGCCCTGACGCACGACCGCAGCGACTCGTGGCAACGCCTCGACGCGCACGTGCGCGTGTGGCGCACCCGCGCGATCACCTTCTCCGCGTCCCTGCGGCCACCACCGGCTCTCCCCGCACCCTAGACACGATCCGGCTCGGCTGGATCTCTGTGCCGGCAGCGCTCGTCGTGTCAGCTACTGTGCTATCGCAGGGAGACGTTCTTGTTCACGATTTCGTGTCGCATGCCGGCATTCGCGCGCCTACGCGCGGCGTTGTGCCTGGGTGTGTGCCTGGCGCTCGCGGCGCCGGCCATCGCCCTTGCGCAATCCGTTTCGTTCATCGCCGGCACCGTAACCGCGGGCGGCGCACCCGCTGCCGGCGCGGAAGTGACGCTCGAGGGCAACAATCTGACGCTTCGCCAAACGACGAGTGCGACGGGGACCTTCTCGTTCACCGGCCTGGGCGTCGGCCAGTACACCGTCACGATCCGCAAAGCGAACATGCGCGGCATTGCGACGATCAACCTCACCTCGGGCGGCAGCCGGGTCACGATCCCGCTCGTCACGCTCCAAACGATCGGCCAAACGAAAGTCAGCGCGGCTCCGCCCCCGACGAAGGGCTCGGGCACCGACGTGATCCTCAATCACGAAGAACTCAGCCGCCTGCCCGCGACCGAAGACATGCCGCAGATCTTGCTCACGTTGCCGACCGCGTCACGCGGTTCGAACGGCCAGATCCACATCAACGGCGATCACAACGGGATCAACTACATCATCGACGGCCTCGAGTTGCCCGAGAACCTCAACCGCGTGCTCGGCAACCAGATCGATCCTTCGAACATCGCCTTCATCAACGCGGTGCAGGGTGCATTCCCTGCGCAATACGGCGACAAGTTCGCGACCGTACTGGACATCGGCATGCAAGCGCCACGGGGCCCGGCCGCGGTCGCGCTGCAGTTCCAGGGCGGCTCGTACAACACGTACGACCAGATCACCGACTTTCACACGCCGGTCGGCCAGGGGGGCGCGCTCGTCCTTTCGGCGCGCTTCTCGCAAGACGGATTCGGCATCAACCCGCCGGTGCTGGACGCTCCCCACAACGCGAGCAGCGCGACGAACCAATTCCTGCGGCTGAGCCTGCCGGTCGGGCCGCGCGACTACATCAATTTCGACGCGATCACCGGTCAGCAAACCTTTGCGATCCCGCCCGACCTCGCGCACAACGTGCCGGCCTCGACCGACGACAACGAGTACCAGTCGGACAACTATTTCGCGCTGCAGTTCAGGCACGCGATCAACGACAACGCGTCGCTCTCGTTCGGACCGTCGTACCAGAAGTCGAAGATCCTCGACACGAACGACCTCGCCAACGACCTGGCCGGCGCCGCCGGCTCCACCTGCACCGACTTCAGCAACTGCCAGTACTACTCGGTGTACGCCGACCGCAGTTCCTACGACTACCGCTTCAACATCGCATACGCGAATCACGCCGGCGCGCACGATCTGCGCATCGGGGGCTTGATCGGCACCGACGTCGTGCCGAAGGATTACGCGATCACGCTGCAGCCGGGCAACCAGCTCAACCCCTCGGGCGGCACGTTCACCGCCTACGACACCAACACGAACAACGCGCTGACCGGACAGCTCTACGCGCAGGACAGCTGGACGCTCTCCAAGCTGTGGGAACTCGACTACGGGTTGCGCTACGACGCCTATGCCCCGGCCTCGTCCGACTTCTCGTCGTTCTTCGACCAGTTCAGCCCGCGCGTGAAATTGACCCGGAACTTCGGCAAACGCGCCAGCGCCTACGTGTATTACGGCCGCCTCTTCGTCCCGTTCTCGCTCGAGAGCATCGACCCGCGCACGGCCGCTTCGCTCTACGTGCCGGGAACGTACCCGGACGTGGCCTACGACCTCAAACCGCAGCGCGACTCGCTCTACGAAGCCGGCTTTCACGTTCCGCTCGGGTACGGCGACCTCGGCTTCCGCATCTCGCACAAGGCCTCGACGGATTGGATCGACGACACCCAAGTCGGCGACACGAACCTCCATCAAGACATCAACTTTCCCGTCGGCAGCGTCAACGTCCAGAGCCTCTACTACTCCGCCCCGATGCGCTACCGCGGCACGGTGTACGGTTCGCTCAGCCACGTCGTCGCGCTCAACAGCCTCAACTGCGAGACCCAGCTCTTGCAGAACTGCGCGCTCGCCGGGCCGCCGGGCGGCCCGCTCGTGCAGGCCGATCACGACCAGCACTGGACCGTCAACGCAGGCACCGTCATCAACGATGCCCACGGCGGCTGGTACTCGGTCTCGCTCGAGTACGGGAGCGGGCTCTCGCAAGACCCGACCCTGTGCTCGCCGGTCGACTACATCAATTGCAAAGTGCCGCCGCACACGACGATGGACGTGGCCAAGGCGGTGCCGGTGGGGAAGCGCAGTTCGCTCGTCTTCACGGTGACGAACATCTTCAACGACCAATACGCGATCACGCTCGACAATTCGCTGCAGGGCACGCACTACGCGCGTCCGCGTTCCTTCTACGTCAAGTACAACATCGGTAACCCGTGAGACGGCACAGCGGCGCGGTGGCGTTCGGCGCGTTTGCGACGTTGTGCGGCATCGCAACCCACCTGGTTGCGGAATTGACCGCGCTCGGCTGGCGCGCCGACGCCTCGCTCGTCGTCTCGCCGCGTCACGCCGGGCTCGCCGTGCTCGCGACGGCTTCGCTGCTCGTCCTGGGCCTTTCGGCTTGGAGCGTGCGAACCGCGGGCGCGCGGGGAGTGCTGCGCCGGCTCAGACCGCCGGCCGACGCACGCTTCGTCGCGCTGGCCTTCGCCGTTCAGCTTTTCGTCTTCGGCTGCACCGAATTCGTCGAAGGGACGCCGCTCGACGCGGGTGACCTCGGCATGGGGCTCCTGGGCGCGCTGCTCGCGAGCGCCGCCGGCGCCTACCTCGTCGCCCGCTTCCATTCGCGTGTACTCGAAGCGCTCGCGTTGACGTTCGCTTTTCTGAGCCCGGCACTCACCCACGGCCAGTGTGCGTCATGGCAGCGCAGCGACGCCCACGTGCGCGTCTGGCGGCCGCGCGCCCTGACGTTCTCGGCATCGAGTCGTCCGCCGCCCGCTCTCCCCGCCCCCTAGATAAACTCCGGCTTCGCCCGGATCATTCGCTCGCTGCGCTCTGCGCGGCGTATTTCGCCGTAGTGCGGGGAGAACCACGTGCTCATCAACCGTCTTTTTGCGCGGACGCCGTTGCGCGTTTGCGCGGTCCTGTTGGCGACGGCTTTCGCCCTTGCGTGTCCCGGGCCGTCGTACGCGGTCAACGCGAACGCTTTCCTCACCGGAACCGTCACCAACAAAGGGACGCCGGTCGCGGGCGTTGCGGTGACCGCTTCAGGGAACAACCTCACCGTCGACACGACGACCGACGCGAAAGGACGCTTCGCGTTCCCGCCGCTTGCGCTGGGGACGTACGACGTCGCCGTCAAGCAAGGCGACCTCCAAGGGCGTCTTCGGGTCGACCTCGGAAGCGGCGGCGCGAACGTCGCTATCGCACTGCAACCGCTCGCGGAGATCGGGCACACCGTCGTCAATCGCGCCCAGACGGCGGTGGTGCACGGGAGCGGCAGCGACGTCGTGCTCAACAGTACGGCCCTGACCCAACTGCCCTTCGACAACAGCTTCACCAACATGGAGATCCAAATGCCGGGCGCCGTCCGCGGCGCGAACGGCGTCGTGCACATCAACGGCGACCACGGCGTGATCAACTACATGATCGACGGCGTGGCGTTGCCGCAGGAACTCAATCGCGACATCGGCGGCGAGATCAACTCAACGACCTCTCCTTCGTCGACCTGATCGAGGGCGCGTATCCGGCCCAGTACGGGCTGCGTTTCGGCTCCGTCTTCAACATGTCGACCCGCGCGGGAACCGGACCGGCCGGCTTCGACGGGTATGCGTCGGCCGGATCCTACACGAGCAGTCAGACCCAGGTCGGATATCACGCGCCGATCGCCGGCGGCGGCGGATTCGACGTGGCGCTCTCAGGCCTGCAAACGACCCGCGGGCTCGACCCGCCGAACTTCAGCTCGCCGCACAACGCTGCGAGCTCGGTCGGTCAGTTCGCGCGCTTCACCATCCCGGCCGGCGGGAACAATTTCACGAACATCACCTTCATCAACAGCCACAGCACGTTCCAAATTCCCAACGACGTCGACAACGGCCAACCGGCCTCCACCGACGACAACGAGACGCAGGCCGACACGTTCCTGGCCGTCCAGTTCCATCATGCGCTCGGGCGATACGGGCTCGCTGACGTTCGGCCCGGCGTACAAAGCGTCGCGCATCCCCGACTTCGGCGACCCGCCGAACGACTGGACCTACGGTGAGGCACTCAACGTCAGCGCCCCGCCCTACGGCAACGGCGGCACAGCCGACCGACTGCGCCACCGCGCTGACCGACCGGCCGTCGTGTATCTGCCGACGACGTGCGCGTACTCGCTCGCCGACACGCGGACCGCGCTCGACTACATCATTCAGGCCGACTACAGCCAGCGGCTCGGCAAGCACACGCTCGCGGCCGGCGTTAACTACGACCTCGCCCGGATTCTTGAAATACTATGACGATCACCCTGCAGCCCAACAACTATCTCGCGCCGATCGGACGCCGATACGCCGAACGCTCCGCCGGTCGTCGACGACGCGCCGAACCTCGGCAACACCTACCAAACGTACGTTCAGGACAGCTGGCGTATCGAGCAATTACTGGCAAGCTCGACTACGGCTTGCGTTACGACTTCTTCACCATCAAGTCGACCGAGTTCGCGCAGGGCTTCGGCGGCTTCAGCCCGCGGCTCAAGCTGACCCGCTCGCTCGGGCAGCCGCGCGAGCGTCTACGCGTATGTCGGCCGCTTCTTCGAGCCGTTCTCGCTCGAGAACGTGAGCCCGGCAGCGCCGCATACCTGCTCAATCTGCCGCTTCAGCCCACGATCGCCCAGTTCGATCTCAAGCCCGAGCGGGACACGCAACTGGAGTTCGGAGGGCACGTTCCGGTCGGCAGCGGCGATCTCGGTTTCCGCGTGTGGCAGAAGAATGCGAACGACCTGATCGACGACACGCAGGTCGGCGTGACGCTGCTGCACCAGGACATCAACTACACCCTCGGCCGGCTTGTCGCAGGAGGCGCTCAACTACCCGCTTCCGCTGGCGCTCAACGGGCGCGCCTATTTTTCGGTGGCGCACGTCGTTTTCGGTCAACAGCGGCTGCGAAACGCAGCTGCTCGCGCCGTGCTTCGGGTCAGCCGACGGGCTTCACGCCGGCAGATCACGAGCAGAACTGGACGCATGGCCGGCGGTCTTCTGCTCAACAACGCCGTGGCGGCTGGTTCTCGGCCGACGGCGAGTACGGCAGCGGACTATCGTCCGCGTTGAATCCCGCGGCGGATCACGTGTGCCGGCCCCGATCTCGCCGCACCGATCGGCGGCCCCTGTAAGAGCACGCCGCACACGACCTTCAACGTCGAAGAAGGCATCGCGTTGTCGCCGAAAGCCGCGCTGACGCTCGGCATTCAGAACCTGCTCAACGATCGCTACTTCGTCACGCACATCAACGCGCAGGGGAACCATTTCGCGCCCCCGCGCACGTTCCAAATGGGCGTAAGGATCAAGCCGTAAGAACGGCCATCGCAAGGGCGGGCCGCGGGCAAGGTTTCGGGGGCGCCGACGACGCTATATTGCGCTATGGGAACCGCTTGCCTCGGCGCCGGGACGCCCGCGCCTGACTTCACCCTGCCCGACACCGACGGCACGCCGGTGTCGCTCGCGCACCTGCGCGGGCGCGCCGTCGTGCTCTTCTTCTACCCGAAGGACGGAACGCCGGGCTGTACTCGCGAGGCGACCGCGTTCGCCGCCCACTACGGCGAGTTCGTCGACGCCGGTGCCGAGGTGTTCGGCATCAGTTCGGATTCCAGCGCCTCGCACACCGGATTCGCGGCGGCCTGCAGTCTGCCGTACAAGCTCTTGAGCGACCGCGGCGGCGCGGTGCGCAAGGCCTTCGGCGTGCCGAAGACGATGGGGGTTCTGCCCGGGCGCGTCACCTTCGTGATCGACCGCCAAGGCATCGTCCGCAACGTCTTCAACTCGCCGTTCATGCCCGAGGCCCATGTCGCCGAGGCCCTCGCCGTCGTCAAACGGCTCAACGCAGGCGACTCGTAACGGGCCCCCTACACCTCCGCCTGCAGGCCGGTGTTGGCGCGCACGACCAGCTCCGGATAGCTCGTTTCGGCGGCGCGATCCCGCGTCAGGAGCGCGGCGACGATCGCGACGAGGAAGCCGAGCGGCACCGAGACGATCGCCGGATTGTCGAGCGGGAACAGCGGCGGCGCCTGGATGATGTGCCGGACCGCGACGGTCGGCCCGTCGACGCCCATCACCGCCGGGCTGACCGCGATCAGCGCGAGCGACGACACGAGCCCCGCGACCATCCCGACGACGGTTCCGGTCGCGGTAAAGCGCTTCATCGTCAGCGTTAGGATGATCGCCGGCACGTTGGCGCTCGCCGCCACCGCGAACGCCAGCGCGACCAGGAAGGCGACGTTGAGCGACTTGAGCCCGATCGCCAACACGATCGCCAGGATGCCGATGATCCCTGCGGAGATCCGCGCGACCAGCACCTGCTGCTTCTCGTTGTCGGGCCGGCCGCGCGCAACGACGTTGAACCATAGATCGTGGGCGACCGCGGACGATGCCGCGAGCGTCAGACCGGCGACGACCGCGAGGATCGTTGCGAACGCGACCGCCGAGATGAACGAGAGGAACATCGGCCCGCCGAGTTTCCCCGCCAACAGCGGCGCCGCGAGGTTGTTGTTCGGCGCCGGGACGATGTAGCCGTCCTTCGTCAGTTGCTCTTGGAAGGCGCCGGCCTTCTTCAGTGCTTCCGCT
>CAVVMT010000009.1:0-269301 GCA_963749395.1 Vulcanimicrobiota bacterium
ACCGCAGAAAGCCGTGCCCTATGAGCTCGGATCAAAACCCCATAGAAAAGCGCGCGCTGAGACGTGAGATCGCCAAACGCATCGTTCCGGCATTTCGCGCCACCTGGGTCTCAGAGCCAATCTTCGGCCGAAGCCTAGAGTGGTCCGAGGCACAGTCACGCCTTAGAGGGAAATCAACCTCCAATCAGCGCTTAATGCGATGGCTCGGCTGAATGCCGCGTCCGTTAAATTTAGCTTCCTCTGAAAATCCTCGCTCCCCGAAAGGGCAGAAGAAAATGGACTACCTTCACCGGTTTCCTTTTCCCCGACCGGGTTCCCGGTCAACTACTTGATCATCGAAGCGCTCCAGAAATTCCACTACTACTACGGCGACGGGTTCTTGGTGGAATGCCCTACCGGTTCGGGTACGTTCGTCACGCTTTGGCAAGTTGCGGCCGAGATCTCGAAACGCCTGATCTCGATCTTCATCGAAGACGGGAATGGGATGCGGCCCGTCTTCGGCGGGCAACCGGCCTTCCAACACGATCCGCACTGGCACGATAAGATCTTGTTTTACGAATACTATCACGGCGACAACGGCGCGGGGATCGGCGCGAGCCATCAGACCGGATGGTCCGCGCTCGTTGCGAAGCTGATCCGCCAGACCGCGGAGTACCGCAACGCGCCGCCCGATATCCCCTCCGCGCCGGCCGCGCCGGCCGAACCGGCCGCGCCGGCCGAACAGGCGACCGCATGATCGCGGCACCCGCCGATGCCGACGTGCTCGCCGTCGTCCAAGCCCGGCACGGCGACCCGTTCTCCGTGCTGGGCATGCACGTCGAAGACGGCGAGGTCGTCGTGCGCGCGTTCCTGCCGCGGGCGCAGCGGGTCGCCGTCGTCAATACCCAAACGGGCGCGCCGAGCGCGCCGCTGCAGCGCATCGATCCGGCCGGTTTCTTCGCCGGCAAGGTCGGGACCGGCGCGCCGTTCCCGTACCGGCTGCGCGTGCTCGCGGGCGGCCTCGAGACCGACATCGAGGATCCGTACCGCTTCGGGCCGCTGCTCGGCGACGTCGATGCGTACCTGATCGCCGAAGGCACGCACCTCCGGCTCTACGACGTGCTCGGCGCGCATCCGCGCGCGGTCGATTACGTCCCCGGCGTCGCGTTCGCGGTGTGGGCGCCCAACGCGAGCCGGGTCGCCGTCGTCGGCGACTTCAACCACTGGGACGGGCGCGTCCACGCGATGCGCTTTCGCCAAGAATGCGGCGTGTGGGAGCTCTTCGTGCCCGGCGCGGGCGAGGGACAGCGCTACAAGTACGAGATCAAGGCGGCCGACGGCAGCCTGATGCCGCTCAAGGCCGACCCGTTCGGCTTCGCGAGCGAACACCCGCCGGCCACCGCCTCGATCGTGGCACGGCGCGAGCCCTACGAAGGGAGTGGCGGGGCGGGGACGACGGCCCTGAGCGACCGCCACGCGCCGATCGCGATCTATGAAGTGCACCTCGGGTCGTGGCGCCGCCGGCCCGACGAGGGCAACCGGTATTTGAGCTACCGCGAGCTCGCCGAAGAGCTGATCCCCTACGTCAAGTGGATGGGGTTCACGCACATCGAGTTGATGCCGGTCGCGGAGTTTCCGTTCGACGGGTCGTGGGGATACCAGCAGGTCGGGCTCTATGCGCCGACCAGCCGGTTCGGTTCGCCGCACGACTTTCGCGCCTTCATCGAACGCGCGCACGACGAAGGTCTCGGGGTGATCGTCGACTGGGTGCCCGGGACATTTTCCGACCGACGGGCACGGTTTGGGCTACTTCGACGGCACGCATCTCTACGAGCACGCCGACCCGCGCCAAGGGTTTCATCCCGACTGGAACACGTACATCTACAATCACGGGCGCCGTGAGGTCGCGAACTTCCTCGAGTGCAACGCGCTGTACTGGATGCGCGAGTTCGGCATCGACGGGCTGCGCGTCGACGCGGTCGCCTCGATGCTGTACTTGGACTACAGCCGCAAAGCGGGCGAGTGGATCCCCAACCAGTACGGCGGGAACGAGAACCTCGCCTCGATCGCGTTCTTGCGGCGCACGAACGAAGTCGTGTACGGCGAATTCCCCGAAGCGATGACGGCTGCCGAGGAGTCGACGGCGTGGCCGATGGTGTCGTGGCCGGTCGATGCCGGCGGGCTCGGCTTCGGCTACAAGTGGAACATGGGCTGGATGCACGACACGCTCGCGTTCATGGCCCAAGATCCGATCTACCGGAAATACCACATGAACGAGTTGACCTTCGGGCTGCTCTACGTGTGGAGCGAGAACTACATCCTGCCGCTCTCGCACGACGAGGTCGTGCACGGCAAGGGTTCGCTCTTGCGCAAGATGCCCGGCGACCCGTGGCAGAAGTTCGCGAACCTGCGCACCCTCTTCGCCTTCATGTATGGCTACCCGGGCAAGAAGATGCTCTTCATGGGCTGTGAGTTCGGGCAGGACAGCGAGTGGAATCACGACGTTGGGCTCGACTGGAGCTCGACCCGCGATCCCCGTCACGCCGGCGTCATGGCGCTGGTGCGCGACCTCAATCACCTGTACCGGGCGCTGCCGGCGCTGCACGACATGGACTGCGAAGCCGGCGGATTCGAATGGATCGACCACACCGATCACGCGAACACGGTGATCGCGTTCGCGCGGTTCTCGCGCGAGCGCAAGCAGTGGTGCGTGATCGTGTGCAACTTCACGCCCGAGATCCGCACGACGTACCGCATCGGCGTGCCGGGACCGGGCTGGTACCGCGAAGCGTGCAACACCGACTCGGCGTACTACGGCGGGACCAACGCCGGCAACGGCGGCGGCGTGCAAGCCGAGCCGATCGCGGCTCACGGCCACGACTGGTCGATCGAGTTGACGCTGCCGCCGCTGGCAACCATGATCTTCGAACGGCTGGCGCCTTGACCGCAACGGAAGACCCGTAGATGCGCGTGCCGGTGTGGCCGGGGCGGCCTTCGCCGCTCGGGGCGACGTGGGACGGGAGCGGCGTGAACTTCGCGCTGTTCTCGGCGCACGCCGAGCGCGTCGAGCTGTGCATCTTCGACGCACGCGGGCGGCGCGAACTCGAGCGCATCGCGCTGCCCGAGCGCACCGACGAAGTGTGGCACGGATATCTGCCCGAGGCGTCGCCCGGCTTGCTGTACGGCTACCGCGTGTACGGCCCCTACGACCCGATGCGCGGACACCGCTTCAACCACAACAAGCTCCTGATCGATCCGTACGCCAAGCTGCTCTTCGGCGGGGTGCGTTGGAGCGACGCGCACTTCGGCTACCGCATCGGCAACGCGCGCGGCGACCTCTCGTTCGACCGGCGCGACAACGCCTCCGGGATGCCCAAGTGCGTCGTCGTCGACACCGCGTTCACGTGGGGCGAAGACCGGCAGTTGCGGCTGCGCTGGCACGAGATGGTGATCTACGAGATGCACGTGCGCGGCTTCACGATGCGCCACCCCGACGTGCCGCCGGCGTTTCGCGGCACGTTCGCGGGACTCTCGTCGCCGCGCACGATCGAGTACCTCACGCAGCTCGGCGTCACGTCGATCGAGCTGCTCCCGGTGCACGCCTCGGTCGACGACCGGCTCCTCGTCGAGCGCAGCCTGCGCAACTACTGGGGTTACAACACCCTCGCGTTCTTCGCGCCCAATCCGCAGTACAGCGCGGGCGACGGGCCGACCGAGTTCAAGACGATGGTCAAGCGCCTGCACGACGCGGGCATCGAAGTGCTCCTCGACGTCGTCTACAATCACACCGCCGAGGGCGGCGCGCTCGGACCGACGCTCTCGTTCCGCGGCATCGACAACGCCTCGTACTACCGCCTCGTGCCGGGCGACGAGCGGCACTACTTCGATTCGACCGGGTGCGGCAACTCGCTGAAGACCGAGCATCCGCGCGTGCTGCAGCTCGTGCTCGACTCGCTGCGCTACTGGTACTCCGAGCTGCACGTCGACGGCTTCCGCTTCGACTTGGCGACGACGCTCGCGCGCACCGAGACGGGTTACCAGCGGCACGGCGCATTCCTGGCGGCCGTCGGTCAAGACCCCGTGCTTTCACGGGCCAAACTGATCGCCGAGCCGTGGGATTTGGGCATGGGCGGCTACCAGGTCGGGAATTTTCCCGCCGGCTGGTCGGAGTGGAACGACAAGTATCGCAACGTCGTCCGCCGCTTCTGGCAAGGCAACGACGGCATCGTGCCGGAGCTCGCGTCGCGCCTGACGGGCTCGAGCGACGTGTTCGACCGCGAAGGCCGCCGCCCGCGCGCGAGCGTCAACTTCGTCACCGCGCACGACGGGTTCACGATGGCCGATCTCGTCAGCTACAACCACAAGCACAACGAGGCGAATCTCGAAGACAACCGCGACGGCACCGACGACAATGCGAGCTGGAACTCGGGCGTCGAGGGGCCGACCGACGAGCCCGCGATCCGCGCGCTGCGCAAGCGGCAAGTGCGCAACATGTTGGCCTCGCTCCTGCTCTCGCAAGGCCTGCCGATGTTGCTGGCCGGCGACGAGATGGGCAACACGCAGCACGGCAACAACAACGCCTACGCACAGGACAACGAGACCAGCTGGATCGACTGGGACCGCGCCGACGAAGACCTGATCGCGTTCGTGCGCGGACTCGTCAACCTGCGACTCGCCCACCCGGCCCTGCGCCGGCCGCGCTTTTTTGCCGGACGGCAGATGGGCAAGAGCGGGCTCAAGGACATCACCTGGTTGCGCCCCGACGGCCACGAGATGGGCGAAGGCGATTGGCACGACGGGGGACGGCGCGTGCTCGGGATGATGTTGGGCGGCGATCCCGGCGACCAGTACGTCAGCCTGCAAGGGTTCCCCGAAGTCGACGACAGCTTCTTGCTGCTGATGAACGCGCACGATCATTCGATCGATTTCCGGCTGCCGGCGCCCGCGCAATTGCCGGCGTGGGAAGTGGTGCTCGACACGGCCGACGGCGGGTTCGTCGAGCCCGGCAAACTCGAGGAAGCGGGGGCGACGGTCAGCGTCGGTTCCCGCTCGCTCGTGCTCCTCACGAGCCGTAGCGGAGACCTTCCGTAGTGGACGACGCACTCGACCGGCTCGCCGCAGCGGCCGGTATCTCGGGCGAGTACCACGACTACTTCGGCGTACGCCGCGTCGTGTCGCCTGAAACCAAGCGCGCGCTGCTCGGCGCGATGGATTTCGACGTCTCGGGCGAGGGCGCGATCGAGGCCTCCCTGCACGCGTTCGAAGAGCGCACGTGGCGCAGCCGCTTGGAGCCGGTGGTCGTCGCCCCGGAGGGCGGGCCCGTCGGGGTGACCTTTGCCCACGCGGCGTCGCGCCGGGGCGATCCTCACGAATGGCGGGTCGCGCTCGAGGATGGATCGGAGAGCGCGGGATCGATCGTGCCGGCCGAGCTCCACTTCCTCGAGGCGCGCGAGATCGACGGCGTGCTCTTCGAGCGGCGCTCGTTCACGATCGCGCAAGCCTTGCCGCTCGGCTACCACACGGCGGCGGTGGGCGACGGCGAACACACCGCAACGACGACGCTCGCGATCGTGCCGCCCGCGTGCTACCTGCCGCCCCGCCTCGAGCGGGAACGCGCGTGGGGCCTTTCGACGCAACTGTACGCGTTGCGCTCGCGACGGAATTGGGGCATCGGCGACTTCGCCGACCTGGCGACCCTCTCGCGCATCGTCGCCGATGCCGGCGGCGCAGCGATCGGCCTCAACCCCCTGCACGAACTCAACCTGCGCGACCCGCAGGCGGCGAGCCCGTATTCGCCGTCGAGCCGCCTCCTGCTCAATCCGATCTATCTCGATCCCAGGGCGCTGCCGGGGTTTCGACCCGAAGACGTCGACGGGGCCGAGCTGGCGCGTTTGCGCGCCGCCCCTTTGGTCGACTACGAAGGCGTGGCCCGGGCCAAGCGCAAGGCGTTCGAAGCGTCGTTCGCGCGTTTCCGGCGGGGAAGTCGAAAGCGGCGCGCGTTTCGCGATTTCGTCCGCGCCGGCGGCGAAACGCTGCGGCGCGGTGCGATCTTTGACGCGTTGACGGAGCACTTCGCTCGGAAGGCCCCGGATCGCTGGGGTTGGCGCAGCTGGCCCGAGCAATTCCGCGATCCGAATTCCGAAGCGGTGACCGCGTTCGCCCGGCAGAACGCGTCGCGGGTCGACTTCTTCTGCTACCTGCAATGGCAGGCCGACGTCCAGCTCGCGGCCGCCGCCGCGGCGTGGCCGCACGAAGCGCTCGGCCTCTATCGCGACCTCGCGGTCGGCGCGGATGCGCAAGGCGCCGACACGTGGGCGGGCCGCGAGACCCTCGCCTCCCCCGTCACCCTCGGCGCGCCCCCGATCCGCTCAACGTCGAAGGCCAGAACTGGGGCGTCGCGCCGTTCGGTCCCAGCCGGTTGCGCGACGCCGCGTATGCGCCGTTCGCGGAATTGCTACGCGCTAACATGCGGCACGCCGGCGTGTTGCGCATCGATCACGTGATGGCCCTGATGCGGCTCTTCTGGATCCCGGCCGGGGCGCCGGTCGCGCACGGCGCGTACGTGCGCTATCCCTTCGAGGAGATGCTCGGCATCGTCGCGCTCGAGAGCATGCGCGCCGAATGCGTCGTCGTCGGCGAGGATTTGGGCAACGTCCCCGAGGGTTTTCGCGAGCGGTTGGCAGCTGCCCGCGTGCTCTCGTGCCGGCTGCTGTACTTCGAACGCGACCACGCACGCTTTCGCTCGCCCGCGGAGTATCCGCCGCTCGCAATGGTGGCGGTGGGCACGCACGATCTTCCGCCGTTCGGCGGCTGGTGGACCGGCGCCGACATCACGACGCGCGCCGGCTTGGCGCGCACCGTGGACGAACACGCCGTAGCGCACGAGCGCAGCGAGCGCGGGAACGACCGGGAAGCGCTGCTCGCGGCGTTCGAAGCCGCGGGTGCGACCGATGCCGAGGGCGCGGAACGACTGCGTTCCGCGACCGTCGCGCCCGCAGACGATGTGCTCGTCGATGCGGCGCGCACGGCAAATCATTTCCTGGCCGAAACGCCGGGACGGCTGCTCGTCGTGCAGATCGAGGACGTCGTGGGCAGCACCGACCAGGTAAACGTTCCCGGGACGACGGACGAGCATCCGAACTGGCGTCGGAAAATTCCCCTCGACCTAGAAGACTTTGCGGCGGACGAACGCTGGCGTTCGATGGCGGAGGACGTGCACGATGCGCGCGCTTGACCGGGAGGAGACACGATGAAAGCTGTGGTTATGGCAGGGGGCGAAGGGTCTCGCCTGCGACCGTTGACGTCGCGACGGCCCAAACCGCTCGCGCCGATCGTCAACAAACCGGTCATGCACCACATCGTCGATCTGTTGCGGCGTCACGGCATCACCGAGATCATCGCCACGCTGCACTATCTCGCCGACGAGATCGAAACGTACTTCGGCGACGGCTCGGAGTTCGGCGTCACGATGCACTACGTCGTCGAAGACACGCCGCTCGGCACGGCCGGCGCCGTCAAGCAGGCACACGAGTTGATCGGCGACGAGACCTTCCTGATCATCTCCGGCGACGCGCTGACCGACCTCGACTTGGGCGAGCTGGTCGCACACCATCGCGAGTCCGGCGCAGTCGCGACGATCACCCTGCAACGCGTGCCCAATCCGCTCGAATTCGGCGTCGTCGTCACCGACGAGCACGGGCGCATCACGCGCTTTCTCGAAAAGCCGTCGTGGGGCGAGATCTTCTCCGACACGATCAACACGGGGATCTACGTGCTCGAAGCCTCGGTCCTCGACACGATGATCGCGGGCCGCAACTACGACTTCTCCAAAGACATCTTCCCGCGCATCCTGCACGAAGGCAAACCGATCCACGGTTACATCACCGAAGACTACTGGACCGACATCGGCAACCTTCAGCAGTACCAGCAGGCGAACTTCGACGCGCTCGAGGGGCGCGTCAAGGTCGAGATCGACGGCTTCGAGCGCTCGCCGGGGGTATGGCTGGCCGAGGGCGTGCACGTCGACCCGGAGGCGAAGCTGCACGGGCCGCTGGTGCTGGGGCGCAACGTTTCGATCGAACGGGGCGCGACCGTCGGGCCGCTGACGACGATCGACGCTTCGGGCATCGTCGCGACCGATGCGACCGTCGCATCACACGGTCGCCTGGCACAACGTCTACATCGGGCAATCGCGTCGGTCGACGGCGCGACGATCGCCGACCACAACACGATCAAGGATCACGTGCGCATCGGCGAGGGGGTCGTCATCGGTTCGCGCTGCGTGATCGGCAGCGGGGCGATCTTGCGCCCGCACATCAAGATCTGGCCCGAGAAGTCGATCTCGTCGGGCGGCATCGTCTCGATGTCGCTGATCTACGGCATCAAGTGGCCCGGCTCGCTGTTCGGCGCGGTCGGGGTCAGCGGGCTCGCGAACGTCGAGATCACGCCCGAGTTCGCGATGAAGCTCGGGCAGGCGTTCGGCTCGTTCCTCAAACCGGGCAACGTCTGCATGACCTCGCGCGACACCCATCCCGCCTCGCGCATCATGAACCGCTGCATCATCTCGGGGCTGTTGAGCGTCGGGGTCAACGTCGAAGATCTGCGTTCGTACCCGCTGCCGCTCTCGCGCTACGCGGTGCGGGTCGGCGGCGACGGCGGCGTGCACTGCCGCCTCTCGCCCGACGATCCCAACGCGTTCCTGATCGAGTTCTTCGACAACAACGGCGTCAACGTCGACAAGAACACCGAGCGCAAGATCGAGAACTTGTTCTTCCGCGAGGACTTCCGCGCGACCGCGATGGACAGCGTCGGGCACCTCGACTTCCCCTCGCGGCTCCTGGAACGCTACACGAACGCCTACATGACGGCGCTCAACCCCAAGGCGCTGCCCAAGGCGAAGTTCCGCGTCGTGCTCGACTACGCGCACGGCAACGCATCGCTCGTGATGCCGCGGCTCCTGAGCAACTTGAGCATCGACATGATCGCGCTCAACGCGTACTTCGACGACGCCAAACTGCGCACGTTCCGGCAAGACCGCGAGAAGCACATCGAGCAGTTGCGCAACATCGTCGAGTCGCTCAACGCGAATTTCGGCGTGCTCTTCGACCACGACGGTGAGACCCTCGCCTTCATCGACGAGCGCGGCCGGGTCGTCGCGGGGAACCGCCTGTTCGCGCTCGCGACCCTGCTGGTCGCGCGCGCCAAACCGAACGCGCGCATCGCCGTGCCGATCACGACCCCGACCGTCATCGAGGAGATCGCGGCGCAATACGGCGCGACCGTGATCCGCACGCGCAGCGACCGGCGCGCCACGATGGCGCTGGCCGAAACCGAGGGCGCGGCGCTCGACTTCGCCGGCGGCGCGAATCACGAAGTGATCTTCCCCGAGTTCCAGCCCGCGTTCGACGGGCTCTATGCGTCGGCGAAGATCATGGAGCTCTTGGCCGCCGAGAACCGCACGATGGGCGAGCTCGTCGACATGCTGCCGTCGTGGCACATCGCGACCCGCCGCGTCCCCTGCCCGTGGGAGCGCAAGGGCGAGATCATGCGCACCCTCTTCGACGAGCAGCGCGGTGAGAATCCGCGAACTGATCGACGGCATCCGCCTCTCGCGCAACGGCGGCTGGGTGCTGATCCTCCCCGACGCTTCCGATCCGCAGTTCAACGTCTACGCCGAAGGCGACACCGACGCCGAAGCCCGCGACTACGTCGACGAGTTCGCGCACCGCATCGAAGATCTCGTCAACGCCTACGTCGCGTCGTAGCCCCATGGACCGGCCGGGAACGCCTGCGTCCGAACAAGCACCATCCGAGCTCGAACGCCGGTTTGCGAGCGCGCGGTCGAGGCGCGCATTCTACCTCGGCCAAATGCGGAAGTCGCGCCCCTCGCGAGGCTCCCGCCTCGAAGCGATAACTCGCAGGGGACCGGAACATTTCCCGATGATCGAACTCTTCGCGAGCATACCGTATGCCGCAATCGGCGGGGTCGCCACCCGCGCCTACATGCCGCAACGCACCACCGACGATCTCGATGTCCTGGTGCCGGCTAGCGTGTTGCAAGAAGTTCGATTGCTCCTCCGCGCAGCCGGCGGCACGCTCGCGGTTCATCTTGCCTTTCCCGACTCGACACTCGGTCTTCGAGGCGAAGCGTGGGAGATCCAAGGATCGCCGCCGCTCGACCTCATCTGGTCGGATCAACCTTGGGTAACAGCGGCACTGCAGGGCGCCGTGACCGATGAAACAGGGCTCCGGATCGTTCCCCTGTGGGCACTCGTCGCGTTGAAAATGGACGCAGCACGCGGAATCGATCAAGGCGATCTGTCACGGATGTTGGGTCTGGCTTCAGATCCGCAATTGGCCCTCGTCCGCGATGCGATCAGAGCTCTGTTGCCCGATGCGATCGAAGATTTGGAGAGCTACGTCGAACTCGGCCGCCTGGAGATGAACCAGCTCCGCGGTCACCGCGGCCACCCCGACACCCCAGGGGACAGCGAGCGATAGGCCGAGACCGCTCAGTGCTGTATCGACTCGACGAAGTCGAGCTTGTGTTCGAGCGTGCGCACGACGCTCGGCCAGGTGCAGCGGCGCGCCGTCTCGCGGCCGGCTTCGCGCATCTTGCCCATCGCGATCGGATCGCCGACGACCGGCGCGAGGTAGGCGGCGAGTTCTCGCCCGTCGCCGGTGTCGCAGACGATCGCGTTGACGAACGGCTCGGCGTACTCTTCGCCGGTCGCGCCGAGCACGGCCAGGCCGCCGGCGGCCATCACTTCCAAGCCGACGAGCCCGAAGGGCTCTTTGCCGCTGTTCGCCAGCACCGCGTCGGCGGCGGCGTAGAGCGCGTAGAGCGTCTGGGGGCTCAAGAACGTGCGCACGTTGACGACCTCGGCGCGCGCCTTCCCGAGGGCCGCGAACAACGCCGCCGGTTCGCGGCTCTCCACGACGACGTCCTCGACCGAGAGCCCCAGATAGCGGGCGCGTCCGAACACCTCGCGTCCGTAGTCTTCCCGGCCGCCGCGCACGACCAGGCGCGGCGCGAACCCGCGCTTGCGCAGCTCGGCGACCGCGTCGACCGCCTGCATCCAGTTCTTGTCGGGGCTGAAGCGGCCGATCTTCGCGAGCAGCGGGCGCGCCGGGAGCGCGGACCGGATGCTGGCGACGTAGTTGGGCGGCGGACCCTCGAGCAAGCGGGGTGGAATGCCGTTGGGGATGACGAGCGCCCCGACGCCGACTGCCGCCAACTCGAACTTCATGTACTTGCTGACGCAGGTGATCGTCGCCGCCCGGGTCAGCGCGCCCCAGTCGATCGACTCGAAGCCGTAGGTGTTGTTCGCGTTCCACATCAGGGTCGCGTTCGAACGCAGATTGCGCTCCCGCAACAGCCGGTCGAGCGCGATCGTGGCCGCGACCGCCTGCCACTCCTCGGCGATCACGAGCACGCGTTCGCCGCGCTGCGCGGCCGGCACGACGTAGTGCTCGGCGACGAACGCCGGCACGCTGCTGGTGAAATCGTTGACCTTGGCCATCTCGCCGTCGTAGACGTTGGCGGGATGGTAGTTGGAGATCCACTGCCCCCAGCGCCGCAACACGACGTTGGGCGCAACCTCCTCGACTGCCGGCAGCTTGGGATCGCCGACGAAGATGAGTTCGGCATGGAAGCTGTCTTCGCCGAGCGCGTGCACGAGCTCCGTGACCCGGACGGCCAGGCCGCCGATCTGCGAATACAGATCGGGCCCTTCGAACGAGAGGATGACCGCGGTCCGGCGGCGCGACGCGGGCGCGCGCGTGGGGCGCCGCCGGCGCGGAGCCGGGGCAGAGACGGCATCCGATGCGGACGGCGCCGCGCTCTCGCGCGGGCGCTTGGGCGGCTTAGCCGTGAGCTGTTCCTTTCGCAGGGACGACGGCGCCGCAAATCCACAGCGGGCCGACGAGCAGGTGCAGAGCGTTGGTGAGGAAGGCCGGGTTGCGGCCTTCGAAGCGGTGCCCGACGAATTGGAAGATCCACCCGACCGCGAACAACGCGAGCGCGAGCCACCACGGCGTGATGCGCCCCGCCGCATAGAGCACGACGAACGCCGCCGCCGCGATCCAAGCGAGCCGCGGACTGAGGCGAAAGTAGTACGCCAGCACGACGACCGCCACGATGCCACCCAGATCGAGCGGCCCGATCCGCACCAATTCGAGCAGCGCGAAAATCGACAGCACGATCAGCGGAATACCGATCTCGTGACAGATCCGATTGCGAACGTCACGATGGTACGTCGCGTAGTCGTCGAGCAAAGACACGGTAACGGGTTCTTGGACCCGCTTCATTCGTCTCCCCTGCCCGCCCCGAGCGTGGTAGCGCGGTCGACATTTTCGTGATCCGCCGGCAGGCGATGGAGAACGCTGCCAAAAACCTGTCCGGACAACTTTTGTCTGAATGCCGGAGGGTCGCCCGTGCCCAACGATCGCCACCCCGCTCCGTGCGAAGCGTCGCACCACCTCGATCTGACGCCTCACATTCCGCGCGAACATTTTCTCCGCCTCACCGGGGCCGCGGCCGCAGGCGCGGCGGCAGCGGCTTTGGGGGCCCGCCCTGCCTCGGCTGCGAGCGTCGGCACGATCCGCTTCGGCTACCAGCCGAGCACCCATCAAGTCGCGTTCATCGTCGCGCAAGAGAAGGGCTGGTGGCTCAACAACCTGCGGCCCCTGGGCGTTACCGACATCAAGGCCAATCTCTTCCCCTCGGGGCCGCCGGAGATGTCGGCGATGCTCGGCGGCGACCTCGACGTCGCCTACGTCGGCTGGGCGCCGCCGATCAGCGCGATCGCGCGAGGGCTCGATGCCAAAGTCGTCTGTTCGGTGCAATCGGTCGGCAGCGTCCTCTGCATCCGCCCCGACATCCCGTACGACGGCCCGGGCACGAGCCGCAGCGATGCGTCGGTGCTGGCGGGCAAAAAGTTCGGCGTGCTGCCGCCGGGCTCGACCGATCACACCGAATTCGACTACTTCCTGACCCTCAAGGGCATCATCGGCAAAGCCCAGCTCGTGCCGATGGGCATTCCCGACGCGGTGACCGCGCTGCAGTCCGGTGCGATCGACGGCCACTGGGTGCCCGAACCCGGCGGGACGTTCTCCGAATTCAACGGCCACGGCAAGGTCGTGCTGACCTCGAGCGAGTCGGGCCCGTTCCTGAAGAATCACGCCTGCTGCTGCGTGTTGGCCAGCGGCGCGCTGCAAAAGAACCATCCCGACGTCGTCGAGAAGATCATCGAAACGCACGTCACCACGACCCGCTGGATGTGGGAGCACCCGCAGGAGGCAGCCGACATCGCTTCGACGATGCTCAAGGTGCCCAAGAACATCTACTTGCACTCGGTGCTCTCGAATCGCTCGCCCTGGAACTACGACCCGTATCCGCGCGTTCCGACCGCGCTGTATTTTAGTAAGGTGCAGCACGATCTCGGCCTGATTCCCAAGCAGCTCGGCCAGGAAGACCTCTTCGACTTCGGGTTCTACGACCGGGTCGCCAAGCGCATGGGCATCACCGACGAGATCGCGCTGCGCGAAGAGGCCGAGGCGACCAAGAAGTTCGGCACGCTCTACGCGGCTTTGCGAGCGGACGAGGCCAAGCAAGGCATCAAGTTCGCCGACGTCCGTCAAACGGTCTAGCCGATGGCGACGCTTGCGGTTCCGCGGCCGGCTGCCGGCAGCCGCGCTGCCCGGTGGAGCGACGGGTATGCGATCTCGTTCGTCGCGTTCGCGGCGTTCTTGATCGTGTGGCAAGTGTTCGCCGAGTTCGTCGTGCGCCAGGAGTTCAAACTGCCGAGCCCCGTCCAGATCCTCACCGGGATGTGGCCGCTGGTGTTGTCCGGCGAACTCGAAATCGACTTCACGACCAGCATCATGCACTACGTCAGCGGCATGGCGCTCGCGATCCTCGTCGGTATCCCGCTCGGCGCGCTCACGGGTTGGTTCCGCGTCTTCGACCGGGCGCTGACGCCGATCATCGAACTGTTCCGCCCGATCCCGCCGATCGCGTGGATTCCGTTCGCGATCGCCTGGCTGCATCTCACCGATGCCGCCGCTGCCGCGATCATCTTCACCGGCGCGGTGTTCCCGATTCTGGTCAATACGTACTCGGGGTTTCGGTCCGTCTCGCGGACCCTCGTCGAAGCGGCGACCCTGCTCGGGTGCCGGCGCCAGCTCGACCTGATTCGCAAGGTGGCGATCCCGGCAGCGACCCCGTACATCGCGACCGGGCTGCGCATCGGGATGGCCGTCGGCTGGGTCGCGCTCGTCGCCGCCGAGATGTTCGGCGTTTCGACCACGGGTCTGGGATACAAGATCTGGAATTACTACAACGTGCACGCGATGGATCTGGTGCTGGGATACATGCTGCTGGTCGGGTTGATCAGCCTGGCGATCGACGCCGGCTTCCGCGCAGTCGTCGAACGGCGGCTGCTGCGCTGGCGCGCCGGCACGGTGAACGAATGACCCTCAACCCTCTCGCGCCCGGCGTGGAGACGCCGGCCGCGCAGCGCGCGCTCATCAGCATTCGCGGGCTCACCAAAGAATTTGAACGCGGAAAGCGGGTGACGGTCGCGTTCCGCGATCTGGACCTCGACGTGGCCGACGGCGAGTTCGTCTGCCTCATCGGCCCGAGCGGCTGCGGCAAGTCGACGCTGTTGCGCGCGATCGCGGGACTCTCGCGCCCGACTGCCGGCGAGATCGTGGTCGGCGACCATCGCGTTGCCGGCCCCGACGCCGAGCGCGGCATGGTCTTTCAGGAATACGGTCTGTTTCCTTGGCGCACGGTCGAGGGCAACGTCCTCTTTCCGCTCGAGTTCAAGCAGCTCACGAATCAGGAGCGCAAGGCCGCCGCGATGCGCTATATCGATCTCGTCAACCTCCGCGGGTTCGAACACCACTTGCCGCACGAACTGTCGGGCGGCATGCAGCAGCGCTGCGCGATCGCGCGCGCGCTGGCCAACGAGCCGCGCATCTTGTTGATGGACGAACCGTTCGGCGCGCTCGACGCGCAGACGCGGCGCGCGTTGCAGAACGAGCTCGTGCGGATCTGGCAAGCGATGCGCAAGACGATCGTGTTCGTCACCCACAGCGTCAGCGAAGCCGTCATTCTGGCCGACCGCATCGTCGTGATGGCGGCCAATCCGGGCTCGATCGCCGACGTCATCACGGTCGACTCCGAGCGCCCGCGGCACCTGAGCGATCCGGCGTTCATCGCCCTCCAAGGCCGCGCTCTCGAAGCCCTCGAACGCGTCGGCATGGAGACCGATTAAGGAGACTTTATGGCGCTCATCGCCGGCCACGAGCCGATAGTTTGCCATCACCAATACGTCCCGACCGCCGAGGGCGATTACGGCTTCGAGATCGAGGCTCCGCGCATCAAGTACGGGCGCGGCGTGTTGCGCGAGGTCGGCGCCGAGGCGAAGGTGATGGGGCTGCGCCGGGTCGCGCTGTTCACCGACGAGCGGATGCTCGCGCTCGAGCCGCTCGCGACCGTGCGCGCCTCGCTCGCAGCAGCCGGCGTCGACTACGAGCTCTACGACGCGGTGCACGTCGAGCCGACCGACGTATCGTTCAAGGCCGCGATCGCGTTTGCGACCGCGGGGAACTTCGACGGCTACGTGTCGGTCGGGGGCGGCTCGGTGATCGACACCGCGAAAGCGGCGAACCTGTTCGCGACCTATCCGGGCGAGTTCATGGATTACGTCAACGCCCCGATCGGCGCCGGCAAGGCGGTCCCCGGGCCGCTGCGCCCGCACATCGCGTGCCCGACGACCTCGGGCACCGGCGCGGAGTGCACGGGCATGGCGATCTTCGATCTGCTCTCGATGGGCGCGAAAACCGGGCTCGTCTCCAAGCGTCTGCGGCCGCTGCTCGGCGTCGTCGATCCCGACGTGACGCGCACGCTGCCCGCGACGGTCGTCGCGTGCAGCGGCTTCGACGTGCTCTCGCACGCGCTCGAATCGTACACGGCGATCCCGTACACGCAGCGCAAGCGCCCCACCGACGTCACCGCGCGGCCGATGTCGCAGGGCGCCAACCCGTACAGCGACGTCGCGTGTTCGGAAGCGCTGCGCATTCTCGGGCTGCACATCGTGCGCGCGGTCAACGACCCGCACGACGACGAGGCGCGCGAGCGGATGATGTTCGCCGCGACGCTGGCCGGCATCGGTTTCGGTAACGCGGGCTGCCATGCGCCGCACGGGATGTCGTACGCCGTCTCGGGGCTCGTGCGCGACTTCCGGCCGCCGGGGTATCCGCAGGAAGAGGCAATGGTGCCGCACGGGATGTCGGTCATCGTCAACACGCCCTCGGTCGCGCGTTTCTGCTCGGTCGCCAACCCGGCGCGCCACCTCGAAGCAGCCGCGTTCCTGGGCGCCGACGTGCGCGACGCGAGCGACGCCGACGCCGGCGAGGCGCTGGCCCGGCGCATCATCGAGTTGATGCAGGCCACCGCGATGCCCAACGGCATCGGCGGGTGCGGTTACGGCCGCGACGACGTCGAGGCCTTGACCGAGGGCGCTTTCCCGCAGCAGCGGCTGCTCGCCAACGCGCCCCGGGCGATCGGACGCGCAGAACTGCACGAGCTCTTCGAAGGCGCGCTCAGCTACTGGTAGGCGCGCGCCGCGCGGCCGGGGCGGCCTTCGGCGGCGACGCGTTGACGGCCAAGGCCAAAAGGATCAGCGCGAGGCCCGCCAGTTCGGCGGTACCGGGCCGTTCGCCGAGCGTCAACCAGGCAAAGAGCACCCCGAGCACGGGCGTCAGGAGCGACGCGATTCCCGCCCGTCCGGCACTGAGCTGCGAGAGGGCGAACATCCAAAGCCACCACGCGAGCGCGGTCGCCGGAACGACGATGTAGATCATCGCGAGCACGAACGCCGGGGTCGGGTCGATCCGTTCCGCCGGTCCGTGCAACAGCGCGAGCGCGATCAGGACCAGCGAGCCGTAGAGCATCTGCCACGCGGTCAGCGCGAGCAGATCGACCTTCGCGCGCGCCATGAAGCGCTTGACGAAGATCGCGCTCGCGGCCCACGAGATCGCCGATCCGACCGCAAACGCTTCGCTCGCAAGCGCCGAGCCCGAGAACGGAGCGAGTTCGAACCCGAGCCCCACCATCGCGAGCGCGACCGCGGCGGCGCGCTGCGTGGTAATGCGTTCGCCCAGCAGCGGCCACGCGAGCAGCACCGTCCAAAGCGGCATCGTGTAGAAGAGTACCGCCGACTTCCCCGCACCCCCGGTGTTGAGGGCGAACATCTGGAAGGCCGTCAGCAGCGACGTCTGCAGGACACCCAGCCAAAGCGTCGGCCAGAACGGCGGCGGCCCGAGCGGCCGGCGCGCGACCGCCATCACCGCCAGCAACGCCAACGCCCCGAAGAAATTGCGCAGGGCGGCGATTGCCAGCGGCGTGCCGTCGTGCGTTGCGATCTTCATCGCGATCCAGTTGAAGCCCCAAACGAACGACAGAACGCCGAGCGCGACCCAGGCGCCCATTGCGCGACTCATGGATGGCGGCTTTTCCCCACTCGCGAGCGAATGCCCGGCGCTCGGAGAAAAATCCCATCCGGAGGAAACGATTGACCAAACGTCGTTTCGCCGCGCTCGCCGCGGTCATCACGCTCGCCGCATGCACGAAGGTCGGCACCGCTCCTGACGCCACGGTTTCGGCGAACGCCGCCGCCGGCGGGCGGCACGCGTATACGATCCCGCACGTGCTGCGATACGCGACCGCCGAAGACGTCGCCGGGCTCAATCCGCTGCTCTTCCAGCAGACGACGCTCAGCTTGATGTCGTCGCTGACGATGGCGTACCTGATCAAGTTCGACGAACGCAACCGGCCCTATCCCGAACTCGCAACGAGCGTGCCGGCCAAGGCCAACGGCGGCATCAGCCGCGACGGGCTGCGCATCACTTACCATCTGCGCAAAGGCCTGCGCTGGTCGGACGGCGCGCCGCTCGATGCCGACGACGTCGTGTTCACGGCCCATGCCGTGCTCAATCCGGCCAACAACATCCTCAGCCGCGAGGGCTGGGACAAGATCACCACGATCGACGAACCCGACAAGTACACGGTCACGTTTCACCTGAGCCGGCCGTACGGCTCGTATATCCCAACCTTCTTCACCACGGCCGGCGCCAACCCGTGCATCCTGCCCAAACACTTGCTCGCAAGGCTGCCGGAAATCAACGACGCGCCGTATAACGCCAAACCGGTCGGCGCGGGCCCGTTCATGTACGCCGAGTGGAAGCGCGGCGATCGCGTCGAGATGGTTCGCAATCCGTTCTATTTTCGCGGGCAACCGAAACTCGAGCGGGTCGTCTTCAAGATCGTCCCCGATCGCAACACCGTGATGACGCAGATCAAGACGCACGAGCTCGATCTCTGGATGTTCGTGCCGGGCGGGATGTACGACGCGCTCGCCGGTGCCGCCGGCATCACGGAGATGAAGGCGCCGAGTTTCAGCTTCAACCACATCGACTTCAACCTCGCGCATCCGGCGGTCGCCGATCCGGTCGTGCGCCGCGCGCTGATGCTCGCGACCGACCGGCGCACGATCCGCGACAAGATCGGCCATCACTTGGGCATCCTGCAGGACGCGTTCGTCGCGCCGATCAGCCCGTACTACGATCCGCACATCGGCTTCACCGAATTCAACGTCGCGAAAGCGAACGCGCTGCTCGATGCTGCGGGCTGGAAACGCGCGAGCCGACGGCATCCGTGCCAAGAACGGCGTGCGGCTCGCGCTCGTGTGGGCCGCGTCGGCCGGCACGCCCGACGGCGACAGCGCGATCGAGATCATCCGCTCCGCCTGGCAACAACTCGGCGTCGAACTCAACGTGCAGCACTTCCCATCGGCCTCGCTCTTCGGGCCGTATCAGAGCGGCGGGATCCTCTACAACGGCAAGTTCGACGTGACGCTCTTCGGCTGGACCCTCGACGCGGGCGGAGATCCGTCGGCGCTGTACCAATGCAGCCGCGTCCCGCCGCACGGCCAGAACATCCTGCACTACTGCAGCTCCCTCGTCGACACGGCGTTGGCCGCGTTCCGCACGACGTACAGCGTTTCGGAACGCCGGCCGTACTCGTGGACGTTTCAAGCGCAGATCGCCCGCGACGTCCCGACGATCGTAACGACCGTCCGGTTGACGACCTGGGTGATGAACGACGACCTGCGCGGCTTCGCGCCGAACGGCTCGACGTATTTCGACAATTTCATGAACGTCGACATCTGATCCGCATCGGCCGGGAAGCCGAGGAGAGAGCGGCAGTCGCGCGAATGGCTGCCGGGTTATCATAACTACCACCGAGCAGCGGCCTAGAGTCGCTTAGGAAGCAGTGGGCTGATGTTGGATCGCAGGGCGGCCGATGCACGCGGGCCCGCGGCGACGCCGTTTGCGCGGTTCCTTCGGGGCGCGCTTTGTTGTATCGCGGCGGGCGTGGCAATTGCGGGCTGCAACTCGTCGGGGAGCGGCGTCAACGTGGCGCCGTTGCCGTCACCGACGGCCCCGCCGGGTTGCGGCTCGCCGCCGCCGTCGGCGACGTACCCGGCCGTCGTCTACCTCACTCCGAACGACGTCGCGAACCCGGCCGGGCCAGCCGCGTGCAACGCGCAGTTCGCTTACGAAGCACATTCGGTCGTCGTGCTGACCGGCGGGGTCGAAAGCCAACTCGATGCAGCGCTCGGGATCGGGCCCGCGCCGGCGCCGGACGGCGCCGGCGAAACCGGCGAGATTCCTCTGCCCGCGGTGACGGTCACGCCCGCCGCCTCCCCGGCCCCCGACAACACGCAAAGCCCGCCCGTGACCGTCGTGCCGACCTCGGCGCCGTTGCAGATCGTCGCGCTCTACAACTCGCCGACGGGCCAAGCCTTGGCTCTCCACGACTACACGCCGAACTCGGGCATCGACCAAGACGACCTGCAGGCGTGGATCGCCGACGTGACCTCGCAGGCGGCAACGCGCGCGCCGCAGCAAGCCGCTCCGCCGATCGGGAGCTGGGTGCCGCAATACATCGACCGGCTACCGTACACCGACGAAGTCGACAACGCCAGCCTCATGACGGTCACGTACTACAAGCTCTACAACTTCAACACGTCGTACGACTGGTTCATGGTCGCGATCTCGACGCAAGGGAAGCCGCAGTACGGGGGCTGCAACATTCCCATCGTCGGCAGCGGTGCCGTCGGCTGGTACAATACGACCCGCAGGATCAGCGTTTCTCCGGCCACGATCGTGTCGCCCCAGCTGCAAGTATACGATCACGGGCCCACGACCTCGACCTCGACCACCACGCAGACGTTTACGATCGGCGGGCAGCTCGGTGTGACCGCTTCGGGGCCGACCGGCACCGCCACCGCCATGTACGCGCAAACGTACAACCAGGCCAGCGTCACGGTCACCGACCGCACGACGAACGCTTCGGCCAACTGGCTCATCAATTTCGACGGCTGGGGCGTCAATTTCCTGAGCCCGTATTGCCCGGCCCCCAACACGATCAACACGTACGTTTCCCCACAGGCCGTCATCCTGCAAGTCGCGCAAGGTCAACCGGTCGCGGTGAGGGTCAGCGCGAACTTCAATTATCAGTACGACACGACCAGCGGGTTCTTCTTCGGCATCAACAGCCAGCCGAAGATCAAGAATACGCAGCTCATCAGCTCCTATACGATTGCTTCGACGATCCTCTCGACGTCGCCGGCGTCGCTCGTCATCCCGGCGGCGGGGGGAACGGCGTCGTTCACGATCAACGCCAACATCCCGAGCGCGCAGCAGCAAACGGGCTGGCAGATCACCGGCGTCCCGAGCTGGCTCGTCGTCAGCCAACTCACCGGCAGCGGAACGACGACCGTGACCTTGCACAGCCAAGCCGGGACGGCGCCGGGCAGCATCGCCAAACTCAACATCGACACGAACCCGCGCGGCGGCTCGCCGACGGTTGAAACGGCCCCGCTCGTCGTGACCGTCACCGCGCAGTAAAAGCGGGCGGGTGCGGCCGCGGGTGGGAATACTGTTCCGCGATGCCGCTCCGCACGCTCACCGCAGCCCTTTCGCTGATCGCAGCCCTCGCTCTCTCGAGCCGCCCCGCAACCGCGGCGACCGGTTCGCCGTTGTCGGGACTCGACGTGATCGAGCTCGAGATCGCCTACAGCACGATGATGGCTCGCTATTACGAGCCGGTCACGCCGGCGCGCTTGCTCGGCGGCGCACGCTCGGGAATCGTGGCCTATTTGCACGCGCGCGGCGTCGCCGACCCGAAGCTGCCGTATCCGCCGGGCCACGTCGACCGTTGGAGCGCCGAGGACGAGATCGTGCGGCTCGTCGCGCTGAGCGTCTTGCACTACGGCGATCGCGTCGAGGGGCGCGGGCTCGTCGATGCGGCGGTGAGCGGTGAGCTCTCGTCGGTGCACGATCCGTACACGCTGTTGTTCTATCCCGCCGCGTACCACCAATTCGTCGGCTTTCTCGACGGCTCGAAATTCGGCGGCATCGGCATCGAGCTCGCGCTCGAAGGAACGCCGTCGCACGTGCGCGTCGCCGACGTCTTCCCCGGCAGCCCGGCCGACAAAGCCGGCGTGCAGATCGACGACGAGATTGCGACCATCGACGGTGCGCCGGCGGTCGGGCTCTCCGACGGTGCGCTCAGCGACCGGCTGCGCGGCAAGGTCGGTACCGTCGTGCGCTTGGGCATCGTGCGCAACGGCGCGCCGCTTTCGGATCCGCTGGCGCTGACGCGCGCGCAGATCGCGCCGCCCGACGTCCGCGCGCACGCGATCGGCACGGTCGGCTACGTGCGGCTCTCGAGTTTCGGCGCCGACGCGGAAACGCAACTCGCCTCGGCGTTGAAGAAACTCGCCGCGCAAGGCGTGCGCGCGTACGTCCTCGACCTACGCGACAACGGCGGCGGCTATCGTGACGCGGCCGTCGACGTCGCGTCGCACTTCATCGCGCGCGGACCGATCGCCACGATCGTCGAGCGTTCCGGCGCGCGCACGGTCTACGACGCCAAGAACATCGCCAAGACGAACGCGCCGCTCGTCGTGCTCGTCAACGCAAACACGGCCTCGGCGTCCGAGATCGTCGCCGGTGCGCTGCAAGACGATCGCGCCGGCACGATCGTCGGCGAACGCACGTTCGGCAAGGGCGTCGTTCAGGAGCTTTACCCCCTTCCCGACGGAACTGCGATGAAGATCACGACCGCGCGGTATTACACGCCGGGCGGCCACGACATCGATCACGTCGGCATCGAGCCCGACATCGTGATCGCGCAGCCGCAGGACGCGCGCTTCGGCCAACCGGGCAACGACCCACAGCTCGACCGGGCCTTGACGCTGCTGCGCGCGCAGCCGCGGGACGGCTGAGGCGGCGAACGGGTTGCTTGGTAAAATTCACTTCGGCGTTTAAGTGGGCCGCGATGGCTGTCCATCGGGCAGATTTCCCCAGCACCTACGCGGCCGTGAGCAAGGCCCGCAATTTCGTCGTCAGCTTCGCCCGCTGGGCCGGACTCAGCGGTGAGGCGCTTCACGACCTCGAGTGCGCGATCGGCGAAGCGCTGGCGAACGCCGTCGAACACGGGCACCGCCCCGGATCGCACTTCACCGTCAGCGCCGACGTCGTCGACGGAGCGGTCGTCGTCGACGTCAAGGACTACGGCGCCGGATTCGAGGCTTCGCAAGTCTCCCCCGGCCTGCAGCCACCCTCGCAATCGCCGCGCGGCTTCGGCATCTTCATCATGCGGTGTCTCGTCGACCGCATCCAGTACAGCGAACGCGGCACCAGGATCCTCCTCGTCAAGAAGATCCCGGTAGCTGCGAGCGACACGGCACGGCGCGAAGCCTAGTGGACTAGCGAGCGTCCGGCTCGCGGCGAAAGTCCACTTCTACGACGTTGCCGGCGTGCGGACGGCCGCAGAAGTGGCAGACCTCGATCGCATCCTGCGTCTTCGCCTCGAGCTGCAACGTTGCGTCGAGCAGCGCATCGCGCGCCTCCGGCGTCCCTTCGCGGTCGACGGCGACCTCGGCAAAAGCCTTGTGCTCGGCCGCTTTCCGCAGCTCGTAGATCGCTTGTACTTTGTCAGGTTGTCGCGCATTCACGACGACTCTCTTACCCGCTTCGGCGAGTTACTCGAAGCGCAGTGCGACGATCGGATCGAGGCGTGCGGCCTTCGACGCGGGATAGTAGCCGAAGAACACGCCGACCACCGCCGAGAATGCGACCGCGAGCACAACCGCAGACGGCGGCACGACCATCGGCCAGTGTCCGATCGCGGCGACCAGCACCGTGCCCAGGCCACCTGCGACCACCCCGATCGCACCTCCGGCGGTCGCGAGCACGATCGCCTCGGCGAGAAACTGCCAGAGGATCGCGCGCCCCGGCGCGCCGACCGCGATGCGCAGCCCGATCTCACGCGTCCGTTCGGTGACCGACACGAGCATGATGTTCATGATGCCGATCCCGCCGACCAGCAGCGAAACGCCGGCCACGCCCGCGAGCAGATACTCCATCACCGAAGCGGTCGCCGAAGCGGCGGCCGCGATGTCGGCCAGGTTGCGCACTTGGAAGTCGTCGGGCGCTCCGGCTGCGATGCGGTGCCGCTGTTCGAGCAGCGTCGTCACTTCGTTTTGCACCGCGCTCATCTGCGCGGGATCGCTCGCGGAGACGAGCAGCTGGTTCACGTACGTCGTCCCGATCAGTCGCTGCATCGCCGACGTGTAGGGCACGAGGATCGTATCGTCTTGGTCTTGTCCGACGCTGCTCTGCCCGCGCGCGGTCAAGGTGCCCACGACGGTGAACGGCACGCCCTTGATCAAGATCGTTTGGCCCACCGGGTTGCCGCCGCCGGGAAAGAGCTGCTGCACGACGGTTTGGCCGAGGACTGCGACCTTGGCGGCCGTCGCGACGTCGCTCTGCGTGAAGAACGTCCCGTTCGCGAGCGGCCAGTCGCGCACGAACGTGTAGGTCGGCGCGACCCCGGTGACCGTCGTCTGCCAGTTGTCGTCGCCGGCGATCGCCTGGGTGCGGATCGTCGCCGCCGGCGACACCGACGCGACGCCGGGCAAGCCCGCGAGCGCGATCCCGTCACCGGCGGTGAGGGTCGACGCGCCGCCGTTGCCGCTGCGCGCGCCGCTCTGCGACACGCTGCCGGGCATGACGATCAGCAGGTTGCTGCCGAGGCTGTCGATCTGCTGGCTGACCGAAACGCGCGCGCCGGCGCCGATCGCGATCGTCACGATGACGGCTGCGACGCCGATGACGACCCCCAGCATCGTGAGGATCGAGCGCGCGCGGTTGCGCAAGAGCGCGCGTACCGAAAGACGGACGATCGCCAAGAAGTTCATCGCACGCGCGCCTCCTCGCGCGCCTGGTCGGCCACGACGTGTCCGTCGCGGAACGTGACGATACGTTTCGCGTACGCGGCCACGTCGGGTTCGTGGGTGACGAGCATGATCGTGATGCCGCGCTCGTCGTTGAGCCGCGTAAAGAGCTCCATGACGTCTTGCGACGTCTTCGTGTCGAGCGCGCCGGTCGGTTCGTCGGCCAAGATCAAACTCGGATCGTTGACGAGCGAACGCGCGATCGCGACCCGCTGCTGCTGGCCGCCCGAGAGTTGGCTCGGGTGGTGGCCGGCGCGCGCCGCCATCCCGACGTCGTCGAGTGCCGCCATCGCGGCGGCACGCCGCCGCGCTCGGGGATGCCGGCGTACACCATCGGCAGCTCGACGTTCTCGAGCGCCGACGTGCGCGCCAGCAAGTTGTAGGCCTGGAAGACGAAGCCGATGCGGCGGCTGCGGATCGCCGCCAACTCGTCGGCCGGGAGTTGCGCGACGTCGCGCCCCTCGAAGAAGTACTCCCCGACGTCGGCCGGTCGAGCAGTCCTGCGATGTGCATGAACGTCGACTTGCCCGAGCCCGAAGGTCCCATCACCGCCACGAACTCGCCCTTGCCAATCGTCAGATCGACGTGGTCGAGCGCGACCACCGGCTCCTCGCCGAGCGCGTAGATCTTGGTCAGTTGCTTCACCGCCAACACGGCGCTCATCGTAAGCCACCCAGCGGCGAACGGGTCGCGCCGGCGCCGAGCGCCGGAGAAGTGGGCCGCGCGCTCCCGCTCGCGCGCCCCGTGCTGCCCGACGAATCCGCGATCACGACGTTGTCGCCCGCCGCGAGGGTGCCGCGAAAGCGGCGTCACCGCGGCTTGGGTTTGGGTCGTCAGCCCGATCGTCACCGGGACCGCCCGCAGCGTGCCGTCCGCGCCCTGCACGAACACGCGTCCGCGGCTGCCGCGTCGCGAGCGTCGCGCTCGACGCGCCTTGGGTCTGGCCCCACGGCGATGCAGCCGGCGCGGCGCCGGTGGCGCCCGTCTTCGCGGCTCGTGCATGCGTGCCGGAGAACGGCGGGTGGTATTGCAGCGCGGCCACCGGCACGACCAGCGCGTTCTTCGACGACGCGGTCGCGATCGTTGCATTCGCCGTCATGCCGGGCAGCAGTTGTCCGCCGCGTTGTCGACGAGCACGACGGTGTCGTACGTGACGACGTTGTTGGTCGTCGTCGGGTTGATGCGCACTTGCGCGACGGTGCCGGTGAAGTGCCGGTCGGGGTACGCGAGCACCGTGAAGTCGACGGAATCGCCGGTGGCCACCGCGCCGATGTCGGGTTCGCCGACCGCAACGTCGACTTCCATCTTGCCGAGGTTCTGCGCGATCGCGAACAGGGTCGGCGTTTGCAGGCTCGCGGCCACGGTCTGGCCGACCGACACGTCACGCGCGATCACCGTGCCGTCGACCGGCGAGGTGATCACCGTCTTGGCAAGGTTCTCTTGCGCTTGCTGGACGGCCGCCCGGGCCGCGTCGACCGCGGCTTGATCGGCCGCAGCGGTCGCTTGCGACGCGCGCGCAGTGGCCGCGGCCTGATCGCCGGTCGCCGCCTGCGCCGTCGTCTGCGCCGCGCCGGCCTGGGCTTGCATCTGCGCCGCGTTCATCTGGGCGCGCGCTTGCGCCACCGCGGTTTGGGCCGCGGTCACGCCCGCCTGGGCGGAGACGACGGAAGACTTATCGGCGTCGTAGGTGCTCTGTGCCAAGTACCCTTGCGTCTCGAGTTCCGCATCGCGCTTGAGGGTCGCTTGCGCGACGGTCAGCGCGATTTGCGCCTTCCCGACTTGGCCCTGCGCGCTCGCGAGCGCGGCCGCGTCGGCGGCAGCGGTGGCGCGCGCCGCCGATGCATCGGCGGCCGCGACCTGCACGTTCGCCTGCGCGGCGTCGGTGCCCGAGCCCGCGCCTTGCGCGGTCGCCTGAGCCGACTCGGCCTGCGCCTGCGCTTGCGCGAGCGCCGCATTCGCCTGATCGAGCGCGGCCTGGAATGACGCCGGATCGAGCTTCGCCAGAACCTGGCCCTTGTGGACCTTCGAGTTGAAGTCGACGGCGATCGTCGAGATCGTGCCGGAATCTTGCGTGCCGACGCTGATCGTGTTCTGCGGGTTGACGGTGCCGGAGGCCGTGATGCTGCGCACGAGCGTCGTCTGCTGCACCGGGCTCGTCGTGTACGCGACCTTCGGCGCAAAGACCGTTCGCGCAACGACGAAGAGCAGCGCTGCGCACGCCATCACGGCGGCGCCGGCCAGCACGTACCACATCCAGCGCGACCGCGGCGGCTTCGCGCGTAACGCGTCGGAGATGACGCGCGTTTCGCCGCGACCGGGACGTTCCAGGATTTTCACTTCGGCACCAACACTTTCGTAACTTGCGTTCCTCCTCTACAACGAGGGGGCGCGAACGAAGGTGGTGAGAGCAGAGTGAGCATCCCAATGGATGAGGCTGGGAACGCCCTCCGGCGCGTTTAGATCAAGCCGGAACCAGCGTCGCGACCGCGGCGACGAACATGACGAATCCTAGTGCGAGCGCACCGGCCAAAAAAAGCCGCACCTCACGGTCGGGATCGGGTGGGGAAGCAAAAGTAGCGCGCTGCATGAACTCCTCACGGCGTTGTCGGGAACCACTACCTTATCGGCGGTTCGCCGGCGCGCATGAGTTGCCCGTCCGCCCGGCAAGCCGACCGATCGCCCTTCGATGCCACCCACTGCGAAAGGAAACGTACCGCCTGATGCCGGCCGGTTGGATCTACGTCGTGCTCTTGTCAGCGCTCACGGTGCTGTCCATCCGCTCGCTTGCCGCTTTGCGCGGCGCGGCGCCGTGGACGTCGGCCGGATGGGCGTTCACGATCGCGTACGACTGCACGGCGAGCGCCGAGATCGTCGCTGCGGACGCACGCTCCGCTGCACGTGCCGTACTGGTTCCTGGTCGCGCTTGCGGTCGCGTTCGTCGTCGCGGGGCTGCGCGACGAGCCGCAGGCCGACCCTTGGTGGTGGCCACGGCGCCTCGGGCCGACGCGCTCCCAGCGATCGAGCGGTTAGCTCTTCGAGTGCCCGCCGCGGTGGGATTGCGGGTGCTTCCCAGATCGTGCCACGACGTTTCGTTCATCTCGACGCCGTAGTGCGCGGCCGCCTTCTTGATGTTGGCGAAGGCCGTCTCGCGTTCGGCGTCCGACACGTCCTCGACTTGATCGAAGCGCGCGATCGCGTTACGCACGTGGCTCGCATCGGTCATCGGCTCTTTGCGCTGCTTGGGGAAGGCGTAGACGCTGTCGGGAAGATCGCTCTGTTCGGTCAGCCGGCCGTGTTTCTCGTGGGGTTTCCAAGTCGCAGCCATGGGATGCTCCCTCCTGTGACTCGCTCGTTCCCGATTTGGCGCCGGCCAGACGCCGCGACCCTTCAAACGGCCGCAGGCGCACGTCCGGCGAGACGGAAATGGCGCCACGTGCTGATTCGCCTTCTCGTCTCGTTCGCTTTCGGTTTCGCATTGTTGACGCCGCCCGCAGCGTGGGCGCAAACCGTCTGGACGATGCCGACCGACTATCCCGCCGACTCGATGCCCGGCCAGGGGCTCACGACGTTCGCGGCGGCCGTCGCACGCACCACCGCGGGGGCGATCGCGGTCGTGCCCGCATTCGGCGGGGCTCCCGGGTTGAAGGCCGCCGAGGTGCTGGGAGCCGTAGGCGACGGGCGCCTGAAGGCCGGCGACGTGTTCGGCGGGGTCGCCGGCGCCGTCGATCCGCTGTTCCTGCTTTCGTCGCTGCCGTTCTTGACCGGCTCCTTCGCGGACGCGCAACGGCTCTATGCGGCCGCCAAGCCCGCGTACGAGGCGGCCTGCGAACGTTTGGGACTGAAACTGTTGTACGTCACGCCGTGGCCGCCGTCGGGCATTTGGGCCAAGAGGCCGATCCGCACCGCAGCCGACCTCACGGGGCTCTCGATCCGCACGTACGACGCGACCAGTCAAACCGTCATGCAGGCGCTGGGCGCGCACGCGGTATCGCTCTCGTTCGCCGAAGCGATGCCGCAGATTGCGAACGGCTCGATAGCCGCCGTTCTCTCTTCAGGCGACGGCGGGGCAGGGCGTCGCCTGTGGGAGTATCTCCCGGCCTTCACCGCCATCGGTTACGCCGTGCCGTTGAGTTTTGCAGTCGTCAACGAGGCCGCATGGAAGGCGCTGAGTCCCGCCCTGCAAGATGCGCTCGCGCGCGCCGCCGCGCAAACCCAGACCGCTCAGTGGGACGCGACGGTCTCGCGCGCGGCGCAGAACGAAGCGACGATGCGCGCCAACGGGGTGACGATCGCCGCCCCCGATCCCGCGCTCGCTCGTCAGCTCGCCGCCGCCGGCGCCGCCGCCACCGCCGACTGGGAAGCCCGCACCGCGCCGCTCGGGGCGGCGATCGTGGCGCGCTACCGGCAGTAGGTCAACCCGCTTCGCTCGCCGCGAACTGCAGCTCGACCCGCACCCCGCTCGGTTCGTTGACGAACAATTGCACTTCACCGCGATCCGGTACCACTTGTTCGGAGAAGCGGATGCCCCGTTCGGCGAGCGTGCGGCGCATGGCCGCGAGCCCGACGGCCCGAAACGCGACGTGTCCGAACGATCCCGTCCCGGCGGGCGTTTCCGCCCCACCCGGCGCCTCCTCGCTCAAGTGCACGACCGGAATCGCGCCGGCGTAGAGCCAGTAGCCGCGATTCGCGAACGGCGGCCGCGCCCCGACCCGAAGTCCGAGCACGTCGACGAAGAAGTCCTTCGTCGGTTCGAGATCGGCGGTGCGGATGTTGACGTGGTCGAGGTTCGTGATGCTCATCCGCCTTGCTTTGACGGCCCGCGGCTGCGTCCCGGCCGGCGCGCGACTTTCCCGATAGCCACGACCTCGCCTCGATGTGAAGGACGCGGGAACAGCGTTCACGCTCCCTTCAATCGCGCATTTTAGCATGCGGACATGTACTGCCGTTTACCACGCCTCGCACTTGCCGCGGCGTTGTTCGTTTCCGCTGCGCTCATCCATGCCTCCGCGTCCGGCGGGGCGGCCGCCGCAACGCGCTACACCCAGACGATGACGCCGCTGCTGGACGCAGCGGCGGGAAATCCCGTCGGGTCGGTCGGGCCCGGCGTCGCCCTCGACGTCGTGGCCACCGCCGGTGACGCAACCCACGTGAAGCTCCACGGCTGGTCGGCGCAAGGCGCCGACGGCATCGTCATCGCCGCGCCCGGAAAACGCATCGTAGAACTGAGCAACTTCAGCGCCCCTGCGCTACGCTCGGCGGGTGCCGTGACCCAAGCCGAAGGCACCGCGTACACCGCCGTGACGATCGACGGTTGGGTGGCCACGAGCGCGCTCGTCGACGACGTGCAAACGGTCTGGGCCGCGGCCGGCGCAGCGTTCGCTCAACACTGCAGCGCTTGTCACGCGCTGCCGCCGGTCGCCGCGTACACCGCCAATCAATGGCCGGGCGTCGTGAAAGGGATGGCCGCGAACGCCGCGCTTGCGCCCGATCAAGCCGCTCTGATCACCACGTACCTCCAGATGAAGAGCGGGTCATGATCTTCAAGCTTTCACGCAACCGGTTTCTCGTCGGCTCGGCCGCCGCGCTGGCCGCGCTTACCGGGCCGCCGGCTGCCGCGGCCGCGCCCGGTACGAAGACCGTGATGTCGGGTGCGCACTGGGGCGCGTTCACGGTGACGGTTCGCAACGGCGCGGTCGTCGGTTTGGAGCCTTTCTCCGGCGACGTCGCCCCCACCGCGCTGCAAAGCGCAACCGCTGAACTGTTGACCTCACCGGTACGCATCCGCTACCCGATGGTGCGGCAAGGCTTTTACCGCAAGCGCCATGCGAGCGATGCATCGGCGCGCGGTGCAGAGCCGTTCGTGCGCGTTTCGTGGGACGAAGCGATTGCGATCGTGTCGGAAGAACTGGCACGCGTCAAGGCGACCTTCGGCAACGCGTCGATCTACGGCGGAAGCTACGGCTGGCAGAGCGCCGGCGTCTTCCACGGAGCCCGCCCCGCCCTGCAGCGCATGCTCGGCATGTACGGCGGCTTCGTGCCCTACGTCAACACCTACAGCGCGCCGGTGCTGCCCGTCATCACGCCGCACGTGCTCGGCGACGCACGCCCCAAGGCGACGGCGTGGCCGGTGATCGTCGCCAACAGCGACCTCGTCGTGTTCTTCGGATACAACCCGGCCGTCAATGCCGAAGTACGTTCGGGTGGATTGGGGTCGCACGACGACATGCAGTACGTCGCTGCGCTCAAGGCGCGCGGCACGCCGGTCGTTTCGATCAATCCCGTCGTTTCCGAAACGGATGCGTTCCTGGGCACCGAACATCACGCGATCCGCCCGAACACCGACACCGCGCTGCTGCTCGCGCTAGCGTACGTCATCTACACCGAGAAGCTCCACAACGCGACGTACTTGGCCAAGTACACGGTCGGATTCGAGAAGTTCGTTCCGTACTTGACCGGGGCGGCCGACGGAGTGCCCAAGACGCCGCAGTGGGCGGCCGCGATCACGCAGATCGACGCCGCGACGATCGCGACGCTCGCGCGACGCATGGCCAAAGGCCGCACGATCCTGATGGGCGGGTTCTCGCTGCAGCGCGCCGATCACGGCGCGCAACCGGTGTGGGCGATGATCGCGCTTGCCGCGATGCTGGGACAAATCGGGCTGCCGGGCGGCGGCGTGCAGATCGATTTCCCCGGCGGCCTCGGCGTTCCGGCCGGGACCGCGCCGATCGTCCCGGGGCTGCCGGGCGGCGCCAACCCGGTGAAGGATTACGTGCCGGTCAACATGTGGACCGACATGCTCCTCAACCCCGGCAAGACGATCGACTACGACGGCAAGAAGATCACGTATCCCGACACCCGGCTCGTGTGGTGGGCCGGCGGCAACCCGCTCCATCACGCCCACGACGTCAACCGCGTCGTCGCCGCCTGGCGCCGCCCCGAAGTGACGATCGTCAACGACTACAACTGGACCGCGACCGCCAAGTACGCCGACGTCGTGTTGCCGGCGACGACGATGCTCGAACGCAACGACATCATCAGCACCGACCGTTTCACGATCGCCGTTCAACAGGCCGTCAGCCCGCAATTCGAAGCCCGCAACGATTTCGACATCTTTGCCGCGATCGCCAAACGGTTGGGCTTCGAGGCCCAGTTCACCGAGGGAAAAACCGAGGACCAGTGGCTGCGCGGGCTCTATGCCATCGCGCAAAAGCAGGCGCTAGCACGCAGCCTCGCGTTTCCGGACTTCGACGAGTTCTGGCAGCGCGGTTACCTGGAGTTCCCGCCGTCCGACGCGACCAAGAGCGTCGTCGCCTACTCCGCGTTCCATGCCGACCCCGCAAGCGACCCGCTCGGCACGCCGTCGGGAAAGATCGAAATCTTCTCGGACGCAATCGCGTCGTACGGCTACGACGATTGCCCCGGTCATCCGACGTGGCTCGCGCCCTTCGAATGGCTCGGCAGCCCGAAGGTCGCGCAGTTCCCGCTGCACGCGCTCAGCAGCCATCCCAAGGGACGGCTGCACTCGCAACTCGACAACACGGCGTTACGCCAAACGTACGAGGTAGCCGAGCGGGAACCGGTGTGGATGCATCCCGACGACGCCGCCGCGCGGAACATCAGCGCCGGCGACGTCGTGCGCGTCTTCAACGATCGCGGCTCGCTGCTGGCGGGCGCGGTGTTGACCGGCGCCGTGCGCCGCAGCGTGGTCGTCGTGCACGAGGGCGCGTGGTACGATCCGCTCGAACCGGGGCAGATCGGAACGCTCGACAAGCACGGCTCGGCGAACGCCATTTCGAGCGATCGCCCCGACTCGAAACTCGCCGACGGAAATCCATCGAACACGGCGCTCGTCCAGATCGAGCGCTACGCCGGGCCGGCGCCGCCGGTCACCGCGTTCGTTCCACCGCGGTCGGTGCGCGCGTAGGACTCGGCCGCGCACGCTTCGACGATCGGCCGCACGTCGCTCACGCCGTCGAGCGCGAACAGCGCATCGAGCAAGGCGCGGCCGGGGGCTGCGCCCAGCCGCGGTGCGACGAGCAGTTCCGCCTTCTTGCGCAACTTCGCGGGCGTCATCGGATTGCCGGCGCTGCCGGTCGCGTGTTCGACGCGATGCGACCAGCGCCGGCCGCCGCTCAGGATCGCCTCGACGGTGACCGCGTCCTTGGGCAGACGCTCGTCGACCTCGGCGTCGATGCGCGCGCGCAAGGCCGCGACCTGCGGGTCGCGCGCGCGCGCGTCCGCGAACTGCGGCGGCCCGGCGCCGCCGTCGAGGATCGCGACCGCGGCGCAGTGGTAGACGCTGAACTTCGCTTGTAAACTATCCTGCGGATCGCGGATGCCCATCTTGACGAGCGCCGCCGGCGGCACGCGATACGCGACGCGTTCGATCTCGCGTTCGCCGGCGACCGCGTCGCGCAACGCGAGCGCGGCGTCGATCACCGCGTGCCCGAGCACCCCGCACGCGTAGGGTTTGAACGCGTTCTCCAGCAGCTCCCAGCGCGTGCCCAAACCGTCGAAGACGGGGCCTTCGTCGAAGTGCCCGGCGAGCGCCGCGCCGAGGCCGTGGGGCGCTTCGAGCACGTCGAGCGGACCGCGCACGCCCGAACGCGCGAAGTCGACGGCCTCGAGCCCGTCGGCGGCTGCCTTCCCGGCGTGAAACGATTTCGTCATCGTGCCGTGCGAGGCGGTCAGTCCGGCCGCCTGCATCGCGGCCAAGGCCATCGCGTGCGCCAGCGTTGCGGCATCGAGCCCGCGCAAGCGCCCCGCGGCGACCGCCGCCCCGATGTGCCCTAAGACGCCGGTCACGTGCCAACCGCGGTCGTAGAGATCCGGCGCCATGCCCAGGCCGACGCGGATCGCCGTCTCGCAGCCGGCCACGACCGCTTCGAGCACCTCCCGCCCGCTCGCGCCGAGTTCCTCGCCGACCGCGAACGCCACCGGAACGACCGGCGCGCTCGCATGGATCATCGCGCGCACGTGGGTATCGTCGAAATCTTCGACGTGCACGGCGGTCCCGCCGGCGAAGGCCGCCCACATCGGATCGAGCCGTTCCGCGCGTCCGAGGACGTGCGCCGCATCGCCGTGCGCGAACGTCGCGACGAGCGACAGCACCGCCTCGACCGCGGCGTGATGCGCGGCCTCGACGGCGAGGCTCACCGCGTTGACGATCGCGCTCGTGCCGGCCGCCCGCACCGGGTCGGGAATTTCGGCAAAGCTGCTGCTCGCGAAGGCTGCGAGCCGCTCGATCGCGGTGGCGCCTTCGTTCATGCGACGCTCCCTTCGAGAACGGCCCAGCGCGTGCCGAAGCCGGCGGCGACGGCCGCGCACGCGTCGGCGCGCCACCGCGCGTCTTGGCCTTGCGGGTAGGCGACCAGCGCGAAAAACCCGCGCCCCGGGTCGAGCCCCGCGCACGCGGTGAACCCCTCGCCTGCGAGGTGCGCGGCGATCAGCCCGTTGGCGGCCGCCTTGCCGGCGATCAGCGGCGCGCCCTCACTCGGGCGCACGCTGCCGAAGCCGGCCGTCTCGCTCGCCGCGATCCCGAAGGCGCGCATCACGCCGTCGCGTTCCAGCGCGAGCAACGTCCCCGCCGCGATCGCCGCGCCGAGCACGCCCGCGGTGCCGCGCTCGTCCCATGCCGCTGCCGAACTCGCCCCGCGCAACGCAGCCGCGACGCGCGCGCGCACCTCGGCCCCGATCGCGTAGGCGCGCAGCCGCGTGCCATCGCTCGCGCCGGCTCGTCGCGCCATCGCGACGGTCGCACCGAACACCGGATCGTCGCTCGCGCGGCCGGCGGCAAGCGCGTGATGATATGCATCGGCCGGCGCCCCGAGCGCCGCGCACCGGGCCAGGCCGCGCGCGTACGCGCCGTGCGCCCACTGCGCGACCGGGCCCGGTAACGCCGACGCGCGCGCATCGCTGACCGCACGCGCGAGCGCCTCCATCGCCGGGCTCGGCTCGTGTGCGGCGCTCATCCGGAAACCGGATGGTAGTCGGGATGGCGGTGCAGGCGCCAGCGCCGCAGATGCACGCGCCCGTCGGGGATCAGGCACAGCGCGACCGAGAGGGCGAGCAGCGCGCCGCCGCCGATCTCGGCGACCGACGTCCGCTCGGCAAGCAGATAGTATGCCGTCACCGTGCCCGCGAGCAAGGCGCCGTAGCGCACGAGCGCGCTCACGAGCGCGGCCTTGAGGGCGTGCAAGGCGAACGATTGAAACATCTGCGACAACAGCGACACGCCGATCACGATCTCTCCGAAGAACACGACCGTTCCCAGCGTCCCCAGGTGCAACGGCGCCGCCAGGTACCGGGCCCCGCCGAGCGGCAGCGTGACGGCGAGCAGCATCACCGACCCGAGCGCGCCGTAGCACGAGGCGATGAAGAACGCCGAGTAGTGCCCTTGCAGGGTGCGCAGCGTGACCGTCTGCACGGCGGTGGAGATCACCATGCCGATCACGAGCACGTCGCCGAGCAGCGAACTCGGGTGACCTGCGGAGCCCGTCAGCGCGACGACCGCTGCGCCGGCGACGCCGACGGCGATGCCCGCGATCTTCGGCGCCGACAGCGATTCACGCAACACCAGCGCCGCGAGCGCGCCCGTCAACGGTGGCCCGAGCGCAAAGAGAAAGACCGCATGCGTTGCGCTCGTGAACGAAACCCCGAGCGGCAGCAGGCCGCCCGTGCCCGGCCCGTAGCACACACCGATCAGTGCGAACCGCGCCCAATCGCCGCGCGCGACCGCAGTCCGGGGACGAAATGCCAGCGCGACCGCGGCGTACATGAACAGGCACCAGAACGGTCGCGCCGAGATGAATGCGAACGGACCGAAACCGATCGGCAACGCGTAGAGCAGTTTCGTGGCCACCGGATTGAATCCGAGGATCAGGGAAGTCGCGAAGACCGCGAGGTACGCGAGCGAAGCAGAACGCACGCCACCGGCGTTCGCCCCGCGCGCTCTTTACCCCGTCAGGTGGCGGTAGCGCTCGAGGTGACGGGTCGGCTTGCGCAGCGCGTCGCGGCGGAACGGCTCGCCTAGTTCCGCCGAGTCGACGAAGACGTTGAGCACCGAAGGTTTGCCCGAGGCGATCGCCGTCTTCACCGCGTCCTGCAGTTCCGAAGCCTTCTCGACGCGATAGCCCTCGGCGCCCATGTCGCGCGCGATGGCCGCGAAGTCGGGGTTCTTCAGGTTGCTGCCGACGAACCGGTTGCCGTAGTAATCGACCTGATTCTTCTTCTCCGCGCCCCACTGCGCGTTGTTCCACACGATCGCGACGACCGGGATGTTTTCGCGCACCGCGGTCATCACTTCGGCCAAGCTCATGCCCCACGCGCCGTCGCCGACGTACGCCACCACCGGAAGGTCGGGGCGCCCGAGCTTCGCGCCCAGCGCGGTCGGATACGAATAGCCGCAGTTGCCGAAGCTCATCGCGGCCAGGAAGCGGCGCGGGTGCTCGAAGCGCAGATACGAGTTGGCGACCGAACAGATGTTGCCGATGTCGGTCGTCACGACGCAGTCGGCGGGCAGCGCCTCGGCGACGAGTTTGAGCGCGTGGCGCGGGCTGATCGGCTCGCCGCCCTTGCTCGACATCGCACCGAGTTCGTCGTCCCACGCGCGCTTCTCGGCCGCGATCTCGGCGACGACCTCGGGCCGGCGCGCGCGGGCCGGCTCGGCGGCGCGGAGGGCTTGCAACAACGCGACCGCGCTGTGCTTGGCGTCGCCGCAGATGCCCAGCGAAATCTTCTTCGCGAGATTGAGCACCCTGAAGTCGGCGTCGATCTGGATGACGGTCGCGTCCTTGGGCCAGTAGTCGATCCCGTGCTGCGGCAGCGTTCCGAACGGCCCCAAGCGCGAGCCCAGCGCCAGCACGACGTCGGCTTTGGCGACGATCTGCATCGCCGCTTTGCTGCCCTGGTATCCGAGCGGTCCGGCCGCGAGCTCGTGGCCGGCGGGAAACGCGTCGTTGTGCAGGTACGAGCACACGACCGGAGCGGTCAAATACTCCGCCAGTTCGCGCAGCGCTTCGCCCGCGTCGGCTTGCACGACGCCGCCGCCGGCCACGATCACGGGGCGCTTCGCCCCGAGCAGCGCGGCCGCGGCCTGCGCGATCTGATGCGCCGGCCCGGGGCCGCGCTCGAGCGTGATCGACGGATAGACGTCGTAATCGCCCTCGTGGTAGAAGTAGTCGCGCGGGATGTCGATCTGGACCGGGCCGTTCTCGGCCTTGGCATAGTAGAAGGCCCGCCGCAAGAGTTCGGCCATCCGTTCGGGCCGGTTGACCTGCACTTGCCACTTCGTGATCTTCGAGAAGATCGGCAGCTGCTCGGTCTCCTGGAAGCCGCCCAGGCCGACGCCGAGCGTGCCCGGGGCAGGCGTGCACACGACCATCGGGGTGTGCGCCCAATACGCGGCCGCGACCGCGGTGACGAAGTTCGTGATGCCGGGACCGTTCTGGGCGACGACCATCGTCGGGCGGCCGGTGACGCGCGCCCAGCCGTCGGCCATGTGTGCGGCGTTCTGTTCGTGCGCCACCGGCAAGAAGCGGATCCCTGCGTCGGGGAACATGTCGAGCGCGTCCATGAACGCCGAGCCGACGATGCCCGGGACGAGCGTGACGCCCTCCGCGCGCAGCGATTCGACGAACGCCTCGCTCGAGGTCATGTGGAGCGGCCCGCTCGCGAACGGGGCGGCAGCAGGGGCCGGGAGTTTGGTCTCTAGCACGGTAGCTCCATTCTCGGGCGGTGCGGAGTTGCGGTTCAGGCGAGCACGGCGCGCAGCGCGACGCCGATTTCCGACGGCGTTTCGGCGACCCGGACGCCCGCGTCGCGCAGGGCGGTCACCTTCGATTCCCCGGTGCCGCGGGCCCCGTCGACGATCGCGCCGGCGTGCCCCATGCGCCGTCCGGGCGGCGCGGTGCGTCCGGCGATGAAGGCCAGCACCGGTTTGCGCATCGAGCGCGCGTACTCGGCGGCGTCTTCTTCCATCGCGCCGCCCAGTTCGCCCACGATGACGGCGGCTTTGGTCCGCGGATCGCGGTCGAGGATCTCGAGCGCGTCGCGCGTCGTCGTGCCGAGCACCGGATCGCCGCCGATGCCGATGAAGGCCGACTCGCCGTAGCCCGCGCGAACGACGTTGAGGCACACGAGCGTGCCCAAGCTCCCGCTGCGCGACACGATGCCGACGGATCCGGGCTTGAAGATCGAAGGCACGTGGGCCGGCATGATGCCGACCGCCGCTTCACCCGGCGTGACGATCCCGGCGGTGTTCGGCCCGATCACCTGCGCGCCCGCGTCGCGCGCGTCGGCAAGAAAACACATGACGTCGTGCACCGGGATGTGCTCGGTCAGCACGACGATCCTCATGATCCCCGCCGCGAGCGCGTCGGACACCGCCGCCCGGGTGACGAGCGGCGGCGTGAACAGCACCGCGAGATCGATGTCGTGGGCGGCGCGCGCGTCGCAAAGCGAGTCGTAGACGGGGATCCCGTCGACCTCTTGACCGCCCTTGCCCGGGCTCGTGCCGGCGACGATCGACGTGCCGCATTCGCGCATCCGCGCACTCCAGAAGCGGCCCTGCTTGCCGGTGAGCCCGGCCACCGCGACGCGTTCGCTCGCGCGCGCGATCATACCGGCACCTCACCGGCGCTGCGCGCCGCCGCGACCGCGGCTTTGACCGCGTCGTCCATGTCGTCGTAGGGTTCGATGCCCAACCGTTCGCGCAACAGCGGGATCGCGATGTCTTCGCCGGTACCGTGGATCGAGAAAAACATCGGTACCACCGGGTGCAGCGTTTCGACCGCCGCGATGACGCCTTCGGTCATCACGTCGGTGCGGGCGAACGCGCCGCAGAAGTTGATCAGCAGGCTCTTGACCTTCGGATTGGCGAGCACGATCTCGAGCGCGGGCAACGCTTTCGTATACGCGTCGCCGCCGATCTCCATGAAGTTGGCCGGCTCGCCGCCGAAATGCGCGACCGCGTCGATCGTCGTCATCGTCAAGCCCGCGCCGTTGGCCAACACGCCCACGTCGCCGTCGAGTTCGATGAAATACAGTCCCGCCTCGCGCGCGCGCCGTTCGAGCGCCGTTCCTTGCGGCCCGAGCGCGCGTTCGACTTGCGCGAACAAGTCCTTCCGCTGGGCGCGGGCCGATTCATCGAGGCCCATCTTGCAGTCGAGCGCCCACAACTTGCCGTTTGGATCGACCGCCAACGGATTGATCTCCAGCAGCTCCGCGCCGAGATCGGCATACTTGCAGACGAGCGAGTCGAGCACGCCCACGACGTGCTCGAGCAGCGCAGCGTCGAGCGCGGCGGGCTCGAGCAGCGCCCGGATCTGCGCCGCCCCGAGCATGCGGCGCGGATCGAGCGCAAGCCGCAAGATCTTCTCGGGCGATGCCGCGTGGACGTCTTCGATGTCGACGCCGCCCTCGGTCGAGAAGAGCAACACCGGCACTTTCGCTTGCGCGTCGGCCAGCACGGCCGCGTAGAACTCGCGCGCAATCGCGACCTGCGGCTCCACCAACAGCCGCTCGACGCGGTGCCCGGCGATCGACGATCCCAGTAACGCCTGCGCCTTTACCGCCGCCTCGTCGGGCGTCGCCGCGAACGCGATCCCGCCCGCCTTGCCGCGCTTGCCCGCCGGGATCTGCGCCTTGAGCGCGACCGCGCAGCCGAGCGCGCGCGCCGCGTCCGCCGCTTGGGCCGCGTCATCGACCACGGATCCGCGCGGGGTGGCGATCGCGTCCGCGATCAAACTCTTGGCGAGATGTTCGGGAACGGTAATGCTCATGCGCCGTACTTCTCGACGTAAGCGCCGAAGAGATCGGCTTCGGCCGGCTCGCGCGGCGCGATCGGGCGCACGAGATGGGTCGTGTTGAGGAAGTGCTTGTACGACAGATTTTCGCTGATGCTGTTGCGGCCCCACGTGCCGCAGCCCATCGAGAGCGTGAAGTTCAAGCCGTTGTCGAAACCGCCGCCGTTGTTGAAGCAGTGCGCCTGATTGACGAGCACGCGCACGACGTTCAGCTCGCGCGCGAGCCGTTCGGCGTGCGACGCGCTGCGCGTGTGAATGCCCACGGAGTGGCCCATCCCTTCGTACGCGAGGATGTCGCGCGCGATCTCGACCGCGCGGTCGAAATCGGCGAAGCGGTACACGGTGAGGACGACCGAGAGTTTTTCGCCGGAAAACGGATGGTCCGGCCCGGTCCCGCTCTCTTCGACCATGAAGAATTCGGCGCCGGCGAGCTCCGGCGGCAAGCCCGCGACTTCGACGATGCGCGCGGGCGATTGGGCGACGATCTGCGGATTGAGTTTGCCGTCGACGAACATCGCGCGCCCGAGCTGGGCCTTTTGCGCTGCGTCGAGCAGCACGCCGCCTTGCCGCCGAAGGGCGGCCAGCATCTCGCCGTAGACGGCGTCTTCGATCAAGAGCGAGTTCTCCGACGAGCAGCTCGTCGCGTAGTCGAACGTCTTGCTGCGCTTGATCCTATCGGCAGCCGCTTCGAGATCGGCGGTGCGGTCGACGATCGCGGGCACGTTGCCGGCCCCGACCCCGATCGCCGGCGTGCCGCTCGAATAGGCGGCCCGCACGTTGGCCTGCGAGCCGGTCACGACGACCATGTCGGCGCGGCGCATCAGTTCCGCCGTCAGCGCCTTGGAGATCGGCGCCGGCAGCATCTGCACCAGGTCGAGCGGCGCGCCGACCTTGCGCAGTTCGGCGTGGATCAGCGCGACAACCGTACGGCACGTGCTCGCGCCTTTCGGCGAGGGCGCCAGGATCACGGCGTTGCGGCCCTTGACGATCATCATCGTTTTGTTGATCGGGGTTGCCGACGGATTGGTCGACGGGCACAAGGCCGCCACGACGCCGACCGGCTTGGCGAGCTTGGTCAACCCGAGTTCCGGTAGATCCTCGATCACGCCGACCGACTTGGCCGCCGGATCGAGCAGATCGCGCAGGGTGCCGAACGTCTTGCGCCGGTTCTTGACGACCTTGTCCTCGTAGCGCCCGATGCCGGTGTCCTCGACCGCCAGCCGCGCGAGCGCCTCGGCGTGCTCGCGTTTGTAACCGGCCCACGCGACCGCGGTGACGACCTCGTCGATCTGGGCCTGCGAGTAGCCTGCGACCGCTTCAGCGGCAGCGCGTGCCCGGGCGATCAAGCCGCCGACCACGGTACCTGCGTCGAGATCGCCGGAAGCTACGATGGTCGCCATAGGGCCCCGTTTGTCTCGTCCATCATCTATACCTGTCTAGACTACTCGGTGCGATTGCCGCCGAAACGCAAAGAGCGCTCCGGCCCGTGTGGAAGTCCCGCTCGATGGGCCCAGCTCTCCCCCCGGGGCCGGCCGAAATCGACCGGGGCCGCCGCCAGCCGCTGTACGCGCAGATCAAGGCGCTGCTCGTCGACGAACTCAATGGTTCGCCTTTGGGCGAGCGGCGCATCTTCTCCGACTCCCTGCTGATGCGGCGCTTCGGGGTCAGCCGGATGACGGTGCGCAACGCGGTCGCCGAACTCGTCCGCGAGGGCGTCGTCGAGCGGATTCCGGGCCGAGGCACCTTCCTGCGTCAGCGCCCTGCGCTGGCCGTGCACCTCGACGGGCTGGAACGCTTCCTGCAAGAGTGGCGCCTCCCGCATCTGCACACGAAGATCTTGGCGTTCCGCCAAGCGCCGGGGCCGCCCGACGTCACCGCGCGTCTGCAGCTGCCTCCCAAGACGCGCACGCTGACGATCAGGCGGCTGCGCGAGGACGAGCGGGGCGAGCCGATCGTGCTCGATCTGCGTTACGTGGCGCCGTGGTGCGAGGCGGGGATCACCCGCGTCGATGCCGAGCGCCAGTCGCTCTTCCTCACGATCGCCGAGACGAGCGGCATCGACGCCATCCGCGTCGTGCAACGGATCTGGGCCGAGAACGCCGGCGCGGAAACCGCCGCGGTCCTCCACCTGGAAGCCGGCACGGCGGTGCTGCGCCGCGAGGTGACGTTCTTCTCCGCCGACGAGCGGCCTATGTTGACCGGAGAGAGCCTCTACCGCTCCGATCGCTTTACGTTCGAAGTAACGGCCTCGCGTTAGGGCGAGGGCGTGGGTGTTTCGGCGCCTTGACCGGGATGCAACACCGAGGTTTCGCTGCCCGCCGGCGGCTGGGTTTCGCCGTTGTTGGTGGCGACGGCGGTGGCGGCGGCCTCCGCGGCCATCTCGGAATGGGACTTCTTGGGCTTGCCGGAGCGGATCTTGAACTTCAGGCCGGGCGCGTGCTGGTACGGCGGCAGCACGTTGGCGCGGATTTCGAAACCCTTCTTGTGCAGCCCCAGCGCGAAGGCGGTCTTCTGGATGCCGTTGAGCAGCGCGGTCGTCAAGTCGCCGTCGGCGACCGTCAGGTCGATCAAGCTCGGCACGAATTTTTTCGGGATGACGCTCGCGTGGAGCTCGCCCGGATGCGTCGGCGCGGCCTCGTCGTCGGCCTCGAGGAAGCCGATGACCAGGTCGTCCTCATAGACGACCTGGACATTTTTCTTTTTGACCTTCTTGGGCGGCTTCGGCCAATCGACCGGATGCTCGAGCAGCACGTCGCTCAAAAAGATCTCGTCCGGCTTGTCGCTCAATGCGTCGCTCCGTGGGGCGCCCGGAATGCAAGGATCGCCCGGGCAGTAAATCGAGGCCGGATTTCGAAAAACGTCGCAACAAGCCTTTCGGCCGCCTTCGCTTCCTTGTGGCGAGGGCTTAGGTGACTCACATATGTCCGTCAGCGAACTCAGGCACCTCTGCGACGTCGTCGCGCCCACCGGGCAACTCGAGTGGTCGAAGCCCGATCCCACCCACACGTTCCGCGGGCGGCTCGACGGGTCGCGTCCCGTCGCCAACGAGGTCGTCTACGAGGACGACGACGTGTTCGCGTTTCGGCACCGCGTCGACGAAACGGCCGAAGAGTGGTGGGAGATCCACGTCGTCATCATCCCCAAGAAGTGGGTGCCGACGCTGCTCGACATCACGGTCGGCGACGCGCACATCTGGAACTCGCTGATCGGCGGGATTCAAAAGGTCGCGATCTCGCTCGGGCTCTACGAGAAGGGCTTCATGATCCGCAGCGGCGTCCTTCCGCCCTACCAGCACACCGAGCACGTCCACATCCACATCCTCTCGGGCAAGCACACCAATTCGAACGCCCCCGACCTGCTGACCAGCGTCTCGTAAGGCCCTCGTTGGCCAGTGACGTCAGCGCGGGACCCGTCGCGGCGGCGGCGGCTCCGCCACCGCCCGTCCGCCTGTGGGACATTGCGGTCCTCTTCGGCCTGATCTCGCTGACCGCGTTCGGGGGCGGCCAGAAGGCGCAAATCCGTTCGGGCGTCGTCAAGAACCGCCATTGGATGACCGACGCGGAGTTCATCGAGGGCCTCGAGATCGCCCAGGTGATGCCGGGGCCCAACATCATCAACCTCGCCGTCTACGTCGGGCACCGCATGCGCGGCGTCGCCGGGGCGGCGGTCGCGCTCGCGGCGAGCTCGACGCCGGCGTTCGTCATCGTCTTGATCGCAGGCGCCTTCTACTTCTCGAAGTACAACAACGCGCACATCCAGGACGCGCTCAAAGCGGCGGCTGCCGGCGCGGTCGGGCTGACGATCGCCAACGCGTTCGACATGAGCCGCGAGCAGCTCGCGCGTCCGCTCAACATCCTCTTCATCGTGGCCACCGCGGTCTGCGTCTCGCACTTCAAATGGGAGCTGGCGATCACGCTGACGATCTTCGGCTCGATGTCGATGACGTACTACGCGCTGACCAAGCGCAAAGACGCCGCCAAGAAGGCGGCCTCGTGAACAACACGTACGTGCAGCTCGCGCTCGTGTTCAGCTACTTGTCGCTGCTCGGCTTCGGCGGCGGCAAAGGCATCATCCCGGCGATGATCACCCAGACCGTCGACATCCACCACTGGGTGACGAACGTCGAGTTCTCGCAATTCTACGCGATCGGGCGCGTCGTTCCCGGGCCGACGACGATCATGGTCGCGCTGATCGGCTACAAGGCGGCCGGCTTCATGGGCGCGCTGGTCGCCACCGTCGCGACGTTCGTTCCGGCGGCCGTCGTCATGACGGTCGTCGCGATCTTCTGGAAAAAGCTCGACGGCACGTCATGGAAGGACGTCATCGCGCGCGGCCTCGCACCGGTGATCATCGGCCTGATGTGGTCGAGCGTGTTCAGCTTGGGCAAGGGCGTCGTCGACAGCGTGCAGATGATGATCTTGACCGCGGTGGTCGCGGTGATCACGCTGCGCACCGAGATCTCCGCGGCGGCGCTGATCGGGGCGTCGGCAGCCGTCGGGTTCGGCTTGAGCTTTATGTGATCTGCAGCGAGTCGCGCGCGCGAGCGTTGCGCTCGGCGAGCAAGCGCCGCACCTTGGGCCCGGGCAACGGACGGCAGTAGTGGTAACCCTGCCCGTACTTGCATCCCAGCGCGAGCAGTTCGTTCGCTTGCGAGCCGCTCTCGATGCCCTCGGCCACGACGTCGACGGCGAGCGAAGCCGCGAGCTGGATCAGCATCGTGATGATCGGTTCGCTTCCTAAACGTCCTTCGGGACCCTCGATGAACGAGCGATCGATCTTGAGCGAGTCGAAGGGGAACTCGCGCAGGTAGCGCAGGGACGAGTAGCCGGTGCCGAAGTCGTCGATGCACAGCCGCACGCCCGACTCGCGCAGGCGTTCGAGCGCGCGCGACGCCAATTGGCCGCTGCGCAGGATCGCGCTCTCGGTGATCTCGAGGACGATGTCGCTCGGCTCGAGATCGAATTCGCGCAGCGAGCGGGCGACGAAATCTTCGAGGTCGTGCTGCAGCACCTCGGGCACCGAAAGATTGACGTTCATCGAGAGGGGAGCATCGGGCGATTCGGCCTTGCACGCCGCGAGGTCGAGGCATGCCTGGCGGAAGATGCTGCGCCCGATCGCCACCATCAAGCCGACGTCTTCGGCCAGCGGCACGAAGTCGACCGGCAGCATCTCGCCGTTGGTCGGATGGCGCCAGCGCACGAGCGCTTCGAGGGCGACGATCTCCTGCGTTTCGAGATTGACGATCGGCTGGTACGCGAGCACGAACTGTTCTTGATCGATCGCCAGGCGCAGATCGGTCGTCAACGCGAGCCGGCGCGAAGCCGCCGTGTGCATGTGATGGTCGAACAGCGCGTGCCGGCCGCGCCCCAAGCCCTTCGCATAGTACATCGCGGTGTCGGCGTCGCGCACGATGTCCTCGATGCGGTCGTACGAGGGCGTGATGATCGCGATCCCGATGCTGGCCGTCGTGAACACCATCCGGCCGTCGACTTCGAGCGGCTCACCGACCGAGCGCTGAACCGATGCCACGACCGACTCGATCCCGCCGAAGCCGGCGCGGTCGTCGAGCAGCACGGCGAATTCGTCGCCTCCGATCCGCGCGACGAAGTCGCCTTCTTCCACCGCGCCGCGCAGCCGCTGAGCGACCGCGATCAACAGCCGGTCGCCGGCGATGTGCCCGAGGCTGTCGTTGATCGACTTGAACTCGTCGAGATCGACGAAGAGCACCGCGTACGTGCGATCGGGCATCACGCGGGCGGCAGCGAGCGAGCGTTCCAGCCGTTCGGAGAAGAACTGGCGGTTCGGGAGCCTCGTCAGTGAATCGTGCGTCGCTTCGTGACGCAGCCGTGCGTGGCTCGCCTGGAGCAAGCGCGAACGCTCGATCTCGGCCGCGTACGCGCGGGCCTTGGCCAGCGCCAAGCCGACGAGGTTGACGAAGAGCTGCATCCGGCGCAGCGTCTCGCGGGTGGGGATCATGCCGTCCATCGGGCCGTCGACCGACATGTAGCCGAGCATCTCGCCCTGCTCGTCGGGCAGCACGAGCACCAGCGCATCCCGTTCGTGCCAGCGCTGCGGCCCTAGGCGCGGCGCGTCGGCGGGCAGTTCCCCGGTGTAGATTGCGAGGTCCCAATCCGATTCACGCTCGGCCGGCATGAAGAAGCAATTTTCGAAGACCGCGTAGGAGGGCCGCAGCACGTCGAGGATGTCGGCGCGCGGAATGCGCTCGTTGAGCCGCTCGCGGACCACCGCCTCGGAGTAGCCGAGCAAGACGCGCCGGTACAGGTCGGCGCCGCGGCCGTCGGCGGCGACGATCGTCACGTAGCGGAAGCCGAACAGGTCGCGGACGCCGCGTGCGATCGACAGCAAGGCCGACGAGATCTCTCGCTCCTCTAAAATGTCGCGCGTGATCTCGAGGAGCCGAGCCATCGGCTCGACCTCGACGGCGAATGGGTCGCCCTGCTGTCTCATGGTCATCACAACCTGTATCGGCTGCGGGTGACAATCCTTTGGCCTGTGACGCCGTCGGCTGGACAAGCGGCCGGATGATCTGCCATAGTAGGAAGGATATCGCAGGAACACTCGGAGGGGATACCGCCGTGTCGATCGGGTCCGTGACCGCCGCCGCGAATTCGGCAATCCTAACTTCAGAGAGAACGCAGGCGGCCCTCGTGTCGTCTGCTTCGCGATTGGCAAGCGGAAAGCAGATCCAAACTGCCGCCGACAACCCGTCCGGGCTCGCCATCTACGAAACGCTGACCGCGCAGGCGGCCGGGCTGGAGCAGGCGACCAACAACGTCGGGAACGCCCAGAACGCCGCCGGGGTCGCGGAAGGTGCCCTCAGCCAGGTCAGCGCCGTCGTTTCGCAGCTCAACACGCTGTCGATCGCCGCCTCCAACGACTTCCTCAGCCCGGTCCAACGGCAGGCGCTGCAGGCCCAAGCGAACCAGGACGCCGCTCAGATCAATACGATCTCGCAAAACACCAACTTCAACGGCCAGCCGCTCCTGCAGAATAACGGTCAACCGCTCAACGTGCAGGCGACGGCCGCCGAGGGCGGCACGGTGGGGGTTGCGTTCGGAACGACGAATGCACGGACGCTGGGCGTGTCAAATCTCGACTTCGGGACGACGGCCGCCGCCGAAACCGCGATCGGCACGTCGCAGACGGCCATCGACACGGTGGCCACCACCCGCGCCCAAAACGGGGCGCAGACGGTCGCGCTCGGCATCCAAGCCCAGAACGACCAGACGGCTGGGCTCAACCTGACCAGCTCGGCCTCGAACATCGCCGATCTGAACTACGCCCAAGCATCGACGAACAACAGCCAGCTCCAGGCCCTCCAGGCGATCGATACGACCGTCTTGCAGAGCGCCAACAGCCAATACGGGTATCTCAACGCACTCATCAACGGGGCCGCCTAGCCCTCGGTCGAGGCAGCCCCTTTCTTCCCCGTCAACTCACTTGACGCGATCGCGTCACCGTCGGAAAAGGACCGCTTCTGAAAGGCTTTCAGCCGGTGCTTGATCGGTTAAGTGAAGGGCGGCCAAACCCGGTCCGGACGCTTGCGGCGGCGAGAGGACCTATCAACCGAGGGCCGAACGCCGCACCACAACCGCAATCCGTTTTGGAGGTCCCTTGATGAAGAGTATCAAGAGCCTGTTTTATGGCTTCTTGGTCATTCTAGGTTTAGGCCTGGGTGTCGCCGCATGCGGCGGCGGCAATTCTAATATCCAACTTGGGCCTGCCGGCCCCACCCCCACGCCCACGCCCATCCCGACACTCGCACCGACGCCGACGCCGATCCCGACCGGGGCCGCCACGGCTGCGGTGTCGCTCCCGGCGAGCGGTACTGCCACGTCCATACCGCTGACCGTTCCCGCGAACGGCATCATCGGGACGACGAGCATCAGCGTCCCGGCGACCGTGACGTACCCGGCCGGTACGACGGCGACCACGATCGCCACCACCGGCTCGGTCCCACCAGGCCTGCCGCAGACGTTCTCATACGCCCGCAGCCCGCAAGCTTGGCGCGCCGCTTCGGCGCTCGGCTACCCGCCGCTGGCCGCCTTCCAGTTCAACTTCAACAACAACGTTTCGCTCACCAGCGGCTCGGTCTCGATCTCGGTGTCGATCGCGCCGGGCGTGATTGGGGCCGATCAGACGGCGCAAGGTGCGACGTCCGACGGCACCAACTGGTATTACAACAGCGTCCCGTGCACGTCGACGGTCAACGGGAGCACCGGATACACGACCATCACCTGTACGTTCACCGGCTCGTACTCGCTCGTCGCGAAACAGAACTTCGGGTTCGCGGTCTACCTGACGCCGCAGACGTAAGACCTCGAAACCGGGGTTCGCGCTCGACACCTAGAGTCGCTCGAACGACAACACGGACGAAGACCCTGCCGCAAGGCAGGGTCTTCTCTTTCTCCACGATCGCCCGCCGCGGGGCGCGAAACGCGCGAAGCACGCGAACGCGAAGGTCAGATCTTCAACGAGAAGCCGACCCCCACGATCGGGTACACGTTGTAGGGGGCGATCTGCTTGGCGATGACCGTCCGGATTTGGGCCAGGTAGGCGCCGACGATCTGCGGGTTCGCGCCGATCTCGCCGGTCGCGGTGATCGTCGAGAGCGGGGAACCTTGGAAAGCCGCGCCGAGGTCGGCAACCATCCCGTAGCGGGCCTTGTGCGAGAGGCCGTAGTGGAGGCCCACATACGGGGTCAGGCGGCGCCAGAACACTTGGACGTCGACCGTACCGGCCGCCGCCGCCGAGTAGGTCGTCCCGTTGATCGTGACGGTGCTGCTCGTCGGGATGCTGCGCGAATCGATGAAGTTCAGATTGTTGTAGAGCCCGACCGAGTAGCTCACCGGATAGTAGTGCTTCCAGTGGAGGTCGTAAAAGAGCCCGTAGTTCTTGTATTTGATCGTGTCGAGGAGCGCGATCTGGGCGACGATGTTGATGATCGGGTTGACGGTGTTCTGGCTCGTGTAGATCACCAAACCGTTTTCGATGAAACGCAGGTCGGCGCGCCGGCTGACCGGCGCGCTGATCGCGGCGCCCAGGCCATACGAGTTCGGCTCGAATTGCACTTGCACCGGCGAATCGGCGCGGGCGGCCGGCGGAGCCAAGGCCAAGAGGCCGAGCGCGAACAGAGCCGTACTGAGGCGACGCACGAAACAGTTTACTCCTCTACAAAAAACGCGGACAACCCCAACCCGATTAGGGCGGACGCCCCGATCCCCTTCCGCGTGGCTTCAGGGTGAGTGCCACCCAGTTGGCCACGTCACCACGTATCGTGATCGCGGGAGGATCAGATGGAAGAACGTTTCGAGTGTCCGGAGTGCGGGGCGCTTCACGATGAACCGGCCGACGCCCGGCTGGGGCTGCGGGTGACGTGTATGGAGTGCGAGCTGGCGATCGCGTTCGTCACGATCGAAATCGACGAGGAAGAGGTCCCCGAAGCAGCGTAGGCGGCCCACGATGGACTGCTCACGGTTCGCGTTCCGCCTCTCACGAACGGCTGGCGCGATCGTCTGCGCACTGGCCGTGGGGTTCGCCTCAGCGGCGCGCGCCGACGACGGCGGCCAGTGGCGCGGAGTCCCGGTGTTCATGCTGCACCACGTCAATCCGCTCGCTCCCCCCGCAGCCGCGGCGGAGCTCACGATAACCCCGGTCCAATTTGCGGCCGAATTGCAATCGCTCGCGGCGGCCCACTACACGACGATCACGGCGGCCGAACTCGCCGCGGCCCTTGGAAGCGGCCGGCATCCGCAGCGGACGGTGGTCCTCACGTTCGACGACGGCTATGCGGACCAATACGAGTACGTGCTCCCGCTGCTTCGCAAATACGGCTTCCGGGCTACCTTCTATATCATTCGCGACACGGTCGGCACGCCGGGGCACCTCACCTGGAGCCAGATCCGCGCGCTGCGCGACGAGGGCATGGAGATCGGCGATCACGGTACCGAGCACGTCGCGCTCTCCGAACTCGACCGGGCAGGCCAGTTCGCCCAAGCTGCGACCTGCGCCGATGCCCTGCGGCGGCTTGCCGGCGTCAACCCGGTCACCTACGCGTACCCGTCCGGCGACTATAACGCGATCACCCTCGACGTGATGAAGACCGCCAACATGCACGCCGCGTTCACCACCGCGAGCGGCCTCGTCACCTCGCTGGCACGGCCGTACGAGTTGCCGCGCATCCGCGTCAATCGCGACGGCGCGGAAAACGCGTTCGCTAGGTGGCTTTGAGGTCGATGACGACGCGGCCACGGGTCTTGCCGGCGCAGATGTCCTCGGCCAGCCGGGGCACGTCCCCTAGCGGTGCGACGCTGGTCATCGCGTCGATCTGATCGGGCCGCAGCGCCCCGCGGAGCCGCTCCCAAATCAGCTCGCGACGCTCCTTGGGGAGCATGGCGCTGTCGATGCCGAGCAGGTTCACGCCCCGCAAGATGAATGGGAAGACCGTCGTCGTGAACTCGGCACCGCCGGTCAGTCCCACGGCCGCGATCGTGCCGCCGTATTTCATGGCGCTCAACAGCCCCGCGAGCGTCGATCCGCCCACGTTGTCGATCGCGCCGCCCCAGCGCTCCGACTCGAGCGGACGCGACGGGGCGGCGAGGACACTGCGTTCGATCACGTCGCGCGCGCCCAGCCGTTCGAAGTACGGCCGCAACTCCGGACGGCCGCTGGACGCGACCACCTCGTAGCCGAGATTCGCGAGGATCGCGACCGCGACGCTGCCGACGCCGCCACCGGCACCGGTCACCACCACCGGCGCGTCCTTCGCGATCCCGTGCTCTTCCAGCACGAGGACGCATTGCATCGCCGTGATCCCGGCGACGCCGATCCCCATGACGTGTTGGGGCTCGAAACCCTCGGGCACCGCCTCCACCCAGTCGCTGCGCACGCGCGCAAATTGGGCGAACCCGCCCCAATGGCGCTCGCCGACGCCCCAGCCCATCACCATCACGCGGTCGCCGGCGCTCCAAGCGTCGCTCGCCGATTCGACGACCGTCCCCGCCAGTTCGACTCCCGGAACGAGCGGAAACTTGCGCACGATCTTCCCGGCTCCCGTCACCGCGAGGCCGTCCTTGTAGTTGAGGCTCGAATACGCGACTTCGATCAACACGTCGCCCGGCGGCAACTCGGCGTGCGCGATCCGGCGCAGCGCGATCCGTTCGGATCCCACTACGTCACGCTCGACCACCAAACCAAAGAATTCCCCGTTCACGTCCGTCATGCTCGCTCCTCGACTGTGCCGCTTCGGCGGCAACCCGTTCGACGGTGCGCGCACGGCTCCCGTTCGCGGATCGCTCGTCAGGCGTCGATGCCGATGCCGTACAGCTTCTCGGCGTTCTTGTAGAGGATCCGTTCGGCCAGCGGGATGCGCAGCTTCTCCGGCAGCGAGCCGGTGGCGACGCGCCGCTGCAGCGCGTCGGCCAGCATCCGGCGTGACGTGATGACCGAGCCGGTGAAGATTTCGGGGACCGTTCCGTCGGTGCCCCACAGCAGCTTGTGCCCCGGCGTCGCTTCCGTGATCGCCACCACCGCGTCGACGCCGCCGTTGTACTCGTAGTACGAGAACTCAGAACAGTCGGCATAGACGTTGCCGTAGTGAAACAGCAACGCCGCCACCTGTTGCGCTCCGGGATAGATCGCCCCGGCGTGCGTGATGATGAACGGTTGATTGCTCAACGTCTTGTCCTGGAAAACCGTCTCCTCCAAGCCCGAGAGGTCCATCATGCGCAGCGTCGTGCCCGGCTCGGTGTGCGTCGTGCTGACGTGAAAATTGACCGGAGCGCGCGCACCGGCGGCGAGCTTGGCGAAGATCCGGCGGGCGATGTAGTCCTCGAACGTTTTGCGCTCGCTGAGGTCGCCTCGGCTCATGGCCGCGAACACACGCGCCGCATCGGCCTCGGCGACCGCGGCAAAGTCGAGGCCTCGAACGTAGAGTGAGATCACTTTGAAACAGATCGCGCCGTCGGCCAACATCCCGTCGACCACCTTGTCGACCGCGTCGCGGTAGTCGCCGAAATCCGCCGGGATGCCGTCGATCCCGTAGCGTTTGAAATACCGCGGCAGCACGACGTGGAAACCGCACAAGAAGTCTTGCACCATCGCCCCGCGGCGTGGGAAATCGGTCACCTTGAACGGGTAGAACAGCGGGTCGAGGTAGGGCTCCCACTTGTATCGTTTGGCGCCGTAGTGCTCGCGGTTGATGCCGAAACTGATCGTCGAGACCTTCTTGATGTTTCCGATGGTGCAACCTTTGTCCCATAGCGTGTTCGGCGGGCGCAGGCGCGCATCGCGCATCAGCGCGTCGAGGCGCGCCCGGTTGTCGTATTCACCGTACAGGGCTTGACAGCCGGCCCTGATCGCGACTCCCATCGCGGTGTACTGCAGCATCTCGATCGACTCGTCGATCATCGCTTGGATCGGGTACTTCCGGTCGAGCGCCTCGGCGACGGAACGATCGCCGCCGAACGCCAGCGCTTCCCGGTAGGCACGAAAATCGTCCTGCGGGATGCGCGCCTCGACGTACGCCCACGACCACTGCGTGAAGAAGCCTCGCAACGATCCGTCGCTGGTCGAGAGCCCTTCGTCGGCGCCGCCGGCGTGATTGTGATTGTCCCACGCCGGGATGTCGGCGAGCGCGACGCTCCCGTTCCAGGCGCCGTTTGCGACGTTGATGCCCACGATAACCTCCACCCACGCCACGTCTGCGCCGCGGCGCGATCCAGCGTGATTGTAAGCCCGCGCTGCAACGGCCGGTGCTACATTCGGCAACTCCGGTCGCGACGTAGGAGCCGTCAACCGCGCGCTGCAAACTTGAAGCGTTCGCACCGCGTTGATGCGTTGCGAGCGATCGGAGCGCGCTATGTCTTCTACCGCAGCTCCTGCCACAAACCGCAGCGGTGTCTTCGCGCTGGCCGCCGCATCGCTCGCGATGTCGGTCGACCCTTCGGTGCACAACATCGCCTTCGTAGGAGCGGCTAACGAGCTCGGCATGAGCGGCGATCAGCGCTCGCTGGTCGCGAGCGTCGGAACGCTCTGCATCGCCGCCGCCATCCTCGCGACGGGAAGTTTGGGCGACCGTCTCGGGCGCAAGAAAGTGATGCTCGCGGGCCTTCTGCTGGCGACCGTAGCGAGCGCGATCACCGCCCTCGCGCCGAACACCGCGACGTTCGCGGCCGGCCGCGCGCTGGCCGGTGTCGGCTACGCCGCGTCGTTCGGCTTGTCGTTCGCACTGCTCCGTTCGCTTGCGCCCGACGAAGCGCGTCTCTCACGAATCGTGGCGAATTGGCTCGCGCTACAGACGTTCGGGGTCGTCATCCTCGGGCTCGCCGGCGGCTATCTCGCCGGCGTCGGATGGCGCGTCGCGTATCTGCTGCCGGGAGCGATCGCGCTCGGCTCGTGCGCGCTGTGTCTGCGCACGATCGAGGAAGCGCGCGCCTCCGACAACGGCCCCTTCGACGCCGTCGGCTTGCTGCTCGTGGCCGCCGGGCTGCTGTGCACGCTCTACGGCGTCAGCGGTTCCGCGTCGGCCGGCTGGGGAAGCGCGCACGTGCTCGTACCGCTGGGCATCGGCATTGCGACGCTCACCGCTTTCGTCCTGTACGAACTGCGGCTGAGCCGGCCGGCGTTTCCGGTGCGGCTTTTCGGCGATCCGGAGATGGCGATGGCGGCATTGACCGGCATTGCATTCAATCTCGGGAGCGCCGTCGTCGTGCTGCAGCTCTCGCTGCTGTGGCAATATCTCTACCGCGACCCGCCACTGAAAGTGAGTCTCGGCATGATGGCCCTCAGCGTCGCCGGCATATTCGGAGCCTCATGGGTCGGGGCGCTCCTCGCGCGCGGCGTTGCGATCCGCATCCTCATCCCGGGCGGGCTCGTCTCGTTGGCGGCGGCCATCGCGTATTTGGGGTTCGCGGGCGCATCCACGCCCTATCTCTTCTTCCTGCCGGCGCTCTTGGTGGCGGGCATCGGGCTCATGTTCGCGCAGACGCCGGCGGCGCGGCTCTTCGTCGGCAAAGGCTCGGCCGATCTCGTCGGCGCGCTCGCGTCGTCGCGCACGTTCTTCGGGCAGTTCGGCTACGCGCTCGGGCTCTCGCTGAGTTCGTCGCTCCTCTACGGTTTGTTGAGTCCCAAACTGCAAGCTCGCCTCGAGGCGGCCGGAGCCGGTCCGGCCGCACTGGCGCAAGCGGCCGGGATCGTCGATGCATACGTGCGCGTCGGAAACGCGAAGGCGTTCGATCCGCGGATCGTCTATGCAGTGCTCGCGTCGGCGCGCGACGCGTATCTCTCCAGCTACCGCATCATGATGCTGCTGATGGCCGCCGCTATCGCGCTCGCGGGGGCGTTCGTCGCGTGGCGCTTGGCCGGCGATAAACGCTAACCGAGGGTCCCGACGGCCTTTTCCAACAGCGCCCACGCGTCGGCGCCGAATTGATCGCGCCACTTCGCATACAAGCCGGCGCTGCGAATCGCGGCGCGGAACGGCCCCGGGTCGGGCCGGTTGACCGTGAATCCCTGGGTTTGCAGCTTACTCTCGAGCGCCGTTTCCAAACCGACGATATCGGACCGCTGGCGCAGGCCGGCGGCGTTCATGTTGCGCTCGACGATCCCGCGCAGGTCCTTCGGCAGGCTCTGCATCGCGTCGGCGTTCGCCAGCGGCGTATACGTCGTGAAGAGATGGTCGGTCAACGAGAGGTACTTCTGGATCTCGTAGTACTTGAACGCTTCGATGGTCGCGAGCGGAAACGCGGCCCCGTCGACGACGTGGGTCTGCAACGCGACGTAGGTCTCGGCGTTGTTGATCGGCTGCGGCGAGGCGTCGAGACCGCGGAACATCACCGTTTCGAGCGGGGCCGGCGGCACCCGAATCTTCAGCCCCTTCAGATCGGCCGGGGCGACGATCGGACGCACGCCGTTGATCACCTGATGGAATCCCGCGCACCACGCGCGGTCGAAGGTATACATTCCGGCGCGGACGATGGCGGCGCGGATGTTCGCGCCGAACGGACCGTCCATCGCCGCGAACGCCTGCGGGTAATCGCGAAACGCGAACGCGACGCCCTCGATCGCGCACAGCGGGACGACGTTGGCGACGATGCTGCCGGGGATGTTGGTCAACGCGATCGCGCCGGTGCGCACCTGCGTGAGCAGTGACGACGTATCGCCCAAAGCGTTGTCGACGAAGAGCTGCACTTCGAGCCGGCCGCCCGACTCGGCGGTGATCTTGTCGGCCGCCTCCTTCGAGCGAACGCTCAACGGATGCGTGGCCGGTTGGTCCAGGCCGAATTTCCACGTGAATTGCGCGGCCTTCACCGGCGTGCGCAAGAACGCAACCGATGCGAACCCGGTGCTCGACGCCAGAAACGCCTTGCGAGAAAACTTCATAGCTGAACTCACGCCCTTCGTAGCCGAAGCGGCTTCCACGATGCCGTTTGGGACCCTTCCGGCGGCTCGGTGCCCGCGCGACGCCGAGCGGGCGCGCGGGCGCGGCACGCAGAACGCGTCGGCGTGGAATTCACCGAACGCAAGCAGCGCGTCGCGCTCACTTCGGTGCTCGCAAGTGCCGGTCTAGCCGCGGCGAAGTTGGCCGTCGGTCTGCTGACCGGCAGTTTGGGCATCCTCTCCGAAGCCGCGCACTCGACGCTCGATCTCGGGGCGGCGGCGATCACGTGGGCCGCGGTCCGCGAAAGCGACAAACCCGCCGACGCCGATCACCAGTGGGGCCACAGCAAAATCGAAGCGATCTCGGCCCTGATCGAAACGGGGCTGCTGTTTCTCACCGCCGGGCTGATCGCGCGCGAGGCGCTGCTGCGGCTCGTCTTCCACGCGGCACACAAAGTCGACGTCACGTGGTATGCGCTCGCGGTCGTGGCCGGTTCGATGGCGGTCGACTTCACGCGTTCGCGCGCGCTGATGAAGGTTGCGAAGGAAACGCGCAGCCAGGCGCTCGAGGCCGACGCGCTGCACTTCACCTCCGACATCCTCTCGTCGGGCGCGGTGTTGCTCGGGCTCGCCGGCGTGGCGGCGGGATTCGCGAGCGCCGACGCGCTCGCCGCGCTCGCGGTGTCGTGCGTCGTCGTCAAGGCCGGGTGGGATCTCGGCCGGCGCACGGTCGACGTGCTCGTCGATGCCGCCCCGGCCGGCGTTTCCGAGAGCATCGCGCACATCCTCGGCGACGTGCCGGCGGTCGCGCGCGTCGACCGGGTCCGCGCCCGGTTGGGGGGCAGCACGGTCGTTGCCGACGCTCAGATCAGCATCGTCCCCGGCACGCCGATCGAGCGTGCCGCCGCCATCTGCGCGGCCGCGCGCGAAGCGGTGCTCGCCCGTCACCCCGAAGTCGACATCACGATCCGCGCGGAGGCGCTGCCGCTCGATCAGAGCACCGTCGAAGAGACGGTGCGCCACGTCGCCGCCAACCTCGGCTGCAACGTGCACGACATCAGCGTCTTCAGCGCGCGGACCGGGGACCGGCGCATCTTGCACGTGGGCTTCGACGTCGAAATCGACGGCGCGACGCCGCTGCGCGATGCCCACACCCGCGCCGACGTGCTCGAACGCGCGGTCGCACAGCAGCTCGGCGGCGGCGTGATGGTGCGCTCGCACCTCGATCCCAAGCGCGGAGATCCGGTCGACACGACGCCGCTGGCCGCTGCCGACGAACGCGAGCTGATCGCGAAGATCGACGCTGCAGCGATGCGCGAGCCGCGCTGCCGCGGCACTCATGAAACTGCCGTCCAGCAAGGCGCCGACGGGCTTTCCATTTCACTGTCCTGCGAGTTCGACGCGGACCTTTCGCTCAACACGGTGCACGCCGCAACCTGGGCGATCGAGCAGTTCGTTCGCCGCGCGGTGCCGGAAGCGGGGCGCGTGATCGTGCACGCGGAGCCCGCCGGATCGCCCCGCTAGGACGCTAGGCGCGCTCGAAGATCGCCGCGATCCCTTGACCGCCGCCGATGCACATCGTGACGAGCGCGTAGCGGCCGCCGGTGCGCTGCAGTTCGTAGAGCGCCTTGATCGTGATGATCGCGCCGGTGGCGCCGATCGGGTGGCCGAGCGCGATCGCCCCGCCGTTCGGGTTGACCTTGGCCGGGTCGAACTTCAACTCGCCTGCAACCGCGCAGGCCTGCGCCGCAAAGGCCTCATTCGCCTCGATGACGTCGATGTCGTCGATCGTCAATCCGGCCCGTTCCAGGGCTTTGCGCGAGGCCGAGACGGGGCCGATGCCCATGAAGCTGGGATCGACGCCGGTGTTGCCGTAGCTGACGAGCCGCCCGAGCGGCGTGCGCCCTTCCGCCTTCGCGACGCCGGCTTCCATCAGCACGACCGACGCGGCCGCGTCGTTGATGCCCGAAGCGTTGCCGGCAGTCACCGTGCCGCCGGCGCGGAATGCCGGCTTCAGCTTGGCGATCGCCTCAGGAGTCGTATCGGCGCGCACGTGTTCGTCGGTGTCGAAAATCGTCGTGCCCTTGCGCGACTTCAGCTCGACCGGAAAGATCTGCTCCTTGAAGCGGCCGGCTGCGATCGCCGCGGCGGCACGCTTCTGGCTCTCGAGCGCCAGCGCGTCCTGCTGCTCGCGCGTGATGCCGTAGCTTGGCCGCGACGTTTTCGGCGGTCTCACCCATGTGGATCGTCTCGAACGGATCGGTCAATGCGCCGACCACCATGTCGACCGTCTCGCCGTTCCCCAGGCGTTGCCCCCAGCGCATCGCCTTGAGCCCATAGAGCCCGCGGCTCATCGACTCGGCGCCGCCGGCGACCGCGACGTCGGCGTCGCCGAGCACGATCGCTTGCGACGCGCACAAGATCGCTTGCAAGCCGCTGCCGCACAGCCGGTTGACGGTGTAGGCCGGCGTCTCGAGGGGGATGCCGCCGTCGATCGCCGCGACCCGGGAGATGTACATGTCCTTGGGCTCGGTGTGGATCACGTTGCCATACACGACCTGGCCGACACGGGCCGGCTCTACGCCCGAACGACCGAGCGCTTCGCGGATCGTCATCGCCGCCAGTTGGGTCGGCGCCAAGTCTTTGAGGCTTCCTCCATAGGAACCGATTGCGGTCCTAACGCCGCTGAGGATCACGACGCTACGGTCAGACATGCACCCCTCCAATTCAAGTGAGCCTCACGCAAATTCTCTGTCAGTCGCGCGGGGCCTCGAAGGGAATGCCTTGCGGCCCTGTGTTAGCGCGAACAGCTTTACGCCGAAGCGATCAGCCCTGCATCGACTGGAGCTGCAGCGTCAGCGGGGCGAGATTGATCTTGACGAATCCCGACTGCGGACGGTCGTAATCGATGTTCATCGTGATGACGATGACGTACGAAAACACCAGCAACACGCTCAAGACCAACGGTCGCGCCTCGTCGCGCGCGAAACGTATGCCGGTCGAAAAGGCCGCCAGGGTGACGAGCAGCAGGGTCAGCACCACCATGGCGGTCGGAACGCGGCTCGTCAGCGCCTGATACTGTTCGCCCGAGACGTCGATCGTGTCGTTGAGGGCTTGCATGAGCAGCGACGGGCCGAGATGGAGGGGCTGCGAACGCACCGCCGACGACGCCATCGTCCACATCGCGTTCTGCTGGCGAGCGTTTCGTTCGAGCGCGTCGCGATAATCCTTCGGCTCGCCCGACCCCGCGTACGCGGCCAGCCGCAGGGCCGTGTAGTCGGTGAGAATCCTGCGAAACCGCGCGCTGTCGCCGGCATTCAACTGATCGGCGCGCAGCCACGTCGTTCCGATCGCATTGGCCTCTTTGACGACCAGCTCCCGCCGCGCATCGTACCGCGCCTGCGCCTGCGAAAACGACAGACTCAACACGAACGCCGATAAGGTCAAGAGCCCGGCGCCGATCGCGTTCCACGCATCGTCGTTGCGGGCACTGTCGCCCATGTACGGTTTGGCGAACCGGTACGGCAGTTCGATCGCGAGCGCCAGCACAACGAACATGATCGCCGGCAAGATCCACGGGCTCGATTGAAAGATGAGCTGCGTCAGCGGCCGTGCCCCGGGCCGCCGCGCCCGCTAGTGAAGGCCGCCGTCATTCGCGGCGGTCACCTTCTCCAACACGCGGTCCAGGTTGAACGAGTCGGGCTTCTGCCGCGGCGGGTAGTCGATGAAGCCCTGGATCTGGGCCGCGGTCAACGCCGCCGCCGGATAGATGACGTAGGCGTGATCGAGCATCCAATCCCAGTACGCGTTCGCGTTCTCGTCGGCGCGCTCGAACGGATCGCGGCGCAGGTTGAAGATCTTGGGGATGCGCAGTTCGACGAACGGCTCCGCCCACAACGCCATCGTCTTGGCGCGCTGTTCGTAGAAGACCGCCTTCCAGTCACCCAGGCGCAGGGCGACGACCATGCCGTCGTCGTTGACGTAGAAGAAAAACTTGCGCGGCGACGCGTCGGCCTCGCCCAGAAGATACGGCAGCAAATTATAGCCGTCGATGTGGACGCGGAAGTGCTTGTCGCCGGCTTGGTAGCCGGTGAGCAGTTTTTCCGGCACGTCCGGAGCGCCGGCGGCGGCGAGCAGCGTGGGGAGCCAGTCTTGGTGCGAAGCGAGCTCGTTGACGATCCGGCCCGCTTCGAATTTCCCGGGCCAGCGCACGAAGCTCGGGACGCGATATGCGCCTTCCCAATTCGTGTTCTTCTCGCTGCGCCACGGGGTGATCGCGCCGTCGGGCCAGGTGTTGTAGTGCGGGCCGTTGTCGGTGGAGTACTGAACGATCGTATCGCCGGCGATCCCGAGCTCGTCGAGCAGATCGAGCATCTTGCCGACCGCCATGTCGTGCAGCACCATCGCGTCGTTGTAGAAGCCCTGCCCGCTGATGCCTTTGGCGTCGTCGGGGATGTGGGTGCGGAAGTGCATGTGCGTGGAATTCCACCACACGAAGAACGGGACGCCGTCGGCGTGCGCCTTGCGGATGAACGCCGAGGCACGTTCGGTGACGTCGTCGTCGAACGTCTCCATGCGTTTTCTCGTCAGCGGCCCGGTGTCTTCGATCGTCTGCTTGCCGACCGGCCCGAAGCGCGGCACGTCGGTCGGATCGTCGACGGTGGTCGCTTTGCAATGCAAGACGCCGCGCGGACCGAACTGCGCGCGAAACGCCGGATCCTTCGGATAGTCGGCGTCTTCGGGCTCTTCTTCGGCATTGAGATGATAGAGGTTGCCGTAGAACTCGTCGAACCCGTGCAGCGTCGGCAAATACTTGTTGCGGTCGCCGAGATGATTCTTGCCGAACTGCCCGGTGGCGTAGCCGAGCGGCTTGAGGAGATCGGCGATCGTCGGATCTTCGGGCTGCAACCCGGCTTCGGCGCCCGGAATTCCGACTTTCGTGAGGCCGGTGCGGACCGGATTCTGACCGGTGATGAAAGCCGCGCGCCCGGCGGTGCAGCTTTGCTGCCCGTAGTAGTCGGTGAACTCGATGCCTTCGCGCGCGATGCGGTCGATGTTCGGCGTTTTATAGCCCATCATGCCACGATTGTTGTGACTGATGTTGAACCAGCCGATATCATCCCCCCAAAGGATCAGAATATTGGGTTTTCCCTTCGGCATTTGCGACGCTCCCTCACACGCGACCGCGGAAAGCCACCGGCAAAAACGCCGGCAGCTCCTCGATGCATGGGTCTAGTATCAAAGAACAAGAAGAATCCTCTTGTGAACGCTAGCGAAGGGCCGACGGCCGACGTGCTCGTGTGCGCGCGGATATTGCCGGGCGCTGAAGCGGCCTTCGCCGACTGGCAAACCCGCCTGGTGGCGGCCGTCAACGCCTCGGGCGGGTGCGCGAGTTGCGAGTTGTGTCCGCCGATGCCGCCCGATCAACCCGACAGCGTCACGATCGTGCGCTTTGCCACGCTCGAAGACATGCGGCGCTGGCGCGACTCACCGCAGCATCGTGAACTCCTCGCTGCCGCCGCGCCGCTGCTGGAGGGCGGCAAACCGACGGAGGTCGCCGGCGCGGCCGCGGCGGTGTATCAATCGACCGGCAGCGTCACCGAAGTGATCGTTACCGACGTCACACCTGGAAAGGAAGCCGCCTACCGGGGCTGGATCGATCGCGTCCAGCGCATGCAGGCGACGTTCCCCGGTTACGGCGGCCTGTACGTCGCCCCGCCGAAAGCCGGTGCGTCGAATTGGACGGCACTGCTGCGCTTCGAACGGCTTCCGTTACTGCGAGCATGGCTCGACTCACCGGAGCGCCAGGCGTTGCTCGCGGAAGCGAAGCCGTTCATCGCGCGCACGTTGCTCAACCGCGTCGACTCCACATTTCCCGGTTGGGTGCCGAGCGATCCGGCGACCGGCAAGGCCCCCTCCCAGTGGAAGACCGCGGCGCTCGTGCTGCTGTGCATCTACCCGATCGTGATGCTGCAGTTGCGTTACCTCAATCCACTGTTGCAAGCGCTCCCCGGCCCAACCGTCACGTTCGTTGACAACGTCGTAGGCTTAGTGCTGGTCACGTGGCCGCTGATGCCGCTGGCGGTGCGCGCGTTCGAGCGGTGGCTCTACCCGGAACGCGAGTCGCGCGGGCGCGAGCTGGCGTTCACCGCCGGGGTCACGGTGCTCGCACTCTTGGAACTGCTGGCATTTACGTTCCACTCGTGATCTGCGGCCTACGTCTCGATGCTCGCTCCGTTGCCGGTGAGTCGATCCGGGTTTGATGCGTGTGGTTAACATCGGTTAACAATCCGTAGGATAATCGGACGCGCGCGTGAACCGAGCCGTACCTCTAAGCTATGGCGATTGAAGCGCAGCCCGGCTCGTCTCTCGATCTGGTCCAAGTGCTGGAGCGGATCACGGACGCCTTCATGGCGATGGATGCGCAGTGGCGCATCACCTTCGTCAATCGGCACGCCCAAATTTTCTTCGGGCTCTCGCGGCAACAACTCGTGGGCCACGTGTATTGGGACCTGTTTCCGCATACCGCCGGCACCACGTTCGAAATCGAGTACCGCCGCGCAATGAACGAACAAATTCCCATCGAGTTCGTGGCGCGTTCGCCCAGCTTCGGCATGTGGCTCGAGGTACGCGGGTTTCCGGCCCCCGACGGCCTGACGGTGTATTTTCGTGACGTTTCCGAGCGCGTCGAGTTCGAGCGCGCGCTTGCGATGCGGGCGCGGCAGGACGACACCGCCGCCGAACTCGGCCGGCTCGTGCTGCGAAAATTCGGGCTGGAAGAATTGCGCCGGCGGGCCGTCGCCACCATCGCCCGATCGCTCGAAGCCGACGCCGTCGAGATCCTCGAAGCGCACGACGACTTTCCGTGGCTTGCGCTACGCGCCGGCACCGGATGGAGCGATCTGCGGGCCCGCGAGCGCGTGGGGCGCGGTACGCCCGCCGGGGCCGCGCACCTCGAGAACCGGGTGCTCCTGATCGACGATCTGACTGGGTCGCCGTACGACGATCCGGCCTTGCGCGCCGGGGGCTTCATCAGCGCGGCGGTCGCGCCGTTCGGCGAAGATCTCGCCCGCGGCGTGCTCGGCCTGTATTGGCGGCGGCCCGGCGCCACGGCCGGCATCGAAATCGCGTTTCTCCAAACGATCGCGACGATGCTCGGCGAGGCGACGCTCCTCGTGCGCACGCGCGAGGCGCTGGCCGCAAAATCGAACCAGGTGATCGAGATCCTCGAGAGCCTGACCGACGGCTTCATTTCGGTCGATCGTGACGGCCGGGTGCGTTACGCAAACCGCGTCGCCGAGCGGTGGGCCGGGAAAACGCGCGACGAGCTCGTCGGGCGGCCGCTCGCGATGTTGATGGACGCCGACAACAAGGACCTGTGGGGCAAGTACCGCCGCGCAATGGCGACCCGGTCGGTGCAGTCTGCCGAGTATTATTCGGCAACGCGCGGCCGCTGGTACGAGGTTCGGGCGTTTCCGGCGGCGACCGGCCTGAGCCTGTACTTTCGCGACGTGACGCGCAGGCGGCGCCTGACCGAAAAGACCCGGGAGCTCAACGTCGAGTTAGAACAGCGCGTGCTCGAGCGGACGCGAGAACTCTCCTTCGCAAACCGCGAACTCGAGTCGTTCGCCCACTCGGTGTCGCACGATTTGCGCGCGCCCCTGCGGGCGATCGACGGCTTCAGCCAAGCCTTGGCCGAAGATTACGGCCCGCAACTCGGCTCGCAGGGCCAGTCGTACATCGACCGTGTCCGGCGCGCGTGCGGACGCATGGGCGACTTGATCGATGCGATGCTGACCCTCTCGCGCGTCGCCCGTGCCTCGATGGAGCGGCAGGCGGTCAACCTGACGGCCATCGCCCGCGAGATCGTCGACGAGCTGCGCCGCGCTGAACCGGACCGCCCGGTCGAGATCGTCATCGCCGACGGTATGCAGGTTCGCGGACAGCGCGCGCTGATTGCGACGCTCCTGCAAAATTTGATCGGCAACGCATGGAAGTTCACCCGCGGCCGGACGCCGGCCGTCATCGAAATCGGCCCGGTCGCCGGTGAGAGCGACACCTATTTCGTCCGCGACAACGGAGCCGGGTTCGACATGACGTACGCGGGCAAGCTCTTCTCGGCGTTTTCCCGGCTGCACACGGTCGAGCAGTACGAGGGCACCGGGATCGGGCTCGCGACCGTGGCCCGCATCGTCCACCGCCACGGCGGCCAGGTCGGTGCCGAAGGGGCCGTCGGCCAGGGCGCGACCTTCACGTTCTCCATTCCCGCGAGCGGGGCATCGGGATGACGGAATTCATCATGTTGGTCGAGGACAACCCGGACGACGTCGAGTTGACGAGGCGAGCCTTCCTCAAGAACCGCGTCGCCAACGAGATCGTCGTCGCGAGCGACGGCGTCGAAGCCTTGGACTTTCTGTTCGCGCGCGGACTGCACGCCGGCCGCAATCCGCGTCATCTGCCCCAGGTGCTGCTGCTCGACTTGAAGCTGCCGCGCCTGAGCGGGCTCGAAGTGCTCGAGCAGTTGCGCGCCAACCCGACGACGCGCCTCCTGCCGGTCGTCATGTTGACTTCGTCGCGCGAGGAGATCGACCGCGAAACCAGCTATCGCCTGGGAGTCAACAGCTATGTCCGCAAACCCGTCGACTTCAACGAGTTCGTCGAGGCGGTGCGGCAACTGGGCCTCTATTGGCTCGTCCTCAACGAGCCGCCGCCCGTGCCGGCCGAACGGGCCGTCCCGTGAGCGACGTGCTACGGATCTTGTCGTCGACGATTCGGCCGACGACGCCGAACTGGAGATTCGCGCGCTGCAGCGCAACGGCCACGCCGTCGACTGGGAGCGGGTGGAAACGTCGCAGAGCGCACGCGAAGCGCTGACCCTGCGAGTGTGGGACGCCGTCTTGTGCGACTACCTGATGCCGGCGTTCAGCGCGCCGGCAATGTTGCAGCTCTTGCGGCAGATGCAATGCGACACGCCTTGCATCATCGTATCGGGCGCGATCGGGGAAGAGCGGGCGGCCGAAGTCGTGCGGCTGGGCGCCAAAGAGTACGTGTCCAAGAACAACCTCGTGCGGCTGCCGACGGCCGTCGAGCGGGCGCTGCGGGAGGCGGCGGCGGCGCGCGAGCACCGCGCGGTCCGCGAACGGTTGACGATCCTCAATTCGGTCATCGAGAGCGCGACCGACATCGTCTTCGTCGTGGAACCGGCTCCCGGCGAACCCGCCGAGCGCGCGCGCATCGTGTACGCGAATCGGGCCACGCTCACGTCGTTTGGATACGAAGCGCACGAGGCGATCGGCCGGCCGCTCGAGATGTTCGACGGCTTTCGCGGGAGCGACGAGCACGTCACGCGCATCCGGCACGCGTTCCAAACTCGCGAACCGGTCCGTTTCGAGTTGCTGCAGACGCGCCGCAACGGCGAACGTTTTTGGGTGGAGGTCAGCGTCGAACCGGTGTTCCGCGACGACGCCACCGTCTCGCATTTCGCCGTGATCCAACGTGACGTCAGCGCCCGCAAGGCGGCCGAAGACTTGCTCGCGCAGAGCGAAGCACGGCTCAAACTGATGATCGAACAGCTTCCGGCGCTCGACTTGGACGACGGGCAAAGATCTGTGCGTCGCATCCGTGCAGGGCGATGAATTATCAGAGATGGGCATCGGCCGCGACGACATGCTCGGAAAGCCGATCGGGACGACGTTCTTCGGCACCGGCGCGAACGCGTCGTTGGCCAGCCACGCCCATCGCCAGGCGCTCGACGGCACGCCGCTCAGTTTCGAGTTCACGTGGGGCGGACGCATCCGGCAGGCCCACATCGAGCCGTTACGCGATGCGCAACGCGCGATCGTCGGAACGATCGGCGTCGCGCTCGACGTCACCGAGCAGCGCGACGCTGCAGCCCGCGTGGAACGGTTGTCGAGCTACGATCAATTGACCGACTTGCCCAACCGCGCGCTTTTCGAAGACCGCGTCTCGCAGGCCGTCGCGCTCGCGCACCGGTATTCGCGTTCCGTCGCGGTGCTGTTCCTCGATCTCGACCGGTTCAAGATCGTCAACGAAGCGCTCGGGCATGCGGCCGGCGACGAGGTGCTGCGCATCGCTGCGACCCGCATCGGTGCGCTCGTGCGGGAAGGCGACACCCTGGCGCGGTTCTCCGGCGACGAGTTCGCCCTCGTGCTGACCGACGCCGCCGACCGCCGCACCGTCGGCGCGGTCGCGCAACGCATCCTCGACTCGTACGCAGCCCCCTTACATATCGGCGAACGCGAACTCTACCTGACGACGAGCGTCGGGATCGCGATGTACCCCGACGATGCGGGCGACATGGAATCGTTGATCAAAGGCGCCGAGATGGCGATGTACGAGTCGAAGCGCTCGGGGCGCAACGTCTTCACGTTCTTCGCTCCGGGGATGCGCGCGACACCGGTCGAACGCCTGACGCTGCAACGCGACGTGCACTCCGCGCTGCGGCGCGACCAGTTCGCCGTCGTCTATCAACCGATCGTCAGGGCCGACGGGCGCATCGCCGGCGTGGAGACCCTGTTGCGGTGGCGACACCCGACGCTGGGCATGCTGCTTCCGGACAGCTTCATTCCAATCGTCGAAGAGAGCGGGGCGATCCAGCAGGTCGGCGAGTGGGTGCTGGAACGAGCGGTCGCGCAGCTCGTGGAGTGGGATCGCGCGGGCCTCGCGCTGCCGCGCATTTCGGTCAACGTGTCGGCGCGCCAGTTCGAGCACAAGACCCTGCGCGACCAAGTCGAGCGCGTGCTGGCGAAATACGGGGTCGCGCCCGAGCGGATCGAGCTCGAAGTGACGGAGAGTTCGGTGATGCGCGACGCCAACGCCGCGGTCAAGGTGCTCTGCGAGCTCAAAGACCTCGGACTGCGGCTTGCGATCGACGATTTCGGAATCGGGTACACGTCGCTCAGCTACCTCAAGCGTTTTCCGATCGACGTGATCAAGATCGACCGCTCGTTCGTGCGGGGCTTGGGGAGCGGGCTCTACGATCAGGCGATCGTTCGCGCGATCACGATGCTGGCACAAATCATGGGCTTCACGACGGTGGCCGAAGGGGTCGAACACACGGAACAAGCCGAGTATCTACGCGAACTCGACTGCGACGAGATGCAGGGCTTTCTCTTCTCGCCGCCCGTACCCGAGGACACGTGCGCGGAGCTGCTTCGAAGTTCGCTTCCCCAGGTCGAGGCACCGGCCTAAAGCGCCGCGGCATGCTCGGCATCTTCGGCTCGTCATCTCGCCCCGGTTGTGCGCCGTTGTTCGCCAATGCGTTTTTGGCGGCAATTTCGCGATTCTAAACCGTGCGGGGCTTCCAGTTGTTCGCGGATTTTTCCGCTGGTGGCTACACTTGGTAGCTAACAATCCGTTGCGTAACCCAAAGCTTTAGGTTATAATGGGGGAGCATGCCAACCGTCGTCGTCGCAAGGGGCGTGCAGATCAAGGTCACGACCGCCGATCACGCTCCCGCTCACGTCCATGTGTGGACGCAAACCGGCGTGGTGGTCATCCTGCTCGGCGATCTATCGCTCCGAGAAAAGGACCCCTCTGTAAAGGCCACCGACCTTCGCAATGCGTTTCGGGCGGTTGGCGAACACATCGATGCCTGCTGGGCCGTCTGGAGAACGTATTATGACGAAGACTGACACCGCCAACCGATACCCGTCAAAAGCCGAGATCTCCGCCGCCGAAGAGCGCTTCGAAATCGAAGCCCGCGGCTACGGGAAGGCCATCTGTTTCCACCCGCGCCTCGACATGTTCGATCTCGATCTGCGGACCGGCGCGAGAGTGGCCATTCCGAGGTCGTTGATCGCCGAGTTGGCGCAGGCTACCCCAGCCCAATTGCGCGCCGTGACGCTCAGCCCGAACGGCAGCGCAGTCACATGCGAACCACTCGACGTAGATATCTCCGTTCCCGGCCTCGTTCGGCGAGTCACCGCATGTACCGCCTGGCTTGATCAGGCCGGTCGGCAGAAGAGCGAAGCCAAGGCCGCGGCAGCGCGTGCGAATGGTGCCAAAGGCGGGCGACCGCGACTGCACGCGGGGAAACCATAGTCGCCGGCAAGGTGAAAGTGGAGGCGGCGAAGCGGCGGTTGCTCCTCGCCCAATCGACACGGTCGAAAGATTGATCGTGATGTACCGAAAGGCCGAGCGGCCGCGGAAGGCCGAGGCCCGGAGGATGTACAGAGAGAGTCCGCTTCGAGCAGTCGAGGCGGCCATTCTTGCCTCTGAAATCCATTCTCAGACTTCGTAGATAATAAAGCATTTCGAGATGGAACCTTGCTGGAAGCGGCGGGAACTCCGGTCAAAGTCATCCCTGCTGCGTCATTAGAAGGCCTCGACGACGATGAATCTCTACGTCCACCGCCCGGCTGGGATGGACCCGGTCGCGTCCGATTCCATCGACGGCATCCTTGGGGTGGCTACACCTGCCGACGATTCCTTAAGGTCCGCAAAAAAACGAGCAAGGCCCGGCACCCCTCAACGGGACGGGCCTTGCTCGCGGTTCTAGATGGTGCCGAGAGCCAGGATCGAACTGGCGGAACCAGATTTTTCAGACCTGGACGACCCTTTTCAGGGTGGCGCCGGCATCCCTCCGGGCATTACCGGTTTCGGCCCGTTTGTCGATCCAGCTCCGCCAAGCAAAATCGTTAGATACTCGCTAGTGAGCTGTGAAGACCCTGGAGACTCGCTGACATATTACCCCGGTGATACCGATTACGAAGGAAATACGGTTCCGACCAAAACTTTGCAATGGATAGGGAGGGAGCACCGCATCTCTCTATATCGCACGAAACCTCGGCCCTAAGGGAAAAGACCGGCTACGCATGAGTCGCTGTCGAGCGCGCGAGGGGGTTCTGCTTCTGCTGCTGCTGAGCGCATGCCAATCGTATGTCGCAAAGCAGCCGATAGGCGGTAAGAGCCCGCCGCCCATCGACGGCGTGCGCGCAGGATACGGCATTCAATGCATTCCCATTGGCGAAAATTCTCCGCGAGGACCAATGATCTATCGCGTCGCGGACATCGGAAGATCCGGTGTCCCGATACCCTCCGCTCCCAATTTGCGGATCATCGCTCGGATTCGATCCGCTCTTCCGTCGTCAGACCTTCGCTTTACCTTTGTAGCCAATAGGCTCGTCGTTTTCAACGCCTCAGAGCATCTCCGCGAGGGCGCTTGCACGTCTGCGGCGCCGGGACACCAGGCTCTGAATCTGAATTGCGCGGTCTACTACGATCCTGAGGACGATCCACTGCGGCTGCAATCCATTCCGGGGTGCTGGGGAACGCCCCGGCCTTGGTTCCCGCACGAACACACGCTCAACTCGGTGGGCCGCGGCGAAGTTCAGGCGCCGAAACCGTAAGCGAAGCGCTGACCTGCCGTTTCGGGACATGGACCGCAGTGCACGAATCAGATCGGCGAACTATGCGTTTCTTCCGTGGCCGTACTTGCAGCCCAAGGTCGCGATAGATCCGGCGCAGTCGGAACTCCCGATGTGTTCCTCGCGGCGAAACATGACCAACAGGAGGCCCAGCCAAAACGTGGGCGTTGCGCAGCGGGAGACCCAATCTGCCCCCGCCGTGGACCGGCTCGTTCGTCGCGCCTCCCGTTGAATAAGGTGTCAAAGCCCCCTAAAGCATCAAACAAAAACCCCGGAAACCTTGATTTCGCGGGGTTGAATGAATGTGCCGAGAGCCAGGATCGAACTGGCGACACCAGGTTTTTCAGACCTGTGCTCTACCAACTGAGCTATCTCGGCGCGACGCATTGGCGAACCGGCTCCTGATTCACCACGGTCGCAGAACTCCCTGGCGGGAACGCATCCGAGGTGACCGCAGGAGCCCCGGCGCCTGGGGCCAACTTGCCTTGTAGTCTAGGCGGCGCGACGGGGTTTTGCTCGTGGCACGCTTCTCGCTTCGTCTCCGGACGAGGGAAGCATTCGCCTGGAATATTGCTGGAGAGGGCACCGGATGTTCTGTAGGACGATGGGCCGGGCGATGTTCGCGCTCGGATTCACCGCGCTGGTCACTGTTGCCGCGACGGCCGCCACCGACGACTCGACCTCGGCGCAATCCGAAGCCGCGTCACCCGCAGTCGTAGCGCAAGCGTCGCCCGCGCCCGCCGCCCCGTCGTCGGCTGCTCCCGCTGCCCCCGCGGCTGGTGCGCCGGCATCCGGTTCCCCGGCGATGCCCGCGTCGCCGGCCGCGCCTCCACCGGCCGCCGCACCCGCGACCGCGGCGCCGCTCGTCCCCGCCGGGGAGACTCCGCCGCCGCCCGACTTCGGCAACCCGCCTTCCGGCGAGATCCCGATCCTCTACAACGACCACCACGTGTACGCCAAGCCCGACGAGCTCAAGGAAGGCCGCGTCCTCGCCGGGATCGCCAAGAACAAGACGCTGCTGATCCCGTTGACCGCGATGGTGCAGCAGATGGGCGGCTTCGTCATCTACGACTCCGCGACGCAGACGTTCGACATCCAGAAGAACGGCGCCGACGCGAAAGTGACCGTCGGCAAGAACGAAGTGATCATCAACGGCGAGATGCGTCCGCTCGACGTGCCGCCGCAGATGTATCGCGGCGTCGTCGTCGTGCCGGTCCGCATCTTGAGCGAGGCCCTCGGCGCCTACGTCGAGTGGTCGCCGGGCAAGCGGGTCGTCGTGATCCGGTACATCCCGCCGCCACCGCCGCCGACGCCGTCGCCCACCCCGGTGCCGACCGCGCCGCCGCCCGCAGCGATCGTGACCCCGCCGCCACCGACCCCCGAGCCGACGCTCCAGCCGCTCCACGTCGTGACGGTCAACTACCTCGTGGCTCCGCGGGTCTACAACGAATTCGTCACCGGCGTCACCGGCGTCAACTCGTTCTCGGGCGACCTCGACCTGGAAGAGAACATCGGGATGCCGGTCGACATCTACGTCCGTGCCCAGCGCTTGTGGTACTTGCACACGCAATCGACGCCGACCAATTACTTCGGCCCGGGCACGACTCCGAGTTGCTCGGTGCTCGTGGGCGATCCCGGCTGCGTGACGGTCATCGGGAAGTACGGACAGACGTTCGTGCCGCAGTTCCAAGCGCACGAGACCGACTACGAAGTGCAAGCCGGCCTCTATCGCCTGCGCAAATCGCGCATCTACTTCGGCCTGGGCGTGTTCACGCACTCGACGAACTACGGCTACCCGAACATCACCGGCGCGGGCATCGGCATCCACAAGACGCCCGACGTCAACGAGAAAGGCTCGCTGTACTTCAACTTCTACTACTATCCGATGGTCGGCGGCAACTACACCGTGCCGTTCCAGGCGAGCAACCCGTATTCGGGCAACACCGAGTTGCTGCAGTACAGCGTCTTCCGCTACTCGTACGGCGCGACGTTCCAGATCAAGAAGACGCCGGCGTTCGTCCAGTTCGGCAGCGCCGGCGAGAAGTGGAAAGCGCGCACCAACGCGCCGGTCAGCGTCAACCGCGGCGGAACGACGGTCGGCCTAGGGTTCCACTTCTAGTCGCGTAGCCACGGTATCGCGAGGCGTTCGCACGCCTCGAGCGCGACCGTCAAGAAGTAGCCCAAGAGCGACACCGCCACCAGCGCAACGTACATGCGCTCCACCTGGAGCGTCTGCCAGCCATTCCAAATCGTGAATCCGAGCCCGTTCTTGGCGGCGCTGAACTCGGCCGCAACCGCGAGCACGATCGCGATCCCGATGCTCAACCGCATCCCGGTGAACACGCTCGGCAGCGCGCCGGGCAGCAGCACGCGCGCGTACAAACTCCACGGGCGCACGCGGTACGCGCGCGCGACATCGAGGTAGATCGCGCCGATCTGCCGCACGCCGGCCTCGGTGTTGATCGCCATCAGGAAGAACACGCCGATCGCGACCAGCGCGTACTTCGATGCCTCGCCGATCCCGAAGATCAGCAACACCAGCGGCAGCACCGCGATCTTCGGGATCGGATAGAGCAGCGCGACGACCGGGTCGATCGCCGCGCGCGCCATCCGCGACGTGCCCGACAGCAATCCGACCGCGACCCCGGGGACCGCGCCGATGACGAATCCGATCACGACCCGCTGGAGCGTCGCCCACGTGTTGGTCGCCAGGTCGCCGCTCGCCGCGAACTGCACGAACGCTTGCGCGATCGCCGACGGCGCGGGGAAGAAACGCGCATCGAGCACGTGGGCGCGAACCGCGAGCTCCCACACGACCAGCAACACGAGCGGTGAGGCGACGCGCACGATCCGTTCGTTCACCGCAGTAGCTCCCACAGGCGGACGACGAGCGCCGCGAAACGCGGATCGCCGCGCAGCGCGATCGGGTCGCGGGGCCGCGGCAGATCGACGGTGACGATCTCTCGTACGCGCCCGGGCCGCGCGCTCAACACGACGATGCGGTCGGAAAGGGCAACTGCCTCGTCGATGCTGTGGGTAACGAAGGCGACGGTCTTGCGCGCGCGCTCCCACAGCCCGAGCAGCTCCGCGCCGATCTGCACGCGCGTCTGTTCGTCGAGCGCGCCGAACGGTTCGTCCATGAACAACACCGGCGCGTCGACCGCGAACGCGCGCGCAACCGCGACCCGCTGCTTCATCCCGCCCGACAGTTCGTGGGGGTGCGCGCCGGCGAAAGCCTCGAGCCCGACGAGCGCGAGCATCTCGTCGACCCGGCTGCGCACGCGCTCGCGCGGCACGCGCATGCCGTCGAAGCCGAAGGCGACGTTCTCGCGCACCCGCATCCACGGGAACAGCGACTGCTCCTGAAACACGAACGCGGCCGGCAGGCCGGCGTCGCCGTTGCGGGCGGCGGCATCGATCCGCACGTCGCCGGCCGTCGCTGCATCGAGCCCGGCCATGATGCGCAAAAGGGTGCTCTTCCCGCAGCCGCTCGGCCCGAGGATCGAGACGAACTCGCCGTCGGCGATCGACAGATCGACCGCCTCGAGGGCGACGGTCCCGGTCGGATAGACCTTCCCGAGCCCTCGTACCTCGATCCGCGCCATCGCAGAGGATTTCTGCATCCGGGAAAGGCGAACATTGAAGGAATGACTACCCGACGACGTTTTCTCGCCGCCGCGACCGCGCTTGGGGCCGTGGCAGCCACCCGAACGCGGCCCGCGGCAGCCGCCGACCCCAAGCCACTGACGATCGGCTACGTGCCCTCGACGCTGTTCGCGCCGGTCTTCGTCGCGGTCGACCGCGGCTATCTGAGCGACCGCGGATTCGCGCCGTCGATGACGCCGATCGTCGCCGGCCAAGACGCGGTCGCCTTGCTGGCGCAGGGCCAACTCGACGTCGTCGCCGGCGGCCTTTCGGCGGCGTTCTTCAACGGCGTCGCGCGCGGTTTCGACGTGCGGCTAGTCGGGTCGACCGGCTATCAGCCGCGCAAGGGGCATCCGAGCGCGCTCGTCGTGCGCCAGGACCTCTGGGACGGCGGACTGCGCAGCGTCAAAGATCTGCGGGGCAAGAAAGTCGCCTGGATCGGCGGGAACGGCGCGGTGAGCACCTACTACGTCGCACGGATCTTGCGCCCCGCCGGGTTGACGCTCGCCGACATCGAGGTCGTCAACCTCAGCAATCCCGACCAGGGCGTCGCCTTCGAGCGCAAGGCGATCGACGCCGCCTTCACGCCGGCGCCGTTCACGACCGCCTTCCAGGACCGCAAGCTCGCGCATCCGCTGGCCTGGCCCCCGGCCGGGATATCGGGCACGGGCATCTTCTTCGGCAGCACCTTGCTCGGGTCACCCGACATCGCGGCGCGCGCGTTGGCGGCGTTCCGCCAAGCCAGCGCCGAGGTCGCCGGCAAGGCCTACGACAATGCCGCCAACATGGCGAGTTACGCCAAGTACACGCAACAGACCGTCGCGACCCTCGAAGCCCAAGACCGGTACGATTTCGACCCGAAGCTCCGCATCGACGTCGCGACCCTCGACGACATGCAGGAACTCTTCATCTCGCTGGGCGGAGTGGTCACCTACAAAACGCCGCTGCCCAACGATAAACTGATCGCCTCACCGTAGGCGCTACGCTTTTCGTACCGGTTGGAAGCTCGCGCGCACGTCTTCGCAGAAGAGTTGCGGCTGCTCCCAGGCGGCGAAATGCCCGCCGACGTCGTGCTTCTTGTAGTAGACGAGCTTGGGATACGCCTGCTCCGACCAGCTGCGCGGGGCAGTGTAGATCTCGTGCGGGAAGGCGCTCACGCCGACCGGGACGGTGACGCCCTTGACGTCGAAGAACCCGAGCTTGTTCTCCCAGTACAGGCGTGCCGACGAGACGCCCGTGTTCGTCAACCAGTACAGCGTGATGTTGTCGAGCACGTCGTCGCGCGAAAGGCCGCCGGGGTTTCCGGCGAAGGCCGGCGCGATCATCTCGTAACTGTCCTTGTCGTGATCGAGGATCCAGGCCGCCAGCGCGATCGGCGAATCGGTCAGCCCGTAGAGCGTTTGCGGGCGATTCCCCATCTCGATCGCGTAGCCGAGATGCTTGCCGTAGAAGTCACTCAACTGCTCGAACGCATGCAATTCGTCGCCCGAAAGGCCGGCGGGGCCGGAGCACCGGACGTCGCCGCCGCCAAGATCGCGGCCGGAACGGTGCCCGGCATGTTCGAGTGAATTGCGAGCACTTGCGCGGGCGCTTGCAACGCCATCAACTGCGTGACGCTCGCCCCCCAATCGCCGCCTTGCGCGACGAATCGCGCGTACCCGAGGCGTTCCATCAACACGATCCAGGCTTTGGCGATCCGCACCGGATCCCACCCGAGCGTCGCCGGTTCGGGGGAAAACCCGTAGCCGGGCATCGACGGAATGACCAAGTGGAACGCGTCCGAGGCGCTCGCACCGTGGGCAGTCGGATCGGTCAGCGGCCCGATGATCTTCGTCTGCTCGATCACCGAACCGGGCCAGCCGTGGGTGACGATCAGCGGCAAAGCGTTGTCGTGCTTCGAACGTATGTGCATGAAGTGGATGTCTTGGCCGTCGATCTCGGTGATGAATTGCGGGATGGCGTTGAGCTGCGCCTCGCATCTGCGCCAATCGTAGTCGGTGCCCCAGTAGCGTGCCAGCGCCTGCATCGTCGCTAGCTGCACGCCCTGCGTGTCGTCGTGGACCAATTCACGCGAGGGCCAGCGGGCGGCGTTGATGCGCCGGCGCAAGTCGGCCAGCTCGGAATCAGGAACGTGAAGCTGAGGGAATGTCCGGATCGCGGTGTTGTCGGTTGTCGTCGCTTGTGCAACCTGCGTCATGGATGTCGTCCTCTCTGGCAAGTTCTGAGCCGCGGCGTGAGATCCGAAGATCCCGAGATCGAGCGTGGCGACGGCGGCTCCGGCGGCGCCAAGAAAAAGCCGGCGATTCAAAGCGTTGAGCGGCATCGAGTGTCCCTATGTCGGTACGGCGGATCGCAGCGGACGGAAGCCTGCGCGCAGCTCTTGTGCAAAGAGTTGCGGCTGCTCCCAGGCAGCGAAGTGCCCGCCCTTGTCGACCCGGTTGTAATAGATGAGATGGTGGTACGACTGCTCGGTCCAGCTCCGCGGAGCTTGATAGATCTCTCCGGGAAACACGCTGACCGCAGCCGGAATGGAGACGTCGACGGCGCTCAAGGCGCTCACACCCTTGTTCTCCCAGTAGAGCCGGGCCGCCGAAATCGCGGTGTTCGTCAACCAATAAAGCGTCGTATTGTCGAGGACGTCGTCGCGAGTGATCGCGCCGCTGTCGTGCCCGTCGACCGGGTGCCCGAGAATCGCCGCGGCGATCGCCGGCGCCGGCTGATCGTAACCGTCGCCGTGGTCGAGAAGCCACGCGGCGAGGCCGACGGGGGAATCAGCCAATCCGTAGAGCGTTTGCGGACGGGTCGCCATCATCGCGGCATAGGCAAAGTGCTTTGCCTTGAATGACGCGACCTCGGCGTACGCGATCTTCTCTTCGGGTGAGAGGCTCGCGGGCGGCGGCTCGCCGTTCTGGAGCGCCTTACCGACCGCGGCCGGGATCGTGCCGGGGAAGTTGGTGTGGATGCCAAGCAATTCCACAGGCGCCTGCTCGGCCATCGCATTCGAGACGAGCGCCCCAACGTCGCCGCCTTGGGCCACGAACCGTGCGTATCCGAGGCGCTTCATAAGGACGACCCAGGCACGCGCGATGCGGGCGGGATCCCAGCCGCTCGTCGTCGGCTTCCCCGAGAATCCGTAACCGGGGATCGACGGAATCACCACGTGAAAGGCGTCCGCGGCGCTCGCCCCGTACGCCGTCGGATTCGTCAGCGGGTCGATGATCTTCAGCTGCTCGATCACCGACCCCGGCCATCCGTGGGTCACGATGAGCGGCAACGCGTTCCCGTGCTTCGACCGTACGTGAATGAAGTGGATGTCGAGCCCGTCGATCTGCGTCATGAATTGCGGCAGCGCGTTCAGCTTCGCCTCGCACTTGCGCCAATCGTAGCCCGTGGCCCAGTAGCGCGCGTACTCTTGAATCAGTGCGAGTTGCACGCCTTGCGCATCGTCGGCGACCGTTTCCCGGTCGGGCCAATTGGTCGCGCTAATGCGCCGCCGCATGTCGATCAGCTGCGCCTCGGGGACGTTCACCGCGAACGGCCGAACCGCCGCGTCACCGGCGCCGGTCTGTTGCGTGAACTGCGCCACGGCGAGCTGCCCTTCCGACGAGTCCTTCGCCGAAGCACGGGAGCCCAAGATGCCGAACTCGACGGCCGCCATGGCAACACCGGCGGCATTCAAAAAATAGCGGCGGTTCCGCGTATTGGCTTGCATTACGTCTTCCTAAGCGCGTGGTATGACGGAATGCTACCGCACCACCACCCCCGGTGATTGCAAGAACGTGCCGGTCAGTTGTCGATTGCTCTTCGGAACGACTAGGAGCGGGCGAAAAGCAGGAGCGGCCGGATGTCGTGATTGTCGGCAGCCCGTAAAGCCTCGATGTATCGTGCGCGGGTGTCGCCGGCATCGAGCAAACTCACGCGTCCCCAGGTGAATGGCGACTGTCCAAGCTGCCGGGCGAGAAGATCTCCCACGAGGCGCGAAAAGCGTCCGTTTCCGTTCGGAAAGGGATGAATGGCAACGAGGCGGTGGCTGAACCGCACGGCACTTTCGTCGGGCGGATAGGTGGCGTGGTCGACCCAATATCGCGCATCATCGATTGCCTGCTGAACGTCCATGCCGATCCGGGAAGCGTCAACACCGATATTGCGGGCGGTTAGACGATATCGCCCGGCCCAACGCCATACATCCCCAAACATTCTCCGGTGCAGTTCGCTCAGAAAATCGCAATCGAGGACGTTGCGCCGCTGACGATCGGCCCAACGCATAGCCGCGCCGATATTGATCTGCTCGGCTTCATTGAGCTCGTGTCGCAGCGTGATGTAGGACGGAAGAAGTCCCTCTCGCTCCTCGGCCGTGAGCTGCGTATTCGCTTCATCGTCGCGATCGAACGGAGGATCAGGCACGATGATCCCGCTCGTCATCCCACAAGCCTCGTAGCGAGCCCGATACTATGCGGTCGATAGCGCGTTGACGGTCGGCGTCGAGATCCGACTTCAGAAGGGCCTGATTTTCGAGCCGCATCGTGTGATCGAGACGCGAGACGTCCTTCCGCGCCTTTCGCATCGCCCGCTCTCGGAGAATCTCGTCGAGCGCTTTCGTCGGCACGAAGGCGTAAACGAAGGTGCAATTCATCGCCTCGGCAGCCTGCCGCAGGGTCCTAACCGTCGTCGCCCCGGTGACCTCCGCTTTCTCGATCACCGGGATGCGAGAAGGCGCAACGCCCATGCGAGCCGCGAGCTGACGGGCGGTCATGCCTAAAGACTCCCGAATGGCCTTCATCCAGCCCTTAGGGGGAGGGACGAGCGCCATATTCCGGAGCGGCCGAAGGCGCCGCTCCAGCTGCTTCCGGGCCAGGGAAGCCTGATTGGCGTTCATATATTTATATCCTTTTTAATCGAATACTAGCATATATACATGAACGCTTCCAGCCTAAAATTAGAAATTTTTATGAACACGAGGCGACCAAGCGCTTCCACCTGCGCCATAGGCATGAGCCGTGGACGGCGTGGACATCGCCGCGGCGCCCGCGACGTCTGCTCAGCGATATCCGGCCCTCGGACAACAGAAAAGAGCCCCCGATCGGGGGGCTCTTTTCAAGTTTCCCAAGAGGCCGAAACTCACGGGAACAAACTGGCGACGTTGATGGGGCTCGAACCCACGACCTCCGCCGTGACAGGGCGGCGCTCTAACCAACTGAGCTACAACGCCAGGGTGGTGGGCACGGTTGGGATCGAACCAACGACCTCCCGCGTGTGAAGCGGATGCTCTCCCGCTGAGCTACGCGCCCCCGCGCCACCGGCAATCTGGACCACGGGATTCTACATCATCCGGGGTGCGCCTGTAAACCGTTTCACAGGTCGCCTTGAGAATACCGTCGATGATGGGACTATGAACAGGCGGCTGGTGGGCGCTGCGCTTTTGGGCAGCCTCGTGGTTCTCGCTGCCGGGCTGCTGGCGGCGAACGCGATCGTCGACTCGGCCCGGGCCGCCGTGAGCGCGACGGCCGGGGCTGCCCGCGAGCTGCTCTCGACCGGCGCCTCGGCCCCGGTCGTGGCCCAATCGGTGGGGCGGCCGGGGGTCGTCGTGCACGTCCTCCCGCCGCCGGGCACCCTTCAGGGGGGCGCCCCGCCCCCGGGCGCACCCGCCCCGCCGCCCGGCGCCGGCGGCGTGCCCGCAGGCCCGGAGCGGCCCGGGCGAAGCGGGCGGACCGGGCGAAGCGGGTCCGCCGCCACCCGGGGGCCCCCCACCCCCCGGGGCGCCCCCGCCGGCTGCCCAACCGCCGCCGGCGGCAGCGCCCCCCGGCAGCGACACAGCAGGCCCCGGCCGGCCGCCGCGCTCACCGCTGGGCTCGGCCGTGCTGGCGCTGGCCCGCATCCCTCCGCTGCGCGTGGGCGTCCCGCCCAACCAGATGGACATCGTCCCCGACGGTGACTGGGTCGGCAGCCGCCTTGCGCTCGATCTGGCCGCCACCCTCGGCGCGCTCGCGCTGATCGCAGCCACGACCTGGGCGGTCGGCACCGCGGTCGCCCGGGCGACGCAGACGGCCCTTCTGCAGACGGCTTTGGCCCTCGAGCGGGTGGCGGCCGCCGACTTCACCCCGCAGGCGCTCGAAGCGACCGGATCGCCGATCAGCGCCCGGCTCGCCCGCGCCTACAACGCGGCGGTCGATCAAGTGGCGCGGTCATTCGAGGAACGCCAAGCGGCGGCGCGCGAGTTCCAGCGCTTCCTGGCCGACGCGGGCCACGAACTGCGCACGCCGCTGACGATCGTCAGCGGGTACGTCGATCTGCTCGACTCCGACAAGGACCGCGTCGCCAACGGCGGCCGGATCGTCGCCGGCATGCGCGCCGAAACGAAGCGGATGCGCAACCTGGTCGAGAAGATGCTGCTCCTCGCGCGCATGGAATCGACGGCCTCGCATCCGCGCGCGCTCGCGCTGGGCGAGACGGTCGGCGATGCCGTCGACGCGGCGCGTTCTCGCTACCCCCATCGTACGCTCGCCTTCAACTGCGACGACGCGGCTACGATCGTCGCCGACGAGGACGACATCTTCGAGGCGGTCTACAACCTGCTCGAAAATGCGCTGCGCTATGCGCCCGAGTCCGAAGTGGCGGTCGACGTCGCCCGCACGCCGGCGTCGGCGCTCGTCTCGGTGAGCGATCGCGGGCCGGGCATCGCAGCGGCCGAACGCGAGCACGTCTTCGAGCGCTTCTACCGCGGGGCCGCGCGCACGAACGCCGAGGGCTCGGGGCTGGGGCTCGCGATCGTCAAACGCGCGGTCGAACGCTGGCGCGGCACGGTCGAACTCGAGAGCGTGCCGGGCAGCACGCGTTTCACGCTCGCGTTTCCGCTCGCCGAGGCGGCCACGTCGTGAGCCACGCCCGGATCCTGATCGTCGACGACGAGCCGCAGATGTGCGAGATGCTCGAGCTCGGCCTCGCGCACCATCAGTTCGACGTGCGCAGCGTCAACGACGGCCGCAGCGCCCTGGAAGCCGCGCGCACCTGGATGCCCGATCTCATCGTGCTCGACGTGATGATGCCGCAGATCGACGGAATCTCGCTCGTCCCGATGCTACGCCGCCAAACCGAAGTGCCGATCCTGATGCTCAGCGCGCGGCGCGACCGCGACGACAAGGTGGCGGCGCTCAACGCCGGCGCCGACGACTACGTCGCCAAACCATTCGACCTGGTCGAGCTGGTCGCGCGGGTGCGCTCGTGCCTGCGGCGGCCCGCGCTCGCGCAGCGCGACACGGTCGAGTATGCGGGGATCACGATCGACATGACCAAGCGTACCGTCGTGCGCGACGGCACGTTCCTCGCGCTGACCGCGCGCGAGTTCGACCTGCTGGCGACGCTGCTGCGCGAGCCGGGGCGCGTGTTCACGCGCGACCAGCTGATCGATCGCGTGTGGGGCTTCGACGCGGCGGTGGAGCCGAACGTCGTCGAGACGTACGTCTCGTACCTGCGGGCCAAGATCGACCGCGATCCGTACCCGAAGATCATCAAGACGGTCCGCCGCGTCGGCTACACCGCCCGCCTGGATTAACGCCGCGCAGGCAGAGCGGCGGCGAGCGCACAATCAGCGCCCATGCTCGAGAACTTTCGCGAAACGATGGAGTTCGAAGTTCCCTACGGCGACGTAGACATGATGCAGCACGTCAACCACGCCAAATACCTCGTGTGGGCGGAAACGCTGCGCTGCCGCCTCTTCGACGACTTACTCAACGCCCGCGATCGCGGGCCCCAAGGGATCATCCTGCTCAAGATGGAGCTGACGTACGAAGCGCAACTGCGCTGGCGCGACCGCGTCGCCGCGGGCGTGCGCTTCGGGCGGCTCGGCAACAAATCGTTCACCCTCGACTACGAGGTGTGGGACGTGGCGCGCAACATCCGCGCCTGCCGCGGCATGACGACGCAGGTGGCGTACGACTACGTGCACGAGCGGTCGATCGTCATCCCCGACGCGTGGCGCAAGATCATTCGCGCGTCCGAGCCGTGGGTGCAGGAGTCATAGGTCGCCGAGCGCGAGGGTGACGTCGGCGCCGCGCCAGGCGCGCGCGAAGTCGACGCGGGCCGCGCTCGCGCACGCAGGGTCGTCGAGCGCGGCGCAGGCGGCGGCCAGTCCGAACAACGAGCGTCCGTTGTGCGGGTTGCGCTCCAAATCGGCTTCGAAGACGGCACGCGCTTCGCCCGGGCGATTGGCGAGCAGGAGCGTCCCGCCGAGCGTCTCGCGCACGGGATAGAAGAAATCGGGCGGCTCCGCATACCCGAAGCCGTCCTCGATCGCGACCGCATGCCGCAGCGCGACGATTGCCGCCGGATAGTCGGCGCGCGCGCGGGCGCCGGCCGCATCGACGAGCAGCGTGACGATCCGGGCCTGGCCGCTCGCCGCCGCCTTCGCGTCGAGCGCCGCAAGGGCGCTGCGCGCTTGCGCTTCGCGCCCCGTCGACGCGAAGGCGAGCGCGCGCGCGAGTTGCCACGTTACGAGCGGGTGAACCGGGGCCGCGATCGCGAGGATGTCGTTCCACTTGCGGAAGCGCATCGCGACGTAGGCGGCCAGCGGATCGTCCGCGTCGCGCGAGCTCGCTTCCGCGGCCGCGCTCGCGGCGCGTGCGTAGCGGCCGGCCATCATCGCGGCAAACGCCAGCACCTCGAGGTCGTGCACCAGATACCCCTCGTGCCCCGGCGCGTGCGGCCCGGCGAGATAGGCGTGAAAGCCGGCCACGGCGGCCTCGCTCGCGGCGATGGCGCGCTCTTGGTCGCCTAGATCGAAGTAGACGTGCGCGGGCATGTGCGCGAGGTGCTCGGCACCCGGCTCGAACGTCAGCGCCGCGAGCATGTCGGCGCTGGAACGCGCCGCCGGCAAGCGGGCCGGGTTCGCCTCGAGCGCGTGGATGTAGAGATGTGCGGCCTGAATATGCTGCGGGTCGCGGCGGCGGACGCTCTCGAGCAGCGCGAGCGCGTCGAGTGTCCCCGGCGCGGGCGTTCCGTCCGCGCTCCAGGCGTCCCACGGGTGCAGGTCCATCAGCGCTTCGGCCGCGAGCGTCTGCGCGTCGAGGTCGTCGGGATAGGTGCGCGCGAGCGCGCGGGCGGCGCCGGCGAAGGCCTGCTGGGCCGCCGGGATGGCCGCCGTCGAGCGCGCTGCATAGCGCGGCTCGAGCGCATCGACGTACGCCCGCTCTTGCGGCGAGGCATACGCCGCAAGTGCCTTTGCATGCGCGAGCGCATCGCGCGCTTTGGCCGCATCGTCGAGATCGTAGCCGGTGTTGATGTTCGGTCCGTACGCGAACGCGATGCCCCACCACGCCATCGCCAGATGCGGATCCGCGGCGAGCGCGCGCCGGAAGCGCACGATCGCCTCACCTGGATTGAACGCGTCGAGCAAGGTCCACCCTTCGTCGAACGCTTGCTGTGCGGCCGCACTCTGCGTGCTGACCGGATGGTGCGCGTACGCGTACGCCGGTTGCGGGGTGACGGCAGCCGGCGTCTGCGCCCGCGCCGGAACGCCGGCCGCCAGCGTGACCGAGCACGCCAGCAGCGCCGCGAGGAACCGTTCGCTCAGGCCGTACGCCCTTTCATCGCGATCGTATGGTGATGGTGAGACGTCGCGATCAAGCTCGCGCGCTCGGTATGGATCACCTCGCCGATGTCTTCGTCGTTGAAGCCGAGTCCGCGCAGCGCCGCTTCGCCGAAGGCGAACGCGCCCTCCACCTCGGGGACGATCGCCTCGTTCGATCCGAGCTCGATCAGTTCGGGGATCTCGGCGGTCCGCTGCGCGCGCGTGATGATCGCGGCTTTGGTCGTCCCGGAAAGCCGGCGCGCGATCGACGCGTTCGACGACTCGTCGCGAACGGTCGAGATCACGACGCGCACGCCGTTGCCGATCATCCGTTCGATCGCGGCCGGGTCGGTCGCGTCGGCTTCGAGCACGAAGCAGCCGTCATTCCGCGCGGCCGCCACGAGGGTTCGCTGCTGCTCGATGACGCCGAAGCGGATATGCGCGCGGTGCAGCACGCCGCACACCGTTTTACCGACTCTTCCGTACCCGATGATCACGGCATCGACCTCAGGCGCCTCGCCGTGCTCGGCGGCCGCCGCGGCGCGGGCACCCGTCAGCGAACGAGCCTTGGCCGCCAACCCTTTGAGGAGCGGACCGCTGAGCATCGCGAACCCGATCGTGAAGAACACGATGCCCAAGACGCCGGCCTGCTCCGACTTGCTGACGCGTCCGGTGGCGAACGACTCGTTGATCAGCACGATGTTGAACTCGCCCAGCGGAACGAGTGCCATGCCGAACAGCAGCGCGAGATTGCGCGGGAGGCCGCCGATCATACCCAAGAGCGTGAAGCCGCTCCAGCGTAACGCGACGAAGACCAGGCCGATCGCGATCACGGCGATCCACTGCGGGAAGACGAGCGCCGGATCGAACAGCATCCCGACCGACACGAAGAACAGCGAGACGAACAATTCACGAAACGGCGCGACGATCGATTGCACCATGCGGCTTCCGGCCGCCTCGGAGACGACCGCGCCGGCGATGAAGGCCCCGAACTCGAACGACAGACCGGCCGCGTGTCCGGCCCACGCGCAGATGAGCGCAATCGCAGTGAACGTGCCGAATAGTGCGTTGGCGGGGGCGTTCTGGATGAGGCGCAGCGTGAGCGGCTGCAGCACGAAGCGCCCGAAGAGGATCGCCAGCAGCACGAAGCCGATCGCTTTGCCGATCTCCAAGCCGACCGTTGCGACGCTCGCCGACTTCGCGTCGGTCGAGGCGAGCACGACGAGCGCGACCGCGACCAGATCTTCGATGACCGCGATCGAGATCACGAGGATGCCGACGCGGTGGTGTTCGAGGTCCCATTGGCGCAACAGCGCCACCCCGATCGCCGTGCTCGAGACGATCATCGTGATACCCATGGTCAGGGGATGCGGGTACCGTGCGACCAAGCACGCGAGCCACATCCCGGCGCCCAGCAAGACGAGCAAGGCGATCTCGACGTAGCCGAGCTTGCCGACTTGACGCAGCTCCGACAGCGAAAAGCCCAAGCCGAGGCTGAATAGCAAAAAGATCAGGCCGAGCTGAGCGAGCCCTTCGATCAAGTCGGTGCGCACCGTGATGCCGGGCGTCGCCGGGCTCACGATGATGCCGGCCGCGAGATAGCCGACGATCGGCGAGAGCCGCAGCGCGGAGGCCGCGTAGCCTCCGATCACGGCCATCGCCAGCGCGATCGTCATGTCCCGGAGGAATTCGAGTTCGATCGCCACTTAGCAGTCGTCTCCGGGGTGATTGAGGAAAGGGGCGGCAAGCGAGAGGGAGAAATAGCGCCGGTCGGTCTCGAGGGCGGTTAGCTCAGTGGGAGAGCGCTTCCTTGACACGGAAGAGGTCATTGGTTCAATCCCAATACCGCCCACCATCCAGACCGAGGTCCTGACCTTCGCGTGCAGCGGTTGCTGATCTCCTTGTGCAACCTTCCCCCGGAGAGTCGGGAACCCGCGCTTCTCGCCGTCGATCCGGACGCGAAAACGGCGACGCCCGTGACGCTCCCCGACGACGACCTCATCAGTGCCACGGGGCTCGACGCGAACGAACGATTCGTGTACGTCGTGACCGAATCGGTTCGCGGGTGCTGCGCGGTGACGCTCGAGCGTAAAACGCTTGCGATCCTCGCCATCAGCCATTTGCGAGGGGCGCTCGACCCGCACGCGATCGCCATCCACGGCGAGCGTCTGTTCGTGACGTCGACGGGCACCAACAGCCTGATCGAGCACGTGCTTCACGACGTGGGCGTCGTCAATCCGCGGCTCGCGTGGACCGCGAACGCCTCGTATTCGGACGTCGTCCATCTCAACGGCGTTGCGGTTGCCGCCGACGGAACGGTCGTTTGCACCGGCTTCGGCCCACGCCACGACGGCGGCTGGGCCGAGTCCGACAACGGCTTCGTCATGAACGTGACAAAGCGCGAGCTCGTAGAAACGGGCGTAAAGCACCCTCATACTCCGAAGTTTTTGAATGGGGAGCTTTTCTACCTCGCGTCCTTTCGCGCAGAGTTGCGATCCCCCGGACGCATCTGGGGCACGCTTGCAGGCTACACGCGCGGGATGGCGCTGCTCGCCGACGGCACGGCTTGGATCGGGACGAGCCGAGCCCGCCGGCCCGGACCGACGCCGTTGCTATCAGACCGCGTTTGCGAAATCGTGCACGTCGATATCCGCAGCGGCACCGTCCTCGATGCGATTGCGCTCGAGACAGGCGGAGAAATATTTGACGTGCTGGCCCTCGATGATTGAATGAAAGCCTTTCTCCGCGGAGAGTCGGCGTCTGGGTTCGTCCTGATCGCGGCGGCCGTCGCCGGCGTCATCTGGGCGAACTCCCCGTTCGCGCATCAGTATGACGATTTGCTGCACGCGAAGATCGGGATCGTCAGCGACGCGTACAGCATTCACCTCACGCTGCACGAGTGGGTCGACGACGCGTTGATGGCGGTCTTCTTCCTGCTCGTCGGCTTGGAGATCAAGTACGAGTTCCTCGCCGGCGCGCTCTCCTCGCCCGCGCGCGTCGTGCTGCCGGCCCTCGCAGCGCTGGGCGGGATGGCCCTGCCGGCCTTGATCTGCACGGCTTTCGTCGTGCGCGATCCGGCAGCGCTGCGCGGCTGGGCGGTCCCCGCCGCAACCGACATCGCGTTCGCGCTGGCCGCGCTGTCGCTGTGCGGCGCGACCGTGTCCGCGCGGCTCAAAGTGTTCCTCACGACGCTGGCGGTGATCGACGATCTCGGCGCGATCGTGATCATCGCGTTCTTCTACACCGACGACTTCGCGTGGCCGCCGCTCCTGGCGGCGGGCATCTGCCTGGCGGTGCTCCTCGGCTTCAACCGCTTCCGCGTGCAGGCGCTGCCGCTGTACGTCGCGGTCGGCGTCGTCATGTGGGCTTGCGTTTTCGAATCCGGGGTTCACGCGACGCTGGCCGGCGTGGCACTCGCGTTCACGATTCCGATCTCCGCCGTCAAGCGCTTCGAACACGGGCTCAAGCCTTACGTCGGTTTCGCGATCATGCCGCTCTTCGGGCTCTTCAACGCCGGCATCTCGTTCGCCGAAGTGACGCCGGCCATGCTCGTGAGCCCGCTCGCGCTCGGGGTGACGTTCGGGCTCTTCGCCGGCAAACAACTCGGCATCTTCGCGTGTTCGTGGCTGGCCGTGCGCTTCGGTGCGCCGCGCCCCGCCGGCACGACGTGGGCGATGCTGTACGGCGCCGGCCTGCTCGGCGGCATCGGGTTCACGATGAGCCTCTTCATCGGCGCGCTCGCCTTCGATTCCGAGGTGCTGCTCACCGAGACGAAAGTCGGCGTGTTCGCCGGCTCGATCCTCTCCGCGGTGGCGGCGTTCGTCGTGCTGCGGCGCGCCGAACGCGCCGCGCTCACTGCAGCGCCGAAAGAGAGTCGATCGTACGCATCGTGAAGGTGCCGGTGGTGAACGACACGCCGTACGCGTACAGCGCGCCGCGATAGAACACGACTTCACCGACCGGGCGCTGCCGCGTCGTGACCGCGCGCGCCGAGGCGAAATCGGTCGAGATGCGTTCGTCGCGCAGCGCGAAGAACGCGCGTGCGATCTGAGCCCGTGACACGTTCGCGTTGTCGTTGTAGGGATAGAAGCGGCAAAACAAGAGCTGCCCGGCGGCCGGTGGAGGGCGGCAGGCGATCGTCTCGCTCCACTGCGGGGTGAACCGGTTCGCGGCCACCGTGTAGACGGTGTAGGTTTTGGCGCGAACGTCGGGCGGCGGACGCGGGTCGGCTTCGCTCGTCTGGATCAGGCGCAAGTCGCGAATCGCGACGCTGATATGCCGCCCGGAAAGGATCGTGACGTAGTGGCGCGGCGACGCTTCGGTGTAGATCAGGTAACCGGTGATCACCGGCGGGTCGAAGCGCTGGAGCGGCACGGCCGCCACGTCCTCTTGATACCCGCCGACGTCGCCCACGATGATACCGTAGGTCGCGACCACGCCGAAGGCCGCATTCCCGATGTAGAAATATGGCGCCCCGGCGCGCTTGGCTTGCGCCGCATCGAACGTGACGCGCTGATCGGCGCGCAGCACCGCGTTCCAGTCGACCTTGCCGAACGGGCGCACCGAGGTGGCGCCGCGCGCGAGCGACTGGGTCAGCAACGCCGCGACCGCGACTGCCGCAAACAGCCGCCCGCCGCACCGGAGCGCACGCAAGAGCTTCACCACCGGGCGGTCCATTCGGCGCCGGCCATGATGGCGCCCCGCTGCGGCACCAAGGCCCGCCCCCGGGGAGCGGCCAAAACACCCGCATGATCTCCGCACCCGAAAGGCCGGCTGCGCAGCCGCCCCTCGACACGATCCGGCACAGCGCGGCCCACGTGATGGCGCACGCCGTCAAGGATCTCTATCCCGAGACCCTCGTGACGATCGGGCCGGCCACCGACCAGGGCTTCTACTACGACTTCGATCGCAAGACGCCGTTCGGGCCGGACGACCTCGCGAAGATCGAAGAGCGCATGAAGGAACTCGTCGCGGCCGATTTGCCGATCGTGCGCCGCGAGATTTCGCGCGACGACGCGATCGCGATGTTCGAGGCGCTGGGCGAGACGTACAAGGTCGAGATCATCAGCGCCATCCCCGCCGGCGACCCGATCACGCTCTACACGCTCGGCTCGTTCACCGACCTGTGCCGCGGGCCGCACGTCGAGCACACGCGGCCAAATCGGCGCCGTCAAGGTGATGAGCGTCGCCGGGGCTTACTGGCGCGGCGACGAGCACAACCCGATGCTGCAACGCATCTACGGCACCGCGTTCGCAACCCGTGAAGAGCTCGACGCCCATCTCGCCTTCCTCGAGGAAGCCGCCAAGCGCGACCACCGCAAGCTCGGCCCGGAACTCGGGCTCTACAGCGTCGAGGAAGAGGCCGGCGGCGGCCTGATCTTCTGGCACCCCAAGGGCGCGATCGTCCGCGAGATCGTGCAAGACTTCATCCGCGAAGGTTTGCGCGAACGCGGCTATCAGGGTGTCATCACGCCTCACGTCGTCAGCGAAAAACTGTACGAGATCTCGGGGCATCTCGAGAACTTCTCGCACGGGATGTTCGGGGCGCTCGAAGTGGAGGGTCAGCGCTTCCGGCTCAAGCCGATGAATTGCCCCGGTCACATCCTGATCTATCGCAGCGAAGGCCGTTCGTACCGCGACCTGCCGCTGCGCTTTTCCGAGTTCGGCACGGTGTACCGCTTCGAGCGCAGCGGGACGCTGCACGGGCTCACGCGCGTGCGCGGCTTCACCCAAGACGACGCGCATCTGTTCTGCACGCCCGAACAGCTGCAGGGCGAGTTCGAGCAGACCCTCGACGAGGCGCTGCGCTTGATGCGCGCCTTCCAGTTCGACGACTTCGAGTATTTTCTCTCGACCCGCGAAGAGCGCGGCGATACCGATGCGATCGCCGAAGAGGCGATCCGCAGCGCCCTCGAGAGCCGTGGGCTCCCGTATAAGGTCGATGCCGGCGGAGGCGCGTTCTACGGCCCGAAGCTCGACATCAACTTGCACGACGCGCTGGGGCGCCCGTGGCAGCTCGGCACCGTTCAGGTCGACTTCACCCTGCCGGAGCGGTTCGGCCTGAAGTATCGCGGGAGCGACGGAGTCGATCACCGTCCGGTCATGATCCACCGCGCGCTCGCCGGCTCGATGGAGCGCTTCTTCGGCGTGTTGATCGAACACTTCGGCGGCGCGTTTCCGGCGTGGCTGGCTCCGGTGCAAGCCGTCATCGCGCCGATCTCCGAGCACCAGACCGACTATGCGTACTCCGTGCGCGACACGTTACGCGCGGCGGGATTTCGCGTCGACGTCGATGCGTCGAACGAGAAGCTCGGCTACAAGATTCGCCACTGGAAGATGCAGAAGGTGCCCTACATCCTGGTCGTCGGCAAGAACGAAGCGGCGGATGGCACGGTCAGCGTCAACCAGCGCGGCGTCGATGAGAAGCAGCCTCCGATGACGGTTGCCGCATTCGGCGACGCGCTGCGCGAAGCAATCGCCGCCAAGCGCTGACCCCTTCGCTGCGCCGCAGCGGCGCAAGCAACTTCTTTCTGTAACCGCGCGCTACGGCACCGATTGTCAAGCCGTTCACTGAATTTTTACATGCTGCCCGAGCGCCGCGCTCTTGCGTCGTTCGCTAGTACGATCTGACCCGATCGTGCCGGATTTCTTGCGTCTACGGGCCGCTCGCCGGCGGGGAACTAAAACTGAGCTAGTAGCTACCAGGAACGGCGTACTCGCGAGCATTCGATCGCCTACCGACGACAAGAACGCGCGGTCGCATCGACGTGCGCCGTCATCGTTCGTTTCCTGGAGCTTTGTTGGTTTCACCGCTGCGTTCGCAAAGATTTGCGCTTCCGTTCATTGCCGCCGTATGCTTGTTCTTCTTCGTAGCGGGCGTCGCAGCTGCGGCCGAAAGGCAACTGACCGGCGAGACTTTCACGAACGCGACGACGGTCCCCGGACAGTGGATCTTCGGCGGCTACACGTGTCTTACGGCAGGCAGCAAAGCGACGACCGTTCCGGGTTCGGTCCCGCCGTGCGCGAACACGCCGATCGATCCGGTCGGCAGCGGGGTGCTGCGCTTCACGCCGGCATCGACCTATTTGAACGGTTACATCGTCTACAACAGCACGCTCGCGAGCAATGCCGGGCTCGTCGCGATCTTCGACTACTTTTCGTGGGGCGGCACCGGGGCCGACGGGCTTTCGTTTTTCTTTCTTGACGGCACGCAACCGGCGCCGGCCGTTCCGGGCGCCGTCGGCGCGGGCCTCGGGTATGCGCAGAACTGCAGCACGCCCGGCATCGCCACCGGCTACGTCGGCGTGGGGCTCGACGAATACGGCAACTATTCGCAACCCTCCGGATTCGAGTGTCACAACGGCGGCACGCGCTTTCTTCCCGACACGATCGCGATCCGCGGTTCGCAAGCCGCGAACTATCCCTATCTGAGCGGCTACGGCTACCCGCCCGGCGCGGCGCTGCCCTTCAGCCTCGACGTGCCCTACGTTACGACGCGCCCGCCCGGCCAGCGCGTGCGCGTCACGCTGACGACCTCGCTCTTCCTCTCGGTCGAAATCGACCGCTTCGACGGCAAAGGTTTCGTGACGTACATCCAGCCGTTCAGCATCGCGAAATTGAACGGCCAGGCGTTTCCGCCGCTCTTCCGGTTCGGCTACGCCGCGAGCACCGGCGCGGTGACGAACTATCACGAGATCCGCAACGTCTTCGTCGACACCGCGCCGCCATTGCTCGTGATGACCAAGACGCACACCGGTAATTTCGAGATCGGCGGCGCCGGCCAGTTCACGCTGTCGGTGAGCAACGTGGGCGGTTCGACGACCACAGGCGCGACGACGGTGGTCGATACCCTGCCGCCGGGGCTGACCTACAATTCCGCATCGGGTAACGGCTGGAATTGCAACGCGGCCGGGCAGCAGGTGACGTGCGCGAACAGCGCAGCGGTCGTGCCCTCGACGTCCACGTCGATGTCGTCGTTCCCGCCGCTTCTTCTCAAAGTCAACGTCGGTTCAGCCGCGGCGCCCAGCGCGCAGAACGTCGCGGTCGCGAGCGGCGGCGGAGCGACGAACTCCTATACGGCCACTGACACCGTCACCATCAGCACGCCGGCCCTCACCCTGACGAAATCGCACGTTGGGAGCTTCCCAGCCGGCGGCCAGGGCACGTATACCCTGCAAGTCGCGAACAGTTCGTCGGTGCCGACGACGGCGACGACGACGGTCGTCGACTCGCTTCCCGCCGGTTTGACCTACGCCTCGGGCGGCGGCAACGGCTGGACGTGCAATGCGTCGGGACAGACGGTGACGTGCAGCTATCCGGCGCCGATTCCCGCGGGCGCCCAAGCGAACCCGCTGCCGCTCACCGTCAACGTCTCGCAGAACGCGCCAGGCAGCGTTACGAACAGCGCGACCGCGAGCAGCGGCGCGGCCAACACGCCGCCGGCGACCGACCCCACGACGATCGTCAGGCCGGCACTCGGATTGACGAAGAGCCACAGCGGCTCGTTCAGCATCGGGCAGCCGGGCGTGTATACCCTGACGCCGAGCAACCCCGGCGCGGCGGCGACCTTCGGCACGCTCACGCTCGTCGACACGTTACCCGCGCAGTTGGCGTACGCGTCCGCAACCGGCACCGGCTGGACGTGCGGCGCGAGCGCGCAGATCGTCACCTGCACGTCGACGACGCCGATCCCCGCCGGCAGCAACGGCAACCCGGTCACCCTGACGGTCGGCGTCAACGGACCGCCAACCAGCAACGCGATCAACACGGCGACCCTGAACGGCGGCGGCGCAGGCGCGGGCGCGAGCGCATCCGATCCGACGGCCATCACGGGCAGCGTGGCGCTGACCCTCGTCAAATCGCACGCCGGCAATTTCAGCGTCGGCCAAACCGGCACGTACACGCTCGACGCCGGAAACAGCGGCACGGTCGCGACGACCGCCGCGGTCAACGTTGTCGACACCCTTCCGCCCGGGCTGACCTTCTCGTCGGCATCCGGAACGTCGTGGTCGTGCACGGCCGCCGGACAGGTGGTCACCTGCACCTACGCGCCCGGCATCGCGGCCGGGGGGACGGCGGCGCCCCTGACGCTGAACGTCAACGTCCTCCCGGCCGCCGTGCCGTCGGTGCTCAACACGGCGACCGCCTCGGGCGGCGGGGCGGCGGGGCCGGTCACCGCGACCGACGAGACCACCGTCGGCGGCGGCTTACCGAACCTGATCGTGAGCAAGTCGCACGAGGGCACCTTCGAGGCCGGCGAGCCGGGCGCGTACACCATCGTGGTCGGCAACGACGGCGTGCAGCCCACCACGGCCGCACCGGTCGTGCTCACCGACGATCTGCCGCGCGGCCTGACCTACGAGTCGGCCAAGGGGACCGGGTGGACGTGTCCATCCGCCGCGATCGCCGGCCCGGCGACGATCACCTGCACCTATGCCGGCGGCGCCATCGTCCAGCCGGGGGCCTCCTTCCCCGCCCTGCTGATTACCACCACCCCCAAGGCCGCCGGCTCGGTCGAGAACACCGTGTCGGCTACCGGTGGCGGCGCCGGCAACACCGCCACCGCGACCGATCCGACCACGATCGACGCCCCGGCCGCCCCGCCGACGCTCACCCTGCAGAAGTCTCACACCGGCGACTTTACGCTCGGCCAGACGGGCACGTTCACCCTCGGGGTCGGCAACGTCGGCAAGGTCGCGACCAGCGGCACGATCGCCCTCACCGACACCCTGCCACCCGGCATGACCTATGCCGGCGCCGCCGGCAAGAACTGGACCTGCCCGCCGCCCCGACGCCGTCACCGGTCTCCTGCACCTACGCCGCCGCCATCCCGGCGGCCGGTGCCGCCGCTCCGCTCGCCTTCGAGGTCTCGATCCAGCCGACCGCGACCTCGCCCCTGGTCAACACCGCCCAAGCCTCGGGCGGCGGCAGCGCCGTCTCCCCCACCGCAAGCGACACGGTCGCCCTGCTCGGCCCGGCGCTGGCCGTCACCAAGACCCACACCGGAGCGGCGACCGTCGGCGGGCCCCTGACCTACACCCTCACCGTCAGCAACGACGGCACCGCACCGACCCTCGCCGCCGTGCCGCTCACCGTCTCCGACCCGCTCGCGGCCGGCTTGCAACTCACCAGCGCCGGCGGCGCCAACTGGCTGTGCGCCACCGGCACCACCGTCCGCTGCACCACGACCACCCCCATCCCGCCCGGCGGCACCGCCGCCCCCATCGATGTCCTGGTCACCGTCCTGGCCGCCGCGGTTCCCAGCGTGAAGAACACCGCCACCGCCCAGGGCGGCGGCGCCTCCAACGTCGCCAATGCCAGCGACACCGCGACGGTCAGCGCCGCCGGCAACCTCACCCTGCAGAAGTCGCACACCGGGGCCTTCAACGTAGGGGCGACCGGCACGTACACCCTCCTGGTCGGTAATGACGGCGGCAGCCCGACCGGCGGCACGATCACCCTGGTCGACACCCTCCCCGCCGGGCTCACCTTCGCGTCCGCGACCGGTTCGGGTTGGACATGCGCCGCAGGCGGGCCGCTCGTCACCTGCACCACCCCCGCGGCGATCCTGGCAGGGGCGACGGCTCCGCCGATCACCCTCGTCGTCAACGTCCTCCCGGCCGCCGCGCCGTCGGTGCTCAACACGGCGACCGTCTCGGGTGGCGGCTCGGCGGGGCCGGTCACCGCGACCGACGAGACCACCGTCGGCGGCGAGCCGAACCTGATCGTCAGCAAGTCGCACGAAGGCACGTTCGCGGTCGGCGAGCCGGGGGCGTACACCGTTGTGGTCAGCAACGACGGCTCGCAATCCACCTCGGCAGCGCCGGTCGTGCTCACCGACGAGTTGCCGGACGGGCTCACCTACGAGTCGGGCAAGGGAACCGGCTGGGCTTGCCCGGCCGGCCCAAGCGCCGGTCCGGCGACGGTCACCTGCACCTACTCGGGTGGCGCGCTCGTTCAGCCGGGCGGTTCCTTTCCCACCCTGACCATCACCACCACCCCCAAGGCCGCCGGCTCGGTCGAGAACACCGTCTCGGCCACCGGTGGCGGCGCCGGCAACACCGCCACGGCCACCGATCCGACCACGATCGACGCGCCGGGCGGCGCCACGCCGACGCTCACCCTGCAGAAGTCTCACACCGGCGACTTTGCGATCGGCCAGACGGGCACGTTCACCCTCGGGGTCGGCAACGTCGGCAAGGTCGCGACCAGCGGCACGATCACCCTCACCGATACCTTGCCGCCAGGCATGACCTACGCCGGCGCCGGCGGCAAAAACTGGACCTGTCCCGCCGCCCCGGCGCCGTCACCGGTCTCCTGCACCTACGCCGCCGCCATTTCGGCAGCCGGCGCGGCCGCGCCGCTCGCCTTCGAGGTCTCGATCCAGCCGACCGCGACCTCGCCCCTGGTCAACACCGCCCAGGCGTCGGGCGGCAACAGCACCGTCTCCCCCACCGCAACCGACACGGTCGAATTGCTCGGCCCGGCGCTGGCCATCAGCAAGACCCACACCGGAGCGGCGACCGTCGGCGGGCCCCTGACCTACACCCTCACCGTCAGCAACGACGGCACCGCACCGACCCTCGCCGCCGTGCCGCTCACCGTCTCCGATCCGCTCGCGGCCGGCTTGCAACTGACCGGCGCCGAGGGCGCCAATTGGCTGTGCGCCACCGGTACCACCGTCCACTGCACCACGACCACCCCCATCCCGCCCGGCGGCACCGCCGCCCCCATCGACGTCCTGGTCACCGTCCTGGCCGCCGCGGTTCCCAGCGTGAAGAACACCGCCACCGCCCAGGGCGGCGGCGCCTCCAACGTCGCCACCGCCAGCGACACCGCGACCGTCAGCGCCCCCGGCACCCTCACCCTGCAGAAGTCGCACACCGGGGCCTTCACCGTGGGGGCCACCGGCACGTACACCCTGCTGGTCGGCAACGCCGGCGCCGCTCCCACCACCGGCACGGTCACCCTGGTCGACACCCTCCCCGCCGGGCTGACCTTTGCTTCAGCGACGGGCTCCGGCTGGACGTGCGCAGCAGCCGGGCCGCTCGTCACCTGCACCACCCCCGCGGCGATCCTGGCCGGGGCGACGGCTCCGCCGATCACCCTCGTGGTCAACGTCTCCGCGAGCGCAATTCCCTCCGTCGTCAACAACGCCACGGCCTCGGGCGGCGGCTCGTCGGGCCCGGTCACCGCGACCGATCCCACCACCGTCGGCGGCTTGCCGAACCTCGTGGTGACCAAGTCGCACAGCGAGCAGTTCGAAGTCGAGCGGACGGGACTGTACACCGTCGCCGTCAGCAACGGCGGGACCGTCGCCACGACGGCCGCACCCGTGACCGTCACCGACACGCTGCCCGCCGGGCTCAAATACACGAGCGGCAAGGGAACCGGCTGGACCTGCCCTGCGGGCCCGCTCACCGGCCCGGCCGTCTTCACGTGCACGTATTCCGGTGGGGTCATCGCCGCCCCGGGCGGCGCGTTTCCGAATCTCTCGCTGGCGGTGACCCCGCTGGCCGAGGGCACCGCGGTCAACACGGTGACCGCCACCGGCGGCGGCGCGCCGAACACCGCCACCGCCAGCGATACGACGACGATCGACGCTCCGGCCGTCCCGCCGACGCTGACCCTGCAGAAGTCGCACACCGGCGACTTCGAGATCGGCCAGACGGGCACGTTCACGCTCGGCGTCGGCAACATCGGAGCGACCGCGACCGCGGGCGCGATCACGGTCACCGACACGCTGCCCGCGGGGCTGACCTATGCCGGGGCGACCGGCACGAACTGGACCTGCCCGCCGGCGCCGGCCCCTTCCCCGGTGTCGTGCACGTATGCGGCCGCCATTCCGAGCGCCGGCACCGCCGCTCCGCTGAAGTTCAACGTCGCGGTCCTGTCGAGCGCGGGCTCGCCCTTGGTGAACACCGCCCAGGCCTCCGGTGGCGGAAGCGCCGTCTCGCCCACGGCCAGCGACACGGTCAACGTGATCGGGCCGGTCCTCGCGCTCGGCAAGAGCCACAGTGGGACGGCGACCGTCGGGCAGTCGCTGACCTACACGCTTGCGGTCAGCAACGCCGGTGCCGCCGCGACCGTCGCCGGCGTCCCGCTCACCGTCACCGACCCGCTCGCTCCCGGGCTGCAACTGACCTCCGCGAGCGGCGCGGGTTGGACGTGCGCGCCGGGAGCGACGGTTTCGTGCGCGACCACGACGACGGTCGCCGCCGGCGGCGCGGCACAGCCGATCTCCGTGCTCGTCAAGCTCCTCGGGGCCGCCTACCCGAGCGTCAAGAACACCGCCACCGCCCAGGGTGGCGGCGCCTCCAACCTCGCCACCGCCAGCGACGTGGTGACCGTCGCCGCCGTGCCGTCGCTCACGGTGACGAAAGTCCACGCCGCGAGCCCGTTCCCGGTCGGCGGCCAAGGAACGTATGCGATCACCGTCGGGAACGGCGAGCTGGTGCCGACCAGCGGCCCGATCACCGTCACCGACCCGCTGCCGGCCGGGCTGAGCTACGTGAGCGCGAGCGGACCGGGCTGGGCATGCTCGTTCGCGGCCCCGACCGTCACCTGCACCTCGCCGGCGGCGATCCCGCCGCAGACCAACGGCGCCCCGATCACTCTCGTCGTCGGCGTCGGAGCCGCGGCCGTGCCGTCGGTCACCAACACCGTCACCGCGGCCGGCGGCGGAACGCCCAACCCCGTGACCGCGACCGACACGGTGCCGGTCGTAGCGCCGAGCCTGGCGCTGACCAAGACCCACGCCGGAACCTTCACCGTCGGGCAGCCCGGCACGTTCACCTTGAACGTCTCGAACAGCGGCACGGTCCCGACGGTCGGCCCGGTGGTCGTCACCGACACCTTGCCCAGCGGCTTGACCTACGCGTCGGCGAGCGGGACGGGGTGGAGCTGTTCGGCATCGTCGCCGCAGCTCGCATCGTGCTCCTATGCCGCCGCGCTCGCTGCGGGAGCGGCGGCGCCGCCTATCGCGCTGGTCGTCAACGTGGCGAATGCGGCCGCTCCGAGCGCCACCAACACGGCGAATGCGACGAACGGCACTTCGAGCAACGCGCCCACCGCCTCGGACACCGTCGCGGTCTCCGGAACGGCGCAATTCACCGCGGTCAGCAAGCTCGTCAACGGCCTCCACGCGGCCCTGGCTTCGACCGGCGACATCGTCGGCTACCAGATCGCCTTCACGAACAACGGCGCAACTGCGGCCACCAACGTGGTCGTCACCGATACGTTCCCCGCCGGCACGCTTCCGAGCGCGGCGAGCGTGAAACTCAACGGCTCGAGCGCCGGATTCACGGCCACGCTGATCGGGCAGACGCTCGCGGTCACGATTCCGCTGGTGGCCGCGGGCGCGACGGCGACGGTCACCGTGAACGCGACGATCACCGCCGGCGCGTCCGGCAACGGCCTGGTCAACACCGCGCAAGTGACGGCCGGCAACGCACCGCCGCAAACGACGGGCCCGGCAACGGTGCTGGTCGGCACGTCGAACGTCGTCTACGACGGTTCGCAGATCAACGCGCAGGGGCAGCCGGCCTTCACGATTCCCAATGCGAGCGTTGCGCTGGTCAACCCCTCGACTCGCGAACCGGAATCGCTGCCGACGCCCGGCACCAACGTCAATCCCGCGAACGCCAACCCGTTCGCGACGACGGAAGACGGCCAGTTCAGCTTCGCGCTCGGCGGCCGGCACTTCAGCGGATCCGGCTCGGCGAGCACGTTCGAACTGATCGCGAGCGCGACCGGCTACACGAGCCGCAAGATCCAAGCCGTCTTCACGACCGATCAGAGCGGCTTCTTGTACAATTTGACGCTGACCGCGCAAGACGGGCTGCCGCTGGCGACCGCGGGCGGGTACACGCTGACGCCGGGGCCCGTGAGCTATACGAACGTGGCCAACGTCTTCGGCAACATCCCGATGTTCGGTACGAGTCTCACCGTTACGAAGACCGCGGATCGCTCCGTCGCATCGGTCGGCAACCGCGTCGTGTGGACGATGGCGGTGAACAACGCGGGCGCGACGCCGCTGGCGAATTTGATCGTCACCGACGTCTTGCCGGCCGGCATCGCGTACGCGCCGGGAACGGCGCGCATCGGCGGGATCCCGGTCGAACCGACGATCAGCGGCCGCACGCTGACGTGGCGGTTCCCCGACTCGGTCATGCAGGCGCAGACGACCCGCACGTTCGTGATCGCGACCGTCGTGACGGCCGGCACGAGCAACGGAACGCTGACGAATCTCGTCACCGTCAACGGCAGCCCGCAAGGCTCGACGGTCGCGCAGAGCGCGCAAGCGTCGGCCAACGTCTTGATCACCTCGGGCGCGTTCGGCAATCAGTTCACGATCCTCGGACGCGTCGTCGTCGCGACCCCCAACGACGATTGGTCGGGGCCGCTCACCGGCGTCGCGGGCGTGCGAATCATCATGGAAGACGGCTCGTCGGTCGCCACCGACAAGCAAGGGCGCTACTCGTTCCCCAACGTGCGGCCGGGACTGCACGTGCTCCACCTCGACGCGACGTCGTTGCCCGCGGGCGTGCACGCGTTCAACGACCGCCGCTACGACAGCCCGCGCAGCACGGAACGCCTCGTGCACGGGCTCAGCGACACGACCCTCATCCAAGACGTCAACTTCGAAGTGCAGGGCAAATGATGAACCTCCGCACCGTCATGGCGTGCGCCGCGGCGCTCGCAACGATCCCCGCGCAACTGCTCGCCGCAGTCTCGATCGACACCAGCAACCGCATGCAGTTCGTCACGCTGTCGGTCGAGGGCAAACTCCTGGCCGACGGCCGTACGCCGGTCGTCGTCACGATTCACGGTGAGGACGTGCAACACGTCCCGCTCGCGGGCGCCAACGTCGACGTCACCGTGTTGACCGGCAACGCGGTGCTCGAGCCGCTCGGGCCGCTCGACCCGATGAAACCACACGACGGGCGCCGCGTCACCACATCCACCGACAAGGCGGGCGACGTGCAAGTGCGGGTGGTCGCCGGCATGGTCGCCGGAACGGTGCAATTGGCGGTCGTGTCCGGTCCGGTCACCGTCACGCACGATCTGTACGCGCGGCCCAACGCCCGCAGCCCGATCGTCACCGGGCTGGTCAGCGGCGGATTCGGTTCGACGCCGGGGTCGACCGATGGAGCCGGCGCGTTCGACAACGGAGGTTCGCGGCGCGGGCGCGTCGCCGTTTCGGCGACCGGATCGCTGGGGGCCGGCATCGTCGGTACGGCCGCATACGAAACAGCGAACCGCCTCTACCCCGATCTCGGCTACGGGCCCAACGTCGCCGATCCCGACGAGCGCACGAATCCGACCTACGGCGACGCCAGTCTGCGCTCCGCCGGCCCGCAGTCGCAGACGCGGCTCTACGCGCGCATCGAAAAGGATCAGAGCAGCCTGATGTACGGCGCCTTCACCGGACAAACCGGAACCGGCGACGACGCCGGCGCGTTCTCGGCCCTGCTGAACGGCGTGAAGCTGAACTTCACGGGCGCGCACGATACCGTGCAGATCGGCGCCTTCGACGCGAACACGAACATCGCGTACGGACGGGCGGTTTTCAACCCGCTCGGTTTGACGACCGCCGGCCAAGTGCTGCAGCCGCGCATCATCATCGCCTCCGACATCGTCACACTCAACTCGCTCGACCGGCGAACCGGGGCGGTGATCGCGCAGCAGCAGCTGACGCGCAACGTCGACTACGTGATCGATTACCCGAGCGGCATGCTGCGCTTCCTCACGGTCCCGCTCCCCTACGACGCGAACTTCAATCCGCAGGTCGTGCTCGTCACGTACGAATACGAAGGCACCGGAAGCGGTGCGACCACGGCCGGCGGGCGCGTGCTGATCGGCACGGAGCGGCTGCACGTGGGCGTCGGCTACGTCAACCAATCGTCGAGCGGCTACGACTTCACGTTGTTCAGCCAATCGATCGGCGGACAAGTCTACGGCTTCACCTACGGCCTCTCTCACGCTTCGACGACCGGAGGGCTCGGCGTGCTCGGCGCATTCGGCGACGGCGGCAGCACCGGCAACGGCGACGCGGTGCGCGCGAGCATCGCGGCCGGGCACGATCACGGGCGGTTCAGCGCGTCGTACGAATCGACGACCGCCGGATACAGCAATCCGTTCGGCAGCCTGACGACGCCCGGGCTCACGAACTATCGGATCGCGTACGACCATCCGACCGGACTGCGCGGCTCGGTGTCGCTGGAATACGACGGACAAACGACGACCGCGCTGGGCGAAAACGCGTCGCAGCAGAACCTCGGCTTGCACTTGCGCCAGCCGCTGTCGAAAAAGTTGACGTTGACGGCCGGAGCCGACGTGCACCGCTCGAGCGGCCAGACCGCGGCGGTCCCGGCGCCGATCCTCGGGTATAGCGCGATCGGCATTCCGACCCCGTCGCCGGATCAGCCGCTCGTGCAGAACGTGTCGTACGCGGGCGGCGCGAGCACGCAAGCCGATCTCGGCCTGAATTGGCGGCCGAGCCCGCTCTTCGAGCTCGCGGCGCAACGGGTGCAGAACATCGGCGGCATCGAGAACCCGACGCAGCCGGGGCAGACCAACGCACAGTTCACCTATCACATGGGCGAAGCGGGAAGCTTCTTCGTGCGCGAGCTGTGGACCGACGTTCCGACGCTGAGCTTCGCAACCTCGTCGGCCGCGCTCACCGGCCCGGCGCAGTCCACGCACTCGACGCTGATCGGGTTCGATCGCTCGGTCAGTCCGACGACGACGGTCGAGTCGAGCTACCTCGTCGACCACACGGCGTCCGGCACCGACGCCTACGCGCTCTTCGGCGTCAAGGAGACGTTGAAGTTCAGCAAATACTTCACCGGCGACGCGTTCGCGCAGACCGGGAACGGCAACGGAGAGAACGGCACGGGCGGCCAGAACGGCGGCTTCGGCGTGTACGGCGCCGACTTCTCGTATGCCAACGGCGACCGCTTTCACGCGACCGCGTCGGCCCAGACACGAACCGGGTTCGCCGGTGGTTCGACGCTGAACTTCGGCGCGGCGGGTGGGGTCAGCTCCGAGATATCGATCTTGGCGAACGTCAACGCTTCCAACGTCGCGGGTTACAGCTCGAACACCGACCGGATCGGCGTCGCCTGGCGCCCGTCGGGCGACGTTCGCGGAGCGGGTCTGCTCGCGTACCAGCGCACGTCGGGCGACGCATGGTCGTCGAGCGCGTATACGAACGTCGTGTCGTACGATCAGCTCTACCGTCCGACGCACCGCCTCGACCTGGTCGGCCGGGTCGCGTACGAACTCGACGGCGACGCGTACTACGCGCCGGGCACGTTGCTCTACGCGCTGCGCGCGACCCAGCGGCTGGGCGACAAGTTCGACATCGGCTCCGAGTTCCAATGGATCGGCACCTCGAATCTCGGCGCCTACGATCGCACGTCGTTCGCGAGCGAGCTCGGGGTCCGGCTCGCCGACAGCTTGCGTCTCGCGGGCGGCTACAACTTCGAAGGATCGGTCGACCCCTCACTGGCGGCGTCACCGACGCGCAAGGGATTCTACGTGACGGCGACGAGCATCGTCGACCGCATCTTCGGCTGGGGAGATCCGCGCCACTAAGCGCAGCGCGAGGCGCCGGCCCGGCGAGCCGCGAAGCGCCGCAGTCGCCATCGCCGGAGGCGTCGTCAAAGCAGTCGTGATCCCCAACCGGTCGCCGCGCAGCTCGAGCTATCAGGCGCTGTCGCTTGGAGCCTATGCGGCGACCGTCGCCGCTTCATTGGCATGCGCTGCGTTCGCGCCGCACCTGGCGACGTTCGCGCCGCAGTGCCTCGTCGCGACGGGTGCCGTCTTCGTGCTGGCCCTATGGGGCATTCCGATCCGCGCCTTCAGGGTGCGGCGTTCCGACTTCACGACGGATGCGTATTTCTTCGACTCCCCGGTCTTGGCCGCGATCTTTGCCTTTGCCGGGCCGGTCCCCGCAGCCGCGGTCGCGCTGCTCGGCTATGGCTGTGCCGCGGCGTTTCGCCCGCGCAGCCGCACCGATCTCTTGCGCCAGGGCGCGGCCCGCGCGCTGATCGCGTTGCTGCTGATGCCGGCGCACGACTGGCTGTTCGGCCTCGTGGTGCCGGCCACAGCGCGTGGGGGCGCGACGTTCGTCGCCGTGCTGTTCGCGGCCACGGCGACCGTCGCCGTGCTCGAGGCCCCCTTTGCCGCGTGGCGTATCGGGCTGCCCGTCCGATGGGTACTCCGGCGACACTTCAGCGATCCGATCTATTGGTGGTGCGGCGGCTTGACGACGCTATGGGCGTATCTGGTCGTCAGCCTGTGGCCGGGCGCGTCGCTGCTGCTGCTGGCCGCCCTGTGGGCGCCACCGATCGTGTTGCAGATCCTGGCGAGCATGAACGACGAGCAGCGAGCCGAGATCGAACGGCTACGCCTCGAGCGCAGCGTGATCCGCGCCGTCGCATCGGGCAGCGACCCGGTCGCGCAGATCGCCTTCACCCTGCGCAGCTTCGCCGGCCCGGAATCCGGCGAGACGTTTGCGATTTACATCCACGAGAGCGAGGGCGGATGGCGACACGTCGCTTCCGTCGGTTCGGCGCCGTCGCCGCAGGCCGTCGACGCGAGCGGCCAGATGCTACGACGGCTCGGGGCCGACGGATCGACCGCGCTCCGCATGTTCGACGGCTTCAGCGTTTGGGCCAAGGCGATCGAAGACGGGGAGGGCCGCGACGCGACTGCGGCCCTCGTCGTCACCTGCACGGGATCGCCGAACGGCAACGACATCGAGCACTACGTCAGCGCCGGCCACGGCATCGCGCCGCTCGTGCGCGAACTTCGGCTCTTGACCTCGATTCAGGACGCCGCCTCGACCGACGCGCTCGACCCGGCTGCGCAACCGCAAGACCGTCCTGCGACAGCTCGACGCCCTGCTCCTCGACGGTTCCGGCGACGTCGCGATCATGATGATCGACGCCGACTACTTCGCGCGGATCAACAGACGAACTCGGGCACCTCGCAGGCGATCGCTGCTTGCAGTCGATCGCCGGCGCAATCAAGGACGCGGTCCGCGACGACGACGTCACCGGGCGGTACGGCGGCGAAGAATTCATCGTCGTCATGCCGGCAGCCTCGCCGGCCGGCGCGGCGGCGGTCGCCGAGCGCATCCGCGCAGCGGTGCGCAACTGCGGGGCGCGCTACGCGAGCGGTGAAGCCGTCACCGTGAGCATCGGCCTCGCATGGGCGGCGGCGGGCGAAACGCGGCAGCGTTGATCGACCGGGCCGATCGGGCGCTGTACCGCGCCAAGTCCGCGGGCCGCGACTGCGTCGTCGAGGCCGCTCCTCACGAGTTGCCTCGCGCCTAGTAACGAGCTACTCGAGCGTCGCCCAGGCGGTGCCGAGTTCGTCCTCGAGCTTGGCGCGCTGCGCGGGCGTCGAACGTCGGCGCCACCCGGTTGACGACCAGACTGATGCAACGTCCCGTTGAAATCGAACGGCGTGTGATAGTCGTGCGACACCGGCGTCACGTTGCCGTGCAACACCGAGAAGCCCTCGTCGATGGGCACGAGCACGGGGATCGAGACTTCCATCCGCTCGCGCGCGACGGCCTTGCCGTCGACGAGCAGCGTGCCGGCTCCGCCCTTCCCGATCCCACCGTCGGCCTTGAACGTGAAGACGATCGTATGCCGGCCGGCGGCCAGCGCCGCCGGCGCAACCCACTCGTCGTCGAGAGCGCCAACACGTTGTAGGCAAAGAACGGACGCCCGTCCTTGACCGCCAGCGCGTACCCGCCGAAGTGCCCGCCTTGCTGCATGATGACGCCTTCGGCCTTCGGCCCGACGGTCACGTCGGCGGAGATCGTGTACGAGATGTTGAGCAGGTTGGGTGCGAGCGCCGCCGTCAAGTTGACGATCGACGAATCGTACACGAAGCGCGTTTGCCCGGCTTTGAGTCCGGGACGCTGCGAAAACGCCATCGCCGGCTTGTCGGCGTTGAGCGGGAACACGTTGTACTTGCCGGCTTCCGCCACGAAGAGCTGCTGCAGCTCCCGCAGCTTGTCGGGGTACTGCGCCGCGACGTCGTCGTACTGCGTCCAGTCGGAGGCGACGTTGTAGAGCTCCCATTTGGTGCTGTCCGACCACGGGCGCAAGGCGTTCGGATTCTTGCAGAACGGATCCCACGGCGGACAGACCGGGACGGCACTCGCCATCCAGCCGTCGTGATACATCCCGGGACGCCGACCATCTCGAAGTACTGCGTGTGATGCGCGCTCGGCGCGTTGGCGTTCGCAGCGTCGAACGTATAAGCCATGCTGACGCCCTCGAGCGGTCGTTGCGCACGCCGTCGACCGAATCCGGTTGGCGGATCCCGGCCGCTTCGAGGATCGTGGGCGCGACGTCGATCACGTGGTGGAACTGGTTGCGGATGCCGCCGCGGTCTTTGATGCGGTCGGGCCACACGATGACGACGCCCTGCCGCGTGCCGCCGAAGAACGATGCGACTTGCTTCGGTCCATTTGAACGGCGCGTCGAGCGCCCAGGCCCACGGCGTGGCGAAATGCGGCGCGGTGTCGGGACCGCCCCATTCGTCGTAATGACTTCAGCAACGTCTTCACGTCGGCGTTCATGCCGTTCATGGCGGCGAACTCGTTGACCGCACCGTTCATGCCGCCCTCGGCCTCGCGCCGTTGTCGCCGGTGATGTACACCGTCAGCGTGTTCTGGTAGCGGTGCGTGTCCTTGAAGGCCGCGATCACGCGCCCGATCTCGTAGTCGGTCTCCGCCAGGAACGCGGCGTACACTTCCATCTCGCGCGCGTACAGCCGCCGTTGATCGGCATCCAAAGTATCCCACTTCGGCAAGAATTGCGGCCACGGCGTCAGCTTCGCATCCTTGGGGATCACGCCCAAGCGCTTCTGCCGTTCGAACGCGAGCAGCCGGTACGCGTCCCATCCCGCATCGAACTTGCCTTTGAATTTCGCGATCCACGGCGCCGTCGGTTGATGCGGCCCGTGCGTCGCCCCGGGTGCGTAGTACACGAAGAGCGGCTTGTCGTGCGCGACGGCGTCGACGCGCTTGATCCACGCGATCGTCTTGTCGGCCATGTCGAGGTTGAAGTTGTAACCGGGATGTCCGAGCGACGGGAACAGCGGGGTCGTATTCTCATACAAGGACGGCGCCCACATGTTCGTCTCGCCGCCCATGAACCCGTAGAAGTAGTCGAATCCCATGCCGGTGGGCCACGTGTCGAACGGCCCGGCGTCGGACACGTCCCAGGGCGGCGTGTTGTGGTTCTTCCCGAACCACGCGGTGACGTAGCCGTTGGCCTGCAGCACGCGCGCGAAGGTCGCGTTCTCCTTGCCGAAGACGGCGTCGTACCCGGGAAAGCCGGTCGCGAGATCGGAGACGATGCCGTTGCCGACGGAATGATGGTTGCGCCCCGTCAGCAGCGCGGCCCGCGTCGGCGAACACATCGCGGTGACGTGAAAGTTCGTGTAACGCAAGCCTTGCTTCGCGAGATCGTCGAGCACCGGCGTCGGGATCGCGCCGCCGAAGGTGCTGGTGGCCGCAAAGCCGGCGTCGTCGAGCAGAACGATCAGCACGTTCGGTGCATGCTCCGGAGCGACGAGTTTGGGCGGCCACCACGGCGTCGAATCGGCGGCGTTCTTGTCGATGACGCCGCCGAACGTCGGGTTCGGCGCCGGAATGACGTCGCTGCCCGCGATCGACCGGGTCGCGTTCAGCGACTCGGTCGTCGTATTGCTCTGCGCGACCGCATACGCGCCGGCCCCGACCGCCGGCGCCACGAGCGCCCAGGCCATGATGTGACGCCCGCGTGCCTTGAACCACCGCTTCAATTCGCATCCCTCCGGAAACCGGCACGCGTTGCCGGTGCCGTTCGATCAGTCGCCATCTTAGCACCCGCAGGCGCGCCTACGCCACGGCAGAGCAATCGGCCGAGAACGGGCATCCAAGCACGATTGCGCGACGCGTGCGCGCCGTATTTTCGCCGCGCGTAGCGCAATTGCACTAAGTTTCGCGCGACTTCGTGGGTAAGAACGGCCCCCAAGACCGGGAGAACGTGTCCGGGAGACCGAGTTCCGGGGAGTAGTTGCCTCGTAGGCGAAGGATGACGAGCGCGCGCTCTTTTCGAGCGGCGGTGTTCGTGCACGTCTCGGGAGCCTCTGTTGCCTGCAACACTGCGTTATCGCAGTCCCTTGCTGCTGCTTTTAGCCGCGGTTCTCTTGTGGTTTGCCGGCTCGGGCGCGGCGGTGGCTGCCGAGAAGAACTTGACGAGCGAAACGTTCACGAACGCGACGACCGTCCCGGGGCAGTGGATCTTCGGCGGCTACACGTGTCTGACGGCCGGCAGCAAATCGACGACCGTTCCCGGCTCGGTTCCGCCGTGCGCGACCAACCCGGTCGATCCGGTCGGCAGCGGGGTGCTGCGCTTCACGCCGGCGTCGACCTACACGAACGGCTTCATCGTCTTCAACAGCACGATCTCCAGCAGCGCCGGCCTCGTCTCGATCTTCGATTACTTCTCGTGGGGCGGCACCGGTGCCGACGGCCTCTCGTTCTTCTTCCTCGACGGGACGCAGCCGGCGCCGACGGTTCCGGGCGCGGTCGGCGCGGCCCTCGGGTACGCACAGAACTGCAGCACGCCGGGCATCGCGACCGGTTACGTCGGGCTGGGGCTCGACGAGTACGGCAACTACTCGCAACCGTCGGGATTCGAGTGCCACAACGGCGGCACGCGGTTCTTGCCCGACACGATCGCAATCCGCGGCTCGCAGCAGATGAACTACCCGTACTTGAGCGGCTACGGCTATCCGCCCGGCGCGGCGCTGCCGTTCAGCCTCGACGTACCACACGTCTCGACCCGGCCGGCCGGCCAGCGCGTGCGCGTCACGCTGACGTCGTCGCTCTTCGTGTCGGTCGAGATCGATCGCTTCGACGGCAAGGGCTACGTCACGTACATCCAGCCGTTCAGCATCGCGAATTTGAACGGGCAGGCGTTTCCGCCGCTGTTCCGCTTCGGCTACGCCGCCAGCACCGGCGCGGTCACGAACTATCACGAGATTCGCAACGTCGTCGTCGACACGGCACCGCCGGTGCTCGTCATGACGAAGACCCACGCCGGGAACTTCGAGGTCGGCGGCACCGGCACGTTCACGCTGACGGTCAGCAACGTCGGCGGTTCGACGACCGCCGGGGTCACCTCGGTGGTCGACACGCTGCCGCCGGGGCTCACGTACAATTCCGCGAGCGGCTCGGGGTGGAGTTGCAGCGCGATCGGGCAGCAAGTCACCTGCACGAGCAGCGCCGCGATCGCCCCGTCGACGAGCTCGCAGATGTCGTCGTTTCCGCCGATCTCGCTCAAGGTCAACGTCGGCGCCGCGGCCGCCCCGAGCGCGCAGAACGTCGCGGTCGCGACCGGCGGCGGCGCGACGAACTCGTACACCGCCACCGACGTCGTCGCCGTCAACGCACCGGTCCTGGCACTGACGAAGTCGCACAGCGGAAACTTCCCGGCCGGCGGCACGGGCACGTACAACCTGCAAGTGTCGAACACTGGCCCGGTGGCGACGATCGGCACGACGACCGTCACCGACACGCTCCCGGCCGGCCTCACCTACGCGTCGGGCGGCGGGAACGGGTGGACCTGCACGCCGTCGGCGCAGGTCGTGACGTGCACGTATCCGGCCGCGATTCCGGCCGGCGGCCAAGCGAATCCGCTCGCGCTCACCGTCAACGTCGCAGCGAACGCCGCCAACACGGTCACCAACAGCGCGAGCGCGAGCGGCGGCGGCGCGACGAACGTCCCGACGGCGACCGATCCGACCGTCATCGTCCGGCCGGTCCTGGCCCTCGCGAAGACCCACAGCGGCGCGTTCAACGTCGGCGGGACCGGCGTCTACACGATCGTTCCGAGCAACACCGGGCCGGCCCCGACCTTCGGCACGTTGACCCTCGTCGATACGCTACCGGCGCAGTTGACCTACGTCTCCGCGGTGGGCACGGGCTGGACGTGCGGCGCCGCCGGGCAAATCGTCACCTGCACGTCGACGACCCCGATCGCCGCCAACGCCGCCGGGAACCCGATCGCGCTGACCGTCAACGTCGGTGGACCCGCGCCGAACACCGTCGTCAACACCGCGACGGTCAACGGCGGCGGCGCGACCGCCGGGGCCACGGCGAACGACCCGACGACGATCGCCGGGAGCGTCGCGCTGACGCTGAGCAAGTCGCACACCGGCAGCTTCACGGTCGGCCAAACCGGCACGTACACGCTGATCGCCGGGAACAGCGGCAGCATCCCGACGACCGGCGCGATCGCGCTCGTCGACACGCTTCCGGCCGGGCTGACGTACGCCTCGGCGAGCGGCACGGGATGGAGCTGCACGGCCGCCGGTCAGGTCGTCTCGTGCACGTACGGCGCCATCATCGGCCCAGGCGCCACCGCGCCGCCGTTGAGCTTGGTCGTGAACGTCCTCGTGGCCGCCGTCCCTTCGGTGGTCAACAGCGCCACGGCGTCGGGCGGAGGCGCGCCGAACTCGCCGACTGCGACCGACCCGACCACGGTCGGCGGGGTGCCGAATCTGATCGTCACCAAGTCGCACACCGGGACGTTCGAAGTGGGCCAGCCCGCAACGTATACGGTGTCGGTGGGGAACGACGGCACGGCGGCGACGACGGCCGCGCCGGTCACGGTGACCGACACGCTGCCGGCGGGACTCGTCTACACGTCGGGAAGCGGCTCCGGGTGGGCGTGCCAGCCGGGCCCCGTCAACGGGCCGGCAACCCTGACGTGCACGTATTCGGGCGGCGTCATCGCGCAGCCCGGCACCTACCTTCCGAACCTCTCGATCGCCGTCACACCGACGGCGGCGTCGACGGTCGTCAACGCGGTCAGCGCCACGGGCGCGGGCGCTTCGAACACGGCGACCGCCACCGATCCGACGACGATCGTTCCGCCCGCCGTGCCGCCGACGCTGACACTGCAGAAGTCGCACACCGGTGATTTTGCGGTCGGGACGACCGGCGCGTTCACGATCGTCGCCGGCAACGTCGGCTCGGTGCCCACCACCGGCGCGATCACCATGACCGACACGTTGCCCGCCGGCCTCACGTACGCCGGCGCGAGCGGCACGAACTGGACGTGCCCGGCGGTCCCGGCGTCCTCGCCGATCACCTGCACGTACGGTGCGCCGATTCCCTCGGCGGGATCCGCGGCGCCGCTGACGTTCACCGTCAACGTGCTGCCGTCGGTCGTTTCGCCGGCGACGAACAACGCGGTCGCGTCCGGCGGCGGCAGCGCCGTTTCGCCGGCCGCGAGCGACACCGTCAACGTCGTCGCCCCGCGCCTCGCGCTCGCCAAGGGGCACACCGGAAACGCGACCGTCGGCGGTCCGCTCACGTACACGCTGGCGGTCAGCAACACCGGCTCGGCGGCGACCGTGGCGGCGATTCCGGTGACGGTCGCCGATCCGCTCGCCCCGGGCCTGCAACTGACCTCGGCCTCGGGACCCACCTGGCTGTGCGCCCCCGGGCCGACGGTGCAGTGCTCGACGAACACCCCGATCGCCGCCGGCGGCACGGCACCGCCGATCACCGTGCTGGTGACGATCCTGGCGGCAGCCTATCCGAGCGTCACGAACACCGCCACGACTCAAGGCGGGGGCGCGTCGAACACGGCCACCGCGAGCAACACGGTGCCGGTGACGGGCACGTCGAGCCTGACGCTGCAGAAGTCGCACAGCGGCGACTTCACCGTCGGCTCGCCGGGCACGTACACGCTCCTGCTGGGGAACAGCAGCGGCATCCCCACGAACGGCCCGATGACGCTGGTCGACACGCTGCCGGCCGGGCTCACGTACGCGTCCTCGAGCGGCACCGGGTGGACGTGCGCGGCGGCGGCCCAGACCGTGACGTGCAGCTACGCGGCCACGATCGCGGCGGGGGCGACCGCGCCGCCGCTGACGCTCGTCGTCAACGTGCTGGCCGGCGCCGTGCCGGGCGTGGTCAACAGCGCGACCGCCTCGGGCGGCGGATCGTCCGGCCCGGTGACGGCCACCGATCCGACCGCGGTCAACGGGTTACCGAACCTCGTCGTCACCAAGTCGCACACCGACACGTTCGTCGTCGGGCAATCGGCGACGTACACGGTTGCGGTGAGCAACAACGGCTCGTCGCCGACCACGACGGCGCCGGTGACCGTCACCGACGCGATGCCCGCCGGGCTCACGTACACCGCCGCGAGCGGGACCGGCTGGGCGTGCCAGGCCGGCCCGATCGCCGGACCGGCGACCTTCAAGTGCACCTATTCGGGCGGCGCGATCGCCCCGCCGGGCGGTTCGCTGCCGAACCTGCTGCTGACGGTGACCCCGACCGCTTCCGGCACCCTCGTCAACGCCGTCACCGCCACCGGCGCCGGCGCCCCGAACACCGCGAGCGCGACCGATACGACCGTCATCTTGCCGCCGTCCGCCCCGCCCGCGCTGACGCTGCAGAAATCGCACACCGGCAACTTCCAGATCGGCCGCCCCGGCACGTTCACATTGGGCGTCGGCAACAGCGGCAGCGTCGCGACGGCCGGCGCGATCACGCTGACCGACACGCTGCCCGCCGGGCTCACCTACGCCGGCGCGAGCGGAACGAACTGGACGTGCCCGGCGGCCCCGGCGGCCTCGCCCGTGTCGTGCACGTACTCGGCCGCGATCCCCGCGCTCGGGACCGCCGCGCCGCTGACGTTCAACGTCAACGTCTTGCCCACGGCCACGTCGCCGCTGACGAATACCGCGCTCGCCGCCGGCGGCGGAAGCGCCGTCTCACCGAACGCGAGCGACACGGTCACTATCGACGGGCCGCTGCTCTCGATCAACAAGAGCCATAGCGGGACCGCGACGGTCGGCGGCCAGTTGACCTACACGCTGGCCGTCAGCAACGTCGGCGCGGCGCCGACGATCGCGACCGTGCCGCTGACGGTGACCGATCCGCTCGCGCCCGGCCTGCAACTCGTCTCGGCGAGCGGCACCGGCTGGACCTGCGCCCCGGGGACGACCGTTTCGTGCACGACGACGACGCCGATCCCCGACGGCGGGGCCGCACCGCCGATCTCGGTCGTGGTCACCGTGCTCGCGGCCGCATATCCGACCGTCAAGAACACCGCCACCACGCAGGGCGGCGGCGCGCCGAACGCGCCCAGCGCAAGCGACACGGTGACCGTCACGGGAACCCCCGCGCTGACCCTGAGCAAGGTGCACGCGGGCAGCTCGTTCGCGGCCGGCGGCCAGGGGACGTACACCCTGATCGTCGGCAACAGCGAGGCGATCCCGACCAGCGGAACGATCACCGTCACCGATCCACTGCCTAGCGGCTTGACCTACGTCAGCGCGGGCGGCACGGGTTGGACGTGCGCGTTCGCCGCGCCGAACGTCACGTGCACGACGCCGTCGGTCATCGCGCCCGGCGGCAACAGCAGCCCGATCACGCTCGTCGTCGGCGTCGCGGCCTCGGCTGCGCCCGCGGTGACGAACGTCGCGAGCGCGACCGGCGGCGGCACGACGAACGTCGCGCAGGCGACCGACACCGTCCCCGTGGTCGCCGCGAGCCTCGCGCTCAGCAAGACGCACACCGGCAACTTCGCGGTCGGCCAGCCCGGCACGTTCACCCTCGTCGCGACCAATACCGGAAGCACCGCCACCGTCGGCCCGACCGTCGTGGCCGACACCCTACCCAACGGACTGACGTACGCGTCGGCAACCGGGACCGGCTGGGCGTGCGCCGCCGCGAACCCGCAGACGGTCACCTGCACCTACGCGGCCGCGCTCGCGCCCGGCGCTTCGGCTCCGCCGATCTCGCTCACCGTCAACGTGGCGGCCGCCGCGGTGCCGAGCGCGACCAATACCGCGACCGCGACCAACGGCGCCGCGGGCAATCCCGCGACCGCGACCGATACGGTGACCGTCACCGGCCAAGCCCAGTTCAGCGGCGTCTCGAAGCTCGTGAACGGCGTGCACGGCACGTTCGCCTCGACCGGCGACATCGTGCAGTACGCGATCGCGTTCACCAACAGCGGCGGCGCGGCGGCGACCAACGTCGTCGTCAACGACACGTTCCCCGCCGGTATCGTGCCGAGCGCGGCGAGCGTGAAGCTCAACGGTTCGGGTGCCGGCTTCACCGCGACGGTGATCGGGCAGACGCTGAGCGTCGCGATCCCGTCGGTCGCCGCCGGCGCGACCGCCACGATTACGGTCGACGCGACGGTCACCGCGTCCGCGAGCGGCAACGGGCTGATCAACACCGCGCAGATCACGGCCGGCAACGCGCCCACGCAGACGACTGGGCCTGCGACGGTGCTCGTCGGCACCTCGAACATCGTCTACGACGGTTCGCTGATCAACGCGCAAGGGCAGCCGACGTTCCCCGTTTCCAACGCGAACGTCGCGCTGGTCGACCCCAACTCGCGCCAACCGGCATCGCTGCCGACGCCCGGGACGAACGTCAATCCGAACAACGCCAACCCGTTCGCCACCACGCAGGACGGCCAGTTCAGCTTCGCCTTGAGCGGGCAGCACTTCGGCGCGCCGGGCACGACGAGCACCTTCGAACTCGTCGCCGCGGCCAACGGCTACACGAATCGCAGGATCCAAGCGGTGTTCACGACCGACGCGACCGGATTCTTGTACAATTTGACGCTGACCGCGCAAGACGGGCTGCCGCTCGCGAATCCCGGCGCGTACACGCTGACGAAGGGCCCGGTGACGTTCACCAGCGTCGCCAACGTGTTCGGCAACATCCCGATGTTCGGTTCGAGCCTGACCGTCACCAAGACCGCGGACCGTTCCGTCGCCTCGGTCGGCAATCGCGTCGTGTGGACGATGACGGTGCAGAACTCGGGACAAGCGCCGCTTGCGAACCTCGTCGTCACCGACGTCTTGCCGGCCGGCATCGCCTACGCCCCGGGGACGGCGCGCATCGGCGGAATTCCGGTCGAGCCGACGATCAGCGGCCACACCCTGACGTGGCGCTTCCCCGACTCGCAGATGCAGGCGCAGACGACGCGCACGTTCGTCATCGCGACCGTCGTCGCCGCCGGCACGACCAACGGCACCTACACGAACCTGGTGACCGCCAACGCGAGCCCGCTCGGCTCGACGATCGTGCAGAGCGCGCAAGCATCGGCGAACGTGTTGGTCACCTCCGGCGCGTTCGGCAATCAGTTCACGATCCTCGGGCGCGTCGTCATCGCGACGCCGAACGACGACTGGTCGGGGCAACTGACCGGCGTCCCGAGCGTGCGCATCATCATGGAAGACGGCTCCTCGGTCGTCACCGACAAAGAAGGCCGCTACTCGTTCCCCAACGTGCGCCCGGGGCTGCACGTGCTCCACCTCGACGCGACCTCGCTTCCGGCGGGCGTGCACGCGTTCAACGATCGCCGGTACGATAGCCCGCGTTCCACCGAACGGCTCGTGCACGGGCTCAGCGACACGACCCTCATCCAAGACGTCAACTTCGAGGTGCAGGGCAAATGACGAACACCCGCATCATCCTGGCTTGCGCGGCGGCGCTCGCGTTGTTCCCGGCGCGCTTGCTCGGCGCGGTGACCGTCGACACGAGCGATCGCATGCGCTTCGTCACGTACGCCGCCGACGGCAAGTTGGTCGCCGACGGCCGCACCGCCGTCGTCCTCACGATCCACGGTGAGGACGCGCAACACGTTCCCTTGCCGGACGCCAACGTCGACGTGACCGTGCTGACCGGCAACGCCGTGCTCGAACCGCTCGGCCCGCTCGACCCGATGAAACCGCACGACGGCCGGCGCGTGACCGGCGCGACCGGCAAGAACGGCGACCTGCAAGTGCGGGTCGTCGCCGGCATGATCGCGGGGACCGTCGAGCTGGCGATCGTCTCGGGCCCGGTGACGACGACCGACGACCTCTACGCGACCCCGTACGCGCGCACCCCGATCGTCACCGGCCTCGTCAGCGGCGGCTTCGGGACGACGCCGGGCTCGACCGACGGAGCGGGCGTGTTCGACAACGGCGGCTCCAAGCGCGGCCGCGTCGCCATCTCCGCGACCGGCTCGCTCGGCAACGGCATCGTCGCCACCGGCGCGTACGAAACGGCGAACCGCCTCTACCCCGATCTCGGCTTCGGGCCCAACGTCGCCGATCCCGATTCGCGCGACAACCCGACCTACGGGGACGCGAGCCTGCGCTCTGCCGGCCCGCAGTCGCAGACCCGGCTGTTCGCGCGGGTCGAAAAAGACCAGAGCAGCGTGCAGTACGGCGCATTCACCGGGCAGACCGGAAGCGGCGACGACGTCGGCGCGTTTTCGGCGCTCCTCAACGGCGTCAACGCGCACCTCACCGACGCGCATCACACCGCCGAACTCGGCGCGTTCGACGCCAACACGAACATCGCGTACGGCCGCGCCGTATTCAACCCGCTCGGCTTGACGAGCGCCGGACAGGTGCTCCAGCCGCGCATCATCATCGCCTCCGACATCGTGACGTTGAACTCGCTCGACCGGCGCACCGGCGCCGTCATCGCGCAACAGCAGCTGACGCGCAACGTCGACTACGTGATCGACTACCCGACCGGCATGCTGCGCTTCCTCAACGTCCCGCTGCCGTTCGACGCCAACTACAACCCGCAAGTCGTGCTCGTGCAGTACGAGTACGAGGGCGTCGGCACCGGCGCCACGACCGCCGGCGGCCACTTGCGGCTGGGCACCGACCGCCTTCACCTCAACGTCGGCTACGTCAACCAATCGTCGAGCGGCTACGACTTCACGCTGTTCAGCCAGTCGATCGGCGGTCAAGTCTACGGTTTCAACTGGGACCTCTCGCACGCGGCGACGACCGGCGGCTTGGGAGTGCTCGGAGCGTATGGCGACAGCGGGGACACCGGCAACGGGAACGCCGTGCGCGCCAGCATCTCGGCGGGCCACGATCACGGGCGCTTCAATGCGTTCTACGAGTCGACGACCGGCGGGTACAGCAACCCGTTCGGCGCGCTCGTGACGCCGGGCCTGACCAACTATCGCATCGCCTACGATCATCCGACCGGGATGCGCGGCTCGTTGACCGTCGAGTACGACGGTCAAACGACCAACGCCCTCGGCGTGGCGGCGGCGCAGCAGAATGCCGGCATCCATCTGCGCCAGCCGCTCTCGAAGAAAGTGACCTTGACGGCCGGGGTCGATTTGCACACGTCGAGCGGCCAGTCGGGCGCGGTTCCCGCCGCGATCCTCGGCTATCCGGGCATTACCGGGATCGCGACCCCGTCGCCCGATCAACCCCTCGTGCAGAACGTCGCCTATGCCGGCGGCACGAGCACGCAAGCGAGTCTGGGCCTCAACTGGAAACCGAGCTCGCTCTTCGAGCTGTCGGCGGCGCGCTTCCAAAACGTCGGCGGCATCGAGAACCCGACGCAGCCGGGGCAAACGAACGCGCAATTCACCTATCACATGGGCGACAAGGGCAGCCTGTTCGTGCGCGAGCTGTGGACCGACGTTCCGACGCTGAGCTTTGCGACCTCGTCGGCCGCGCTGACCGGGCCCGCGCAATCGACGCACTCGACGATGATCGGATTCGACCGGGCCGTCGGGCCGACGACGACGGTCGAATCGAGCTACTTGATCGACAAGACCGCGTCGGGCTCCGACGCGTACGCGTTGTTCGGCGTCAAGCAGACGCTCAAGTTCGACAAATACTTCAACGGCGACGCGTTCGCGCAAGCCGGCAACGGGAATGGCCAGAACGGAACCGGCGGTCAACTCGGCGGCTTCGGCGTCTACGGCGCCGACCTGTCGTACGCGAACGGCGACCGCTTCCATGCGACCGCGTCGGCGCAGACGCGCACCGGCTTCGCGGGCGGCTCGACGCTCAACTTCGGGGCCGCCGGCGGCCTCAGTTCCGAGATCTCGATCCTGGCGAACATCAACGCGTCCAACGTCAGCGGCTATACGTCGAACACCGACCGCATCGGCGTCGCGTGGCGGCCGGCGAACGACGTGCGTGGAGCCGGCTTACTCGCATACACGCGGACCTCGGGCGACGCGTGGTCGTCGAGCGCCTATACGAACGTCGTCTCGTACGATCAGCTCTACCGTCCGACGCGGCGGCTCGATTTGACCGGCCGCGTGGCCTACGAGCTCGACGGCGACGCGTACTACGCGCCCGGAACGCTGCTCTACGCGCTGCGCGCGACGCAACGCTTGGGCGACCGCTTCGACATCGGCTCGGAGTTCCAATGGATCGGCACTTCGAACCTGAGCGCCTACAACCGGACCGGATTCGCGAGCGAGCTCGGGGTGCGGCTCGCCGACAGCCTGCGGCTCGCGGGCGGTTACAACTTCGAGGGCTCGGTCGATCCGTCGCTGGCCGCCACCCCGACGCGCAAAGGGTTCTACGTCACCGCGACGAGCCTGATCGACCGCATCTTCGGCTGGGGCGATCAGCGGCACTGACCATATCGGGGAACTTTCTCCGCAGCCGGGGCGTACAAAAGAAAAGTCCCGTAGTTTGTTTTTCGATCGACGTCACCGCACGGCATAGAGCCGCGCGATTTTGTTATCCGTTCGCCGGCAGTTTCAAGGGATGTGCGCTTGCTCTCTCGAGCAATTTCTCTCGCTGCGTTCAGCGCAGCGTTCGTCGCAGTTCTCGTCGCGGTCGCCGGGTGCGCGGGCTCCAATTCGAACATCGTCCTTCCCCCGGTCGCGCCGACGGCAACACCGGCCGTTCAGGTTACCGGGCTCCCGCCGAACTTGGTGATCGGGCAGAGTCAGCGCGTCGTTGCGACCCTCGCCGGCTACTCCGGTCCGTTCACGTTCGTTTCGGGAGATGGAGCCGTGCTTGGCCTGGAGGCGGCGCTGACGTCGTCCGCGGCACGGCGCACGACCGGTGCTCCCGTCACGCTGCTCTCGCCCGACGGCGTCGCGATCGTCATCCCCGGAAATGCCGGCACTACCACCTTGACGGTGTATGCGAGCGCAACCGCCGGCACCGGCATCTCGGCGATTGCCGGCGTCACCGTGTCGTCCGCAAGCCCGTCCCCTTCCCCGACCGTTAGCCCGGCCCCGACGCCGACCGGAAGCCCGGGTCCAACCCCGGCCCCGACGCCTTCACCGGCACCCACGCCCACGCCGACCGCCGCGCCGACACCGACACCGACACCGACGACGCCCACGCCCACGCCCACGCCGACGCCCACGCCCACGCCCACGCCCACGCCCACGCCGACACCGACACCGACGCCGACACCAACACCGACACCGACACCCACGCCGACACCGAAGCCCGGGCAGGTTACCGCGTCACCGAATTCGCTCTCGATCTTCGGGACGGGATCGGCGTTCGCGCAAACCACGGTCGTCAGCGAGTCGGGTTACACCGGCGTTTTGACGGAGAGCGATTCTTGCAGCCCGACGAGCGGGATGATTGCGGCCGTGACGCCGAGTAGCGCGCTCGGGCCCTCGGCGACCTTCACCGTGACGGGCGTGAGCGCCGGTAGTTGCACCGTCACGTTCCGCGATGCGAACGGCGCTCAAGCGCAGGTGCCCGTGACCGTCACCACCCTTGGGATCGGCGTGAACACAGAGGGGTCGCGATGACGCGCAACTGTAGGCCGTGGTTCATCGCGCTCGCGGCGGTCGCAGCCCTCGGGCTGCTCGCAGCGTGCGGCGGGGGCGGAGGCAGCGTCGGCGGCACAGGCTCGCCGCCGCCGGCCGGCGCACCCACGCCCCGGGCCTCGGCGTGCGCGTCGCCCGGCACGACATCGGCGACGTTCACCTTTCTCATCCCGGCCGCGTTGCAGCAGCACGGCCGCGCGCCGCAATACGTCTCGGTCAACGCCACGAGCGCGACGATCGTCCTGGTCAGCGTCAACGGGGGGCCGCCTCCCGCCTGCACCGCGACGACGATCGCCTCGCTCACCGGTGCGGCGTGCCAAAGTTCTGCCGGCGTTCGAACGTGTTCCGTCGCGGCCCCGGCCGTGCCCGGCACCGACGTTTTCTCCCTGAGCGTCACCGACAGCGCCGGCGACGTGCTCGGCATAGGGGGCACGACGGTCGGCGTCACCGCCGGCGTCGCCAATAGCGGATCGGTCACGTTGAGCGGCATCGTGGCTGCGCTCACGCTCGCATTGCCGAGCGGGGTGACGGCGAACGTCCCGGCAGCCGCTCCCGCGGTGGTGACCGCAGCCGACGCGAGTGGCGCGACGATCACCGGGCCGGCCCCATTTGCGTCGCCCGTCGCTCTCGCGGACATCGATCCCAGCGGTGCGACGACGCTCTACGTCAACGGCACGGCGTCATCGACGCTGAGGTCGCCGGCCGACGTCGTGACGGTTCGCTATTCGGGACTGGCGATCGTTCCGCCAACGATCACGGCCACCGTGTCCTACGGGGCGGCAACGGTCAGTGCAACCGCGACCCTGGCCGTCATGCTCGCGCCGATCGTGACGACCGGAACGCAACTCGACGCGCTCGCCCCGACCGATCCGAATTATCATCAGCCGACCCTCTACGTCAACGCGCTCGGCGCATCGGCTGCGTTCTCCGCCGCGGAGTCGGGCTGGTCCAATGCGCCGTTCGGTAAGACCTTCACCGCGGCGCTCGACCAAAACCCCAGCGACGCCGGCTATTGCAACGGAACCGGACCGGCCGCCATCGCGACGGTCACGAGCGCCGACAATCTGACGTTCACCGTCACCGGGCAGCACCCCGGCTACTGCAAGATCACGCTCGCGGACGGAGCCGGGCAGAGTCTCGCCGTGTGGGCGAGCGTGACGACGTCGAGTATCGGAGTCCGCTGACATGGGTGCCTTGCGATTGACCCGCCTCGCACTCTGTGCGTTGCTCGCCGGATGCGGCGGAACGACGCATCCCGGCGCACTCCCGTCGACTTTCGCCGCCGGTACGCGCGCGCCGGCGTCGGTGCGCATCGTCATCCCGCAGAAACACAGCACGGCGAGCATGCGCGCGCCACAATATCTCTCGCCGGCGACGCAGTCGATCGCCATCGTCGTCGCTCCAGCCGCCGGCGGCACCTCGCAGACGTTCGCTGCGAACTTGACCGTCCAATCGGGAAACTGCACGTCGACGCTCGCGACGACGATCTGCACCGTCTCACTGGGCGCCTTGACGCCGGGCAGCTACACGGGTTCCTTCACGACCTACGACGGGCCGTTGAACCCGTCCGGTGCACCGGCCGGCACGGCGCTCTCGACGAATCAGAACGTGCCGTTCACGATCGTTGCCAATCAGAACAACCTCGTCTCGGTCTCGCTCGGCGGCCTCCCGCACGGCTTTCTCGTCGCGCCGCAGCCGAACCAGCCGCTCGCGCTCGGTTCGTCGGCGACGGGATACCGGCTGGCCGGCACATTCGCGACGAAGTTCCAAGTGATCGCGCAAGATGCCGACGGCAACGCGATCGTCGGCCCCGGTTCGCCGGCATATACGATCTCGACCACCGGTTCACCGCCGGTCACGATCACGCAGCCCGTCACGACCGGCAGCGGCGCGTCACCGAATCTGTTCACGCTCACGCCCACCAACGTCAGCGCGAACGCCTATCCGGTGACGGTAACCGCGACCTACGACCCGTCGATCTCCGGCGTCACCTGCGGCAGTGGCGGCGTCGTCTGCACGGCGACCGTAAGCGTCACCAACGTGCCGGTCGTCGCGATGAGCGAGTCGACGACGAATGTGGTCGACCTCTACGCCGGGAGCAGTCCGACGGTCATCGCATCGTTCCCCACCACCGTCGCTCGGCCGAACGGACTCGCGTTCGATTCGGCCGGAAATCTCTTTGCGACCGACTATGTCAACAATCGCGTCCTCGAGTTGGCAGCCCCCTACACGCAATCGCCGGTCACGATCGCGACCAACGCCGACCCGGTCGCGCTCTACGTCGACTCCGCGCAGGCTCTCTACGTAGCGAGCGACGTTGCCAATACCATCCAGAAGTTCACGCCGCCGTACACCGGGAGCCCGGTGACATTCAACCTGGCTGCAAAACCATACGCCTTCGTCGTCGACGCGTTCGGCAACATCATCGTCGGCAGCAAAGCGACGCAACAACTCGTCAACCTGAGCCCCAGCGGCTCGCAGACATCGCTCGTCCCGCTTTCGATCGGCGGCACTCCGGTCGGTCCGATCCTGCTGACGGTGCGCGGCTCGAACGTGTTCGTCAGCGCCGGAACGTCAGCGCCCAGCGGGGTGTTCGTGTTCGCGTCGTCCGCCTCGCCGCCGTACACGATTTCACCGGCGATCGTGACCAGCAACGTGAGCGAAGCGGTCGGAATCGGTTTCGACCCGGCCGGCAACATGGACGTTGCGAATGCGGGGAACAACACCGTCACGACGTACGCCGCCGGCACCTATGCGTACGCGCAGACGATCCCGTACCGTTCCTTCGCCGGAGTGGCAAGCCTCGCGGTGGACGGGGCGGCCAATCTCTACGTCGGCGATGCCGGTATTGCGGAGATCTTCAGTCCGCCGTACACGGCGGCTCCGGCCCTCATCAGCATCACCCTTCCCAATTCAGGTGTCATCGATGCGATCGCGACGTTCCCGTAACCCGCGCGCGCTGTGCGCGGTACTCGTCGCATTGCTCCTCTCGGGCTGCGCGGGCGGCTCGAGCACGATGCCGCACGTCGCGGCACCCGCAGCGAGCCCGGCAAATGCGGGCACGGCCATGCAGCGCGCCCCGGCGTCGATCGCCATCGCCATTCCCAAGCAGAGCACGCTTTCACGGACGCGAGTTCCGCAGTACGTGTCCCCGGCGACCCAGTCGATCGCCGTCACGATCACCCCGTCGAGCGGAGCGGCTCAGACGTACAATGCAAACCTCACCGCCCAATCGGGGAACTGCGTCTCGAATCTCACGTCGACGGTTTGCACCCTTGCGATTCCGGGTGGACTCATGCCCGGATCGTATACCGGCTCCTTCACGACGTACGACGGCGTCCTCAACGCGAGCGGCATTCCGACGGGGAATGCCCTCTCGAGCAATCAGAGCTTGCCGTTCACGATCCTACAGGCCCAAAGCAACACGCTCGACGTGACGCTCGGAGGCCTCCCGCATCAGTTCTCGATCGTACCCCAGGGCGCGGGGGCGGCGGCGCCGTTCGTCCTCGGCTCACAGTCGGTCGGGTATCGCCTCGCCGGCCGCTTCACGCAGAGCTTCTTCGTCGTCGCGCAAGATGCCGACGGCAATCCCATCATCGGTGCGGGCGCCCCGGCGTACGCGATCTCGACCGCGGGCACGCCGCCGGTGACGATCGCGCAGCCCGTCTCGACGGGCACGAACGCCGCTCCGAACACCTTCGCCCTGACGCCCACGAGCGCAACGGCGAGTGCATATCAGGTGACCGTCACGGCCACCTATCCGCCGGGTCTGAGCGGAACGTGCAGCGGCAGCGGAGTCTCCTGCACCGCGTCGATCGCCGTGACGAACGTGCCGCTGGTCGCCGAAGGCGAGATCTTGTACGGGGGCGTCATGATCTACGCCGGGAGCGATCCGGCGGTCGTCGCATCCACCGCCGCGGGGGTCGAGCTGCAAGGCACGACCGCGATGACGTTCGACCCGAGCGGGAATCTGTTCGTCACCGACAGTGCGGGACAACACGACGTGTTGATCGCGCGGCCGCCGTACGCGACGACCGAAGCCATCGCCGGCGCGCCGGGCGAACCGTTCGGCCTCCCGTTCAGCGTCGCCGTCGATGCGACGCAGCACCTCTACGTCGCCGACGTGGGTTTCGGCCAGGTCTTCATCTTCTCGTACGCGACGACGCCCGCGACGTATGTCGGCTCGTTTCCGACCGGCTCGCAGCCGCAATCGGTCACCGTCAACGGAGCGGGCACGGTGCTCACCGCGAATTCGGGCGGTCCGACGGTGACGGTCTACAACCCCGCCTTCGCATCGACGCCGACGACGCTCGGCGACGCGCGATTCGCCCAGCCTGTGGCGCTCGCTTCGTTTGGAACGACGACGTTCGTTGCCGATCGTTCCGCTTCGTCGAGCGGCGCAGTGTTCGTCCTCAAGCCGGCGACAAGTGCGCCCTACGAATCGGTCGTTACCGAGATCACGGCCGGCATGAACATGCCCGGCTCCGTCACCGTCGACGCGAGCGGCAATCTCATCGTCGTGCAGTCGGGGAGCAACGTGACCGAGTACACCGCCGCCTCGAACTACACCGCGATGACGACGATCAGCACTGCGCTCACGCAGCCCTCCGTTGCCGCCGTCGACGGCGCGGGCACGCTGTACGTCGGCGATTTCGGCTATCTTGCGATCTTCGGGCCGCCCTATACGGGCGCTCCGGCGATCACGCGCGTGTCGCTTCCGTCGCCCGGAGTCGTCTACGGGCTGACCACGAGCGACTGAACGCGGATCCGCGGCCCCCAACCGAGGCGCCGCGGGCGCGGGCCGCGAAAGCGCGCGGGTGCTTCTTCTGGGAATCGAAACCTCGTGCGACGACACCGCGACCGCGGTCGTGCGCGACGGGGTGCGCGTGCTCTCGAGCGTCGCGACGAACCAAGACGCGTTCCACGCGAAGTACGGCGGGATCGTTCCCGAGATCGCCAGCCGGCGCCACACCGCGCTCCTTTCGGCGGCGATCGAAGACGCGCTCGAGCGCGCCGAGACGCCCCTCGGGGCGCTCGACGGCATCGCGGTCACGATCGGGCCAGGCCTCATCGGCAGCTTGGCCGTCGGGGTGGCGGCCGCCAAGGCGCTGGCCTTCGCGACCGGCTTGCCGCTCTACGGCGTCAACCATCTGCACGGGCACATCTTCGCGCCGTTTCTCGAACGCGCCGAAGCGCCGGCGTATCCGTTCCTGGCGCTGCTCGTTTCGGGGGGACACTCGCAGCTCGTGCGCGTCGACGGCCCGATCGCGATGACGGTCTTGGGGCGCACGCGCGACGACGCGGCCGGTGAGGCGTTCGACAAGACCGCGCGCTTGCTGGGCTTGCCGTTTCCCGGCGGCCCGGCGATCGACCGTTTGGCGCGCGACGGCGACCCGCGCGCGATCGCGTTTCCCCGGCACCGGCGTGAGGGCGACTCGCTCGACATGTCGTTCTCCGGGCTCAAGACCTCGGCGCGCTACTTCCTCGAGTCGCCCGCGGGCGCGGCTGCCAAGCCGGCCGACGTCGCCGCCTCGTTCCAAGCCGCGGTCGTCGACGTGCTCGTCGACCGCGTCGACGCGGCCGTGCGCGCGGCCGAGTATTCGAGCGTCGTGCTGTCGGGCGGCGTCGCCGCGAACTCGGCGTTGCAGGCCGCATTGCGCGCCTGGGGCGCGCGGACGCGTACCGAAGTGTTGATCCCGCCGCCCCGCTTCTGCACCGACAACGCGGCGATGATCGCGGCCGCGGCCGACCGTCAGGGCGACGCGGTGCGCGCCGATCCGCTGACGCTGGGCGCCGACCCGAATCTGCCGTTTACGTTCAGCGCCGTTTCATGATTCGACGGACGGGTCGTAGATAAAACGGATCGAGCCCCAGTGCTCGCCGCGCACGTAGACGGGCGCCGAGAGATCGTTGAACACGATGCCGGTGTCGCGTGCGTACGACTGCATCAGCAACGGACGCGCACCGGGGGGGCGAGCCAGGCTGACCCCCGCCTTGACGAAGGCGGGCCGCCCGGCGCGCTTGGGCACGCGTTCCGCGCCCGTCAGGCCCACCCGCGCGGCGCGCATGCCGGTCTCGTCCTCGAAGAAACGCTTGAGACGGTTGTTGGCGAGATCGCGGGCGCGGTCGCCCGTCCAGGCCGCGCGATTCTTGCGCACGCTCATGGTGACGAACGCGTTGCGGTCGCTGAGCGCGATCGTGTCGAGGCGTTTCTCGTTGTCGGCGTAGCGGTCGGCCAGTTCCATGAAATCGTCGTCGAGCGCGGCATCCCAGCGCGTGCGATACTTCGGCGGATCGAAGCCTTCGGGGCCGACGCGGCTCACGTCGAAAAGCCGCGCGAGGCGCTTGACGTCGCTGCCGCGCAGTTCGATGTAGTTGGCGTCGAACAGGTCGTCCATCGTCAACGTTCCGCGCGCGACCGCACGCTCGAGGATCGCTTCCATCTCGCGCGCGGCGGCGTTGGCCTGGTCGCAGACCTGATCGAAGAATATCCCCATGCGGTAGTGCTGCAGCACGTCGAAGGCGACCGCGTTGAGCGTGCCGAGTTTCAGATTCGTCGCCTGCTCCGACTTCTTCGCTCCCGATTCGGCGTGCACCGAGACCGTCTTGACGGTGCTCGCGATCTGCCGCAAGCCGGCCGATTGCTCCTCGACCGCGCTCGCGACCGCCGAGACTTGATCGGTCGACTGCGCGATCAGGTTCGTGATCGCGTGCAAGTCGTCGCGCACCCGGGTCGCGTCGTTGCTGACCGCTTGCGCCCGGCGCGCGTTTTCGCGCGCAGTCTTGAACGCCGTGTCGACCGCCTCACGCACGTCGCGAATCGTCTGCGCGATCTCTTTGGTCGACTTCTTGGTCGAGTCGGCGAGCTTCTTGATCTCGTCGGCGACCACCGAGAAACCGCGTCCGGCATCGCCCGCGTGCGCGGCCTCGATCGCCGCGTTGATGCCGAGCAGGTTCGTGGCCGCCGAGATGTCGTCGATCACCTCGATCAACATCTCGATGCGCCCGGAATGGTCGGCCAGCGCCGAGATCAGCTCCGAGCTCTGGCGCGCGCCAGTCTCGATCTCGGCCAACGCGGCGAGCGAGGCCTCGACGGTGGAGAACGAGCCGATCGAGCGTTCGCGCATCGAACTGACGAGCCCGCGCGACGCGCTCGTGTTTTGCGCGACGCTGGCCGCACTCTCGGCCGTTTGCTGAACCGCCACTGCGAGTTGCGCCGTCTGCTCGGACTGCTCGCGGGCCCCGGCCGCAATCTGGTTCAGCAGCGCAGCATTGCGCACGGCGCCGGTCGACATGTCGTTCGACACGTGCGCGAGCTTGCAAAGATCGCTCTGCACGCGGCCCAGAAGCGCGTTCAATATCTCGGCCATCGCTCGCTCGTCGGCGGTCGCGGAGGCGTCGAGGTGCAGGCGCGCGGTCGTATCGATGCGACCGTCGCGCACCACCTCCTGGAGGAACGTCACAACGCGCGACGGTCCTCCTGCTTCAACCAACTCGTCCCGCATGTCGCCAACCCCGGGGACTCCCCACGTTGTTAAGGAGGAGACTCCTTACTCGGTTACTTCGTTTGCGACCAAGAAACCTTGAGGGACAACGATCAACTGCCTTGGTACGTCCAGCGCCGCACGGCACTCAGCAGCACGCCGTGCTCAGTGGGACGAAGCGCCGCCAGAGCTTCATCGACATCTTTTTCACGTAGCGCAAGGGGACGGCGGGCCAACACCTCACCGCGGTCGACGTCATTCCCTACTCGATGGACGGTTGCGCCGTACCACTGCACGCCGGCCGCCAACGCATCGCGGATCGGATGCGCGCCGCGAAATGCGGGAATCGCACTCCCGTCGGGAACCACGACCGTCTCTGCATCCGCGTCGAACGGCAGATAGCCCGGATGGATGTTGAGAATGTGTGGGAAGCTCGCGACGAACTCCGGCGGCAGCACGTGCATCCACCCCAGGAGCAGCACGAGATCGGGTTGGCTTGCTTCGACCGCGGCGAGCACGCGTGCGTCGTAAGCAGCGCGCGTTTCGGCGGCCCGGTCCCACTGTACGATGCTCGCGTGGACGCCGGCGCGCGCAGCTCGCTCGAGGACGAATGCCCCGGGACGATTGACGACGAGCGCCGTGGGATCGACGTCGACGTCGCCGCTGCGCGCGGCGTCGATGACGGCTTGAAAGTTCGTCCCACCGCCCGAGGCGAGGACGGTCGCGCGGTGCCGCCGCCGCGCGTAACGGGCCGGTTTCACCTCGAGCGGGAGCGACGCGACGGTCGCATACCACTGCCGCATCGCGTCGCCGAGCACGGCCGCGAACGTCGCGCGCGAATATCCGCGCGAGCGCAGCACTCCGAGCCCGAGGCGCGCCAGCGAGGCGCCGATGCCGCGCCCGCGATGCGCGGTCGCAACCCCGAGCGGCCCAAGCAGACCCGCACCGTTCGGCGGCGTCCAGCACCACCGGATGCGCCGTTGATCGACCGTGATGAAACCGGCCGGCGCGTCCCCGTCGAGCGCGACGAGCGTGTACCCGGCGCGCGCCTCGCTCGACCAGTAGCCGCCGAATTCGGCGTCGATCCAAGCCAAGTCGCGTTCGCTCGGCGCGCCTTCCCGCAGCGTCAGCCCGAGCGCGGCGAGCCGCGCACGCTCGCGTTCCGAAGCTGCGGGCGAAAAGTGGGAACCGCTGAACGCCAGCGTCAGGTTGAGCCGCTGCCGCGTTTCGTCGGACGCGGGTTGGACCATGGCGCAGCTACCGCGCGGGCCGGATGACGACCGCCGGATCGCCGTCGCGACGTTCTTCGATCCAGCCGATCGCGCGGGCCGCAGGCACGGCCGCGAGCGCGCGCTCGGCTTCCATCATCGGGACGGTCAACGTGAACCCAATCCCCATGTTTAGCGTGCGGTAGCGCTCTTCGTGTCCCAACCGGCCGCGTTCGACCAACTCCTCGAAGAGCGGCGGAACGCTCCAACGCGACTGCTCGAAGACCGCTTTGCACGCCGGCGGCAGCGTGCGCGGCACGTTTTCGAGCAAGCCGCCGCCGGTGATGTGCGCCATCGCTTTGACGCGCGCCGCGCGTTGGATCGCGCGCACTTCGGCGTAGTACGAGGGGTGCGATGCGAGCAAGGCTTGCACGAGCGTTCGCGCGCCGTTCTCGCGCGCGAACGGCGTGTCGTACTCGTGCTCCGCGATCAGCGCGCGCGCGAGCGTGTACCCGTTGGTGTGCATGCCGATCGACGGCAGGCCCAGGATCGCGTCGCCGGGCGTGACGGTCGCCGGATCGGGCACCGCGGCAACGTCGACGACGCCGACGATCGTGCCCGCGAGGTCGAAGTCGCCCGGCGCGTAGAGGCCCGGCATCTCGGCCGTCTCGCCGCCCAGCAGCGCCATCGTGTGCGCGCGGCACGCCCGGTGGACGCCGCGCACGACGCCGGCCGCCATCTCGGGATCGAGCTTGCCGACTGCTAAGTAATCCAGGAAGAACAACGGGGTAGCACTTGCGACGAGGATGTCGTTGACGCAGTGATTGACGAGATCTTCGCCGACGGTGTCGAAGATGCGCGCCCGCGCCGCGATCAGGATCTTGGTCCCTACGCCGTCGGTCGACGCTACCAGCGCACGCGAGCGGTCGCCCGGTAAAGCGAAAAGTCCACCGAAACCGCCGAGCGCCTCCAATTGATCGGGATGCCGCCAGTCGGCCGTCAACTCGCGGTAGCGATCGACCGCGGCGTTGCCGGCGGCGATGTCGACGCCCGCGGCGGCATACGCGTCGCGTGGTTCACTCATGGCCGCAGGGGCACCATTTCATAGCAAACAATTGTCAGATGGTCGTAGGTCACGACCACCCGCTTCCCCGTTTTGAAAGGTTGATCATGCAGGTTCGCGTCTCCGCCGAGGCTCTCGGCAACCTCGTCGCCGACGCGCTCGTCGTCCCGGTCTTCACCGGCGGCCAACTCGACGGTGCGGCCCGGTCCGCCGACGAAGCGCTCGGAGGCGCGCTCACCGATGTGATCGAGAGCGGCGAGATCAGCGGCAAGCCGTTCGAGGTCTCGCTCCTGCACACGAAGCAACTCGGCGCGCGGCGCGTGCTCGCGATCGGTCTGGGCGAGCGCGGGAAGTTCGTGCCGTCGGTGCTCGCCAAGTACGCCGGCACCGCCGTGCGCTATCTCGGCAAGCGCAACGTCCGCACGATCGCGATCGCCTTGCCCGCCGAAGCCGCGGCCGATCCGGCCCAAGCCGCCTCGTTCGTGGTCGAGGGCGCGATCGCGGGAACGATCGACGCGACGCTCTACCGCACCGAACCCGACAAGCCGGTCGTCACCGAAGCGGTCGTCGTGCTCGCACAGGCCGGCGACGTCACGTTCGATACGGCGGCCCTGGAAGCGGGCGCGCGCCGCGGCGAGATCGTCGGCGAGGCCGTGAACGTGGCGCGGCGCATGGCGCTGACGCCCGGCAACGACATGACGCCGACGCACATGGCCGAGCGCGCGCGCGAAGTCGCGGAAACGGCCGGCCTGGCAGTCGAAGTGATCGACGAAGATCGCATGCGCGAGCTCGGCATGGGCGCGCTGCTCGGCGTGTCGGCCGGGAGCGATCAGCCGGCCAAGCTGATCGTGTTGCGCTACGACGGCAACCCGGGCAGCGACGAACGGCTCGCGCTGGTCGGCAAGGGGCTGACCTTCGACTCCGGCGGCATCTCCATCAAAGCGGCCGAGAACATGCACGAGATGAAGTACGACATGTCGGGCGGGGCCGGCGTCATCGGCGCGATGCTCGCGATCGGAAGGCTCAAGCCGCAGATCAACGTGATCGGGATCGTCCCCTCGAGCGAGAACCTGCCGGGGCCCCGGGCGATGAAGCCGGGTGACATTCTGCGCGCGATGAACGGCAAGACGATCGAAGTGCTCAACACCGACGCCGAGGGCCGCTTGATCCTCGCCGACGCGCTTGCGTATGCGAAAACGCTCGGCGCGACCAAGATCGTCGACGCGGCAACCCTGACGGGCGCGATGGTCGTCGCGCTCGGGCACGCCGCGAGCGGCGCGATGAGCAACGACCAAGCCTTCGCCGACGAGTTCCTCGCGGCCGCGAACGCGAGCGGCGAGCGCTACTGGCAGATGCCGCTGTACGAGGAGTACACGACCGCGGTCAAGAGCGAGATCGCCGACCTGCGCAACTCGGCGGGACGCGCCGCCGGCAGCCTCACCGCCGCATCGTTCCTCAAGTCGTTCGTCGGCGACACGCCGTGGATCCACCTCGACATCGCCGGCACCGCGTATCTCGACAGCGAGTCGTCGTTCCTGGCGAAAGGCCCCACCGGCACGCCGGTGCGCGCGTTCGTCGCCTATGCGGAGGCCGCAGCCAAGACGCCGCCCGGCGGCAACGGCGCCGTCACCACGAACGGGACGGTGCCGAAAACCGCGACGGTCTGACGCTAGGGCGCCGCGGCGAGCCCTTCTTCCGCCCGCTCCTCGTCGTCGATCGGAATGCCGGCGGCTTCGAGTTCCGCGCGCGTGTAGCCGAGGCGCTCCATGAATATCTCGCGGTTGTGGGTGCCGGCGCGCGGGCCGGTGGAGCGGATGCTGCCCGGCGTGCGCGAGAACTTGCCGATGACGTTTTGCATCGTGACGTGCCCGAGCTCGTCGTCGGGGACGCGCTTGATGCTCTCGCGCAACTTGATGTGGGGATCTTCGAAGATCTCGGCGACGCTGCGCACCGGCGCGGCGACGGCCCCGGACGCGTTGACCAGTTCGACGAGTTCGTCGCGGTCGTAGCGCAGGATCTGCGCTTGCAGCGCGTCGTCGAGCGCCTCGACGTTGTCGACCCGCTCGCGATGGCCGTTGAAGCGCGGGTCGGCTGCCGTCTCGGGGATGCCCAGAGCGCCGCACAAGCGCTCGAACACCGCTTGTCCGCTGCCGGAGATCGCGACGAATCCGCCGTCCTTGCAGCGGTAGACGTTGCGCGGCGCCGTCCACGGCGCTCGGCTGCCGTTGCGTTCGTACACGATGCCGAGCTGGTCGTAGTCGGTGATGAACGGCCCCAGGATCGTCATCAGCGTTTCGTAGAGCGGCAAATCGATGACTTGCCCGACCCCGCTGTGTGCGTTGCGCTCGTGCAGCGCGACCATCACGAGGTACGCGCCCATGACGCCGGTCGTCATGTCGGCCAGTCCGAAGCCCGGCAAGAGCGGCGGACGATCGGGATACCCGCTCATGTAGACGCCGCCGCTGTAGGCTTCCATCGCCGTGCCGAACCCGGGCTTCTGGCTGTTGGGGCCTTCCTGGCCGTAGCCGGTGACCCGCAGCAGCACGATGCGCGGATTGATCGCGCTCAGCACGTCGTAGCCCAAGCCCCACTTCTCGAGCGTGCCGGGACGATAGTTCTCGATGACGACGTCGGCTTCAGCCACCAGGCGCTTGAGGACCTCGACCCCCATCGGCGTGTGGAAGTCGAGCTGCACCGCCTTTTTGTTGCGGCTGACGATCTTCCAGGTGAGCGGAACGCCGTCTTTGGCGTAGCCCCACGCGCGCAATTCGTCCCCCTTGCCCGGGCGCTCGAACTTGACGACCTCGGCGCCGTAATCGGCGAGATACATGCCGGTGGAAGGGGCGGCGAGGAAGTTCGAGATGTCGAGCACGCGCACGCCTTCGAGCGGGAGTTTGGGCGCGCCGTTGGTCGGGGTCTGCGTCATGATGCGATCTCCGGTTGGGTCGCGGTCAGCTCCAGGGGCCGACCACTGTGTTGCCTTCGTGCGAGCCTTCGTCTTTCGGCGAGCGGCGCGGGAGCTCGTACCAGAGCCGGTCGCAGCCCTCGCGATCGAGATCGTCGAGTTCGATGCCGGGCCCTTGCAACGAGTCGCGCAACTGGTCGGCGCGGCTCGCGCCGACGATCGCGCTCGTGACGCCCGGTTGGTCGAGCACCCAGCGCAGCGCGACGTGCGTCAGCGATTTGCCGCGCTTGGCGAGGTCGGCTTTGAGCCCGGCCGCGGCTTCGATCTGCTCTTCCTGCCAATAGCGCTTCTTGTACGTGTCCGCCCCGCCGAGCGCGAACCGCGTCCCGGCCTGCGGCGCGCCCGCCGATTGATATTTGCCGGTCAGCACCCCGGCCGCGAGCGGATTGTACGCGACGAAAGCAACGCCGTGCTCCATCGCGGCCGGCAGCACTTCACGCTCGGGCTCGCGGAACAGCATGTTGTATCGCGATTGCATCGCGGAGAAGCGGATGAGGCGACGCACGTCGCTCGTCCACAACGAGCCGACCAAGTGATACGCGAACGTGTTGCTGCACGCTGCGTAGCGGATCTTCCCGGCTTTGCACAGATCGTCGAGTGCGCCGAGGGTCTCCTCGATCGGCGTCCACGGATCCCAGCGATGGATGTAGTATAGGTCGACGTAGTCGGTCTGCAGGCGTTGCAGCGAGCCTTCGAGCGCCGCGATCAGATGCCGCCGCGAACCGCCGTAGTCGTTGGGGGCCGGGCCGGTGCGGTTGAAGCCTTTCGTCGCGAGCACGAAGTCGTCGCGCCGTCCACGCAACCAATTGCCGACTATCTGTTCGGTCTTTCCGAAATGCTGCGTGGTGTTCGCCGGGTAGCCGTCGGCGACGTCGATGAACGTGATGCCGGCGGCGGCGGCGACGTCCATGATCTCGAACGATGCGGCTTCGTCGGCCTGCATGCCGAAGGTCATCGTGCCCAAGCAGACGTTGCTGACCCGCATGCCGGTGCGGCCGAGCTGCACTTGTTCGATCCCGTTGCTCATCGCTGGCATTGTTGAGCGAACGGTTCGGCGAGTCCCCTCCGCGTTCGCGGAGATTCAGACCCGGGCGGAGGACGCCGCGGCGAGCGCGGGCTCGCGTGGATAGGCGCCGTTGAGGCACCCGAGGCAGAAGTCGCCCTTCGGCCGTTCGGTCGCCGCGACGAGCCCTTCTTGGCTCAGATATCCGAGCGAATCCGCCCCGACGCGCTTGCAGATTTCGTCGACGGTCAGGTTGTGCGCGATCAGCTCTTCGTACGTCGCCATGTCGACGCCGAGATAACACGGGTGCACGATCGGCGGCGACGTGATGCGCAGGTGAACTTCGCGTGCGCCCGCCTGGCGCACGAGCTTGACGATGCGCGGCGTCGTGGTGCCGCGAACGATCGAATCGTCGACGACGACGACCCGCTGGCCGCGCAAATTCTCCGCGATCGGATTGAATTTCAACTGCACGCCTTGGCTGCGCATCGACTGATCGGGGCTGATGAACGTGCGCCCGATGTAGCGGTTCTTGATGAGTCCCTCGACGTACGGCAGGCCGCTCTCGGCGGCGAAGCCGATGCCGCCGGGGATCGCCGAGTCGGGCACGGCCATCACGACGTCGGCATCGACCGGATGCTCGCGTGCCAGGTGACGCCCCATGTTGTAGCGCGCCATGTAGATCGAGCGTCCGCTCAGCACCGAATCGGGGCGCGCGAAATAGATGTACTCGAACATGCACAGCGCCGGCGGCTTGGCGACCTCGCTGATCTCACTGCGCAGCCCGTTCGCGTCGATGGCGACGATTTCGCCCGGTTGGAGCTCGCGCAGGTACGTCGCGCCCACGGTCGCGAGCGCGCACGACTCCGAGGCCACCATGTAGCCGCGCTCGCCGTACGTGCCCAAACACAGCGGCCGCACGCCCCACGGATCGCGGAACGCGAACAGCGCCTTCTCGGTGCACATCACGACCGAATAAGCACCTTCGGCCTTGCGCATCAACGCCTTGATGCGCTCGATCATCGTCGGCTCGTCCGACTCGACGAGCAGCTTCGCGAGCAGTTCGGAATCGGTGGTCGCTTGCAGCACGATGTGCGGCGAGAGCCCGTCGCGCAACGCTTCGGTGTTGGTCAGGTTTCCGTTGTGCGCGAGTGCGATCTCGCCGATGTCGGTGCGTTCGAGCAGCGGTTGCGCGTTGACGACCACCGACGAACCGGTCGTCGAGTACCGCGTATGGCCGACCGCGATGTGCCCCTGCAAACGGCCGAGGATCTCCTCATCGAAGATCCCCGACAAGAGCCCCATCTCGCGGTGACAGGCGATGCTGCCGCCGTCGGAGACCGCGATCCCCGCCGACTCCTGACCGCGGTGCTGCAGCGCATAGAGGGCGAAGTATGCCGATCTGGCGACGTCCTTCCCCGGAAGGAAGACTCCGGTGATACCGCAGGCCTCTTCGAGGACGTCCCCCGCCGGAAGCGGAGCCTCGGCATCGAAAGAACGCGCCATAATCTGTTCTTCAAGAACCAAAGCCCCACGTCCCGGTTTCGTCCGGGAAGCGCCCAGCCGGCTTGCGGACTTCGTCGCCGGCGGCCTCATGTACGCGGGCGGCTTGGCGCGAAGCGCAAAACGCGACGGATTCGGCGTAGCCGAATCCACCACTTCAGCAGCCGGCGCCTCGCCACAAACCGGCTAGGCGCTTCCCGGGGCAGTGGGTTAGCGGTGGGAAGCGCTGAGGCGGTGCAGGCCTAGGCGCCGGCGGCCTACGTGTACTCATGCGTACACGAGGCCGCCGGCAACGACGGCATGCGCCGCCTCAGCGTTTCCCGCTAGTCGTCGCGGGAGCGGAGGCCGAAGATCTGAAGCAGAGCTAGGAAGATGTTGATCCCGTCGAGGTAGATCGAGACGGCGATCTGGACGGCTGAGAGGCCGTCGCCGCCGGCGCGGATGCGGCCGAAGTCGACGAGCACCAGCAAGGTGAAGACGCCGAGCGTCAGCCATGCGTAGACGCCGGGCTGCAAGAAGTGGACGAAGATCGAGACGATGCCGACCAACAGGAGCGCGATCAGCGCCCCGAACGCGATCCCCGACAGCTTGCGGAAATCAAAGCTAAAGGCATAGACGATCGACGCGAGCACGAGCATTCCCAGCCCAGTCGTCGTGGCCGCGTTGAAGACGATCTGGTTGCCGTCGCTGTAGGCGAGGTAGCGTGAAACGATCGGCGCGATCCCGATCCCCTCGACGAACGTGAAGGCGTAGAACAGCAGCAACGAGAGCTGCTGGTTGGCGCGGGTGCCGTTGATCGCGAACAGCAGCGCGAGGCCGCCGAGCGAGGCAATCAAGCCGAATGTGAACGGCACGCCGCGGAACAGATACGTCGCGAGCGCCGTGACCAGGAAGCCGACAGCCGTAATGCCCAGGACCTGCCCGAGCAACGACGCCGACGAAACCTGTTGAGCGGGGTAGTAGCCGCGGGGCGGCTGGCGCATATACATAGCGGTTGCTAATACCTCTGTCCCCGGCCCCGGGTTTCACGCCGAGCGGCCGCGTGTTCGTTACGATTTCGCGCAGATACGCCGGCGCTCGCGCAGGTCCGGGCCGGCATTAATCGAACGTATGTTCGATGGAACGCGTCAGGGTCGTCGCCGGGATCGAATGCGTCGAAACGATGGCCAAATCGGTCCTCAACCGGGTGGCGGGGATGCCGTTCGGCTGGTCGATCAATCCCTATCGCGGATGCCAGCACGGCTGCGTCTTCTGCTACGCCCGCCGCACGCACTGGTACGCCGGGCGCGACGGCGTCGCCGAATGGGCGACTCGGATCGCGGTGAAGATCAATGCCCCGGCCGTTCTCCGGGCCGAGCTGGCGCGCCCCTCGTGGCGCGGTGAGGAGGTCGCCCTCGGGACATCGACCGACCCCTACCAGCCGCTCGAAGGAACGTATCGCATCACGCGCGGCATCCTGGCCGAACTCGTGCGCGCCCGCACCCCGGCCGGCATCGTGACCCGCTCGCCGCTGATCGTCCGCGACACCGACGTGCTCGCCGAGCTGGCGCGGGTCGCCGGCGTCGACGTCTGCGTCAGCATTCCGACCCTCGATCCGGCAGTCGCCCGCGAGGTCGAACCCACGGTCGCGCCCCCCGCCAAGCGGCTGTTCGCGGTGCAATCGTTGGCTGCGCGCGGGATTCGCGTCGGCGTGGCGGTCGCGCCCGTGCTGCCCGGCATCACCGACGACGATCGGGCGATCGAACGGGTCGTGCGGGCGGCACGCGATTGCGGCGCGAGCTTCGTGTGGCACTCGGTCCTCAATCTCGGCGACGTCACCCGCGATTCGTTCTTCCGTTTCCTCGACGCGCGGCGGCCGCTCGAGGTGGCCCGCTATGCGGCACTCTTCGCTCGCGGCCGCTACGCCGACCCACGCTACGTGCGCGACGTCGGACAGCGCTTCCACGCCCTGCGCGCACGCTGGCCGCTCGCGCCCCCGGCGCAGATATCCGCGATGCCCGACCCGCAACTGCGGCTGGTTGACGCAGCGCCGGGCAGCGGGCTCAGGCGCAAGGCCCGAGCCCCCTAGGGAGGCGCGTGGCGGCTGGCGATGATGAAGACGACCGAACCCATGAGGATGAGGACGGCGCCCAGGAGGCGTGAGCCGAACAGCGCGACGTCGCGCGTGAAGCGCTCGTTGCGCCGTTCCGGCGGCGGGTTCGGGCGGCGCTCGAAGATCACGCCGACCACGAACGACACGATCACCATCAGGATGCCGATCGCCTCCAACACGAAGCCGGCCTTATTCATTCACGAGGCTCTTTCTGCATCCGTCGCTCCCTCAGCGGCAAAATCTTCGGCGGCTTCTCCGGCCGGCGCCGGGTGCCTTGCGACGAGGCAGGATTAGGGGTAGCGAGCGCGCAGTTTCGCAGCCTATGGCCTCCTCTCTGTACGTCCCGTGCGGCGACGAACGCAAGCTCGCCGACGCCGTGACGCTCCGTGTCGACGACACTCCGGTCGTCGACGAATCGTGAACGGCGCCCCGCTTCCCCGCCCGCTCGCGGGCATCCGGGTGCTCGACGTCTCGACGATGATCGCCGCGCCGACCGCGGCCGCAGTACTCGGCGATTTCGGCGCCCAGGTCTACAAGGTCGAACAACCCGGCACCGGCGATCACGCGCGCCACATGGGCGCTTCGAAGAACGGCGCCAATTTGTTCTGGAAGTCGATCGGGCGCAACAAGAAGAGCGTCGCGCTCGACCTGCACGCGCTCGAAGTGCAGGCGCTGCTGCTGCGCTGGCTGCCGCGTTTCGACATCATGATCGAGAATTTCCGGCCCGGGACGCTCGAGCGGTGGAACCTGGGGCCCGAGCGCCTTCTCGAGGCCAATCCCAAGCTCGTGCTCGTGCGCATGACCGGCTTCGGGCAAGACGGTCCGTATCGCGACCGCGCGGGCTTCGGCACGCTCGCCGAGGCGATGAGCGGCTTTGCGTCGCTCAACGGCTATCCCGACCGGCCGCCGGTGCTGCCGCCGGGGGCGCTCGCCGACGTGTCGTCCGGCTATCTCGCCGCCGCCGCCGCACTCGCTGCGATGCACCGCGCGCGCGAAACCGGCAAAGGCGACGTGATCGACGTCGCGATCTACGAGTCGGTGATCCCGATCCTCGAAAATGCGATCCTCGACTACGATCAGCTCGGCGTCGTCGCGCAGCGGATCGGCAACCGCAACCACAACGTCGCCCCGCGCGGCGCGTACCGCTGCGCCGACGGCGAGTGGGTCGCGCTCTCGGCGAGCGCGCAGTCGATCGCGATGCGGCTGCTGCGCGCAGTCGGCGGCGACGCCTTGGCCGACGACCCGCGTTACGCCACCAACGCCGAACGCTTGCGGCACTACGACGACCTCGACGAGCTGCTCTCGGCGTGGTTCGGCGCGCGCAACCGCGCCGACGCGATCGACGAACTCGTTCCGCTCGGCGTCGCGGTCGGCCCGCTCGAATCGGTGGCGACCGTACTCGACAACCCGCAGGTGGTCGCACGCGAGTCGTTCGTCAGCGTCGACGATCCCGACGTCGGGCCGCTGCGCCTGCACAACGCCTACCCGCGCTTCATGCGCTCCGAACGCGCCACGATTCAGCCCGGCGTCACCGGCGTCGGCGCCGACACCGCCGAGGTGCTGCGCGACGAACTCGGGCTCGACGACGGCATGCTCTCCGACCTCGCGCAGCGCGGCGCGATCGGGCTCCCGCGGGAGGGTATCCCGCCGGAGCTGCTCGATCCGCCCGCCGTCGTCGAGGCCTAGCCGAGTTTGCCGGTGTACGACTCGAGCGTCGACCAGGCCGCGTCGCCGAACTCGCCTTTCCAGCGCGTGTAGTAACCGCTGCTCACGAGCTTGGCCTTGAAACCGGAGACGTCGACCGGGTTGAAAGCGAGCCCCTGGCGTTGCAGCTTGTCGTTGAGCGACGCCGAGATCAACTGGTTGTCGCGCCACTCGCGCGCCGACGCGGCGTTCATCTCGTCGGCGAAGATCGCTTGCAGATCCTTGGGCAGGCTGTTCCACTTGTCTTGGTTGACGAGGATCCAGTAGCCGGTCCACATGTGGTGGGAGAGGCTGCAATACTTCTGCACTTCGTACAGCTTGAGGGTCTCGATGTTGAGCAGCGGGTTCTCTTGGCCGTCGACGACTTTCGTCTGCAGCGCGGTGTAGAGCTCGCCCGCCGAGATCGCGGTCGGCGATGCGCCCAGCGATTGGAACGTGTCGATGCGAATCTTGCCCGGCGACACGCGGATCTTCAGTCCTTGCAGATCGGCGATGTTGTGGATCGGCTTGGTCGAGGTCGTGATGTCGCGGAAGCCGTTCTCCCAGATCTTGTCCATCACCGCGATGTTGACGCCGCGGATCGCGGTCTTCACGATGTCGCCGACCTTGCCGTTCATCGCCTTGTACGCGACGTCGCGGTTGGCGAACGCGAACGCGACGTTCTCGATCGCCGCCACCGGCACGATCGAGTTGAGGAACGCTCCCGGCGTCGCCATCACCTCGAGCGCGCCCGAGCGCAGCTGCGAGATCATCGCCGGATCGCCGCCCAGGATGCTGTCGGGGAACGCCCGGATCGAGAGGCGCCCATTGCTACGCTGCTTGATCTTCGCGAACGCCTCGACGGCGCGCACGTTGAGCGGATGATCCGACGCCAGATCGTGCCCGTACTTCCAGTCGAATTCCGGAGCGGCCGCGTCGCCGCGGGAGCGAACGACGGCGATCGAGGCCGCGGTCGCGGCGAGGCTTGCGCCGAAGGCGCGACGAGAGAGCGAACGGTGCATCGGGAGTTCTCCTTGGATGGTCATGCAATGCCGGCCGCGATGTCGCGCCGGAAGTTGAGTTCCGCGGTCGTGCCGAGCGTGCCGGCCACCGCATCGACCGCGGCATATGCGCGGTCGCGCGCGCGGGCGACGGTGGAGCCGAGTCCGGTCACCGTCAAGACCCGGCCGCCCGCGACGTCGACGAGGTCGCCGTTGCGCGTGGAGGCGCCCCAGAAGACCGCCGTGCGCTCGGGCAGCGCGAATGCCGGCCGCAGCCCGCGCAGCGGCGTGCTGCGCACCGGGTAGTCGTTGGTCGCGATCGTGACGCCGACGCAGGCGTCGTGGCCGAACGTCGCGGCATCGATCTCGAGTGCGCCCTGCGCCGCGCTCAGCAGCAGTTGCGCCAGATCGCCGTTGACCCGCGGCACGATCACTTGCGTCTCGGGATCGCCGAAACGGACGTTGAACTCGATGACGTACGGTCCGTCGTCGGTCCACATCAGGCCGCAATACAGTACGCCGATGTAGGTTTCGCCCTCGGCCAAGAGCCCGCGCAGCACCGGCGCGATGATGCGCTCGCGCACGACGTCGAGCCAGCCGGCGGGAAAGTGCGCCGGCGGCGAATAGGCGCCCATCCCGCCGGTGTTCGGGCCGGTGTCGCCTTCCCCGGCGCGCTTGTAGTCGCACGCGGCGGCGATCGGGACCATCGCGCGGCCGTCGCCGATCGCGAACACGCTGACCTCGCGCCCGACGAGCCGCTCTTCGAGCAGCACGTCGTTTCCGCCGCCGGGGATCGCTTTGCTGCCGTACCAGTCGGCGAGCACCGCGGCGGCGCTCAGCACGTCGGGTGCGACGACGACGCCTTTGCCGGCGGCGAGCCCGTCGGCCTTGATCACGCACGCGCCGCGCCACGTTTCGAGCGCCTTGCGCGCCTGCTCGAACGACCGCACGACGATCGCGCGCGCCGTCGGAATGCCGTGGCGATCCATGAAGCGTTTGGCGAAGATCTTGCTCGACTCGAGCCGGCCGCCCGAGCGCCCCGGCCCGAACGTCGCGATCCCGCCGTCGCGCAACCGGTCGCCGACCCCGGCGGCGATCGCCGTCTCGGGCCCGAGCACCGCGAGGTCGATCCCGGCTCGCTGCGCGCGTTCGAGCAGCGCTTTGCCGTCGGTCGCGGCCACCGCCCAGTTCTCGCCGTGGGTCGCGGTCCCCGCATTCCCCGGCGCGGCGAAGATCTCGGGCTTGGACGGCGCATCGGCCAGCTTCCAGCAGAGCGCATCTTCGCGCGCCCCGTTGCCCACGACTAAGATTTTCACGTGCGCGCCCCGAGTTTAACGGCGCTCCGCCCCAGGCTCCGCGCCCCCCACGCCCTATGCGCGCGGGGCCCCCAAAAGCGGGCGCGCTCGCGATCGTGGCTGGGCTTTATTCCCCGAGGGCGCGCCGAAAAAGCATCGTGCTTTCTGCCGTCCGTGCACCGGCGCACCGCGTTCATTCCCACTCGACGGTGGCGGGGGGCTTTGAGGTGATGTCGTAGGCGACGCGGTTGACGCCGGGGACTTCGTTGACGATGCGGGTGCTGACGCGCTCGAGGAGGGCGTGCGGGAGGCGGGCCCAGTCGGCGGTCATGCCGTCTTGGCTCGTGATGGCGCGGACCGCGACGAGGTTCGCGTAGGTGCGGCCGTCGCCCATGACGCCGACGCTGCGGAGCGGCGTCAGCACGGCGAAATACTGCCACGGGAAGGGATCCAGGTCGGCCGCTTCGATCTCGCTCGTGAAGATCGCGTCGGCTTCGCGCAACACCGCGAGCCGCTCCTCATCGACCGCGCCGAGCACCCGCACCGCGAGCCCCGGGCCCGGGAAGGGCTGGCGCTCGACGATCGCGCCCGGCAGGCCGAGCACGCGGCCCGCTTCGCGCACTTCGTCCTTGAAGAGCGCGCGCAGCGGTTCGATCAGCCCGAGCGCCATGTCTTCGGGCAGACCGCCGACGTTGTGGTGCGACTTGATCTTGTGACCGGCCTTCGAGCCGGGCGTCTTCGACTCGATGACATCGGGATAGAGCGTCCCTTGTACGAGAAAGCGCACGTCGGGAATCTTCAGTGCTTCTTCTTCGAACACGGCGATGAACTCGTGGCCGATGCGGATGCGCTTCTCCTCGGGATCGGTAACGTCGCGCAAACGCGCGAGGAAGCGCTCGCGCGCGTCGACGTGCACCACGTTGAGGTGCAGCACGTCGCGAAACGCCGCCAACACCGTCTCGGCCTCGTTCTTGCGCAGGAGCCCGTGATCGACGAAGATGCAGGTCAGCTGCTTGCCGATCGCGCGCGACACGAGGGTCGCGGCGACCGCCGAATCGACGCCGCCGGACAGCGCGCAGATGACGTTCGCATCGCCGGCCTTCGCGCGCACCTCGGCGATCGCGGTCTCGACGAACGAGTCCATCCGCCAGTTCGCCGGAATCTGCGCGATCTGGCGCAAGAAATTCTGCAGGATCGTCGTCCCCGCTTCGGTGTGGACGACCTCCGGATGGAACTGGACGCCGTAGGCACGGCGCACGTCGTCGCCGATCGCGGCGATCGCGCAGCGCGCGGTGTGCGCGAGCGCGACGAAGCCCGCCGGCGGGGTCACGACCGAATCGCCGTGCGACATCCACACGCGGCTCTCCGGCGCGACGCCGAGCAACAGCGGCGAGTCGGTGCGATCGAGCACGAGCGTCGCCGGCCCGAACTCGCTGTGGGCGAGCGGCACGAGCTCGCCGTTCATCTTCTTCGCCATCAACTGCATCCCGTAGCAGATCCCAAGCAGCGGCAGGCCGCTCGTGAACACCCGCGGATCGCAGTCGGGCGCATCGGGCTCCATCGTGCTCTCCGGACCGCCGCTCAAGATGATCGCCGCCGGCTCGCGCCGCGCGATCTCGGCCCAAGGCGTATCGTGGGGAAGCAACTCGCAATAGACGTGCGCCTCGCGCGTGCGCCGCGCGATCAACTGGCTGTACTGCGCCCCGAAATCGAGAATGACAACGCCCTGAGTCATGCGGTCCCCTTCGCCATGAAGGGCGCCGCGCTTTCTCAAGCGCAGGCCGCGTCCGGTCTTCGTTCGCCTTTCGCGACAATCGAGAGCCATTTCGGCCGAAGGCGGCGTTCCGAGCGCCGCTAGCAGGCCCCCGCGGTCCCGTCACCCCGCCGCCGGGCCACAAGCGATACGGCGACGGCGACGTCTAGCGGCGCCCCCCAGAGCCACCTGACCGCACCACGCGGCTACTGCTCAGGACTTTTGCAACACGGGCGGCGGAGCCCAAGTTCGGTCGAGAATCGTCGGCGGCGTCGGCTTGGAATCGTACAGCCGCATCATCAGAATGTACGCTCCCGCGGGCGCCGGCAGCCAATTCGACGCCGGCACGCCGGCCGGTGCCACATGGGAGACGTACAGATCCGTCGAGCCGTCAGCATTGCTTACCAGCGTATTTCGAGCGCTCACCGTGTACTTGTGGAGCGGGTTGTCGTAGAAGAAATAGGCCGGCGTGTACATCGTGAGCGACCAGAAGCCGTTGACCGGCGGCAGTTGCCCCTTCGGGAAATGCATCACGCGCACAACCGAACCGGAGTACTTTTCGGCAGGCGTGGGGCCGGTACTCGTCGGGTAGATCGCATCTTGCGGCCGGTTCGCTCCGAGTCCGATCGCGGTGATGAGTGCCCGTTGCAGATAATCGGTTCCGTAGAGACCTGTCTTCAGGGTCAAGAGCCAGCCGTTCTTCAGTTGGCCCGCGTTGGCGTAATCGGCCATGATCTTGTCGAACGCGGCCTTCGGGACGGCGGCGAGTGCCGTCGCTGCGTCGGCGCCCAGTGCGCTTGCGACGAACGGCTTTCCTGGTACGATTCCGATCTGCGCCATTTCCGCAACGATGGGAGCATCCGCCGCGGCCGGCGGATTATCGACCATCAATTGCGCGAGCAGGGTGAAATATTGATCCGGCGTCAACGCGTTGACCTGATCGCGAACGGAGAGCGTCGACTTCCAAGCGGGGTTGACGACGCCGGCAGGCGGCGTATACGGCTTTCCGAGCGCGTGCAGCGGCTCGAGCACGATCGCGTCCTGCATCGCGTGAACGGCAGCGTAATCGCTCGGCGTTCCCGTGCAGTAGATGCGGCCGAGAATCCAAACGATGCCGGTCGGTGACTTCAGCTGGGTGAGCCCCGCGGGAACGGTACCGGTGAACGACGGACCCGTGATGAGGTAAGCCTGAGCGCCGGTTCCGGTTGTTCTTTTGCCCGGAACCTGGAACACGTCGGTCCACCCGCTCAGCATCGGCATGAGGTAGTAGCGCCCATGCGAGTCCGGCAGTTTGAAGACGTACGGTTCTTTGGAAACGTCGATGAACGCCGTCGTGTACAGCGTGTCGGCATTCGGTGCGGTCACGCGATGATCATCGACGGCGGGATAGGCGCGGAACTTGTTCAGCACTCCCATCGGTGCCGACTTGCCGTCGGGTGCCGTAACGTTGGTGGCGGAGCGCCGCGTGTATTCCATCGTGACCAGCGGATAGCCGTAGATATATGCATCCGTCGCGATTTTCGCCGCCTCGGCGGGCGTGAGAGCGGGAGCGCTTGGCGCGCTCGTCTGCGCGTACGAGGCGAGTGACAACGAAAGGCAAACCGGCACGATCGCCGCCGAAATGGCGCGACGAATCCATAGCATCTTGTTAGCTTGCACGAGTCGGCTCCTCGATTGATGTTGGCAACGCTAAGCCCGGCTCAGTGGTACGACGAATACGCGCACTGAGCACATGCGAAGCGAACTTTCCTTTGTGCCCCCGACGGAAACACCTGTTGTCGCGAGGTCGGTGAAGCTACGCTACTGCGGTGTGCGCGCGCTTGACGAAGCTGCCGGCCTCGGGCGTGCGCGCGCGATCAACTGGCTCTACTGCGCCATGAAATCGAGAATGATTGCGCTCGTCATGGGCGAGATGCCACCGAAACCCAACGCCCCCGCTGCGCGCTTAATGCTCGGCGGGAACTACCACTTCGGAAAACACCTCACGTCAGGACCTCCGCGAGCCGGCTTTGCTCGCGGGCGAAGTTCAGTTCCATCGCGATGCGCTCGCCGAAGCTGACGTCGCGGCCCCAGCGGTAGGCGGAATATGGCGTGTAGCGCGTGCCCGGCGAGCCCGGCATCCGCAGCGAGACGTCGTAGACGACGAACGCCTTGGGCGGTCCGGCGACGATGACGCACTGCAGCGCGAACGGCCCGATGATTCCGGGCGGATTGACGGCGCGCGCCGCCTCGACGAAGCGCTCGCCCATCGCGAACGCCGGTTCGAGCATCGACTCGGTCAGCGTCGCCGCGATATGGCCCGCTTCTTCCATCCGCGCCGGTTCGTCGGCGAGCGCCGACGCTTGCGCGAACGGCAGCCCGCGCAAGCCGTCGATGTTCGTTTGCCGGCGCGTGTCGGTGCCGAGCAGTTCGAGTTCGCCCAAGATCGGCGAGTAGAAAAAATTCAAGTTGATCGACGGTCCGAGGGCGTACTCCTCGATCACCGCCGAGCGCAGACCTTCCTCGTCGACCATCCCGCTCGACATCAGGCGCGTTGCGGTGCGTTCGTACTCTTCGTACGAACGGGCGAGAAAGAAGGCCCGCTCGAAGCTGACCTTCGCGTGCGGCGCCTTGATCATCACGAGCCGGTCGATGTCGTGCGGCGAACGGAACTGCATCGGGTACCGGACGTTCGCGCGTTCGAGCAGCGCGTACTGGTTCTCCGCTTCGTCGCGCTCCTCGGCGCGCAACAGGCGCCGGTTGCCGAAGAACGGCACGAGCATGCCGCGCTCGATCTCGTCGTAGGAATAGCGCTGGTGCAGGTACACCTCGAACGAGCGGTTCGGCACGAAGATGACGTTGAGTGCGAGCAGCGCTTCCTGCACGACCGGATCGAGCATGTCGGCGAACCGCGCGACCTCGATCGTCTCGTCGATGCAGCCGCGCGCCGGATCGTCGCGGCGCGCATAATGCCGGGCGTACGTCTGGTCGCGGCCACGTTCGGTCACGATCACGTTGCGCAGGCCCTGCGCGCGCGCGCCCGACGCGATCTCGAGCGCCGAATGACTCCCCACCGAGCACAACGCGAGCGCACCGAGGTCGTACCGCGCGAGCGTCGCGGCGACGTCGATCTCCGCTTTCATGCCCGCTCCTACGACGGACCGGTCGGGCACTCTTGTCCCGCGCGGACGGCGGCGGGCGCTAGTGGGTGGCGGCGGTCGCCGCGGTGCCGCCGGTCGCGCTCTCCTCGACGAGCCGGCGTGCCTGGGGCGAATCGGCGTACTCGACGACGAGCATCATCCGCATCCGGTTGGCCGCGGCCGTCGCCTCGGGGTCGTCGGTGATGCGCGCCAGCATCTGGTAGTTGGCCAGCAGCGTACGCGGCATCGCGTAGTCGTGCGGATACTGCTTTTGCCAGTCGGTCACCGACTCGGTGACCGTCAGCGCTTGGGCCGTCATCCGCGAACCCCATCCCGAGTCGAGGTAGCGCCCGATCCGCTCCATCTCGTTCTTGATGCCGAGCACCGAAATCCCGGCATGGCCGAAATATTCGTCGGCCGGCGCGGTGATGCGCAGCCGTTCGTCGTGCGGCATCGCGATCACCCGCGCGATGATCGGCGGATCCTTGAGCGCCGCTCGTTCCTGCAGAAAGATCTTCGCATTGGTCCGGTCGCCGCTCGTGTAGCCGGCCACGCCGGCGTCGGCCGAGTTGGCCGACGTCACCACTTCGTTGCCGGGCGGATCGGCGAGTTTGCCGACTGGAAAGCCGCTGCGCGCGACGTCGTAGAGCGCCAGGCTGCGGTAGCGCACGTCGCCGGTCAGCCGGTACGCCCGCACGTCGGCGTCGACCCGCGCGATCAGCGCGTTGTCGTCAGCCGGCCAACGCTCGACGTTGGCGGCGGCGTCCTGCACCGCCATCCGCGCGCCCGCATCGGGACTGACGTCGAACGCATCGAGCCGCACGAGGATCGCCTGCGCCTTGGCGGTGCGCTGCGGATCGCCCGCCTTGATCACGGCGTTGGCAGCTTCGCGCATGTACCACACCGACGCGTCGTTGTTCGAGAGCGGGTCGTACGAGAGCACCGTCCCGACGTCGACCGCGAGATCGGCCAGCTCGAGATACGCCGGATCGTTGGGCCGCAGCAGCGCGTACGCGCGCCCGGCGTCCATGATCGTCGCCAAGTAGAGCGTTTCGTCGTTGAACGTCCAACCGTGCGCGGTCCCCTTGTCGTACGCGTCTTTCATCCGCGCATACAACGCCGCCGGATCCTCTTGCAGCCCCCCCGCGATGGCCGGGCTCACGATGCCGGCCGCAAGCAGGATCGCAAGCAGTAGACCAACCCATGACTTCAAGGAGCTAAATTTTTGCTCCGTCGTCCAATACATACTCCAGCGAGTTGCTGAGCAGGGCGTTCTTGATTTCGCGGGCGATGCGGCGGCCGGTCGACATCGGTTCGCTGTAGTGCAAGTACGAGTACGGCGAGCCGTCGATGAAGAGGTTCGTGCCGGCGACGATGCGCGCCGAGATTTCCATGATGTAGAACTGCGCGTCGGGCGTGATGATCGTCTCGATGCAGAACGCGCCGAAGAGGCCTTTGGGCGGGCAGATCTCGCGGCTGACCTTCACCACTTGCTCGCCCATCCAGTACGCTTCGGCGAGCATCGACTCGCGCAAACTCAGCGGCGAGTTGCCGACCACCACGTAGGACGGCTCGATGTCCATCCCTTCCTGGGCGCGCGACGGGATGCGCCCCAATGAGTCGACGTTCGTCTCGTAGCGGCGGTCCATGCTCATGATCTCGAGCTTACCCGTGAGCGGCGAGTAGAAATAGTGGATGTAGAACGGCACGCCGATGACGTACTCTTGCAGGATGTAGTTGCGCTGCGCCAAGAGAGCGACCCGCTCCTCGAAGTCTTGTGCGTTGCGCAAGAACATATAGCCCTTGCCGCCCATCGCGCCGTACAGCTTGACGATGACCGGGCGATCGATCTCGGCGCCGCTGCGGAATTGGCGGGGCACCTTGAGGCCGGCGCGGGTGAGCCACTGGCGCTGGAGCTCGCGGCTGGCTTCCCAGTCGAGGATCGCTTTGTTGCCGAAGTAGGGGACGTTCATCTTCTTGTGCTCCTCGAGCGACAAGTAGGCGACGAACGATCCGTGCGGCACGATGATCAGCTTGCGCTTTTCGAGCTCGGGCATCAGCCCCATGAACTCGCTGTACTCCTCGATGACGATCGTCTCGTCGACGAACGCGAACGACGGGTACAGGCTGGCCGTCTGTTTGTTGGCGATCGCGAGGGTGTGGAAACCCTCGTCGTGCGCGCCCTTGAGGATCTGCAGCGCGGAGTGCGATCCAAGCGTCGCGATCGTGTAGAACTCGCCGATCTTGGAGTCGATCTGGTCGATGGTACGGTCGGGTGCAAGCATCATCGTATGGTCCTTTGAAACGCAGGATTACACAAAAGCGTTGCAACCGCCCGGTCCACCTCGGTCGTAGCAACCGGACGCCCCTCGGCATCCTCGAGCCGCCAAGCCGTGAACCGGCGAACGGCGCTGACACCCGCCAACGTGCGGCCCGCAATCCTCACCGGCGCCGGCGGAGCGTGGGGTTCGTCTTCGCCGATCCACACCTCACCGCTTTGCGGCCGGGCGTCCGCGAGCGGCAGCAGGCGGTGCTTGTTCGGATTGTAGATCGTCTCGATGTCGCGCACGGTCGCTTCGAGCCCGCCGGCCGCGCCGTCGTCCACGTCGAACACCCACACGTCGGCGCGCCGCACCGCCGCGCACGCGATTCCCATGCGCTGCAGCGCGACGAGGGCCGTGTAGGCCTCGTTGTCGGGGATCGTCAGCGCCACTTCGAACGCGCGCGCGATCACCGCAACTCCAAGGCCGTCGAGCGTTCGAGCGCGCGCGCGAAGCTGACGAAGAGCGCAATGCCGCCCGAGGGCGCCAACATCGCGCGCTTGTCGCCGCGCGCGTGCATCCGGTCGGTGCCGTCGCGGTGCTGGTACGTCCAGCCGTCGCGTTCGGGATGCGGCATGATCGCGAGCACGTTGCCTTCGCGATTGGTCAGCGCGGCGCAGCCCAGCGCCGAACCGTTCGGCGTCGCTTCCGGCACGACGTTGCCGTTGTGGTCGCAGTAGGCGAAGGCCAAATGCCCGTCGCTTGCGATGCGCGCCAACTCGTCGGGGTGCGCGGCCAGCCGGCCTTCGCCGTGCGCGGCCCACATCGGGATCACTGCGTCGGCGGGCAGCGCAGCCGTGATCGCGCAGCGCTCGGGCGCGATCGCCAGCCGCACGTAGACGTGACGGCTCACGAACTTGCGCCACGGGAGGTTCTTCGCGAAGGCCGCGGTCGGGCGCCGCAGCGGGCCGGTTCCCGGAACGAGCCCCGCCTCGAGCAGCACCTGCGCGCCGTTGCAGATGCCCAGCACGAGCTTGCCGGCCTGCGCGCCTTCGAGGATCGGGTCCATCAACGCATCGTGCGCGGCGACCGCCCCGGCGCGGATGCGGTCTTCGTAGGCGAAGCCGCCGGGGACGACGTAGGCCGCCGCCTCGCGCAGCAACGCCGGGTCGTCGAACCACCACACGAGCCGTGCTTCCAGGCCGACGGCGTGGCAGGCGCGCAGGGTTTCCTCTTCGCTGTTCGTCCCCGGGAAGACCGGAATCGCGACGTAGCTCATTGCGCGGCCGACTCGTAGATCGCGGCGAACGGTGCGCTCCAGGCCGCGTGCAGGGCGCGCAGGTCGAACGTGACGCCCTCGACGACCAGTTGCGGCTCGTAGAGCGTGATCCCCAGCCGCCCCGTCCAGACGCCGTGCTTGCGCGCCAGCGCGGTGAACGTCTCGGGGTCGGTCACCTCGACGACGAACCCGCCGGCTTCGCCGAACAGCGCCCCGGCGCCGCCGATCCCGGGCGCCCAGCCGTCGCTCGGGTTGACGTGGGCGCCGAGCGGCACGCCGTCGAGCGTGGCGAGCGCCATCTCCGCGACCGCGATTGCGACCCCGCCGTCGGCGACGTCGTGCGCGGCGAGCACGAGGTTGCGGTCGTAGGCCTCGAGGATCAGCGCGACCTCAGCCCGCAGCGCCGCGTAGTCGATCCGCGGCAGGGCCGTCGGGAGCACGCTCTGGGCCGACGTGCCGACGAGCGCGCCGAGGTCGGCGATCACCGACCCGCCGAGCGCGTTCGAGCGCGGACCAACGAGCATCAGCATCGAGCCGGCGCGCTTGAAGAGCATGTTCGCCGTCTTGGAGGCATCAGCTATCGCCCCGACCGTCGCGACGATCGGCGACGGCGGGATCGCCTTGCCGCTCTTGGCAGCATTGTAGAGGCTGACGTTGCCCGACACGAATGGCGTGCCGAGCTCACGAGCCGCGTGCGCGAGCCCGTCGACCGCGTCGACCAACGCGCCGAACTGCTCGGGAATCTCCGGATTGCCGAAGTTCAGGCAATCGGTCAAGCCGACCGGGCGCGCCCCGACTGCCACGACGTTGCGCACGCCCTCGCACACCGCGTGCTCGGCGGCGGTGCGCGCGTCGACCCGGCCGTAGCGCGGGTTGCCGTCGATCGAGAGCGCGACCGCGAGCGGCGCGCCGGGGATCGGCAGGATCACGCCGGCGTCGGCGTCGCCGCAAGCGATCGACGTCGTCCCGCGCACGGCGCTGTCGTAGCGTTCGAACAGCGGCCGCCGGGAGCACACGTCACGGTGCGTCAGCACCGCCGGCAACGTTTGCTCGACGCGCACGTCGAGCGGCGGCGCTTCCTCGCGCGGGGCGTCGGTGCGCGCCTCCGCGCGCTCGTACCGCACCCCGCCGGTGAAGAAATCGAGCGGGACCGACATCAGCTCGCGGCCGTGCCAGCGCAGCGTGTACGTCGGCTCCGTCACGACCGTGCCGATCACCGCGGCGCACGCCCCCCGCGCGATCGCCGGCAACCCGAACTCATCGTTGTAGATGCGCAACAGTTCGGGGGTGAACGACGGAGGCACGACCCACGTCAGCCGCTCTTGCGTCTCGCCGATCGCGACGACCGGAGGCGGCAGATCGGGCTGCGAGGTCGGCGCTCGGTCGAGGTCGATCACCGCGCCGAAGCCGCCGCTCGCGACGATCTCGGCGGTGCAGCCGACGATGCCGCCCGCGCCAAGGTCCTTGAACCCCGCGGTGATGCCGGCTGCGCGCAGCGCCTCGAACACGCGGTACGTCGCGCGCATGATGACGTTCTTGAGGAACGGATCGGGGACTTGCACCGCACCGCGATTCTGCTCGGCGTCGCCGGCGTCGAGCGTCAGCGACGAGAACGACGCGCCGCCGAAACCGCTGCGATCGGTCGCCTTGCCGATCAACACGATGTCCCACCCGGCCGCGCCTTCGGGGGCACGCGAGTGCACGATCTCGCCTTCTTTCACGAGCCCGAGCGCCACGACGTTGACCAGCACGTTGTCGTCGAACCCGCCGTCGACGTACACGTCGCCGGCGATCGTCGGCACGCCGATCGCGTTGCCGTATGCGGCGATGCCGTCGACGACGCTCTGCGCGACGTAGCGGCAGTGGGGGTTCTCGAGCCGCCCGAAGCGCAGCCCGTCGGCGAGCGCGATCACCGTCGCGCCCATGCACAGCACGTCGCGCACGATCCCGCCGACGCCGGTCGCCGCGCCTTCGAACGGGACGACTTGCGAGGGATGGTTGTGCGACTCGTGCGCGATCACGACGCCGTAGCGCGTGCCGTTCCACTCGCCGAGGTGCAGCACGCCGGCATCTTCGGCCGGCCCTTGCATGACGGTCGGCCCTTCGACCGGGAGCCGGCGCAAGATGTGGCGGCTGCTCTTGTAGGAGCAATGCTCGCTCCACTGCGCGTCGAACGCGTACAACTCGACGAGGGTCGGATCGCGCCCGAGCGTGTGCGCGATGCGACGCACCTCGGCGACCGTGAGCGCGACCTCCGCCGTGCCCAGCGCCCCTTGCAGCGCGTCGTCGTCGAGGGCGCCGACGGGGAAGGTATGCGCAGCGGCGCCGGTCGCGGTCACGCCGTCATACCAGGCGGCCTTCGGGGGGCGCGGGCACTTCGTTCAGCGCCTGATCGGCTTGCATCACCGCGGAGCGCATGTTGGCCTGCGTCAAGAGGACGCGCCCGAACACGACCGTGTCGTCGAGCGCGAACGCCTTGGCGGCCTGCAGCGCGTACTTGGCGGGATCGTCGCCGGGGTCGACGCCCAGCACGGGATTCGGCGAGGCCGCGTTGGCGATGCCGCGCAGGGCGCTGCGCTCGTCGCCCAGCGCGACGATGATCAGGCGCGCGAACGTCGCATCGAGTTGCGCCAGAAGTTGCAGCACGTAACCGGGCGTCGCGCTCACCGAGACGACGTGGCGCACGAACGGCAAGCCGAAGCGTTGCATCGCCGCGCCCAGCTCCATGAGGGCCGGCAGGTGGCGTTCGCCGTCGGCGACGATCGCGATCATCCCGGGCCGCATCAAGGGAAAGGTCCCAGCCATTTCGGCGACCGTCTCGTACGCCGCCTTGACCCGCTCGAGATCGCTCTCCGTCACCTCCGGCAGATTGCGATACATCTGCTTGTCGAGCATCATCTCTTCGCGTCCTTGCGGCCAAATGCGCCACGAGTCGTTGTCGATCACGTCGGCGATCACGAGCGCGCCTTTGTTCTCGCCGGTGGCGAGCCGGCCGAACTCGATCTTCAAATCGACGAGCAGCACGTCGCGCCGGCGCCACGCGTGGGCGAGGATCTCGAAGGTGATGCGCGCCAGTTCGGTCATCGTCGCGACTTCGCTGGGGGTCGCGATCCCGCGCGCGATCATCTCCTCGGGTTCGATCAACGGATCGTGATTGGCATCGTCTTTCAGGAAGAACTCGACGAGCCGCGGCACGATGACGGCCCCGCGCGCGACCCCGGGCTTGCGCTTGACGAACGAACCTGCGGCGACGCCGCGAGTGACGACCTCCACCGGGATCATCTGCGCGCGGCGCACGAGCATCTCGTTGTCGTCGTCGTCCTCGCCGCCGGAGAGATAGTGGGTCGGTAAACCGCACAGGTTGAGCAGCCGGAAGACGCGCGCGGTCGTCTTGGCCGCGAGCCGCCCCTTGCCTTCGATCGTGCTGCGGCGCGCGCCGTCGCCGGCGGTGATGTTGTCGCCTTGCGTGACGACCAGCACGTCGGGCTGCCCGGGATATTCGTAGAGCGCCTTGGTCTTGCCGCGCGCGATCTCGACACCTTTGTTCACGGTCGATCGTTCTCCAACTGGCCTTCGATGAAGTCTGCCAAGCGTAGCGCGCGTTCCGGCGCGTCGCCGACGTGTTTGGTCGGGTCGAGGCGCGAGCGGATCTCGGCGGGATCGACGTATTGGGTCAGCTCGACGTCGTCGGCCAGGAAGCGCGCGAGCGGATTCCCGTCGCCGGCCGCGATCGCTTCCCACGCGCGCATCGCGTTCTCCCGGATCACTTCGTGCAGCACTTGGCGATCGCCGCCCACTTTGACGGCGTGCATCAACACCGCTTCGGTGCCGGCAAACGGACCGTAGGTGCGCAGATTTTCGGCGACCCGGCGCTCGTCGATGCGCAGTCCCTCGAGCACGCGCCGCGTCAAGCGCAGGATCTCGTCGGTGCACAGCACCGACTCGGGCAGGATCGTGCGCCGGTTCGCCGAGTCGTCGAGGGTCCGTTCGAGATAGTTCGTCGCCGCGTTTTGCCACGCGACGTCGGCATAGCCGGGCAGCAGGCGCGCGAGCGAGTCGATGCGCTCGCACAGGACGGGATTGCGCTTGAAGGGCATCGCGGAGCTGCCCACTTGCTTGGCCCCGAACGGCTCGAAGACTTCCCCGAAGCCGGGCGAACTGAGCACCCGGATGTCGGCCGCGAACTTCGAGAGCGACGCGCCGATGCCGGCCAGCGTCGAGAGCACGAGAAAGTCGGTCTTGCGGGGGTAAGTCTGGGCGCTGACCATCTCCGCCTCCAGGTCGAACGCCGCGAGCACGTCGGCTTCCTGATCGGCCGGCGTGCGGCCCGAACCGGCCAGCAGCTCGGTGTACGACGCCGACGTCCCGACCGCTCCCCGCACGCCCTTGGCACGCACGCGGCCGGTGACGAAACGCAGGTGGTCGCGGTCGTTGAACAGATCCTGGGCGTACAGCGCGAACCGGTAGCCGATCGTCGTCGGTTCGGCCGGTTGCAGGTGCGTGAACCCCATGCAAACCGTGTGCGCGTGCGCGCGAATCACCTTGATGAAGGCGCCGAGGATCACGTCGATTTCGGCCGCGATGACGCGCAGCGCGGTCCGCAGGCGGTACGTTTCGACCGTGTCTTCGATGTCCATCGACGTTGCGCCCAGATGCAGGCGCCGGCCACCGACCGTGGCCTGGGAGGCGTAGACGCGAATCTCGGCCATGAGATCGTGGCCGATCTCGTGCTCGATCGCAAGCGCGGCTTCGAGGTCGATCGAGCCTTGGTGGAGCCGCAGGTCGGCCAGTTCTTCTTCCGACACGAGCCCGCTCTTGGCTTGCGATTCGGCGAGCGCCACCCAGACGGCACGCCACAACCGCCGTCGCTCGGGCTCGGAGAACAGTGTGCGCAGCGATGCGCGACCGTAGCGCCACGAGAACGGTGAAGCGTAGGTCGATTCAGTCATCGGTTCGGCCGGGCTTCGCGCCGAAACGACGGCGCTCCCTTACGCAAAAGCGCGACGGCGAGCCGGAATTCCGGCTCGCCGTCGCGACGTTGTTTGGAAACCGAGGTTGGGTTACTGCGTGGCGTACACTCCGCCGAAGCCGAACTGGTATGCGGTGACGCCGGTGGAGAAGATACCTGACGATGGGGTCAGGACGAGGTACAGCGTGCTGCCCGACACCGGATCGAACACCCCGCTCGCGTTCGGGAAGATCGCGTTGGAGAACTTGGCCTGAGAATCGTTGCCGGCGCCAAGCGCTGCCAAGGTGCAGGTGAGTTTCGTGAACGTCGCCGCCGTCGGAACGACCGGCGCCGTCTTGGTGGTCAGCGTTCCGCAGCTGGCGGTGCGGAAGTCGAACATCGCATTTGCCGAACCGCCGACGATCTCGAGGTTGACCGTCACCGATGTCGGAGCAGGCGGAGCCGGCGTCGCCGGGGGCACCGGAGCCGGGACCGGGGCGGCAAACCAGGCGTTGACGACGACCGACGAATATTCGAAGTTCGCCGTGAACGACGGCGTGACGTAGCTGTAGAGGAGCCCGTTGAACGGGACCGTTCCACCGGGGATCGACGGCGTGCCACCCGGGAGGATACCCGAAGTGAGCGCAACGTCCTTGAAGATCACCTGGGTCAGCGCGTTCCCGCTGAAGGTGACGATGTGCGATCCGCTGGTGAAGGGCGGATTGGTCGGCGCGGTCGCCGGCGCCGTAGCCGGGAGCGCGTTCTGCGGCGGGCTGACCGCCGACTGCGTCACCGCAGCCGTCGTGTTGTAGCCGACGCCGCTGATCGCCGTCGAGCCGGCGTCGATGGTTTCGGGGGGAATCAGACTCGGGGGAGCGGTGGCCTGGGCGCACTGCCCCGTAACTGCCGTTGAGCATCCCGATTGGTAATTCCCAGGTGATCCGTTAGCGCCATTCGTGCCGGCGTAGTTGGGAAGTGCTGTCCCGTTAGACCCCCCACATCCAACTACCGCCAGAGCGAACGCACCGAGCACGGCTAACCGTGGAAAGAGAGTGCGCATTGTTAATGAGAACTCCTTAAAGTTCCGCGTGTGACAAGCGAGAACGCGGCGGAATGCATGGCAGTCCCCGCTGCAGCCCCGACCTTGGCGTCAAGAAGCGCAATATCCTGTTCCCTCGCGGCCCTGAGCAAGCCAATCGAGGCCAAACCGCCCGCTGAGGGGCCGTCGCCTGCTCAGCGGGGCCGTTCGAGCCGGGCGGCGACGTCGGCGGTGAGCAGCTCGATCATCGCCCGCGGATCCTCGATCCGGCCGGTCACGACCGCCTCGAAACCGCGGACCGCGCGCTCGAAACCGTAGCGGGCGCGGCGTTCGCCGACCCGGGCCGCTATCGGCCGCAGCACGCGCTCGCGCCACCGGAACCGGGCCGGCAACTGACCGCCCGGACGCGCCAACTCCCACAAGAGTCCGCATTCGGTCGCGAGGGCACTGGCGAGCGGAATGCCGGCCCCGCGCGCGTCGTTGGCGAACATTTCGAACGCGATGGCAAGCGCCTCGGCGGCGCGCCCTTCCACGAGCGCCCCCGCGTAACGGTAGGCCTTGGGGTCCTCGACGGACAGCGTTTCCGCTTCGAGCTCGGCGTAGGTGATCGTGCGCCCCCCGAGCGCGAGCTTCTCGAGGTCGTTGCGCACCGCGGCGAGCGGCGCGTCGCTGGCGGCAAGGGCGGCGACGACCCGCGGCTCAGCCGTCGCGCCTAAACGTTCGAGGAGTTCGGTGACGTAGCGGTGCCGGGCCGGGGGCGACGGGGTCGTGTCGATGCGCAGGGCGCTGCGCCCGGCGAGCGCTCCGAAGGGTTCGGGCTTGGCCTTGCGGGCCGGCGCGAGGAGGTCTTCGAGCACGAGCGCATTGCCCGCCGGAACCGCCTCGGCGACCGCCCACAGCGAGCGCCGCGGGGCCGCGCGCATCGCTTGGCAACCGCGCACGACGACGACCCGGCGCTCGGCGAGGAACGGCATCGCACCGATGGCGGCCTCGACCTTGCCCGCGTCGTCGAGTTCGGTGCCGGCGAACGTTTCGAGGTTGAGGTCGCGCATGTCGGGGAGCAGCCGGTCGAGCAAGATCGTCAGCGCCGCCTCGGAGAACACCGGCTCCTCGCCCTCGATGACCGTCAGCTTGGGGATCACCGGTGCACGATCTACGAACTCGTAGAACTTCACGTCGTAGCTACTCGCTGCTCCCTGCGACTCCACTCAAGACCAGCGTGCGCGGATATGTTTCGAGGGCCGCGATCGATTCTTCGTACGGCGGCCGGATCACCCCGTATTCGGTGACGAAGGCGGCAATCAGATGGCCGGGCGTCACGTCGAAGGCCGGGTTGTACACGGCGTCGGAGTCGACGACGCGCACTTCGCCGGGCGCGCGTTCCTCGATCGGGATCGCTGACCCGTCGGCGAGGCTGAAGTCGAACGTCGAACGCGGCGCGGCGACGTAGAACGGGATGCCGTGGTGGGCGGCCGAGATCGCGACCCCGTAGGTGCCGATCTTGTTGGCGGTGTCGCCGTTGCGCGCGATGCGGTCGGCCCCGACGATGACCGCCGCGATGTCCTTGCGCGCCATCGCGATGGCCGCGGCACTGTCGACCAGCACGGTCGCGGGGATGCCCGCCGCGCGCAACTCGAACATCGTCAAGCGCGCGCCCTGGAGGAGGGGGCGCGTTTCGTCGGCATAGACGTGCAGTTTCTTGCCGGCGCGCGCGGCGGCGACGATCGCCCCGAGCGCCGTGCCGTAGCCGGCGGTCGCGAGCGGCCCGGTGTTGCAGTGCGTCAGCACGTTGCCGGCGTCGGGGAACAGCGCGATGGCCGCCTCGCCGATCCGGCGGTCGATCTCGATTTGCTCCTCATGAATGCTGCGCGCTTCGGCGAGGTAGTCGCCGTCGGCCCGGGCCAGCACGCGATCGACCGCCCAGGCCAGGTTCACAGCGGTCGGTCGCGCGCCCCGAATGCGGCGCGCGGCCGCGGCGAACGCCTCGCCGTCCGCGCTGCGCCGGCCGACCAGCGCGACCCCGTATGCGCCGAACACGCCGATCGCCGGGGCACCCCGCACCGCCAGCGTCGCGATCGCTTCGACGACTTCGTCGACCGACGTCGCGCGGCGGCGCTCGACCGCGTGCGGAACCGCCCGCTGATCGACATAGCCGACCGCGTCATCGTCCCACCACACGACCCCGAACCCAAACAGATCGCTCTCCGGCCTGAACATCGTCCGGAGAAAGTTCGCCGCGGCCGAGCCGCGGCCCTTAGTGGATTGCGCTTCGCGCAATCGTTCGCGTTCGGGCTTCGCCCGAGCCGCCCCGTCGCCGGTGTCGGGCTAGGCCCGACACACTGCTAGACTCGGGCCGGCGCCTGCGCCGTGTAGCAGCTCCGGCAGTACACGGGACGGTCGCCCCGGGGCTTGAACGGCACGGTCGTCGCCACGCCGCACTGCGCGCAGACCGCGTCGAACGCTTCCCGCGCTCCCGACGTCGATACCCCCGATGCCCGCTGGTTTTTCCGTGCGCTCCGGCAGTCCCGGCACCGCTGCGGTTCGTTCTCGAACCCCTTCTCGCGGTAGAATTGCTGGTCGCGTACGGTGAATTCGAACTGGTTGCCGCAGTCTTTACAGGTCAAGAATTTGTTCTGCACCGGAGCCTCGCGAAAACAGAAGAGCGGCGCCCCCTCAAGGAAGCGACGTAGAGGCAGTATAAGCGGCGCCTGCTTAAAAGGCAAGGGAAAGGCTTGCGACCGCGACCGCCGCGACCGCCGCATCGAACCCTTTGTCGCCGCGCGCGGGATCGGCGCGCTCTTCCGCTTGAGCCAGCGTGTCGGTCGTCAGCACCCCGAAGCCGATCGGAACGCCGGTGCGCAACTGCGCGTCCATCAGCCCGCGCGAGCACTCTCCTGCCACGTAGTCGAAGTGCGGCGTCTCGCCGCGCACCACCACGCCGAGCGCGACCACGCCCTCATATCGGCCGCTCTGCGCCAGCTTTTGCGCCGCCAACGGCAACTCGAAGCAGCCCGGGACCGCGTAGGCGTCGACCTCGGCCACCCCGCAGGCGGCGAGCCCGCGCCGGGCCCCGTCTTCGAGCTGGGCCGCGAGTTCGCGATAGAAGCTCGCGCTCACGATCGCGTACCGCCCGCCCGCCGAGCGCGGCAGGTTCGCCGTACGGGCCTCAACCTTCATCGCGCGGCCTTCTTCGGGCGGCTGCGTCCGTTGGGCGCCGGCACGAGGGCGTCGGCCGCTGCCGGGGGTCCGCCGTCGAAGAGATGACCGAGCTTGTCGCGTTTGGTCTCGATGTAGTGTGCGTTGTACGCGGTCGGCGGGGTCTCGATCGGAACGCGGTCGACGATGCGCAAGCCGAAGCCCTCCAGGCCGGCGATCTTCTTGGGGTTGTTGGTCATCAAGCGCATCTCGTGCACCCCGAGGTCGGCGAGGATCTGCGAGCCGATCCCGTAGTCGCGCTTGTCGACCGGCAGCCCGAGCGCAAGATTCGCCTCGACCGTGTCGGCACCGGCATCCTGGAGCGCGTAGGCGCGCAGTTTGTTGGCCAAGCCGATTCCCCGGCCTTCCTGATGAAGGTACAGGAACACGCCGCGGCCTTCGCGGCCGATCATCGCGAGCGCTCCGTCGCGCTGCGCCGCACAGTCGCAGCGGATCGAATGGAGCGCGTCGCCGGTGAGGCACTCGCTGTGCACGCGCACGAGGATGCCGTTCCCGTCGCCGATGTCGCCCATCACGAGCGCGACGTGGGCGATATCGTCGATGCTGCTCTCGTACGCGATGCCCTTGAAGAAGCCGAAGGTCGTCGGCAGATCGAACTCCGCGATCCGTTCGACGAGCTTCTCATTGCGCATGCGATAGGCGATCAGGTCCTTGACCGTGATCAGCCGCAAGTCGTGCTTCTTGGCAAACTCCCGCAGGCGCGGCAGCCGCATCATCGTGCCGTCTTCGTCCATGATCTCGCAGATGACGCCGGCCGGATAGAGCCCCGCCAAGCGCGCCAAATCGACTGCCGCTTCGGTCTGCCCCGCGCGGACCAAAACGCCGCCGTCGCGTGCGCGCAGTGGAAAGGTATGGCCGGGGCGCAAGAAGTCGCTCGGGCGTGCTTGCGGATCGACGAGCCGTTCGATCGTCGCGGCCCGGTCCTGGGCCGAGATCCCGGTCGTCGTGCGGCCCCGCGCTTCGACCGAGACGGTGAACGCGGTCTCGTGCACCGCGGTGTTGTCGTTGACCATCTGCGGCAGCTGCAGTTCGTCGAGGCGCGCGGCCGTCAACGGCACGCAGATCAAGCCGCCGGCCTCCTTGCGCATGAAGTTGATCGCCTCGGGGGTCACGAGCTGGGCCGCCATGACGAGATCGCCCTCGTTCTCGCGATCCTCGTCGTCGAGGACCACGACCATCTTCCCGGCTCGAATGTCGGCGATCGCCGAGGCGATCGAGTCGGTCGTCGAGCCCGACGCGACCCCGAGCCGCGAAGCCAGCGGCGGGAGAGCGGCCGAGAGCTTGCGCACCGTGGCGAACGAAGGCGAACGGCGCCCGGCCTTCAGATAAGAGATCGCCGCTTCGGTCAAGCCGGAGCGATCGGCCAGCTCGGCCGCGCAGACGCCGGCCTCCGTCATCGCGGCGCTGAGTGACTGCGCAAAAGATTCCATAGCCCTACAAGGGTACGCCCCGGCTTAACAGTTGTCAAGATGCGACTTTGACCGTAAGCGGAAGCTCTGAATGCGGCCATCAGCGAACGCAACGACGTCAGCGGAGTGTTCGAGATTAGCGGAAGACCGAAAATCCCGTGACCTAGGCGAGGGTGGGTGTGGATCGTTGAACGAGTCACTATTCGAGCGGGGACTTGCGCTACTTCGCATCGGAACGAAGAATCCGAAGGCAGCGTTTCACGATGGGCAATGGGAGGCAATTCAGGCCCTCGTCGCCGATCGCGCACGCTTGCTTTTGGTTCGGCGCACGGGCTGGGGCAAGAGCATCGTCTACTTCATTGCCGCCGCGTTGCTCCGCGAGCGACGCACGGGCCCTACCCTCATCATTTCTCCGCTCATCTCGCTGATGCGCAATCAACTCGAGGCTGCCGTAGGTATGGGGTTGCGATGCAAACGCATAGATTCCACGAACCGCGATGAGTGGCAGCAAATCTTCGCCGACATGGCGGCGGACAACGTCGACGTCTTGCTCGTTTCGCCGGAACGCCTCGCGAATCGCGAGTTCCTTGCGAGCCTCGGGCAGCAGCTGTTTGCGCGACTCGGGATGCTCGTGGTCGACGAGGCCCACTGCATCTCAGACTGGGGGCACGACTTTCGCCCTCACTATCTCCTCATCGCCCGCTTCGCCAGATTTCTTCCGCCGAACGTTTCGATGCTGGCCACGACGGCAACCGCCGACGACACGGTGATCTCGGATGTGTGCGAGCAATTGGGCACCGATCTTACGGTGAGTCGCGGCGCACTCGGGCGCGACTCGCTTTTCCTTGACGTCGACACGCAACGATCGTATGCCGAGCGGCTCGCATGGCTCGTAGCAGCGCTCCCGCTGCTCCCAGGAACAGGAATCATCTACACCCTCACGACTCGCGACGCGGACCTGGTTGCAGAATGGCTCCGATCACGGGGATTCGAGGCCTTGGCGTACCACGCCGGCATTGACGATCGCGAGCGGGAACTGCGGGAGGCGGCGCTGCTTGCGGACAACCTGAAGGCGCTCGTCGCGACGACCGCGCTCGGCATGGGCTTCGACAAGGGCAACATCGGATTCGTCGTGCATTTTCAAGGCACGCAGTCCCTCGTTCACTACTACCAGCAGGTCGGGCGCGCCGGACGTGCCGTCGATCGGGCCGTGGGGGTCTTGTTGGGCGGCTCGGAAGATGACGATATCGTCGAGTTCTTCATTCGCAACGCCTTACCGCCACAAGAACTCGTTGAAAACACGTTGCGTGCGCTCGAGGACAGCGCTGAAGGGCTTTCTGTCCCGATGCTGATGGCGGCCATCAACGAAGCCGACGGTCGCATCAAGGCCGTTACCAAGTTCTTGGAGCTTGAAGAGCCGTCGCCGGTGATAAAACTGAGATCGAAATACTTGCGAAGCGCTGTCCCATACGAGTATCCAGTCGATCGCGTCAAACAACTCGCTTCGCGCCGGCGAGCGCAGCGCACAGATATGGACGCCTACGCGAACGGAGGCCGATGCTTGATGCAGGCTCTCTCCGAATCCCTGGGAGACGCCGCCGCCGGGCGGTGCGGCCGGTGCAGCGTATGCACGGGTCGTCATATCGTCGACGTGGGTGAGATCGAAGCCCTCACCACGGTCGCCGAAGATTTTCTGAACCGCCGCGAGATACGACTCACGCCGCGCCGGAAGTGGCCGCAAGGCGGCCTCCCGAACTATGGATTCCGTTCCAATGCGACCATAGAAGAGGAGTTGCGAGCGGAAGAGGGCCGATCACTCTCATATTTTCAGGTCGGTTCGAACGGCCGACGCCTCCGCGACGAAAAATACCGCTTGGGCTCATTTTCCGATGACTCGGTTCGACAGGCCGCCGCATTCATCGAACATTGGGATCCGCATCCCAGGCCCCTCTGGGTTGCCGCAATGCCCTCCGACCATCGCCCCAACTTGGTCCCCGATTTCGCGAAACGACTTGCTGGAGCACTGGGACTGCGATACGTCGAAGCCCTAAGGAAGACCCGGCCGACCGAAAACCAAAAGGCGATGCAGAATAACAGCTTCAGAGCAAAAAATCTCGACGGCAGCCTGGAAGTTGTCGCTGGCGCACCCTTGGACGGTCCCGGACTATTCGTTGACGATATGTACGATTCCGGGATGACCGTAACCGTTGCGGTCGCGCTCTTGAAACGCGCAGGCGCCGGACCCGTACACCCGTTTACTCTTTCGAAAGCGTCGAATCGAGAATGACGGGTTCGCCGACCGAACAGGCCGCACTGTCTGACGACACCAAGGCGATTCTGCTCCTGTGCACTACGCTCGGCGGGAAGGGTGGCGACGGGCTACACGCGCTATCCGTACCCGAGTACGATGCGCTGGCGGAGAGCTTGCGTGCGGCCGATCTGAGGCCGCACCATCTGTTGGGTATGGACCCGCGAGCGCTCGACGATCTGCTCGCTCCGATCGAGAAAGCAACTCGGCTTGTCCTTACGCGGGAGCGGTTAGAGCGGCTCCTAGAACGAGGCGGCCAGCTTGCGCTCGCCCTAACGAAGTGGACGTCCGCTGGAGTCTGGGTCTGCAGCCGCGCCGATGCCCGCTATCCATCGCGTTACAAACGCGTGCTGGGACGTGCTGCCCCCCTATCGTCTTTGGAATCGGCGCCGGCGAGCACTTGGAGCGAGGAGGACTCGCTGTCGTCGGCTCTCGCGAACCCGATGCCGAAAGCGAAGCCTATACACGGCACGTCGGCACTTGGGCCGCATCGGCCGACGTCCAAATCGTGTCGGGTGCGGCGCGAGGCGTAGACGAGATCGCAATGATTTCTTGCGCACGAAACGGCGGCACTGCGCTCGGCGTGGTGGCGGACAGCCTGCTCCGCCTTTCGACGCGCCGGGAATTACGAGAGCTGATCATCAGCGGAAACATGTCGCTCATCACTTCGTACGATCCCGAGGCCGGCTTTTCCGTCGGCCGTGCCATGGGGCGCAATCGCTGGATCTATGCACTGGCCGACCGAGCCCTCGTGGTAGCGTGCAGCGAAGGAAAAGGCGGCACATGGGCGGGCGCAGTTGAAGCCCTGAAGCGACAGCGCGTCTACGTGAAAATCAATAATCCGGCGCGGCCAGGGAATGACGCGCTCCGGCACTACGGAGCAATACCCGCGCCGGAAGATCTCGCTGAAATATTCGGCGACGCGAACACCGTCGTGGCTGAGGCTGCAACCGGGCGCTCCAGTTCTACCGATATCTTCACGCTCGTCGTCCCTCATTTGCTTGCCTCACTGACCCATCCATCGAGCGCGAAGGAACTCGCCATGCGTTTCAACGTCGTGCCCGCGCAAATGAACCTTTGGTTGAAGCGTCTGCAGAGCGAGGGACGAGTCGCGCAACACAAGGGGAATTACGTCGCTACCGCAGACCTCACGGCGCAGCCTTCGCTGTTCTTGAAAAGCAGCGGCAGCTAAGCGCCGATGGCGTTCTCATGGACGGAGAGCACTCCGTCATCGGCGTCGTACTCGAAGAGCTCCGCGTAGCGGCCCCACTCGACGGCGGTGTCGAATTGGTGTTTGGCTTCTTCGCGCGGATAATATTCGTCGAGCAGATCGACGAAGAAGTCGGCGCGCATCGACTTGTTCTCCTTCTGCTCGAGCGTCTTGGAGATCGTCGCCACGATCGGCGCGTGCGCAAGTAATTGTTGGCGAAAGACGTCCTTGCTGCGCAAGATCGTCGTGGTGGCGAAATCGCGCCCGACGTCGGTCAGCGCTACTTCGCCGTTCTCGACCGTCGCGAACTGCAACATGACCGCCGCGTCGAGAATGGGCAGCAGGTCGCCCATCGGCAGCGCGAGCCGCTCCGCCAGATCGGCGACGTCTTCGCGCGCTTGCGGCTTGTCGACGATCAGCTCCAAAAGACCGCTGATCGTTCCCACGCGCACGTGCGGGAGCGGATGGGCGTACGGCGAGCGCGGCGCCGCGTGCGAGGTACCGTGAGACTGCCCGTGGCTCGTCGGCGCGTCGGGGGCGTCGGCACTGACCTGCGCGTTCGTCATGTCCATCGTCGGGTTCGTCATCACGGTATACAGGTAGTCGACGTACGCTTTGAAACGGTCGCTGTTGCGGTCGTGCGAGCGCGGCAGATCGATGCGCAGTTCGCCGCGAATCCGGCCCGGGTTCGCTCCGAGCACGACGACGCGGTCGGCGAGGAACACGCCTTCCTCGATGTTGTGCGTTACGATGACGATGCTGCGCGCGGGAAAGGTACCGGCGTTCCAGAGATCGTCGATTTCGCCGCGCAGGTTCTCGGCCGTCAACACGTCGAGCGCGCTGAACGGTTCGTCCATGAAAAGCACTTTGGGTTCGACGACGAGCGCGCGCGCGAACCCGACGCGCTGTTTCATGCCGCCGGAAAGTTCCTTAGGATACGCGCTCTCGAAGCCGTCGAGACCGACGAGGTCGATCGCTTTGAGCGCGCGTTTGATGCGCTCGGTGCGGTTGACACCGCGCGCCTCCAGCCCCATCTCGACGTTTTCGAGCACCGTGAGCCACGGCAAGAGCGCGAAGCTCTGGAAGACCATCGCGACGTCAGGATTGGCGCCGTGCAATTCCTTTCCGCTGCTGACGACCGACCCGGACGACGGCGGAATCAAGCCCGCCATGATGCGCAGAAGCGTGCTCTTCCCGCTCCCGCTGCGCCCCAGCAACGCGACCACTTCGCCCGAAGCGACGGTGACGTTGATGTCGGAGAGCACGGTGAACTCGCCCTTGCCCTCGGGCTTGGGGAACGCTTTGCCGCAGTCTTTGGTGACGATCAGATCGGTGGTCGCTACACTCACAGCCGGTACCTCGTTTCCGCAATACGGTAGAGCCGCCGCCATAACACGCGGTTGACGATCACGACGTATGCGCTCATCATGCCGACCCCCAAAGTGATGCGCGGCCAATCGCCCTTGGCGGTCGCGTCGGCGACGTACGCACCCAAACCGGCCGCGGTCAGCGTCGTGCTTCCCCAGGTGACGACTTCCGAGACGATGCTCGCGTTCCATGCGCCGCCGCTGGCGGTGATGCCGCCCGTCACCCAGGCCGAAAAGATCCCGGGGATGATGATCTTGCGCCAGTTCTGCCAGCCCTTCAACCCGTACATCGAGCCCATCTCGCGCAGTTCGGTGGGAATCGACGCCGCGCCGGCGATCGAGTTGAACAAGATGTACCACTGGGCCCCGAGCGCCATCAGCAAAATGCTGCCCCAGTTGATCGGGATGTGGAACTTGATGAAGCCCAACGTCGCGAACGGGAAGATGAAATTGGCCGGAAACGACGCCGCGAATTGCACGACGGGCTGCAAGAACTGCGCGAGCTTCGGATTGAAGCCGATCGCGACCCCGATCGGCGTCCACACGACCGTCGCAAACACGAGCAGCACCATCACACGCAGCAGCGTCAGCGCGCCGAGCACGGCGACGTGCCCGACTTCGGCCAAGCCGACCATCTTGATGACGAAGTGCAGGCCCAGCGCGATCAGCCCCGTCACCACCACGATCAAGAACCCGAGATAGACGCGATCGGCGAGCGCCGTGAGCGCCGGCGCGATATCGCGCCGCTCGCGGGTCCGGGTCAGCGCGTCCATCACCCGCGTGAACGCGTCGCCGGCGGGCTGCAACGCCGTCCCGATCGCATCGAGCAGCGTCGAACGCCGCAGGATGTCGTACACCCACGACTGCGGCGGGTTCGCACTCGCACTCTGCTCGAGGCGGAACTTATCCGACCAGGCGATCAGCGGCCGCCAGAAGAGCTGGTCGATCCCGACGATCACGATCGCCATCGTCACCACCGCCCAGCCCAGCGCCGGAAAACTCTGCGCGGTGACGGCCGCGGCCACGTACGACCCGATGCCGGGCAAGGTGTACTGCTGATTGAGGACGCTGATCGCCTCACTGGCGGCGAGAAAAAACCACCCGCCGCCGAAGCTCATCATCGCGTTCCACATCAGCGGGATCATGCCGGCCGGGATTTCGATTTGCGTGAATCGCTGCCAGTACGAGAGCCGGTACAACGCACCCGCTTCGACCAAGTCGGGCGGCAGCGTGCGCAACGACTGATAGAACGAGAACGCCATGTTCCATGCTTGACTCGTGAAGATCGCGAAGATCGACGCGCATTCCAGGCCCAGCAGGCTGCCCGGAAAGAGGGCGATGAAGCCGGTGACGGTGATCGAGAGAAATCCGAGCACCGGCACGGATTGCAAGATGTCGAGCAGCGGGATCAGCACGCGTTCCGCATACCGGTTGCGCGCCGCGAAATACCCGTAGACGAACGTGAACACGAACGACGCGGCCAGCGCGACGAACATGCGCAACACGGAGCGCCCCGCATAGTACGGAAGATTGACCGGGTCGAGGCTGATCGCCGGAACTTGCTTGGGCGGAACGAAGCTGACGAAGGCTCCGGCGCCGATCTTCGCGATGACCGCGAGCAGCGCGAGCGCGCCCAAGATCACCGCCAGGTCCGACAAACCGAACGACAGACGGCGTAATGAACCCGGTGTCGGGAGCGTCCTCTGTATCATGCCGGTGTGTGCAGCTCCGGGGCGGGGGAAGGGCCTCGCTCAAGTGCGCGAGGCTGCTTGGACCATCCTCCCGCTCAAATCTCGTACGCCCACTCGATCTCTTCGTGCGTGGGACTATCATCGCGTTCGCGGTAAAGGATTGCCGCGACTGCATATCGCGCGACGGGATCGATTTCCACGTTGACGCGCGAACCCGCGTCGCGCACGCCGAGCGTCGTGCGCTGGGACGTTTCGGGAATCAACGCGATCTCGAAACATCCGTCGCGGACCGCGGCCACGGTCAAGCTGACGCCGTCGATCGCGACGTACCCCTTCTCCACGATATAGGGACCGAGCGTTGCCGGCATCTCGATCCGCAACCGGTGGCCCTGGCCTTCGACGACTTTCGATTCGACGCGCGCGGTCGCGTCGACGTGCCCGTACACGAGATGACCGCCCATCCGTTCGCCGAGTTTGAGCGAGAGTTCGAGATTGACGACGTCGTCGGCGCGCAGGCTCCCCAGCGTCGACCGCACGAGCGTCTCCGGCACCACGTCGAACGCGATACGGTCGCCGACGACGCTCGTCGCGGTGAGACAAACGCCGTTGACCGCGATCGAATCCTTGGGCACGACGCCCTCGGCGAGCGCGCCGGCCGCGGCCAGCACCAGGCGCGCCCCGCGCGCGGCGTCGCCCTCGAACGACACGACCCGCGCGCGGTGCGCGATCAATCCGCTAAACATCGACGAGCCTCGCGCTCATCATCACGTCATCTCCCAGCCGCTCGACCGCATCGAAGCGCCAGCCTTGCGTCAAACGGCTCATGTCGGCGCCCGCCACCACGGGGACTGCCGCATCATTGCGTAACAGAACCGGCGCAACGAACCAGATGAGCCGGTCGACGAGACCGGCCGCAATCAGCCTCCCGGCCAGCGTCGGCCCCCCTTCGCACAGCACGCTCCCGATCCCCCGCGCGTGGAGTACCTCGAGCGCGCGGCCGAGGTCGAGGGTCGTCGCGCCGTCGTCGCCGGCATACGCGACGTCGGCGATCTGCTCGAGCGCCGCGAAGCGGGCGCGCAGTCCCGCGGGCGCCAGCACGATCGTTGGCGCATACGCGCCGGGCGCGCCGGCCGGGTACTGAAAGATCGCGCGGTCGGGCGGCACGCTGTCGCTCTCGCAGGCGACGACCCGCACGTACGGCCGCAGCCGCGAACGATGCGGCCGCGGCGTCAACTTCGGATCGTCGATCCGCACCGTCCCCGCCCCGACCATCACCGCGTCGTACTGGCCGCGCAGATCGCGCACGTAGGCGCGCACGGCCTCACCCGTGAGCCAATAGGGTCCGGGCCGCGGCGCGACGCACCCGTCGAGCGAACTTGCGAGCTTCACGGCGACGTACGGACGCCGGCCCCGGATCGCGACCGCAAACGGCTCGATGACCGCGAGCGCGGCCGCGTCACCCGCGACCTCGACCTCGATCCCAGCTTCACGCAAACGCGCCACGCCGCCGCCGGCCGTGCGCGGATTCGGGTCGAGCGCGCCCAGCACGACGCGCGCGATGCCCGCGCGCACGACGGCCTCGCTGCACGGCGGCGTTTTGCCCTGATGGTTGCACGGCTCGAGCGAAACGTACATCGTCGCGCCTTGCGGATCTTCGCGCGCCGCGGCCGCGGCCCGCAAGGCTTCGACCTCGGCATGCGCGTCGCCGTAGCGGTGATGCCAGCCCTCGCCGATCGTGCGGTCACCTTTGACGATCGCCGCCCCCACGTTGGGGTTGGGGGCCGTGTTTCCGGCCCCCCGCTGCGCCAGTTCGACGGCACGCCGCAGGTAGAGCCGGTCGCGCGCGTCGAGCGCTACGGCTTGACCTCGACGCCCTTCCAGAACGCGACGTAACCCGCGATCTCTTCGGCGGCGTCCTTGGGGGCGGGATAGAACCACGCCGCGTCGGCATTCCGCGCGCCGTTCACCTCGAGCGAGTAGTAGCTCGCCGTCCCCTTCCAGGGGCACACCGTGTGGGTGTCGCTCGTTTTGAAGTGGGCACTCTTGATCGAGTCGGGCGGAAAGTAGTGGTTGCCCTCTACGACCTTCGTCTGGTCGCTCTCCGCCAGCACGACGCCGTTCCAAATCGCCTTCATATCGCTCCGTTCCCGTTGTATGGCATTCGCGAAGATCGACCGCGCCGCGGCGGGAAAGGTTGCCGGGGCGCGTGTCCCGCGTTCCGGGACGGTATAGGCGCCGACCGCGGCGTGCGCGACGGCGAGGCCGGCGCTGCGCAGGACCGCGGCGGCGGCTTCGAGGGTGGCCCCCGTCGTGCAGACGTCGTCGATGAGGACGACCGGCGAAGGCGCCGCGAGCAGCGCTCGCCGCAGCGCCGGATCGGCCCGCCGCGCCAGCCGGAAGCGCTCGCGGACCGCCAACCGGTCGCGCCGGCCAAGCCCCGCCTGCGGCGCGCCACGGTGTTCGAGGACGTGCGCCACGTCGAGGGCCGGCGAGCGCCGGCGCAAGCCCTGCGCCAACAGCACCGCCTGATCGAAGCCGCGCCGCGCCGCCCGCCCGCGCGTCGTCGGCACCGGAATCAGGGTCGCCGGGCTTGTCAAATGGGGCGCGAGCAGCGCCGCGATGGCCTCGACCGGAGCGCGCTCGCCGCGCTTGGCGGCGAGGATCGCCGACCGTAACGGACCGTCGTACGGCCCGATCGCGAGCACCCGCAAACTGCCGGAAACGACCGACAGCGGGGCCGCCGGGACGCACGCGCCGCAAAGCGCCGTGCCCGCGGCTCCGCACCCGGCGCACCACACCGGGAAAAGCCACGCCGCCAGATGTTCGACAAACGCCCGCACACCCGAACGATCACGCCCGGCCGCGCGGCCGGCAAGGGCCGCTAGGGCTTGTGCGACGCTCCGTTGGCGGCCGCGCCGGCCTTACCGTTCGCGGCGGCCGCGCCGTGGCCGTTGCCGCAGGGCTTGGCCACGATCGAGTGGGCGAGGGTCGCATGGGCCGGGACCGCATAGCCGAGACCGACGATGGCATCGTCGACGTGGGCGCCGTCGCCGACGCGCACGTCGTCCCACAGGATCGAACCTTCGATGACGGCGCTGGCGCCGACGACGGATCGGTCGCCGATCACCGTCGGGCCGACGATCCGCGAGCGGGTCCCGAGGCGCACGCCCGCGCCGATGCGCACGTCGCCCTCGATCCGCACGTCGTCGCCCAGAATCGCATCGGGCGGGATGCCGCGGGCCCGGGCGCCCGGCAGCCGCACGCGGCCCTCGAGCACGTCGTTGGTTCCACGGCGGTACTCCGCCGGCGTGCCGATATCGCACCAGTACGCCCCGGGCAGCTCGAGACCGTAGAAGTCGGCGTCTTCGGACTGCAGCTTCGGGAACAGCTCCTTGCCGAAGTCGTAGAATTGGCCGGCCGGGATGTGCTGCAGAATTTCCGGCTCGAAGACGTAGATGCCCGTGTTGACGAGATGCGAGCGTTCCGTTCCCCGCTCGGGCTTCTCCTGAAATGCGGTGATGCGCCCGTCGTCGTTGAGGATCACGACGCCGTACTGCTCGACGTCGTCCATCTCGACGAGTCCGATCGTTGCCAGCGCCTTGCGCTTGCGGTGGAACGCGACCAGCGAATCGAGGTTGGCGTCGGTCAGCTCGTCGCAACCGATCACGATGAAGGTGTCGTCGAAGAACCCCTCCATCTGTTTGACCGCGCCGGCACTCCCCATCAGTTTGGATTCTTCCAAGTAGTGAAGCCGCACGCCGAACTCCGACCCGTCGCCGAGCCGCTCGTGGACCATCTCGCCATGGTAGTGCACGTTGATGGCGACGTCTTCGATCCCGAAGGAACGCAGGTAACGCATCGTGTGCGCGACGACCGGCTCTCCGGCGATCGGAACGAGCGGCTTGGGAACCTCATGGGTGAGCGGATAGAGCCGCGTGCTCATCCCCCCGGCCAGAATCATGGCGCGCATGGACTAGGGTCGCCCCGGTCCTTGCGCTGCGGTGATCATGCGTTCCACTTTCTCCCCTTGGTGGCTGCTGACAGCGCTTCGGTCAGCGCGAGCGCTGCGAAGTGCGGAAGAGCGAGCTGACGGCGCCAACGATGCGGCTCTCTGACCAGGCGATAGAGCCATTCGAGCCCCAGGCGCCGCAGCGCAACCGGCGCGCGTTGCATCTTGCCTGAGATGACGTCGAACGACCCGCCGACTCCGATTCCGACGCCGCATCCCGTTCGAGGTAGGTATGCGGCAAGCCAGAATTCCTGCTTTGGGCTTCCGAGGCCGGCGCAAATCACATTTGCGCCGCTCGCGGCGACCGCGTGCGCGACCGCCTCGTTTTCGTCCTCCTTGAAATACCCGTCGCGCGCGCCGACGATGCTTGCTTTGGGATACCGGCCATGCAGGGCACGGGCCGCTGCTTCGGCGACTCCCGGCGCCCCGCCCAAAAAGTAGAGCCGTAAGCCATCCTCGGCCGAGCGGGCTGTCAGGCTCTCGACGAGTTCGACCCCGGTCACGCGTTCGCGCAGCGGGCCGCCCCGCGCACGCGAGGCGAGCAGCAATCCGACGGTGTCGCATAACGAGAGCGCGGCGCTGTCGATGACGGCGTGGAAGTGCTCGTCACGCTGCGCCGCCATCACCATCTCGGTGCCGAGCGTGACGACGAGCGAAGGTTTGAAGCCGCGCGCCAACTCGACGATGCGCGCGCGCGCCGCTTCGGCGCCGAGCGCATCGATGCGGCAGCCGAGGATGTCGATCGATTGCAAAGGATTCGGTCGCGCTGCCTACGAGGCGAGCGCGGGCGCGTAGGGCATCATGAGCGCGCGCAGCGTCGTCTTGAGGCCTTCGGGCATCTCACCGAGCGGCGAGCGGCAGCTGCCGACGCGGAATCCCAGCTCGCGCATCGCCCATTTCACCGGGATCGGGCTCGTCGTGGCGAACAGCGCCGCGAACAGCGGCGAGAGCTCCTGGTGGATGCTCGCCGCTTGCGCGACGTCGCCCCGGTCGAAGGCCTCCATCATCGTGCGCATGCGGTCGCCGCACAGGTGCGCGGCCACGCTGATCACGCCGTCGCCGCCGACCGCGAGCGACGGTAGGAACACGCCGTCGTCGCCCGACCAGAACTTGAAGCCCGCCGGCCGTTCGCGCAAGATCGCCGAAAACTGCGCGAAGTCGCCGCTCGACTCTTTGACGCCGGCGATGTTCGGATAGCGCATCGCGAGTTCGAGCAGCGTGGCCGGCAGCATGTTTGCGCCGGTGCGGCCGGGGATGTTGTACACGATGACCGGCAGATCGGTCGCTTCGGCGATCGCACCGAAGTGCCGCAGCATGCCGTCCTGCGTCGGCTTGTTGTAGTACGGAACGACCGCGAGGATCGCGTCGACACCGAGCTCGGCGGCACGGATCGTCAGCTCGACCGAATGATGCGTGTTGTTCCCGCCCGTCCCGGCGACGATGCTGGCACGCGAACCGACCGCGTCTTTGACCGCGGCGAACAGGGCGAGTTTCTCGTCGTCGTCGAGGGCGGGCGATTCACCCGTCGTCCCGCTCACGACGAGGCCGTCGTTCCCGTGCTCGACGAGCCAGGTTGCGACGCGCGCCGATTCGCGCGTGTCGAGTTCGCCGCGTTCGTCGAAGCGGTGATCATCGCGGTGAGGATGCGGCCGAGATCTTTCACGCAAGAGCCTCCTTTGCCGATACGAGTTGTCCCAGCTTGAAGAAGTCGTGCACCGACTGTTCGGCGCGGGCCGCGTCGTCCTCGTCGACGAGGATCGAGATCGTGATGTTGCTGTCGGTCGAGTGGATGATCTCGGCGTTCGCTTCGACGACCGCGCGCACGACGCGGTACATGACGCCCGGAGTGCCGCGCATTCCGATCCCGACGATCGAGAGCTTCGCGCAGTGCGGGCGCAGGCGGAACTCGACGTCGAGCTCGCGCAGCTCGCGCTTGATCGTCTCGACGTTCTCCGCGTCGCAGATGAAGAAAATGCCCGCATCGTTGACGTTGATCATGTCGATCGAGACGTCGTTCTCGGCCAGCCGCTGGAACACCGCGAGCTCGATCTTCGGCGCGCGCGGATCGACGCCGCGGCTGCGCGGCATCAAGTGCACGAAGGCGATGTTGTGCAGTACCGCAATGCCGGTCACCGGCCGGTCGTGGTCGACCGGCGCCTTGTCGTCGATCGTCGTGCCGACGTTGCTGCGCAGGCCCTTGATCGTATAGGGCGTCGCAGTGCGGTGCGCCAGCTCCGCTCCGCGCGCGTGCATCACCTTGGCCCCGTTCTCGGCGAGCTCGACCGCTTCGAGCGAGTGGACGCGCGGCATCGTGCGCGCGCCGGCGATGCGGCGCGGATCGCCCGACATCAGGCCGCTGACGTCGGTATAGATGTCGACCGACTCGGCCCCGAGCGCTTCGCCCAGGGCGATCGCCGTCAAATCGCTGCCGCCGCGCCCGAGCGTCGTCGTCGCGCCGCTGGGGCTCAGGCCCTGGAAGCCGGTCACGACCGGGATGATTCCGCGTTCGACGGCCGCGAGCACGTTGACCGGATCGACGCGCAGGATCTTCGCTTCGCCGAAATGTTCGTCGGTCGCGATCCCCGCCTGCGGGCCCGACATCGCCTGCGCGTCGGCGCCGTAGGCCGTCAGCAGTTCGGCGAAGATCGCAGCCGCGATCGACTCGCCGCACGAGAGCAGCAGGTCGCGATTGGGTCCCGGCCGCGACGGCCCGATCAGTCCGAGCAGCGTGTCGGTGGCGTACGGATCGGGCGCGCGGCCGATGGCCGAACACACGACGACCGGAAACGCCCCGCGCGCCTTGGCTTCGAGCACCCGCGAAGCCGCAACGTCGCGCAACTCCGGCGTCGCCAGCGACGACCCGCCGAACTTCTGAACGATGATGGAGGTCACGCGACGACCCGATGCGCGCCGACCATGTGGCGCTCGAGCAGGAGTTCGAGGAGCTGCACGGCGTTGGTCGCGGCGCCTTTGCGCACTTGGTCGCCGACGATCCACGCTTGGAAGTGCCGCTTGGAATCGCCCTCGGCGCGCAGGCGCGCGACGTGCACGAGATCCTGGCCCTCGACCTCGCGCGGCGTGACGATCCCGTCCGCATGGAACACGACGCCGCGGCCGCCCCGCAGCGCCGCGCCCAGTTCGTCGACCGACGTGTCGCGTTCGGTCTCGATGAACGCCGCTTCGCTGTGCGCGTAGCGTACCGGCACGCGCACGGTGGTCGCCGCGACGTGGAGGTTCGGAAGTTCGAGCATCTTGCGCGTCTCGGCGACGACCTTCTTCTCTTCGCCGGTGTCGCCGTGGGCATCGAACGAGCCGATCTGCGGGATGACGTTGCGGAAGATCGGGGCCGCGAACGGTCCGTTGGAGGCTGCCGCGCCGTCGCGCAGAGCTGCGTCTTCCTGCCCCGCCAGCGCCTCGACGCCGGCCCGGCCGGCTCCGCTGACCGCCTGGTACGTGGCGACCCGCACGCTGCGCAAGCCGGCCGCGTCGCGAATCGGCGCGAGCCCGACGCAGAGCACGATCGCGGTGCAGTTCGCGACCGGGAAGAGCCGGTGGTGCGGCGCGATCGCATGCGCGTTCACTTCGGGGATCACGAGCGGCGCGCGTTCGTCCATGCGGAACGTCGCGCTGTTGTCGATGACGAGCGTCCCGCGTTCGGCGACCGCTTCGGCGAGTTCGGCGCTCGCGTCGTCGCTCGAGGCGAAGAAGACGACGTCGAGATCGTCGGCCAAGAGGCGCTCGCGGGTCGCGGCGCGCACCGGGACGGTCTTCCCACGGAACGCGAACCCCTCGTCGCGGTCGCGCGACGCATAGGCGAAAAGCTCGCCGACGGGGACGCTGCGCTCGTCGAGGATCTCGAGAATCTTTCCCCCCACGAGCCCCGTGGCGCCGATCAAACCCACCCTGGGGGAAACCGGGTCATGCATGAGCGCGTTGCCTCTCCTGTTCTAAGACGTTGTCGAGCCCGACCACGAGCCCTGCGAAGTCGCGCACGCGCCGGATGCAGAGCAGCATCCCGACGACGAACGAATCGCGCGAGAGCGAGTCGTGACGCAGCGTGAGGGTCTCACCCTCGCCGCCGAAGATCACTTCCTGGTGCGCGACGAGCCCACGCAGGCGCACGCTGTGGATCGGCACGTCGTCGTGGTGCGACTGCTTGACGATCGAACGGGCGGTCGCGGCCGCCGTGCCGCTCGGTTTGTCGAGCTTGCGGTCGTGATGCAGTTCGACGATCTCGACGCTCGGGAAATACGGCGCCGCCAGCACCGAGAAGCGCATCATCAGCGCGGCCCCGATCGCGAAGTTGGGGATCAGAAGCGCCGGGACGTGCAGCCGCGCGCATTCTGCACCGAACGCGGTCGCGTCGGCTTCGGTCCAGCCGCTCGTCCCGACCACCGGGGCGACTCCCGCGGCTACCGCCGCGTGCGCGACCTTGAGCGAGAACGGGTAGAGGGACATGTCGAGGATCACGTCGAGGCCGGCGGCCGCGAACGCGACCGGATCGGAGAACAGACGGGCGCCTTCGGCCGCCGCGGACGCGCCGAGGTCGACGCGCGCGGCGAGCAGGTCGCCCGCGTGGTCCCGATCGAGTCCGGCCGATAATGCGAGGTCGTCCGCGGCGGCGATCGCCGCACACGCGACGCGCCCCATTCGTCCGAGCGCGCCCGAGACCCCGACCCGGATCACGGCACGCGTTCGAGCGGTGCGTACTTGAGCATGACCATCTTCTGTCCGACGTTGGGGAAGTTGATGGTCAAGAGGCCATCGCCGCCGGCGCCGATCGCCGAGGCCACCGTGCCCTCACCCCATTTGGGATGCCGCACTTTGTCGCCGGGCTGCAGGTTGAGCCCGATGCCCGCGCCGGCATTCTCGTGAATCGCGACCTCGCGCCACCGGCCGCCGCTCGGACGCGGGGCCGGCATGACGTTGCCGATCACTTCGACGCTCGGCATCTCTTCCAAGAACCGCGACTTCGGATGCGCGAACGTGTTGCCGAACAGCGAACGCCGCAGCGCGTACGAGAGGAACAGCTTGTCCATCGCGCGGGTGATCCCGACGTAGGCGAGCCGCCGCTCCTCCTCGAGCTCGGGCATCTCGGTCAGCGCCCGCTGATGCGGGAAGACGCCCTCTTCGAGGCCGGTGAGGAACACGACCGGATACTCGAGGCCCTTGGCGGCGTGCATCGTCATCAGGGTGACGAACGACGCCTCGGCATCGAGGGTGTCGAGGTCGCTGACGAGCGCGATGTTGGCCAGGAAGTCTTCGAGGCTGCCCGCATCTTCGCGCGCTTCGTAGTCCTTGGCGACGCCGATCAGCTCTTGCAGGTTCTCCATGCGTCCGCGGCCTTCGACGCTATCGTCGGCCTGCAGCTCGCGCACGTAGCCCGACTCTTCCATCACCGCAACGACGAGGTCGGAGATCGAGAGCGACTGCGCTTTTTCACGCAGATCGCGTGATCAGTTCCGCGAAGCGCTCGAGCTCGCGCTGCTTCTTCGGCACCGCGCGCTTGAGCAGTGCGCCGTCGAAGATCGCCTGCCCGATCGAGATGCCGGCCGCATTGGCCGCGTCGTTGAGGCTCGCGAGGGTCTGGTTGCCGATGCTGCGGCGCGGGACGTTGACGATGCGCCGGAACGCGACCGCGTCGGACGGGTTCACGATGTAGCGCAGGTATGCCATGATGTCTTTGACTTCGGCCCGCGCGTAGAACCCGACCCCGCCAACCACGCGATACGGGATGCCTTCGGAGAGGAACGCTTCCTCGAAAATCCGCGATTGGGCGTTGGTGCGGTAGAGCACGAGCACGTCGCGGAACTCGACGTCTTCGTCGCGCTGCAGCTCCTTGATCTTCTCGAGCACGTAGCGCGCTTCACCGCGTTCGGACTCGGCCGCATATACCGTGACCGGCGTGCCTTCGGCCCGCTTGGTGAACAGCTTCTTGGGATGGCGCGTCTCGTTCTTCGCGACCAGTTCGTTGGCCGCCGAGAGAATCGTCTGCGTGCTGCGGTAGTTCTCTTCGAGCTTGAAGATCTTCGCGCCCGGAAAGTCTTCTTCGAAGCGCAGGATCATGCGATAGTCGCTGCCGCGCCACGAGTAGATCGACTGGTCGTCGTCGCCGACGACGGTGATGTTCTGATGTTCGCCCGCCAGCGTCGCGACCAGCTTGTACTGCGCGAAGTTGACGTCTTGATATTCGTCGACGAGCACGTAGCGGAACTTGTTCTGGTAGCGCGTGCGGGTCTCGACGTCGCTCTCGAGCAACGCGATCGTGCGCCCGATCAAGTCGTCGAAGTCGAGGCCGTTGCTTTCGGCGAGCCGGCGCTCGTACTCGCGATAGACCGCGGCGTACCGTTCGCCGATGAACGAAGGGTTCTGCTCTTCGTACTTGTCGGGGCTCCAGAGCTGATTCTTGGCCTTGGAGATCTCGCCGAGGGCCGCGCCGGGAGCGATCTGCCGCTCGTCGTAATCGAGGTCGTGAATCACTTCACGAACGATCGCACGCTGGTCGGTGTCGTCCATGATCACGAAGTTGGACGCGATTCCGATCTTCTTGCCGTCGCGCCGCAGAATGCGTACGCAGACCGAGTGGAACGTGCCCGCCCACAAGTCGCGAGCGGCCGAACCGGCCATCCGCTCGAGCCGGGCGCGGAGTTCGCCGGCCGCCTTGTTCGTGAACGTCACGGCGAGAATGCGGTCGGGAAACACCTTCTTCTCGCCCAGCAAGTAGGCGATACGGTGAGTCAGGACGCGGGTCTTCCCGCTGCCGGCGCCGGCAAAGATCAAACATGGGCCATCGGTGTTCAGTACGGCGTCGCGCTGGACATCGCTCAGTGCATCAGTCTCGAGGATCATCTCGTAAGACTTCGACGCGGAGGCCCTGTGTGCCTCGAACTTCGGTCCGGTCCTCGCGCGGCTACGCCCCGGCGCTGCGATCCGACATCGCGATTGCGGCCGAGAGGTATGCCAAAGTCGACTCGGCGCCCATGTTCTCGCTCGGCCCCTGCGGGTCGATGCCGTCGCTGCAGCCGCCGCCGCGCACCATGACGGCCGACGCGGTGTTCCGCCCGAAGAACCACGCGAGTGCCGCCTCCGCTAAGGCACCGTAGTGACGGCCCTCGCCAGCCGCCGCAGCCACCTGCGCGGCATCGACCGCGGCCGCGGCCTCGAGCGGCTGCTGCGGGTACCGCGCGCGCGGTCCGCCGCGCGGAAACCATCCGTCGCTCCCCACCGGCACGAACGTGTTGCCCTCCATGACGACCGTCGCGTAGAAGTCGAGGGCGCGCAGGCCGGTGCGAACGAATTCGGGCCGTTCGAGGACGGTGCCCGCGCGGATCAAGGCTTCCGGGAGGCGCGCGTTGTCGTAGGTCATCACCGGCTCGAACCAGGCCCAGTCCGGCCCGGCGTTCGCGTCGAAGGCCGCGGCTAGCGAGGCGCCGATCTCCCCGAGGGTCGCGCTGAATTGCTCGGTACGCGGCGGCGGCCGAGGCGGCATGCGCGAGCCCGATCGCCGCGAACGCGCGCGAGCGCAGGTGGCCGAACCGCCCGAGCTGAGCGCAGGCCTGCGCCAGCATCCGCGCGCAGAGCGCTCGCCACCCTTCGTCGGCGGCAAAACGGACCGCGTAGCCGAGAGCCCACATCGCGCGCCCGTGCGCGTCCTCGCCGCCGGCCGAGTCGAGCCACACCCGGTCGTACCCCATGAAATTGTGAAACCGGCCGTCGGGCAGCTGCGCGTCGGCGAGGAACGCCAAGTAGGTTCGGGCGAGCCGGCGGGCATCGCCGGTCGCGATGCCGCGATACGCGGCTCCCAGCGTGACCATGAACGCCCGGGCCACATCGTCGGTGCAGTATCCGGTCGAGCGGTTGGGGACGTCGAAGGTGGCGTGCTGGATCACGCCCACGTCATCGCTGAGGGCGACGAGGTGGGAGAGCGAAACGGGCCGTGCGAGCCCGGTCCGCCAGGCGGGGGTCCGCAGCGCCGCGTCCATCTAGGCGGGTTGCGCCAACGGCCCTCGGCCGGGAGCGAGCGCGCCGAACAGCATGCCGTACTCGAGCGCGACGTGCGGCCACGTCATCTGGCGGCCGAACCGGTACGCGCGCCGCTCGGTCGCGCTGCGCAGGTCGGGATCGTCGAGCAACGCGGTCACGTTGCCGGCAATCGAACCGGCGTCGCGGAACTTGGCGAGAAAGCCGCGCCCGTGCGCCAACACTTCCTTGGCGTACAGGTATGGGGTCGAGACGATCGCCTTGCCGCACCCGACCGCGTACGCTAGCGTCCCGCTGACGATCTGCACCGGGTTGAGATACGGCGTGAGATAGATGTCGGTCGCGCCCAGATAGTTCACGAGTTCATCGAATTCGAGATAGTGGTCGACGAGTGCGACGTGCTGCTGCAAGCCGTATTCGGCGATCAACGCGTGAAGCGACTCGCGGTACGACTCGCCTTCTTGGCGGCGAATGTTCGGATGCGTTTGTCCCAAGATCAAGTACAGCGCTTCGGGATGACGCTTGACGACGTCGCGCATCGCTTCGATCGCATACTCGAGCCCTTTGCCGCGGCTGATCAACCCGAACGTCGAGATCACCATGCGGTCCGCGACGCCGAAGGTCGCTTTGGGCCCGGCCGTGTCGCGGAACGGCACGTCGGGCACGCCGTGATGGATGACGACGATCTTGCGCGGATCGACGCCGTAGCGTTCGGCCAGAATCGCTTTGCCGGTTTGCGAAAGCACGACGACGTTGTCGGCGCGTTCGCAGAGCGCACGGGCGACCTGCAGATGATTTTCGCTCGGTTCGGGCAGCACGGTGTGCAACGTCACGCAGATCGGCTTCGCCACGAGCGTGACGAGATCGAGCAGCCATTCGCCGTCGGCGCCGCCGAAAAGTCCGTACTCGTGTTGGATGTTCAGCATGGCGGCCGGATGCGCGTCGATGATCGCAGCGACGTCGCGATAAGAGCTGCGATCGTCTTGGGTCAGGCGGGCGACCACTTCCCCGGGTACTTGCGAGCTTCGCCGCCCGGCTCGTCGATGGCGATGATCTCAGACTTCGTGCGGTACGCGGCGTCGAAACTGTCGACGACGTCCTTGGTGAACGTCGCGATGCCGCACTCGCGCGGCGGATACGATCCCATGAACAAGACACGTGGCGGCTCCCACTCCATGGGGGATTTGCGTTGCGCCGCTTGCCATCCGTTCACGGAATTCGTCTCCCTTGAGGCTGAGAAGGCGCTGCTACGGCCAAACAAGTTTGGTCGATAACCATGCGCCGGGACGTGATGAACTAGTACCCATGCGCTGCGTTGCGCAAACGGCGGGATGCTAGCGTGGCGCTGGGATCTGTCCTCCGACGGCCCCCGAAACCACGGCATTCTCCGCAACGATCGCGTCATGCCCCAGCACGCTTGCAGGCTCGACGCGCGCGCCGGGCCCGATTTGCGCACCGGTAGCGATGATTGCGCCCTCCACGCGCGCCCCATCGCCCACTGTTACGCGATCCCAAAGAAGCGAATCTTCTACGACAGCGTCACGACCGATCGTGCAGCCGTCGCCCAGAACGGCGTACGGCCCGACGCGAGCGCCGTGGCCGATCGAGACATCCGCTCCTATAAATGCAGGACCCCTGACCAGTCCTTCAAAGTTGCGCCCGGCTCCCGGACCGGCGATGCGCTCGTCGGAAAAGCCGAGTTCGAGGGGCATCCGCGCATCGAAGATGTCGCGGTGCGCGCCCCAGTAGTGCTCCGGTCGCCCGAGGTCGATCCAGTAGTCGCCGGTCGTGTAAGCGTACAGGCCTTTGGCAGCCGCGATGACCGCCGGGAAGGTCTCACGCTCGATCGAAACGGGCCTGCCGGCTGGAATGAAATCGAGGATCTCCCGCTCGAGGAGATAGGTCCCTGCATTGACCTCGTCGGTAGGAGCCTCCTGCTTGGGTGGCTTCTCAACGAAGGCCCGGACCAGGCCGTCGCCGTCGTGGACGACACACCCGAACGCCGAGGGATCCTCGACGCGGATCAGGTGCAGGGCGCCGATCCCGCCTTTCTCGCGGTGGAACCGCATCATGGCGCGCAGGTCGAGGCTGGTCAAGACGTCGCCGTTGAGCATGAAGAACGGACCGTCGATCAAGCCGGCGACGTTCTTGATCGCGCCGGCGGTCCCGAGGGGGGTCTCCTCGATCACGTAGCGCAGCCGCATGCCCAGGCGCGAACCGTCGCCGAAGTAGTCGGTGATGGTGGCGGGCAGGTAGCCCGCAGGCAAGATGACGTCGTCGATGCCGGCTTCCCTGAGGCGCACGAGGGTGCGCTCCAGGTACGGGACGTTCATGATCGGCACCATGGGTTTCGGCGTGCCGTAGGTGAGCGGCCGGAGCCGCGTCCCCTCGCCACCGACTAAGACGATCGCCTGCAAAATTCACCTCTCATCACTGTCTGTTGGCGTACATTCCCCTGCGTCCCCACGTTCCCGGCACCGTCGCCCGGCAACATTTCGGCAACAACATCGAACGTACGTTCGTATATAATGGATGCATGGCGAATTCTTTGAAAGGGCGCCGCCTCCGATGGACAGTGGTACAGGCATTTCACGACGCCGGGAATGGTCGCGACGCGTGCTGCGAGCACTTCGGATTCACGATCGGCGCTTGGTATAAGGCGATCCGTCGAGGGGCGCTTCGCGCTCCGCTCACCCGGAAGACGGTCGATTGGCCCGCCGTACAGCGCTATTACGACGCCGGCCACACCTACCAGGAATGTCGGGCAACCTTTGGCTTCGCGGCGAAATCATGGACGCTGGCGGTACGGCGCGGGGCGCTCGTGCCGCGGGCCCGCGCGTGGCCGATCGAGACGCTTCTCGCGCGGGCGAAGTGTCGATCTTCGCTCAAGCGGAGGTTGCTCGCTGCTGGTATACTCAAGAATCGGTGCGACCAGTGCGGCATCGATGAGTGGAGGGGTCGACCGATCTCTATCCAACTCGACCACCGCAACGGTATCCGGAACGATCACCGATTGGAAAACCTCCGGATGCTCTGCCCAAACTGTCACAGCCAAACGGAGACGTTCGGAACCAGAAACCTCAAGCGCTCAAAGGACATTCAACATCCCAATCCCGGGTCGTTCAACGGTAGGACAGCAGGCTCTGAAGTTGCTTATCGGAGTTCGAATCTCTGCCCGGGAGCCAACGGCCCTATCGTCTAGAGGCCTAGGACGCCGCCCTCTCACGGCGGTAACGCGGGTTCGAATCCCGCTGGGGCTACCATCCGACTTTGCTCAAAATGCGCTGAAAAATGCGCAATTTTGCTGTCGTAACCGCCATCGACGTAACCGTGCGCAAGTCAGACCTTGCGCTCTTCCACGACGAAAAGCCCCGCCGTGGTGCAGGCCAGCAATCGACGTCGAGCCCAAGCCGCGACAGCGCTCGCGATGCGAAACAGTACACCTGCCCCCCACGAAGCACAGGCAGGCGGATTCCATTCTGCTTGACAACGACACGACGCATGGCGACAACGCGCCCAGAATCGCCTCGACCTCGCTTGCGCCGACCATCTCCGATGACACGACGATCTCCATCTCTCGCATTCTCGGGCCTCGCAGATCGCCCGGCCCCGCCGCGATCGATGCCGTATCGCAGCGCAGCACGAGCGCGCGCAAAGCCGAAGCCCCGGACGGCGTGGAGTCGATGAGGAGAGCTGCGCACGGGAAGCTGCGCATAGAATCGGATGACAGCGGCGGAAACCGGACATCCGCCTTCGTTATCCCCTCTTGCTCCCCGGCGGAGCCGAGGGCATGGAACTGGAATGTATCGCCCGTCGAACTAGGCGTTACTTAGAACGTGATCCGGAGACGCTGGCAGGCGCCGCGCGTGTACGCGGGACGCGCCTGTCCGTGATTTTGTTCTCGGCCTCTTTCAGGAGGGATGGTCTGAAAAGGACGTACTTGAGAAGTATCCTGAGCTGACCAACGAAATGCTCGCGGCGGTCTTCGCTTTTGCCCGCGAGTCGCTCAGGGCCGAACAGATCATCTCGCTAGCCTCCTAGCCGATCCCATCCGATTACTCCGCGACGAGAGCGTGCCGCCGCGCTTGTGGACGATGGCCACGACGTCATCGGGGCACGAACGCAATTGCTCGGGTGTAGCGGCTCGCGCGTCCTCAGGGCGGAACATCGGACGGCTGGGTTCTCTTGACCTACGATCGTGACTTCGGTGAACTCGTATTCCGTGGTGGAGCGCCGGGCGCGACGATGTACGTGCGTCCTCGAGGAACGCCAGGACGGCAGATCGGCAAATTGGTGAAGCGCACAATTCGTGGGAGCCGGCTTCTTTCTCGTCGTCGACGACGACAAACTAAGGAACTCCGATGATCCACGAAACACTGGCCAGACCAAGAACCCGAGCAGCAGCCCTGTCAGGCCCCGGAGCACATCTTCCCGATGTCGCCGGCGAAGTTGTCAGGTCCTAGCGCTTTTTTGAGATCCCTGAGCGGTCGAAGGCGCGGGCTACGATAGCCGAGGCTATCGGATGCTGGACGCTCGCCCCGAGTCCGCCAGCGAAGGGCGCCACGGCTGATGCGCGGTACGACGAGCCACTGCCGGCGATCCAGAAACACAACGCTGCGAAGACGGTTCCGGTTGCCGAGAGCGCAGCAGGGCGGAGGCGCTCCGCGAATAACCGAGGGGAATTGAAGGCCACCATGCGCGGATAGAGCGTTCGCAGCAAGCCCAACGGCAGCGAATGACAAAGCAAACTCGTGTTCTGAACCCGGCATCAGAACGTAAAGACAATCACTGTATCCGTCGTGCAGTACGTGTACGCTGCAGGCGACGATGAGCGCGCGTCGAGCTGTCTTTGGCAGCGCAGGTCTCCATCGGCGTGCTGGCCGCCGGCAACAGCAAACAGACCTCCAGCCTTTTATGCCTTAAGTTGTCGACGACGGCCGCGCCGCGTCGTGACGCCGCTTCGTCTAGCTCGCACCCTCAATTGTTCGTTTCCAGGCGAGGGCGAGAGCCATCCCTAGGCGTACACTCCTGTAGCATTAGGGCGTCGCGCCGCACGCGCCTGCTGACGCCGCATCTCGCGAGTCACTGGAACGGCCCTCGGACGGTGGACCCCTCAGCAAGGGGGCGTTGCCGCAGCCGGGCGGACGGTCTCGCTCGCTCACGACGGTGGCATAAAAACATGATGGTGCGCTTTGCTCGTTCGCGCGCGTCTGCGCGGCGACGAGTTTCGCAGGGCGACGTTGTGGAGTGGCTCGGGAGCGCACCGCCGCGCACCGCCGCCAGCGCATCGTAGAGGGCCTGTAGCGCGGCGAAGAACGGCTGATGTCCGGCGGCGCAGATACGCACCCCGCGGCTCGCCGGTAGTCGACGTCGAGCGGCGATCGTGCGGCTCGCGACGACGAGCGGAACGTGACCACGGCGGCGATACGGTCGGTCGTCGCGCTGTTTCAATCCCGATAGGAACAACGCGTCCGCTCCGGTCCGCTCGTAGGCGTGGAGCCGCACGAGCGCCTTGTCGAGCCCCTCGATCGCCGGCGCGCTCGTGCGCGCGAACACGCCGATGCCCGCATCGCCGCGGCCGCGACCGCGGCCCGCACTTTGCCCAGCCCTTCATCGAGCGAGATCAATTCCGCCGCACCCGACGAACCAAAGGCCGCCGGCAGCAGCGTATCCTCGATCGTCAATGCCGCTGCGCCGGCGTTTTCGAGCTCTTCGACGGTCCGCATGACGTTGAGCGCGTTGCCGTAGCCGTGATCGGCATCGACGATGACGCTCAAACCGCCCGCGCGACACGTGCGCCGCACTTGATCCGCCAACTCGGACAACGTCAAGAGGGCGATGTCGGGCGCGCCGAGCGCGGTCAGCGCCGCGACCGAGCCGCCCATCAATCCACTTCGAAGCCGAGGTCGTCGCCGATGCGCGCCGACAACGGATCGAACACGGAACTCGCAACGACGCAGCGGTTGCCTGCCAAGATTCGCGCACTCGCACGCGTTGCTTCATCCACTTCATGGAGTTCAATGTAAGCCACCGGGCGCGATCCATCCCGCTGCCCAGGGTTCGCACACGGACTGGGGAGAATGGCCTCGGGCCGTGGTACGTTCGCGCCACCTTCGCGCGGATCGAACCACGGGTTTATGCTTTCAGCAAGGAGCTACGCCATGTCGAACCATTTCACTGGCCTTAGCCTGGACCGCCACTGGGAGACCAGCGACTCGACCTCTGCGACCTCTACGCCTTTCAATCGCCTGCGGACCCGTCACGGAGCGTGATCATCCTCAACGCGAATCCGCGGGCGGATGCGCTTCATCCCGATGCGATCTACCGTATCGCCATCGACAACGACGGCGACCTGATCAACGACATCGCCTTCAGTTTCCTATTCTCCGAACCCAAGGACGGAAAGCAGACCACAGCGTCATCGTCGCCAGGGCGCCGACGACGCTCGATCGACGCGCGCGGAACGAAAGTCGTCACCGATGCCGACGTGTCTTCGGCGCTACGGCCAACGTCGTCACCGCGGGACCGTACACGTTCTTCGCGGGCGCGCGCAGCGACGCGTCTTCTTCGACTTCGACGGCGTCAAGAATCTCTTCGACACCTCGGGCGGCCGCAATTCACCGCCCCGCATCGGGCGGCAAATCGCCGTGGACCGGAACCGACTCCAACACCGGAGCCAACGTCTGCTCGATGGCCGTCGAGTCCCCACGAGCGAACTCGGCGGCAATCCCGGCGTTCGCATCTGGGGACGCTGCAGCGTGCGTAACAAAGACGGCATCCTCGAACACGTCGACCGCGCCGGCCACCCGTCGGTCAGCAGCTTCTTCAATACCGACGAAACGAAGCTCGAATACAATGCCAGCGAGCCGGTCAGCGACTACAAACGCTGGCTCGAAATGTTCGTCCACTTGATGGGCCATACCGGCAATTACACGCGCGAAGAAGCGATCGCGGCGATCGACGAGGAGGGCATTTTGCCCGACATGCTCAGCTACGATCCGACGAAGCCGGCCAAGTATCCCAACGGCGCCTATTCAGCGACGACGTCATCAACGTCCGCCTCGCGTTCCTCTCCAAAGGCGACATTCCGCCCACGGGCCTCTCGCCGCACACCGACACGCTGCAGGTCTTCCCGTATCTCGGTACGCCTCACGCGCCGAGCTGAGGACGCGCGCCGTACTGAACGCGCCGGTCAGCTCGCCGTATTGACGGGGGCCGCAGTTGCCGTACGCAGGGCGCCGGCCAATTCGTGCCGCCGGTAGGGCTTACGCAAGAACGGCACTTCTGCGCGCATCGCACTCAAACGCTGGTCGTCGCCGGGTCGCTCGCCCAAGTATCCCGAGGTCGAACGACCCGCGTCGCGGGCCAGCGCGCTCGGACGAGTTCGGCCAGCGCAACGCCGTCGACGCCTCCCGTCATTGCGACGTCGCTGAAGACGATGTCGACCAGCTCGCGTTCGAGCACGGCGAGGGCGGCGTCGCCGTCGCTCGCGGTCAACACGTCGTAGCCTAGTTCACGTAGCTCGCGTTCCACGACGCGCAGCAGACCTTCATCGTCCTCGACTGCCAGCACGGTTTCGCCTGCGGCGTCGTCGCCGGGCAACGGCGTGACCGCGACCGCAGGCGTTTCCATGCGCTCGAGGGCGCGCGGAAAGTACAGCGAAAACGTCGCCCCCTCGCCCGGAGCGGTCCGCACCCGGACCACGCCGCCGGACTGCGCCACGAAGCCGAATACCATGCTCAGGCCGAGCCCCGTCCCGGAACCGGCACGCTTCGTCGTAAAGAACGGTTCGAAGATCGCGGCGGCCACGTCGGCGCCATCCCGACGCCGGTGTCGGTCACGTCGACGACGACGTATTCCCCCGGCTTGGACGCCGAACTCCAGCGCAACGTCGTCGCCGACGGTCTGGTTGCGGGACGCGATCGAGAGCGTCCCCCGGCGGGCATCGCATCGCGGGCGTTGGTCACCAGGTTGAGGACGCTGGCCTCCAGTTGCGACCGGTCGGTGCGCACCGGCCAGAGGCCCGGCCCGGGTTCGAACGACAACACGATCTTCTCGCCCACCGTCAAATTGAGCAGCGAACGCATTCCGCCGATCAAGTCGTTCACGTCGAACACTTCGGTCGAAAGCGTCTGGCGCCGGGCGAACGACAGCAGACGGCTCGTCAGCTTTGCACCCCGCAAGGCCGCGTCGAGCGCGTCGTTGAGCAGTTCGGCCCCCTCGGAGTCGGCGCCGAGCAGTTCGCGGCACAGGTCGATATTGCCGACGACGATGCCGAGCAGATTGTTGAAGTCATGCGCGAGGCCGCCGGTCAACTGGCCGATGGCCTCCATTTTCTGCGCCTGTCGCAACTGTTCTTCGAGCGCGCGTTCGCGCGTGCGGTCGTGCAAGACGCACGCAAACCCGACCAGCCTCGTTCCGTCGTAGAGCGGGTTGAGGCTCTCGGCCGCGTAGAACTGCGAGCCGTCACGCCGCTTGCGCCAACCCTCGCGCGTGCACGATCCCTCGCGGACGCTGCGTCGCAGCGCGTCCGCGTCGGCCTCGGCCACCATGCCCAACACTTCGCCGCTCGCATATCCCGTGAGCGCGGTCGCGCCCGCGTTCCAACTGGCGACGCGGCCCTCGGGATCGAGCATGTAGATCGCGTGGCCGGCCAGATTCTGCACGAGGATCGAGAGGCGCTGTTCGCTGATCGAAAGCTGTCGCTGGTACGCGCGAGCCAGCAGCATCGATTGAACTCGCTGCAGCAACACGGCCTCGACGATCGGCTTAGGAATGAAATCGTAGGCACCCAGCGCAAAGGCCGTTTCCATTGCCGCACCGCCCTCGACGCCGGTCACCATGAGGACCGGGATCTCGAGCATGCCCGGCATCTTGCGCAGCTCGCGCAACACGTCGAGCCCTCCCATGCCGGGAAGCCCGATATCGAGCAGGATGCCGTCGGCCCGGGACGCGGCGAGCGAACTCAACGCCGCCTCGCCGCTCTCGGCCTCGCTGATGTCGTATCCGCACTCCTCGAGCAGATAGCGGACTCGCAGCCGTTGAACCGGATCGTCTTCGACGATCAGGATGTGCGCGCAGTTCTCGTTCACGTCGACACGCCTGCGAGTTCCGCTTGCAAAGCAGCGGCTGTTGCGGCCTGGGCGCGTTCGAGGGGTCCGAGCAGTGCGCGCACCGCCTCCATATCGCCGCGAATGCCGCACGATTCGAGCGACCGGCACACGTCGGCCAACTCGCCGGCATCGACGGCCAAGCTGCTCGACTTCATCCGGTGCGCGAGCTGCGCGACGGCGATCGTGTCCCCGCTCTCCGCCGCACTCCGAATACCGGCTAACACCGACGGGGCCGACTCGAGGAATATCGGGATCACCCGTTGCCGCGGCGTCAGCGCTTTTGCGTCCCTCCGCTCGGGAAGCGGCCGGCGGCCGGGAGTGCCCACTGGGATCTCGCCGTCGGGCAACAGGTGCAAAATCGTGCGATACAAGGCTTTTTCAGACATCGGCTTCTCCAATACGTCGTTCATCCCGGCGGCTTTGCAGCGCGCGATATCGTTCGCGAACACGTTGGCGGTGACGCCCGCGACGGGCGTAGCGGCGCACGGTCCACCATCGGCGCGCAACGCGCGCGTCGCGGTCAAACCGTCGACTTCGGGCAGCTGCATATCCATGAAGATCAGATCGTAGCGCGTCCGCGCAAACGCATCGAGGGCCGCCCGGCCGTCGCCGACCTCATCGACGCGGAACTGCAGGCCGCGCAGGAGCGACGTCAAGTAGCAACGGCTCGCGGGATCGTCCTCGACGACCAACGCGCGAGCCGGCTCACTGCGCTGCAGCAAACGCCTGCGCACCGCATCAGCCAATGCCGCCTCCTCGTCGACCGCTTCGCCGTCGGGGCGCCCCAGGGGCAGCGACAGTTCGAGCACGAACGTCGAGCCGGCGCCGAGCGTCGACGTCGCGGCGACGGTGCCGCCCAGGCTCTCGATGAGACGCCGCGTGATCGCAAGCCCCAAGCCGGTCCCGCCGTAGCGGCGCTGAATCGAAGGGTCGGCCTGCACGAAGTCCCCGAAGAGAGCGCCGAGCCGGTCGCCGGCTATCCCGATCCCGGTGTCGGTAACCGTCCAGCGAACGGTCATCTCGCGCCCGTTGGCGGCGATGCCGCGCACGGCCAGCGTCACGCTCCCCGCCTCCGTGAACTTGATCGCGTTCGATACGAGGTTCCACAGCGCTTGGCGGATGCGGCCCGCATCGCCGAAGAGCACGACGGCGGGGTCGACGGCGTCGTCGACGATCAAGGCGAGATCGCGTTCGCGCGCCCTTTCGGCAAAAACTTGCACGACGCTTTGCGTCAGGCTCGACGGTGAAAAATTCTCGGCGCACAGCTCGCCCCCGGCCGTTTCTAGCCGCGTGAGGTCGAGGATGTCGTTGAGGATGCGCATCAAGGTCGTTCCCGAGTCGCGGACGAGCCGCACGATGTCGGCCTGCGCCGTGTCGAGCTTCGACTTCAAGAGCGAATTCGTCAACCCGAGAATGCCGTTCATCGGCGTTCGGATCTCGTGGCTCATCATCGCGAAGAACGTCGATTTGGCGCGGTTCGCCTCCTCGGCCGACGCGAGCGCGACTTGCAGCTCGTCGCGCGTTTTGCTCAGGGCCACTTCGCGATCGGCACCACGCCAGATCTCCCATGAAAGGAACACGGCTAGCCCCAAAATCAGCAGTGTTGCGACGACCGCCAGCAGGTAGAAGAATCGAGCGTAGGCCTGCGGCCCCGCCAACACGTCATCGAGAGGCAACCCCACGTAGACGTAGAGCGGATAGCGACCGACGCGCGCGAAGCTGAAGATGCGGGTCACGCCGTCGAGGCGGCTGACCGCGGTGTAGCTGCCCGCGGTCGCGGCCTGTGTCCGGCTCGAGAATTCGGCCCCGGGGAGCCGTTTGCCGGCCCCGTCCAGACCGTCGGCATGGTTGCGCGTGAAGCGCGCGCGCACCACGTCGTCGGTGCCGAGGAGCGTGATGACGCCACGTTCGCCCAAGTAGACCGATTTGTTGAGGGTCGTCAAGTACTGTGGCGCAACCGAGAAAACGAAGACGTATAGCAGGTGCCCTCGAGCGTCATTCATGCGGCGGCTCAACTGAATCGTCGTCTTCTTCGAAATCCGGCCGACGACGGGCTTGCTGATGAAGAGCGCCCCGCTGGGACCGTGGACATGGACGCGAAAATGCTCGCGATCGCTCAAATCGATGTGCTTGACGTGGGCCACGAGCGAGCTGGCGGCCAACCGGCCCCGGGCGTCGATCAACGACACCTGGATCGTGCCGGTGGCGATCAGCGGAATCTGCGCCGCCCACGCGTGCAAATCGAACGCCGGACCCTCGCGCCGAATTTGCGTCTCCATGATGTCCATCGTCGCATCGACCGAATCGAGCGAATGTTCGACCTCGGCACGAAACGCGACCGCGAGGTTCCCGGCCTCGTTGACGCCGTGACTGATCGCATCGCGCCGCTCTTCGGCGACGGCAAATGCAGAGAGCGCCCAAACACCCAGCACGATCACCGTGCAGACGATCGCGATCCAGCCGATCGAGGCGGTAGCGCGCTTCACCCGGGCGCCGGCATTAGCCGGGCGCACAAGGCCCTCCGCGAGACGATCAAGTCACCCTCCACGGCAGCTGGGGAGCGCCCAGCCGCATTAGCTTCTGTTCTTCAGCCCGCGTTACGGCCACCCGCCGCGCCGGCGCCCGGGTGGTTGAGAGTTAGTAAAGATTATGACGGCAACGATCCGCCGTCACCGGCCCGTGACCGGCGCCTCGATCGACCGCAGAAACTCGAGATGCGCGCGCAGGCCGGCTTCGCGGCTCCAGCGGCGAATGTGGCTGCGCGCGTAAAGGCGCAGCGCCGGCACCATCACGACGTCGACCATGCGGTGCCAACTCGTCCTGCTCAATATCTGCTTGTAAGCCGCCAGCACTTCGCGGCGCGGCGGACGCCGCATCAGTTTGACGATGAGGCTCGGATGGCGCAGAAACACCCCGGTGAGGAACGGCAGGTTGCGGGCGACGTTCGCGGCCAGCATGCGCAGCGAGTAGCGCGCCATGTAGAAGCGCGCCATCGCCTTGTACGTGCCGGTCTGCAACTCGTACGGGCTCATCTTTGCCGGCTGGATCAAACAGTGATGGCCGTCGAACAGCGACCAGTCCTCGGAGAGCAGCCGCCCTTCGGCCCGCACCCGCTCGAAGAACGCCGTGCCGGGGCACGGCGTGAGCATCATGAGCTGCAGCGTGTCGATCTTGTTTCTCAACGCGAAGTCGGTCGTTTGCTGCAAGCTTCCGGCGTCGTCGGCGTCCGAACCGACGACGAACATCCCGTGCACGGCGATGCCGTATTCGTGGAACGCACGCACCGCGTCGCGGATCGTCTCGACGTCTTGATGCTTGTTGTAGGCCTCGAGCGTCGCGGGGTTGACCGACTCGAAGCCGCAGTACACCATGTGCGCGCCCGAAGCGCGCATCAGGCCCAGGAATTCGTGGTCGATCGCCCGCGTGCGTTTGTCGCGGTACACCGCGTCGGCGCGCATCTGCGCCGACCAGCGCATGGTGAAGCCGCGCTCGATCATCCCGCGCAAGAGACGCCCGGTGCGCTGCTTGTTGACGACGAAGTTGTCGTCGTAAAAAAAGACGAAGTCGCGATGGCGATAGCGCTCGAGCTCGACGAGCACGTCGTCGACGTCGCGGGCGCGCACGCGCCGGCCGAACATCTTGATGACGCTGCAGAAGTCGCAATCGTACGGGCAGCCCCACTGGGTCATCACCGGCACGTTCGTCATGCGCTCGTACCCTGCGATCAGCGACAGATCGGGCGCCGGGAGCGCGGCGAGCTCCGCATCGGAGCAGAACGGCCGGTCGGCGTTGTGGCGCTCGCACCCGGCCGCATCGCGGTACGACAGTCCGGCGACGGTCGCGGGGTCGCGCGTGCCCGCGATGACGGCGAGCAGTTCGAGGATCGCCGCCTGGCCTTCGCCGCGCACGACGTAGTCGCAGTGCGCGAGCGCCTCGCCGGCCAGAAAGGTGACGTGCGAACCGCCGATCACGGTCGTCAGCCCCGCGCGGCGGCATCGGCCGGCCATCTGATATGCGGCCGGCGCCGTGGCCGTGGTCGCGGAGAAGCCCACGAGATCCGCTTGCAACGCGTCGGCCCAGTCGACCGGGGCCAGCGTTTCGGCGTAGACGCGCACGTCGTGGCCCGCGGCGGTCAAGATGCTGCCGAGCAGCGGCAAACCCAACCGCGGCAACAACGCGTGATCGTACACCGTGAGACTCGGCGGCTTCGGTTCGATCAATCGGATCTTCATGGCGCCTGCGGCGAGTGTGCCGCGCGGTTGAGAAGAAATCGCGAAGATCGCAAACGCCGGCGCGCGAGCGCCCAGGAGCGCTCGCGCGCGATCGTTAACAGCGCCCGTGATGGCAGGTGGAGCGGCGCGACGCGAGGGCGCCGACTGGAACTTCGGCGGGCTCGTCTCGGTCGCGTTCGGACACGGGCTCAACGATTTCTTTTCCGGCACGGTGCCGCTGACGATCTTCTACGTCGTCGCGAGCGCGCACATGTCGGCGTGGTATCAGGGCGCGATCGGATTCGCGTGGTATCTGACGAGTTCGATCGTGCAGCCGCTCTTCGGCGCCTACACCGATCGGCACGGACGCTGGTGGTTCATGCCGACCGGGGTGCTGCTCGTAGTCGTCGCCATCTCGATGGCAGCGTTCGCACCGTCGATCTGGCTCTTGACGCTGCTCGTCGTCGCCGGCGGCTGCGGCGCGGGCGTCATGCATCCCGAGGCCGGCAAGTACGCCGCCATGCTCAGCGGCGAGCGCCGTTCGCAAGGCATCTCGATCTTCCAGATGGGCGGCTCGCTCGGCTTCGCGCTCGGGCCGGTCGCGATCGCCGCGCTGCTGGCCCACTTCGGCCGCATCGGGTCGTTGGTGCTGCTCGTGCCGGGACTCGCGGGCGTCGCCGTCCTCTACGTCGCCATCTACCGGGCGCACCGGCTCGCGACCGCCGCGCACGCCGCCCGCAAACGCGCGAACGAGGCGCCGGCGACCCGCCCCGACGTCTTCGGGATCGGCCTGGTCGTGACCAGTACGACGATCCGCTTTCTCGTCTCCAACGCCTTCATCACCTACCTGCCGAACTTGCTGACCGCGCGCGGCGGTTCGCTCGAGAGCGCGGGACAGCTCGTGACCGCGTTCCTGCTCTTCGGCATCGCCGGGCTCTACGCGGGCGGCTACCTCGCCGACCGGGTCGGATCGGTCCTCGTCTCGGTGCTCGCATTGTGCCTGGCGGTCCCGGCGCTGGCGGGCTTCTTCTTCGCGCCGATGCCGTTCGCGATCGCGTGCTTGCTGCTCGGCAATACGTTCTTGACGATCCAGAACGCGCCGGGCGTCGTCATCGTGCAGACCCTCTTGCCCAAGAGCCTCGGCATGGCGCTCGGGCTGATCAACGGGGTCGCGTTCGGCGTCGGCTCGGCCTTGGTGACCGTCATCGGCTTCGGCGTCGCACGCTACGGCGCGCAGCCGGCGCTGCTGGCGGTGAGCATGCTGCCGCTGATCGCGGCGTCGTCGTACACGGTCGTCAACCGCCGCATGGCCGGCGTGCTGCGTCAGCGCACGGCGAGCGTCAACGCGTAGCGCTGGTCGCCTTCGCCGTCGGTGTCGACGACCAGGTGGTACGTGCCCGAGGCCGGGAGCTTCACCGCAACGCCGGGATCGACCGGCACCGAGGCGGTCGTGCCGGGCGGCAACTCGAGCGTGATCAACAACTTCGCCTTCGACGACACGCTGCCGACCGTCAACGTTTGGCCTTTCACCGCGCTGAACGCATAGCTGTCGTACCAGGTCGTCACCACGGTCCCGCTCAACCGCGCCGACGAGGCGCCGGGGGCGAACTGCACCGGGACGATGTCCGGTTTGCGGGCGCCCGTGTCGTTGCGCCGGCGATAGACCGCGACGGACTGGTATCGTCCGTCCCGGTACGCATCGACCGAGTCGACCGTGACCAACGCGTTGTCGTGGGCCTCCTCGTGCAGCCTGGGAAGCGGTTCGCCCGGCGCCGGCACCGCCTTGACGGCGTACGCGGAGGTGACGAGCAAGGTCGTCGCGCCGGCACTGCCGAGCCTCAGCACGAGGTACGGGCAATTGACGTTGCCGCACATGCACTGGGACTGGAGCGAGACGAGGACGACCCGGTCGCCGCCGATGGTGCCGACCGGATCGGCTGTGGCGCCGTCGACCGCCGAGCGCGTTTCACTCGCGCTGCACCCGTCGGCCAGCCCGGCACGCCGAACGGCGGCCGCCACCGCGGCGCGGGTCGCCGGCGCGACGGCCGCGACTTGGAGCACGGCTCCCAGGACGATCGAGGCAAACATGGTGGCCTTGCTCCTTGCTCGCGCTTCACGGGCGGCTGCTTTGCTGACCGCAGTCTAGGTCGCTAGACGTCCGTTGTGGAACTCCTTTGGCCGTACCTCGCTTTTTTCCGGAGGTTCTTTGTCGTGTATCGGCGTCGCGAGCCGGCCGGCGGGACCTCCGGATTGGAGTCGTTACCGAATTCACAAGGAGAGCAGTTTGAAGCGCTTCGTTCTATCACTTTTCTGCGGCTTCGCGATCGCCGCATCATCGATGACCGCGGCCTCGGCCGCGCCGCCCAACCTCACCGGGAGCTGGGCCGTCCAGCAAGCCGGTTTGAACGGCAACTCGACCGCGAAGATCACCCTCACCCAGTCGGGCAACGGCATCGTCGGCACCAACTCCGCCACCGGAACCGGGTTCACCGGTACGTTCGTCAACGACTCGCAGATCAACGGCAAATGGCACGGTCCGCAAGGCGCGGGCTGGCTCACGGTCTATGCGAGCCCCAACGGCCACAGCTTCAACGGATCGTGGGGCTACAACGGCCGGGCCGCCAACGGCACGTTCACCGGCAACAAATACCTCCCGCCGTCGCCGATCACGGCCGCCGGCAAATGGAACGCTCATCGGCGCGGGCGGCAGCACCGCGATCGGCGGCACCATGACGTGCACGCAGTCGGGACCCTCGACGGTCTGCCACTCGAGAAACTACGTCATCAACGGCAAGTTCAGAACCACCGACAAGGTGCGCGGCACGTGGAGCAACGGCGTCAACACGGGCTGGATCTCGTTCTGGTTCAACGGCGACAACAACAGCTTCAACGGCGTGTGGGGCATCGGTCCCGACACCTCGCCGGCATCGGGCCGCATCATCGGTCAGCGCGCCCTCAGCGGCTAATTCGCGCTATTCGCGCACGCGCAGGCACGCGAGGATCTCGTCGTCCGTCAACCCGTTGACGGCAAAGCGTTTGATCCTCGCGTGCCCGCCGCCGATCAACGTCACCCGCGACGGCGCGACGTCGAGCGCGTGAGCGAGCGCGGCCGCGATGGCCGCGTTCGCCGCACCGTCGACGGCGCGCTCGCGCACCAGCACGGTGACGTCGCGCTCGCCGACGTCGATGCGCGCCACTTTCGCGCCCGGCTTGGCGCGAACGGTCAACGTCCCGATGCGATCCCCCTCGCTACATCGCGGTGATCTGGGCCGGATTCGACACGCCCTGCTGCGTGCCCGAGCCCGGCGGGTTGTAGCCGCGCTCGACGACCGAGACCATCTGCTGGAATGCCGCCCACGCGAACGGCAACTGCGCGCGCAGCCCGTAGCCGTTGCTGACGAACGTGTCGACGTGCGTGCCGCCGCTGACGAGATACTGCCAGTACTTGCTCCCTTGGCCCGAACTCTGCACGGCCCGCAAATACGGATATGCATTGTTGTTTGCAGTGATGAACATGTCGGCGCCGCCGGCGATCGAGACGAGCGGTTTCGCAATGTTTCCGGTGTGCGAGAAGGTCGCGATCGTTTGGGCCGCGGCGTTCGACTGCACGTACGCGGCACGATTCGCCGGGACGGCGAGGCCTGACGCGCTGCAGGTGCCCGGCAGCCGCACCGGGTTGCCGGCATTGGGAACGCACCCCGCGGCTTGCGTGTACGACGACGCGGTCGCGTCGAGCAGCAAAGCGTAGGCGAAGAGCGTCAGGTCGGAATAGAACGACGTTGCGCCCCCGTAGTAGTCGAACCACAGCGAAGGATGCGCGACGCTGGACTGTTTGAGGTCGGCCGGATAGCCTGCCGCCTGGATCGCCGCCGCCGAAACCGGATCGTTGAACCCGCTCGCGACGTAGGCGGGCATGTTGGCGAGGAATTGCGGTAAGTACGTGAGGATGTTCGACGAGGGCGACCAGAACACGCCCGACCAGTCGACGCCGCCGTCGACGAGGTTGCCCCAGTTCTCGAGCAGCGAACGCACTTGCGCGCCGCCGTTGGAGAGCCCGACCGCATACGTGCGCGTGGGGTGCTGCCCGAACCGTTGCGCCAGATAGCTCTGCGCCGCGACGGTCAACTGCGCGAAATCGAGATTCCACGCGCTGATCAGCGGCAGCGGCGACTGCGTGAGCGCCCCGAACCGGTAGCCGTACTTCAGCGTCTCGAGGCCCGAGAGATTGAACGGGATCGGGAAGAACGTGCTCGGCGAAGGGGTTACCGTCACCGTCTCGGCGATCGCGTTGAACTGCACCGTCTTGTTGCTGCTGGCAAAAGCATAGCCGAGCGCGAGCGCCATGTCGCCCCAGATGAAGTCGTTGGCGAACTCGCTGCGGAACGACGGCGTGCCCGCGACGATCAGCTTGCCGTTCCACGCGGACGGTACTTTGATGACGTAGCGTTCGTTGGCACCGTACGACCCGGTCGCCAACGTGCCGGGCACGGGCGATTGCGCCGCCGAGGGAGTGCCGGGGACGAAGAGCGCCGTCGCGTCGCCGACGGGATCGTATCCCGGGAACGGCGTCGGGGTCGGCGAGAACCCGAAACGCAAATCGGGGATGCTTTGACCGGCCGCGAGCGGCGGCACCGCCGAGGGCGTGACTTGCGGGACCGGCGCGACGTTGACGCCGCGCCCTTGCGAGCCGCTGCAATTCGCAAGCAGCGGCGCTGCAGCGGCAAGCGTGACGAAACGGCCTCTACTGATAGGCATGATCGATTCCTCCACCAAGAGCGATGAATGCAGTTCGCCCGCGATTCCAAGAAATTATTTCTTGACCTGCTCTGTACGAAGAAATACTTTTCTCTAACCCGCTGCGATTTGGGCCGGATTCTCAACGCTCTGCTGACTGCCCGAGCCCGGCGGGCCATATCCGCGCTCGACGATCGAGACCAGCTGTTGGAATGCCGCCCACGCGAACGGAAGCTGCGCGCGCAGCCCGTAGCCGTTGGGAACGAACGTGTCGACGTGCGTGCCGCCGCTGACCAGATACTGCCAGCACTTGGCGCCCTGCCCGGCGGAGCGCACGGCCTCGAGGTACGGATACGCGTTGTTCGGCGCGGTGATGAACATGTCGGCCGAGCCGGCGATCGAGACGAGCGGTTTCTGGATGTCGCCCGTCTGTGCGAACCCCGCGATCGCTTGCGCCGCCGGCGGCGACATGACGTAGGCGGCGCGGTTCGCGGGGACGGCGAGCCCGGTCGCCGCGCACGTCCCCGGGAGCTGCGCCGGATTGGCGGGGTTGGGGACGCAGCCGGCGGCTTGCACCGACGAGGCGGCGGCCGGATCGACGAGCATCGCGAACGCGAACAGCGAGAGGTCGGCGTAGAACGGCGGTTCGCCCGCATAGTAGTCGAACCACAGCGACGGGTGCACGGCGTTTCCGGGCTGCGTCAGATCGGCCGGATATCCCGCGGCGCGAATCGCGCTCGCCGACACCGGATCGGTGAAGCCGCTCGCGACGTAGGCCGGCATGTGGGCGAGAAACTGCGGCAGATAGGTCAAGACGTTGAGCGACGGCGACCAGTACACGGCCGACCACTCGACGCCGCCGTCGACCAAATGGCCCCACTTCTCGAGCAGGGACCGTACTTGCGTTCCGCCGTTGGAGAGGCCGACCGCATACGTGCGCCGGGGAGGCGCACCGAAATATTGGGCGAGGTACGCCTGCGCGGCCACGGTCAGTTGCGCCAGATCGACGTCCCACGCCCCGATTCCCGGGCTCGGGGTTTGCGACAGCGCGCCGATCCGGTAGCCCGTCTTCGCCGTTTCCAAGTTCGACAGATTGAACGGCATCGGATAGAACGTCGACGGCGACGGCGTCGCCGCGATCGTCTCGGCGATCGTGTTGATGAAGATCGTCTTGTTGCTGCACGCGAACGCATAGCCGAGCGCGAGCGCCATGTCGCCCCAGATGAAGTCGTTGGCAAACTCGCTCGCAAACCACGGCGTCCCCGCGACGATCAGCTTGCCGTTCCAGGCGGCCGGGACTTTGACGACGTAGCGCTCGTTCTGCCCGTACGACCCGGTGGCAAGGGTCCCCGGCACCGGCGAGGTGGCCGGCGACGGGGTGCCCGGAACGAACAGCGCGGTCGCGTCGGCGACCGGATTGTAGCCGGCGAACGGCGGCGGCGTCGGCGAGTAGCCGAAGCGCAGGTCGGCGACCGTTCCGCCTGCCGGCAGCGCCGGGACCGGGGGCGGGAGCGTCGCCGGCGCGGGCGGGATGTTGACGCCGTTCCCGTTCGCGTTGCCGCAGCTCGCGAGGACTTGCGAGGCGGCGAGGAGCGTGAGAAAACGGCCACGACTGATAGCCACGCGCTTCCCTTCGCGCCCGGCGGCAGGGTTTCTTCAAGTTGCGGCACCAATCGCGCAACGATGGTGCACGCTCCGCTCACGCTGTTCGACAAGATCTGGAACCAGCACGCGATCCTCGAGCGCGAGGACGGTGCGACCCTGCTGGCCATCGACCGGCTCCTGGTGCACGACGGGTCGCGCCGTTCGTTCGAAGTGCTGCGCGAGCGCGGCTTGAAGGTCGCGCGGCCCGAGCGCATCTTCGGCACGCCCGACCACTACGCGCCGACGACCAGCCGCAGCGCGACCGCGGTCGCCGACCCCGAACGGCGCGCGATGCTCGACGCGCTCGACGCGAACGCGCGCGCCGAGGGATTCACGCTCTTCGGCCTCGACGACCCGCGGCAGGGCATCGTGCACGTGATCGGCCCCGAGCAAGGGATCACGCTGCCGGGGATCACGCTCGTCTGCGGCGACAGTCATACGGCGACCCACGGCGCGCTCGGCGCGCTCGCGTTCGGGATCGGCGCGTCCGAGGGCAGCCACGTGCTCGCGACGCAGACCCTGTGGCAGCACAAGCCCAAGACGATGCGCATCACGGTCGACGGGGCGCTGCGCCCCGGCGTGTACGCCAAAGACTTGATCCTCGCGATCATCGCCACGATCACCGCCGCCGGCGCGACCGGACACGCGATCGAGTACGCCGGGCCGGCAATCCGCGCGCTCTCGATCGAGGGACGTTTGACCGTCTGCAACATGTCGATCGAAGCCGGCGCCAAAACCGGGATGGTCGCGCCCGACGAAACGACGTTTGCCTATCTGGAAGGCCGCCCTTACGCCCCGCAAGGCGCCGCCTGGGAAGCGGCGCTCGCCCATTGGCGCGGCCTGCCGAGCGACGACGGCGCGCGCTACGACCGCGAAGCGCAACTCGACGCCGCGACCGTCGAGCCGATGGTCACCTGGGGTACGAGCCCGGAGGATGCGCTGCCGATCGGGGCGTGCGTCCCCGACCCCGCGAGCGCGGCCGACGCGGGGCGCCGGGCCGAGATCGAGCGCGCGCTCGCGTACATGGGGCTGCAGCCGGGGACGCCGCTGCGCGACCTCGCCTTCGACCGCGTCTTCATCGGCTCGTGCACGAACGCACGGATCGAAGACCTGCGCGCCGCCGCTGAGGTGGCGCGCCACGGTCGCGCGGTCGTGCCCACGCTCGTGGTCCCGGGATCGGGCCTGGTCAAGCGGCAGGCCGAAGCCGAAGGGCTCGACCGCGTCTTCACCGCGGCCGGCTTCGAATGGCGCGAGTCGGGCTGCTCGATGTGCGTCGGCACGAACGGCGATCTGGTCGCTTCGGGCGAGCGCTGCGCGTCGACGTCCAACCGCAATTTCGTAGGCCGGCAGGGGCCTGGCGCGCGCACGCACTTGATGAGTCCGGCCCTGGCGGCCGCGGTCGCGGTGACCGGCGCGCTGACCGATCCCGGCCGGCTCGTGGGAGCGCGCTGACGATGTTACCGTTCGACGTCGTGGACGCGGTGGCGGTCCCGTTCGATCAGCCCAACGTCGACACCGACCAGCTGCTGCCGGCGCGGTTCTTGCGCAAGCCGCGCAGCGACGACTTCGGCGCATATCTGTTTCGCGATTTGCGCTTCGGCGCCGACGGCGCCGAACGCGCGGAGTTCATCTTGAACGAGCCCGCGTATCGCGGCGCGCAGATCGCGGTGGCGGCCAAGAACTTCGGTTGCGGTTCGTCGCGCGAACACGCGGTGTGGGCGCTCGCCGACTACGGTTTTCGCGCGCTCGTCGCGCCGAGTTTCGGCGACATCTTCTACAACAACAGCTTTCAGAATGGGTTCTTGCCGATCGTCGTCGACGAGGAGCGTGCGGCGGCGTGGCGCCGCGCCTTGCACGAATCACCCGGAGCGCGCATGCGCGTCGATCTGCCCGCGCAGACGATCGCCGGCCCCGACGGCACGGCCGTGCCGTTCGCGATCGCGCCGTTTCGCAAGCAGTGCTTGCTCGCGGGCGTCGACGACATCGGCTTCACCCTGCGGCATCAAGCGCAGATCGCAGCGTTCGAACGCGAGCGCGCGCGCACCCACGGGTGGCTCTAGCGCGAGAAGACCAGCGTCAGGGCGGTCAGCAGCTTGGCGCGCAGCGGGACGTGCGCGCGGCGGGTGAACACGTCGTAGCCGTTGCGTTCGATCTCGTCGAGGATGCCGCGGTAGAGCGAGAGTGCCAGCCGCACCGTGTACTGGCTGTTGGCCGCGAGCAGCGCGATGCCGGGTGACGCGGCGTCGTAGAGCGCGCGCACGCGGGCGATCTGGAACTGCATCAGGGCGATGAAGCGGTCGTCGATCGTGTGCGCCGCGAGCGCACTCTCGGGATAGTCGAAGCGCGCCATGTCTTCGGCCGGCAGATAGATCCGCCCCATGCGCAGATCCTCGCCGACGTCGCGCAGGATGTTCGTCAGCTGCATCGCGCGGCCGAGTTCGGCCCCGTATTCGAGCGCGCCGCGTTCGAGCGCGCCGTCCTCGTAGCCGAGCACCGGGCACGTCAGCAGGCCGACGGTCGAGGCGACGAGGTAACAGTACTCGCGCAGTTCCTCGTACGTCTCGTAGCGGCGAATCGTCACGTCGCGTTGCGCGCCGCGCAGCAGGTCGAGCGCCGGTTCGATCGGGATGCCGTAGCGCGCCACCGCGTCGGCGAAGGCGACCATCAGCGGGCTGTGCGGGTGGCCGGCGTAGGCGGCGCGCAACTCGGCGCGCCATGCGTCGAGCTTGGCCAAGCGCAGCGCCAGCGGCGTCTCGATGTCGACGATCTCGTCGGCGACCCGGCAGAACGCGTAGACGGCCCAGATCGCGCGGCGGCGCTCCGGGCCCAGGAACATCGAGGCGAAATAGAACGTCTTCGAGTGCGTCTTGGTCAGGTCGCGGCAGAGCGCGTAGCTGCGCTCGAGATCCGGAAGGGTCCCGTCGACGGTCGGTGAGATCTCGAAGGGGTCAACCACCAAATTAGTGCAGGACTTTAGCCGGATCGGCTACGACCAGCCCCAGGGCCAACAAGGTGTCGTAGAGTTCGTGCATCGCCTGCGTCGACGTGAGGACCGTCGCGACGACGGTGTCACCGTCGAGCCGCCCGTCGAGCACGTACTTGCCCTTCTTGAAGGCAGGGTCCCATACTTCGGGCCCTGCGACCAGCGCCCGGGTGAACGCCGCGCCGTCGGCCGGCAGCCGTTCGGGGACCAGCCGGTTGACCGGGAGCGACACGTCGGCGCGGCTCGCGCCGGGGATCAGCGCGTCGTCGAGCCGCTGCATGAGCGCGCTGAGCGCCCCCGGGAACATCATCTCGAACGTCACGGTGCCGTTGGCGTCGAGGGCCACGCTCCGGGTGCCCGGGAAGGTCGCCACGATGTTTTCCGCTATCGCCGCGGCCCCCGTTCGGCGCGTCAGATCGAGCGGCAGACGGAACGTCGCGTAGATATTCATGTGGATTCTCCGATCTCACCCCGGCACGGGCACGGCGTATTGCAATCAGCGTAGCACCGCCGGGGTGGGCAAGTTTGTAGCAGCCGCTTCATCTTGAGCGTAAACGGTTCGGATCGGTCCGGTCGGTGACCCAGGTCGCCGAGCGCGAAGGCTTCGGGTCGCCTTACGCGTACTTGCGAGCGATGCCCGCCCGCCTGGTCGCGGCCCTGCTCGCCGCCCTTCTCGTCCCGCTTCCGGCGCTCGCGGCCGTGACGCCGCCGCCCCTACGTCCGATTCGGATGGCCTTCGTCTCGGGCGCGGCCGGTTTCGGCGACCACTCCTTCAACGACGAGGTCGCGGCCGCGCTGCGCGCGTGCACCGCGGGGACCGCGACGCCCCTTCAACTGCTGGCCTCCCACGATCCCGCCGACTACGTGGCGAACCTCGTCCTGGCGGCGACCCAGAACGTCGACGAGGTCGTCGGCATCGGTCCCGGGATGGCCCGCCCGGTCGACGAGACGGCGATCCGGTTCGGCGCTTCGCACTTCAGCTTGATCGACGGGGTCGCCGACCAGCCGAATGCGGCGTCGTACGTGTTTCACGCCGACCAAGGCGCCTTTTTGGCGGGCGCCCTCGCCGCGATGGTCAGCAAGTCGGGGCGGCTGGCCTTCTTGGGCGCCAAACCGGTCCCGGCCGCCCAAACGCTCGCGGCCGCGTTTGCCGCCGGCGCCCGCTACGCCGTGCGCGCAGTCAACGTCTCCGTATCCTACGCCGGCTCGTTCACCGACGCGCCGGCCGCCCGGGCCGCCACGGCCAAGCTCTTCGCCGGCGGCGCCGACGTGATCATGGTCTCGGCCGGCCCCGCGTCGCTGGGCGCGATCGCGGAGGCGCGCACGCGCCGCACCGGCTATCTGATCGGCGCCGACGTCGACCAGGACGCGCTGGCCCCGGGGCGGATCCTGACGAGCGTCGTCAAGCACGTCGGGCTCGCCGCGACCCTCGCATGCCAAGACGCGATCGGGCACAAACCGGTCAGCGGAGACGTCGCGATGGACCTCGCCAACGGCGGCGTCTCGTTGACCCGCTTCGCCTACACGGAAGCGGCGGTCCCGCCTGCCGTCCGCAAGCGCCTGGCCCTCATCCGCGCCGGAATCATCGCCGGCAAGATCGCGGTCCCGTAGTGAATTCCGGTCCTCGCGTTGGAACCGGCTCTACGCCGGCTCCAACCCTAGGCCGGAATTCTTCGCGTTCTCGCGCCTGGGGCGCTTCGATCCGGTGAATTCCGGTCCTCGCGTTGGAACCGGCTCTACGCCGGCTCCAACCCTAGGCCGGAATTCTTCGCGTCCTCGCGCCTCTGGCGCTTCGATACGCCTCGTGATGGGCTAGCGGTTTGCTTCGAGGAAACGGCGTAGGGCGGCGGTGATTTCGTTGGGGCGGTCGAGTTGCAGGTAGTGGCCGCCGTCGATGAACTCGTGGGTGAACCTCGAGCCCAGGCGCCGCTCGAGACTGGCCGCCAGGTCCGGAAACCGCGTTTTGCCCGGTTTGTCGGCATCGACGAGGGTCACCGGCACTTCGATCTCGTCGCCGAAGCGGCGCAGCTTGAAGCCGGTCGGCCCGTCGAACGACTCGCGCAGCATGCGCGGGTACTCGACCGGGATTTGGGCGCGCTGGTCGAGCCAGGCCGCCTCCATCTTCTCGCGGTCCTCGAAGGCCCGCTCGAAGAGCCAGCGGGCCAGCCGCCGGCTGATCGTCCCGTTCCGCTCGAACGACTGCAGGATCGGGGTGAAGAGGGTGCGGGCGACGCGCCCGACTGCCGGGGAGAAGTGCGCGTACGCCTCTTCGCCGGTCGCGTAGACCGGGTCGACGAGGAACAGCCCGCGCACCGAAGGCGTGCGTTCGACCGCGAGTGCGAGCGCCAAGAGGCCGCCCATCGAATGGCCGACGATGAAGACCGGGCCGCCGTGCTCCGCGACCGCCTCCGCGAGGCCCTCCTGCGCGTCGACGTAGTAGTCGGAGAGCCCGGCGTCGGCGACGCGCCCCGCCTCGCCGTGGCCGCGCGCCTCCCACGTGAAGAGGCGATACGAGCCAGCCAGGGCCGCGCGCTGCGGCTTCCACGACCACGCTCCGCCGCCGACACCATGGAGGAAGAGCACCGCATCAGCGCCGCGCGGGCCTTCGCGATGGAGCGCCCCTCCGGAGGGCAGCGCACTCATCGCTGTTGTTTCGAGCACGCCGGTGACTACAGTCACGCTGCGCGAGACACCTTTCCGCCATAGTGGGTCTACGTTAGAGAAAGTCGCGTCTATGGATTACGCCCGCGTGCTACCTACCGACATCTTCAGACGGCGTAAGAAACGTCTCGCTTTCGTTGCGTCGTCGATGGGCCCGGCATTGGACGCGGCCCAGCTCGAACGGTTCGAACGCGAGCTCGAGGCGGCGGTCCTCGCGGTGCTACGCGCGGCCGCCGATTCCCCGATCGGCGAGCAAGTGCGCTGGCACTTCGGCATCGGACTCGATGCGCACCGCGCCGGCAAACGGCTGCGTCCGCGACTGCTGTTCCACGTCGCACTCCAAGAAGGGGCGACCTTTGACGAAGCGCTCGACGCAGCGCTGGCCGTCGAATGCTTGCACAATTATTCGCTCGTGCACGACGACATCGAAGACGGCGACCCGATGCGTCACGGGCGCGAAGCGGTGTGGGCGCGCTACGGCCTCTCGCACGGCGTCAACGCCGGCGACTCGCTGTGCGCGGTGTCGTACCTTACGCTATTGCGCAACAGCTGCAACCTGCCCGCCGAGCGCCTCGCGTCGATGGCGCGCACGCTGCACGCGGCGAACTTCGCGATGTGCGCCGGCCAAGGATACGACATCGGGTTCGAAACCGCCGAGCACGTGACGATGGACAGCTACATGGCGATGATCGACGGGAAGACCGCGGTCCTCTTCGGTGCGGCCTGCGAACTCGGCGCGCTATGCGCCGGCGCCGGCGAACGTCGCGCCCGCGCCTACGGCGAGTTCGGGCGCGCCTACGGGCGAGCGTTTCAGATCTACGACGACATCCAAGGCACGTGGGGATCGTACGAGCAGACCGGCAAAGCGGCCCGCGCCGACATCCAACATCGCAAGTGGGCGTTTCCGATCGTCTGGGCGCTCGCCGGACCGCCTTCCGACGCGCGCCGCGGCATCGCCGCGCGCTACGCCCTGCCCGCGCCGCTCGCCCAAGCCGATGTGAACGCTGTCATCGACGCGCTCGACGAGCTCGGCGCGCGGCGCGCCGCCGAGCGGGCCTTCGAGACCGAACTCGCGACCGCGCGCGACGTGGCCGACCGCTATCGGCTCGACCCCTTGGGCGCGGCCCGCGCGCTCTTCGCTCAGTGCGGCGCGAGCGGGTCGGGAAACCCGACCTCGGCCGGGTCGCGTTCCCGCGGGCGGCGGCGCAGCAACACGATCGACCAGACGAGCGCGAGGACGACCGCGGTGAGGATCCCGAGCTCGACCGGCTGAGAGAGCCACGCGGCCGACGGATTGACCGCCGGCGGCTTGTTCGGGTTCACCTCGCCGATCGTGATCACGAGGATCCGCCGGATGACCGCGATCAAGCCGACGAGCAGGAAGGGCTCGGCCAGCAGCACCGATCCGCGCAGCGAGAGGATGACGGTGTAGGCCAGCTCGACGATCATCAGCACGAGCAGCATCACGTCGAGGAAGGTCGTGCCCGCGACCATCACCTCGTCTTGGGGTCCCATGACGAGCGGGAAGAGCTCGGGGATCGCCCGCACCGCGAGCGCGAACGCGGCGAAGAAAAACATCAGGCCCACGAAGGCGAAGATCGCACGTTCGGCGTTGACCAGCAGCCGGGTCAGCCGGTCGTACCACATGGGATTGCCGGCCGTGCCGTAACGGGCGGGCGGCGCGGAATTCGGGTCTTTCGACATCGGCCATGGCTTCTCGCGACCCGCGCCGCGCTCCGCCCGGGCCGCGCGCCGAGGTGACCGCTATCACCGAGGAGCGCGAGCGCAGCCTATACGCTACGAGCAACACACCCTTCGTCAAAGGCGGAACCGTCGTGCAAGAACAACTGGAACGGGTAAGCACTACGCCTCCGAGTGGCTTGTCCTCGCTGTTCGGCTCGCATAGTCCGTCCGACACGGCCAAGAAGGTCGCCGAGTACTTCGAGTCGTCGGGGTTCACGCGCTGGACCGCGATCTACGGCCAGGGCGGAATTCCGCCGATTTGGAAGATCATCCGCGACGGCCACGACCGCGCCGTCGACACGGTGATCGAGTGGATCCGTGAAGACCAGCGGACGACCGCGCTCGACGCGGGCTGCGGCACCGGCAACCTCGCCGTGCGCCTCGCCGACTGCGGCTTCATCGTCGATGCCTTCGACGTCTCGGCGCCGATGGTGTCGTTCGCCAAGTACATCACGAAGGACCGCACGCGCGGCGTCGACCCGAATTTCCACGTCGGCGACATCGCGGCACTCGACGCCAAGGAGCAGATGTACGACCTCGTCTGCTGCCTCGACGTGCTCTTCCACTATCCGCACGACGAAGTGACCGGGATGCTCTCGAAGCTCCTGAGCGTCTCCAAGCACAAAGTGATCGGCTCGTTCGCGATCAAGACGCCGAGCAACTCGTTCTGGATGTCGGTCGGCTCGAAGTACTTCCACCAGAAGAACCGCATGACGACCCTGCACCTGCTCTCGAAGGACCAAGTCGAGCAGATCCTGCACCGCAACGGGTTCAAGATGGTCCGCACCAAGCGCGTCAAGAAGTTCTTCTACGACTCCTACGTCTTCGAGGCCACGCGCCAATAGTGGATTCACGTGCCGTGAATCCGTCGCGTTCGGGCTTCGCCCGATCCGCCCCGTCACAAGCCCCCGCGCTGCTGCGGCCGCGCCTCTATCGCACCGACATCGACATCCTCAACTCGCTGAAGATCGACTGGACGCGCCAAGAGTTCGAGGAGCTGCGGGCCGACTTCGAGGCCGACTGGAACCGCGCCCACTTCAAGTGGGAAGACGACGCGCTCGACCTCGACTACGCGCCGGTGTGGACCGAGTTCTACGAGTTCCTCAACCGCTCGGCGATCGGCGAGTTTTCGGGCTGCCTGCTCTACGCCGACGTGCACAAGAAACTGACCGACCCGACGCTCGCAGGCCATCTACAAGTGCATGTCGCGCGATGAAGCGCGGCACTCGTCGTTTCTCAACTTCGTCATGCGCCAGATGGGCCGCCGGTTCGACCTGCAGATGCTGCCGAAGGTCCAAGGGATGCAGTACATGCATCCCAAGTGGATCTTCGTCACGACGTACCTCTCGGAGATCGTCGGGTTCTACCGCTACCAGAACATCTCCGACCACATCAAGCGCAACCCGGAGTTCCGGCTGCACCCGATCTTCCGCTACTTCGACAACTGGTGCAAGGACGAGCGCAGGCACAGCCGCTTCTTCGCCCTGATGATGCGCAGCCAACCCCAATACCTCGAGGGGGCGCGCAACCGGTTCGCGATCAAGTTCTTCACCCTCGCGGTGTACATCACGATGTATTTACGCGATGCCGAATCGGCGTTCTACGCGAAGATCGGCATCGACTGGGAAGCCTTCGACGTCAAAGTGATCAACGAAACCGAGCGCGCGGCGCGCGAAGTGTGGGGGCTAGGCATCCGCACCGACTCCAACTTCTTCCTCGCTTGCCTGCGCACGATGGCGGAGAACAACCGCCGCAACAAGCGTGGCCGAACCAAGACCGGCATCAACCGTCTGCCGGCATTCGCGATGCGCTACGTGCGCTATGGATCCAACGTGCTGCAGTATGCGAAGCTGATGGCGCAACCGCACGACAAGGTCGACCCGCTCCCCCGCGAGCGCTGGACCGAGGCGTGCCCGATGCCGGAGCCGCAACCGTCGATCGCGCTCGAGAAGGCTGAGCCGATCGTCCTGCACAAGCACGCTGTCCTTGCCTAAAGCCGCTCCGCGCCGGGCCGCCTACGTCGCCTATCCCTTCACCGCCATCGTCGGGGCCGACGAGGCCAAACTTGCGCTTCTGCTGGCGGCGATCAACCCGCGCATCGGCGGGGTGCTGCTCTCGGGTTCCAAAGGGATCGGCAAGACCTCGATCGTCCGCGGGATCGCCGAACTGCTCCCCATGCAAACGCGCGCGGCGTGCGCGTACGGCTGCGACCCGGGCGGGACGGCGCTGTGCGAAGCGTGCGCTTCCGGCGCGACGACCGCGGCGCCGAAGAACGCGCGCGCGACGATCGTCGAGTTGCCGGCCAACGCGCAGATCGACGACGTCGTGGGGACGATCGACCTGCGCAGCGCGCTCGAAGACGCCGCGTTCGCGTTCCGCCCCGGGCTGCTGGCCAACGCCAACCGCTCGCTGCTCTACGTCGACGAACTGAACCTGCTCTCCGACGCGATCGTCGACGTGCTGCTCGACGCGGCCGCGCAGGGCGTCGTGCGCGTCAAGCGTGGCCAGCAAGCCGTCGAGTACCCGTCGCGCTTCAGCCTGATCGGGACGATGAATCCCGAAGAAGGCGAGCTGCGCCCGCAGATCACCGACCGCATCGGCCTGCGCGTGTTCGTCACCGCCGCCGCGACTCCGGCCGAGCGGGCCGAGATCTACCAGCGCAACGCCGCGTTCGCGCGCGACCCGCAGGCCTTCGCGACCGCTTACGGCGCCAAGACGCGCGCGCTGCGCACGAAGGTCGCGCGCGCGATCGCGCTCTTGCCCGAAGTCTCCGCGGCGCCCGAAGCCGTCGCCCGCGCGGTCGAGGCGGTGATGCGCTTGGGCATCGAGTCGCATCGCACCGAACTGGTCGCGCTCGAAGCGGCGTGCGCCCTGGCCGCGTTCGAAGGCCGCCGGGTCGCGAACGTCGACGACGTGCGGCGCGTGTTCCCGCTCGCCGCGCGCCTGCGCCGCAGCCGCCTGCGCGTCCAGGCCGTGACCGAATACGCCGCCGAAGACGCGACGATCGAGGCGGCCTTGGATGCGAGCGAAGCCGAGGCCGAGAGCGCCCCGCCCGAAGAGGTGAAGTCGGGCCCGCGCACGCTCGTCTCACCCGAATTCTCCGAGCGGCCGCCCACCAAGGCCCGGCCGCAAACGCAGCGCGAGGGCCACTCGGTCGAGACGCGCCCGCTCGCCGGCGGCCGCGTCGACGTGCCGGCGACCGTGCTCGACCGCAGCGTCAGCGCGCGCAACGGATCGCCCGCGCAGATCAAGGAGAGCGTCGACGCGGCGGTGCCGCTGCGCTTGACGGTGATCATCGTCGATGCTTCGCAGTCGACGGCCAAGACTGCTAGCGCTGTCGTCGCCGCCGCGCAAGAGATGCTGCGCCCGATCTATGCCGAACGCGAGCGCGCCGCGCTGATCTCGTGCTGGGGCGCCTCGGCCGACGTCGTCGCCGACGAGAGCGTCGGCCGCAACGTCGACTTGGTCGCCGCCCGCCTCGAAGAGCTCGAACCCGGCGAGGCGCGCGCCTTGACCCCGCTGCCCGACGCGCTCGAACAAGCGCGGCGTATCACCGAACGCTTCCGCCGCGCGAATCCGACCGGCGCGGTCGAAGTCGCGGTCTTCAGCGACGGGCGTGCCAACGTGCCGCTGGGCGGCGAGCCGGAACTGCTGCAGTGCCTAAAGACCGGGGGCGACACCCGCGGGCTCGCACAGACCGCCGCCGAGCAGTGCCGGACGCTGGCCGCGCGGCTCGCCGGGCGCGCGACCGCGACGTTCATCAACCTCGATCAGCTCGAAACGTCGGGGCTGATGCGCGAGCTGGCCGCCATCGCGCGCGGACGGTATTTCGGCATCAACGACATCGTGGCGCGCATCGAATAGTTCCGCCCCGTGATAAGGGTCACCGTGCCGTTAACGCTGCGATTGTAGCTTTTCGGTAATGAAGATCGTCGGGTATTCGTCATGGGCCCCGGACGAGCGCGCTAATGCCATTCGGCTCGCTTTTCCGATGCTGCGTGAAAAGACTGGTCTGGACTGGTCGCTCGAGCATTTCGGCGCGTCCGAGTTCAACGACCCTAGCGCCCTGGGCCGCCTGCGCGAGGCGATCCGCGGCGCGGATATCCTGATCGGCTGGCAGTCGATGTCGATCGAGACGGTCGAACGGATCGCCTCGCTGCTCAAAGAGATGGACGAGGCCGGCGAACTGACCAAGGTCAAGTTCCTCTGGTACGACATCCCGCACCCGCGGCTGCAGCACCTGATGTTCCAGTCGCTCGGGTACGACTACGACCATACCAAAGAGAGCCCGATGCGCGCCTTGACGATGGACGTCAAGCGCTTTTTCGCGCGGGCCCGCAACGAGAAGATCGACGAGTTCTGGGAAGCCCGGCAAGGCTTCTTGGGCATGCAGAAGATGGTCGAGTCGGCGCCCCTCATGACGAAGTTCATGAAGAGCCCGGTCATGAAGACCCTGGTCCTGATGCGGGTACTGGTACAACCGCAGCGTCGAGAACGTCGGCAACATGTTCCTCTACCTCATGAAGCATTTCATGGAGGGCACGTACAACGGCGAGGCGCCGTTCCCGGCCAAGGTCGAGAACGAAGGGATCTACCACCCGGCGCACCGCGGCATGTTCGCCAAGCCCGAGGCGTACCTGAAGTGGTACGAACCCTGGTACAAGGCGACGTACGGGAAGACGGCCTGGGACCGGATCGGCTTCATCACCCACGACCTGTTCCTGCCCGACTGGAACAAGCCGGTGCTCGACGCGGCGATCAAGGGTTGGGAAGACCGCGGCGTGGGCGTCATCTGCTCGATGACCGCGATCTTCAACGCGCACGTCGTCTCGCGCGAGCACTTCCTCGCCGCCAAGACGCGCAAGCCGCTGGTGTCGGCCGTCTACCACAACGTGCCGCTCTACCTCGCCGGCTCGATGTTCGCCGGTGCGCCGGAAGCGTCGATCGAGTTCATCCGCGACCTCGGCAGCCCGCGCGTCTACACCTCGCCGGTCAACGCCGCGATGTCGCGCGACGACATCGCGCGCTCGAAGACGGGGATCGCGAGCCTCGAGTACATCGGCAACATCATGACGCCCGAGACCGAAGGCATTCAGCCGCTGCCGCCGATTTGCTCGCGCGAGCCGGGCGGCGAAGTCAGCGCCCTCGTCCCGATGCCCGACCGCATCGATCTCGTGGCCGACGTGACGACCCGCTGGATGCGCCTGCGCCAGAAAGCGAATGCCGACAAGAAGCTCGCGCTCTTCATCTACAACTTCCCGCCCGGGCCGGGGAACGTCGGGGTCGCATACTTCCTCGACGTCGCGGGCTCGGTGCGCTCGATGCTCGAGACCCTCGGGGCCGCCGGCTACAACGTCGGCACGCCCGACGAGAACGACCTCGCGACGAGCCTGAAGCTCCAAGAGATGTACGCCGGCGAGCACAACGTCGGCGCGGTGAGCGCGAGCGAACTGCGCGACTGGGCCCACGAACTGCCGACCGGCATGGAAGCCCTCTTCTACGACACCTGGGGACAGCCGCCGGCGAGCCTGCCGGTCAAGGGTCTGCGTTACGGCAACGTGCTCGTGCTGCTGCAAGACATGCGCGGCATGGAAGACCTCTCGGTGATCCACGACAAGAAGGCTCCGCCTTCGCCGTGGCTCCTGGCCTCCTACCGCTACGCGACGCGGCGCTTCAACGCCGACGCGCTCGTGCACGTCGGGACGCACGGCCTCGTCGAGTGGTCGAAGGGCAAGGAATGGTCCCCGGTCGTCGGGCGACTATCCGGAGTTCCTGATCGACCGCGTGCCGCACGCCTACGTGTTCAACGTGCTCGACCCGGTCGAAGCCTCGATCGCGCGGCGCCGCTCGTACGCGACGATCCTCTCGCACCTGTGCCCGCCGCTGCGCGCGGTCGACGGCAGCGAAGACCTGCGCAACCTGCACCGCCTCGTGCACGACTACTACAACGCCGGGTCGGACGACACCGAGAAGCGCGGCGCCATCGCGGCCGAGATCGCGGACGTCGTCGAGCACAGCGGGATCCGCGTCGGGGCGACGCCGCAGAGCGGCGAAGTGCCGTTCGTCGCCGCCGTGCACGACGAGTTGATGGCCCTCGAGGGCGACTTCGCGCCGGCCGGCCAGCACGTCTTCGGGCGCGGCCTCACCGAAGAGGACCGGCTCGACACGTTCCACGCCTGCCTCGAATTCGCCGACGTCGACATTCACCGGCTCGTCGCCAGCTGTTACGCGATCGACTACGACGAGCTGTCCCGCACGCCGCACCTGCAGAACGCGCAGGGCACCTACCACCACGACGTGCTCGACGAAATCCGCGACGCGTCCCGCGCGCTGATCGAACACGAAGTGCTGCGCCCCTCCGGCAAGGCCGCGCGCAGCGCCCTGCTCGGGATCCTCAAGGCGCAGCCGATCGGCGGCCAGACCCTCCAGAAGGATCCGTACAGCATCGAAGCGCTGGAAACGTTCGTCGACGGCGCGCGCCGCGTGTGGACGGAGCTCGGGCGCGTCGGCGACGCGGAGCGCAGCGGGCTGCTGACCGTGCTCGACGGCAAGTACCTCGAACCGTCGCCCGGCGGCGAGATCGTCGGCGACTGGAACGTCCTGCCCACCGGCCGCAACATGGCCTCGACCGACGTGCGCATGCTGCCGCGCGAAGCGGCCCAGCGCAAAGGGCGCTCGACCGTGGAACAATTGCTCGAAGCCGCGGTCGCCAAGCGCGGCCGGCTGCCCGAAGCGGTCGGCGTCGTGCTCTGGGGCAGCGAGATGCTCGAGAGCGAAGGCGTCGGCATCGCGCAGGCGCTGCACCTGCTCGGCGCGCGGGTCGCCAAGGACAAGTTCGGCCGCGCCGAGCGCGCGATCCTGATCCCGCTCGACGAGCTCGGGCGCCCGCGCATCGACATCCTCGCCAACACCTCGACCGTCTTCAAGAACACGTTCCCCGGCTCGATCCGTCTGATCCACGAAGCGGCGACGCTCGCGGCCGACGCCGACGAACCGCACGAAGCGAACTTCGTCAAGAAGCACGTCGACGAGATGGTCGCGCGCGGCATCCCGCGCCGGCTCGCGGTCGCGCGCTGCTTCGGGATGGGCGACGATGCGTTCATGGGCCAAGTCGGGATGATGCTCGACCAAGGGAAGTTCAAGGACTTCAACGACATCGGCGCCGCCTGGATCAGCGACAACTCGTTCGCGATGATGCCGACCTACAACCAGATCGTCCTCGAATCGGCGCCCGAAGTACAGCGCTACGCTCGTCGAGCTCGTCGAAGTGATCCAGCAGCCGCTGGTGGCGATGGGCTCGGGCGGTCCGGTCAAGGAAGACATGTTCGCGTCGTTCACCTCCGCCTTCGGCGCGGCGAAACGCTCGCTCGGCGACACCGACACGATGATCGTCGTCACCGACCTGACGCGGCGCGACGCGCGGGTGCGCGACTTCCGCTCGGTCGTCGTCAACGGCGTGCTGACGCGCTACCACTCCAAAGCCTGGCGCGACCGGATGATGGAACACGGCTACTCGGGCGTGATGGAGTTCGGCGACATGTTCAAGGCGATGCGCTCGACCGAAGCCGCGCTCGGCGACACGATCTCGCCGGAGCTCTGGAAGCGCACCGTCGAGGTGACGCTCGAAGAGTGGGACCGCATCGCCGGCGCCAACGTGCACAAGACGCGCGAACTCGGCGAGGTGCTGCTCGACACGCAACGGCGCGGCATGTGGGAAGACGCCGACCTCGAGCGCGAGCTCAAGGAGAAGCTCAACGAGCTCGACGCCGACGTCGAGATCGCTACCTACAAACGTCAGCTGGCCGCGCGGAGTTCATAGATGTCGCTCGTCTGCATCGGCCTCTCGCATCGCACCGCCCCGGTCGAAGTCCGCGAACGGCACGCGTTCCCGCCGGCCCGCATGACCGAAGCGCTGGTCGCGCTGAGCGACTACTCGGCGGTGCGCGAAGCGGCGATGCTCTCGACCTGCAACCGGCTCGAGATCTACGCGATGCTGACCGACGACGACGACGGCATCAAGCAGCTCAAGGACTTCCTGGTCAGCTTCCGCCACGGCAACGTTCCGTACGACATCAACCCCTATCTCTACACGCTCGTCGGCATGGCGGCCGTGCGGCACTTCTTCCGCGTTTCGACCGGGCTCGATTCGCAGATGCTCGGCGAAGCCGACGTGCTCGGACAGGTGAAGCAGGCCTATCAACAAGGCCAGCTCGCGCACTCGATCGGCGCCTCGCTCCACCGCCTCTTCCGCGAAGCGCTCAACGCGGGCAAGGCGGCGCAGTCGCAGACCGCGATCGGCAACAACTCGATCAGCATCGCGACCGCCGCGATCGAAATGGCGAAGCATCGCGTCGGCGACCTCAACGGAAAGAACGTCCTTCTCGTCGGTGCCGGCCGCATGGGCGAGACCGCGGCCAAGCGCCTCAAACTCGAAGGCGCGGCCCGGCTGGTCGTCGTCAACCGCACGCCCGAGCGCGCGCGCGAACTCGTCGCTCGTCTGGGGATCGGCGAAGTCGTGATGCTGCCCTCGATCGGCGACGAGCTGACGCTGGCCGACGTCGTTATCACCTCGACCGGCGCGTCGCATTTCGTGCTGCGCCCCGACAACGTCGCCGAAGCGATGCGCCGGCGCGACGAGCGGCCGCTGTTCATCGTCGACATCGCCGTCCCGCGCGACGTCGATCCCGAAGTCTCGCATATCCCCGGCGTCCACGTCGCCGACATCGACGCGCTCGGCGCGATCGTCGACGGCACCCTCGAACGGCGCCGCAAAGAGACGCCGCTGGTCGAAAAGATCATCGCCGAACGCGTCGCCGCCTACGAAGCGTGGTACGAATCGCGGGCCGTCGTCCCGGTCATCGCCTCGCTCTCCCAAAAGGCGGAAACGATCCGCGACACCGAGATCGAGCGCCTCTTCGCCCGCTGCCCGTACTTCTCCGAACGCGAGCGCACGCTCGTGACCGGGGCCTCGCTGCGCATCATCTCACGGCTGTTGCATTCCGCCGTGTCAAGGATTCGCGAGCGCGCGATCGACGACACGGAAGCGGCCGCCGCACGGGCGCGCATCCTCGACGAGCTCTTCGATCTGCACATCTCCGACGCCGCCAACCAGGCGACGACCGAAACGTTGACGTAGACAACCTCCATGTGGAGGCCAGTACGGGCTATCGTCGGCGCTGCGGCAGCAACCGCGGCGCTGCAAGTGTACAATGTTAGCGTTCGCGACCGAGGACCGCTCGGGCCCGCACCGCTCGAAGGCACCGTGTTGCCGTGGAAGTGGCGCGGCTACGACATCTATGCGGTCGAGCGCGGAAGCGGACCCTTCGTGCTGCTCGTCCACGGCATCTACGCCGGCAGTTCGTCGTACGAGTTCCGCAAGCTCTTTCCCAAACTCGCCGAGCAAAACCGGGTGGTCGCGATCGACCTGCTCGGTTGCGGACGCTCCGAGCGTCCGAACATCGACTACTCCGCCGAAACGTTCATCTCACAGGTGTGCGACGCGGTGCAAACCTTCGGACCCCGGGCCAGCGCGATCGTCGGGTCGTCGCTCGGCGGCGCGTACACGATCGCGAGCGCCGGGAGGTTGCGCGGCAAACTCGACGGCATCGTCGCGATCTGCCCGACCGGACTCGACAATCAATTGCAGCATTATCCGCCCGGACCGGCGCAGCGCGCGATCACGGCGTTCTTCCGGTCACCGATCTATGGCGAGGCCGGCTTCAACGCGCTCGCGTCGAGGCCGTCGATACGCTGGTTCCTGACGAATCAAGCGTACGCGGATCCGGCGTCGGCGACCGACGAGGTCGTCGACTACTTCTCGCACATCACGCATCGCCCCGGCTCGCGCTTCGTCCCGGCGCACTTCGTCGGCGGCGCGCTCAACTGCGACATCAGTGCCGACTTACCGCAGCTCTCCGTGCCGCTGCTGGTGCTATGGGGTGAACGAGCAAGCTTCCCCTCACCCGTCACGAGCGCGCCGCGCTACGTCGACGGCGTGCCGCGGGCGAAGTTGACGGCGTTTCCCCACTCCAAGCTGCTGCCTCACGAAGAGGAAGCGGGCCCGGTCGCCGACCGGATCCAAGCTTTTCTGACGCAACTTCCCGCTTAGACCGAAACGCATCGACCCCACCCGCCGGTCTAAGAGTGCGATGCGTCCACGCAGACGAGATCCGGCGTTTTTGCGTATTGCGGCCATCGCGGGAGCCGGCGGATTGACCGCGGTCGCGTTCTCGATCGGCATGCCGATTTGGGCGCACGCGAACGGGCGGCCGTACACGCCGGCGTTCTCGCTGTTCGCTGCGTGGGGCTTCGCCGCGCTGTGCGGAGCGTTCGCATGCGTGCGCACGTACCTGCTGAGCGATCGCCCGCCTCCCCCACCACCACGGGGAGGCGTCCGTTTGCAGGCAATCGACGGCGGCCGGAGCACTGAAGAGAGGGCGCCCCGTGTGGTCGACCGGGCCGCCTGAGTCATTACGGTTCGATCTCGCCGACGCGCCGCCGATGGTGCGATTTCATACACCTCTGTTGGGACGGGGTTGATTCGCCAGTGTCAGAAACTCTCGCGCTGTTGCTTCGGAAAAGCAAACCCGTCTACCGCGATCTGTGGATCGCGCAGTCGCGGGAAGGCTTCGCTACCGAACCAAAGGACGAAGTCGTCTCCCAGCACTTGGGCTATTGGGACGCGATCATCCGCGCCGTCGACTCGAACGAATATACCGAGCTGATGATGATGGCGCGCGAAGCCGGGCGCTATCAAGCTTCGATGAAGCTCGACCTGGCCGCCGCGATCCAGCGCACGGTCGAAGCGACGAACATGATCGAGATCGCATTGCTGGAAGCGAACCCGGAGGAAGCGTCGGCGGTCGGCGTGATCTCAGAGCTCGCCGACCTGCGTTCGATGCTCGTCATGGCGCTCGTCTCGGGCTACAACGAAGCGCAGAAAGAAATCGAAAAACCCTCGGCCGAGCAGTCGGCCCAAAAGCTGCGCGCCGCGCTGATGAGCAATCCGGGAAAGTATTCGACGACCGCGCTCGATACCGGCGCCGAGATCGGTCCGCTCTACGATCAGGAGATCCGCTTCTACACGGTCGAGAGCGGCAAGGTGCGGGTCTACAACCTGCTGCCGTCGGGGCGCACGATCACCCTCTCGATCTTGAGCGAAGGCGACGTCTTCTTCCAATGGCGCACCGAGAACGCGGCCCTGTCGTGCATCTGCGCCGAGGCGATGCAACCCTCGCGCGTCATCTCCGTCTCCGAGAAAGATCTGATCGAACTGCTGGGTTCGCAGCCGGCGGCCGCGGTCGACGTGATCGCGAACTTCGCGCGCCGTTTGACCGAGAGCCAGATCCTCATCGAGGATCTGATGAACAACAGCGTCAACCTACGCCTCTACCGCACCCTGCTCGATCTGGCGCGGGAGTTTGGCGAAGGCAAGACCGGGGCCAACGCGGTGCTGATCCGGGTCCCGCTGACCCATCAGCGCCTGGCCGACATGATCGGCAGCAACCGCGTCACCGTCACCCGGAAGCTCCTCGACCTGCAAAAGCGCGGACTGGTCGCCGCCCGCGGCTCCGGTTCGATCGAGATCCTCGACCTCGAAGGGCTACGGCGCCTCACGATCAATGCCGGCGAGTAACCCCGACTACAATGAATCGCGCCCCTTTTGGGATATACTGTTTGAAGTATCTGTCCAGCTCTGGAGGACGTTGATGAAGTCGATTCTTCGCGCCATAGTCGCTACCGTCGCTGCCGTGGCGTACGCGCTCCCGGCCGCCGCCCAAACGACCGCGGCCGCCGCCCCCGCCGCTACCGACGAAGGTCCGAGCCTGCTTTGGGTTTGGGTATGGATCCTCGTGGCCGGCGTAACGATCCTGATCGTCGGAACCAGCGTCGGAGTGGGCCAGAACCGGCGTTAGCCGGTTCTAGGCTCTAGGAAAACGACCCGATGTTCTGGTTTATCATGGCCATCTTCGTCGCCGGGATTCTCGTTGCGCCGGTTATCGCCTTAGCCACGGCACTGCTACACCGCCCAGGCTAGCGCTGCGCCTCGGCGCAGAACGGGAACGAATGCGAACGTGATGACCGTGCTTCACGTGGCGTTCGGGACACTCGCCCTCATCGTCGCCCCGGCCGCCATGCTCGTCCGAAAGCGTGGTGCATGGCACCGCCGCTGGGGCGTTGCGTTCACCCTTGCAATGGGGGTGGTGCTCTTCAGCGCGGGCTTTTTGTGGCAGGCGAAGGGCCATCTCTTTCTCGTTCCGCTTTCGGGCGTGAGCGCGTTTCTGATTTTCAACGGCTGGCGGTCGATCGCGCGCCACAAGCGCCGGCGCCGCGACGAGATCGAAGACCGGATCGACGTGCTCGCCGACTGCGGCGCGATCGCCGCCGGCATCGCGACCGCCTACATCGGCGGCACCGCCGCCACCCCGCTGCTGATCAGCATCAAACCAGCCCTGATCACGATCGGCGGCATCGCGGTCGCGTTCGCGGTCAACGACATGGTCGGCTTCAAGCAGCCCCGCCTGAAGACAGGCTGGCTCCTGGGCCACTTCAGCGCGATGATCGCCGCCTACATCAGCGCCGTCACCGCCTTCATCGTCATCAACGCCCACCAAGTCCCGATGATGCTCCGCTGGATCGTCCCCAGCGCCGTCGGCGTCAGCATCATCGCCTACTGGAGCATGCGCACGATAAAGTTCACCCTGCCGGCCCGAACGCCGCGCGCCGCCAGCCGGCCCCGCAGCGCCGCGTAGCCGGGGCACGGAGCGCGCAAACGCGGCTAAGCACGATCTCGCGCATAAGCCGCCCACCGGGGGCCGCCCGCCCCGGACGATAGCGCCAAGCGCCACGGCGGCCCCTTACGGGCCCCCAAGGGGAATGCACGCGCTACCACCGCGCTCGCCGGGCCCGACAGCCCGGGGGCCCCGCGCCCCTAGGGCGTGGGGGGCGCGCAGGTCGCGAATCGGGCTTGGCCGATTCGCGATGGATTCGCCTCCGGCGAATCCCGCTCTGCCCGGAGCGCCTTTCAACCGTAAGCCGCCCGCGTAGCCTTGACTACACCGCTTCTTAACGCCACGCATTATGCTTTAGCTCAAGCCGTCCGTGAGCGGCCCTCCCTATGGCTCGCACAGGAGTCTATTGAAAGCCATGAGTCAACAAGTAGCGGTTTATGAGGTCGGGAACGATCAAGTCCCAGACGTCTATCGCGATTTCTTCAACAACGCGGACTGGACGCTCCACAAGTTCGTGGTCGCCGGATCCTGGTCGTTTTTCATCGTTGCGGTCGTCGCCCACATTTTCGTGTGGCTCTGGCGTCCGTGGTAGCCGGCAAGAGAAAGAAGAACGATAATGACTAGATCGTATAACTTCCGCGCGACTCTCGCCGCCTACGTCCTGACCGGCGTCGTCATCGCGCTCGTCATCCACTTCATCGTCCTCAGCTCGCCGAAGTACAACTGGATCTTCCCAGTGAGCGCCGGCGCCGTCCAGACGACGGTCAATCCCGCGCCGGGAGCGAAGTAGGGGGAGACCGCCGTGTCTCAGAGGCTCGAGTTCGAGAGCGCGTATCGCAAGCCCGGCAACACCATCTTCCAGTGGATCGTCGGCGGTGAAGATCCGTTCGACATCTGGGCCGGCCGTTTCTACGTAGGCTTCTTCGGCGCCGTGGCGCTGGTGGCGATCGTTCTGGGCGTATCCGTCCTGTTCATCGCCGTCGGCCAATACGGCGACTGGGACCTGCTGCGCGCGAATGTCCCGCCCCCGGCACGCGAGTACGGCCTCGGCTTCGCTCCATTCTTACATGGGGGGGCCTGGCAACTCGTCGTCATCCTTGCCACGACCGCGTTCGTGGCCTGGGCCCTGCGCGAGGTCGACATCTGCCGGAAACTCGAGATGGGTTTTCACATTCCGGCGATGTTCAGTCTCGCGATTTCGGCCTGGTGCGTGCTGCAAATCATCCGCCCGCTCTGGATGGGGTGCTGGTGCGAAGGCTTCGATTTGAGCTTCACGGGTCACCTGACCTGGGTCTCGAACACCGGCTTTCGCTACCAGAACTTCTACTACAACCCGTTCCACGCGTACGCCGTGCTCGGATTCTTCCTCACCGCGATGGTGTTGGCGATGCACGGCAGCGCGATCTTAGGCACTTTCCGTACGGACCGCGATCCTAACGTCGAGATGAGCCGCGAAGACAACTTCTGGCGCGACTACATCGGCTACTCGATCGGTGAGTACGGCATCCATCGGCTCGGTTTCTATCTGGCGATCTACACGCTCGTGATGTCGGATCTCTGTATCCTCTTGAGCGGGACGCTGGTGCAAGACTGGGTTGATTTCTGGCATCCCTTCTGATGGCGACGATACTGCAGAAACTCAACGAGCCCGTCGAGCACTCGGAGCCTAGTTCGCTCGACTACGTGGACCCGCTCGGGATCCGTCTCGGACAGCCCACGCGCTTTGCCATCCTCAAAGCCCTCATGGTCGATTCCCAATTCGGGACGATTTGGCTGGGGTTCTGGGGCGTTCTCTCGGTCATGCTCTTTGCCGCCGGCATGGGCGTCATGTTCCTGGCGAACATGGATCAAGTCGGAAACAATTTCTGGCTGATGATCAAGTACTTCGCCAACCTGGAACTCGCGCCGCCCGACGGATTGGGCATGGCCCGTTCCCTGCGCGAGGGCGGCTACTGGCAGATCGTCCTGCTCCTGTGGGGCGGCTCGGTCACCGCCTGGGCGTTCCGTTTGCTCGAACGGCTGCGCCGGCACAAGTGGCGGCCGCACCTGTTCTTCGCCTTCGTTTCGGCCATCTTCCTGACCACCTCGATCTGGGTGATCCACCCGATCCTGGTCGGCTCGTGGGCCGACGCGCCGGCACTGGGACTCAACTCCGATCTCCAGTGGGCGCAGAACTTCAGCGTCCTGTGGGGCAACTTCTACTACAACCCGTGGCACCAGCTGGCGATCTTCTTCCTCTTCGGAAGCACGATGCTCTGGGGGATGCACGGCGCCACGATCCTCGCGACCAGCTCCGAAGGCAGCCACCACGAAGACGCCGAGATCGTCAATCCGACCTCGGGCACGCACAAGGCGGCACTCTTCTGGCGCTGGACGATGGGCTTCAACGCGATGCCCAAATCGATTCACGACTGGCTCTGGTGGTTCGCGGTCGGCGTGGTGGTCGCGTCGGGCATCGGCATCCTTCAGACGAGCACCGTGACCAACGACTGGTACGTGTGGGGCGTCGATCACGGCACCGTGGCGCAGTACGGCCCGATCACCCGCGAAGGCGTCAACCAATGGCCCAAGCGGATGCCGCCCCCAGACGCTTCCGGCGAGATGCCGGCTCCCGGCAGATAGGACAACCCGATGCGGCAACGATTGCTGGGCGCGTTCATCATCATCTTCACGCTGTCGATCGGCGGCTTGATCCAGCCGCTCGTCGACCGCTCGCGGGCGGCCGACATCAACACCGGCGAACAGAACGGCGGGACGATCGGCACCGGGGTCACCACCCCGCCGCACGCCGCCCCCTACGGGCCGGTCGACCAGAATGCGCCGCTCGACTTCAGCACCCAACCCGCGAGCGTGCCGCACACCTACGTGGCCGGCAAGCTCTACAACGTGCAAGTCCTCAAGCAGTACAACTACGCGCAGATCCTCGGGCAAATGGCGCTCTACACGACCGCGCTCGGCGTGCAGTGCTCCTACTGCCACAACGTCTCGAACTACGCGTACGACACCGCCACCAAGAAGCTCGGCCGGACGATGATCATCATGGTCGGCAAGATCCAGACCGACTACATCGACCCGGTCCACAAGGACTATCCGAACTTCGCCGTAACCGGAAACGTCGGCTGCGTGACCTGCCACCACGGTGCGCCGGTGCACGACGTCGAGTGGAACATCGTGCCGGTCGGGTACCTCGACTGGCCCGCGAAGAGCACCCGGCAAGCGGGCTACGTCGTCAACTCGATGTACTCGGTCGCTCGGTCGCTAGGTGTGAATTGCCTCTTCTGCCACAACACTGCCGACTTCATCACCCTGCGGTACTATCCGACCAATCAGATCGCGCACAAGATGTGGCAGATGGTCGACGACATCAACCATAAGTGGACGCCCGCGAACCTCAAGGCGGTCACTTGCTATACGTGCCACCAAGGCGCGAAATGGCCCAACGCCCTCGTGACGAGTTCGACCGACCAGACCCCGGTGACGGCGACCGCGCTGCACCCGGAGGTACACGCGAACCCCGGAGCAAACTTGGCTTCAGGAGCTCGTTGATGGATTTCTTTTGGAGCCTACCAAAGAAGAGCATCGTCGCGTTTGATAAACCGCTCAATGAACTGTTCGCGAGCGGCCAGATTCGGCATCACGATGCGGGATCGATCCTCAGTGACCCGAGCACGACGCCGGCGCGGACGTTCTTGTGCTCCAGCGGCTCGCTCAAGGTCACGAAGCTGCTCTCGAACGGCCGCGAGATCCTGATCACGATCCTCGAGGCGGGGTCGATCTGGAGCGATCGCGCGCTGCTCAAGGGTTACTGGCGCGAAGTCTTCGTCGAGACGATCGCGCCGTCGGAAGTCATGTCGGTGGAACGCGACCAGTTCGAAAATTTCGTCTGCGCGCAACCAGAACGCCTCACGCACTTCATGTCGACGATCTCCGAGCAGATGAGCGACGCGCTCACGCTGCTCGAAGACTTCCGCGGTCGCGACGTCGCCTCACGGTTGGCGTGCGTCCTGGTTCGCTTCTGCAAACAGTACGGCGTAGCGAAAGAAGATTCGGTCGTTATCGATCTGCCGTTCACCCATCAAGACCTGGCCAACATGATCGGCACCGCCCGCGAGACCGTGAGCCGGAACATGGCCCGCTTCCGCGCCGAGGGCTACGTGCGGGACAGCCAAAACGCCACCCTCGAGGTGACGAATCTCCATTCGTTGGAGGCGATGATCGCCTGAAGCTCTCACCTCCCGACGACCGGGGGCGCCACCGGCTTGCCGGGGCGCCCTTTTTGTCGTCTCCGGCGAGTGCCAAACCGGGTGACTGTCATCACCGCTGGCGGCGGCCGGCAGCCGTACGATCAGGGCGGAGGAACGTGCTCGTTTGCAATCACTGAAGGCGATCCAGGAACGCAGCGCGGCTAGCGTTTGGACCCGCATCCACCCGGTCTTCGCGATCGGGCAGCTCGGCGTGTTCCTCGTCAGCGTCGTCCTCTTCGCTCTGTACTTCCTCCACATGGTGCCGTTCACGGCCGTCCACGACAGCGTCTTGATGAAGATCGCGCTGATGATCGGAGCGATCGTCACCGGGTCGCTGTGGGAACACGACGTTTTCGGCCACTGGTGGTTCGCCTACGAGTTCTTTATCGAAGACGTGATGACGCTGAACGTCTTCCTCCTCCACATCGGCTACTTGATCACCGTCTACGTGTGGCCCCAGACGATGCCCGCCGTCTTGGCGATGCTCGGCGTGGCCTACGCGGTGTACGCGCTCAACGTGGCGCAGTACATCGTCAGCCACATGAACATGAACCGGAAGGCTGACGACGTCGAAGTCCCAAAAGCTGACATCGCCGCATGAAAGCGCGCGCCGTCGTCTTTGCCGAGGCTGGACGGCTGGAGATGCGCGACGTGACGCTGCGCGAACCGGCCGCCGACGAGGTGGTGGTCGACACCAGCTTCTCGTCGATCTCGAGCGGAACCGAGCGGCTGCTCTTCAGCGGTAAACTACCCGGGATGCCGCATCTGCGCTACCCGCTCGTCCCGGGCTACGAAGCCGCGGGGACCGTCATCAGCGTCGGCTCCGAGGTGACGAGCGTTCGCGAAGGTGACGCGGTGTTCGTCGGGGGCAGCATGTGCTATACCGACGTCGCGGCGGCCTTCGGCGGCCAGTCGTCGCGGCTGATCAAACGCGCCAACCAGGTCGTGCCGCTGCACGGCATCGACGTTTCGCACGCGCCGCTGCTCGCGCTGGCCGCCACTGCCCTTCACGGGGTCAACCGCCTCGGCGACGTCGGCGGGGCCCGGGTCGCCATCCTGGGGGCGGGAGCCGTCGGGCAGTTGGCCGGTCGCTTCCTCGCCGCGGCCGGCGCCGAAGTCGTGCTGATCGACCGCTCGGCCGAGCGCCTCGCGAGCGCGCAGGCGGCGGAGAAGCTCGACGTGTCCGAAATTCCGCTCGAAGAGCTGATGACGCAACCGGTCAAGTTCGCGATCGAGGCGACGGGCAATCCGGGCGAGATCGCACGCTGTGCGCGGATCCTCGAGCCGGGAGGCAGCATCGTGCTGCTCTCCTACTACGACACCCTCACCGTGCCGTTCGTCGATCTCTTCGTCAAAGAGGCGACCCTCCTCGTCAGCCGCGAATGGGCTCCACCCGACCTGCCGGCCGCGCGCGACGCGGTCGCAAGCGGCGCGGTCGACCTCGGCCCGCTGGCCGGCTACGTCGTCCCGATCGAACGTTACCAGCACGCGTACGAAACCGCATTCAACGACCCGTCAATCCTCAAGGTGGTACTCCAATGGGCGTAAGCAAGAATCTGACCGTCGCGATCTACGGCAAGGGCGGAGCCGGCAAGTCGTTCCTCACCAGCATGGTCGCGCGCGAGCTGACCGAACGCGGGAAGCGCGTGCTGCAGATGGGATGCGATCCCAAGCACGACAGCGTCGTGACGCACTTCGGCGGAGCGCTCATTCCGACGGTGCTGGGCACCTGGGCGAAATTCGACGCCGAAGGCCGCGCCGAAGAACTGCAACCCGAAGACGTAATGTTCAAGGGCAACGGCGTCTACTGCATGGAGCTGGGCGGCCCGGAGTCGGCGCGCGGTTGCGGCGGGCGCGGGATCACGTTCGGGTTCCAGATGCTCGAAAAGTGGGGGCTCTCCGAGTGGAACTTCCACTACATGCTGCTCGATTTTCTCGGTGACGTCGTGTGCGGCGGGTTCGGCACGCCGATCGCGCGCTCGATGGCCGACAAGCTGATCATCGTGTGCAGCAACGAAGTGCAGTCGATGTACGCGGCCAACAACATCGCCTCGGCGGTGCGTTACTTCGCGAACAACGGCGGTCGCACGAAGTGCTTGGGCCTCTTCGTCAACAAAGACGACGGCAGCGGCAAGGCCGAAGCGATGGCGGCGGCCCTCGGCGTCCCGGTCGTCTCGAAGCTCCCCCTGATCCCGCAAGATCAAGTGATGCGCGACGGCGTCCCGCACCTCGAGATCCAGCGCGCGGTCAACGAAGTGGTCCGTTACGTCAACGACGTCGAACCGGTCGTTCCCAATCAAGTCGACTTCGTCGAGTTCATGATGTCGCTGCACGGCAACGCCTCGAAGATGGAAGGCACCGCCGTCAGCGCCGACGAGCTGTGGTCGCTGGGCGACGGCGAGAGCGAGGACGAGCTGCTGGCCGGCGTCCCCAACGGCGGCCGGCTCGACCACCGCTACCTCGAGAGCGAGGACGACAGCCAAAAACTCACCGGCCCGGTCGTCGTCTCGGTCGGCGGCGGCGCCGTCCCTGCCGGCGCGTGGGAGCGCGTTTGAGCAAACAACCTTCGTCGATGTGCCCGGCGTTCGGAGCGGTGCGCAATCTCTTGCGCATGGAAGACGCCATGCCGATCGTCATCTCGTCCGGTGACGGATGCCTCTACGGCCACACCTTCGTCGCGCATTTCTACGTCGCCAACCGGCCGATCTACTCGCCCGGCGTCAGCTCTGAGATCTGGGCCAAGGGAAGCGCGTTCGACGAGTTGCGCGGCATGGTCTACGAGATGGCCGAACAGCATCAGCCCTCGATCATTCCGATCTGTTCGCTGTGCGTCTCCGACACGGTCGGCCTGCCGTTCGAACTGCTGCCCAAGCAGATCGGCAACACCGAGGTCATCTACGTTCCGCTGCCGGCGTACAGCGTCCACACGCACGCGCGGGCAAAGGACATCGTCGTCGACTCGCTCGTGTGGCGCTTGCCGCCGCAACGCAAAGCGCGGGCCGGCGTCAATCTGATCGGCGAGATCTTCCCGTCCGACCCGATCAAGATCGACGAAGTGCTGCGCCGGATGGGCACGCACGTCAACACGCACGTGCCGGGTCCGCGCTGGGCCGACTATGTCGCGATGGTCGACGGCGCGCTCAACGCCCCGGTGCACCCCTTCTACAGCGAGAGCGTCAAGCGCATGAAGATGAAACAGGGCTTGCCCTTCATCGACGGCGCCCCGGTCGGCATCGACGGGACCTACCGCTGGCTGCGCGCGGTCGGCGACGAGTTGAAGCTCAACCCGGCGGTCGTCGAGGCGGTCGCGCGCGAAGAGCAAGAACGCGTGCGGGTCGCGATGGCCGATCATCCCCTCAACGGCTTGACCTTCATGGTCGCAGGCTACGAGGGACACGAATTTCTGCTCGTGCGGCTGCTGATCGAAGCCGGGGCGAAGGTCCCGTTTCTCTCGACCGCGGTCAGCACGAACCCGCTCGCGCGCGAAGAAGAGGCGTGGCTCGCCGAGCGCGGGTGCACGGTGCTCTACAACGCGAACTTCGACGACGAGATCGCGGCCTTGACCGACCGGCCTTTCGACTGCGTGATCGGCACGACGCCGCTGTGCGCGCACGCCAAAGAACTGGGCATTCCCTCGATCTACTACACGAACGCGATGGCGACGCGCTCGCTGATGCTCGCCGACGGGGCCGCCGACGTCCTCGCGCTCGTCACCCAAACCGTGCGCGCCAAGAGCCGCTACGACCGGATCGCGCGCTTCTTCTCCGACGACGAGACGAAGCTCGAGCGCACCTACACGTCGTGGGCCCCCAAGCTCGACCTGACGACCGCCCTCATCGCCAACCAGGCCCTTTGATCAGTGGCCACGATCCGCGCGAACATCTCGCAGAGCGAACTGCCGTCCGACGTCGGGAACACCCCAGTCCGCAAGCGCATCACCGACCTCGATCATGCCGGCGGCGACACCGGCGCGATGCAGGTCTTCGCGTCGCTGCGCGATGCGAACGTCGTCCTCGACGGCCCGGTCGGGTGCCACGTGATGCCCGCGGTCGCCGTGATCAACTACACCGATTCGGTCCCGTACCTGCAGAACGTCACGTGTTCTGAACTCTCGGAGACGGAAGTGACCCTGGCCGGGACGCTGGGCGTGCTCAAAGAGAAGGTCGCTGCTGCGAGCGCGGCCGGGCGCCAAGTGTTCATCGTGTCGACCCCGGTCTCGGAGCTGATCGGAGCCGCGTGGACGACCGAGAGTGCCCACATCAAAGGTTCCGCGCTCTTCTTCGACTCGCACTCGCTCGACGACGACGAGTGGAAGTCCCGCGACCGCGCGCTGCTCTTCCTGTGGGAGAACCGCGACCACTTCATCGCCCACGGCGACGCGCAGGCGCGCCCGCCGGGCGACGCGCCCGAGCGTCAATATCGTCGGGCCCACGTACGGCAACTTCAACTCCTACAGCGATCTGGCCGAGATCAAGCGGCTCGTCGCCGGCATCGGCGCCGAGCTCAACGTCGTCTACCCGTTCGAAGCGACCTGCGCCGACACCGCGCGCCTCGCCGACGCCGGGGCGACGATCGTCATGTATCAGGAGTACGGCAAGTCGCTGGCGCGCGAAGTTGGACGGCCCGTATTCTACGCCCCGATCGGGCTGGAGCCGACGACCAAATTCTTGCGCGATCTCGGCGCGGCGCTCGGGCTCGAAGCGCAGGCCGACGCGTTCATCAAACTCGAAAAGAAGACGACCCTCGCCGCGTGGCAAGACATCTGGCGCTCGACGCACAGCGACTTCTTCGCCAACGCCCCGATCGCGATCGTCGCGCCGCCGACGTACAAAGACGGCCTCACCTATTATCTGGGCGAGGAGCTCGGGTTGCCGATCTCGTTCTCCGCGTATCGCACCGGGCCCGAGAGCGCGCCGAGCGAAGCGGTGCGCCGCGCGCTGTGCGACGCGAGCCCGTCGCCGATGCTCGTGTTCGGCTCGATCAACGAGCGGATGATCATCGCGCAAGAGCGGCTGCCGTCGCGGTTCTTGCAGTCGTCGTTCCCCGGCGCCGTCGTGCGCCGCGCGACCGGCACGCCGTTCGTCGGATACGCCGGCGCCGTATGGCTGCTGCAATGCGTCTGCGAAACGCTCTTCGACGTGCTCTTCGCCAACTTGCCGACGTCGGCGGCGCCGCCGGTCAAAGCGACCAACCCGACCCGTCATCTGATGACCGAAGCGCAGACCGTCGTCGCCTCGGGGGCCAAGGGCCAGAACAGCGTCATCACGTGGACCGACGAGGCGAAGTCGCTCACCGAAACGACCCTCAAGCGGGTGCCGTTCTTCGTGCGCGTCTCGGTGAACAAGAAGCTGCGCGCCGAAGCCGAAAAGCTCGCCCGCGAACGTGGCACCGACGTCGACGCGTCGGTCGTCCGCGAGATCACCGCGCGCTTCGCGCCGGGGCGCTGAACTCGGGCGAGAACACCGTGAAGCCGCGCATCGGGATCACGCGGACGTCGGACGATGACCCCGTCGCGGAGTATGTCACCGCGGTGGAGGCGGCCGGCGGCGAAGTGCATCTCTTGTCGCCGGACGTGGCGTGCGTGCCGGACCACCTGCGCGACGTCGACGGCATCGTCATGTCGGGCGGCGTCGACGTCGATCCGAGCCGCTACGGCGAAGCCGCCCATGCGCGCACCGACCCGCCGCTGACCGGGCGCGACGCATACGAGTTCGCGCTCGTGCGGGCGGCGTACGACGGGGGCGTGCCGACCTTGGCGATCTGCCGCGGCTTGCAGGTGGCCAACGTCGCTTTCGGCGGATCGCTGCACCAGCACGTGCCCGACGTGTTCGGCGAGCGCGTCAGGCATCGTCTCGTCGTCGACGGCAAAGCAGAGCGGGGATTGATCGGCGGACACGACGTTACCGTCGAGCCCGATTCGCTGCTGGCGACGCTGGTCGGATCGTCGCTCGTCACCGGTTCGCGCCACCATCAAGCGGCGGCCCGCGTTCCGGCCGCGCTCCGCATCGTCGCGACGTGCAGCGACGGCGTCATCGAAGCGCTCGAGGCGCCCCGCGCGCGCGCATTCTGGTTGGCCGTTCAGTGGCATCCCGAATCGACGCTCGACGCCGACGGCGGACGCAGTCGCGCGCTCTTCGCGGTGCTCGTCAAGGCGGCGCAGTAAACGTCAAGAGCAAGTTTCCCTCGCGCGTGCTGCGCGCGCTCTGGCCCGGCAGAACGATCGTCGTCGTGTCCATCTGCTCGAGGATCGCCGGGCCCTCGATCAGGGCGTCGAGCGGCACGCGCGCGCGGTCGTAGCGCGCGCATTCGACGAAGCCGCCACATTCGCGGAAATGGACGCTGCGCGTTCCGATGCGGGCCGCCGCGAGATCGGTGCTGCCGCCGGCGTGCGCCGGGGCCGGCGGACGGTCGAGCGCCGTGCGCGCCGTCATGCGGTACGTCACCAGTTGCACCGCGCGCTCCGGCGCGTAGCCGAACGCGCGCCGGTGCTCGTCGCGAAACATCGCGCCGAGGGCCGCCAAGTCGCCGACAGCGAACGGCTCGGCCCGCACCGGGACCGTCAGCTCGTGGCTCTGCCCCACGTAGCGCATGTCGATCGCACATTCGCTCCGGCGTGCATCGGTCGCGATGCGCTCGCGATCGAACCACTGGTCGACGCTGCTTCGGAGCTCCGCGAACGCGGCGTTGATGCCCGCGGCTCCGGTTTCATCCACGTTCGCGATGCGCGTCAGGCTGAAGTCGGCTCGCACGTCGGCGACCAACAAGCCGTGCGCGCAGAGCAAGCCGGGATTCGGCGGCACCATCACCGTCCCGATATCCAACTCACGCGCCAACGATGATGCGAGCAGCGGACCGGCTCCGCCGAAGGCGACGAGCACGAACTTCCGCGGATCGTATCCCTTCTCGACGGAGATGACGCGGATCGCCTGCATCAGGTTCTCGTTGAGGATCGTCAGGATGCCCTCGGCCGCTTCTTCGACCGAAAGGCGCATCGGCCGTGCGATGCGTTCTTCGATCGCGCGGCGCGCGAGGCCGGCGTCGATCGGCATACGCCCGCCCAAGAGCGCGTCGGGCGGCAAACGTCCGAGCACGACGTTCGCGTCGGTCACCGTCGGCTCGGTGCCGCCGCGCGCGTAAGCGGCCGGACCGGGATCGGCGCCGGCGCTCTGCGGCCCCACGTGTAGGAACCCGCCGCCGTCGACCCACGCGATGCTGCCGCCTCCGGCGCCGATCGAGTGCACGTCGACCATCGGAAAACGGACCGGATATCCGTTGATCTCCTTTTGCCGCGCGATCAGCGGCCGGCCGTTCTCGATCAAGCACACGTCGGTGCTCGTCCCGCCGACGTCGAACGTGATGATGTCGGGCAGGCCCGCGGCGACGGCCAGATGCGCCGCGCCGGTGACCCCAGCGGCCGGACCCGACGCGAGCGTGCGCACCGCCCGGCTTCCGGCTTCGCGCGGCGATGCGACGCCGCCGTTCGACTGCAGGATCTTCGGCGCGACCAGCCCGAGCGCGCCCGCGCGCTCCTCCAAACGGGTCAAGTACCGGCTCATGATCGGGGCGAGCGAGGCATTGAGGACCGTCGTCGAGAGGCGCTCGTACTCGCGAAACTCCGCCAGCACCTCGTGCGACGTGCACGTGAAGAGATGCGGCATGCGCGCGCGGATCGCGTCCGCGACGCGCGCTTCGTGCTCGGGGCAGGCGTAGCTGTGAATGAAGCAAACCGCCACCGCCTCGAGCCCCGCCTGCTGAAAATCGTCGAGGATCGCATCGAGTTGCGCGAGATCCGGCGCGACCGGCGCATCGCCCGAGAGGTACGTTCGCTCGCGCAGTTCGCGCCGCAGCGGGCGCGGCACCGGAGCCGCCGGTTTGTCGATCCGGATGTCGTACGCATCGGGCTGGCGCTGGCGCCTGATCTCGAGCACGTCGCGAAATCCCTCGGTCGTGATCAAGCCGGTCGGCGCCGTCTTGCCGGTGAGGACCGCGTTGGTGGACACCGTCGTCCCGTGCCCGAAGTACTGCACGTCGGCCGCGGCAACGCCGGCCATCTCCAACAGCCCCGCCACGCCGTCGGCGACCGCGATCGAAGGGTCGCCGGGCGTCGAGGAGAGCTTATGGAAGAACGCGTGGCCGTCGGCGAGCCGGATCAACGCCACGTCGGTGAACGTGCCGCCGACGTCGACGCCGAGCACGTAGCGGCCCTGGCTCACGCGGGTTCCTTGCGCAGGCGCCGTGCGGCGCGCGCCTGCGCCGTCGCGCCGGTATCGACGCGGCCGGCGGCGACGATTACGCCGTAGTCTCGCGCAGCGCCGTCGACGCTGACCTTCCCGGCGAGCACGTCGGCGAGCACGCGCTCGGGATCGCGTTCGAGCGGATCGCCGAATCCGCCGCCGGAGGGAGTCTCGACGCGGATCACGGCGCCCACGGGCAACGCCAACTCGGAGAACACCGCCGCCAGCTTCTGCTCGCCGGGCGTCCCGGGATCGAGGATGAAGCTCCCGGTGCGCCCCGCGTCGCCGCCGAAAAGGCCCGGCGAACGCAGCCCTTGGCGCAGCCCGCGCCCCGAGAGCTTCGCCTGCTCCGCCCAGATCGCCACTTCGAGCCCCATCCCCATGCCGCCGCGGAACTTCCCCGGTCCGCCCGAATCGCACAGCATCTCGCAGCGCCGTACGATCAGCGGAAACTCGTGTTCGGTCGCCTCGAGCGGCATGCTGTTGGCTTGGTTGGCATGCACCCGCACCGTGTCCATGCCGTCGCGGTCGAACTGCGCTCCGGCGCCGCCCGCGTACACGTCGTAGTCGACGGTGTATTCGTTGCGACGTGGGTCGTAGCCGCTGAACACGAGCGCCTGGCTCGAGCCGCAGCCTGCCATCACCCGCTCCGGCGCCGCTTTGGCAAACGCCCCCAGCAGCAGGTCGCCGATCACCTGACACGTCCGGCCGCGGTCGCCGACGGCGGCCGGCGGCACGCAATTGACCACGGTCCCGAGCGGCGCCGTCACCTCGATGGCGCGGAAGTAGCCTGCGTTCGGGGAGACCCCCGGCTCGGTCACCACCTGCACCGCGTGATACACGTTCGCCAGCGTCGCGACCATCACGCAATTGCGCGCCCCGGCGATCTGCGGATCGCTGCCGGTGAAGTCGAAATGGATCGTTCCCGGGCCGATCGTGATCGCGACCTTCACGCGGATCATCTTCGGCTCGATGCCGTCATGATCGAGGTAGTCCTCGTTCGTATACGTGCCGGGCGTCAGCTGCGCAAGCGCAGCGCGCGCACGCGCCTCGGAGTACGCGAACAGCGCTTCGATCGCGGCTTGCACCACGCCGGCACCGAAGCGCTCGAACAGTTCTTCGACACGCCGCACGCCGATCAGGTTCGAGGCGATCTGCGCTTTCATGTCGCCGTCGCGATGGCCGGGCGTGCGCGAGTTGAGCAGGACGATATCGAGGACGTCTTGCCGCAGCTCCCCCGCGGCCATCAGCTTGACCGGCGGAAGGCGAAGGCCTTCTTGAAAAATGCTCGTGCAGTCGGCGCTCTCGCTGCCGGCGACCTTGCCGCCGATGTCGGAATGGTGGGCCGTGTTCGCCACGAACCCGGCGAGCCGGTCGCCGGCGAACACCGGCGCGGCCACCGTCAAGTCGGGAAGATGCGAGCCGCCGCCGACGTAGGGGTCGTTGGTCAAGAACATGTCCCCGCGCGCAATGCTTTCCAAGGGAAAGCGCCGCACGATGTTCTGCACCATGCCCATCAGCGAGCTCAAATGGATCGGCGCTTCGGCACTGAGCGAAACGAGGTCGCCGTCGACCGTGAAGCACGCGGTCGAGCAGTCGCGGCGCTCCTTGACGTTTGGCGAGAACGCCGTGCGAAACAGCGTCGCGAGCATCTCGTCGGTCGCGGCCTGAAAACGTTTGCCGATCACTTCGACCGCGATCGGGTCGACCTCGCGTTTGCTATCCTCGAGCACGTTCAGCTCCCCAGCTTCCCGGTGGTCTTTTCGAGCAGCGACCAGGCCGTCGGCCCGAACTCGCCCTTCCACTTCTGATAGAACGTCTCCAACTGCGCGCGGAACGGTGGTGCGGGCGGCGTGTTGGCGGTCAAGCCCTGACGCTGCAGCTTGTCGAGCGTGGCGGCAGCCAGCAATTCGACGTCGCGGTTTTGCTCCGTCGCGAAGATGCCGAAGTTTCGCGTGAGGACGGCTTGGAGATCGCGCGGCAACGCGTTCCACGCGTCTTGATTCCCGATCAGGTTGTAGCCCGACCACATGTGGTTGGTCAAACTCAAGTACCGCTGCACTTCATAGAGCCGCTGGTACTCGATGTTGACCAGCGGATTGTCCTGTCCGTCGATCACGTGCGTCTGCAGCGCCTCGTACAGCTGGTTGACGTCCATCGTCGTCACCGACGCGCCCAGCGTCCGAAACAAGTCGACCGAGAGCGCGCCCGGCGGCACGCGGATCTTGAAGCCGTGGAAGTCGTCGGGTCCGGCGATCGGATGCGGCGAGGCGGTAACCTGTTTCATGCCGTTGAGATACATCCGGTCGTAGCAGTAGAGGCCTTTGCTGCGGATGTCGTTGCGAACGTAGTCGCCGAGCTCGCCGTCGAAGGCCGCCAAACCCTGGGCCGCGTTCTTGAACGCCCACCCGATGCCTTGGATGGCCACGAGCGGCACGACGCCGCTGAGCGTGATGCCGTCCGCGGCGACGAACTGCAGGGCTCCCGAGCGCGTCATCGAGATCATGTAGGTGAGGCCGCCCAGGATGTTGTTCGGAAAGAGCTGCAGGTCGACGCGGCCACCGGTCTCCGCCCGCACGCGGTCGCAGCACTGCTTCGCCCGCACGACGAACGGCGTCCCCACGGCGGCACTCGTTCCGATCTTGAGCGTGAAGTCGGCCGCCCGCGCGCGGCCCCTGACGACCGCGATCGACGCGAGTGACGCGAGCGATCCGGCGGCGAATCTCCGCCTCGAAGACCTGGTTTTGACGGCGCACCTCCTCGGGTCCGCTGCGGTTCGACGCGGGCGGGGGCGAAACCGCTCGCGCAGTTCGAGCGCCGGCAGCCGGAAACGCGCGGCTCCGCCGTGAAGGGGCATCACCGATGACGATACGACGCATACGCCCGAACGCGAGGATGAGTGCCGCGGTCGTTCACGGTGATACCGTGTACGTGGCCGGCCAGGTCGACCGTGCCGGCGCAACCGTCGCCGCTCAGACGGCCGCGATCCTGGCGAAGATCGACGGGCTGCTCGCCGAGGCCGGCACTGACAAATCGACGATCCTTTCGGCGAACGTCTGGCTCGCCGACATCGGAACCTTCGACGAGATGAATCGCGTCTGGGATGCGTGGGTGCCGGCAGGCAACGCGCCGGCCCGCGCGACCGTCGGCGCGCAACTCGCCGACCCGGCGTGCAAAGTCGAAATCGCGGTCGTCGCTGCCCGCGTTTCGCAGCCCTGAACGAAACGGCGGCGCAGGCGCGACGACCTCAGCCGTTGACGCAAACCTCGAGCCGGTTACCGTCGGGGTCCTCGAAAAAGACGCCGTAGTAGCCGGGACCGTAGATGCCCTCGTCCCGTTCGAGGTTGGATGCGCCGAGGGAAACGAGGACGTCCGCGACCGCGTCGACTGCTTCGCGCGAACGCGCCTTGAACGCAATCCGCACCGCCCCCGCAACATGAGCGGGATCTTCCGTGATGCCGAAGTTGTCCGCACCGTCATCGGACTCACCGGCTGCCGGTGCGATGCGCCATGTCGTATACGCGACGCCCTCTCGCTTGACCGCCCCGAGCAGCGAGAGGAAACCGTCGTAGAACGACGTTGCCGCCGCTCGATCGCGAACGCGCATGTCGATGTGATCGAGGATTGCCGGCATCAGAAGACCGCTAGCGCGACGCCGTCGTTCGGCGGCTTAGACGACCGCTTCTTCCGCCTGCACGCCGGCGCGGATCGCCGACCGCGTCGCCAAGAGTGCTTCCTTCGCGGTGATGTGCGGCGGTTCGCTCGCGATCGGCGTCTTCGGCGCCAGCCACCAGTGCAGCACGGCGCTGATCACGCCTTCGTACGCGAGGCTCAGGTGGTCGGTCGGCTTGACCGTCGCCATGTCCTTGAACAGGTAGCTGTCGAAGGTCAAGCGCTGAACGGTGCGGACGCGGCACATGTCGGTGAACCATTCGCGGCGCTTGTTGCTCGTGTACGACGCCTTCTCCAGAAACTCGAGGAAGTCGAACATCGAACCGTACTTTTGCTGGAAGCGCTTTTCGTAGGTCTCGAGCTTTTCTTTGTAGCCGAAGAAGGCGTGCACCGCTTGCGCGGCCATGCGGCCCGACGCCATCGAGAAGTAGATGCCTTCGCCCGAGGTGTGGGCGACCATGCCGCCCGCGTCGCCGACCAAGAGGGTGCGTCCGAAGACGAGCTTCTTGTTGCGGTTCATCGGCAGCGGATGGCCTTCGAGCAAGATGCGCTTGGCGCCGCGCAGCTTCGAGCCGGCGCGCGCCTTCACGCCTTCGAGGAAGGCGTACGAACGATTCGCGTGTTCGGGACGGCAGCCGGTCCCGACCGCGACGTGATCGCTCTTGGGGAACACCCAGCCGTAGAAGTCGGGCGAGATATCGTCGCCGAGATACAGCTCGGCGCGATTCTCGTAGAACTCCATCGCGTCGGGCGGCAGTTCGATCCGCTCCTGAATCGCCGAAGCGTGCTTGACTGCCGGGCGGCCAACCGACTTGGCGACCGCCGAGGCGGCTCCGTCGGCCCCGATCACCGCATCGCAGTTCAAATACTCTTCGCGTTCGTCGCGATAGCGGATCTTCACGCGGATCTTGCCGTCGCTCTGCACGTCCTGCGAAACGTACGACGCCTCGCGCAGTTCGGCGCCGGCGTCTTGCGCCTTGGCGCGCAAGGTGCGGTCGAGCACTTCGCGCGTCAGCATGATGATGTAGTCGTCCGCGCGCGGGACCGTGCCCCGGACCGGCATTTCGATCGTGTTGCCGCTCGGCCCGATGACGGCCGCATGGGTGACTTTGCGTTCGATGATCGATTCCGGAATGCCGAACTCGGTCATCGCCTTGGGCGGAATCGCGCCGCCGCACGGCTTCTTCCGCTTGACGTCGCGTTCGAGCAAGATGACGTTTGCGCCGGTCGCAGCCAAGTCACCGGCCGCGATACTGCCACCACAGTTGGCGCCGACGACGATCACATCCATCCTCTAGAACCCCCCAAACCGCACCGCAAGCGCTGCGGCCAGCATCGACCAGCAAAATGGCGGAATTGCGACCCCGCAATACCACGGGGCGAGTGCCCGCGGATCGCGTGCCAGCTTTCGCTGCAACGGCAGTTGCGCGAGTAAGAGTAAATTCATCACCGCGGCGGCAATCCATTGTGCGTAGAACAGAACGTACGCCATCGCGAGCGCTTGAAAGACGTCGATGAAGAGCAGCGCGGCGAGCAGCGCACGTTTTGGTCCGAGCATCACCGGGATCGATTGCAGCCCGAGTTTTCGATCGCCGTCCATGCTCTTGAAGTCGTTGAGCGTCATCAGACCGTGCGCGCCGAGCGAAAAGAGCACCGCCAGCACGACCGTCCCCATCGTTACGCGCCCGAAGGCCGCGGCCCCGGCGATCCACGCGAGCCCCTCGTACGAGAGCGCACAGGCAAAGTTCGCGACCCAACCATTGCGCGCTTTGAGCCGCACCGGCGGCGCACTGTATGCTAACGCTAGCAGCATCCCGAAGACTGCGAGCAAGCCGACCGTGACGCCGAGAAAGAACGCGACTCCGAGCGAGAGCGCGGCAAGCGCGGCGGCGACCAGCGCGATCGTGACGCCGCCGAACTGATTGGCCGCCGTGGCGCGTTCGGGTTCGTTGATCCGGTCGACGTCGCGGTCGAAGTAGTCGTTGACCACCTGCGAAAACGCGCACAACAGGGGGCCGGCCATGATCATCGCGAGCACGATCCGCGCGATCGTCGGGAGGTCCCAGCGGCTGGCCGGCGCGCTCACCGCCCCGACCATGATCGCCCACATCGGCGCGAACCACGTCCCGGGCTTGGCGAAACTGTTGAAGAAACGCGACCGCATGCGAGCTCGCGGCGCGAGCACCGCGTCACCCACCGACATGCTCCCGGGCAGCCAAAACCGTCGCTTCGTCGATCACCGCGATCCGCTTCTCACGCGCGTATTTTTCGATGTTGGCGCGCGCCTTCTTGCGCACGAAGAATGGGATGCGCCCCATCAGCTTCTCGGCGCGTTCGTCCCAGCGCAGATCGGCCGAGACGGGTGCGGCTTCTTCGGTCCCTTCGCGCGCGGCTTCGGCGAACGGCCCTTGGCCGCGCGGACCGAAGGTTTCGATAAGGTGATGTTCGAGCCCCAGCACCTGGGTCTGGTTGATGACGTCGCCGAGGTAATTCGCGCCGTCGTAGCCGAGCATCGGCGCGTAGCCGAGCGGAAAATTCAGGATGTGCGCCGGCGGCGAGATCACCGCGCACGGCACGCCGAAGCGGCTCGCCGAATGGCGCTCCATCTGCGAGCCGAACATGATGTCGGGGCGCACGCGGTCGACAACGGCGCCGACCTCCTGGAAATCTTCGGTGATCACGAACTCGTCGGTGATGCCGGCGAGCCGCTCGCGCAACCAGTCGCCGTAGTCGCTGATGTAGGTTCCGGCGAACTCGACTTGCATGTCGAGCTCGTCGTGCAGCAGCCGCGCGACCCCGGCGACCGTCGACGGCAGGCCGAATACCCCGACCCGCTTACCGGAGAGCGCGTGGGCGTCGACCGTGCGCGCGTACCAGCCGAGCTTGGCGTTGCGCGCGGCATGCCGGATGCGGTCGCGCGGCAGCTCGAGAATCTGCGCGACCTCGTTGAGGAAGCGGGTCGTGCCGCTTTCGCCGTACGGGGGCTGCGCGATGTAGGGTGTCGCGAACCGTTCGTGCAGCCGCTCGAGGGTCCGTTGCGACAGTTCGTACGCGGTGCTCACGTTGAGCCACGCAGTTCCGGCCAAGCGCAGTTCCGCAGGCGAAGCACCCAGCGGGATCACCGCGTTGACCGCGACTCCGAGGTCGTCGAACATCTTGCGCATCGACTCGACGTTGCTGTGATCGTGAAAGCCCAAGAGCGACGGCCCGATGATGTTGACCGACGGCCGGGCGGTGCGCTCGTGGCCGTCTTGCGCGTAGTGGTCGACGATCTGGCATACGGTCTTGGCGAACGCCGAGGTTTCGGTGTCGCGCACCGGATGGGTGTCGGGCTGGAAGATTTCGGCGGCGACCATCCCGGGCTCCATCATGGCGATCTCGCCGGCCAGCGGTTCCTGCAGCACGGCCGCGGTCGCGCTGCGCGTCACGACGATCATCTCGGGGTGTAGCCGCCCGTCGGCGTCGGCGATCGCGCGCCCGATGTCGGCCGCGGCGCCGGCCAAGGTCGCTTCCGACATGGCGCACACGGTGATCGGCGGAGCGACCCCGAGCCGTTCGAACATCGCCAGCATGATCGTGCCGTAGCCGTCGCCCTTGGGTGCGCGCAGCACGGTATGGATGCCGGCGAACGACGAAGCGGCGCGGGTGACCCCGACGTGCGCGGGCGCCTGATAGGCCCAAACGGCGAGCTTCACGCCACGTTCTCCGGCGCGCGATCGTGCGCCACGCGAAAGAAGTCGAGGCTGATCGGATTGGCGACGCTCCCCGCCGCCGCCTGAGTGCGGGCCAGTGCGTCGTGGCGCCGCAACGCCGCCGAGAACAGCTTGAAGAGCCCCGGCGCGCCCGAGAAGCAGCGGATCGGCTGGAACGAGAGTTCCGTCGACCACTTGACGTTGAAGCCCATGCCTTCGAGCGCGTTGGCGATGTTGAGATTCGCGACCACCAGGTCGGGCCGGTCGGCCGAAAGCCGCGCGAACGTCTCGAACCGGTCGGGCGCTTCGAGCACCTCGGTGCCTTCGAGCAGCTTCGATTCGCGCGCGTGGAATTTCTTGTAGATGCGCGGGGTGGCGACGAACGGGACGTTGACGCCGGCCGCCAGCAGCGTGCGCGCGAGCGGAAGCTCGAGCAACGCGTCGGAGCAGAACGACACCGTGCGCCCGCGCAGCGCCGACACCTCGCGTTCGCACGCCGCCCACGCCTCGCGTTCGCGCGCCTCGTACGACACCGTCTTGCCGAATGCCGCCGCCAGCGATTCGTAGAACGCCCGCGTGCCGTCGGGCCCGTAGGGAAAGACGGTCGGCGGGACGCGTACGCCGCGTTCGCGCACCGCGTACGTGCACGTGTCGTTCAGATACGGATGCACCGGCGCGAGCACCGTCTCTTTCCCGATCGGCGGGAGGTCGAGCGCGCTTTCCGCGGGGAGGAAGGCGGGTTCGGGCAGCCCCATCGCGCTGCACTCGAGCCGGATCTCGGCTTCTTCGAGCGCGGAGAGGCAGCCGAGGATCACGAGGTTGGGACCGTTCCCCGCGGGCGCCCGTTGCACCATCGCGGTCAGCACGTGGTCTTCGCCTTGCGTGTACGACGCGTCGAACCCGTCCAGGCGCGCGGGATAGATGCGCACGCCGGTATCTTGCTCGAGCGCCGGCGCGCACCCGGAGATGTTCATCTTCAAGATCTCGGGCGTGCAGGTCGAGCCGAGGAAGATCGCGCGCACGCCGCGTTCGGCGACGACTTGGCGCGCGATCGGCAGCAGCGCGCTCAGCGGATCGCGGCCGGCGAGATCGTCTTCATCGAGGAGCGCGGTCGCGAAGCGCGGCTGCGCGAAGATCATCACCCCGAGCGCGGTTTGCAGAAAACCTTGGCACGACCCGGTGCCGACGACGAGGAAGAAGCTGTCCTGCATCTTGTGATGCAGCCACCCGATGGGCGCCAACGAACAGAAGTCGTCGCGCTCCAACGGGGCCGCTTGTGGTTCGAACATGGCTGCGCTGTCGGGCTAAACCGCCGCGCCGACCGGTACGGGCCGATCGTGAATGAAATCGCCGCCGAGTAACCCGAAGAGTTCGCGTTCGGGGATCGGCGTCGGGATCGTGAGCGGGATGCCGGCGAGCATCCGCTCCGCCAGGTCGATCCACGGTGCTCCCAATTCGCCGCTCTCATCCATCTCGAAGACCGTGCGGGCCGTGAGGCGGCTCTTGCGCACGCCGTCGTTGTCGGGGATGCACGTCAAGCACACCGTGCCGATGCGCTCCGCGAACGGACCGACGAGTTCGGGCGTCGAGGCGCGATTCGCCACGATGCCGGCCAGCGCGCCGCCGCCGCTCTTCTGTTTGATTCCGATCGCGGTCGCGATGCGGTTGGCGGCGAAAATCGAGTCGAAGTCGTTGGTCGCGACGATGATCACTTGCTCGCTGTGCTGCAGCGGCGCCGAAAACCCGCCACACACGACGTCGCCGAGGACGTCGAAGACTTGGATCTCGTAGTCGTGATAGACGCCGAATTTTTCGAGCAGCTTGACCGTTTCGCCGACCACGTAGCCGCCGCACCCGGCCCCCGCCGGCGGACCGCCCGCCTCGACGCAATCGACGTTGAATTTCCCCGGGAACACGATCTCGTCGCGTTCGATCTCGTCGCTCTTGAACTTATAGGACGAGAGCACTTCGACGACCGTGGGGATCAGACAGCCGGTCAGCGTGAACGTCGAATCGTGCTTGGGATCGCAGCCGACCTGGATCGTTCTCTTTCCGAGTTTCCCGAACGCCGCGGAGAGATTCGAGGAGAACGTGCTCTTCCCGATACCGCCCTTACCGTAAACCGCGATCTTGAGCAAAGTCTGACCCTCCCAGGTCTGAACACAGCCTACGCCGTCGGCCGCCGGGTCACGGTGACAGCCGTCACCCCCCTCATGAAAGCGCTAACGCACCACCGGGATGAACCGACCGAGCGGTCGTCCAACGACTTGGCCCGTCGCGAAGACGAAGGATGCTAGGCGGGCGAGCCGGTTTCTGGTCCGACGAGCGAACATCTCCACATGAGTCGCGGCTGCGTCTGGGGATCGTAATCGAGTGGCGCATAATGCATGAGGCAGCGGTTATCCCACATGACCAGGTCGCCGTGCTGCCAGCGGTGCCGGTAGACGAATTCGGCGCGGATCGCGTGGTCGTTCAAGAATGCCAGCAGCGGCCGGCTCTCCTCCTCGGTCATGCCGACGAACTCGCGCACGCGCGAGCCGGCGTAGAGCGCCGCTTTGCCGGTCGCCGGATGCCGTTTCACGACGGCATGGACCGCGGCGCGGTCGTTGCCGCGATACTGCGCGACGAGCTCGCCCGATGCGTGCAACCCCGCAGCGCCGATATTGGCCTGGCTGTGGATCGCCGTCAGGCGGCCGATAAGACCCGCATTTTATCCGAGAGCGTTTCGTACGCCATGTATTGGTTGGCGAACATCGTGTCGCCGCCGGCGTCCGGCAGTTCCTTGGCCAGGACGAACGTGCCGGTCGCCGGCCGCGTGCTGTACGACCGGTCCGAATGCCAGTGGACGCCCTGCTTGTAGCCGTCCCATGCCTTCCCCGGTCGCGGTTTGGTAGAGAGAAACAGGATCCGCGCATCGTCGGGGTCGACGGTTCGCTCGCTGTCGAACCGGTCGAGTTCGCCTTCGAAGCAGTCCGCAAATCGCAACAGCTGGTCCTGGGTGAGCTCCTGGTCGCGAAAGCAGAGCGCCAGATGGTCGTACCATGCTTGCCGCAACGCTTCGTACACCGGGGCCTCGAGCGGCTCGCGCAGATCGATGCCCGTCACTTCGGCTCCTAGGGCGTATCCGAGCCGGCGAATGCGTAGTGTCATGCCGTTCTCCTAAGGGACCATCCCCGCAAGGCGCGGGAGCGCAAGACTGAACCACGGCACGAAGGCCACGAGCAACAGTCCCGCGAGCAGCACGAGGAGGTACGGCAGCATCGCGCGCCCGCCTCGTTCGACCGACGTTTCGCCGATCGCGCACGCGATGTACAGGCCGACGCCGATCGGCGGGGCGAACGCGCCCAAGCCGATCGCGATGATGAGCACGATCGCATAGTGGACCGGATTGACGTTGAACTGGATCGCGATCGGCAGCATCAGGGGCGCAAAGACGAGAATCGCCGGGATCCCTTCCAGGATCTGCCCGAGCACGACGAGCGTCACCGTCGAAACGACGAGAAACCCGATCGTGCCGCCCCCAAGGTGCTCGAACGCGCCGGCGATGACGTTCGGGATGTTCGCGATCAAAAGCGCGCGCGAGAACGCCGTGGCCGCCGCGATGACGAGCAACACCATGCCCGTGAGCGATGCCGTCTCGACCAACAAGACCCACAGCGTGCGCAAGCTCAAGCGGCGGTAGAACGGCCCCGCCAACAGCAGACCGTAGAGGACCGCGATCGACGACATCTCGGTCGGGGTCGCCAATCCGCTGAGGATCCCGCGCCCGAGGATCACGGGCATCAGCAGCGCGGGAACCGCGTCGACTGCTGCCTTGGCGACGGTACGTCCCGAAGCCCGGGTCGGCATGGACGCCGTTTGCGGCGGGCGCAACCCGATGGCCAGCATGAGACACAGCGCGATCACGCCGGCCGGAACGATCCCCGCCAGGAAGAGCGCGCTCGGAGAGAGCGACGCCGCGCTTGAAAGAACGAGGAGCGCGATGCTCGGCGGGACCGTCTCGGCCATGACGGCCGACGCGGAGAGCACGGCGACGATCTGCGCCCGGTCGTAGCCCTGCTCGCGAATGGCATCCTTCAGACCGGCGCCGACCGCGGCCATGTCGGCCGCCTTGGACCCCGACAAGCCGGAAAAGAGATACATCGTCACCACGACGACCTGCAGCAACCCGTTGCGGAAACGCCCCAGGGTCACGTTCGCCAGGCGAGCGAGCCGGTCGCTCAGGCCGCCCGCGGCCATGACCGCGCCGGCTAGGATGAAGAACGGGATCGCCAAGAGGACGAAACTGCTGACGCCCTCCTGCATGTTGACCGGCACCGACAGCGGCGAGACGCTCCCGGAGAGAGCGAAGTACGCTAGTGCCGAGGAAACGAAGGCGAAGGTCATCGGTACGCCGAGCAATAGCAACACGCCGAGCAGCGCGACCGAAGCGATGATGACCGCCGTTCCGTCGAGCTGCAAGCCGAGTGCCGTGCTCGCAAACACGGCTCCACAGACGACGAGGACCGCGGCCGCCGACACGATACCGGCGCGATGACCGTGGGCCGCGCGCAGCTTGTGCGCAGAGTACACCGCGATCAGCGCCATGCCCGCGACGATGGGCACGTCGAACACGCTCTGCGAGAGGTGCAACTGCGGCGTGCGTATGCCGGCGTCACGCACCGTACTGACGAGCGCGAGCCCCATCACCAGCACGCTCACCGCGATGACGATCGTCTCGCCGGCGATCAGCATCCGCTCGCGACGCGTCGCGGATACTCGCTCCAGGATCGCGGTAACTGCCATGTGTTCGCCGCGGCGATAGGCCAACGCACCGCCGATGAACGTCATGACGGTCAGCGCCAGCCGGCTCGCCTCGTCGGACCAGGTGAAGTTGATGCTGACCGTCGCGCGCAGCAGCATGTTGACGACCACGAGGAGCAACTCACCCACGAGAGCCGCGACGACGACCACCGCCGCGGCCATGTCGACGTACTCGAGCCAGGCCGCCTGCGCCGTTTGACCGCTCCGGTGCACCGCATTCGTGAGCGCCACGCCCTTACTTGAGCCGATGCGCTTCGATGTACTGCCGGGTTTCGTTGTAGAGTTTCTGCCAGCCAGGGTCGGTAATGTTCGGCATGCCGTTCGCCAGGATCGCCGCCTTGAAGCTCGCGCCGTCGAGTTGATCCGGCATGACGACCGTCAGTCCCGCCGCGCGCATTCCGTTCAACGCATCGGAGATCGCTTGATCGCGCTTGGCCTTGAACGCCAAGTCCGCTTGACGCGCGGCCGCAGTCACGGCCGCCTGATCGGCAGGCGAAAGTCCCTGAAAATCCTTTTGGTTCAGCACGACGACGAGCGAAGCGGCGATCGCGTTGAGTTCGACGTCGACCTTGGCCGCCTCGTACCACTTGGACGCCCACGACGCCCACGACACGCTGTCGGCTCCGACGACCGTTCCCGTCTTGAGCGCAGCGACGATCTCCGCCGGCGCGACCGCGACTGGAATCGCTCCCAGCGCCTCGTAGAGGTGGTTGATCGACTCCGAGCCTTGGGTGCGTATCTTGAAACCCTTCATGTCGGCGGCCGAATGAACCGGCTTGTTCGAGAGAAAGTCGCGCAGGCTGTGCGAGCGCACGGTGAGCCCGACGAGCCCGAACTGCTCGAATCCCTTCAGGTAGTCGGTTCCGACCGCCCCGTCGACGACGGCGTCGGCAGCGGCGAGCGACGGGAAGAGGTAGGGCGTCGAAAACACCGTGAAGCTCGGGCTGAGCGATCCCGCGATGTCGGTGTTGATCAGAGCGAGATCGAGAGCTCCCTGTTGAACCTCGCGCAGCTGCACGTCGGGCCCCCCGAGTTGGCCGGACGGGAAACGCAGCACTTTGATCCGGCCTTGCGTCGCTTTGTCGAGCGCATCGGCGAAGGCGTCCATCCATATGCCTTCGAGGCTCGTCGCGGAAGCTTGATATCCGGCGCGCCAGGTAACGGTTCCGGCTGCGTTCGCGGGCCGGGCGGCTTCGAGGGCCGTTACGGCCAGGCACGCCGCCAGAGCGATCGCGGCGACCGCCCGCGGGCGGCACATCGTTCGGCCGCTCACGACGGGCGGTTCTCCAGATACTTCAGGCGATGGATCTCGGTGTAGATCTCCTTCCACGGCTTTCCTTCGGCCACGGCTTGCTCGAGCATCTGCTCGGCGCGAACGATGACCGATGTTCCCTCAACGACTTTCTCGAACACTTCCTGCGGAATCACGCACACGCCGTCATCGTCGCCGCAAATGACGTCGCCCGGCCGCACCATCGCGCCGCCGGCTGAGATCGCCGTATTGTAGCCGACCGGGTCGAGGCGCTTGACGTAGGACTCGTAGGTGACGCCCGTGCAGAACGTCGGCAGCCCCAGATCGACGACCGGCCGGTAATCGCGCGTGTAGCCGTCGATGACGATTGCTTCAACGCCCTGGTTCTTCGCCTGGTGCCCGGCATGATCGCCCCAGAACCCGTACGGCGCACCGCCTCCGCCTAGGACGATGATGTCGCCCGCTTGTGCTTCCTCGACGATCTCGGTGTGCATGTAGGGCGACTCGACGTACGGATACGCCTCGTTCACCGGCACGAAGTGCATCGTGATCGCCGGCCCGACGACGCTCTGCGGATAGCTCTTCATCGGTGCGACCGGTCGCAGTCCGCGCAGATTGAAATTCGTGATGCCGATTTGTTTGAGATAATCCGATACGAACGCCACCGGTATCGACTTCAAGCGCTCGATGAGTTCTTTGGAGGGCCGCTTCGTCAGGCGATGCTTTTCGTAATCTCGAACTTTCATTGCTTCGCAGGTCTCCTACAAGCTGGTGAGCGCGGTTGATCGACCGTTGTGGCCGGGCCAGCCGAGTTGCGCGGATACCTCGGCGGCGCTTTTGAACATCGCAGGCAGGGCAGCGGCGATCGCGGCCGTATCGAAGCGCGTCGCCGGACCCGAGACGACGAGGGCGGCGCGGATGCGTCCGGCATGATCGCGGATCGGAACGCCGGCGGCCGATGCACCGGGTTCGGTGTCTTCGAACACCGACGCGTAGCCGTTCGCGCGCATCGCGCGCACGGCGGCCAAGATCGCCGCCGGTTCGATGATCGTGTGCGGCGTCAAGCGCGTGATGTCGGTGCCCGTCAGATACTGCTCGATCTCACGATCGGCGACGCCCGAGAGCAGCACGAATCCGGCCGCTCCGGAATAGAGCGGTCGGGTTCTCCCCAAGTCGACGACGCGCCGGATCGGTTGCAAACTCGTGGCCTGCGCGACGCACGTCCGTTCCCAGCCGACGCGGATGTGCAGGCTGACGGTTTCGTTCGTTGCGTCGCGGACGCGCACGAGCGCCGGTTTGGCAACGTCGACAAACTCGAACGACGCCTCGAAGGCGCCGCCCAGTTCGAGCAGCCGCGGCCCCAGCCGGTAGTGCCGGCTCTCGTCGGCCACGCAGACGTACCCCAGGTCGACGAGCGTCGCCAGAATGTTCAGCGCCGTCGTTTTGTTCAAGCCGGCCTCGCGGGCGAGCTCGGTCAAGGACATCGGACGGCTGCCCGCCCGCAGGCACTCCAACAGCGAGTCGGCGCGTTGCAACACCTGGATCGGGTTCCCAGGTTTGTTCATCATTATAGAATCGCGTTCAATTATATCGCAAAATCCGAAGCGCGGTCAAGCGGTACCCCGTGCGCTACGTCAGCCGGCCGGTGTACTTCTCGAGCGTTGCCCACGCGCGGTCGCCGAATTCGGCCTTCCAGCGGTCGTAGTAGCCTTTGGCGACGAGTTTGGCGTGAAAGCTGGCCGGCGGGGCGGCGTTGAACGCGAGTCCTTGGCGCTCCAGCTTGTCCTGCAGCGAGGCGGAAATCAGTTCGGTGTCACGGCGCTGCTGCAGCGCCGCGGCGTCCATCCGCGCTCGAACGATCTGCTGGAGCGCCGCGGGCAGCGCGTTCCACTTGTCCATGTTGATCAGCGTCCAGAAGCCGCTCCACTGATGGTGCGTGAGGCTGTAGTATTTCTGGACCTCGAAGAGGCGAAAGCTCTCGACGGCGATGATTGGGCTTTCCTGCGCGTCGGCGATGTGCGTCTGGAGCGCGGTGTACATCTCGTTGGAGTTGATCGCGACCGCGACCGCCCCCAGGGAGCGAATCGTGTCGACCTTCAGTTTCCCGACGGAGACGCGCACGTTGAGGCCTTGCAGGTCGTCGACCGATTTGATCGGTTTCACGCTGCTCGTGAAGTCGCGCCAGCCGTTGTCCCAAATGCGGTCGAGCACCATGATGTTCTTGGCCACGATCTCTTGCCGGATCAGCGCGCCGAGTTCGCCGTCCATCGCCGCGAACACCGTCTGCCGGTTCGGAAATGCGTAGGCGACGAGCTCGATCGAGGCCATCGGGACGACGGTGTCGAGCAAGCCGCCTGCGAAGGTCAGCATCTCCAGCGCTCCCGAACGCAACTGCGACAGCATCGCGGTCTGGCCGCCGAGCGTGCTGTTCGGGAACGCTCGGATGTCGAGCCGCCCTCCGCTGTCGGCGCGGATGTGGTTGAACGCCTCGACGGCCCGCACCGGGATCGGGTGATCGGCCGAGAGCTCGCTCCCCCACTTCCATTCGAATTCAGCGGCCGCGGCCGGCAGGCTCGCCGCGCCCGCCGCAGCCGCGGCGGTGCCCGCCAAGAACCGGCCGCGCGAGAACTTCATTCCCAAAGGCGCTCGGGCAACGGCAAGCCGGCGTAGATCGCGTCCGGGATGCGCTGCGGCGGATCGACGCCGATCGATTCGAGCAGAGCGGCGATCTGGCGCGAGTGCTGCCCGCAGTGCCACGTCGTTCGCAGGAGATGTTCGTAGATCGGTAAGGTGCCGAACTCGTTGGTGATCTCGCGCTCCCAGTAGGACTCAGACTTCGACGTATACCACGCATCGACGCGCGCGCGAACGCGAGCGGCGAACGCGACCAAGTCGGCCGTGGTCGCAATGTCGTCTGGAACGGGTTGCGTCCCCTGGAGAAACGTCTGGCCGTCTTCGACGTACTCGATGAAGTCGAGCGGGATCATGAACACGTGAAAGCCGAGTTCGCGCAGATTGCGCTTGCGCCGCGGGACTTCGGTCGTGAGCAACTTGCCGGGCGGGATCGCGCCGAGATACCGCTGCGCGCCCGCGAGGATTGCCCCCAGGCGCACATGCAGGTCGGCCGGGGTGAATGCGTCGCGGCCCGGTGGCTCGATGCCCAACAGCGCCGCCACGGCGTCGAGCGTCGGCCCGGCGCGCACCCACTTGTCCCCCACCTGCACGACCGGCGGACGAAAGACGCCCAGGGCCGCCAAGGCCTTCATGGCCTCGACGTCGTTCGCGACGTCGAGCGCCTCGAATGCAACGTTGCGGAGCGAAAGAAACTCCTTCGCCTTCAGGCAGCTGCTTCAACCGGGTTTGGTGTAGAACCGAATCGTTTCCGGCATGCTGGCCGATTTGCTGCGGCGGCCCGGCGACCTTCGCCTGCCGCGCGCCTTCGCCGCGCCGTCGCATCCGCTTGACGACATTTAGACGATTGTACTAGTATACTAAAAGCCATGAAGCAAGAGCTGGTCTTCAAAGCATTGGCGGACCCGAGCCGCCGGCGCATCCTGAAGCTCTTGCAACAAGGATCGATGGCCGCGGGCGATCTCGCCCAGCACTTCGACTTTTCCGCACCCTCGGTATCGCATCATCTGAGCGCACTCAAGGCAGCCGAACTCGTCATGGCCGAGCGGCGCGGACAGCATATCGTCTACTCCCTCAACACGTCGGTCCTCGAAGACGTGTCGCGATTTCTCTTAGACCTCTTGGAAGTGGGTGAAAGGGGAAACAAGTGAACCGCAACGGAGCTTTGGTGCTCAGCCTCGTTTTAACCACGGTTGCCGTAGGGCTGTCGGTTTGGGCCTATCCGTCGTTGCCCGACCAGGTCCCGACGCATTGGGATTTCTCCGGGAACGTCAACGGATATTCGCCGCGGCTCGTCGCGGTGGCGCTCCTTCCGGTGATGATGGCCGCAGATCTGATCCTCGCCATCGTCTTGCCCATCGTGTCGCCGCGGGGCTTCCGGCTCGATTCGTCGTCAGGTGCCTTCTACTTGAGCAACGTCGCGATCGTCGCGACGCTGCTCGCGCTGCACATCGTGATCACGCGCGCACAACTCGCGGGCAACGCTCCACCGGACTCGCTCCTGTTCATCCCGATCGGGGCGCTGCTCCTGGTACTCGGAAACGTGATGGGAAAGCTGCGAAAGAACTTCTTCATCGGTATCCGGACGCCGTGGACGCTGGCCAACGACGAAGTATGGCTACGCACGAATCGGCTCGCCGCTCGACTCACGGTGCTGGCCGGATTGGCCCTCATCGCGTGCAGCTTCAACATCTACGCGGCCGTCGCGGCGCTGCTGACGGGGGTCGCCGTCATCACGATCGTCCCCGCCGTCTACTCGTACGTGTTGTACCGCCGCCTCGAAGGGTTCGGACCGAACGGGAACTAGGCCGGCGGCGGAGCGGCAAATGTGAAAGCGTTCGCACCGAATCGATCACGAGTTCTTCTTCTTGCCTTCATCTCGAGGTCCGACCATATGGTAGCGGTACCGCGTCGGGGTGCGAGTCGCGCGCGGAGGGCGGTACGCGAGGAAAGGTTTACGATGAAGCGCCACTCCCCACGTAGTCAGAGATCGACGAAGCCGCGCATCGAAGATGTCGCGGCTATGGCCAACACCTCGGCAATCACGGTGTCGCGTACGCTGCGCGAGCCGTCACTCGTCGCCGAGCCGACCCGCCTGCGCGTCCTCGCGGCGGTCGAGTCGCTTGGATACGTGCCGAACTTCGCGGCCAGCAATCTCGCCTCTCGGCGCAGCAATATCGTCACCCTGCTCGTCCCGTTTGCATCGAGCGCCTTCTTCCCCGACACGTTCCACGGAGTGGCCGACGCGCTCGCGGAAACCGGGCTGCAGTTGCTCCTGGGCGCGTACGGGTACCCACAGACGCGCGAAGGCCAACTGCTTCAGACGGTCATCGGGCTCGCCCCCGAGGCGATCGTCGTTGTCGGCGCCGTCGCCGACGGGACGCTGCGCGACATGCTGAAGAAAATCGCCATCCCCGTCGTCGAGACGTGGGAACTGATCGACGACCCGATCGATTTCGCCGTGGGATTCTCGAACGAGCAAGCGGGCGCGGCCATGGCGCGTCACTTGCTCGAACGCGGACACCGCCGCATCGCGTACGCCGGCCCGATGATTCCGCGCTCGCAAGCGCGGCTTACCGGGATGACGCGCGTTTTGCGCGAGCACGGTCTGCAGGGGCCGGCGGTATCGGCCGTCACGACGCATCCTTCGCTCCATCAAGGCGCAATGGCGCTCGGGCACATCCTCAAGAACGATCCCGACGTCGATGCGATCTTCTTCTCGACCGACGTCCTCGCCGTCGGCGGACTGCTCGAAGCGCGCCGGCGCCGCATCGACGTCCCCGGACGCTTGGCGATCGCGGGCTTGGGCGGGCTCGAGATCGGCGAACAGATGCGGCCCAGCGTCACGACGATCGCGGTCCCGGCCTACGAGATCGGCCGCCGGGCCGGCCAACTCGTCCGTCAGCGCCTGCAGGGCGCGACGCCCGCGGACCGCGTCATCGACATCGGGTTCACCCTGATCGCCCGCGAAACCACCTAAGGACGCTGGAGCGGATCGGGCGAAGCCCGAACGCGAAGGGTTGCGGCGTCCAGACCGCAACCCTCTACGGGAGCGGCATTGCCAGGCCGGTCGACCGCAGCAGCAGTTCGACCAGCACCGGATAGACGAGTTTCGGCGCGTACGCGCACGTCGTCGGCTCGATGATGTCGTGGCGCGCGTCGAGATCGGTGAACTCAAAGCGTTGCACCATCTCCGCGTTGTCTTCCCATGTGCTCCACAGCGTGCGCGACACGTTGTTGTTGACGACCGGATCTTTCGAATTGGTCACGAGCACGCAGCGCTGCGCGAGCGGCGGCACCTTGGCGGCAAGCGCGAAGACGCTCTGCCCGAAGAGCATCACCGTCGCCAGCGAACGGGTCGAGAAGCGCGGGTAGGCGTGATCGGGTTTGCACGCTTCCTTCACGCGCGGATCCCACCACAGCCACAGATTCGGCGCGCGCTCGGCCAGGTCGACGAGCAGATCGTTGAGGTTGCGCCCGAACCATGGCAGCGCGAAGAACGGCGAGACCGGCATCGCCGTCCCGACCGCGGCCGTTTGGCCCATCCACGCCGCGAGCACGCCACCGAGCGACAATCCCGACGTGTGCAGGTTCTGTGCCAGCCCGCTCGCGACGCGCGTCGCCGAGGCGGCCGCCATCTTCAGTTCGGCGACCGTGAGCCCCTCGAGCGCGTCGGTCATCCGGTCTTTCAAACCATGGCGCGGAATGAGCGGGATGTACACGTTGAACCCGCGATCGTAGAACAACTGCCCGAGTTCCGTGAACTGGCACGGGCAATTCGTGAACCCGTGCCACAACACGATCGCGTGCTCGGTCGGGCGTCCGTGCAGCAGCGCTTCGGTGTAGCACTGCGGATTGAGCGCGCCGTCCGCGCGCTGCACGGCGCGGATGCGATCGATCTCGGCGACCGTCTCGGCGTAGCTCACGCTAGTTTGCGCCGAAGTATTTGTTCTTGAGTTCGTCGTACACGCCGTCCTCGCGCAGCTGCAGCAACTCGTAGTCGATCGGCTGGCGCAGGTTGCTGCCGAGCGGCATCGCCAAACCGTAGTACTGCGCGTCGAAGACCGACCCGACGACCGACACGTGTTCCTCGGAATGCTCCTGGACGTAGTAGCGCAAGGTCGGATAATCGAACACGACGGCGCGCACCGACCCGTGCTCGAGGGCGTGGATCGCGTCGTCGATCGCCGGATAGGTGACAACCTGGAGGTTCTGGCTGCGCAAGAACGTCTCCGCGGTGCTGTCTGCCTTGGTGCCGACCCGCTTGTGCGCGAGGTCGGCCGGCCCGTTGATCGTCCCGTTGATCGTGTTCGCCGTCATGACGCTCGTGATCGCCGACGTCACATAGGCCACCGAGGCGACCCCGGCGATCAGCCAAAAAGTCTGCAGCACCTTGCCGAGCGGTCCCGGCAGCGGCTTGTGATTCGTCTTGCCGCTGAACACGACCGAAGCGACGTTGTAGACCGACTCGGCGAGCCCGTGCGGCCACTCTTTGGGAAACTCCGGGTTGAAACGTCGTTCGAGGACGGTTGCGATCAGCGCCGCGGCGACGATCAGCAGCGTGCCGCCGGCGAACACGCGGATGTGTCCGTTGGCGACGAGCCCGTGCCACAAATCGCTCGCGCCGTTGACGTGGTCGGAGTCGACCATGATCTGCAGTCCTGAATCGAAATACGGCTGCGAGAAGTCGACGAGCTTACGGCGTTCGCTCGTGATCGACAGATTGCTGATGAAGATGTCGGCCTTGCCGGTCTCGACCAAGCGCAATCCTTCGGAGAGCTTGGGCACCTCGGTGTAGACCGAGCCCCAGTTCTGGGCCAGCGCGATCTTGTTCCACAAGTCCATCGCGAAGCCGGTATAGCCGGTCTCCGTCTTATGGACGAAGGGGGGCCGGGTGATCAGGATCGCGACCCGTAGGGTGCGCGGGGCATTGGTCGGCGCAGCCGCGGGCGCCGGGCTCGCGGCGACGGCCACGACCGGCACGGAGGCGAGCGTCAGCAACAACGCCGCGGCCACGGCCGCAATGAACCTCCGGAGGGGCTTGAGTGTACGCAAAGGCAGACCTTCGGGCGAAGGCGGGAGTTACCGGCGTTGATTTAAGCCGTCGCACCAGCAAGCCTCCCAGTGCAAGCTTAGCCGATTGAGCTCAGCCCGGCCTTTCGCGTGGAAACTATTTCGGACGAGCGGCTGTCTGGTTGGAGGGGCAGGCCAAAGACCGGCCAGAAGGCCGCCCTGGGCGCTCTTCCTTGGGAAGAGCGAGTTCGCACTTGCGTCACTGGAGCATCTCCATGAATCTCCTTCACGATATGTGGGCGTATCTCGCGACGGAGGGCGCGTCATTCGGGCTCAAGGTCATCGGCGCGATCGTCGCATGGATCATCGGGCGCTGGCTGATCGACGTCGTCTCGACCGGATGTCGCAAGGTCATGGAGCGGGGCGGCCGCCTCGATCTGACGGTCGCCAAGTATCTGGCGTCGATCATCAGCGCGTTGCTGACGCTCGTGCTGGCGCTGGCGATTCTGAGCATCTTCGGCATCCAGACGACCTCGTTCGCCGCGCTGCTGGCCGGCTTGGGCCTGGCGATCGGCACCGCCTGGGGCGGGATGCTGACGCATTTCGCGGCCGGCATCTTCTTGCAAGTGCTGCGGCCCTTCAAAGTCGGCGACTTCGTCAGCGCCGGCGGCGTGCTCGGAACCGTCACCGAGGTCGGCTTGTTCAACACGACGATCACGACGCCCGACAACGTGCTGACGATCGTCGGCAACAATGCGATCTTCTCCGCGACGATCCAAAATTTCAGCGCGCACCCGTTCCGCCGCGTCGACTGTACGGCCAAGGTCGCCAACAGCGTCAACGTGCAGGACGCGATCGCGCGCCTGAAGCCGGCGATTGCGGCGATCCCCAACGTCGTGGCCGAGCCTCCGCCCGACATCGAGATCCTGAACTTCACGCCCGAAGGACCGTTGCTCGCGGTGCGTCCTTACACGCACACCGACCACTACTGGCAGGTCTACTTCGATACGAACCGCGCGATCGTCGACACGTTCGGCGCGGCAGGATACCCGGTACCGGAGACGCCGCTCGTCTACAAAGCGGGCCCCGCGGTGGTCTGAGTTCCCGGGGCGGAAGCGCAGTTCGACGGCGCCGGGAGCGCGGAGAACCGGTCCTCGAACCACGGCAGCAGCAGCGGCACGGCTTGCATCCCCGCGTTGATGTGCCCGATCCCTTGCAGCACGTCGTATTGGACGCGGACGTTGGCCGCGCACAGCGCGGTGCGGAACGCGGCGGTCACCGGCGGGGGGACGATCGTGTCGGCCGAGCCCTCGACGAGCAGGACCGGCCCGGGCACCCGTGCCGCCACGATCGTGTTCTGCGCGACGATCGCGCTCCACGGTGCAGCCCCGAGCGCCCCAGAGCGCAGGCCGCCCGCCAGCGTCAGTTCCGTCGCGCCGACGAGCGCCGCCAGTTGCGTGTCGCGGGTGGCGCTGGTCACGCACATCTGCGCGAGCCGCGTCGCCGCCCGCATCGCCGCGGGCGACGCGTACACGGCCGCGAGGGTCGCACCCGGGTAGAGCCGCGACCAGGCGACGGTCGCCATCGAGCCGAGCACCTTGCCGACGCGAGTACGCAGGTCGGCGTCGAGGATCTGCGCGAGTTCGGTCGCCGGCGCGATCGCAACGGTGCCGACGAGGTGCAGTTCGGGCGCATAGGCCGCCGCTTGCGCGGCGGTCCACAGCGCGGCGCCGCCGCCTTGCGAGTGGCCGTAGACGCCGAATCTCGTGCCGGCTCCGGCGTCGAGGTTGCGCGCCGCGCGAACGCCGTCGAGCACGCGCGCGCTTCGCTCGGCCGACGAGATACGGATGTTGCCCCGGCGTCCCCAAGCCGGGATAGTCGGTCGCCACCACGACGTACTGCGCGCGACGAGCGCCGCGAGCCCGGGGATGCGCGGCGCGTTGTCGGGGAGCCGCGACCGGCGCACGCGGTCTCGATCCCCGTCGTCGGATGCGCCCACGCGACCATCGGCCGGTTCGGCGCGGCCGCTCGCGGCGCGAAGACGACCGCGCTCACCGCCACCGGCCGCCCGGTCCGGAAATCGGTCGACGCGTAGAGGATCTCAGCCGCGCGCTTCCGGCGGCACCCCGGCCGTGACCGCCTGCGCGCGCAACAGCGTCCCCGGTTCGCGCCCGCCAGCGAGGGCGGCGGCGGGCATAGAAAGCGGGCACGGGCGCCGGCGATGCCGCGGCGCGCGCCGGGCGCGCGGGCGCGAGACACCACAGCGCTGCGGCGAGCAGCGCCCACGCGCGACGGTGCACCGCGGCTACGAGAGGGTCAGGGGACGATAGCGCAAGCGGTGCGGGCGCGCGCCTTCCTCGCCGAGGCGCTCGCGTTTGTTCGCCTCGTACTCCTGATAGTTGCCCTCGAAGAAATACACCCGCGAATCGCCTTCGAAGGCCAGGATGTGGGTCGCGATGCGATCGAGGAACCAGCGGTCGTGGCTGATGACGAGCACGGTGCCGGCGAATTCGACCAGCGCGTCTTCGAGCGCGCGCAGCGTCTCGACGTCGAGGTCGTTCGAGGGCTCGTCGAGCAGCAGCACGTTGGCGCCCTTGAGCAGCGTCGTCGCGAGGTGCAGCCGTCCGCGCTCGCCGCCCGACAGATTGCCGACGCGTTTCTGCTGATCGGCGCCCTTGAAGTTGAAGCGCCCCAAGTACGCGCGCGACGGCATCTCGAAGCGGCCGACTTGAATCAGATCGAGGCCGCCGCTGACGGCGTCGAACACCGACTTGTCGTCTTCGAGCAACTCGCGGCTCTGATCGACGAGCGCGAGCTTGACGCTCGGCCCGATGTGGATCTCACCGGCGTCGGGCTGCTCGCGGCCCGCGATCATGCGGAACAGCGTCGACTTGCCGGCGCCGTTGGGGCCGATGATGCCGACGATCGCGCCCGCTGGGATCTTGAACGATACGTCGTCCATCAAGAGCCGGTCGCCGTACGCTTTGCGCACGCCGGCGAAGTCGATGACGCGATCGCCGAGCCGGTCGGCGACCGGGATGAAGATCTCGCGCGTCTCGTTGCGGCGCTGGTACTCGAGGCTCGAGAGTTCCTCGAAACGCGCGATGCGGCTCTTGCTCTTGGCGTGACGTCCCTTCGGCCCCGTGCGAACCCATTCGAGTTCGCGCTTGAGCGCCGCTTGACGGGCCGATTCCTCGGCTTCTTCCTGCTCGAGCCGCGCTTGCTTCTGCTCGAGCCACGAACTGTAGTTGCCCTTCCACGGGATGCCGCGGCCGCGGTCGAGTTCGAGGATCCACTCGGCCGCATTATCGAGGAAGTAACGGTCGTGCGTCACCGCGACCACCGTCCCGGGGAAGCGCAGCAGAAACTGTTCGAGCCACTCGACGCTCTCCGCGTCGAGATGGTTCGTCGGCTCGTCGAGCAACAGCATGTCGGGCTTCGAGAGCAGCAGGCGGCACAACGCGACGCGGCGTTTTTCGCCCCCCGAGAGCGGGCCGATCTTGGCGTCCCACGGCGGCAGGCGCAGCGCGTCGGCCGCGATCTCGAGCTGCTGCTCGACGTCCTCGCCGCCCTGCGCGAACAGCACCGCTTCGAGCTTGGCTTGCTCTTCGGCGAGCTTGTCGAGATCCGCGTCGGGCTCGCCGTACGCGGCGTAGATCTCTTCGAGCCGCTGGCGCGCGGCGTTGATCTCGGTCAACCCTTCGTCGACCGTTTCGCGCACGGTCTTGTCGGGATCGAGCTTGGGCTCTTGCGGCAGAAAGCCGATCGAGATGTTCGGCATCGGCTGCGCGTCGCCGTCGAACTCGGTGTCGAGCCCCGCCATGATGCGCAGGAGCGAGGACTTGCCCGCGCCGTTGAGCCCGAGCACGCCGATCTTCGCCCCCGGCAGAAAGCTCAGCGAGATGTCTTTGAGGATCGCGCGCTTGGGCGGAACGGTCTTGCCGACGCGGTACATGGAGTAGACGTATTGCACGCGCCCCTATTCCGCGTGCAGCGCCCTGACACTTGCCCCCGATTCGGCGGTAGTCTTCGCGGCATGACAGGCGATGCTTCAGCGGGCTTCGAACTGTGCGCACCATGATCGCAGAGATACCGGCCGTCCTGATGCGCGGCGGCACGAGCAAGTGCTGGGTTTTCGAGGAACACGTGCTGCCCGAAGGGCGCGAGGCGCGGTCGCGCTTTCTGTTGCGCGCGTACGGTGCCCCGGATCTGCGCCAAGCCGACGGGGTCGGCGGCGGGACGGCGTTCACCAACAAAGTCGTGATCGTCAAGCCCTCGGCCCGGCCGGACGCCGACGTCGACTATACGCACGCGCAGGTGGACTACACCAAGCCGAACGTCGATTGGAACGGGACGTGCGGGAATTGCTCCTCGGTGCCGGGGCCGTATGCGATCCACGCCGGGTGGGTGAAGCCTGCAGGCGACGTGACGCGGGTGCGCATCTTCAACACGAACACTGAGAAATTCGTGCTGGTCGACGTGCCGACGCCGGGCGGGGTCGTCGCCGAGGAAGGCGACACGTACATCGACGGCGTGCCGTTCCCCGGCCCCCTGGTGCGCCTGGGCTTCCACCGCCCGGCGGGCTCGGTCACCGGCAAGCTCTTCCCCTCGGGCCGGCCACTCGACGAGGTCGAGACGCCCTTCGGGCGCGTGCGCTTCACGCTGATCGACGCGGCCAATCCGTTCGTGTTCGCGTTCGCGAACGATCTCGGGCTGAGCGGCGGCGAGACGGTCGCCGAGATCGACGATCCGGGCGATGCTCGCGCGCCTAGAATACGTGCGCGGCGCCGGCTCGGTGCTGATGGGACTCACCGATCTCCCCGAGAACGCGGCGCGCGTTTCGCAAGCCGTGCCGAAGATCGGCGTCGTCGCGCCGCCGGGCGAAGACGCAGTCGCACGTGCGCATCCGCATGCTCTCGATGGCCAGGCCGCACGCGATGTTGCAAGGCACCGCGCTCGTTGCGCTCGCGGCGGCCGTCGCCACGCCGGGCACGACGGTCGCGCAGATCGTCGGCAGCGTGCCCGAGGAGTGCGCGTGGCGCATCCGAGCGGCATCGCGACCGTATGGCCCGAGCTCGATGCGAACGGCGAACTCGAAACCGCTTTCGTCGTGCGCAGCGCGCGGCGCCTGCTGCGCCGGGACGCTGTTCGTGCCGCTAAGCGCGCACCGCGAGAACGGCGTCGACCATGGCGCCGAGCGAGTCGACGACCTGCGCTCCGCTGTGCGTTAGTAAGAGATTGCCTTTAACGGACGGTAACCGCAAAGGAACGCTCGCGCGGCATCCCCAAAGCGAGCGCGGGGGACACCTATGAGCGCTATCCCTGATATTCCCGGGCGAGCCGGATCCGCCGTTCCCATTCGCCTCGAGCACATCGAGCACGCGTTCAAGCGACCCGGACAACCGGCGAATGTCGTGCTTCGCGACGTCGATCTCGTGATGCGCCGCGGCTCGTTCAACGTCGTCGTCGGGCCGACGGGATGCGGAAAATCGACGATCCTCAACCTCGTCGCGGGACTGTTGAGTCCGACCGGCGGCTCCCTCAAACTCGCCCCGGAGCTGCGCACGTCGATCGCCTACTTGTTTCAGCAAGACACGCTGCTGCCGTGGCGGACCGCGGCGGAAAACGTCGCGATTCCCTTACTTCTGCGCGGGACCGGCCGTGAGATTGCGATCCAGCGCGCCCACGCGTGGCTGCGACGCGTGGGACTGGGCAACTTCGCCGACTTCTATCCGGCCAAGATGTCCGGTGGGATGCGCAAACGCACCCTCCTGGCACAGGCTCTCATCTACGAGCCTAAAGTGCTCTTGATGGATGAACCGTTCGGGTCGCTCGACGCGCAGACGCGCATGTATATGCAAGATATGTTGCTCTGGCTCTGGCAGGAGCTCGGGCAAACCGTCATCTTCGTCACCCACGACCTCGAGGAAGCCATCGCGCTCGCCGACGAGGTCATCGTCATGAGCGCCGGGCCTGCCTCGACCGTAAAGCGCCGCTTCACGGTTCCCTTGGAACGGCCGCGCGTCGTCGAAGAGGTTCGGCTGACCGAAGATTTTCGCAAACTGTACGGCTCCATCTGGGCATCGCTCGGCGAAGAAGTAGCGCGCTCGCAAGGCGACGTCGGCGAAGGGGAAGCCCCGTGGCGCAAGTAGCCCTCGAATCGAGCCACCGCACCGCGGCGCAGCACGCGATGATTACCGCCGGCCGGATCGCGTTGCCGCTGGCGTTCCTGACGGCTTGGCAGGCAGGCGTGTCGGCCCACGTCGTCGATCCTTTCTTCGTCAGCAGCCCGCTCGCGATTGCGGCGAAGATTTGGGAATGGGCGCTCGACGGATCACTCGCGGTCAACGTGGGCTTCACGCTCGTCGAGACGCTCGCAGGCTTCGCGATTGGCGTCGTGATCGGCGTCAGCTTGGGTTTCGTGCTGTTCGAGCACGAAGTGGCGGCCGCGATCTGCGACCCCTATCTCTCCGTCTTCAACGCGATCCCGCGCGTCATATTGGCCCCGCTCTTCGTCCTGTGGTTTGGGCTGGGGATCCTCTCCAAGATCGTGCTCGTCGCGACGGTGGCCTTGTTGATCGTCTTTTTCAATACCTACGCCGGTCTGAAAGAGGTAGATAAGAATCTGATCGCGAGCATGCGCGTCATGGGCGCGTCGGCAGGGAAAATCCGCCGCTTCGTGCTGCTGCCCTCCGTCGTCGTGTGGATTTTCGGCAGCCTGCGGGCGACGATCGGACTGGCTTTTGCTTCGGCGATCGTCGGCGAGTACGTCGGATCGACGCACGGCATAGGCTACTTGATCTCCAACGCGCAGGGGACGTTTTCAAGTGCCGGCGTATTCGCCGGCCTGGCCATCGTCACGATCGTCGTCTTCGCGCTCTCATGGATCCTGGACAACGTTGAGCGCTACATGCAGCGGTGGAAGCGATGAACCGCAAGCGCTTTGGCGCGATGGCGTTCTCGACCCTGTGGGCAGCTGGGGCCGCAAGCTCGGCGCTGGCCGCCGATGCTCCAGTCGACGTCAAGATCGGCGTCGCCGACATCGCGATATTCAACAACTTCCCGCTCCTGCTCGCCGACAATCTGGGATATTTTAAGGACGAAGGACTCAACGTTTCCGTCGTCAGCTTCAAGACGGGCCCCATGACCGTGCAGGCGGTGATTTCGGGCGAGGTCGCCTTCGGGTTCAACGGAATCGACCAAGTCGTCAACCTGCGCGCGGCCGGGAAAGACGTGAAGGTCGTCGGAACCTCGGTCGTTTCGTTGGGAAATCAACTGATCGCGACGCCTGACATCACGTCCGTCCAGGGACTGCGCGGAAAGTCGGTCGGCATCAGCAGCTTCGGCAGCGGGACCGACATCATCTTGGAATATCTGCTTCACAAGAACGGCGTCGCGAACGACAGCTTGACCGTCGTTCCAGTCGGGTTGAGTCAAACGTTCGTCGCCGCTTTCGCCTCGCACCGCATCGACGCCGGCGTCGCCTCCGCGCCGTGGACGACGTACCTCATCAAACGTGGGCTCGGTCACGTGCTCGTCGACCTCGAGTCACCGGCTGGAACCAAGGCCGTGTACGGCGGCCCCTACGCCTACACGTCGCTCTGGGCGACGAAGCCCTACATCGACCAGAACGGGCCGACCGTCGAGAAGCTCGTGCGGGCCGTCGCCCGTGCGAACCGGTACCTCCAGCAAACCCCGTTCGCGCAAGTCAAAACGCACATTCCGGCGGCCATGCTGGGCGACGATCCCGCAACCGCGCTAGAGGGACTCGAGGGCCTGCTGCGCGGGGTCGCCCCCACTCCCGTCGTCTCGATAGCCGAAGCGCAGCGCGCGCTCGACGCGGACGCCGCGGTCGTCAAGGCCGTTGCCGACGCCGTCGCAAGCGGCCAACTCAAGGCCGCCGACGTGATCGACATGCGCGCGGCGCGCAAAGTCGCAAAAGATCTCGGACTTCCGGCGAGTCCGGAATGACCTTAGCGCGCCTGCCAAACGGGAACGCGCTTTTCTTTGAATGCCAACAGGCCCTCCGTGAAGTCGTCGGTCGTGTTGAATCGGTCGGCGACCTCGTGACAGCGATCGGCGGCCGTGCTCGCTCGATGTATTGCGACGCCAGCGACGCTTCTTTCATCGCGCGAACCGCGAGCGGAGCGTTCTCGAGGACTTCGGCCGCAAATTCCTTTGCCATCGCGACGACGCCACCGTCGGTGCGACTCGATTGACGATACCCCACCGTAGCGCCGTGGCTGAATCCAACCGCTTTCCCGTATAGAGATATTCGAGGGCGATATTCAGCGGCACGATGCGGGTGAGCAGCGACGGTCCGCTGACCAATCCGATGCCGCGCTTGACCTGGGGCGAGCCGAACCACGCGCTTTCCGAGGCGAAGATCACGTCGCTCGACAGCGCTAAGCCGCAGCCTTGCGCCATGCATAGCCCGTTGACCGCGGCGATCATCGGCTTCATGATCTTCCGTTGCATGCCGTAGAGATCCGGGCCGGTTTTCCGCCGTCGCTCTTGGTGACGCGCTCTACCAGATCGCGCCCCGCGCAACTCGCGCGGCCCTCTCCCGTCAGGATGCTGATCCAGGCGGTATCGTCGTCGGAAAGCGGTCGAACGCCTCCTAAAGGCCCTCGACCATCGGGCGGTTGAGCGCGTTTAACTTGTCGGGACGATTCATCGTGATGTCACCAGACGCCCTTCCTGTTCGTAGCGAACTACTGACATGGTGCTCCCCATTGCTTCACGTGGTCCTCTCCGTCTTCTTATGCGTCTTGGCGATCATGTTTTCGACCAACTCGCGCATTTCACCGGAGGCGTAACTGCTCATCTGCGCCGACGTTTCGTAGTCGAGCGCAGCCTCGAGGCCTTCGAGCTTTCGCCTCACCAGCGCTCGCTTGGCCATGCTACCGCGCCCGGAGGTTTGCGCGCGATCTCATCGCCATTCCAAGCGCGGTCTCGAGGACACCCGTCGAGACAGCCTGGTTGACCAGGCCGATGCGGGCAGCTTCGACGCCGTCGATCAGCTTGCCGGTGAAAATCAGTTCCGCCGCAGGTCCGTGACCGATGACGATCGGCAACAAGTGCGTCGTCGCCATGCCCGGGTGGAGACCCAAATTCAAGAACGTCCGCTCCCATGCGTCCGACTCGGCGGCGATACGGATGTCGTAGGTCAGCGTCAGCGAGAGGCCCGCGCTGACGGCGTCGCCGTTGATGGCGGCAATCGTCGGAACTTCGAGATCAGCGACTCCATGAACACCCGGTAGAACAGCGAGAGAAAGCGCCGGTTGGTCTGGGGCGCCCAGGTGATCTTGCGCTGCATGCCGGCAAGATCGCCGCCGGCGGAGAACGCGGGCCCGCTCGACGTCAGGACGACGACCCTGACCGCGTCGTCCTCGCGCAATTCGCGCAACGCCTCACCGTAGTCGCGCGTCAATTCGGGACTAGGCGGATTGCGCCGCTTGGGAACGTCGAGCGTGATGATGCCAACGTGGTCTCTCGAGTTACGGTAATGGCTTCGTACACGGCAACCTCATGTCAGACGGCGCGGCAATCGATCGCCGATGCGCCCACCGGTTGGAGAAAGAACGGGTTCACGTCGAGTTCGGCGATCGCCGGAAACGCATGCGCGACGAGCGACAGATTGACGATCGCTTCCTCGAGCGCCCCGATATCGCCACCTGGGCGGCCGCGGAACCCCTCGATCAGCGGGGCGCTTCGCAAGCTGCGCCACATCCGGCGGGCGGTCGCGCGCGATATGGGCGCCACGCGCAAGGCGAAGTCCCGATACAGTTCGACGAAGATGCCGCCGGTACCGACGACAACGATCGGGCCGAACTGCGGATCGCGCTTGATGCCTAAGATCAGCTCGACCGCCGGCGCCTCGCACATCCGCTGTACGACGACTCCCGCGAGATTCGCGTTCATCGCATTCGCCGATGCGACGATCGCGTCGTAATGCCGTTCGACGCTCTGTTCTGAGGCGATCCCCAGCCGCACGCCGCCGCGCTCGCTCTTGTGGATGATGTCGGCGGATTCCACCTTCAGCGAACCGGGAAACCGATCGCCTTCGCGAGCGAGACGGCTTCGCGGCGGTCTTTGGCCAACGCGACCGGCGGATGCCCGATCGCGAGCGCGGCGAGCACGTCGAAGGCTTCCAGCTGCGTCAGCAACGTGCGCCCGTCGTGCTGCGCGGCGGCGAGGATTCGTCCGATGTGATCCTGCGCGGGAAGCGGCAGCGGCTGGTGGAACAAGTCCGTCATCTCGTTGGAGAAAAGCGCTCCGGCGCGATGCGGCACCGGTGGCCCGCGCTGCTTCGACCGGCCCGGTGAAGCACCTTACCGCTGCTTTGGTACATGCGTCGACCAGGTGTGAGCGGATCGCCGCGACGTCGGGGTCGGTAGAGTCGCGAAGCCCAACGTAGGCGGCTTGCCGTTCATCGTCGCGGTGACGTAGCGGCTCAGCGGAACGTCGCCGCCAGCGCAAGCGGCTCGCGGCATAGTGCAGGAAGGTCGCCGGAGATCGAGATGCGCTGGTACCAGATCCACCTTCGCCACGGCGATCGCCGAGACGATCGAGGCGATGTCGTCGGCCGCCGACTTGCTGAGGGCGCCCATTGGCATATCGAGCGCCTTGCCCATCGAAGCTCCGGAAGGCAAAACGCCTGCTGCGAACAGGCCGGACAGCGTCCCGCCGCTCAGGCCGACCGCCTCCATGCCGGCGTTGGCCAGGGCATCGGTCGTAAGGACCGTCACGCCTCCGCCGTTTCCGAATAGCGCCACGCCGTTGCCGCGCGGAAGCGGAACGCCGGGAGAAAAGGCCTGAAGGAACGACAGCATCTCATCGATCGTCAGCGCCTGCGTGGCCCCGGCCTGTTCTATGGCCGCACTCCAAACAGCGTAGTCTCCGGCCAGTGCTCCCGTGTGCGAGATCGCGGACGCGGCGCCTTGTTCGGTTCGACCGCCCTTGAGCAGAACGACGGGCTTCTCCCGCGCTACGGCCCGCAACGCGTCGAAAAAGCGGACGTCGCGAACGCCTTCGAGATAACAACCGATCGCCGCGGTGCTCGCGTCGGCGAACAGATACTCGAGGAAGTCGGCCGGCTGTAGATCGATGCAATCACCGATGGAGACGGCCTTCCCGATCCCCAATCCGCGCAGTCGCGCATGGTGCAAGACGTCGACCGAAAGGCCGCCGCTCTGCGAAACGAACGCGATCGCACCCGGTGCGCCGCGGTCGGGATGGCGCGCGAACGTCATGCGCGTGCGTGCATCGTGCGTGCCCAAGCAATTAGGCCCGACCATGCGGGTGATCCCGCCCGCTGCCTCCCGGAGCCGTGCGATCCCATCCTCGTCGAAGCCGCTGGAAAATATCTGGGCAAAGGCGATCCCGTTGCGCGCGCAGTCGGCGATGATGCCGGGAACAGATCCCGCCGGCGTGGCGATGAGACACAGATCGACCGGTTCGGGGATGTCGTTCAAACTTCGAACGCCCGGGATGAGACCGCTCGCCGCGCCGGACGGGTTGACCGCGTACAGTCCCCCGCGATAACCGAAGTCGCGGATCATGTCGGCACGCCTCGAACCGACGCTCCCCGAGCGAGCGCCGGCGCCCACGACCGCAATCGCGCGCGGTGCGAACAGCGCATCGAGAGAGGGCACCACTACTCCGGGCTTGCCGGAAGCTTCATCTCTTTCGCGACTTTCAGCGCGGCTCGCATGTCGATGACGTCCTCCGGCTTGAGTTGGCCCGCTTGTGCAGCCGCGGCGACCGGCTTGAGCACCGCGGAGTCGGCCGTTATCGCTCGCTGCGCCTCATCGAGGGACACGACGGGCGTCGGAGCCATGCCGCCGATCATCTTTTGCAATCCTTCGTAGGACGTTTGCGGATCGTCCCCGATCATGACCTTCGGCACGTGCGGCTTGAGTTGCGCGATCGGCGTCGTTTGTGCGTAGTGCACCGCGCGCGCCATCGCGCGCACCATCTTTTCGACGACCGCCTGGTTTTGGTCGATGTACTGCGTGGAGGCCCAGAGGCAGTTGAACGGATACGGCCCTCCGTATACCGACCTCGTCACCGCCGGCGAATCGAGATCGACCAAAACGTGCCCCAGGCCCTTCTTCACGACGTATGTCGTCCACGGAGCCGAGGTTACGCCTCCATCGATGTGGTGGGTTGCGAACGCCGCCAGAAAGGAGTCGCTCAATCCCACCGGGACGAGCGTCGCGCTGCCGGCGGCCAATCCGTATTTGTGCAACACGAATTCCATCGCAATGTCGGTGCCGCTGCCGAAGCTGCTGATCCCCAGCGAGCGCCCCTGCAGCTGAGCGACGCTCGTGATCCCGGGAGCGGCAACGACTTGCATGCCGAGCGCGACCATCGACGTGCCGACGACTTTGACGTCCTTGCCCGCTGCGCGGACGTTGACGACTTGATCGATGCCGTTGAAGCCGAACTGCACTTCACCCGCAACGACCGCCTGCACCGTTTGCGGACCGGTCTTGAAGCCGACGATCTCGACATTGAGCCCCTCGTCCTTGAAGTATCCGAGGTTGTCGGCGAGTTCGATCGGAAAGTTGCTGAAGATCGCAAGATCGGCAACCCCGACCTTTACGTCGATCGGAGCTTGTGCCCCCACCGGGCCTCCCGGCGCGAGCCCGATGGCGATCGCGAACAAGGCTGCGAGCCAGCGGCATTTGTCTAGACGGGATTTCATCGTCGCACCTCGCACACGGGCGGAATTGGCCGGGATAGCTCGAGAACCTCTCGCGTTTCCAGCGTCATTCCGGCGAAGATGGCAGGCCCATGTCTTTCGCGACCTTGCGCGCCGCCCGCATGTCCAACAGGTCGGCGGCGTGCAGCTGCCCGGACTGCACCGCGACGTCGATATCCTTGACGACGCGGATGTCCTGGCTGAGAACTCGCTCGGCTTCCTGTATCGAGATGACCGGTGTTACCGAAAGGCCGGTAAGGAAGTGTTGGAGGCCTTCGTACGCCGTCGCGGGATCGTCGCCGATGAAGACCTTCGGGATGCGCGGCTTGAGCTGATCGAACGATACGCTGCGGACGTAGGCGTTAGCGCGCATGATGGCTCGGAGCAGTTTTTGCACGACGATCTGATTGCGGTCGATGTACGCCGTCGTACCCCAAAGAGCGGTCAGGCCGTAAGGGCCGCCGTACACGGCCTTCGTCCCCTCGACGCTATCCATGTCGACCAGCACGTGCCCCAAGCCTTGCTTCACGATATAGGTCGTCCAAGGCTCCGAGGTCACGCCGCCGTCGATTTGGTGATTCTGGAACGCGGCGATGAACGTTTGGCTCAAGCCGACGGGAACGACATTGTACGTGCCGCGCAAGAGACCGTGCCGGAAGAGCACGTATTCCATCGTGATGTCGGTACCGCTGCCGAGCCCGCCGACGCCGAGGCTCTTGCCGCGCAGTTGCTCGACCGACGTGATATCGCGCGCGGCGACCAGTTGCAGCCCGCTGGCCGACGAGGCGGTGCCGACCGCTTTGACGTCCTTCCCCCGCGCACGAAGGTTTGCCGCCAAATCGATGCCGTTCCACGCAAAATCCGCCTGCCCCGAAATCACCGCTTCGGAGGCGACCGTCCCGGACTTGAACGGCACGATCTGGACGTTGACCCCTTCGTCGCGGAAATACCCCAACGCATCGGCGAACTCGAGCGAGAAGTTACTCAAAATCGCTGGATCGGCGACCGCGACCCTGACCAGCGGTACGGCGTCGTCGCCGCGCCCGGGTTGCACGAAAGCAGCGGTCAAAGCCACGCCTAGAAGAACGGCCACTATCGAAGTTCGCTTCATGGAGCACCTCCCTGAAAAGGGACCCGTGAACGACTGGGTCCATATCGGCAAGACATTTCCTGCCTGCAAGCCGATCATGGAGACGACGTGAAGGACGTACGCACACTCGAAGGCCTGACCGCGCTCGTTACGGGCGGCATCCGAAACAATGGGCTGGCAATCGCACGGGCTTTGGGACGGGAGGGCGCACGCGTGGCGCTCTTCTTTCGCGACGACTGGCCGACCGCGCGGAGTGCAGCGGCGGCACTCGCGGGTGAGGGCATCGGCACGCATCTCACGGCAGTCGAGCTGTCTGACGTCGAGGCCGTCCGAGCCGCGCACCTACGCGTCGCCGGCGAGTTCGGCGCGATCGACGTTCTCGTCAACTGCGCCGCGATCCGGCCACGCTCGAAGATCATGGACGTCACGGTGGAAGAGTGGGACAGCGTGCACGCGATCAACGTGCGAGCTCCATTCTTCTTGAGTCCAGGCCGTCCTGCCGGCCATGGTGCGTAAGGAGTGGGGACGCATCATCAATATCGGGGGAATCGATGCCTATTGGGGGCTCGGCCGTCCGGCGACGGTGGCCTCAAAACTGGGCCTCGTCGGCTTGACCCGGGCGCTGGCAAACGAAGTCGCACGTTTCGGCATTACGGCGAACGTCGTCGTCCCGGGCGCCATCGACAGTGTGCGCCGCGAGGCTGACTGGTTCCCCAATCCGACGCAGCGAGAACGCGAACGGGACGAGCGGATTCCGATCGGTCGACTCGGCAAGCACGACGACGTCGCGGCGGCGTGCGCGTTTTTGGCCAGCCCCGCCTCCGGCTACATTACGGGCCAGGAACTGTTCGTTTCGGGCGGCGCACACCCGTTGGTCCGTTTTCCGGAGACCGAGTATCCGGCGAGCGACTTCTTCACCGAGGGCGACTAACCGCGACACCCGACGGCGCGAATTGCCCCGACCATGGCGCCGAGCGAGTCGACGACCTGCGCACCGCTGTGCGTTAGCAGGTCGCGCTTCGCCGAGGCGCTGTCGCCGGGGTCGCTGATCATCGCGGCGATGTGCCCGAAGCTGACGCCGCGCTCGAAGCTCTCTTGGAAGTAGCCGACGATCAGCGCGATCACCGGCTTCGCGATCTCGCCGTTCGCGACGGCTTCGGCGAGTTCTTGCTCGTTGCGCGTGCCGGGCTCGCCGAAGAACACCATCGCATCGGTCCCGGATCCCGCTCGAAGAGCCGCGCGTAGTCGACCATGCGCAGGCCGGTGATCGGGTCGCCGCCCATCGAGATGCAAGTCGAAATGCCGAGCCCCGCCTGCTTGAGCGTCCACGCGATCTCAGCCGACATTCCGCCCGAGCGCGAGCATACGCCGATGCGGCCGGGCGCGAACAGCTCCCCGGCACGGTCGCCCCCGATCCCGGCGAGCTTGCACGAACCGGGCGAGATCATGCCGTTCGTATTGAAGCCGACCAGCGCGGTCCCGTTCGCGCGCGCAGCCGCGATCATGCGCGCGGCGTCGTGGCGCGGAACGTTCTCGGTCGTCGAAAGGATCAGCGGCAGCCCGGCGTCGATCGACTCGAAGATCGCGTCCGGCAACCGCGCCGCCGGGACGTAGGTGACCGCGACGTTGGCCCCGTGCACGCGCACCGCTTCGGCGACCGTGTTGTAGACCGGCACCCCGTCGACGGTGTCGCCGCCGCGGCCCGGCGTCACGCCGCACACGACGTTCGTCCCGTAGGCGATGCAATGGCGCGTGTCGAGCTTGCCTTGAAAGCCCGTAATCCCTTGCACCAGCACGCGCGACGCTGCGTCGATCAAGATGCTCATCGCACCGCCTCGATCCGCGCGTTGAGCTCGACGATGCGCACGACCGCATCCTCGAGCGACGCTTCGCTGGGCAAGTAGTGCAGCCCGGGGAACTGTGCCGCCAGCGCACGCGCTTCGTCCTCGCGCGGCCCCGAGAGCCGGATGACGATCGGAAAGCGGCGCGGATCGATATGGCGCTCGCGCAAAACCGCCGTCAACGCCTCGACTTCGGGACGCACTGCGACATCTGTTGACGATTGTACGCGAGCAGAAGACTGCGCACGCGCGGGTTGTCGAAGATCGCGCGGAAGATCACCTTGAGCTTCTCGGTGATCGGGCCGGGGCTCGAGTCGGTGTGATTCGCCGGGCGGCCGCCGTGCGCACGCATCAGGTCGGCCACCAGCAATCCCGCGCCGCCGCCGCCGACGAGCAAGCCGATGTCGCCGTCGAGCTCGAGGTAGCGCACGGCTCCGCCCGGCAACGTCCGATTCGCTTCGACGACCCGCGCTTCGCGCTCGCTCAAGGTGCGCCCGAAGCTCGAGCGTACTTGCAGATCGTGCCACGCATGGTGCCGGAAGAGGGCGCTCTCGTCGACCGCCATCATCGCCCCGACGACCGACGGGTTCGCCGTCGGGGTCGATCGCGATCGGATTGATCTCGAACGTCAGCGCGTCGGCGGCACAGAAGGCCTCCCAGAGCTGCACCGTCAACGGCGCCAAACGCGTCAGCAGCGGGCCGTCGATGCCCGCTCGCTCCCACAGCGCGATGGCCTCCCACGAACGCAGACCGCGTAACGGATCGACGTCGAACCGCACGAGCGCTCCGGTTCGTGGCCGACCGCGTCCTCGATATCGATGCCGCCCTGCCTGCTCAGCGCCACCGTCGGGTGCGTGCCGGCGAAGGCGAAGCCGAGATACAGCTCGCGTTCGATCGGCGCGAACGCCTCGACGTACACGTCCTCTACCGGAAATCCGTTCACCGTGCGGCCCAGCAGGTCGCGTGCCGCCGCACGCGCGCGGCCCGGGTCTTCCGCGACGATCACCGCGCCGGCTTTACCTCGGCGCCCCGTGGGCACGAGGGCCTTGACGACGGCCTTTCCTCCGAGTTCGCTCGCGGCTTCCTCGGCTTGCGCCGGGGTGCTCGCACGCGTCCCCGGCGGAACGCGCAATCCGCGCCCGTGCAGCCACGCCTTGAGACGATCTTCCGGTATCTGCAGCATGTTGCTAGGAGCGCGCCTTCATCTTCGCGAGCGTCGCGCGCATGTCGGGCGACGAGTAGCTCGCCATCTGCGCGAACGCCTCGCGGTCGAGCGCTTCTTCCAGCCCCCCGGTCTTCGCGGCGACCAGCGAGCGTTTGGCCATACGCAGCGCCGAGGCCGGCTTCCCGGCGATCTGCTTCATCAACGCACGGGCCGCATCCAAGAGGTCGGCGCGTTCGACCACACGGTTGACCAGACCGATCCGGTATGCTTCGTCGCCGTCGATGATGCGTCCGGTCAGCACGAGATCGGCAGCGTAGTTCGCGCCGATCGTCTGCGTGAGCAAATGCACGCTGCCCATGCCCGGATAGAGTCCGAGATTGAGGAACGTGATGCCGAGCTTCGCGTCGCGCGCGGCGATGCGCAGATCGCAGCCCAGGGTGAACGCGAGGCCGGCACCGATCGCTGCGCCGTTGATCGCCGCGATCGTCGGCACGTCGAGGTCGAGCACGCTCAAGTATTGGCGGTAGAAGCGGCCCATCTCGCGGCGATTGTCTTCCTGGCTCTGGTCGAGCATCCGCTCGAGCATTGCCAGATCGCCGCCCGAGGAGAACGCACTCCCTGCGCCGGTGATGATGAGCCCGCGCACGGCCGGATCGGCGCCGATCTGCGCGATCGCCTGCGGAAATTCGCGCGTCATGCGCTCGCTCATCGCGTTGCGCGTTTCGGGTTCGTCGAGCGTCAGCAGCGCGATTCCGTCTTGGATTTCGATGACGAGTGATTCGAACATGGTCCTCACATCAAAAAGCCTCGTGGCGTCTGCACGAGGAGCACCTTGGCGAACACGAGGTAGATCAGCGCCGTGGCGGCAGCCGCCCCGGCAATCCGCGCCAACAGTTTGGGCAGCGGCGGGAATTCGCGACCGCTGAACCAGTTGTACAGCAGCGCGAGAAAGACGAATGTCGAGACATAGAAGCCGAGCACGTTGACGCCGACGACGTAGAGGATCGTCGCCCCCGCGCCGATCGCGACCGCGGGCGTCAAGCGATGGCGAGTTCGCGCCGCCATCCCTTCCGCCATCGGTTTGCCACGCGCTGCAAAGTAGGCGTTGATCGCGCACAGAACGAGCACGACCGAGATTGCGGCCCGCGGAAATACGTATGAGGGGTAGGTCAAGCCGCCCGACTGCACCGCGAAGGCGACCGCGAGCGCGGCCACGACCGCGATGCCGATCAGTTGCGTGCGCCGCTCTTTCATAGGTAGGCTCCTGTGTCGACGGCGTTTTCCTCGCCCGCGACCGGCGCCGCCGCCGCCACGCGGCGGCGGTTCATGCGCATCGAGGTCCACACGGCGAGGACGATGAGCCCGATGAGGATCCACGACATCGGCTGCCCGAACAGGACGAGCGCGAGCGAGCCCTTCGCCTGCGCTAGCAGCAACGACTGCGCGAAGCCGCTCTCCGCCGTCGACGCCAGGATCAGGCCGAGCGCCAGCGTCCCCGGGTGGATGTCGAGGTACTCGAGGCCGAAGGCCAAGAGGCCGCAGCCGATCATCACGTAGACGTCGATCATGCTGTTGTTGATCGAGAACGCGCCGATCACGGAGAGCGCGATGATCGAAGGCGTGATGAAACGCTTGGGAATCAGCAGCAACCGCCCGGTGATGCGCATCATGAAGAACCCGATCAGCAGCATGAAGATGTTCGCCACGAACAGCGAGCAGATGAACGTGTACGAGATCAAGCCGTGGTCGGAGAGCAGCTTCGGCCCCGGCTGCAAGCCGAACGTCAGCAGGCCGCCCATGATGACGGCCGCGCTCGCGTCGCCCGGGATGCCGATCGACATCAACGGGATCAGGCTGCCGCCGACGGTCGCATTGACCGCGGCCTCGGCGGTCATCACGCCTTCGAGGGCCCCCGTGCCGTAGCGCTCGGGATGTTTGTCCCAGCGCCGCGATTCGTTGTACGCGACCATCGCCGCGACCGGGCCGCCCGCGCCGGGCAGCAATCCGACGGCCGTGCCGATCAAACCCGAGCGGATCACGAGCACGATCCGCTTGGCGTACGTGCGGAACACGTCGGCCAGATAACCGGGCGCCTCGGTGTAATGCGCGATGAACGGGTCGCGACTCGCGAAGAGCCGCAGCGCTTGCGCGAACGAGAAGAACCCCAGGATCGCGGCAATGACGTTGATGCCCTTCGTCAACTCGAAGGTGCCGAAAGTGAAGCGCGGGGTGCCGGTGACCGGATCCATGCCGATCAGCGCCAGCAGCACGCCGATCCCCGCGCCCAAGAGTCCCTTGAACACGTTCCCCGAGGTCATCGAGCCGATCGCCGTCATGCCCAAGATTGCGAGCCAAAAGAACTGTGCCGGCCCGAATTGCACCGCGATCGCGGAGAGCGGCGCGAATGCCAGCAGCAGGATGATCGTGCTGATGATGCCGCCGGTCGTCGATGCGAGCAACGCGCCGAAGAGCGCTTGCGCGGCCCGGCCTTGCAGCGTCATCGGATACCCGTCGAGGGTCGTCATCAGCGACGAGGGGTTCCCGGGCGTGTTGATCAGGACGGCGGCCTTCGAGCCGCCGTAGATCGCCCCGCCCCAGATCGCGCCGAGCACGATGAGCCCGGTCGCCGGATCCATCGTGGCGACGATCGGCAATGCGAGCGAGATCCCCAGCGGCGCCGAGAGCCCCGGCAGGGTTGCGATCGCCATCCCGAACGTGACCCCGAGTGCCATCGCGAGCAACCGCCCGAAGGTGAAGACGGCCGCGAGCCCGGCCGCGACCGAGTGGAAGTCCAACGCTCAGGGAGCCGGCGACGCCGAAAGATTGCTCAGCAGTTGCTTGGCGAACGGCTCGAAGCCGATCACGTACTTCTCGAGGGCGGCGCCGTCGAGATAGGTCACGGGCAGGCCGACCTTCTGCGCCTGCTCCTTGAATTCGGGATTGTCGGCGATCTTCTTGAAACCGTCGCGCAATTTGCCCAGGACGTCGGGCGGCACGCCTTTGGGTGCCATGTAGACGCGCCCGTCGGTGCCGACGACGTCGAGATGGAACGAACGGAACGTCGGCACGTTCGACATCTCCGGGAAGGGCCCGGCCGTGCTGACGGCCAGGAAGTTCAGCTTGTCGCGCTCGCTCGCGACGAGCGACATGTTGACCATCGCGGCGTCGACCACTTTGCCGAGGATCGCGGCGTTCTGCTTGTTGCCGCCGTTGAACGGCACGACCGTCACCTGGATCTTCGCGCGCCGCATCAGGTCGAGCAGCGAGAAGCGCGTGCCGTCGTAGACGTCGGGCAGTCCCACCGTCAGCTTGCCGGGCGCTTTCTTTGCGGCGTCGACGAATTGCGGCAACGTCGTGTACGGGCTGCCCTGCAGCGTCACGAGCGCGTGCGGATCGGCGACCATCTGGGCGACGTAGCTGAAGTCGTGAATCGTGAATTGGCCCGCGTTCATCAGCGGCAGGGCAACGAGATTGGGCATGATGTAGCCGCCGATCGTGTAGCCGTCGGGCTTGGCGCGCGATAGCGCGGTGACCCCGAGCGCCCCGCCCGCGCCCGGCTGGTACTGGAACGTGAAGTTGTGACCGAACACCGCCGGGGCGAACTTGTCGACGAGCCGCGCGACTTGATCGACGCCGCCGCCGGGATCGAACGGCACGATCATCGTGATCGGATGATCGGGGAACGTGTCGGCCGCAGCGGCAAGTTTCGGAGCGGCGGCGGCAAACGCGGTGGCCGCCAAGCTTCGAACGGCGGTCGCGCGCGACATGCGAGGGTGCATCGGTGTCGGTCTCCTTATTCCACGCAGGTGGCGAGAACGGTGCGGTGTTTTCCGAGCGCGATCGCATGGCGCAACGCATCCGACGCGCGCGTCATGTGCTCGTGCATCGCGCGTTCGGCTGCCACCGGATCGCGCTGCGCGATCGCCTCCACGAGCGCTCGGTGCTCGGCGACGGAGTGCGCGGCCCGGCCCGGCTGGGCGACTTGCGCGAACTGGAACCGGACGATCTGCGAGCGCAGGAAGCCGAGCAGCTTCGCCGCCGTCGCGTGCTGCGCGATGCGCACGAGTTCGGCGTGCAGTTCGGCGTTGCGATCGGCGATCTGCAAGTGCGCAGCGGAATCGCCGCTGCGTTCGAGGGTTTCGAGTTCGGCGACCAGCGCGCGCAGGCGCTCGACGTCGGCGTCGGTCGCGTTGCGGGCCGCGTAGCGCGCGACCAGCCCCTCCAGGACGACGCGCGTCTCGAAGATCTCGATCGCCTCATGATCCGACACGAGCCGCACCCGGGCCCCGCGGTGCCGTTCGCGCACGACCAGCCCCTCGTGTTCCAGACGAGAGAGCGCCATGCGGATCGTCGGCCGCGTCGTGGAGAGCCGCTGTGCGAGTTGCTCCTCGACGAGGCGTTCGTTGGGATGGAACGCGCCCTCGACGATCGCGCGCCGCAACACGTCGGTGACCGGGTCCGCCGCAGTCTGAC